>NZ_JACHEO010000003.1 GCF_014201505.1 Desulfoprunum benzoelyticum | reverse complement strand
ACCCTTTTTGGAACTGGATTTTGTTTTTTGCCATGGCATGCTCCTCTTGTGGTTGTTCTGAGAGAGTACCTTACCATGGTTGGTAGGACAGATAGTGTCCCATCACGGATAAATCTGTCGAGGCTGAGTTTCAGTGGTAATCAGATTTTGATATGCCGGAGCTGTCGACCAGCAACAGAAAAACATTAAATACTTAACATCTTAAATTCACACCGGATCAAACCTGGGCAATTGTTTGCTATGGTCGGTAAACATGTTGATAATAAAGTAAAAAATATACAATCGGATTTTTCCGTAAAAGTGACGCGGTCGATATCTGTAGTAATAGTCGTGTATCACAATGACTTTACAGAATATTAAATGGGTAGTCGGCCGCCTTCGGCGGATGAGTGCTACGTTGTGGCACCTTTCTTGCAGATGTGAGCCCAGTGTCCAGATTGTGCAGGGTCATTGGCGCGCCTGCCCCTTTGGCTTCAGTCGACAACGATCACGGGAGGATCAATGAAAAACACAACCTTAGTCATGGCATCCCTGTGCGTCCTGGTGGGCAGCAGCTGTTTCGCTGCCGACAGGTCCATAGAGATGTCAACGTTTCCTGCGCTGGCGACGCTCGGCCAGTCGGTACAGTTCGAATGTACCGGTGTCGGCAGTTGGCGTGCGCCACTGAGTTCGGCCCGGATTATCATCACTAATCCGCAGCGACAGTCAGGCAGCACAGAGGTGACGAGACGGAAAATGACCATCGATGGCCTGACCGCCGACTTCAAGTACACCATCCCGGCCAACGAGCCGGCGGGAAACTGGAAGTATACCTGCATCCTCCAGGACCGATCGGGCAAGGTCAGGCAGAGTGTCGATTTTGTTGTCAAAGAGTCAGCCGATGTCGGCACCGAGCCACCTCCGGGTACCGGCAGCCCTTCGCCCGGCGGCGGACTGGTGGATGGACCGATCCCGGCCCATAACACCATCACCGCCTACAATGGGCCGGCGACCTGCATCACCTGTCACCAGGAGGAAGCGGATGACATGCTCGACAGCCTGCACATGCAATGGGCCGGTCCGACCTCGGATCTGACCAATACCAACGGCGAACAACTCGGCAAGGGCGTCGGCGGCATCAACACCTTCTGCACCTACGCGGTGTCTTCGAAAGGGGCCTGTTACTCCTGCCATGTCCGCGCCGACGGCAACGCCCCGCATCCGCCGGAGGCCGCCGATGTCGACTGTCTGATGTGTCACAGCGATACCTACCAGCGCACGACCGTGGCAGACCCAGGCAATGCGGTCACGGTCACCAATGTTCTGGGCCAGCTCAAGACCTATCTCTTCGGCAAACAGGACGCCCAGGGCAACTACACCACCGCGCCCGACTTCACCAAGATGCCGGCGGGCACAACCATGGTCAACCTCGCCCGGACGGTCCATCTGCCGACCAACCAGTCCTGTCTGCGCTGTCACGCCACCGCCGGCGGCGGCGACTGGACCAAGCGCGGCGACATGGGGCTCAATTCCACGGACGCCACGATCGACCAGGATGTTCATCTTGCCAAGGCCGGCGCCAACCTGACCTGCGCCAGCTGCCATGCGTCGGCCAACCACAAGATCGGCGGCCGCGGCATCGATCTGCGGGCGACCGAGGCCCCGAACCCCACCTGCCAGTCGTGCCACACCGCGGCGCCGCACTCCAACACCACCCTGAACCGGCATGCCCAAGGCCAGGTCAGCTGCCAGACCTGTCATATCACGACATACGCCAAGGGCGGGGCGACGGAGATGTCCCGCGACTGGAGGACCCCGGTCTGGAATCCCGCCTTCTGCTCGGGGCAGGGCGGTTTTATCGGCGAAGAGGTCAGGCAGGCCTATGTCAAACCGGAATACGTGTGGTTTGACGGCACCTCGAGTGTCTACAATGTCGGCGAGACCATCACCCCCGACGCCCAGGGCATCTATCCGATGGCCAGGGCCAATGGCGCGCCGTTCGACGGCAAATCGAAGATCGTGCCGATCAAGCGCCATTTCACGATCATGCCGCTGCATGAGAGCGGCAAGATCATCCCGCCGGCCATCATGTGGATGTTCATGACCGGCAATTTCGATGCCGCCGTCCAGGAGGGCATGAAAGAGCAGGGCATGACCGGGAGTTACAAGCTGGTCGAGGCCGATGCCGAGATGCTCATCACCCACGGCGTCGAGCCGAAGAGCAAGGCCCCGTCCTGCACCTCGTGCCACGATGGTTCCGGGGCCACGGCCGACGGCAAGGGCATGATCCCGTTCGCCGCCCTCGGCTACCACCAGCTGCCGGCCCAGGTGAGTTCGTGTACCCTCTGCCATGAAAGCAAGAGCCAGCCGTTCGAAACCATGCATCAAACCCATCGGAGCCGTGACATCTCCTGCACCAGCTGCCATACGCCGGCGCCTACCGGCCTGGTGCAGTCCCGGAATGTGCTCTGCAGCAGCTGTCATGACAGCAAATCGTGGAGCGGTTCCAGTAGCCATAAAAAACACCTCGACAAAGGGTTCGAATGTGCAACCTGTCACAATTTTTCCTGATGGAGAAGAAGGGGGGCGCTACCGGAAGAGGGATAAATAGCGGAAAACCGGTGATCGGCAGGGGTGCCTCTGCCAGAGAGCGGCGACTGCGGCGGTGTTTCAACGAAGTGCCCGAGGACCGGCCCTCGAGCGAAGACAGGTTCTCCCGGAAACATCCTGGTGAACCTGTTCGTCTGTGGAGGGTTTTTGGTTTTCTTCGCCTCCGATCCGGATGTGATTGCTGGTCCCTGTTAATCAAAATAATTTGTTTGTTATCGAGTATTTATTCTGACGTAAGCGGTGCCCGCCACAGGCCTTTGGCGGTATCGGCCAGTCATCCCGCGAACCCTGGCCGATAAAAGGTCTTCAACGTCCTTGCCTGGAAAGGGAAATTTTTGTTATCATCCATTGAGCTACTTGGGTGTTCGATGGCGATATCAGAACGTTTTCCAATGCTGAACGCGAAGGTGGGATGAATATGTGCGAAATCAAAACTGAGTTCCGGATAATCATGCTGCTGGTGGTGACGATTCTGCTGTCGGTCGTATCCGTTCATGCCGGGGGCAATCTCGATCCCGCCTTCGGGGAACAAGGCGTAGTCGTCACCGACTTCGGGATTGATGACGACGAGGCCCTGGCCCTCGCCGTCCAGGCGGACGGGAAGATCCTGCTCGCCGGCTTCAGCACCAATTCGGTGGTGAAGGATGTAGCGGTGGCCCGGTATCACCAGGACGGCAAACTCGACACCTCGTTTCAAACCACCGGCTATACCACCTTCAACGTCGGCGGCGGCAATGCCATGGCCCGGGCCATTGTCGTCCAGGAGGACGGCAGGATCGTCATCGCCGGCACCGCCGACAATGGCGCCAATGCGGCAAGCTCGGCGGTTTTCCTGGCCCGCCTCAACGAAAACGGCGCATTGGACCCTGCTTTCGGCACGGGCGGCATACTCGTCCTGCCGCTGGATGATAAATCCGGGGTAGCCTATGATCTCCAACTCACGCTCGATGGCGATATCCTGGTGGCGGGGACGGCCGGCGGCAGCAACGGCCAGCAGGCCATGATCGCCCGGGTGAAGCAGGATGGAAAGCGGGACACGACCTTCGGCACGGACGGTGTCGTGTTGCTCGACCGCGAGTATGAGACTGCCGCCCATTCTCTGGTGGTGCAGAGCGATAACACGATCCTGATTGCCGGCTACAGTAAACCGGAAGAAGTCGCCGGCCTCAGTCTTGTCCGGCTTCAAGCCGATGGGGCGATCGATGAATCGTTCGGCGTCAAAGGCGAAGTCCGGATCACCGACACGGAAGGGGAGGCGATACTCTATGACATGGCCGCCCAGGCGGACGGCCGGCTGGTCGTTGTCGGCACCTACGATAACAGCGAATATCGCGAGATCATCCTGGGGCGATTTTTGACCAATGGACAGCTTGACAACAGTTTCGGCACCGCCGGGATAGTCCGCAGCGATCTGGGCTACGACAGCGTCGGTTACGGGGTGGCGGTACAGAACGATGGCGCCATCGTGGTGACCGGTTATAGCCAAACGATGAAAGGCAAGGATATCATCCTGCTCCGCTACGGGGTTGAACAATCGGCAGCGGAGGGTTCATCGGCGGGAGCAACCGAGACGGCGACGGAGACAACCGGGGCACCTGCGGATACGGATCTTGTCGCCTCATTCGCGAACACTGCGGTCACGAGTCAGACTGAGACGGCTGGGGAAGGGAGCACTCCGTCGGCGGCCACGGACGTGACGACGACGGCAGCCGCCGCCGATGCCGCGATCGCCACCTTTATCGCCGATGCGGTTTCCTTGTATGACGACGTGGGCCGGGCCCTCGCCGTGCTGCCGGACGGCAGGGTTCTTGCCGCCGGTTATTCCAGCAACGGCGACGACAACGATTTCGTCCTGCTGCAATACAGTGTGGCGGCGATGTCGGCTCTGGCCGAATCGACAGCCTTGGCTGCCGGTGGAGTCTCTTCGACCTATTATCACATCTCCACGACCCCGATCTTCGATATCGGCCGCAACAACGCGATGTCGGGCGGGGCGATAGCCAAAGTTGCAGATAGTTCGGAAATAACCGTTCCGACGGTAACGACCCGAGGGGTGTGCTATGGTACGGCGCGGCATCCGGTGTACAGGCCGGCCGATACGACTGATACGACCGACACGGCCGATTCGACCGACCCGGTCATACTGCCGGCGACCACCAACGACAGTTCCTTTAATTACAAGACGGTGCTGTACGGTCAGACCAGCGACGGATCGGGAGTGGGAACGTTCGGCAGCAATATTGTCGAAATCACCCCGAATACAAGATATTATGTCAGGGCCTATGCGGTGCTTTCCGACGAGACGGTCATTTACGGCAACGAGCTGTCGTTCGAAACCAGCGACGCCTGTTTCATCGCCACTGCCGCCTACGGTTCGGTGCTTGATGCGCATGTGGTCGTGCTGCGCAATTTCCGCGACCGGTATCTGCGCGGCAATGCCCTGGGACAGGCCTTTATCGACCGGTATTACCGTTTTTCACCAAAGATTGCCGAGGTCATCGAACGCAATGCCGTTCTGAAACAGGTCGTCAGGGTGGGCCTGTGGCCCTGGGTTGCCTTCAGCTATCTGATGCTGGAATTTGCCGTCTGGGTGAAAATCACCCTGCTGCTGCTGGCCGCGCTGGTTGGCGGCGCAGCGGTGTACTCCTTCAAATCAAACGCAAAAGCAAGAAATACACTATGATCGATCGATATACCGCGCGCTCGCTGCAGGGGCTGAAGCGTCGTTCTGTTGAGGCTGGATTTACCCTGATAGAATTGCTGGTGGTTCTCGTCATCATCGGTATTCTTGCCGGCTATGTCGGCCCGAAAATCATGGGCCACCCGGAGGAAGCCAAGAGAACCAAGGCGGCGCTGCAGATTCAGGGAATTGAAACCGCCCTCAACCTCTACAAACTCGACAACGGCCTGTATCCGTCGACGGAACAGGGGCTGCAGGCCCTGGTTGAACCGCCGGCCGCCGGGATACTGCCGCCGAAATGGCGCGACGGCGGCTATCTCGAAAAGAGCAAGGTGCCGAAGGACCCGTGGGGCAACGATTTCGTCTACCTCAGTCCCGGGGTGCATGGCGATTTCGACCTCAGTTCCTATGGCATCGACGGGGAGGCGGAAGGTGAAGGCGACAGCGCCGACATCAACAACTGGGAGATAGAGTAACCGGTGCCGGTGGACCAGCGGGGGGAGACCAGGGCTGTCGGTTCCCGGCAGGTGCGGGAAGGATGCGGCGAGTCTGGCTTCACGCTCTTTGAATTGCTGGTGGTCTGCGCCCTGATCTCCGTCATGCTGGCGGTGGCGGCGCCGACTCTGAAGAATTCGCTGCTGACCGATCCGCTCAAGACCTCTTCCCGGCAGGTCATCGGGTTGATCAAGGCGGTGCGGGAAAAAGCGGTGCGGGACCAGCAGGCCTACATCATCACCTTCGATCTGGCGGAAAACCGCATCTGGTTTCGCCAGGAGTCGGCAATCGAAATGGAAGAGCCGGATGAGGTGGAGGCGGAGGCGCTGTACGTGCCGCAACCCGTCCGGATCGTCGATATCTGGACCAGATCCGGGGGCATGATGGATGAAGGCCAGCCGCTGCTCTGGGTCAGTCGACAGGGATATATCGACGAGACCATGATCCACCTGGAAAATGACGACGACGAGGTCCTGAGCATGCTGTTCTCCCCTTTTCTCGGGAATGTCCGGATCACTGACGGCTATGTGGAGATGGAGTGATACGGTAACTGCGTGAACCCTCCTGCGACGATACCGGTTTCCCCTCTCTTCCCCTCAAAACAACAGGGGTTTACTCTTCTTGAAGTCCTGATCGCCATCGCGATCCTGGCGATCAGCCTTTCCGCCATCTTCGGCTCCCAGGCGCAAAGCCTGGCCCTCGCAGCCGAAGCCCAGTTCAATATCCGTGCCGCCACCCTGGCGAAGGCCAAGCTGGCCGAATACGAGAGCGGCGTAGCCCCTGTCGAAGACGGAGACGGTGATTTCGGCGACGATTTTCCCGGTTTTGCCTGGAAGATTGAGGTCCAGGATGCCGATCTGTCGGAGATTCTGCCCGCATCAGCGGATCCGGAACAACCTCTGCAACGGGTTGACCTGACCGTTTCATGGGAAAACGCCGGTCTCAGCTACACACTCAGATGCTATATCAGCAAGGAGATCAACCGCTGAACCTTCGGCCGCAACAGACGAGACAGGACGGCTTCACTCTGCTGGAGTTGCTGATGGCGATATTCATCTTCGCTATCGTCATCTCCTCGGTGTATGGTGCCTACAGGTCGACGTTCCGGGTGACGGACAGCACAAAGTCCGTGGCGGAATTCAGCGACATGGCGCGCATCGCCCTGGAGCGCATGGCCGGCGATCTGGAATCGGTGTACCTCGGGGATGGCGGTTCGCTGCAGGGAGAAAGAAATGATGGAGAAACCGGGCGCGCCGACCAGTTGACCTTTACCTCCGCCGCGCATCTGGTGTTCACCAAGACCGGGCCGGCAGCAGGCTATGCGATGATCCGGTATGCGACCGAGGTGGACGAAGAGAGCGGCCTGTTGCGACTGTATCGCCTCGATGTGCCTGTGCGACCGGGAAACGGGCCAATGATTGACGAGGAGAAAGGATTTCCGCTCTGTGATCGTCTAGCTGAAATCGAGTACAGCTATATTGACGATCAGGGAGATGAACATGAGGAATGGAACAGCCGTGAGGGGGCCATGGTTCAGGAGGGCGGAACGCGGACCGGAAATTTTCCGGCGATGGTCCGACTGACCCTGCGCTTTGCGACTTCGGCCGAGGCTGAAGAGCAAACCGTTTTCGCGACCGCAGTCGCTCTTCCTTTACCACACAGGGCCGATACGCCGTGATCCGGGGACGACGGACAACTCTCCTGGGCAACGACCGGGGCATGGCCCTGCTCCTCACGATCATCATCATCAGTCTGCTGATTGTGGTGACCTTTGAGTTCGCCAGGTTTATGCGGCAGCATCACCTGGCGGCCGCCAATCTGAAAAGTGGCGAACAGCTCGGAGCGATTGCCCGCTCCGGGGTCGCCATCGCCGCCGCTCTGCTGGCGGAGGATGGGAAGGGCGATTCTTCCGACACGTTCCTCGATAGCTGGGCGACGCTTGAACAGGTCGACTTTTCCGGCCTGTTCGACCAGGGGGGGTTGAGGCTGTCGGTGGTCGATCTGTCGGGCAAGGTCCAGATCAACAGCCTCATCGCCAGTGGCGCGATCGGTGCCGGCACCAGGGAAATATTGATCAACCTGCTCATATCAGGAGATTTTACTGTGGAGGACGAGGTTGAGGCGAGGGGGATCGTCGATTCTCTCGTCGACTGGCTCGATACCGATGACTTGGAGACGGAGTTCGGGGCGGAGAGCAGCTACTACCAGCTCCTTTCCCCCGGATATGCCTGTCAGAACGGTCCGGTGCATTTTATCGAGGATCTTCTGCTGGTCAAGGGCATTACTCCTGCCCTGCTCTACGGCGATGACGGCAAAAAAGCTCTGCAGGATTTTGTGACGGTCTACGGCGATGACGGCAAGATCAACCTCAACACGGCACCGCCGGAGGTGATCCGGGCGATAAATCCACAGATAACCGTGGAACTGGCCGCAGGTCTGGACGAATTCCGGCGGCAGAAGGAAAATCAGGAGCTGCTGGCAGAGGCCGCATGGTATCTGAATGTACCCTCCTGGCCTGGGGATGTGGTAATTGATACGACACTGACAACCACGGCGAGCAGTTATTTTTCCATTGTGGCGGAGGGGAAATTTGATACGATGAAACGAAAGGTTACAACGGTGCTCCGCCGGGCCCAGCAGGGAAAAATTACTGAATTGAACCGAAGGGTAGAGTGAACTGATGGCGCATACGGTTTTTGCCCTTGATATTCACGATGATCTCGTTACCGGCGTGCTGGTGCGGCAGGAAGCCAAGTCCCTTGTGGTTGCGGCCTGCAGCAGTGCCGATGTCGGTCTCCAGTCGGTCGAAACGGCGGTCACCGAGGTGATCGCCCGGGTCGGATACACCGAAGGGGAATGTCGGGTCGCCCTGGGAGCGGAACATTTTTACTACCGCAACTTCAATTTCCCTTTCACCGATGCCCGCAAGATCAACAAGATCCTGCCGGGAGAACTCGTCGAAAACGCTCCTGTCGAAATGGACAGGATGGTGTTTGACTATCTGTTTGCGAGCAGAAAAGAGCGGGAGGCGGGGATAATCACGGCAATGGCCGAGAAAGTCTACCTTGCCGGGCAACTCCAGTTTCTGCAGGGCCAGTCGTGCGACCCGGAGATTATCGGCATCAGCGGTACATTCGGCGCAACCGCGATCAGCGGTCTTGCCGAGGTCCCGGAAGATTACTGTTACCTCGATGTCGGATTCCGCCGGGCGGTGCTGGTCGTGATACTGGCCGGGAAGATCGCCGTCATGCGGCCGCTGGTCTTTGATACCGCGCTCCAGGCTGGTTTCGGATTGAAGGAAGACGGCCTCGGGATCTCCGTACTCCACCCTGAGAACCTCCCGCCCGTATTCGCCGCATTTGGCCGAACGGTCCGGCAGGCAATCCAGGCGGCCAGGATCGGCATGCGGGGCCAGGATCTGCCGCTGTACCTCGCCGGTCCGCTTGTCGCCTATCCCGGGTTGGCGGAAGCGCTGCGAGCCTCCTTGCGATGTGAGGTCAACAGTTGCGATCTGCTGGCCTCACCGCTGCTGAAAGTTGCAGATGCAGCGGTCTCCTGCCGGCCCCAGGGGGTGATGCACCGGGCCCTGGCCCTCGCCCTGGCGCCGGCAAAACCGGGTCGGGAGTTCAATTTTCGCAAGGATGCGTTCAGAAAGAGAGGATCGTCCCAGGTGCTGCGGCGATATACACGGCTTGCCGCCATACCGCTGGCCGTGCTGGCGCTGCTGATCGTCGCCCTGCTCTGGCGCGATCACGCCCGGTTGAAGGAAAAAGAACGGGCTTTGGACTCCCAGGTACGTGAAATCTTCACCCAGACCTTGCCGGATGTGAAGCGGATTGTCAATCCGGTGCAGCAGATACAGGTCCGGATCGATGAGGCCAAAAAAGCGTACATGGCGGGAGGGACAACCAGCGGCGGCCTGGGATCGCTCGATCTTCTGGCCGAGATATCGGCTCGAATTCCACCTGCGTTGCAGGTGCAGATCGTCAAATTGACCGCCGATCAGAATGATGTCCGCCTCAAGGGAACGACGGCAACGTTCAACATCGTCGATTCGATTCAAAAGGAATTGGAAAAATCCCCATATTTTTCGAAGGTGGAAATCAGTTCTGCCAATTCATCGGTGAAAAGCGGGACCATTGATTTTGAAATCAAACTCGTACTGAGGCAGTAACAGAATGAGAACACTCCCGTCATATCTGAACCTGCAGACTCTCCGCGAGAAAAGCGGATTCGACGAACTGGAGTACCGGCAGAGAATTCTGTTGCTGGGCGTGTCGATCTTTCTACTGCTCTTTCTGGTCTATCAACTCCTTCTTTCCCCTTACGTTGACGCCCGTGCCCGGCTGCAGCATTCCGTTCAGCAACGGCAGAAGGATCTGGAACAGATACAGAAATTACGTCAAGACTATCTGCTGATTAAAAAACGGGAAGGAGGAATCAGAGACCGTTTGGCAAAAAGATCCCGTGATTTCGCTCTTTTTACGTATGTGGACAGGATGGCGGATCAGGCAAAAATCAAGGATACCATCCAGTACATGAAGCCTTCGGTCGCAACCGGTGAAGGTTCTCTGCAGGAATCGCTGGTTGAGTTGAAATTGCAGGGGACAACGCTCGAAGGGCTGGTAAACTTCCTCAAGCTCGTTGAATCGACTGAAAATGTTGTCAGTCTTCGACGCCTTGCGATTCAGGAAAACGGCAAGACCAAAGGATATATCGACGTGACCATGCAGATTGTCACCTATACCGAAAAGGCTGGGGCATGAGAACAGGATCGGCGGCGAGTCTTCGATGGTTCTTCTATTGCAGCTATGCGCTTGTGCTGACTGCGGTGTTGCTGTATGTCCGCTTTCCAGCGCAGGAGTTTAAAGAGTATTGCACCAGGAAGGCTGAGGGTTTGTTCAATGGCACAAAGTGCACGATAGGAAAAATCACCTATGCATTCCCGTTCAATCTCCGCTTTGATACGGTTAAATTTTCATTGCCGAACGGGGAGAACACACCGCTGTTCGAGCTGAACTCGCTCAAGCTGTCTTCCCGATGGCGAGATTTCGGTGGGACATTCGTTGTCAGCGGGCAGGGCTATGCCGGCCATTTCGACGGGGTGTTGCAGACCGGACAGGGCAATAATGACTTTTCCCTGGACCCGTTGACGATACGGAATGTCGACCTGTCGGCGATACAACCGGTGCACGATACACTGCAACGAAAGATCTCGGGTCGACTTGATTACACCGGAACCTATTCGGCCGTCGTCAATCAGTATCTTGAGGGAAAAGCGGTCGGTAAAGTGAAGCTGCGGGAAGGCGGAATCGCGCTGATGCAACCGGTTCTCGCCATGAAGGAGATTGATCTGCAGCAGGTCGAGATGCATATCCAGTATGATAAGCGCCGGTTGCAGATCACCAAAGGGAAGGCCAATGGCAATGAAATGACTGCTGATTTCACCGGCATGGTACAGATGATCACCCCCTGGTACCTCAGTAATGTGAGCGCCAAGGGAGATTTTGCCCTGCAGGCAGCGTATATGCGAGAAAATATTACTGTTCGTAATGAACTGATATTTTTACAGAAGCAATTTAAAAAAACGACGATTCCCTTTCAGATTGCCGGAAATTTACAGACGCCGGCATTCCAGTTTGGTTACTGAGGTTCAGCACCATGAAAATCCGGATCTCAACCTTTCTTTCTCTGTTGCTGATCACCCTCGCCTGTGTGTTGGCGGTTGAGGGATTGTATACGGTGGTTGAGAAGAAACTGCGAGCCCCGGTCGCAAAAACCGCGGTTGTTGCCCAGGTGCCGGTGCGGAAACAGGTGGAATCGTCGGCGACGCAACGCACCGCCGAGGAAAATGTGCGCAAGGTCCTTCAACGCAATCTCTTTGGGCCGCCGCCTTCCGCCGCTGCAACGAAATCAGCCGGGAACCAGTCGGCTGCGGATCTGCAGCCGACCTCTCTGTCGCTGGTTCTGATGGGGACCATCGTCAGCAGCGGCGAGGAGAGCAGGGCGATTGTCCTGGAAAAAGATACGAAGAACCAGGATATATATCAGCAGGGTGACGTAGTGCAGGGGGCGGTGGTCAAAGAGATTCTGAGAAAAAAAATTGTCTTGACCTCCAACGGCAGGGATGAAGTCCTTGATATGACCGAGGCCGCCAAATATACACCGTCGATACCACCTCCAGCAGCGGCTTCTCCTGCGGCGCGACAGGGGCAGACGTTACCGGGCGGGGGAGGCCGGACAGTCGCGCCGCAGCCGCAGGATCTCGAGGCCTCGCAATCACCTCCTCCCGGAGGGCGCCCCAGGATAATCCGACCGAATCGGAGAACGTATACCCCTATTCCGGGACAACCTTCACAATAAATCAAAACCGTTATGAATCGAATACTCTTCCAGATACTGCTCGTCTTCATCGTCTTCATCGGTCTGACAAACGTACCGGTTTATGGGGTTGAGGGAACGGCCGAAGTTGATCAGCCACCTGGCGAAAATGTCCACCAGCGGTTTATCACCATTGATTTCGACAATGTCGATATCCGGGTGTTTATAAAATATATAAGTGAATTGACGGGTAAAAACTTCGTTGTCGATAAGTCTGTGCAGGGCAATGTGACGATCGTTTCCCCGACGAAGATCTCGGAAGACGAGGCCTACCGTGTCTTTGAATCGGTCCTCGACGTTCACGGCTACACCACCGTCGCTGCCGGTTCGATCATCAAGATATTGCCGTCGGCAGAGGCCCGATCCCAGAATATCGATACCCAGATCAACGCCGTCACCGCAGCGCCGGAGGACCGGGTGGTGACCCAGCTGATACCACTGAAATACAGTTCGCCGGAAGAAATGAAAAAAGTGCTGACGCCGCTGGTTTCCAAAACCTCCGTGATGGTCGCCCACACCCAATCCGGTATCCTGATCATCACGGAAACACTGTCCAACATGCAGCGGCTGCTGGCGATCATCGAGGCCATCGACGTCGAATTCTTCCAGGAGGACATGGCGGTTATCCCCTTGAAACACGCGACCTCGGAGGCGGTCGCCAAGGTCCTGAGCTCCATTTATCAGCAGTCTGGAGCCAGAAAAGATGCGGTAGCAGCGGCGTCATCGATCAAGGTTGTGCCTTATGAGAGGATCAATTCCCTGGTCGTGGTCGCCAGTACCGCCGACATTGAACGGATCAGGGACCTGGCCGCGAAGCTTGATACGGAGGTCGAGCGGGGAGAAGGCAATATTCATGTCTTTTATCTCCAGAATGCCAGTGCCGCCGAGTTGATCAAGGTCCTCAATGTCCTGCCTGAGGCCACCAAATCCGGCAGTAAGGATGACGCCAGCCTGCAGATGCCGGCGATCTCCAAGGATGTCAAGATAACTGCCGATACCGAGACCAATTCCCTCGTCATTACCGCATCGAAGGAAGAGTACCGGGTCATTGAGGACGTTATCAAAAAGCTTGATATCCCCCGGCGCATGGTCTACCTGGAGGCCTTGATCATGGAGGTCGATACCGATAAAGCCTTCGAGGTCGGGGTGCAATGGATAGCTGGAGGAATATTCGATGATGCCACAGGGCGATTGGTGACGGGTTTCAGCGGCAACACCAATCCTTCGTACAATATGATCGACGGGATTGACGGTACAAACCCCGCTTTACCCACCGGCTATTCCTTCGGTGTCCTGAAACAGGGGATTCAGATCGGCGGTGTGACCTTCCCGAATATTGCCGCTATCCTCCGGGCGTATAAAAACGACAGCTCTATCGACATCATATCGACGCCGCAGATCCTCACTACCGACAACAAAAAGGCGGAAATCAGCGTCGGTGAGAATATTCCTTACATTACAAGCCAGAACACCACTCAGGCCGAACAGGACTATACCCAGTATGAGTATAAGGATGTGTCGACGAAACTGACGATCACCCCGCACATCAGTCTGGCGGATACGCTGCGCCTCGAGATCAAGACCGAGGTTATCAAACTGAAGGCCCAGGATGCCGCTGATCAATATCGTCCGACGACCTTCAAGCGGACCGCGGAAACGACAGTTATCCTCAACGATACCGATACCGTCGTCATTGGCGGCATCATTGGTCAGGAGTCCACCAGCGGGGAATGGAGTGTCCCGATCCTGGGCGATATCCCTGTGCTCGGGCATCTGTTCAAAAGCAGATCCAGAGGCAGCAACATGACCAACATGTTTATCTTCATCACCCCGCACATCATCCGCAACCCTGCGGACCTGTCCAGTATGACCCTGAAAAAGGAAGGCGAGGTCGGCAGGGAGGTGCCGCAGCTGCATGAGAAGGGCCGGAAGGTCGTGAATGCCGAGCACAGTCTGGCCTTGACCGAAATGGGTTTTGAGAAGCTGGCGAAGGGCAATTATCAGGTGGCGAAGGAATTTTTCGTCAAGGCGCTGGACAATGATCCGAAGAATCCCTACGCCCTGCTCAACCTCGGCGTCGTCTACGAATCGGAGAAAAAACCGGCGGAGGCAGTCAAAATGTATCAGGCGGTCATTGCTACCGGAACGGCATCGGTCGCGCCCACCTCGACAGACCCCAGCAAACAGGGAATGCCTTTGGTGCAGATTGCCCGGGACAATATTGAAAAATTGCAGCACAACGGTCAGCGGAAGGTGTCGCCTCGTCTCCCTGATCCAACCACGGGTGGGACGATGTGAAACTGCGGCGCAGATCTCTGTGTACACCCGGAAGAAAGGGACGGAAGGATATTGTTGGAGTATGCCAGTACAAATGAACATACGGCACGATTCGGCTGATGGGACTGTCGCCTGCGACCTATGGGGGCAAACGGCGGGGAATATCGGGATGCCTGTCCCGGCGGGAGTCCGGCGATGAAAATGGAATGCCCCCACTGCGGATTGAAAGGTTCAGTTGATGATCTGTATGTCGGCAGACATGTCAAATGCCCGAAATGCAAAAGCATATTTTTGTGTGAGATCGATACCACCCTTGTCGTCGAGGAGATAGGGGGGACTTCACGGGCTGAAACCGTCGCCGGCGAGGAAACACCCGGCGCCGCGTCATACCACGCGAAGATGCTTGGCGAGCAGCTCGTCGACAGAGGATACATTTCCAACGCCGCCCTCCAGGCGGCCCTCGAAGATCAGGCCGCCGGTGGCGGCCGCATCGGTGACATCCTCATCAGGCACAAGGAGATCGACGAGGCGGACCTGCTGGAGGCCCTGGCGATCCAGTTCGACATGGAATATGTTTCGGTCCTTCCCACCGAGATCCAGAGTGACTTCACCTCCAGATTGACCATCGGGTTCCTGAAAAAATTCAAGATCGTTCCGGTTGCCTATGGCGACGATGCCTATATCGCCATCAATGATCCCTTCCTGTATCAGGAACTCGATGATGTGCGGCGAATTCTCGGGTGGGAGGCGGCCCGGGCGGTCCTCTGCCCCTCCCAGTCGATTCTGAACAGCATCAATTACGCCTATGACATGAGTCACAATACCGCTGAAGAGGTCATGCAGGAGATTCATGACGAAGATCCCGAGGCCCTGTTTTCAGCGATTGAGGAGGTTGGCGACCTGCTGGACGACACCAGCGAAGAACCGGTAATCCGTTTGGTGAACTTCATGTTTTCGCAGGCGGTGCGGAACAATGCCTCTGACATTCATATAGAGCCGTATGCCAACAGCCTCAAGATCCGGCAGCGGATCGACGGGATCCTCTACGACATGCTCAGTCCGCCCAAACATGTCCAGTCGGCCCTGGTGTCGCGCATCAAGATCCTGGCCAAGCTGAAGATCGATGTCAAGATGCTGCCCCAGGACGGCCGGATCGAGTTGAAGATCGGCAACAAGGAGGTCGACGTTCGTGTTTCGACCCTGCCGACCTCGGCCGGGGAGCGGGTCGTCATGCGTCTGCTTGATAAATCGTCGGTGCTGATATCCCTGACTGAACTCGGCATGCCGGAAGACCGGTTGCAGCCGTTCACCGAAGAGATCCATGCGGCGCATGGCATTGTCCTGGTAACCGGCCCGACCGGCTCGGGCAAGACCACGACGCTGTATGCCGCCCTGACGACAATTCACAAGACCGACATCAATATCATCACCATCGAAGATCCGGTCGAGTACAAGATCAGCGGGATCGGACAGGTCCAGGTCAATCCGGCGATCGATCTGACCTTTGCCTCCGGTCTGCGGTCGATCGTCCGCCAGGACCCGGATGTCATCCTGATCGGTGAGATCCGGGATCTGGAAACGGCTGAAATCGCGATCCAGTCGGCCCTGACCGGGCATCTGGTGTTTTCGACCCTCCATACCAACGATTCCGCCAGCGCCATCACCAGGTTGATCGACATGGGTATCGAGCCCTTTCTCCTGTCATCGTCGATCAACGCCATCCTCGCCCAGCGACTGGTGCGGATGATCTGTGTTCAGTGCAAGGAGGAGTACACCCCGCTGCCGGAGGAACTGGCCAAACTTGGCCTCGATGACAGCATTGTCGGCTCGGGGCGCAAGGTCTATCGGGGCCGCGGCTGCAGCAAATGCCATCATACCGGTTTTCGGGGACGGTGCGGCATCTTTGAACTGCTGCTGATGAGTCAGTCGATGAAAAGTCTGGTCCTCAACACTGCCGACGCCAATCTCATCAAGCAGCAGGCCGTTGCCGAGGGCATGGTCACGCTGCGCCAGGATGGGGCGATGAAGGTGCTCCAGGGAATCACGACAATTGAAGAGGTCTACCGCGTGACCCATGAATGATCTGCGGCGGCAGACGAGGGCGGTTGTCGCCGGCATCGCAGACGGAGATCTGCCCGAGCCTTGGTGGTCAGATTCATATTACGGGCATAGCCCGCTCACGGCTGCCTCCGTTGAGCCGGTATTCGATTGAACGGCGCACATGATTTTGCAGGAGAGCTTCTGTGTGGAAAGAATTCTGGATAAAAAAAGGGGTTACAAGAATTGATCTTGTAACCCCTTGAAATATTTGGTAGCGGGGACAGGATTTGAACCTGTGACCTTCGGGTTATGAGCCCGACGAGCTACCAGACTGCTCCACCCCGCGTTAAGAGGCCCCAATATACTCCGTCAGGTTGGAATGTCAAGGCTAATTTGGGACCAACTGCTGGCCTCCACCTTCTTCCGACAATCCGTCCACTCCTCTCAGGACAGGACTGACTGCAGCTTTTCGACGATATCGACCGGCAAAGGCGTGAGTTTGCCCTCACGGGTGACGGAGGCGTGGACGCTGTACCCCTTGACCAGCAACTGCAGGCGCTCGGCCTCAGGGTCGTGGCGGCAGATCCGATAGTTGAAGCGGCAGGTGAGCTTTTTCAACTCGCTGACCGTCGTCTCGATGACCAGCAGATCGTCGTAAAAGGCCGGGGCCTTGAACCGCGTGTAGCATTCCGTCACCGGCAGGACGATGCCCATCCTTTCGATGTCGCGATACGAGCAGACCCATTCCCGCATCAGTTCGGTCCGGCCGATTTCGAAGTACCTGAGATAGTTGGCGTTGTAAACGATGCCGGCGGCGTCGGTATCGCCATAGAGGACGCGACAGGTGCAGCGATGGATATGTTTGTGTTTTGCTTCATCCATGGCGCAATCCTACCGGCAGAACAGCTTGTCCATGAAGATCTCGGCTCCGGATAGAGAGTTGTTATGTTGCTGATCGTGGAGCAGGCATTCCTTTTCGGTGAACCGGCGGCCCGATTTCGGCTGGGTCTCTCTCGAATCGTACAGCAGGGCGGGCACGGGATCCGACGTGTGGGTCCGCAGGGAGATCGGGGTGAAGTGGTCCATGGTGACGACGACGCGAAATTCGGTCCCGGCGGCTCTGAGGGCGTCGATGATCGGTCCGACGATCCGGTGGTCGAAATCCTGTATCGCCTGGATCTTGGCCGAGGCCGAACCCTGATGTCCGGCCTCGTCCGGGGCCTCGAGATGGACGAAGACGAAATCTTGCCCGCTCGCCAGGGCTGCGATCGCCGCCTGCGCCTTGCCCTCGTAGTTGGTGTCGAGATAGCCGGTGGCCCCGGGGACGTTGACCACCGTCAGCCCGGCGATGACCCCCAGCCCTTTCAGCAGGTCGACGGCGCTGATCATGCTGCCGCGGATGTGGTAGCGGTCCTGCAGGGTCGGGGCGGTCGGCATTTTACCCTCGCCCCAGAGCCAGACGGCGTTGGCCGGATTCTTGCCGTCCCGGATCCGCTGCCGGTTGACCGGGTGGGCGGCGAGGGTGGCCGATACCCGAAGGAGCAGGTTCCGCCATTTTTGATCGCCCAGATAGCGCTGCCAATGGGCGGTGACATCCTTGTCGATCCAGTCGTGGGGCGGGACGGTGGCGAGATCGGGGTACGCGCCCCTGACGACGACGAGATTGCGGTAGCTGACTCCGGGGTGGAAGTGGAAGGTGTCGTCGGCGCACTCCCGTTCCAGGGCGGCGATCAGCTCATGGCCCTCGACGGTGGAGATATGGCCGGCGGCAAAATCGACCATCGTGACATGGTTGTCGTCCGGCCGGTCGAGGGTCACGAAGTTGCAGCGGAACGCCGTCTCGTCATCGGCCAGGCGGATGTTCATCGCCGCGGCCTCCAGCGGCGCGCGACCGGTGTAAAAGCGTTCCGGGGCATACCCGAGCAGCGACAGGTTGGCGACATCACTGCCGGGGGGGTAGCCGTCGGGAACGGTGTGGTTGAGGAAGAACTCGCCGTTGCGGCACAGTTCGTCGATCGTCGGCGTGGCGGCGACCTCGAGGGGGGTTCGACCTCCCAGTTCATCGAGAGGGAAATCGCCCATGCCATCCCCTACAAGGATCAGGTATTTCATTGACACTCCGAACAGTTAGTTGTCTTCGACGAGGATCCGGATCTTGATCGTCGGATCGGTGCAGCAGGCCAATGCGTCGATTTCGGCGACCGCCTGCATCACTGCCTCCTCGGAGGCCCGATGCGAGCGGAAGACGATATGAACCGGTTCATCGCTCCGGCGCCCCTTCTGCATGACCGACTTGATCGATATGCAATATTTGCCGAAGATGCCGGAGATCGTCGACAGGACGCCCGGTTGGTCGAGGGCTGTCACCCGGAAATAGTAGGGGCAGGTCAGCCGGCTCATCGGGGTTATGGCGGGTTCGCCGATATACTGCGGCAGGTATGACAGGGCCGGCACCCGGTTGATCGAACCGGCGATGATGTCACGGCCGATGTCGACGACGTCGGCGGCGACGGCGCTGCCGGTCGGCATCATCCCGGCGCCGAGTCCGTAGAGCAGGACGTCGCCGACGGTATCGCCGGTGAACTGGATGGCGTTGAAGGCGCCGTTGATGTTGGCGAGCATGTGGTCGACCGGGACCATCGTCGGGTGGACTCGGGCCTCGACATGGTCGCCGTGGTTGCGGCTGATGGCGAGGAGCTTGATCCGGTAGCCGAATTCGCGGGCGAAGTCGATATCGATCGGGCGGATGCTGCTGATTCCCTCGACGGTGATGTCGTCGAGCTTGACATGGAGGCCGTAGGCGATCGTCATCAGGATCGCCAGCTTGTGGGCGGTATCGATGCCCTCGACGTCGTAGGTGGGATCGGCCTCGGCAAAGCCCTTGGCCTGGGCGTCTTTCAGCACTTCGGCAAACGGGGTGCCATGATCGGTCATCTGGGTGAGGATATAGTTGGCGGTGCCGTTCATGATCCCCTGGATCGCCTCGATCCGGTTGGCCACCAGTCCTTCCTTCAGCGATTTGATGACCGGGATGCCGCCGCCGACGCTGGCCTCGAAGCCGACCTCCACCCCCTTGGCCACCGCGGCGTCAAAGATTTCCCGGCCATGGATGGAGAGCAGGGCCTTGTTGGCGGTGACGACATGCTTGCCGCCGGCGATCGCCTTGAGGATAAAGGACCTGGCCGGTTCGATGCCGCCGATCAGTTCGACGACGATATCGATGGTGGGGTCGGCGAAGATGTCGTTGGCATCGCGGCTGAGGATGACGTTGCTGAACTGATCGGGGAGTGCGTTGATATTGATGTCGGCGACCCGGGCAAGGACGATGTCGGTGCCTACCTTCCGGCGCAGCCGTTCCTGCTGTTCAAACAGAGTCCGGGCAAGACCGCTGCCGACGGTGCCGAAGCCGATAAGACCTACACGAATGTGTTTCATATGATTTCGCATGCTGGAGATGAGGGGTGCCGATGTTTCCAGGAAAATCCTGTTTCGGGATCAACATCGTTGCCGTGGGTGACGGCATCGCGGTGTCGATGCGCGGTCCTTTGTACTCGTCGAAAATACCCGCTTTGCCATTGAAAGTCAAAATCTTCGAACGATATTTTTCTCGCCTCGACTCTGATTATCGGCTATAATTCCCGATTGCTCGAATTCTCGATGGTGCCGCTTCAGGGCCGGGAATTCGGACACCGCGGGATGGGGCCGGGCTGTTATGGCACGGCTGTCGAGACCGTCGTTCCCCCGGTGTGAAGACCTCCGGTTGTGTTGCTCGCAGAGCATTCGAAAGATATTTTATCATCAAAGGAAAAAAGGAGAACGATCATGGGCAAGAATATTCTATTCTTCGGACCGAATGGCAGCGGTAAGGGAACTCAGGGAGCCATTGTGCAGAAAAAGTTCAACATCCCGCATATCGAGTCCGGCGCCATTTTCCGTGAGCACATCAGCGGCGGGACGGAACTCGGGAAGAAGGCCAAAGAATATATCGATCGCGGCGATCTCGTTCCCGATGATATCACCATCCCGATGATGGTCGCCCGTCTCCAGAAAGATGACTGCAAAGGCGGCTGGATCCTTGACGGATTCCCGCGCTCCAAGGATCAGGCCATCACCCTGGCCAAGACTCTGGAAGAGAATGGACTGGCCCTCGATTACGTCATCGAGATCGTTCTCGATCGCCAGATCGCCAAGGAGCGCATCATGGGGCGCCGGCTCTGCGTCAACGACAACAATCATCCGAACCACATTGCCTTCGAGGCGATCAAGCCGGTGGAAAAAGACGGTAAACTGGTCTGCCGTGTCTGCGGCGGCGACCTCAAGACCCGCGCCGATGATCAGGACGAGGAGGCGATCAACAAACGCCACAACATCTATTACGATACGAACACCGGCACCATGGCTGCGGTGGACTATTTCAAGCAGGCGAAGGGCCCGAAAGTGATTTCGGTCGATGGTTCGGTCTCAATCGGTGAAGTCACCGAATTGATCATGAAGGAACTGTAATCCGGCGGGAGGAAGATCACCGATAACACCGGAGACAGCACGTACCGAGAAAGTGGAAGGGGGCATGCCTGCATGAAGGGATGCCCCCTTTTTTGCTCGGTTTCCCGGGGTGGTTGGCGGAAGAAGTCAAAAAATCCGGGACGCCTTCGGGAACGACCGCAGGGGCATCCGTCCACCAGGCCAGGCATGGTTGGCGGACGGAGAACATACAACGGCGACGCCATGTCGCTATCCGATTCAGGTATGGAAGATCAAGTGAAAAAGCACGGACCGGGGAAGGTCTATCTGGTTGGGGCAGGTCCGGGGGATCCCGGCCTGATAACGGTTCGGGGCAAGTACCTGCTCGAGCGGGCGGAAGTCGTCATCTATGATTACCTGGCCAGCCCCAGGTTGCTCCGGCATATCCCGAAGGACGCCGAACTGGTCTATGCCGGTAAGAAGGGCGGTGTGCAGCACACTCACACCCAGGAAGAGATCAACCAGATGCTGGTGGATTTCGCCCTGCAGGGCAAGATGGTGGTCCGGCTGAAAGGCGGCGATCCCTTCATCTTCGGCCGCGGTGGTGAGGAACTGCAGCAGCTGGCGGCCGCCGGCGTACCCTTTGAGGTCGTGCCGGGGGTGACCTCCGCCACCGCCGCCGCAACCTATGCCGGCATCCCGATCACCCATCGCGACTATACCGCCTCGGTGGCCTTTATCACCGGCCATGAGGACCCAACGAAGGAAAACTCGAATGTTGACTGGGCCCGCCTGGCGACAGGGGCGGGAACCCTTGTCATCTATATGGGCATCAAGAACCTGCCGATCATCGTTGACCATCTGATCAGCAATGGGCGCAATCCCAAGACCCCGGTGGCGGTCGTTCGCTGGGCCTCGACCCCGGAGCAGCAGTCGGTGGTGGCAACCCTTGACACGATCGTCGAGGTCGTCAGGGAAAACGGGATCAAACCGCCTTCGCTGGTGATTGTCGGTGAAGTCGTCAAACTCCGCGACACCATCGACTGGTTTGAAAAACGGCCGCTGTTCGGCAAACGCATCATCGTCACCCGTACCCGCGAGCAGGCCAGCGATCTGGTCGCCGGGCTCGAGGAAGCCGGCGCCGACTGTCTCGAGTATTCCACCATCAATATCCAGCCCGCCGACTCCTACGAGATCCTCGACAGTGAGCTCGAACGTCTCGACGAGTACCACTGGATCGTCTTCACCTCGCTCAATGGGGTCGACTATTTTTTTCAGCGGCTGTACGCCCGGGGAATGGATGCCCGTAATCTCAAGGGACCGGGGATAGCGGTGGTCGGCAAGAGCACGGCCGAATTACTGCTGAAGTACGGCGTCAAGGCCGACCTGATCCCCTCCGCTTCCTACACCGGCGAGGGATTGGCGGAAAGCCTGCTCGATCAGGGGGTGGAGGGGCGCAACATCCTTATCGCCCGGGCTGAACTGAGCCGGGAGATCCTGCCGGAGACGCTGCGCGGCGCCGGGGCGCGGGTGACCGTGGCCCCGGTCTACAAGAATGTCCCGCCGCGGGGGCGCAAGGATGTCCTGCGCGCCGAGCTCGAAAACGGCAAGGTCGATATGGTGACCTTTACCAGTTCTTCGACGGTCAAAAACTTTCTGACAATGGTCGATGCGGTCGACCAGCAGGAACTCGAGCGACTCATGGACGGGGTGAAGATCGCGGCGATCGGGCCGATCACGGCGAAGACCGTGACCGACAGCGGACTGAAGGTGGATATCCAGCCGCCGATCTATACCATCCCTGAGCTTATCCAGGCGATTGTCCAATACTATGCCGAGATCCGGATCTGAGATTCCGGGGCGCGGCCGATGGACCGGGAAAACCTGATCGACGGAGCCGGGCGGCCGCACCGGTCAATCCACGGCGGGGATCGGAGGCGGTATCTCCTGCGGGAGCTGCCGGCCGGCGGCTGGGAGGCAGATGTGCTCGCCGCTGACCGGGAGGAAGATCGGGCGGAAGAGGATCCGGGGGTCTCCTGTCGAGTCTGCGCCCATCGTATCACCGGCGATACCGACCGGATCGCCGTCAACGGTTCCCACACCCATACCTTCTTCAATCCCGCCGGACTGCTCTTTGAACTTGGCTGTTTCCGCCGGGCCCCGGGATGCCTGGTCAGCGGCGAGGCCAGTGATCAGTTTACCTGGTTCGCCGGTTATTTGTGGCGGCCGGCCTTCTGCGCATACTGTGCCGCCCATCTCGGCTGGCGGTTTGAAAAAGAAGGCCATGCATTCTTCAGCCTCATTCTGGCCAATCTGCACAACGGATGATGAAAAAACTCCTCGATCCCTCCAGGGAACGGAGGGGCGGGGGAAAGTCGGCTGTCTACGCCAGCCGAATCAGATCGAGCAGCTCGTCCGTGCTCATCTTGGCGCTCAGATCGCTGCCTTCGAGGAGGCTGCCGGCCAGATCCCGTTTTTCCTGATGCAATCTGACAATCTTCTCCTCGATTGAATTCCTGCACACGAGCCGATAGATCGTCACCGGGCGCGTCTGGCCGATGCGGTGGGCCCGGTCCGAGGCCTGGTCCTCAATGGCAGGATTCCACCAGGGATCCATGTGGATGACGTAATCGGCGGCAGTCAGGTTGAGACCGAGCCCCCCCGCCTTCAGGCTGATGAGAAAGAGATCGCCCTTTCCGGCCTGAAAGGCCTCGACCCGATCTTTTCTCAGCCGGGCGCTGGTGCTGCCATCAAGGTACTGATAGGAAATTTTCTGCTTGTCGAGAAATTCCCTGATGAGCCGGAGATGGCCGATAAACTGGCTGAAGACCAGCACCTTGTGGCGACTGTCGATCAATTCCTCGACGATCTCGGTGAAGACCTTCAGCTTGGAACTGGTGATCCGGCTGTGGGGGTCAAGCAGGCGCGGGCTGCAGCAGGCCTGGCGCAGGCGCATGATTTCGGTCAGGATCTGCAGGTGCCTTTTTTTCTTGTCCTTGTTGTTTTCGAGAATGTCAATCGCGTTTTGCCGCAAGGCCTCGTAGAAGTGGGTTTCGTACTCGCTCATTTCGACTTCGAGCGTGATTTCGGTCCGTGCCGGCAATTCGTCGAGCACCTCGGATTTGATCCGTCGGAGGATGAACGGACGGATCAGTTTCTTCAGCTTCAGACGGGCATCCCGGTCTTGATACCTCTCGATCGGGATGGCAAAACGATCGTTGAAACTATTGACCGAACCGAGCAGACCGGGATTGATGAAATGAAAGAGATTCCAGAGTTCGCCGAGGTGATTCTCGATCGGGGTGCCGGTGGTGATCAGCTTGAACCGGCCCTGCAGTGCCATCGCCGCCTTTGATCGCTTCGTTGCGGCGTTCTTGATCGCCTGGGCCTCGTCGAGGATGATGGCCTGCCAGGGAACGGCGGACAGCAGGTCCGTTTCCTGCTGCAGCATCGTATAGGTCGTGATGACCAGATCGAATGGCCCGAGGTCGCCGATGACTCCGTTCCGGTCTTTGGTGGAGAGCGTCCTGATCTGCAGTGTCGGAGTGAAACGGGTGACCTCCGACAGCCAGTTGGTCGAGACCGAGGTGGGGGCGACCACGAGCGATGGGCCGTCGGCGGCGAAGCGGAGGATGATGGCCAGTGCCTGCAGGGTCTTGCCGAGTCCCATGTCGTCGGCCAGGCAGCCGCCGACTCCCCACTGGGCGAGGCGGGCCAGCCAGTAGTATCCCTCCTTCTGGTAGTCGCGCAATTCCGCCTGCAGGGTTGAGGGTACCTCGGGGTGAAAGTCCCGGCAGGCGCGGATCTTCTCAAGTTGTTGCTTCCAGCCGTTGTCGGTGTTGATGGCGGTCTGGCTGATCAGGTCTTCGAGTGGGAGGGCCGCCAGCGGATGGATCAGCAGTTCGTTATTCTCGAAGCCGTTGGCGTAGATGCTGAGGTCCTCCAGCCGTTTCCTGAACTCCTGGGTGAGGGTGACGAATTGGCCGTCGCCGATCTCGACGAACCGTCCCGCGGTGGACTTGATGGTCGAGAGCAGATCCTTCAGTTTGATGACATGATCCTGGTCGAGCCTGAGGCTGCCGTCAATGGCCAACCAGTTCTGGCGGTTGGTCCGCACCTTGAGATTGAGATTTTCGAACGAGGCCTGGTAGGCGATGCTCAGTTTTTCCCCTTCCGGCCATTCGATAACGACCTTGTCACGAATCGCCTGGAGTTCGAGCAGGGCCTGCAGGCAGTCCTCCGGGTCCTGCAGATGCCACTCCCGATCGGTCTCATGCTCCAGGTCGATGGCCAGGTCGAGTATCGGACAGAGTTCCTCGACATCACGGGCCTTTTCCTCTTCCAGGGCGAGATCTCTTTTGGTCTGCATCCGTCGGCCCTGGATTTCGGTCATGATGTTTTCCACGCCCTGTCCCGGCTTGAGATAGTGCATGCCTCCGGGAAAAGGCTTGACGAACATCTCGAGCCGGAAACCGGTGCCATAAGGCAGCAGGTGCATGTATATCGTTGAATCGGCCTCGACGAATTCGATATCGCACTCTTTTCCCGCCGTCCTGTCACCGGCGATAGCTGAGTGGACAGTCATGAACGATGAGCTGTTGCCGATCAGCTTGAGTACATGCTCACTGGCCGATATCGGCACCAGCAGGCCGTCCATGCCAATCTGGCGGGCAATCTCTCGATGTTTGTCATTGATGCTGATGATCCTGATCCGGCTTGGAGTTTCCTGGAAAATCGAATAGCTGTCGGTCCCTATCGGCTGGGCGAAGCGGATCAGAAGGTTCTGTCCCTTTTCCTCGATCAACAGTTCCGGCTCGCCGGCAAGGAATTCGATCGGAGTCGTCGGTGACTTGGAAAGAAACAGCAGGGGGTGACCGATCATTGCCATCAGGGCCTTTTCGAGATCGAAATGATAACTGACGCTGTTCGTTTCCGGATTGTGAATGCGCTTGATCGCGGCGCAGATCTTGCGGTCCTTCGGTGTCAGGTAGCTGAGTTTTGCCTGGTGCAGACGGGCGAGAGAGATCGGCCGTCCCTTGCCCCAGCCGCCGGGCAGGCTCAGTTTCTGTTCCCGGGGAGTGATGGAGATCGATGTCCCGGCGGTATCGACCATCCACACCAGCCTGGTTTTTGCCTGCGACGAGGCCTCTTCCTCCGTCGAAGTGATGCTGATAAGGGCTTGGAGGGCCCGTTTCCACGGCTCTTCCGGTTCAAAGAGGGCCAGCAGCCCTGTCATCCCGGTCGCCGTCCGCAGACCGTCGATATCGAACAGGGCCGGCTTCGGCGCATTTCTCAGCTTGGTCAGGATTTCGGCATATATCATTGCCGGCAGATAATACCGGCTTTCGACGGCCCGGCCGTATCCCGTGATCAGCTCGGCCTCGACTTCCGGTTCAATGGTGCTGGTCATCCAGTACTGGCAGAGGGCGGCAAAGGCCAGGGTGAGGCTGTGGGTGGCGTCCTGGTCGGGGAGGGCGATCCGGGTCTGGTCGCTGTTGGTGTCAATCCGCGAATGGACGAAGGTGGCAAGAAATGTGTATGCATCGCTTTCCGGCGCTGTGTGAAAGAGTGTCTGGGCGGCTGCGATCTGAGCGGCGATGGCATGGTAGTCGTCACCATTCGATGCATGGAGCAGGGCGAGGATATGGAACAGCCCGCAGGGACCGAAAAAGGCGGCGTTGGCCCCCGGATTGAGCTCCTGCAGAAAGCGAAGATCAAGGTCGAATCGGGTGAGCGCCTCATCGAATCTGCCTCGGAGGAAGAGCAGGGTGCCCTTGGCGCCTGTCCCCTGGAACGACTCTTCGCTGGCCTGCAGCAGCAGATCGGCGTGGTCGAAATCGCCCTGAAGCAGGTACTGATTGAAGAGGAGACGTTTGAACGGCAGTTGTTCGTCCGGACTGAGCGCCGGAGATTGGTGCTCCGTTTCGAGGTAGGAGTGGATCTGCGGGAATCCTGTCAGGGCTGTCTGTCCATGACGAAAGATGATGTTGAGGAGGTAGAATTTGAAGGAAAGAGGCAGGCCGGCAAACCAGTCGGGATCGAAGGGCTCGGTCACGACCTGAACGATGGGTGGAGAGGAACAGACCAGATCGCGGCACTGGTTGGAGATGAATGATGCCGCCTCTTCGATGAGATCGAAATCCTGGCTGTAGATGCCGATGCGGAGTTCCCTCATCGCCCGCCAGCAGCGGGTGGACCATTTCCCATAGTAGTAGGATGCCGGAGCCTCTTCCCGAATGATCGCGGCATATCGGCCGAAATTGCCGTCAGCCAACGTTTTTCTCGTTATTATTTCAATCAGATCGGGGATCAGTCGGTGATCGGCGGTCAAGAATCCAAGTTGTTCGAATTTGGCAAGGTAGTGGTTGAGGTTGACGGAGGTGGGACGGTTTCCCCGCGGGTTATGGAGTTCGAGCTTGCGCAGGCAGTTGACCAGAAGGGTGGTGTGGGCAGGCTCGTAAACGATGGAAAGAAGTTGGAGGAGAGACTGCTCGAAGGGCGATAGCCTGTTGAACTGGTCAAGAAGTTCTGTCTCTTTCGGCATGATTGCGCTGATTCCCGGAAAACGTGGATGCCCGCAACCGGGCGCAGATGGTTCTGCTGCTCGGAGGGAGCGAAAAGGCGAACATGATACTATATCACCGGAGCACCGGCAAGAGAATGAAAAAGCGTTCAGATCGGCCTTCACCAGTCTGTCTTCAAGATTTTCGGCGGAGAAGGCAAAGGGCTACAGAAAAGGAGGCGTACTCTTCAGCGCCCCGAGACCATGCCGTGCCGCTGGAGGGGGGGCGGAAGGCGGTGGCAGGAGCGTGTGCCGGCAACCAGGCTTTGCAGGAACAGTAGAAGCGTAGGCATCGCGTTTGAAGAGGCTGACGAGATCCTGGCAGGCTGGAGCGGCGGGATGCGGGCGGCGAACCACGGGCAAGGTGGTGCCCCGCCTTGTCCATCGATGATTACAGGCTCTTATGACGACGTACCTTGGCCTGGTTCTCCAGATTGCGGATCCATGCCGTCAACAGCTGCTGCTGATTGAAACGGACAAGGGCCTCCCGATACTGTTGGATTGTCTGCTCATCAGCTTTTTTTGCCGGTGGTTTTCGTTCCTGGAAGGCAGAGACATAGAACGTACCCCCGACCTGGCCAACCTCCTCCGGCAAGGGGGAAGATTTTGAGAGCATGAAGGCCTGTGGGTGCAGGTCTGTGGGGAAGGCGGAAGTCTGGTTGGCGGCGTTGCGACGCAGATCGCCGGAGGTGGTGACCTGAAATGCGGTGCCGGCGGTCTGCTGTTGTAGGGTTTTCCCCTTTTTAAGCTGCTCGAGCATCGATAGCGCCGTGGTGCGTGCCTTTTCTTCCGCTTTGGTGGAGATAAAGTCGGCCTTGACCTTTTCCTCGACGATCGCCAGAGGTGGAACGACGGGTGGTTTTTTATCGATGGCAAAAAGGATCGCGTAGCCGGTATCGGTTTCGATCAGTGAACTCAACTCCCCCTTGTTCAGGGCGAAAGCGGCGTCAAGCAGTTTCTGGTTGGCTCCGATTTCTTTCGGCGGCTGCTCCTGGAGGAAGAAGTCCGTCTCCTTCAGGTCGGCGTCCGGGTGGGCGTCAGTGTAGGCCTTGAGATTGCCGGCTTTGATGATGCCTTCGTAGGCTCCATTGGCAAGCTGAAAGGCCATCTGTTTCGCCTCTCGACCTTTGATGATCTCAACGATTTCTGCACGAACTTCGTCGAGAGGACGGGTGGCGGAAGGCTTGACCTCCTCGAGTTTGATGATGTGATAGCCGAAGTCGGTCTTGACGATATCGCTTATTTGTCCGGGTTGCATTGAAAAGACCTTGGCGTCGAACTCCGGCACCATGCTCCCGCGTGAGAAAAATCCGAGATCGCCGCCGTTGTCTTTACTCGGATCGTCGGAGTATTGTTTCGCCAGTGCTTCGAAGTCGCTGTTCGTTTTGAGAATATCGATAATTTCTGCAGCTTTCTGCCGTCGTTCCTGGTGGTGTTCAGGGCTGTCCTTGTCGCTTGCAGCCAGCAGGATATGTCTGGCACGACGTTGTTCGGGTGTTCTGTAGGAATCGATATTGTCGGAATAATAGGCCTGTACCTGTTCATCGTCGGCCGTGATTTTCCGGCTGAGATCGTCAAAGGTGTAGGCGAGGTATCTCAGTTTGATCTCCGGGGCCGTTCGATACTTGTCCTTTGCCGAGTCAAACCACTTCTGCAACTCGGCCTTTTCGACCTTTATATCCTCTTTGAACGAGGTGGAATCCATCCTGACAAACTGGACGGATACGGTTTCGTTCTGCTGATTGTACAGATCCTCGATGTCGTTTTGGGGGACAAGGGTGACAAACTTGCCGATATCCTGGACTGTCCGGTCGGAAAGCATGTCGTGCCGCATTGACGACTCGAAGGTGGCGGGAGTGAGACGGTTGGCGGCGAGCAGGGATTGGTAGCGTTCCATGTTGAACTGGCCATCCTGCTGGAATTGCGGCAAAGAAGTGATCCTGTCGCGAACTTCCTCGGCGCTTATCCTGATCCCCATTTCGGCCGCACCCTGGCGCAGCAGCGAAGATTGAATCAGCTGCTCGATGACCTGTTGCTTGATGCCCAGCGATTCTTCCAGACCTTTCGGCAGGGTGCCTCCGAACTGGCCGCTCAGGTTGGCGATGGCCTGGTCGTATGATTCCTGGAACTGCTGAAAGGTGATTTCCTCATCGTTGACGGTGAGGGCAACCTCTCTGGTGTTCATCATGTTGGTGCCGACCCCCCAGAAAATGAAAACGAGGGCGATAATGACGACGATGATCTGTATGAATGTTGATTGGGCCTTGTTGCGAAGTATCTGGAGCATGGTTGTCGTGAAATGGCGGATAGGCAGGCGTTGAAGGGAGGAGGAGAAAGAGGTTCCTCTTGATTATTTGTCGCAGGTCTACATGGATTTACTCTTTCTTCTTCCTCCATGCAAGTAAAACCGGAGGTACGGACCGGACACGAGGCGGCATGGACACAGATCATATCGGCCTGCAGAGAGGTCTGGGAAAAAGGCGGAATAATATTTGAACATATGCAAGATATCGATTAGTGTAGGGCCCAGACTTCCCGGGTAGCAGGGAGGATCTGATTCAAACCGTCCGGATCAACCCTGCGTCAGGGGTTCGATGCCGGGCGATGAGCTGTTGAAAAATAAGCAAATCCGAGTGTCTGCTTGAAGAGACGGCGAAATTATAAATGATTGCCCATTCACTTGACAAACTTTTATCCCTATAGTAATAAGGCGTAATTAGTTTTCAGCCGACTCAAACAACGGTGAGAGCCACAGAAAAATATTTAAGGAGGTTTTAAAATGCCAACGCTTGAACACAACGGTTCGACCTTCCAGGTAGATGAGGATGGATTCCTGCTCAAGGGAATGGAAGAGTGGAATGACAATTGGGTAGACTATGTAAAAAGTTCTGAAGGTATTTCCGAACTGACCGATGAGCATACCAAGGTTATCGATGCTCTGCAGGAGTACTATAAGAAGAACGGTATTGCCCCGATGGTCCGTATTCTCTCCAAGACCACAGGTTTCCCGCTCAAGAGGATCTATGAGCTGTTCCCGTCAGGACCCGGCAAGGGAGCCTGCAAGATGGCTGGTCTTCCTAAACCGACCGGTTGCGTCTGATTCCAGAATCAGAGCGATAAGGATATAAAAAAAGGGCTGCCGATCGGCAGCCCTTTTTTTATGCCAGGTGGACATTTCTCCGTGGGGAAAAGTAATATCCTGGCCGGTTAGAAAATCATATTGGAGAAGCGTTGATGCAACTCGCTCAGATCTTCCTCGCAGCTTCCACAGAAGAGTCGGCTTTCTCCTGTTGACTGAATACTTCTGTCCTCGATGGAAAAACTGCTGTCCGGATTCTGGACGTAGTGCGTGACGACAACTGCATCTTCACTGACTTCAAAGAATTCGAGATCATTGCCGCAATGTGGGCACTTGATGCGCGGGATGAATGCCGACTCGGTCAGCGTGCGGGGGCGCGGAGATCTGCGGGAGGGGTTACTCATGGGTGTCGCCAGCGACGGCAGGAGATGACGACGATGGAGTCTGTTCTCTTTCTTCGCTTTGACGCAGATCTTTGGCCGCGGTTCTGAGCTCGCCGTCGATCGCTGCACCAGGCTCGACTGTCAGGTTCATATCTTCGATTCTGTCATGACTCGATCAGGTCTTTCTGGCGATAACGCTGCTGGCCTGGACATCACCTTCAAGGGTGCCGTAACGGTTAAACGAGACTGCCCTGATGTTGCCGATGATTTTTCCGGTCTCACTGAGAATGAGATGATCTCCTTCGGTGATATCGCGATTGGTGATTAATTCCTGGTCGAAGGGCGGGGGCCAGGGAGGGTAATGCCGGCAACTTGCATCAACTTTTCCGGATTGATCGTCTTGTTGTTGAGAGAAATTTCATAGTGGAGATGGGCGCCGGTGGTCCTGCCGGTGCTGCCGACCAGGCCGATGACCTGCCCTCGCTCGACACGATCCCCCTTCTTGACCAGGAAGCGGTCGAGGTGGGCGAAACTCGATACATAGCCGTTGCCATGGTCGACCTGGACATTGTTTCCATAGTTTCCGTTCCGGCTGGCCATGACGACAACACCGGCGCCGGTCGCAAAGACCTTGTCGCCTTTGCCGGCCCGGAAATCGAGGCCGGTGTGATAGGCGCCCTCATTGTTCACAGGGTCCAGACGAGAACCGAACCGGGAGGAAATGGGGCCGGGAACCGGTTTGCCTAAAGGTGTGTAGCGAACCGTTTCAAGATATTTTTCTGTCGTGACGAGCAGCTGATCGTGTTCGCTGTTGTCGCTGGGGACGAAGGGGCCGCCGCTGTCCTGTCTGGCGTAAGAGCTCCTTTTGATCTTGAGGCCGAGTGAATCCATGACCTCTTTGAGGTGTTCACTCCGGGCATTCAATTCGGAGACGGTGGAGGCGATGATCTCGTTTTTTTCCTCGGAAAATGAAGCGGCCTGCCGGGCCTTGTCCATCTCCAGGTTGGCAATTTCAAGGCTCATCTGCTGTTTCATCTGCTCTGAACTCTGCTGTTGTCTGGCAAGGAGTTGCGTGCTGTGCCGGAGCTGCTCGCGGAGATGGCCGATCTGTTTGGCGTGGTGGCGGTTGGTAGCAAAAAGGCCCAGGGTCAACGATGATGAAACGACCAGAGCCACAAGGGTCAGCAGGACCATGCCGCTGATGACGGTCAAAATCTTTCTATCGATGGAGAGGCGGCGGGTTTTGCCGCTGTCGCTGGTGAGGATGATGTAAAAATGATTGCTCATTCACTTGTTCCATACTGGTTAGCATGTCTCTATCACATAACTAGTTGTGATAACTAAATAACCTATACCGTCAGCAGGATAGGAGCCGTCAGAAAAACCGGCTAATTTATACTCTTGACAGGGCAATAGTTCAACAATAAAAGGACCAATGCCTGATTGCACAACCAAACCACGCCTTTGACACCATGGCAGAATTGAATCTGATGAGCTTTCAGTATGACCAGTCGCGGCCGGCAGCTCCCGGCCGCTTCCCAGTTCCGGCAGCGGTGCGAATCGTCACCGGAGCGGATCTCCACTCGATCGACAAGAGGCGACAATGGCCAATCTGATCATCGGCAAAGGCCTGAGCAAATCGTATGGCGCCCGCACGCTCTTTCACAATATCAACCTGTCGATTGCGACAGGGGAACGGATCGGGCTTGTCGGCCCCAACGGATCGGGGAAATCTACGCTGCTGCGGATCCTCTGCGGTATCGAGGATGCGGATTCGGGTCAGGTCGTCTGTCAGAAACTTGCCCGGATCAGCTATCTCGCCCAGGCCGATAGGTTCGACGAGCAGGCGACCGCCACCGATACCCTCCTTAAAGCACTTCAGGATTCCCATTTTACCGAGACCGAACGCTATACCCGGGTCCAGACCCTGCTCAGTCTCGCCGGGTTCAGGGCGGACAAGGTCCCGGTCGGTGAATTGTCCGGCGGTTGGCGCAAGCGGCTCTCCATCTGTCGATCGCTTCTTGTCTCCCCGGATGTGCTGGTGATGGATGAGCCGACCAACCATCTCGATATCGAAGGAATCCTCTGGCTCGAAGGTCTGCTCAATGGCATGCAGGGGATGGGGGTTTCCGCCTTCCTGCTGGTCAGTCATGATCGGCAGTTCCTCGAAAACTGCACCAACCGGGTTTCGGAGCTGTCGGCAGTGTATCCTGACGGGATTTTTCAGGTTGACGGCAGCTACTCCAGGTTTCTCGAAGAGCGGGCCGCCTTTCTCGCGCTTCAGACCCAGGCGGAGGAACGCCTTGCCAACAAGGTCCGACGCGAGACGGAATGGCTTCGCCGCGGACCGAAGGCGCGGGCGACCAAGGCCAGATACCGGATTGACGAGGCCGGCCGTCTCCAGGACGAACTCAGCCGGGTCAGGACGCGCAACCGTGCTTCTTCGGCGGTGCAGATCGACTTCGAGGCGACAGGGCGAAAAACCAGAAAGCTGCTCGAGGGAACCGGTATCGCCAAATCATTTGCCGGCAAAACGCTGTTCTCCGGCCTTGATATCCAGCTCTCACCGGGATCGAGGATCGGTCTGCTGGGCAGAAACGGCTGCGGGAAGTCGACCCTGATGCAGATTCTCGCCGCAGCCGTTGATCCTGCGGGCCTGCGACCGGATGCCGGGGTCCTGAAGCCGGCCGACGGGGTCCGTATCGTCAGTTTTGACCAGAGACGTGAGCAGATCCAACCGGAGGTAACGTTGCGCCGGACCCTGGCCCCGGATGGCGACGCTGTCGTCTATCAGGGGCGATCTCTGCACGTGGTGTCCTGGGCAAAAAAATTTCTCTTTCGTGTCGACCAGCTGGAGACGCCGTTGGGACAGCTCTCAGGCGGTGAACAGGCCCGCATCCTGATCGCCGCGTTGATGCGGCAGCCGGCCGATATCCTGCTCCTTGACGAACCGACGAACGATCTCGACATCCCCTCACTCGATGTCCTCGAGGAAAGCCTGCAGGAATTTCCCGGGGCCCTCGTCCTGGTCACCCATGATCGCTTCCTGCTTGATGCCGTCTGCGACCGGATTCTCGGTTTCGATGGCATCGGCGGCGTGGCCTGGTATGCCGATTACGAACAGTGGCTGTTCCATATCCAGGAACGGGAAAAGGCTGATCGTCCCGCGGCGGCGCCGGTGACGGCCGGGTCTGCCGACGAAGGGGGGCGGAAGAAGGCCGGCCGTCTCTCGTACCTGGAACAGCGCGAGTTCGATCAGCTCGAGGAGCGGATTGCGGCCGCCGAGGTTGTGCACGAAGGACTGCAGCAGACGATGGAATTGCCGGAGACGGTCGCCGATCCGGCCCGGCTTGCCGAGTGCTGGGAGAATCTTCAACAGATCGGCGAGGAGATCGATGCCCTGTACGACCGCTGGGCTGAACTCGACGCCAAAAAGGAGAGCGGAGGTTGATCGGCGCCGGGGCAGACGGTATCGTTGCCCGCCCCGACGCAGGCCGTTGACGCCGGTCAGCCTTCGCGGATCTCGATCTTCCGCGGTTTGACTGCCTCCGATTTGGGCAGGTGCAGTTTGAGGACGCCGTCGGTGAGTTCGGCGTCGACTCTGGCAAGATCGATCCCCTGCGGTACGGAAAAAACGCGGCGGTACTGGGCGGAGCTGAATTCTGCCATCAGCTGGCCCTTGACCGCCTCCACGTACCGGTTGCCGATCAAGGTCAGCTGGCCGTTATCGAGATCGATGCTGACATCCTCCTTCTTCACTCCCGGCAGATCGGCGTACACGAGATATTCATCGTTGTTCTCGTAGATATCGACGCTGGGGATCAGCACGGTGAGTTTTGCCGGTTTCTCCACGGCCGTCTTTTCAGTCTGGGCGATCGGGTTTTCCTGTGTCATGGCAGACCTCCTGTTCAGATCGTCTCGTTTCATCAGCGGATGGTTATCTGCTGCGGGCGTGCCGCAACGCTTTTCGGCAGGACAAGACTGAGCATGCCGTTCTTGATCGAGGCCGAGGCCAGGCCGCTGTCGACTTCGATCGGAAGCGTCATGCTCCGGGTGAAGGTCGGGTTCTCCCGTTCCCGGCGGTGGACGGTATATCCTTCCGGCCCGGCCGCCTTGCGTGAGCCGCTGATCTCGAGGTAATTGCCCTGGACCTTGATCTGGATGTCTTCCCGGGCGAAACCGGGGAGTTCGATGCGCATTTCCAGCTGTTCTCCGGTATCGTACAGGTTCATCTTGGGCCACCCGTCAGGGGTTCCCCAGCCGCCCTCGAAGCGCGGCAGACGGTCATATGTCTCGCCGCTCAGCAGATTGAAGGTGTCCCGCAAGGCATCCATCGATGATAGCATCTGCTGCAGATCATGAAATCGCGTTCGCATAACTGCACCTCCTGTTGGTTATGGATGGACTGATGGAAAGATGGCCTGATCTGTTGCTGCTAATTGTACTCGATTGAAATTATATATAATTTTGGTATGCGAAAAAGAAAATAAGAAGGCCTCCGGTGCATGTCAAGTGCTGCAAAGTGGTGTGCGTCGCGATTCGCGGGACAAGCCGGCGGTGAAAGTACTTGCCTCTCGACTTTGCTTTGGTCTAGTCTGGAACTGAAAGGTACGCCTCGATTTCATCGACAATCAGCCGGCAAGGATATGCGGATCGCGATTCTTTCAGATATTCATGGAAATTTGGAGGCCTTGGAAGCGGTTGCGATCGACCTCCGGGCCAGGGAGGTGGACCGGATCGTCTGTCTCGGGGATATGATCGGTTACGGCCCCGATCCCGAGGGGGTTGTCCGGTTGGTGCGAAGACTGAAATGCCTGGCGATACTCGGCAACCACGAAGCGGCCCTGCAGTCGACGGAGGCGAGACGGTGGATGAATTTTCAGGCCCGGGAGAACAACGTCCGTACCGAGCAGCTCCTTGGCGAAGAGAGCCTGGCCTATTGCCGCAGTCTGCCGCGCTCCGTGCTGCTGGCCGAGGCATTGTTCGTCCACGGTTTTCCGCCCGAATCGGTTTTCATCTACCTGTTCAGACAGACTGATCGGAAGATAGCCGAACTCTTCGCTTCATCCCCGCTATCGCTCTATTTTGTCGGTCATACCCATGACCTGCAGCTCGTGCGGCAGACGGAGGGAGAGATCGTCCGTATGCCGCTGGCCGAGGGGACGATCAGGCTGCCGGAGGACATGGGGCAGATCGTCAATGCCGGCAGCGTCGGCCAGCCGCGGGACGGCGACCTGAGGGCCAAGTACCTGGTGTGGGACTCGGTCACCCGGTTGCTGCAGGTGCTGTTCGTTCCCTACGATTGCCGGATCACCGTCGCCAAGATCCGTCGGCTTGGCTTTCCCGATGCCTATGCCGAGAGGCTGTGCCGGTCATGAATCAACTCGGCAGATACGAGGTCGTCGGCCGTCTCGGCCGGGGCGGCATGAGTGTGGTCTACAAGGGGCGGGCGCCGCTCACCGGCAGGATTGTCGCCCTGAAGGTCCTTGCCCCCCGGGACGAACTGCTGGTCGATCTCGCCGGCGAGGACCTGCTGCGGCAGGCGTTCTTCGACGAAGCCCGGATCATGGGCGGCATCGCCCACGCCCATGTCGCCGGGGTGGTGGACTGTGACGAGGCAGGCGGCCACCCCTTCATCGTCCTCGAGTACTACGCCCATTCGCTCGGCACCTTGATCGGCGAAGCCTACGAGGTCGAGCGGCCCTCGCGCACGATCTCGGTCGCCAAGACCACCCGCTATCTGCTGCAGACCCTGAAGGGGTTGGAGCGCCTCCACTTCGCCGGCATTGTCCATCGGGATCTGAAACCCTTCAATCTGATGCTGACCGGCGACGACCGGGTGAAGATCATCGACTTCGGTCTGTCCCGGGTTCGCGGCGAAGAGCGGCAGGGGATCAAGGGCCTGCAGGTCGGGTCGCCCTTCTATGCCGCCCCGGAGCAGGAAATCCGGCCCGAAGCGGCGGACGAGCGGGCCGATATCTATAGCACCGCGATGCTCGCCTATCGGCTCCTGACCGGGCGCCTGGCTGCCCCGGCGCAGGGGGACGTGCCGCTGCCGAGCAGTCTGCGGCCGGATCTGGGAGGAGGCTGGGACGAGTGGATCATGTCCGGCCTTGCCCCCGAACCGTCGCACCGGTTCGCCACCGCCAGGCGGATGCGTTCGAGCCTGGAGGATGTCTATGCCGCCTGGAAGGCGACCTCGGCGGCCGGATGCCGGTTCGAGGAGGACGAGGAGGACGAGGAGGAGCGGGGTTCGGCGGTGATCATGCGCCGGGAGGCACAACGCATCCGTCATTGCCAGGTGCAGGCGGAAGTCGGTCTCGACCGGTTGATGCGACCGACCGCATACCACCCACACCAATTGCGGTCAGGGGGCGACCGGCTTGTCCTCGATCCCCTGACCGGCTTGCTGTGGCAGGGGCAGGGCTCGGAATTCCCGCTTGACTGGAGGCAGGCGGGAGAGTATGTGGAGCAGTTGAAGCGGCAGGGCTGGGCCGGCCGGCGCGACTGGCGGCTGCCGACCCTGCCGGAGTTGCTGACCATTCTCCGCCCTCCCACCGTCGAGCGGGATTTCTGCCTCCCCCCGCTCTTTTCCCGGAAGATACACTGGCTGTGGAGCGGCGACTGGTGTTCCCTGCGGCAGGCATGGATGGTCGATATCGTCGAGTGTTTCGCCGAGCGGCTGGATAAGGATGGGACCGCTTCCGTCTGCGCCGTCTGTTCCATCTGAAACACCGCATCAAAACGGTGATGCCGCCAGCGGACGCCTCGCCGTCGCTCCCCTTCAAGCCACCCCATGGACGTGATGAAAAAAAAACCGAGAAATCGACATCGTATTGATAGCTTGAAAGACAGAGAAGAACTTGTCCTGGTCGTCAAGGGTGAAACGGAGTTGTTGAAATACCTGGTCGACAGCGTTCCGGCGAAGCGCCGCAACACCATCAAGGCCGTCCTGCGCGACAGGCAGGTCTCGGTGGACGGCAAGGTCGTCACGCAGTTCGATCATCCCCTGCATCCGGGCCAGCAGATCAGGGTACGGTGGGAAAAAATCCCCTTCAACCGGCTCTACCACGGGATACGAATCGTCTTCGAGGATCGCGATCTGATTGTCATCGACAAGCCGGCGGCGCTGCTGACCGTTGCCACCGAAACGGAAAAACGGCGGACGGCCTACAGCATCCTCAGCGATTACGTCAAAGAGCGGGACCCCGCCGCCAAGATCTTCATCGTCCACCGCATCGACCGGGAAACCTCGGGGCTGCTGCTCTTCGCCAAAAACGAGGGCATCCGGGACAGGATCCAGGAGACCTGGATGTCGACGATCACCGAGCGCACCTACGTGGCGGTGGTGGAGGGCCAGGTGGAACCAGCGGCGGGGACGGTGACCTCCTGGCTGACGGAAAGTGCCGCATTCAAGGTGTATTCGAGCCGGAAGCCGGACCAGGGGAAGAGGGCGGTCACCCATTACCGGACGATCAAGGGCAATCGCGATTATTCGCTGCTCAGCCTTTCCCTCGAGACCGGGCGCAAGCACCAGATCCGGGTCCACCTCCAGGATATCGGTCATCCGGTCGTGGGAGACAAGAAATACGGGGCGATCAGCAATCCCATCAAGCGCCTCGCTCTGCATGCCCAGGTCCTGGCCTTTATCCATCCCGTCGACAATGTCCCCTGTCGGTTTGAGAGTGCTGTTCCTCCGTCGTTCCTGCGGTTGTTCGCTGTGAAATGATCACCATTCCTCCTGGAGACCGCGGCAGGGATTGGGTGGAGATCTCGCCAGCAGTCTGTGTTAACCTCGGCTGCCGAATTGTCTTGCATTAATTGATGGATCCTTTTAAGATGACAATCTTACAATTATTTTGAGCATACACTTTCCCGCCTCCAGCAGTGTCTTACTATCGCACCGCCTGATGCCGCCAAAGTTTCTGCTGACTACGTTAAAGGAGATCCAGTATGAAACTTTTTGTCGGTAGTCTTCCCTTCGATATCACCGAACCGGAACTTGTGACCCTTTTCGGAACCTATGGCAGCGTCGTTGCCGCCAATCTGGTTACCGATCATTTTTCCGGTCGTTCCAAGGGTTTTGCATTTGTCGAGATGTCGACCAGATCAGAAGGACATAAGGCTATGGAGGATCTCAACGGCAAGGTCTATAAACATCGGACCCTCGTCTGCAACGAGGCCAAGCCCCCCAAGAAAAAAGGGCGGCGATTCTGATCCGCGGCGCTTGTCCCCTTTACCACGCAACCATCTGCCATCGGCACGGATTTCAATGCAGAACGGATGTCCCGCTTCCCCGTTGACGATCGAATGTGCTGAAGACATTTTTCGTTTTCAATTATTGAGAATGAGATGGCGTCCCTTTTCCTTCCATTCGGGATGGAAGCGGGAAAAGCATATATACAGCACCTTGAAAAGGTGCCAGGAGTTTGAATGAGTTTTTCTGTCTTTCAGTTTCACCCCCACATCACTGCCGCCGTCAAGTCCAGCGGTTACACCAGTCCGACCCCGATTCAACAGCAGGCCATTCCCCCCGTTCTCGCCGGGCGTGACGTCCTGGGCCTGGCCCAGACCGGCACCGGCAAGACGGCAGCCTTTGTTCTGCCGATCCTGCAGCGTTGTCTTCAGCATCCTAAGAAAGGAGTCCAGGCCCTGGTAATCGCTCCGACCCGTGAACTGGCCGAGCAGATTCACGAGTACTTCGCGCGGATGGCGGCGGGGACAAGGATTCGCAGCACCGTCATCTACGGCGGTGTCAGCAAATCCGTGCAGGCACGGAAATTGCGGGAAGGCGTGGAGATCATCGTCGCCTGTCCCGGCCGGCTCCTCGACCACCTGCAGGATAGGGCCGTCGATCTGCGCCATGTCGAGATGCTGGTCCTTGACGAGGCCGATCACATGTTCGACAAGGGATTTCTGCCGGATATCCGCCGGATAATCAAGCAGACGCCGCAGCAACGGCAGACCCTGGTCTTTTCGGCCACCATGCCCCGCGAGGTGCGCCATCTGGTCGAGGACATCCTTGCCGACGCCGTAACGGTGCAGATTGATCACCAGCGGCCGATCGACACGGTCAGCCACTCGATCTATCAGGTCGAGCAGGCCGGCAAGTCCGCCCTGCTGCAGGAGATTCTTCTCCAGCCCGATATCCGTAACGCCCTGGTCTTCACCAGGACCAAGCACAAGGCCCGGAGCCTGGCCCAGGTCCTCGACAAGGCCGGATTCAAGGCCACCGCCCTGCAGGGGAACATGTCGCAGCCGAAACGGCAGCAGGCCCTGGAAGGGTTCAAGCGGGGAACCTACACCATCATGGTTGCCACCGATATTGCCGCCAGAGGGATCGATGTGTCCGGGCTATCGCATGTGATCAATTTCGATATGCCGGACACCTTCGAGGCCTACACCCACCGGACCGGCCGAACCGGTCGGGCCACCTGCGTCGGCGATGCGTTCACCTTCGCCACCGGTGACGACACCCAGTTGGTGAGGCAGATCCAGAAGACGCTTGGCACCGCGGTATCGATCAAGAAGGTTGCGCGTCCGAGCCGACAACCGGCGGTTGCGGTCGAGGCAGTGAAAAAGGTATCCCCGGTCGGCCCGGTCAGCGGTGGCGATACGCGGGGAAAAACCAGGCGGGGACGGGCGAGATCGTTTGATTTCGGCCTGTAATCGCCGGGAGAGATGGCTGCCCGGGCGTTCCGGGCGGCTTGCCGGAAGATCGAAGATCGGCCGGTTTGAGAACAAAGAGGTCACAGAGTGACCGAGTACAAGGGAGCAGTACAATGGCTGAAGGAACAGTGAAGTGGTTTAATGATGCAAAAGGCTTTGGTTTTATCGCTCAGGATGGCGGCAACGACGTTTTCGTCCACCATTCGGCAATCCAGGGAGACGGGTTCAAGTCGCTTGAGGAAGGTGCCCGGGTGACATTTGACATTGTTTCCGGGGCGAAAGGACCGGCTGCAGCAAACGTCAAGAAAGTGAGATAAAAAACATCCCTGCGCACCTCTCCCGCTGGAAGGGGGATGTGCGCATTGATGGGAAATTTTCGGCTGAAGGCCTTCGTCTCTGCGTCCGGCGGCTTCGACCTGTTTCAGGTCTGTCGGTGGAAGAAGGCGCCGACGGCCTTGAGTACACGACCGATGTCGCGACGGTTGACATCGAGATGGGTCACCAGCCGGAGCGGGTTGCCGGGGCTGATGAGAATCCCTTCGGCCTGCAGGTCGTCGGCCAGTTTTTGACAGAGATCGGCCTCGATGCCGGCAAAGACCATGTTGGTCTGCACCGTGGCCGGATCTACTTGTAACGCCTCAAACTTCTGCAATCCCCTGGCCAGCCGGCCGGCGTTGTCATGGTCATCGGCCAGCCTGTCGATATGGTGGGCGAGGGCGTGCAGTCCCGCCGCCGCCAGGATTCCGGCCTGCCGCATGCCGCCGCCGCAGACCTTGCGCCATCGCCGCGCCTCTTTGATGAACTCCCGATCGCCGCAGACCAGCGAGCCGACGGGGGCGCCCAGGCCCTTCGACAGACAGACCGACACCGAATCGAAAGGTGCCGTTAATTCTTGTACATCCATCCCCAGTTTGACCGCCGCGTTGAAGATGCGGGCGCCGTCGAGGTGCAGTCGCAGTTTCCTTTCCCTGGCAAATTCGCCGGCCTTCTGCAGATAGTCGGGGGGCAGGACCTTGCCGCCCTGGGTATTTTCCAGACACAGCAGTCGGGTCCGGGCGAAGTGGAAGTCATCGGGCTTGATCGCCCTGGCCACCCGTTTCAGATCGAGCGTCCCGTCAGCCTCGAGATCCAGCGGCTGCGGCTGGATGCTGCCCAGCACGGCGGCGCCGCCGCCTTCATATTTATAGGTATGGGCCTGCTGGCCGACGATATACTCCTCGCCCCTGGCGCAGTGGGTCATGATGCTGAGAAGGTTGGCCTGGGTGCCGCTGCAGGTGAAGAGGGCGGCCTCGAAACCGAGGCGGTCGGCGGCGGTTGCCTCGAGCCGGTTGACGGTCGGGTCGTCGCCGTAGACGTCGTCGCCGACCTCGGCGGCGGCCATCACCCGGCGCATCGCCGGGGTCGGCCTGGTCACGGTATCACTGCGTAAATCAATGATCTTCATGCCTTTTCCGTTGTTCGTTGGCCGGGGATGAGCTCTGCCACAGCGTACGACGGCAATGATCCCGGAACGGTATTTGTCGATACCTCCGAGGCAGGGGGGACGGTTGCGCACTCCTCGAAGATCCTGGCCCGGCAGCGCCGGCAGGTATCCCTGTCGAGGGCGCCGAAAATCCCGGCAATGGCCCCAGCCTTTGATTCATAGATGTTTTCGGCTCCGATTTCAAGGAGATATTCGAAAAACATGAAGTGATCGCAGGCCCCCTCCTTGACGTCGTAAAGGTAGAGGTTGCCGCCTTTGGCGTGGAGATTTCTGCCCAGGTCGAGCACAGGATCAGGCTTTCATAGGAGCTGGCCTGCAGAATTTTTCACTGTCATCTGCTGGGAAATGCCGAGCCCCGCTCTTTATCCCGCGCTGAGACGAATCTCGGGGATCGATCTATCTGGATCCGATCAGGGCCAGAAACTGGTCCTCGCTCAGGATCTGCTTGCCGAGCTCTTCCGCCTTCCTGATCTTCGACCCGGGCTTGTCGCCGGCAACGATGTGGGTGGTCTTCTGGGTCACCGATGTCGCAATCTGGCCGCCATGGTCTCTGACCAGCTTCTTGGCCTCATCCCGTGACATCGATTGGAGACTGCCGGTGAACAGGACGACATGGCCGGCCAGCGGCTGGCTGCCGGTGTCGACGGCCGGCGGCAGCGGTTGAACGCCGATGTCCTCGAGGCGCTGCAGCAGTTCCCGGCCGCGCCGGCTGGTGAAGAAGTCGATGAGGCTCGTCGCCGCCTGCTCGCCGATGCCCTCGATCTCGAGGAGCTGCTCCCGGGTCGCCTGCCGCAGCTGGGCCAGCGAGGAAAAGTGCGATTCCAGGACCGCGGCGCTGATCTCGCCGATATAGCGGATGCCGAGGGCGGCGAGAAAGCGGCCGAGCGGCGGCCTGGTCTTGGCCCTGATCGCGGCAACGAGGTTTTCCGCCGACCTCGTCCCCCAGCCGTCGAGGTTCTCCAGCGAACTCGGCTCGAGGGTGTAGATGTCGGGAATATCGGTGATCAATCCCAGCTCGAGGAGCTGTTCGACATTTTTTTTGCCGAGCCCCTCGATATCGAGGCCGGCCTTCGAGGCGAAGTGGATCAGCCCCTGCAGCCGCTGGGCGGTGCAGTGCAGGTTCTGGCAGCGGGTCACCGCCTCACCGGCCGGCCGGGTCAGGGGCTGGCGGCAGGCCGGGCAGAGGGTGGGCATGACGACCGGTGTTTCGGTGCCGTCGCGTTGTGCGGTGATCGCCAAGACGATTTCGGGGATGACGTCGCCGGCCCGCTGGACCAGGACGGTATCGCCGATCCGCAGGTCCTTGCGGGCCAGTTCGTCCTGATTGTGGAGGGTGGCCCGGCTGACCGTGACCCCGCCGACGGTGACCGGTTGCAGGATGGCGACCGGGGTGATCGCTCCGGTCCGTCCCACCTGGAATTCGACGTCGATCAGGCGGGTGGTCTCCTGCTGCGGCGGGAACTTGCAGGCGATGGCCCAGCGTGGGGCCCGGACCTTGCTGCCCAGCCGGTCCTGGAGCTGGAAGGAGTCGACCTTGATGACCATGCCGTCGATCTCATACGGCAGGCTGTGGCGGAGGGCGGCGAATTCGGCGAAGCCGGCGATGACCTCGGCGATCGTCGGGCAGCGCCGGGTCAGTTGGTTGACCGGCAGGCCCAGCGTCGCCAGGTAGTTCAGGAGTTCGTACTGGCCGCTGCAGCCGGTGTCCTTCGGGGTGGCAACCCCGTAGGTGAAGAACTTCAGCGGCCGTCTGGCGGTGATCGCCGGGTCGAGCTGGCGCAGGGAGCCGGCGGCGGCGTTGCGCGGGTTGGCGAAGGGGGGGCGGCCGGCCTGCAGCTGCTGTTCGTTGAGTTTGGTGAGGCCGTCGTTTTCCATGTAGACCTCGCCCCGGATCTCGAGCAGGTCGGGAGCCGGGTGATGCAGGCGCAGCGGGATCGACTTGACGGTGCGGATCTGGTCGGTGATGTCCTCGCCGGTCTGGCCGTCGCCGCGGGTCGATCCCTGGACCAGCAGGCCATCCCGGTACACCAGTTCGACGGCAAGGCCGTCGAGCTTCGGCTCGATGACATAGGCCGGCTTTTCGGTGAGGTTGAGAAAGCGCCGCAGCCGCTCCTCGAAGGCGACGATGTCGGCCTCGGTGAAGGCGTTCTCGAGGCTGAGCATCGGCAGGCGGTGCTGCACCTGGGTAAAGCTGTCCAGGGGGGGGGCGCCGATCCGCCGGCTCGGCGAGTCCTCGGTGACCAGTTCCGGGTGACGGGACTCGAGATCAAGCAGTTCCCGGAACAGCCGGTCGTACTCGGCATCGGAGATCGTCGGCGCGTCGAGGGTGTAATAGCGGTAACCGTGGTCGTTGAGCTGGCGGCGCAGTTCGAGTATGCGCTGGGCGTCATCCATGTCGTCGTTCTTCCGGTGGATTGGGGATCCTGCCGGCCTGGGCGATGGTGTCGCTCCGGCCGCGGCATACATCGTTGCAATATACAGTATGTGACTTCCGGCAAGGGGATCTTCGAATCAAGTATATACCCCATCCGCCGGCCCTGGCTAAACTATTTTGCGCCCGGCGCAAACATCTGCCGGCGCACGGCACTCCGGCTTTCCTGTTGCCCGCCGGCGGCTATCCGGCTATGCTTGCCTTGCAGTCGTCGGCGTGGGCTGCAGGGCCTGATCCGGTATCCATGCCGGCGGCAGGGATCGATCGCACAAAAACCGGTGGGGGGAACATGCATATCTTGGTGACCGGAGGGGCAGGGTACATCGGCAGCCATACCTGTCTCGCATTGCTGCAGGCCGGGTATCAGGTGACGGTGATCGACAATCTCTGCAACGCCAGCGAGGAATCACTGCGGCGGGTCATGGAACTGAGCGGCCGGGACCTGGTCTTCCACCGCGCCGATCTCTGCGACAAGGAGGCGATCGATGCCGTCTTTCGCGGCACCCCGACGCCGTTTGACGCGGTGATCCACTTCGCCGGACTGAAGGCGGTTGGCGAATCGGTCGGCGCCCCGCTGCGCTATTACCGCAACAACCTCGGCGGCACCCTGGTGCTGTGCGAGGTCATGGCCGCCCACGGGGTCAGGGACATCGTCTTCAGCTCGTCGGCGACCGTCTACGGCAATCCGGCCACCGTGCCGATCACCGAGGACTTTCCCCTCTCCTGCACCAACCCTTACGGCCGCACCAAGTTGATGATCGAAGAGATCCTGCGCGATCTCCACATCGCCGACCCTCTCTGGAACGTCATTCTGCTCCGCTATTTCAATCCGGTCGGTGCCCATGCCAGCGGGCGGATCGGCGAAGACCCGCTCGGCATCCCCAACAACCTGATGCCCTACATCGCCCAGGTCGCCGTCGGGCAACTGGAGTGCCTGTCGGTGTTCGGCGACGACTATCCCACCCCGGACGGCACCGGGGTTCGCGATTATATCCATGTCGTCGATCTCGCCCTGGGCCATGAAAAGGCCCTGCTCCGCCTCCGGCAGCGACCCGGGGTCGCGATCTACAATCTCGGCACCGGCCGCGGTTGCAGCGTTCTCGAAATGATCGCCGCCTTCGAGGGGGCCAGCGGCCGGAAAATCCCCTACCGCCTCGCCCCCCGCCGGGCCGGGGATGTCGCGATCTGCTACGCCGATCAGGCCAGGGCGGCGGAAGAGCTGGGATGGAAGGCGGAACGGGACGTCCGGCAGATGTGCGAGGACGCCTGGCGCTGGCAGATCGCCAACCCCTCCGGCTATCGCTGACGCCGGTCGCCGGCGGGGCGAACCAGCCTCGTCATCCGGTTCGTCATCGCCGCACCTTGTCCTTCACGGTCAAGCACCCGCCTCAGGGGGTGGCGCCTGTCATCCCGACAGGTCGTGCCGCCGGTTTCTTTCCTCTCGTCGTGCCGGGTTTCTTCCCGGATCACTCGAAATTCCCGCATGTCTAACCGGATTAACAGGTAACTGGCTGAATTGTCTGATGGTTAATCTTCCTGACGGTGGACGTTCGCCGACGGGTCGAGGGGCTGCCGGGGATGGTGGATGCGAGGCTTTCTTTCTTTTTTTGTCGTGATTCCAGGTTGATATCAAGTTTCAAGGCAAATGCAGATGTCGATATCAATAAATTAAATGGCTCAGATCATTATTGATAATTTCTCTTGATATTGATCCGGGGCAATGGTAACGTCGCATTAAAATTAACAAGAGGCACTGTTTGCACAATGGCACAAGAAAATATCTCGACTGTGGTCTTCGGTTGCGGCAACGTCGTCATGGGTGATGACGGCTACGGTCCGGCAGTCGTCGACGCCCTCAACTCCCGCTATCAATTGCCGGCAGGGGTGGAGGCGATCGATGCCGGCACCGGCATCCGTGAGTATCTTTTTGATTATATCCTGACGGCAGAGGGCCGGCCTGACCGGATCATCGTCCTCGACGCGGTTGATTTTCCCGACCGCGAGCCCGGCGATGTCTTTCTTATGGATACTTCGGCAATTCCCCCGAAGAAAATTCACGATTTTTCCCTCCATCAATTTCCCACCGTCAACCTGCTGGTCGAACTGGAACAGCATACCGGTGTGCGCGTCGTTATCCTGGCCGCCCAGGTCGAGACCATTCCCGATGAAATAACCCCGGGACTGTCGCCGGCAATGTCTGCTGCCGTCTCTGTGGCATGTGAGAAGGTGTTACACATTCTTTCTGAATAAGCTCAATGAGGTGACCGTGTATGATGTATGAATTTAGAGTCAGCGAAATGGCAGAGGAGTTTGGTGTTCACCGGAACACCATACGCAACTGGATCGCCGCCGGGACGCTTCCCGCCAAGGAGGGTCCCGGGCGCAAGTATCTGATGAAGTTCAACGATTATCAGGTCCTCTGTCAGAAGTTCGGCCGTGAGCCGCATATCCGCCCGGACAGCCATGTTGATCTCACCACCGTCAAGACGATGGAGGCCAGGGCCGAGCAGGAGATTCCAGCGTTGGATCTGGATGGGCATCACAGCGAGATCGCCGTCGACCCGAGCTGGGCCGATGCCTGTCTGACCTGCGGCACCTGCGCCAGCGCCTGTCCGATTGCCGGTGTCGACGGCCTCGATCCCCGCAAGATCGTGCGCATGGCGGTCCTCGGCATGGACCAGGAACTGGTTGCCAGTCAGTGGCCGTGGAAATGCACGATGTGCGGCAAATGCGAGGCCTCCTGCCCCGCCAACATCCAGATCGTCGCCCTGATGCGCAGGCTTCGCGGTCTCCGCGACCGCGACAAGGTTCCCGGCCCGATCCACAAGGGGGTCGTGATGTGCCTCGAGCGCGGCAACAATCTCGGCATCCCCAAGGACGACTTCGTCTTCCTGTGCCAGGAACTGGGTGAGGAACTGGCCGCCGACAGCTGCCCCGGCTTTGTCACCCCGATCGATGTCCACGGCGCCAGGGTGCTCGTCACCATCAACTCCAAGGAGCCCTACGGCGAGCCGGACGACATGAAGTTCTGGTGGAAGATCTTCCACGCCGCCGGTGAGTCCTGGACCATCGCCTCGGAGAACTGGGAAGGCGTCAACTGGGGTCTGTTCTCCGGTGACGACGCGGCGATGAAGGTCATTGTCGGCCGGATCGTCGACAACATGCGGAGGTTGAACTGCAAGGTTCTCCTCCTCCCCGAATGAGGCCACGCCTACTTTGCAACCCGGTCCGGGTTGAACAGGTGGTTCCCGGAAGTCTTCAACGAGTTCAAGATCGTCTCGGTTTTCGAACTGTTGATGGAATACATCAGGGCAGGGAAGATCCAGTTGGATAACACCATCCACACCATGCCCGCCGTTTTTCATGATCCCTGCAACTATGGCCGCAAATCCTTCAGGGCCTTCGGTCAGGCATTTTTCGAGGAAGGCCGGGATATCTCCCGGGCCTGCTGCCCCGATCTGCGCGAGATGTATCCGAACCGGATGGAGGCCTACTGCTGCGGCGCCGGCGGCGGCGCCTGGGCGATGCCGTTCAGCGCCGAACGGGTCTACTACGGTCGAACCAAGGCCCGGCAGATCTCTGAATCGGGCGCACATCTGGTCATCGCCCCGTGTCACAACTGCCGTGACCAGATCATGAAGTCACTGAACAAGGAGTACGATCTCGGCATCGAGGTCAAGTACATCTGGGAGCTGGTCGCGGATTCGCTGATCATGCCGAACAAACAGTAAGAGAAGCGGAATTCAACGACCCGCGGTTCCTGCTGCTTGCCGGCAAGGGCTTGAACACTATGAAGTACCCCGCGATTCTCGGCAATTCGGGGTATGCACTATTATACAAGAGGAGCACCTGTCATGCTGGACACGAAGAAAGTTGGCTCGGTAATGATTGTGGGAGGTGGCGTCACGGGGATGCAGGCAGCCCTGGATCTCGCTGACTCCGGGTATTACGTCTACCTGGTCGAAAAATCAGGGGCGATCGGCGGGGCCATGGCCCAGCTCGACAAGACCTTCCCGACCAATGACTGCTCGATGTGAATAATCGCGCCCAAACTGGTTGAGTGCGGTCGGCACTTAAATATCAAGTTGATGACCCTGAGCGAAGTAACCGGGATAACCGGAGCTGCCGGGGACTTTACCGTAACGATCAAAGAATCTCCACGTTATGTGGACATGGACAAGTGCATTGCCTGCGGCGCCTGTGCCGAGAAATGTCCGAAGAAGGTGGACAGCGAGTACGACGCCGGCACCGGCAAGCGCAAGGCCATCTATGTCAAGTACGCCCAGGCGGTCCCGTTGAAGTACCAGATCGATCCGGTCAGCTGCATCCGGCTGCAGAAGCCGGGGGCCTGCGGCTTCTGCGAGAAGGTCTGCGACGCCGGGGCGATCAATTTCGACGATGTCGAGAAGGTCCATCAGGTCAACGTCGGCGCCGTCATCCTCGCCCCCGGCTTCGAGGCCTACGATCCTCGACCGGCCCAGGTCTGGGGCTACGGCATCATGCCGAACGTCATCACCGCCCTCCAGCTCGAGCGCTATCTGTCGGCTTCCGGACCGACCGAGGGCCACTTGGTCCGTCCCTCCGACGGCAAGCCGGTCACCAAGGTCGCCTTCCTGCAGTGCATCGGTTCCCGCGACGAGAACCTGTGCGGCAACGGTTACTGCTCTTCGGTCTGCTGCATGTACGCGATCAAGGAGGCGGTCATCGCCAAGGATCACGTGCCGGGGCTGGCGACGACGATCTTCTATATGGACATGCGGACCCACGGCAAGGATTTCGACAAGTATCTCGAGCGGGCCAAGGATGAATCGGCCGTCCGTTTCGTCCGCTGCCGCGTCAACGGCATCGAGCCGCAGGGAACCAACGGCGACCTGCGCATCCATTACATCAACGAGAAGGGGCGTCAGGTCGAGGAGTACTACGACATGGTCGTCCTCTCGGTCGGGCTGCAGACCCCGAAGCACGTCCTTCAACTGGCGGAGACGACCGGCATTCAGCTGACCGCCGACAAGTTCGCCGCCACCTCCGACTTCGCCCCGGTCCAGACCTCCCAGGCCGGGATCTTCACCTGCGGCGCCTTTGCCGGGCCGAAGGATATCCCCCAGTCGGTCGTCGAGGGGTCGGCCGCGGCGGCGGCGGTCGCCGACCTGCTCTCCCCGGCGCGGCACGAGCTGACGACCGAGGCGACCTTTCCCCAGGAGAAGGACGTCAGCGCCGAAGACCCGCGGATCGGGGTCTTCGTCTGTCACTGCGGCTCGAACATCGCCGGGGTGGTCGACGTCAAGGCGGTAGAGGACTACGCGGCAACGCTTCCGAACGTCGTCTATGTCGAGCGCAACCTCTTCTCCTGCTCGCAGGATACCCAGGAGCAGATCACCAAACGCATCCAGGAGCAGAACCTCAACCGCATCGTCATCGCCGCCTGCACCCCGCGCACCCATGAGCCCCTGTTCCGCGAGACCCTGAAGTCGGCCGGGCTCAACGAGTACCTGGTGGAGATGGCCAATATCCGCAACCACAACTCCTGGGTCCACAGCAAGGACCCGAGCCATGCCACCGCCAAGGCCAAGGATCTGGTGCGGATGGCGGTCGCCAAGGTCACCTACGGCGCCTCGCTGCAACCGATCGCCGTGCCGATCACCCAGTCGGCCCTGGTGGTCGGCGGTGGGGTCGCCGGCATGACCGCCGCCTTGAATCTGGCCGAACAGGGATTCGATGTCAACCTCATCGAGCGGACCGAGACCCTCGGCGGCAACGCCCTGTACCTGAAGCACACCTGGTCCGGCGAGCATATCCCGACCCGGGTCGCCAAACTGGTCGAGAAGGTCCTGTGGAACGACAGGATCACCGTCCATAAAGGCTCCGAAGTCACCGCCGTCGACGGGTTCGTCGGCAACTTCAAGTCGACGATAACCTCGCGGAGCGGGATCTCCACCGTCATCGCCCACGGTGTCGGCATCATCGCCACCGGCGGCAGCATCTATTCGCCGAACGAGTATGGCTACAACGAGATCAAGCGGGTGGTGACCTCCATCGAATTCGACAAGCTCCATGAGCTGAAGGAGAAGCACATCAAGTCCAGCAGGAACTTCGTCTTCATCCAGTGTGTCGGCTCCCGCGAGTCCGGGCACATGTACTGCTCCAAGGTCTGCTGCACCCACTCGGTGCAGGCGGCGATCGGGCTGAAGAAGGAGGATCCGTCCCGCAACGTCTATATCCTGTACCGCGACATGCGGACCTATGCCCAGCGCGAGGCCCTGTATCGCCAGGCCCGGAAGATGGGGGTCATCTTCATCAACTATGAACTGCACGGCAAACCGCTGGTCACCGAAGACGGCAGCCATGTCAACGTCGAGGTCTGGGACCATGTCCTGCATCGGCCGCTGAAGATCAAGGCCGATATGGTGATTCTCGCCTCGGCGATCAGGCCGAAGACGGACGCCGTCGACCTCGCCAAGCTCTACAAGATCCCGGTCGATAACGATGGCTTCTTCCAGGAGGCCCATGCCAAGCTGCGGCCGGTCGATTTTTCGACCGACGGCATGTTCGTGGCCGGCCTCGCCCATTATCCCAAACCGATCGAAGAGTCGGTCGCCCAGGCCCTGGCCGCCTCGGCCCGGGCCGCCACGCTGCTGTCGAAATCGCAGGTGTCGCTCGATGCGGTGAAGGCCACCGTCGACCCCGATTACTGCGACGGCTGCGCTCTGTGCGTCGACGTCTGCCCCTACAACGCCATCACCCTGATGACGATCGAGGCCGACACCGAAGGCGGCGAGGGCAAGCGGATCATCAGCGTCAACAAGGCCCAGTGCAAGGGTTGCGGTCTGTGTCAGGGAACCTGTCCGAAGCGCGGCGTCTATATCGCCGGCTTTACCATGAAGCAGATCAGCAGCCAGGTTCGGGCGGCGCTTGCGGTCTGATGGGCATGGCGAACAACGTAGAAATGAACATTCATGTATACAAGGAGTGGGAAAAATGAGTTTTGAGCCGAAAATCATTGCATTCTGCTGCAACTGGTGCTCCTACGCCGCTGCCGATCTGGCCGGAACGGCCAGGATGCAGTATCCGCACAACGTGCGGATTATCCGGGTGATGTGCTCGGGGATGGTCCATCCCGAGCACGTCATGGACGCCCTCGGCCAGGGGGCCGACGGCGTCATGGTCCTTGGCTGACACCTCGGCGAATGCCATTACCTGGATGGTAATTACAAAGCGATGCGCCGTTCCGATATGATCACCGAACTGCTGGAGGACTTCGGCTATGACAGTGGCCGTTTCGAGATCACCTGGGTATCCTCTGCCGAGCCCGATAAGTTTGTCAAGGCCGTTACCGACATGACGAACCGGATCAAGCAGCTGGGCCCCATCAACAATCAAGATGCCGCGGTCACGGCATAAAGGAGGTCGCTATGGGTGTACCTACTGCTTTGGAATGGCTGGGTTCCTGTGCCGGCTGCGAGATCGCGATCCTGAACATCGGTGAGGCCCTGGTGCCGATCATCACCGAAGCCCTCGACATCGTCCACGCCCCGGTCCTGATGGACCACAAGTACTTCGGTCAGTGCGGCGAGGGGGTGACCATGGAGATCCCCGAGGCGACGGTTGGTATCGTCACCGGCGGCGTCGGCAACCACGAGCACGTCGAAGTCCTGGAAGAGATGCGGAAAAAATGCAAGGTCCTGATCGCCCTCGGCACCTGTGCGACCCATGGCGGCATCCCGGCGCTGATGAACGGTCAGGACCGCAAGACGAGCTGGGAAGGCATCTATCAGACCCTGACGACCGACCCCGGCGCGACCGTGCCGACGGTCGAGGTGCCGGCGCCGCTCGACCGGATCTACGCCTGCGACGAGAAGGTCAAGATCGACATGCAACTGCCCGGCTGCCCGCCGAATCCGGCCCTGATCGCCGAGGTCATCGTCTCCCTGCTCGAGGGCCGGCCGCCGGTGCTGCCGGGCAAGAGCGTCTGTGATACCTGCCCGACCAAACGGGAAGGCAAGGGGGCCGTCACCACGGTCAAGCGCTTCATCACCAACGCCGAATTCACCCCGGGCGAGCCGATCAGCGAGATGCGCTGTCTGCTCGAGCAGGGCTATATGTGCATGGGTCCGGTGACTGCCGCCGGCTGCGCCAAACTGGGAGCGCCGAGCTGCATCAGCGCCCGGGTCCCCTGCCGCGGCTGTTTCGGCCCGGTGCGCAAGGACGGCAACCAGCTGCTTGACATGATGAACGCTCTGGCCAGCAACGGCATCGACTTCAATTCCGTCGTCGACCGCCGCTCCATCCTGCGCTTTTCCGGCGCCCATGGAATGCTCAGGCCGGTCAAAAAACGGATAGAAGAGGAGGAGAGCTGAGATGGGAACTGTACTGAATATTGCCCCGGTTTCCCGCATAGAAGGACACGCCAAGATTGCCATCCATCTCAATGATGCCGGCAATGTGGAAGATGCATTTCTGCACATCCAGTCCCTGCGCGGGTTTGAAAAATTCATCGAGGGCCGGCCGGCGGAGGAGGTTCCCCGCATCGTCAACCGGATCTGCGGCATCTGTCCGTGGATGCACCATCTGGCCTCCAACAAGGCGGTTGACGGCTGCTTCGGCGTCACCCCGACCCCGACCGGCCACAAGCTCCGGGAGATGTGCCAGGTCATGGCCCACATCAACGACAAGATCCTGCACTTCTTCTTCCTCGCCGCCCCCGATTTCGTCCTCGGCCCGGACGCCGACTACGCCGTCCGCAACGTCATCGGCGTCGTCAAGGCGGCGCCGGAACTGGCGACCAAGGTCGTCAAGATGCGCCAGCTCGGGCAGATGATGCTCGACAAGTTCGCCGGCAAGGCGATCCACCCGATCGCCGGGGTCGTCGGCGGCTTCGCCAAACCGATGGTTGAAGCGGAGCGGCAGGAACTGCTCGAAGGAAGCAGGACCCTGCTCGATTTCGCCTGCTACGCCCTCGATTTCGCCAAGACGAACGTCTTTGCCAAGTACATGGATACGATCGGCAGCCTGGGAGTCATCAAGACCGGCTTCCTTGGCACCGTCGACCGGGCCGACGGCTCGTTCCGGATCTATGACGGCCGGCAGCGGCTGATGAAGGCCGACGGCAGTTACGTCGACTTCGAGGGCGCCGACTACGCCGAGTATCTCGGCGAGCACGTCGAGCCCTGGGCCTATTCGAAGATGCCGTATGCCAAGTCGTGGGGTGAGGGATTCAATCTGGACTACGAAAATCCCAAGGGCATCTACCGGGCCAACACCCTGGCGCGGATCAACGTCTGCGACCAGATGAGTACACCGAAGGCCCAGGCGGCCCTGGAGGAGTTCCGCGCCGCCTTCGGCCGTCCGGCCCAGGCCACCCTGCTCTATCACTATGCCCGCCTGATCGAGCTGGTCTATGCCTGCGAGCGGACCATCGAGCTGCTTGAATGGGAAGGCATCACCGATCCCAATGTCCGGGCCAGGGTCGAGCCCAGGGCCGGACGCGGCGTCGGTATCGTCGAGGCCCCACGCGGTACCCTGATCCATGACTACACCACCGATGACAACGGCTGCATCAAAAGCGCCAACCTGATCGTCGGCACGACGCACAATATCGCCCCGATGAACATGAGCGTCAAACAGGCGGCGACCTCCCTGATCAAAGGCGGCGTCTACAACCAGGGCCTGCTCAATCAGGTCGAGATGGCGGTGCGCGCCTACGACCCCTGAATGTCCTGCGCTACTCACCGCCTGGATGGCGGCGTACCTGTGGCAGTCAGCATCGTCGATGCGAAGGGGCAGGAGATTGACAGGATCGTCAGTTGAACGATGCAGGTCCGAACCAGGCTGCCGGTTGCGAAACCGGTTGTCGGGAGATGGGCCCAAGGGAGGCGGCCGGAGGTTTTTCGGCCGTGACGTTCAGGATACCTGTGATGATGGTTTGTATATTCTGTGCCAAAAGTATATAATACAAGCCTGATCAGGCATCTCTCGGGGATATATGTATGTAACGCGAGGAAACTGGAATGACGGAACAAACAGAGAAAAGATATCAGGTTCGAGCCGAAAACCCGAGCGGCGTGTGCGGGTACATCGGCCATATGACCATCGATGAACTGAAGGCGCGGGCCGTCGGCGATGAATTCGACGCCACCTGTCCGGCCTGCGGCAAGTTTCATCTGACCAAGGAAGAGATCGACAAGCTGAACGAGGAGAAGATCACCGACAGCAAGAGTTACGCGGTAATGAAGGAGCAGGCTGAAGAGTCCTGATTCCACGTTGATCGATACCGGCCATTCGCTGCATTGATTGTTGAAGGGAAGGGCCAAAGATGTTAGACATGGATGGGACCACGTGTGGTCCCATCTTTTTTTAATCAGTCTCTGACAGCCCGGAACAGGAATGTGATCATGCCGTCATCCCAGGAACTCTTACTGGAACTGCAGCACATCGTCGACAGACCGATCAGGGTAATGGTGGTCTGCGGTACTCACAATCGTGCAATTCTGCGCTATGACCTGAGGGAGCGGCTGCCGCGCAACCTGGAGCTCGTCGCCGGTCCGGGATGCACCGTCTGCGTCATGCCTGCCGGCCATATCGATGCCTTCGTCAAGATCGCCAAACAACCCGATGTCATCACGACGACCTGTGAAGACCTGCTGCAGGTCCGGGGAACCCGGGAGTCGCTGGCTTCGATCAGGGCCCAGGGCGCCTTGGTAGAGGTCATCTCGACCCCCCGGGACAGCCTGGCGATCGCCGAGGCCAATCCGGACAAGATCATCGTCTATCCGGCAGTCGGTTTCGAGGCGACGGCGCCGGGCATTGCCGAAGTCATCCTCGATGCCGCCTCCCGCGGGATCGACAATTTCTGCGTCATCCCCTCCATCCGGTTGCTGCCGCCGACCCTCGATTCACTGCTCGACGACCCCCACCTCAGCATCGACGGTCTCCTCTGCTCCGACCATATCAACTCCCTGTCCGATACCGAGGCCTACACCACCCTGGCCCAGAAGCACCATCTGGCCTGCTGCATCGCCGGCTTCGAGCAGGAGGATATTCTGCGCTGCCTGCTCAACATGGTCAAACAGATCAGGAGCGGGGTAACGCAGGTCGACAACCTTTCGGCCGTGGTCTATTCTTCCGAGGAATACCGCAAGGCCAAGAAGATGGTTGCCGAGGTGTTTTTCGCCGTCGACACCATCTGGCGGGGGATCGGCATCATTGAAGAGAGCGGGTTCGTCATCCGTGACGAGCTGTCGCTGTATGACGCCACCAGGCGGTTCAACGTCCGGCTGCCGGACGAGGAGATCCAGTGTCAGTGCATCTGCGGCATGATCATGTCCGGCCTCGGCCTGCCGCCTGACTGTCCCGACTTCGGCAAAGCCTGCACCATCGAGCATCCGATCGGTCCCTGCATGCTGTCGGTCGAGGGCATCTGCGCCTCGTATTACAATTATACTCTGGAACACGGCAGACCGGCCGCGCAACCGCTGCACGGCTGAAAGCGGATCGATTTTCACCACCGACGTCACGGAGAACACGCGTGCACGAGTTTTCGCTGGCCCAGGGCCTGCATTGGCAATTGCTCGACCTCGTCAAGCAGCATCAGGCGGACAAGGTCACCCGGGCTCAAATTCTGCTCGGCAGCAACGCCGGGATCGTCGAGGAGTCCTTCCTGTTCGGGGTCGACATCCTGTGCCGTCAGGATCCGCGAACGGAGGGGATGGAAGTCACCATCACCCGTGATGACGGTCAGGACCTGATGCTGATGCAGGTCGACCTGGCTTAGAGCTGCTTCCCTCGTCCCAGACTGCCCCACCCCCGATTTCTTCCTCTTTCATCCCCCCAGCCCTGCGTCCTCAAGTATACCTGCCGCAGAGCCCTTTCGATCGTCACCCGGGCCGCCATCGCCACGAACGTGTCGCAGGCCGGTTCGCCCTCTGCCTGGAGCGTCGTTATCGTTGTCCGCCGGCCCTGGCAGCGGCGGCCTGAAGATATTCCCGGTTGCGGGCCGCCAGTTCCCGGTCGCCGCGGATCCGGCTTTCGGCCTTGCGGAAAAACTGCAGCGCCTGGGGATAGGCGCCCTGGTCATATTTGGCCCGCCCGAGCAGGTGCCAGTAGCGGGCGTTGCCGGGATCGATCCGCAATGCCCGTTCGATCAGGATCTCGGCCCGGCCGGGGTTGCCCGAGCGCAGCGCCGCTTCGGCCTCGAGGTAGAGCGAGCCGGCCGGTCCGGTCGGTTGCGCCACCTTGCCCGGTCTCGGCTTCACCGGTCGCGGGGCGGTCGACGGCGGCGCCGGCGCCGGCGGCGAGATCTCCGTCGGCGCTGGTCGGGCCGGACGGGTGGGGGCCGGGACGGTCACGGCGCAGCCGTAGAGCAGGACCGTCAGCAGCAACAGCAGGAGGAACGGGAGTGGCGGCAGCAGCCGGGCGGTGGGGAGGGGGCGGGTGGTGGTTGCGGTCATTGGCGCTCCGAAAGGGTGATTACTCGAACCAGCTGCGGACCGAATCGATCAGGCCCCTGGTCTTCTCTTCGATCGCCTCCATCCCGGGCAGGACGGCGGCGTTGTCGGGGGCGGTGCCGGCCACGAACGGCAGGGCGACCGCGTCGGGGTTGCGGCGGCTCGTCGCCGCGAACGTGCGGCTGTCGATCCAGGCCCATTCGATGTCCGGCGGTTCACTCAGTTCCAGCGGCCGGGGATGCAGATCTTTGAGGATATTGCCCCAGACGATCATGGCCCCCGCGGCCCCGGTGACTCCGGCCGGCAGGTTGTCGTCGCGGCCGACCCAGACGACGGCCAGTTTGTCGCCGGTATAGCCGGCGAACCAGCTGTCGCGCAGATTGTCGGTGGTGCCGGTCTTGCCGGCGACGGCATGGGTGGCCGGGATTAACCGGGTCAGGGCCCGGGCCGTTCCTGCGCTGACGGTCTGCTGCAGGGCGGAGTTGAGGAGAAACACCCCGGTCGGGGCGAAGCGCTGCTCGACCTCCATCCCGTACCGTTTCAGCAGGGCGTTGTCGGCATCGAGGACGCTGTCGATGCAGCGCAGCGGCTGATGGAAGCCGCCGGTGGCGAAGGTCTGGTACATCTGGCCGACCTCGAGCGGCGACATTTCGGCGGTGCCGAGCAGAAACGAGGGGTAGGGGGCGATGTTGCCCGGCATCCCGAGTCTCTTGGCGCAGTCGATGACCTTGTCGAGCCCGATCGCCATGCCGAGCCGGACCGTGGCGAGGTTGTAGGAATGGGCGAGGGCGAGGTAGAGCGGCACCTGGCCGTGCTCGCGGCGATCGTAGTTCTGCGGCCGCCAGGTCTGGCTGCCGGGCGACGGGATGCTGATCGCGCTGTCCTGCAGCGGGCTGGTCAGGGTGTAGCCCTGTTCCAGGGCCGCCAGATAGACCGCCGGCTTGATCAGCGACCCGATGGGGCGGCGGGCGTCGATGGCGCGGTTGAATCCCGCCATCCCGGGGTTGCGGCTGCCGGCCAGGGCCAGGATCTCGCCGTTGTCGCGGCCGGTGATCACCACCGCCCCCTCCAGGACCCCGGCCTTCTTTTCGATGGCGCCCAGGGTCCGATCGAGCTGCTGTTCGACCTGCCGCTGGGCCTGGGGATCGAGAGTCGTGAGGATCTTCATCCCCCTGCCGTTGAGGTCCTGCTCGCGGTATTCCCGCTGCAGTTCGCGCCGGACCAGGTCGAGGAAGGCGTGATAGCGGCTCCCCCCCTTCATGACGCGGGTGGAATGATCGAGCGGTTCGCTCAGCGCCTGCCGGTACAGGGGCTCGTCGATGATGCCCGACTCGCGCATGACGGCGAGGACGACCGCCCGGCGCTGCAGGCTCGCTTCGGGGTGGCGGCGGGGATCGTAGGCGCTCGGTCCCTTGATCATCCCGACCAGCAGGGCGATCTGTTCGGGGCTGAGATCGGCCAGATCCCGCCGGAAATAGAAGCGGCTGGCCCGGCCGAAGCCGTGGATCGCCCGCCCGCCGTCCTGGCCGAGAAAGATCTCGTTGGCATAGGCGGTGAGGATCGTCTCCTTGTCGTAATGGAGTTCGAGGAGCAGGGCGATGATTGCCTCGTTGGCCTTGCGCCCCAGGGTCCGTTCATGGGTGAGGAAGAAATTCCTCGCCAGCTGCTGGGTCAGGGTGCTGCCGCCCTGGACGGTGGACCCGGCCCGGAGGTTGGCGACGAGGGCGCGAAGGATGGAGCGCGGGGCGATGCCGCCATGGTTGTAGAAATCACGGTCCTCGACGGCGAGCAGGGTCTTGACCAGCATCTCCGGCAGCTGGGCCCGGCTGAGCAGCAGCCGGTCCTCATGTTCCAGGGCATGAAAACTGCCGATCCGGGCCGGATCGATGCGGATCAGGGAAATGGACTCCGCCGTGTCGACGCCGGTGATGGCGGTGACATGGTCGCCGGCCAGCGTCAGGGTGAAATGTGTCGAAGGTTCGAGGCCCGAGGGGTAGGGGAAATCGCGGGTGACAATCTCGAAACTGCCGTTGCGGCGGGCATAGGCCCCCGGCGCTGCCGGCTCGTCCTCCCGGCGGTAGCCGGCCAGTTCGAGTTCGTCCTCCAGTGCCTGGGCCTCGAGTTCCAGACCGGGGTAGAGTTCGAGGGGCCGGGCATAGACCTCGGCCGGCAGGGCCCAGATCCGGCCCTCCAGTCGATCTTTGACCATGCGGTCCAGGCGCAGGACCCGGGGGCCCAGGATCAGCGAGATCGCGGTGATAATCAGGGCAATGAAAGAGAGAACGATCCATCTCTTCTTCACCCGTCTGCTCGTATCGGCCATGTATGTCCAGTGTCGGTAAGAAGTTCGGTTGCAGGCGGCAAAATCAAAAATCTACCACATCCGGCGGGTTTTAGCCATGGACAGGGAGGGCGGGCCGCTTTCCCCTGATCAAAGGATGGCCATGGATGCGGCGGGATCGAGCCGCGGCGCCCCTGGGCCGCTCAGAGCAGGGCGTTCCGGAAGGCGATCCGGGTCATTTCGACGACGTTGTTGCACTGCATTTTTCGCAGGAGATGGCGGCGGTGGGTGTCGACCGTCAACGGGCTGATGCAGAGTTTCTGGGCGATCTCCCGGCTGGTGTAGCCGAGGGCGAGATAGCGCAGGATCTCCAGTTCCCTTGCCGTCAGGCTCTTCTGTCCCGACAGGGGGGTATAGACCCGGCTGAAGACCGTTTCCGCCAGTTCCTTGAACTGAAACTGCTTGATCTTCAGGCGCAGGGGCAGGAGTTCGCCATTCTGCAGCATGATGGTGTTGCCGAGCACCAGCGAGGCCCGCCCCTGATCGTCCAATTCGAGAATATGGATATTGCTGAGCAGGTTGACATAGCTCTCATCCTTTCTTTTGTAACGGTAATTATACTGGAAGAGCAGCCCTTTTTTGACGTTGTCGTCCGGCTGGGCGGCGACAAAGGCGATCATGTCGGGATAGACCTGATGCAGGAGGATGTCGATTTCACCGGGATGGACGGAACGGAGAAAGAGGTCGATCCCCCGTTGCAGGACTTCTTCGTTGGGATAGCCGGAAATATGCTCCTGCTGCCGGCCGAGGAAACGGTATTGCCCTGACGGGTATTCCAGCACATAGAAAAAGGCGGCGAGATCGGGGAGATGCTTCTCCATCTGGATGTAGGGTTCGATGTGCCGCCTGATCGTCTCCTCGCGGATGTAGCCACTCCTGAAGACATCGATGAACTCCTGGCGGAAGTTGCGCATTTTCTTCCCCTCGGGCGGCGAAAATACTCAAATATGGGTATGGACATCGGCTCGTCCTGTCGATAGCCTTTTATCAGATCAGCAAAGTATATCATGCCCGGACGCTCTTATGCAAAGGGGCGCTCTGTCTGTCGATGTCCATCCGGTGGGGGAGTGTTCGCAGACCCTGCGGGGGACTGGTTGCGCGGATTGAGGCCGGCGACGGCGTGTGTATGCGACGGGCTGTACTTCAACTGCCAGGAGGTGACGTTATGATGCGCATCGACAGCATTATCGTACTGTTCTGGATTCTACCTGTGACGCTGCAGATCGTCCTGCCGCTCGGAATGCTCCTCGGATTCGGTTTCAAGCGGATGTTTGCCGGCAAGGTCGGCAGTGAGATTGCCACCGTCGGGAGCGAAGCGAAGCGGCTTCGTCCGCACGGGGTTGCCTGATCTTTCCGAAGTCGGCCTGACCAGGCTGCTGTTGAGATTCCGGATTGAGAGAAAAGGAACGACACGATACGCCATATCAACCTCCTGCTCTCTCAATGGGTGTCAAAAAAGAACCGTGAACGCCGAGGGGGGCGGACACTCCCGATGAGATACTGCGCCTTCTGAGAGAGGCGCCGCGGGGGAGACGGGCTGGCTTGACACTCAGGAGAGGTAAGGGAGGACCGCCGCTCGGTCCTCCCTTATCCTCCGTTCAGCGACCGGGCCTGTGTGCTCCCGGGCCCCGGGTTCAGCTTTGATGGCAGTGCCTGTCGGTTACGATGATGTCCGCAGCCGTATGATCCGCTCTTTCCCGATAATCCCCGCCGTGTGTTTCTCTCGTCGGTCCCCCTGGGCCGGCGACGCCTTTCTCCCTTCCTTCCCGCGCTGATCTCCGCCTCTGGTTCAGGGAGTCTCTCGATTTTTCAACCTTTATGTGATGGCGTCAAAAATCGATTGATTTCCGTGGAGGACTCAGCTAATGTTTTTTTCCTACAATATTGTATCATTTTGATATTTTTTGTAACAATTTTTGGATTCATGTCATGAATATCCCTATATTGCAGATACATATGGTGTGTGCTGTCTTTGGCCACTGTCGCTGCCTGCATCCGCCGGCAGCGCTATAGACGTATATCCATTCACTTCAACGCAAGGATGACGAGCATGAGATTTTCAAAGAGCAATGATGTTCTCGGCACCATGAATCGCGGTGACGCCGCCGAATCGAGCCTGTGCACCCTGTGTCGGGCGGATTGCAAGGGAAAATGTGAAACCTGGTTGTCCAGCATGGTCGGTCGCAAGCTCCTCTATCCGCGGAGTTTCGGCCTGGTGACCGCCGGGGCGAACAATACCACGCACATTGGCGTCAATTATAATTCGCTGCGCATCCAGGGCTATGCCTATGGGGCCCAGGGGATGGCGCCGGGGCTGACGAACAGCCAGGACGACTGCATTTTCCCCAATGTCAGTCTCGAGACCCAGTTCGGCAGGAAGGTCAAGACCAAGGTCCGCATGCCGCTGATGACCGGGGCCCTTGGCTCGACGTTCATCGCCGAAAAATACTGGGACTCCTTCGCCATCGGCGGCGCCCTGGTCGGCATCCCGGTCGTCATCGGCGAAAATGTCGTCGGGGTCGACCGCAAGTCGGAGATCAATCCCGGCCCGGAAAAAAAGGGCAAGATCAAGGCGGCGCCGGAGCTCGACCGCCGCATCGATACCTATATGCGCTACCATGACGGTTATGGGGCGATTATCGTCCAGCTCAACGTCGAAGACGCCCGCAACGGCGTCGCCGAGTACGTCGCCGATAAATACGGCGACAAATGCATTATCGAGCTGAAGTGGGGCCAGGGCACCAAAAACATCGGCGGTGAGATCCAGGTGCGGAGCATCGACTACGCCAGGTTCCTCAAGGACCGCGGCTATGTCGTCGATCCCGATCCCTCCATCCCCGAGGTCCAGAAGGGTTTCGAGCAGGGGGCGATCAAGTCGTTCGCCCGGCACAGCCGCCTCGGCGCCACCCAGCTCAGTTCGGTGGAACAGGTCCGCGAAGATTTCATGAGCACCGTCGAATACCTGCGCGGTCTCGGGTTCAACCGGGTGACCCTGAAGACCGGTTCCTACGGCATGGAAGAACTGGCGATGGCGATCAAGTTCTCCACCGACGCCCAGCTCGACCTGCTGACGATCGACGGTTCCGGCGGCGGTACCGGCATGAGCCCCTGGAACATGATGCAGAGCTGGGGCGTGCCGTCGATCATTCTCCACTCCAAGGCCCATGAATATGCCAATATGCTGGCGGCCAAGGGCAGGCAGGTCGTCGACATGTCCTTTGCCGGCGGCTTCGCCCTCGAGGACCACATCTTCAAGGCCCTGGCCCTGGGGGCGCCCTATACCAAGCTGGTCTGCATGGGCCGGGGGATCATGATCCCCGGTTTTCTGGGCGCCAATATCGAGGGCGCCATCTATCCCGAACGGCGGGATCGGGTCAACGGCAACTGGAACGAACTGCCCAAGACCGTGCTCGAGCAGGGCAAGACCGCCGACGAGATCTTCGCCGGCTACTATGACGTCGAGAAAATTGTCGGCAAGGACGAGATGAAGAACATCCCCTATGGCGCCATCGGCTTCTACACCCTGGCCGACAAGCTCGCCTGCGGCGTCCAGCAGCTGATGGCCGGGTGCAGGAAATTCTCCCTGAACCAGGTCAGCCGCAGCGACATCTTCTCCGGCAACCGGGAAACGGCGCGAGAGACCGGCATCCCGCACGTCTCCGACGTCAACGACGAGTCGGCAAGGAAGATTCTGAACTCCTGAGCCGTCTGCGCCTGTTCCCTTTCCGGGCCGACGGAGGTGTGCGGCCCGCAAGGGGGACGGCGGTCCTCGCCCGCGCGATCTGCCCGACGACCTGGTCCCCGGGCCTTCGCGGCGATCGCGCGGCCTCCATTGAAGCCCCGTCGGGTTTATGGTATCAAATTGACAGGGGCCTCAATTTTCCATTCCCGCCCGACACGATGTTCGCGCCGCCCCCGGGCATTCCGCGGCGCGCCGCCTCGCAGTCCGCAGCTTTCTCCGGTCCGCAGATCAGGCCGGGCCTGCAGCCGCCAGGCCGATTGCGGCTCAGGTGGGACAGTGACGCCAGAATGAACAAAAAGAGATACACCAGGACCGTCGTATATTCCATTATTGTATCATTTCCTGTAGCGGTGGCGGGAATCACGTGAGAGGATACATCCCTATGCGATATCACACCCATGTCTCCACTGGCTGGGACAGCCTGGACCATATCATCGATCACCTGCGCTGGGGGGACAATGTCGTCTGGCAGGTCGACAGCATCGACGACTACCAGCGGCTGGTCCTGCCTTTTGTCAACAGCGCCTTGTCCAGAAACGAACGGGTCGTGTACATCCGCTTCGGCCGGCATATGCCGATCCTGGACGAGCGTCCCAACCTCATGATCTACCGGCTGGAGACCGGAAACAGTTTCGAGTCGTTTTCCCGCGAGGTCCACAGTATCATCACCAGGGAAGGACGGGATGTGCTGTATGTCTTCGACCTCCTCTCCGACCTGCTGCATATCTGGGCCACCGACCTGATGATCGGCGATTTTTTCGTCATCACCTGCCCCTACCTGTTCCAGCTCAACACCATCGCCTATTTCGCCATCCTCAGAAACAGCCACTCGTTCAAGTCGATCGCCAGGATCCGGGAGACGACCCAGGTCCTGATCGACGTCTACAATGCCGACGGCAAGCTCTGTATCCATCCCCTCAAGGTGGAGCGCCGCTATTCGCCGACGATGTTTTTACCCCACATCAAGGAAAAACGCCGGCTGGTGCCGGTCATCAACAGTGTCGAGGCGGCACAGCTTTTCTCCCGCCTTTCCCACTATGATACGACCGGGGCCCATCGCCACCTCGATTACTGGGATCGGTTGTTCATGGAGGCCAGGCGTCTGCTGCAATCCGACGCCGCCGAGGCGGAAAGGAAAGATCTGATCCAGCAGCTGAGCCGGCTGATGCTGACGCGGGACGAGCGACTCCTGGCCCTGATCCGCAGCCATTTCACCCTCGAGGACATGCTGAGCATCAAGGACCGCCTGATCGGCACGGGTTTTATCGGCGGCAAGTCCGTGGGCATGCTGCTGGCCCGCAAGATCCTGATGAAAGACGATCCGGACACCTGGGGGAATACCCTGGAACACCACGATTCCTTTTACATCGGCTCCGATGTCTTTTATTCCTATATCGTCCAGAACGGCTGGTGGCAGACCTTCATGGAGCATAAAACCCGGGAGGGCTACTTTCCCAAGGCCATGGAGCTGAAGGAAAAAATGGAAAACGGGGTGTTCCCCGAAGAGATTGTCGAACGTTTCAAGCTGATGCTGGAGTACTTCGGTCAATCGCCGAGCATCGTCCGTTCCAGCAGCCTGCTCGAGGACGCCTTCGGCAGCGCCTTCGCCGGCAAATACGACAGCTTCTTCTGCGTCAACCAGGAGAGCCCGAAACAGCGCTACGAAAGCTTCGAAAAGGCGGTGCTCCGCATTTTCGCCTGCACCATGAGCGAAGACGCGCTGACCTACCGGTTGCAGCGGGGACTCGATCAGTCGGATGAGCAGATGGCGATCCTCGTCATGCGGGTCTCCGGTTCCTACCGGACGTCCTACTTCTTCCCCGATCTGGCCGGCGTCGGCCTGTCCCGCAACCCCTTCGTCTGGAAAAAGGGGATGGATCCCCAGGAGGGCATGGTCCGCCTCGTCTTCGGGCTCGGGACACGGGCCGTCAACCGTGTTGAACATGACTATCCGCGGATTCTGGCCATCGACGATCCCCTCGCCAAACCGCTTGTCGGCCTCAACGATATCCGCAAGTATTCCCAGCATTATGTCGATCTTCTGAATCTGGAAAACAACCAGATCGAAACCGTCACCCTCGTCGAGGCCCTGGAGAAAGGCACGCCGGAAAAATTCGATCTCATGGGAATCAGGGACACGGAGGCGGTCGATGCCATGCGGGAGATGGGGCGGCCGGTCAAGGACTATCGGATCCTGACGTTCGATCCCTTTCTCTCCGAAACGCCGTTTGTCGACCTGATGCGGAGGATGTTCGCGCGGCTGGAGCAGACCTACGACCACCCGGTGGAGATCGAGTTCACCGTCAACTTCGATCAGAAGGGGGATTTGAAGATCAACCTGCTGCAATGCCGGCCGTTCAAGGCGATGGGATCGGGTCCGAACGACCCCCTGCCGGATCCGCGTGAGATCGGGAGAACGATTCTGCGCGTGGAAGGCAATGCGATCGGCGCCGCGATCTCGAAGGAGGTCACCCGGATCATCTTTGTCGACCCGGAACAGTATGGCGATCTGTCAGTGCAGGAAAAATACGCCGTCGCCCGCCTGATCGGCAAGCTCAACAAGGCCATTGCCGCCGGCAATGGCGGTTCCGTCCTGCTGATGGGGCCGGGGCGATGGGGAACCTGCACCCCGGCGATGGGCGTTCCCGTGACGTTCTCCGAGATCAACCACGTCACGGTCATTGCCGAGATCAGCCACAGCACCGGCAGCCTGGTGCCGGACCTGTCCTTCGGGACCCATTTTTTTCATGACCTGGTGGAGACCGGGATTGTCTATCTCGCCGTGTATCCCGAAGATCCTGAAGTGGAATGCGATCTTGACTGGATCAGATCCCGTCCCAACATGCTCAGCGCCCTGGTGCCGGAAGGCGAGCGCTTCGCGCATGTGGTCCGGGTAGCGGAGACGAAAGACGAGCGGCTGAGAATCCAGTCCGATGTCGAGCATCGGAAAGTGCTCTGTTACCTGGCGCTCGATGACGAAAGAAAGGAAATTGCCTGAACGTAGACGGGCCGTCCTGCGTGCAGTCCGGCCCGTTGCGCTTGGGCGGTGATCAGACGACGCCGTACGCCACCATGGTCTTGGCGACCTTGACGAATCCGGCGATGTTGGCCCCGGTGACGTAGTCACCTTTCTTGCCGTAGGCTTCAGCCGCATCCAGGCAGGATTTATGGATGCCCTTCATGATGTTCAGCAGCTTGCCGTCGACCTCATCGCGGGACCACGACAGTTTGGAGCTGTTCTGGCTCATTTCCAGACCGGAGGTGGCGACACCGCCGGCATTGGAGGCCTTGCCGGGGCCGTAGAGCAGGTTGTTGGCCTGGAAGACCCTGATCGCCTCCGGCGAAGAGGGCATGTTGGCGCCTTCGGCAACGCAGATACAGCCGTTGTTCACCAGCCCCTGGGCGTGACCTTCGTCGATTTCGTTCTGGGTGGCGCAGGGAAGGGCGACGTCGACCTTGATCCCCTCTTTCCTGATGACATCCCAGACGTTATCGCCTTCGAAGCAGGCGGCCTTGTAGGTGTCGGCGTACTCGGAGATACGGCCGCGACGGATGTTTTTCAGCTCCATGATGTAGCGGCATTTTTCGGGATCGATGCCCTGCTCGTCGATGATCGTCGAGGTCGAATCGCAGACGGAGATCACGGTGCCGCCCATCTGGTTGACCTTTTCGATCGCGAACTGGGCGACGTTGCCGGCGCCGCTGATGGCGACCCGTTTGCCCTTGAGGTCGATGCCGCGGGTGGCCAGCATTTCGGTGGCGAAGTAGACGGTGCCGTAACCGGTGGCTTCGGGACGAATCAGACTGCCGCCGTATTCAATGCCCTTGCCGGTGAGGACGCCGGTGTGATCGTTTCTGATCTTCTTGTAGTACCCGTACAGATAGCCGATTTCCCGGCCGCCGACGCCGATGTCCCCGGCCGGGACGTCGGTTTCGGGACCGATGTGGCGGAACAGCTCGCGCATGAATGACTGGCAGAAACGCATGACCTCGCCGTCGGATTTGCCTTTGGGATCGAAATCCGACCCGCCTTTGCCGCCGCCCATGGCCAGAGTGGTCAGGGAATTCTTCAGAATCTGTTCGAAGCCGAGGAACTTGATGATGCTCAGATTGACGGAGGGATGGAAGCGGAGCCCCCCCTTGAAGGGGCCGATGGCGTTATTGAACTGGACCCTGAAGCCGCGATTGACCTGGACCTCGTTCCTGTCGTCAACCCACGGGACCCGGAAGATAACGGTTCTTTCCGGCTCGACGAGCCGCTCGTAGATCTTCATCTTGACAAATTCAGGATGACGATCGACGGTAGGCTCGAGGGTCTCCATGACCTCCTCCACCGCCTGGTGAAACTCTTTCTGGTCAGGATCCATCTGCCTGACTCTTGCAACAACGTCGTTGGTAACGGACATTCTTCGTTCTCCTTGGTTGTGAATGATAGACGGTCGATTGTCTTCCAAATGGCATGGTTCGTGATAGTGATCCTCACGGAGTGATATTTGATATCACATAGCTCCGGGCGGGGGAATAAAAAAATGGCCTTTCGCCCCGGAGATCGGAAATTTTTCCTGACCAATTTTTCCTGTCAGCTCGGAATCGGGGGGCGGGCCCCGGCGGGCAGGACACCGGGCGGGCGACAAAAGACATGAGAAAGAGGCCGATGTTGGGTATCATACAGATGCGATAAGAAGATCGGATATCTTATGACAATCGGATTCCCGGACGGAGAGGGGGTGGAGATGAAAAAAGCGATCAGTGAGATCGTCGTGGAGGAGGGGGCGCGGATCCGCAAGGATACCGGGGATATCGCGGCCCTGGAGAAATCGATCGCCAACGTCGGCCTGCTCAACCCGGTCGTCATCGACGAGAACAATCGCCTGGTGGCCGGCTATCGGCGGCTGGCGGCCTGCTGCAACCTGGGCTGGGAGGAGATCGAGGTGACGGTCGTCTCCTTCGGCGGCGATGTCCTGAAGCGGCTCGACGCCGAGGCCGACGAGAATCTGTTCCGCAAGGATTTCACCCCGGCGGAGATCATCGCCATCGAAAAACGGCGGGAGGAAATCCACCGCCTGCGGCGGGGGACACCACTGCAGCGGTTCTGGCGCTGGCTGAAGGGGGTGTTTGCCGGAACCCCGGCGCAATGATGGGCGAGCGTGACGCGCCGCGCTCCGCGGCGTCATTGCCTGCCGTCGGTTGAAGGTTGACGGGCCCGAAAACAGTGACAACTGTAAAGAGGAGTTTGCCATTGTCAGGCGGCACTGCGGGGCAGTGGAGGCCTCGGCGGCAGCGGTTGCAAGTGAATCTCAACGAAGGGGTGAACCATGGAATTGAGGGAAGAGTTCGACAAACTGATGGACAAGCTGAGAATGGAACGGGATCAGATCAATCTCAAGATGCACCTGGCCTCGATGGAGATGAAGGAGGAATTCGCGGAGGCGGAGAAAAAATGGGCCCAGGTCAAGACCAAGGCCGCCGAGATCGCCGATGATGCCGCCGAGACCTCGGAGGAGTACATCGCCAAGGCGAAGGTCGTCGGCGAGGAACTGAAGGACACCTACCACCGCATCACCAAGCGGCTGTCGGATTGATGACGGCTCCTGCCTGACAGAGCGTAGCGTCCGGCACAGAGGTGCCGGACGCGATCATTTCCCTCCCGGCGACGGCCGGAGCGCGTCAATCATCCTCCGAAACGGCAAACGACCGTTTGGCGAAATAGCTGCGGGCCTGCTGGAACTGGCGCCGGACATACTGGACCTTGAGCTTGTTTTTCAAGAGCTTACCGCTGGTGCTGGTGGGCAGGTTCTCCACCCATAAAATTTTTCGCGGCACCTTGTAGCGTGCAAGTACCCTGGAGCAGAAGGCCTTGAGCTCCTCCTCGCTGACCTGCGCCCCTGGTTTCTTGACCACGAAGGCCGTGACCGCCTCGCCCCATTTCTGATCCTGAATGCCGATGACGGCAACCTCGGCGACCGCCGGGTGCTGGTACAGGGCATTCTCGATCTCGGCCGGAAAGACATTTTCGCCACCGGTGATGATCATTTCCGTTTTTCTGCCGTTGATCTGGATGTAGCCGTACGCGTCGACCGTGCCCAGGTCGCCCGAATAGTACCAGCCATTCCTGAAGACCTCCCGTGTTTCCGCCTCCCTGTTCCAGTACCCGCGCGTCATCCCCGTCCCGCGGATGCGGATCTCGCCGATGGCGTCCGGGCGCACGGGTTGGTCTTGCTCGTCGACGACCTCGGTTTCCATGTCGCAATAGGTTTTGCCGCAGGAGCCGAGAATTTCGGTCCTTCCTTCGGCCAGCGCCTGAGCGACCTCCTCGGTTCTCAAAATGGTCGCCGAGCCCATCGTTTCGGTCGTCCCGAAAGCGTGGATGAAGATATTGCCGAATTGGTCGATGGCCTTCCTGAAGACCACGGCGGAGACGGGCGCGCCGGCAAACATCAGCTTCCTGAGGCTGCTGAGGTCGTATTCGCCGCTGTTGGGATGGTCGACGAAAAACCGCAGCATGGGGGTGGCCAGCAGGCCCATCGTCACCCTGTGTTTTTCGACAAGCGCCATGAATTCTTCCGTATCCCAGCGCGGCATAATGACCGAGGCGGTGCCGCTGTAGATGCCGCACAGCAGAATCACTACGCCGGAGACATGAAACATCGCGACGGGGACGATGCCGACATCACCCTCCTGCATCTGCAGCTCATGCGCCATGCTCCTGCCGACATGATAGAAATTGCGATGCGTGGCCATGCAGCCCTTCGGCTCGCCCGTCGTGCCGCTCGTATACATCAGCGCCGCCAGGTCGTCGGCGTTGATCTGCACCTCGGGTTCATCGGCAGTGGCGTTCGCAATCAGGGTCTCATAATGCAGCCAGTCTTCAGGTATCCCGGTCTTGTCGCCTATGTAAACGATATGTTTCACAAAAGTGAGGGCGTCGCGGATTTGCTTCAGATGGCCGACGTATTGTTCGGTCACTATCAGGATCTTGGTCTGGGAATCGCGGAGGATTTCCAGGATGTTGCCGGGGGCGAGCCTGAAGTTGACCATGACCAGGACCAGCCCGGCATTGGGAATGCTGAAGTACGATTCGGCGCTTTCCAGGCTGTTGCGGCTCAGGACCGCTACCCGATCGCCCTTGACGAGGCCCAGGTTCAGCAAGGCGTTGCCGATTCTGTTGGTCCGGTCCGTCAATTCCCGGAAGGTCAGCCGCCTGCCGCCTGCGATGATGGCCGGTCTGTCTCCGCCGGACCGAAGGTTGCGCGCCAGCATGGTTCTGATAGTTTCTATCTCTTTCATCTAACCTCTTAGCCAGGATGAAGTATTCGAAGTAACGCAATGAAAAATCGAAAAAAGCTGTGATTCGGTCGCAGTCCCGCATCCCGGGTCGGGGAGGCGGACGGAAGGGCGATGTGTTCCCGGTCGAGAATCGATCGTATTGTAGCTGCGGCCGGATTGTAGCTTTCAGGTCGAGCGGCGTCAACAGCTTTCAGCGGCGTCCGTCATCCCCCAGGACGACAGTTCCGGAGGCTCGGGCGCCAATTTCATCGTCAAATGGCAGGCCGCGGCCCCCGCCAACCCGCCGATCGTCGAGACCGTCATGATCGGCACCCAGTCGCAGTTCGGCATCTCCTTCACCTCGAGGGATCAGATGCTGCAGAACTGAGGTCCCAGCCGCGGGCCCAGGCCGTCGAAACCCTTGCCCGGCAGGGTCATCACCGTCATCATCGTTTCGGGAATCAGCTTGCTGACCTATATCCTGGGTCAGACAGCCAAGGTCATTATCGAAGGGGAACTGTACAAGCTCCTGGGGAGGCGAAAATTGGGCAAGCACCTTGCTGAACTGGCCGGACACGACATCGTATGCGGCTTCGGCCGAATCGGGAGGGGCGTCGGCGACGCGACCGCCGATGATATCCTGCTGCAGGCCGGTCTGATGGACGCCAAGGGGCTGGCGACCGGCGGTGTCCAGCGACGACGACAACGTCTTCATCACGCTGACGGCCAAGGGGCTCAGACCCGATATCTTCGTGCTGTCGCGGGCCGCCGACCTGCAGAACGAGTCGAAACTGTTGCGGGCCGGGGCCTCGCGGATGGTGTGCCCCTGCAACATGCAGCGGATGCGCCGGGTCCTGGCCTGGCACGGCGCGGGGGCGGAGGGGCCGGCAGCGAGGGCCGGAACAGTCCGCTCAGCCCTTACCCGTTCTGCTTCTGCTTTGCCTGGGTATCAAATCCGATGCAATCTTTATAATCTTCTGGATCCATCAGCTGGGGCGTATAAATCTTGCCGGTGTTCTTCTCCCAGTTGTAGACGTACCCGCGCAGGTGGTTGTAGGAGCCCTCGTAGAGGTTGGTGTACACTTCGTTGATGTGATCGACATCCGTTTCACCGACCGCCTTCCAGATATCGAGGATGTCGTATTCCTCGATGAAGGCGCCCACGGCAAGGGCCTCGTCTTCCGAGGCTATGCCGCGTTCGGTCAGCGTGGTGAACAGACCGCCGATATAGGAGTTGGTGAACGATCCGACACCATCATCAGGGACCGGATCCTCGATGTCGAAATAATTCAGCAGCTTGAGCATGGCATCCATGTGCCTCTGCTCGCTTTCGATAATCAGGCTGAAAATCGGATTGCCCCATTTTTCGGCCATGACGATATACACGTCGCGCGCCAGCTTTTCCTCCTCCCGGATAAATTCCAGATGATGGATTTCCGTGGCGTCCAGGGGTTCCCCCGTCAGGATTTTTGTTTCGGCCGAAGCCAGGAAGGCCGCGGCTGCCTGCGATGCCCTGGAGGCAAGCAATCCCCCGGCAAGTGTTACGGAGGCGGCCTTCAGAAAAGCCCGTCTGTTTCTGTTCAAGGAACGCATCTTTTTTCTCCTTCCAGATTGTAGGTGAGGTGATATTCTTCGCCTGGGCGTCGTGCCCCTGCGCATCCCCCGGACGGGTCTTCATCGTCCGGCTGTCAAGGTCAGGGCTGAATCACGGCGTGGGGGCGGCCGCCTGGAGCGGCTGCTGGATGACTTGAAGAGCGGATCCTGAGGGGTGACGGCGGGTTGTCTCCCTGCCGTTCACCCGTAAATTTCTCGGGCGCTGGACCGCAGGGGCCATGTAGCGAGGGCAGGAAGTAAAATTATTGGTCAGGCAATAGGTGGTGATGTCGTGCGCGAGGGGGATGAACACCCCCTCACGCCTCATATTGCAGCGGAACGAGCTCCGGTTCCAGTACCGACAGCTGCTGCCGCACCCGACGGTATCGGTCTTCTGTTTGCTGGAAACGGTTGTCGTCGACATTGAGGTCCCCTAAGTGGATATGCCGGGGCGGAGACTGGCGGCCGCCGGGCAGTTGTTTCTACCTTTGACCGCCCGCTCCATTGCCGCTGGAGCCGGAACCGCCGCTGGAGCCGGAGCTGCCGCTGGAGCCGCTTGAGCCGCTGGAATTGCCGGAGCTGCCGGAGCTGCCGCTTGAGCCGCTGCTGCCGGAACTGCCGCTGGAGCCGCTGGAATTGCCGCTGGAGCCGCTGGAATTGCCGCTGGAGCCGGAACTGCCGCTGGAGCCGCTGGAGCCGCTGGAATTGCCGCTGGAGCCGGAACCGGTGTTGGCCGAACCGATAGCGCTACCGGATCCCCGCTGGGTGTCGCTCCCCTTGCCGCTGGAGTCGGCATGGCTGCCGGCGATCGCCGCCGCTGACTGCTTGCCGCCATCGCTTGCCAGCTGATCGCCCAGAGCTCTCATATCACTGGAAGTATAATCATCGCTCAGCGCCTGGTTGACGATGTCGGCAACCTCCGGAGAGTTGATCCCCAGCCTGGCCATGGTGCGTACGGCCCCCATGGTCTGCACCACCAGCGCCTCGTCCTCGGCTTGATTCGTCCTGGTCCGGGTCTGGGTCCGGGTCTGCAACCGGGTCCGGGTCTGCAACCGGGTCTTGACCGTCTCGATATCCTCCGGCTGCATCCCCGCCGCCAGGCTGTCGGCCACGGCCAGGCTGGCCGCGTCGACATTCTTTTTCTCAGTCACCAGGGATTTCGCCAGGCGGTTGGCATACTCGTGGCGCTGCTGCACCCTTTCCATCGCCGCGATGATCTGCGGTTCCGGGACCTGCTTGGCCATGCCTTCCATCGCCTTGCTCATCACCGGCTCGGTGGGTAGTCCGGCTTTTGCGGCCGCCATCACCAGCTGCTGGGCCTGGACCATGGTCCGCTTCTCGAAACGGTTCTGGACCATCAGGGTCAACATCTGCCGCGCCGGCTCTTCGGCGATGCCCAGACCGCTCATGGTCCTGGTCTGCAACTCCACATATTCCCTGGCCTGGAGGGGAATCCCCTCCCATTCTTCACCGAAGGCGGCCGACGCCCAGCAGCACAGAACCACCATCATGCATACGATTTTTTTCATAATCTCCTCTCTGCGATCAAATATAGATTTTCTTCTCACCGGGATATTGCGGTGAACGTTGTGTTGCCTGTACAACGGCCTGGGAAAGGAAAGGTTACAATCACGGGTAAAAAATTGTGGTGGGCTGCGCCGGCAGCCGGCGGGATCATGCCGCCGACAGTCGGCGGCAGTGTTTCAGATCCGGACCTCGACGCTGAGGATCGAGTTCTCGCCGCCGAAGTCGTCGCGCTCGACGGCCGGGAGGGTGGGATCGGCCATCCGCTTGTCGCCGTCGAGGATGTAGGCGAAACGGTGCTCGCCGGCGGGCACCGGCAGCCGCAGTTCCCAGTAGCCGCTGGCGCCGAGGCGCTGCATGGCGACGCGCTCCCAGCCGGTGAACGATCCGGTCAGCTCCACTCGCTCGGCGGCGGGCTCGAACAGGACGAAGCGGTTGCTGCTCGGCGACGGCGGCGGATTGAAGGAGATCGTGTTGACCATCAGCACGGCGGCGGCAAAGCCGGCGGCGGCGAAGCCGAAGGGTCTGATCAGGTTGGCCAGGACGTGGCGCAGCGGCGGCCGCCACTGCTGTGCGACCGCCGGCTGCGGCGCCATGGCCGGCAGCTGCCGCAGCCGCTGTTCCTGGTCCAGCAGGTCGACGGTCAGGGCATAGAACTCGTCGTCATGATGGACCATCTCGACGAACTGCCGCTTTTCTCCCAGATCCATCTCGTTGTCGATGTACATGCTGGCCAGATAATCCATTGTCATTCTCCCTGGGCAAGAATTGCCTTCAGCCTGAGCCGCGCCCGGTGCACCTTGACCTTGACGTTGGCCTCGCTGATATCGAGCATGCCGCCGATCTCCTTGTAGGAAAAGGTCCCGGTCGCCAGCAGGGAGATCAGCTGCCGGTCGATGTCGTCGAGTTGGCGGACGGCGGCGAGCACCGTGTCGAACTCCTGCCGCTCGATCAATCTGCCTTCCGGGTCGCGGTCGCGACCGACCGCCTCCCGCTCCCCCGCCTGGCTCTCCCGCCGTTTGCGGAAGGTGTCGAGGGCGGCATTGCGGGCGATGGTATAGAGCAGGGCAAGATTGCCGCTGTCGCGGCCGTAGCGCGAGAGGTAGCGGGCGAAGCTTTCCTGGACCAGATCGCGGGCCAGATCGTAGTCCCCGGTCAGGTGGAGCAGGAAGGCGAGGATCCGCTCCCGGTTGTCGCGGTAAAAACGGTCGCACGCTTCCATGGCGTCAGCGACCCCGTGCAACCAGGCGCCGCTCGATGCAAAGGGGGATGTTTCTACCTGCCGCCGCCATGACCGCCGCCCCCGTTGCCACCGCCGGCATTGCCGCCGCCGGAATTTCCGGAACCGGAATTTCCGGAACCGCCGCTGCCGCCGGCATTGCCGCCGCCGGAGTTGCCGCTACCGGCATTACCGCCGCCGGCCCCCGCTCCAGCCGTCGGGCCGGGGCCGTCACCCCGGCCGATCGAGGCGGCATGGCGGGCGGCGATTGCCCGGGGCGCTTCCGCCACGGCCCGGTTGGCGAATCGCTGCCGCAGTTGTTCCATCTCCCGGTAGGTGTACTGCTGCTGCAGCGCCCGGCCGACGATGTCGGCAACCTCCGGCGACCGCACTCCCCGCCTGCTCATGGTGGCCACGGTCAGCATGGTCTGCACCGCCAGGGCCTCGTCCTCGGCCCGGTTCTGCGTGCGCTGCCGGGCCTGGCTCCGGACCTGCAGCCGGTCCCGCACCGCCTCCAGATCCGCCGGCCGCATCCCCGTCGCCAGGCAGTCGACAATGGCCGTCCGCATGGTTTCGGTCCGGCGGGGCTCGGTCGCCAGGGATTTCGCCATCCGGTCGGCATAATCGTAACGGTTGCGCACCGTCGCCATCGCCGTGACGACCTCCTGCTCCCGCGCCTGGCGGGCCATGCCGGTCATGGCTTCATTCATCATCGCTTCGGTGGGCAGACCGGCCCGGGCGGCATCCAGCACCATCTGCCGGGCCCGCGCCATATTCTGCTCGCTGAAGCGGTTGCGGTGCATAGTGATCAGCATCTGCCGCGCCGGCGTCTCCGGGATGCCCAGTTCGCTCATCTCCCTGCTCTGCAACTGCACCCGTTCCCGCTCCTGCAGGGTCAGGCCCTCCCACTCGTCGGCAAAGGCAGGGGGCACGGCCAACACGCCGCACAGTACCACGAGCAGATAGAGCAACTTGTTCATAGCGCCCTCCATGGGGTCGTCCTGATTGGTGTTTGCAATGATATAACGGAACAGGGAGGAAAAGGTTACAGCCCCGGGTCGAAAACGCAGTTGTCGGCGCCGAAATCGTCCTTCTCCCGCAGCCGGCAGGGCGGGACATAGACCGCGCCGTCGACCAGATAGAAATAGCGGAACGGGCCGTCGGCGGGCAGCGACACCGCCCACCGGCCATGCTCCCGGCGGGCCGGGTGGGGCACGAAGCCGTCGCGGCTGCAGGCCAGGGACACCTGCCTGCCGGCCGGGACATCGAGGTACAGGGTGACGACGCCGTTGTGCAGGCCGTGGGAGTGGGTCGAGCAGCCGGCCAGCAACAGCAGACCGCCGAGGAGCGGTAGCAGGAACTTCACAGGTGGATCTCCAGGTTGAGGAGCGAATCTACCCCGTCAACAACAAGCCGGTCGCCGGCAGGGCGAGAGATTCGGTGCTGCGACCGGAGCCGGGGAGAGCGTTGCAAACTTGCCGGGGGAGGCTGCGTTGAATTCCCACCCCCGGCCATCTACAGTTTATTGAAACGTACAGACTGGAAAAAGGTTACAGCATGAGCCGTATTTTTTTGCCCCACCGCCGCTCTCGCCGATTACCAAGTGACGTTATCAACAACGTTCGAGCAGGTTTTCGTCTTTTCTTCGCACACCTGGTAGATGGCGGATGTCGTGGTTTTGGAAACCTTGTCGGTGTAGGCTTCGTCGTTAAGTGTAGTTACAATGATCTTGCCATCCCGATAGATGTCCACATTTACTGAATCAGCTCCGCTCCATTTCAGATCCGCGTATTTATTGACTGCTTTGATGCGGGTAGTAACGGTCAAAGCGATGTTGGTTTCACTATCGCCAATGAAAACAGGAGCAAATATGTTCGTATTGCTCACATCGAGCAGCGGTTCCTTGATGCCGTCGACTAATTCGGCATCGTCGGTCCACTCATAGTTGCCGGCGATTATGACAGCGCGGTAAAGATTGTAAACATCATCGGCATCCTCCGGATTATCGGCACTCGCCAGCAGGGCCAGGGCCCCGGCCGCATGGGGGCTGGCCATCGAGGTGCCGCTGATGGTGCCGTACTCGCCCTGCTCGAGGGGATAGGTCGACAGGATGCAGACGCCGGGGGCGGCGATATCGACGGCTTCGCCATAGTTGCTGAAATCGGCCAGGGTGTCATCGACGTCGGTGTAGCAGGTCGGGGCGGCGCCACCGCCCGGCAGGCCGTTGAAATCGGCCAGGGCGCTGACCGTGAGCACATTGCCGAAGGCGGCGGGGTAGTAGTTGGCGGCATCGTCATCCTCGTTGCCGGCGGCGACGGCAAAGGCCACCCCGGCATCCACGGCGCCCTGGATGGCGTCGTACTCGGCCTGGCTGAACCCGGCCCCGCCCAGACTCATATTGGCCACTTCGATCCCATGGTCCGGATCGGCGACCCAGTCGATCCCGGCGATAATCCACGAGCTATAGCCACTGCCGCGTTTATTCAGCACCTTGACCGGCCATAGCCGGGCCCCGGGGGCGACGCCGACCACCCCCTCACCGTTGTCAAGCGCCCCGATGGTGCCGGCGACGTGGGTGCCGTGGTAGTGGTCGTCATCGCCGCCGGGCACGCACTGAGCATCCAACCGGTAGAGCGTGCAATTGACGCCTTCGCCCACATTCAGATCCGGGTGCTGCAGGTCGATCCCGGTGTCGATGACGGCGACGTCGACATCGACGCGAACATCGTCCCCGTTGATGCCGATATTTGTGTTATTGGGGGCGAAAATGCGCTGGATGCCGGTGGGAGTCGTCTGCCCGAAGGCATAGCGGATCTGGTCGGCCTCCACGTACTTGACCCGGGGATTGTGCTGCAGCCCGGAGACCGCCTGGGGCGGAATTTTGATCGAAAAGCCCTTCAGAGCGTGGCGGTAATCCATTTCATGGTGTCTCCTCCTGCAAAAGTGTTGACAAGCGGTGAAGGAACAAGGGTTACGGTTGATCGTATCGCGCCGGGACCGAACAGTCAAATCGGCGACGGTCTGTAGATGCCAAAAGCCGCGGGACCATGCGGTTCCCGCGGCTTCGTTTGATCGATAGACTCCTTCGTTCAGGGGTTGATCTTACTTGCTGGTGGTTTCAACCGTGGGTGTCGTTTCTTCCTCCGGTTCCAGGAACAGGATGCGGCGGAACCAGTCGTCGGCACCGATTTCGTTGCCGTCCTTGTCGAAATCCCACTGGTTCCAGACCGCATAAAAGAACTGGCCGCCCGGGCTGCAGGTGACCGAAGCCTCGCCCGACTCGAACAGCTGGCTGCCCTCGATGGCGTCGAATTCGTTGCAGAAATCAGGATAACCTTCTACCGTTTCCAGGCACTCTGCCGCGGTGTCGGCCCAGACCAGGTAGTCGTCGCCCCAGTCGACTCCCCGGCTGTAGAACAGGTCGAGCGGCGGGGCCTCGCCGGCATCGTAGGCGCTGCTGTGGCCCGTCTCGTAGACCATGAAGAAACGGGACGGATCACGGGTGTCGTCGTCATACAGCGGGGCAGTGAACCCCTCCGGCAGCGACGAAGTCGAGATCCAGGCCTCGTTGATGGTGCGGGTGGTCGGGGTGTAGCGCGGATCGAGGACCGTCACCTTCGAGCCGAGGAGTTGGGAAACGTTGCGGGCCTGCTCGAACTCGCCGGCGTCATAGGTTACGCAGACCGGGACCTCGGTCTCGGTCCCCGTGGGTCCCATGAACTCGCAGGTCGTGGTGCCGTCGCCGCTGTAGGTGATGCCGTTGGTGTGGGTAAAGCTGGCCGGCAGCGTCGTCCAGGTCCTGCCGCCGTCAAAGGAGCGGCGGACATAGAGGTTGACGATGTCCTTGGCCTCGGTCAGGGCCTTCCAGTTGTTGGTCCAGCCGTACATTGCCATGACCATGTCGCCGGCGAGGAAGCCGCGGTGGCCCTTGGCCATGTCGTAGGGGTTTTCCCACGACTGGTCGTCGAGGGAGTTGTCTGCATCATGCAGTGCCCACGCTGTTGTCGGTGATTCTTCGTCGTAGCCTACTCCGTATTGCGCCCAGGTATAGATCTTGGAGATCGGCTCGGCATCGGTCATGTCGAGATCGTCGAAGTAGTCGTTGAACGGGAAGGCCGTGAGGCAACCGGCCGCATCCCCGCAGGTCTCGCTGGTGAGGATGGTGTTGCCCGAGATGTTGATCGCCGGGGCGGCGCACAACCCCTTGACGTATCGCGGGTTGGAGCCATCGGTGAAGGCCCAGGCGGAGGAGCCGTCCGGGTTTACGCATTCCATCTTGTCGTAGCCGTAGGGGTTGTCGTTGTCATCCACCCCGCCAGGACAGGTCTCGACCGCCTCGCAGTTCTCGACGCCATCGCAGGACTCCACCGTCTCGCAGGTGGTCTCGTCGTTGCAGGTGTTAACATCCTTGCAGATTTCGACCTCCTCCTCACAGGTTTGCGGCTCGAGGGTCGGAGTGCCGTTGCCATCGAGATAGGGAAGGCATCGCGACTGGAGCGGATTTTTCTTGCAGATACTGGCTTTGTAATCGTATGCAGGATTGAGCGCATTGTCTGTGCACACCTTCTCTGTCGTGCACACGTTCTCTGTCGTACACACCGGTTCGGCCGTACATACCTTGTATTCGGTCGTGCATACTTGCTCTGCAGCAGAGGACATCACGAACCGCCGGGCCATGATGTCGGCCGGGCCGCCGCGGCGGATGATCCCCTGCTTCCACAGCTGAAAACCCACCAGGCCGCTCGGGCCGGCATCGTACCAGTCCTGGGAGATGACGCTCGGGCGCCGGGCGATCTCGGTCTGGTAGAGGGTGGTCGTCGTGATGCCTGCCTGGGTTTCGTAGATCGGGTCGGCCGTGAAGGCGTAGAAATTGAAGCCGGACAACGGCGCTTCTTCCAGCAGGCCGGTGGGGTCGGCCCAGTCAGCCTGGTAGACTGCAGGCTGGTTGAGCATCAGGCCCTGCGAGACCAGTTCCGGCTTGAACATGTCGAAGGTGTGGTACCAGACGTTCTTGCCCATGTCACGCTTGTCGGCCTCGGTAAGCTCCCCGTCTTCGCAATAGCCGTCGTCGCAGATATCGCCCAGGCCCTTGTTCTCCTCGTAGGTTACGTAGAACCAGGCGCTGTCGATCGGGCAGGTATCGGGATTGGCCTTGTCGAAAGCACAGCCGGTATTGGTGGAATAGCCGTGCAGGCCGAGCCGAGCCCGGGTCGAGGCAGTGGTACCGCGCATCAATCGACCATCCTCGGCCACGCACATCTGAATGGTCTGGATCGGTCCCTCGGGGGTCACGATGTCGACCGGGACGGTGGAGTCGCAGAAGTCGGGGGTACCGTTCCCATTATAGTCAGCGGAACAGTAGGGTTTGCTGTCCGGGGATGTGCACATGGCATTGTCGGTCAGGCGCATCGGCACCGACATCGGCACCCCCGCCTGCGGGCTGCCGGTCGGGTTGGCCGCGACCCAGACCGCAAGGTCCCCTGTCGTGTCATAGAACGTCCCGTACGTGCCGTCCGCACTGACTATGTCAAAGTCGTCCCAGTCGATGAAAGAGTACCAGGTGTCGGTCTGGTGGTGGGCGACGGCGCCGCTCCAGCCCTCGCCTGGACCCTCGCCCTCACCGGGGCGGATTCCGTCCGGGTCCTCCTGCCAGGTGACGACGCAGCCGGCGCCTTTGACGCACACCGCCTCAGGCCGGTTGGCGCTGCGGACACCGGAACTCAGCCGTTCGGCCTTGAACCACGTGAAGCTGCTGACCCCTCCTTCTTCGGCCGGCGGCAGCATCACTCCCCGCGCCGCCCAGACGCAGGAGTAGGGGTAATCGCCGACCAGCGGGTAGCCGTCCTCGGCCAGATCGGCGGCGCTCTGCACGCCTTGCGAGCCGCTGACACCGAAACTGTCCTCGAGGTAGGGGCAGGTGGTCAGAGGATCGCCATCGGTGCAGACTCCGGCATCGGTCACCGTTCCTGATTCCGCCAGGTAGGGCGCGAGCAGTGCCCGCTCGGTGTCGGTCATCGAGTAGGCCGGGCTGCCGCTGCCGCAGTACTTGCTCACCCAGGTGACCAGCACCTGGTTGCCGTCCGAGGCGGTGAAGGTCCGGCCGACGTCGCCGTAGTAGGGGACCCATTTCTTCCCCACCTTGATCTTGATCGATGACAGGTCGCCGGATTTCGACAGGTTGGTGCGCTTCCAGGTGGCGCCGTCATCGAGGCTGACCGCGCCATAGGCGTCGCGCTTGCCGTGGCCGGGGAAGCCGCCGTAGCCCTCCGCCTCGATGAAGGTGACGGCGCCGTCGGTATAATGGTTGATCAGCGGGCGGACATACTCGCGGGTCTCGGCTGATGTACCGTCCGCTTTCAGGTAATCGATGGTCGGGAGGAGTTCGCCGCTCGATGTCTGCGGCCGAACGTAAATCGGCAGCATGCGGATGGTCGCAAACTCCGTCTCCAGATCCGGGGTGTTTGAAACATTCTTGCGGAACATGGGCCCGTCGTCGGCGACGGCCCCGGTTGTCCCCAGGATGAGCATGCCCATGCCCATCAGCGTTCGTTGTATGGTCTTCATTCCTCAGTCCTCCCTCGCCGGTTGCCGGCTGCCGGTTTGCGGTGGGGAGCGGCAGCCGGTGCGGCCGCCGCTCCCGTTGTTTCATGCCCCTGAAGCTGCAGCCGGTTCGAGATTCGCCTTCCCCGGCTGCGGGCTTCAACTTTCGCCATCTCTATTCGGCTACTACTGTCAGGCGCTTCTGCTTCAGCATCTCCTTGGCGTACTGGACTTTCCAGCGGTTGAAGTCATGACCGGTGATCCGGAAATCGGAGATATAGTCGCCGGCCCACAGAAAATCCGTGTCGTAGGCGGTGGTGCCGATCCTGTCGGTGATCAGCAGGCCGTCGTCCCAGTCGGTATCGCCGTCGCCGTCGACATCACCGTCGGAGGCGGAGCCGGGATCGGGATACGGAACCTTGCGGAACCAGACGTCGGAGCCCTGGAAGTGCTGCTGGCCGTCGTCCTCGACGATCGGCAGCTCCTGCTCCCAGGTCGTGTACAGCTTGGTGCCGAACGGGTTGGTGCCGAACTGGACATCACCCTGGTTGGCATCGCCCTGGGCCATCCAGTCAAATCCGTCGATAAATTCTCCATAGGCCGGGTTGGGCTTGTTGGGGATTCCGGTGTAGGGATCTTCGGCTAATTCTGTATCAAGGCCCTGAGAATCCAGGTACTGCTTACTGGGTGGTTCTGCGAGTGGATCGTACTGGGGGTTCTCTTTCTTTTCAGTTTCGAAGGTCAACGCCAGATTCCCACCCTCACCGCCGGTGGTCCCCGTGATCGTGCCCTTCGAGTAGAAGACATCCTTGAAGATCTCGACCTCGTCCTCCTCGTCCTCGCTGGGGTACAACTGTGGAGAATTGACCTTGGTGCCGATGCCGACGAAGAGGATGTTGGGGTTGTTGAAATCGCCGGCCTCGAACACCTCGGCCGCCCCGTTCATCGAGATGTCGGCCGGATTGCCGGGCTCCGCCGGATACTGCTGGTCGATGGTCTCGGGGGTCAGAATGACCCGGCAGTCGGAGACCGATTCTTCGTGGTTCCGCAGCTTCGACACATTGTACGGCAACGTCCAGGTGCGGCCGCTGTCGCGCGAAACCCGGACATAGAAGTCGTAATAATCCTTGGCCTTCTTGCCGGCCGACCAGTTGGCGCAGTGGGCGAAGCCGGTGACGATGGTGTTGCCGCGAATCTCCAGGCGGGCGGAGAAGACGTTCTCGAACGGGTTGCCGTCGACGTTCGGGGTGTAGCCATCGTCTTTCCACTGCTTATCGCCACCGTCTTCAAGCCAGAAGCCGCTCGTATCATCGAGGTTGGCGTCGGTCCAGTAGTAGTGGTCGATACTCGGAGTGTTGCGGTTGCCGAGCAGGTCGTCGCTGCCGTCGCCGGCGGCGTTGTCGCCGGTGCCGGCGACGTTGCCGACATCTGCCGGGTCCTTGAACCAGGCGGCGGTGGAGGAACTCATGTTCAGCGGTTTCGGGTCCAGGTTCTCGGCCTCGAAACCGTTGCGGAACAGCCGCAGCATCGCGTCGGCCGGGGCCCCCTGGCCGTCCTTGCCCTCCTTGTAGAGCAGGCCCAGGGTCACGTCGGCGCCGCCGGCCGGATCGTAGGCCTCGTTGATCACCAGCCGCACCCGGCGGGCGTTTTCATAATCATCGTTGTCCATCACCCAGGCGTCATCATTGGGCAGGTTGATCTGGTCGCCGTGGTCGATGGCCTCGGGATGGGCAAAATCGAAGTGATGATAGTAGACGTTCTTGCCGTGGCGGTACTTCTTTACGGCGTCCTTGTTGTTGTCGGGGGCGGTCGGGTCCTGCGACTCGGAGCAGCCCGTGTCATGATTAAACGATGTTAAGTATGTTTCAGAATCTAAGTATATCTCATCTGCCGGAGTCATGAGGCACAAATCGACCCGGTCCATGACCCCGTCTTTATCCAGGTCCTTGGTGTTGTACGGCAGGTGGCAGTCGGTGCAGCTCAGTGCCTCCTGGTGCCAGCCCGGCATGTGGTCGGGCAGGTCGTAGTAGGCATCGGGATCCCGTTGTTCCGTCGGGACGTCGCGGGCAAACATTCCCTTCCCGCCCACGTATTTGATGCATGGGACGAGAACTTCGGTCTCCGTGCCGGGCTTGTATGTGGTAACACCGGCAGGAAGTTCCGCGACTGGTGCATCCGTCAGGTACGGATAGCCGGTGTAAGGGTAATAGGCAGGCAGGTTTGCCGAATCTGCAAGCCAGGTTTCCCAATCCTCTGCGCTGGCCGTCCACTTCCCGTCTGTCTCCGAACCCTCCGGACCTTTCCAGATCCCGCCCTTGGTGATTTCACAGGTGAGTTTGTTGGCCACAGGGATATACCGGTCGCGCGGCACCTCATGCCCGTAATGGCAGCTGCGGCAGTCGGAGTTGATGGCGCCGGCCTCCCAGCTGTTCTCTCCCATCTTCACCAGCGGGTAGGGGGCCTTCTGCTCCATCGCCGCCGCCACCTTGTCACCGCCGACCCCGACGCCCTTGGTCTCCTCGTAGGCCACCAGGGCCAGGGTCTGGTTGTTATGGTTGACCAGGGCGAGGTTGGCCCGCGAGGCGCCGGTGTTGCCGTCGAGGGGCTCGCCGCTCCAGTAGACGCGGGTGTCGCCGATTACAGCGGTGCCGTCTTCTTTAATGGTGGCATCACCGGGTTCGGCACTGACGAAGTTGCCGTTCGCATCCTTCCAGTCGCCGTCCTGGCTGTAAAAGGCCACATCCGCGGCCAGGGAGTCTGGTTTGGCATATTTGCCGTCGCCATCGACGCGCGGGTTGGCGGCGAACTGGTCACAATACGGAGCGCCTATGTTGCGCGTTTTGGTAGCCGTCGTGAAGGTGTCTTTACCTGCGCCGCATTTGGGGCACTTCCATTCTGCGGGCAGATCCTCCCACAGCAACGGTTCGCTGTTGGTGCCGCCCTCATAGGAGTAGTTGCAATCGATGTCATCCGTGTGTACGTGGACAACAACGGTTTCCTCTATTTTCTCCCGACACACGGCGTTGTCGGTGATCGGCACCGGCGGCGACATGGTGTGCAGGGCATGGGGGCGGGAGACCTTGACGAATTCGCTCTTCGGGGTCCCATCCTCCGGGCAGACCCAGTTCTGGTCCAGGTCGGTGAATTTGACTCCCGTCACCTCCGGATCGTAGACATAACCGCAGGTGGGGCAGACGTATTCGGAGTTGCCGTCGGCATCGCCGATCGGGAGCGCCTCGTCTCCGCCCTCGGTGGGGACGAAGGCGGTGTCGATGTCGTCGAACAGGTCCCAGCCGATATAGCTGTACCAGATATCGGTCTTGTGGTTGGTCGAGGCCCCGGTCATGCCGGCCCCCGGACCACGGCCATGGCCGGTCTTCAGGCCGCCGGGGTCTTCCTGCCAGGTGACGGCGAAACCGCCGGTCCCGGGAATCGGGACGGCACTGCCGTCATAGACCGGTTCGACGGCGGCGGTGAAATTGTGGATCGCATCCCGGCGGCCGGTCGACAGCTGCTGGGGCTTGTACCAGACGATCTCGCCGTAGTCGGCGGATTCCGGGTCCAGTTGCAGCACGCCTCTGGCCGCCATGACGCAGGAGAAGGGGCGCTCGCCCAGGTCCGGGCGGGGATCCTCGTCGCCCTTGACATCGAGATAATCCTTCGATCGCTGGTCGCCCATGACCTGATAGAGGTCTTCGGCAGCTTCGAGGTCCCAGGGGTTGTTGCTGTGGCAGTACTTGTCGACCCAGGTGACCAGGGCGTAGTGGCCGGCAACGGTCAGGTCTTGCGATTCCGAGTCGCCGGGGTACTTGACGCCGTTTACAATGGTGTAGGATGACTTGACCGCGGTGCGGGACAGGTTGGTCCGCTTCCAGGTCAGGCCGTCGTCGAGGGAGACGGCGGTATGGACATCGCGGGCATAGCGATTGCCTGCTTCCGGGTCTGGATATCCATCTCCATTGGCGTCATAATCGGGGACGTTGTTGAACAGGACATCTTCCTCTTCCTCGATATAGGAAACGATCAGGGGCTTGACCTTGGCAAAATCCCCCTCCGTCTTCGTGGAACAGTCGACGCATTCCTCGGACACCTCGCCGACGGCGCAGCAGACGACGAGCTCGCCGGCCGTGTCACGGATGTAGGACAGGCCCTTGGTGCTCCGGGCCGGGACATAGACCTCCATCAGCTTCATCAGGGCTTCGCCGCTGTACCGTTCCGGGGTCTTGGAGATCTTCTTGCGGAAGATCTCGGACGAAACCGACTCGTCGTTGATCTGGACGCTCAGGGTATAGCCACTTTCGGCGTCGCTCAACGAATCGAACACCATGTATACGTCAGTTGCCTCATTGGAATTGAAAAAATCTTCCTCGAGGGTACTGAGCTCAAAATACGGGGTTGGATCGCTGCCTTCCTCACCGGCCAGCAAGGCGTTGCTCGGTACTTGGCCATCATCAACGACAAGCCGCAGTTTCCCATCAATGTCCTCATCAGAACTGTTCCAGATCGTGACTTTCACCGTAGCGGGCCCACCGGTAGTACTCACTGTTGGAGCCGATTCGGTGATTACGAGCGGCGGGGTGCCGACCTCCACCCAGTCCGCCACGGCGGGCGAATTCATCCCTGCGGTCAGGAGCAGGACCAGCAGGGTGGTGAGCCATCTGCATTGTTTCATCGCTACCTCCTTTTGATCCCGTCGTTCTGTAGCGGTGACGGGATCAGGTGAATTGGGGTTCAATAACCGAAACAGGGTTCAATCGTTCCGAGCCGGGCGTGGTTCCGGAAGCCACCCCGGCCGCAACTGATGTTGTTGTTTCTCTAACAAGAGTCGTGCCATGCGGCGGACGGCCGTGAAATTCACCGAAGGTACGGCTCAACAATCCAGAATTGTGCGTTTTTTATCCAGAGGGTGGTGGAACGGAAGAGAGACATTGGGACAGGTGGGATGCGTCACGGCACAGATGTGTGCCAGGGCAAAGTGTGACATCGGGCGTGACAGGGGGGAGGGGAGGGGGTGACAACAGCGGGGGAGAAGCGACAGAACAAGAGCCGCTCTCAATTGTCAGCAGGGTGCCACATCACGGGTTGTTCAGTTTTCTGAAACCATCTCCGCTGTATCGTGCCCGCCTTTATCTTGCGCAAGATCAGGGGTCATCAGGGTCAACCCCAGTTTATTCATCTTGCGGTAAAAGGTCCGGCGGCTCATGCTCAGCATCCTGGCCGCCTTGGCCTTGTTGCCGGCGGTTTTTTCGAGCGCCTGTTCGATGCGTTCAACTTCCAGGGCTCTGTTCCGGCCGACTGATTGGGGTGGACTGCCGATCCGGGCCTGCATCTCGACCGGCAGATGGGAGACGGTTATGACATTGTGATTGCACATGATAAAGGCATATTCGAGGCAGTTTTCCAATTCGCGGACATTGCCCGGCCACGGGTACTGTTGAAAAAGGTGTTCGACTTCGGAAGACATCGCTTTGATTTGCTTGTTGAATTTGCGATTGAACCTGTCGATCATGTGGCGGGCCAGCAGCGGGATATCCTCTCGGCGCGCCCTGAGCGGCGGCAGGCCGAGCTGCACGACCTTCAACCGGTAGTAGAGGTCCTGGCGGAATTCCCCGGCCGCCACCTTGGCGGCGAGATCGCGGTTGGTCGCGGCGACGACGCGGACATCGACCTGCTCGGTGCGGGAACTGCCGACCCGTTCAAACGACATGCTCTCGATGACCCGCAGCAGCTGCAGCTGCATCTTAGTGGAAATGTCGCCGATTTCATCGAGGAAAATCGTGCCGCCGTTGGCCAGGTGGAACCGGCCGATCCGGTCCTTGACCGCACCGGTATAGGCCCCCTGCACATGGCCGAACAGCTCGCTCTCGAGGATGCTGTCGGCCAGCGCCCCGCAGTTGACCTTTACCAGCGGGGCATCACGGCGGGTCCCGGCACTGTGCAGGGCCTCGACGGTCAGTTCCTTGCCGGTGCCGCTTTCGCCGGTGATGAGCACCGTCGTCTGCACATCGGCCAGGGCCTTGATCAGCTCTTTGACCCGCGTCATCTCCGGACTGACCCCGATCAGCCGCTCCATTGCCTGGTTTTCGATGAGGTTTTTTTCCAGATGGTACAATCTGGTTTCATCGCGCATGACCATGACGCAGCCGGTAAATTGCTGCCGATGGTCGATCAGCGGCGAGGCGCTGATGCTGACGACCTGATTCTGCGCATTTTCCCGATGGCACTCGATGTGGTCGACGGCGATTTCCTTCTTCGTCGCCAGGATCTCCTTCAGGACCGGGAGGCAGGCGCCGCTGCAGCGACCGGTGATCGACCTGAGCGCTGCGCCGGCGCAGGTGTCCCTGCCGAAACCGCAGATCTGCATGGCGGCAGTATTGGTATCGACGAGCCGCATATTGGCATCGACGGTCACTATCCCGTCCTTGACGCTTCGGAAAATCGCCTCGATGTTCAGGCGGTAACGGTCTTTTTCGTCGGCCAGCTGTTTATGGCGCAACGCCAGGCCGGCGGCCCTGATCAGTTCGTTCTGGCGAATCGGCTTGACGATATAGTCGAGTGCCCCGAGCCTGAGGGCCTCGGCCGCCGTTTCGGCGCTCGGCGCCCCGGTAATGATGATGACCTGGGCATTGGGGTTGTCGGCCTTGACGGTGCGGAGCAGCTCGATCCCTGATTTTCCCTCCATGACGATGTCGATGAACATCAGGTCGAACGTTGCCTCGGCCATCCGGGCGACGGCCTCGTCATAGTTGGTGGCCAGGGCCACCTCGTAGCCTTCCTCGCTCAGGAACACATCCATTGTGAAACGGAGACCTTCTTCGTCATCGACAATCAGTATTCTCTTTTTCATCATTGCCGCCCTGCAAAGTTGTGAGGATACGCCAATTGAAAGAGGTTCGGAAAGCTTCGGCCTGCTGTAATCAATTGTACATGCAAAATTTTGACCAAATCAAGTTTATTTCTATTTATCATCGATATCATTTATATTTTGAGCAACGTCTTTCCCGACAAAAAGGTTGGAATCGCCCATCAGTCATCCATAATTCCGGATTTTTCCGAATATGCGGAAATATCCGGGAATGATATCCGTATCCGTCGTCACCTTTGGCGGCTGGGGAGGTCGACGGTCACCCTGGTGTACTCCCCGTCAACGCTGTCGATGACGAATCTGCCGCCATGGTTTTCGACGATCCGCTGGCTGATGGAGAGGCCGAGACCTGTGCCCTGGCCCTTCGGTTTGGTGGAAACAAAAGGATTGATGACCTTTGAGAGCAGATCGGCCGTAATGCCGACGCCGTAATCCGTGAAAACGATCCTCAGAAAATTCCGACCGTTGGCCGGAACCACGCCGATATCGATATCCAGTTTCTTCATGTCCGCGGCGCCGGAAAATTTTTCGTTCAACGCATAGCGGCTGTTGTTGATGATGTTGAGAAAGACCCGTTCAATCTCCTGGGTTGCGGCATACACCGGCGGCAGATCGCCGTTGATGTTGATGACATATTTAATTCCGTCTTTTCGGAGCTGAGCGCCGATCAAGGTCAATATTTCCTGGAGCAGGTCCGATACGTCGACCAGCTTGCGGTCGCCGTTTTCCTGCCGCGCAAACGACAGCAGACTGGCGACGATGGCGGCAATCCTGTCGCCTTCACCGATGATCCGGTTGGAGATCGTGTTGAGCTGGTCGCCGGTGTTGGTCTTGTTGGCCAGGATCTGGGCGTAATTGATAATGCTGTTGATCGGGTTGTTGATCTCATGGGCGACGCCGGCAGCCAGTTCTCCCAGGGCAGCCAGGCGTTCGGAACCGATAGCCGAGGCGATGGACGCCTTGGTTTCGGTGATGTCGCGCCGGGACAGCAGGACCTTTTTCTTGCCGTTGTTGTCGACGAACGGGGTATAGGTGTGCTGGTAGCTCGAGCCGGAAGTGGTGTCGAACTCGCAGCGCTGGATCGACTCCGACTGAAAGGCCCGCTGCATGAAGCAGTCGTCGCAAGGGTCGGGGCGATAACGGAAGACCTCGTAACAGCGACGTGACTCTTTTCCTCTGGTGAATGCGGCGAGCATCTCGTTCTGGTATTCCAGTTCATAGCGGTCGTTGATGATGCCCAGATTTTCATACTGATGAAAGAGAATGCGGTGCAGCAGATCCCGTTCGGATTGCAGTTGATTCTGGATTCTTTTGAGCTCCGTTATATCCTTGAACGACTCCACCACCCCGACCATTCCGTCAATTCCTACAAAGCGTGAGATGTTGAGGCTGCAGACAAAGGTCGAGCCGTCGGCGCCGGTTTTATTGACCTCGTAGCTCTTCAACGCTCTCCCGTCCATAACCCTTCGTAACGAACAGTTGGCAGTGTGGCAGAATTCGCCGCTGAACACATCGAAGCACTTTTTCCCCACCGCATCTTCGGGAGCGACTCCGGAAAGCCTGGAGAATTCCCGATTCACCTTCAATATCGTAAAATTTCGATCAATCAGTCGCATCCCGACCGATGCGGTCTGGAATATTTTCACCAGTTCGATATTTGCCTGTTTGAGGGATCGCTGCATCTGTCTTTGGGGGGTGATATCGAAGAATGCCTCCAGCAGGTGGGGTTTTCCCTTGTACGTGACGGTTGTAACGTTTTTGAGGATCGGGATGGTCCTGCCGGCGGCGGTCATGATTTCCCGCTCGGATATGTCCCACTGCTTGTTCAGATCGAGAATCGGACATTTTCCTTTTGCCGTCCGGCACAGATAGGTGTTGCACAGTTCGCCGACCATCTTGTCGGCAGGCACGTTGACCATATTCAAGGCGTTGTGGTTGGCGTAGGCGATTGTGCGGGTGTCGCAGTCGACCAGGACGATGGCCGCAGGGTTGTGCTCCAGAATATCCTGTGCCTCTTTTTCACGTGCAACGAGGGCCGATTCGATGCGCAATCGATGATTGATGAGCTTCTGGGCATAAAGACTGAAGACCATCAACTGCGCTGCAACGATCAGACGCATCCAGGTTTCGTGGCCATCGGGACTGATGACATGGGTCCAGAACGGCCCGGCGTTAAAAAAATACCTATGTACCGCCGATTCAATGAGCCAGGAGGAGGCAGCTAAACAGGCGCCGATCCAGATGATGTGGGAAGATCGGCCGAAAAATTTTTTCAGTCTTTCTCGCATCGGACACCCCTGAAGCAAAGGGTTTGATTTCCGGAATGGCGGGAGCGGCGGAAAAGTGTGCCACTACCCACTCCTGTGCCATTGCCTGACGTGCATCATGACACACTCCATGCGTGGGGCATCGGTTGCCCGATCATGAATCCTTTAGATCTAACTAGCAGGAAACATGTGTAAAATGAAGCAGAGGCGGCAACAGGTCCTATTGGCATGTTCTTTGAAGACATCAAGTTCGAGACCTTCGAGGTCCCACGCCGATGTAACGAAGTGCCGGCGATGACCGGGAAGGAGCCGTACCCTCCCTGCAGACTATTGGGGATGAGAAAGAGCATCGAAATGGTCTGGCAAATCGGTATTGCAGACATTTCCCCCGGTAGTCGAAAATTTTCCTGTTGATTCAAAACCATACTGAAGAGGGGTGTATCATGGGAAAACCTGTCGCTGCCAGCCACTCTCAAGTCAATGATATCAAAAAAACCTTCTTAACAATAGGGGTCGCCATAATTGCCGTATGTTGTCTTGGAGGAGTGAATGCGGGGCTTGTGCTTGCCGGGTCCAAGACGTGCGGGTCGTTTTTCCTCCGCAACAGCCAGGGGGATGTCATCAACCCATTGACCGGAGAAAATGCCGATCAACCGTTCAGCAGCCGCAAAACATGCGGGGCATGTCACGATTACGACCTGATTACGAAAGGGTTTCATTTTCAGCAGGGTTGGGAGAAGATCAGCGATACCTATGACAAGAAAATGCCGTGGGTGCTGTCGGACGGGATGATGGGCAAGCACTGACCGCCGTCGTTTCGCCAGTTGGCGAAAAAAAACAACGGCTTCGCCGAGCAGATCGACCTTACCTCGTTCAGCTGGGTCACTGCCGGCGCCAGCCCCGATGTCGGCAAACCCGGTTGTGGCGGCTGTCACCCCGGCGGCGGCGGAATGGAGTATGACCGCGACGGTTTCCGCTACGACGAGCGATTGCGGCAGAACCCGGAACTGGCGGCATCGTTTGACGGCGACTATTTTCAGAGCAAATGGGATAGATCGGGAGTTGTCGAGGCAGACTGCCTGATCTGCCACCTGCCCGGCTATTCTTTCAAGGAGCGAGTGAAAAATCTCGATATGCTGAACTACCAGTGGGCGATCGTTGCCGGTTCCGGTGTCGGTCTGGTCAATGGCTCGGTCCAGGCCGGGGAGACACCAAAAGTCGTCTATAACAAACGGTTTTTTAACGATGACGGGAAAATCGTTTTCAGCCTGGAGGCTGAACCCAACTCGGGAAACTGTCTGTTCTGCCACGGGCCGGCGGACATGCTCAAGAGGGGATTTTCCTGGAATGACCACGGCAATCATGACATTCACAATGCCAGAAATATCAAGTGCAGTCATTGCCATCCCGGCAACAAGGAACACCAATTGGCTAAAGGCAATGAAAATCTGTCGACGGTCCGTGACGATCTCGACGGCACCATGCGGACCTGCAAACAGTGCCACGAGGCGGGGTATATGGGGGCGCCGAAGCCGGAGCACCGCAAGGTCCGCCCGAACCACCTGGAAAAACTGGGCTGCGAGGTGTGCCATATCCCGCAGCTCGGACGCTCCTCGGCCTTCGGTCTCGATATCTCCACCGGCAAGGTCAGGTTGTATCCGAGGAGCGGAGCGAAGAAGGTCGGCGGTGAACTGATCTGGTTCCCCGAGGTGAGCATGGGGCTGGACCGGAAACTGTATCCGGTCAATGCCTTCAGACCCAACCTGTTCACCAGCAAGGAGGTTGACGGTGTATATGTCCCCCTCTTTGCCAGGGAATTGGAAAAGGCGTACAAAACCGTTTCTGCACAATTCAAGCAGGAGGCGCTTTCAGAACCCCTGATCAGTACGACGGGTGAGATTACGGTCATGCTCAATGCCCTTGCGGCAACGCTGAAGGACAATCCGCGTTTTCAACGGGTGCTTCCCTGTTACCACCGTGATGGGGTGGTCTACCACCTCGACACAGCCGGCAAGCTCACCATGGAGAAGGATACCTCCTGGGCGGCGGAGCTGAACAATTTCAACATAAGCCATAATGTCGCCCCGACCGGGATGGCTTTGGGTTCGAAAGGCTGTGCCGATTGTCATGCCGAAAGGGCGGCGATTTTCGCCAGCTGGCTGAACGGCAAACACGAGGAGGGCAAACAGAAGCTGATGGCCAGATTCTTCGTTGATGAGGATTCCCGTGTGTACTACCTTGATCAGCTGCACAAGTACAATGCCGCCAAAAGATATCTCATACCTCTGCTGTTCGCCGCCGTTTTCACGTTGATCCTGTTCCGGGAAAGTCGGGCGAAGGTCATGCCGATGCCGACTCTGGATCGGTTGTCTCCGAGCGGAATGCTCCCTGTGGTGGCCCTGCTGCTGTTGGTGCGCAATGTCGGGTTCCTGTTTCTCGCCTGCACGGGACTGTTCTTTTTCTTCAACAAGATCAACCTGATTCAGATATTTTTCGCCTCGCCGGAAACAGCGATGACGCTGCACTGGAACGGCGGGATCGTCTTCGTCGCCTCGATCCTGGGATGTACAGTCATTCGCCGGCTGTTCTTCCCGAAGATGAATACAGCGATCTGCCATTTTGGGGTTTCCGGCGGCAAAGTCCTGATAACGATGATGGTTCTGACCGGAGCGGGTATGATTTTCAGAAAACAGCTGACTCCTGAAATCCTGTATATCTGTTCTCTGGTTCACACTGTGGCGGCCTTTGTGTTGATGGCTATGTATGCCGCCAAAATTTATCATGGAATAAGCAGGAAACTGTATTCCCTGCAGGGGGGTGAACAGTGAACCCCGATCGGCGCGATCAATCTGGAACGACGGTAGGGCGTGGCAGGAATTGGGGCGGCCTCATTCGTATCGGTGACCTTGCCACAAAGCGGGATTTTGCCGATGACCTGCCTTGGCTGCCAGTGAAATAATTTCTCCAAGGTGTAACGATGTACACTGCTGATCGTTATGTATGATAATTGAACTCGGCTCCGCGGTATTCCGGAATCATTCAAGGGAAATCGGAGAATCTGCGGGTTGATCCGAAGAGCCGTTGTATGAAAATAACCGTAACGGTGCAGTGTCGATACCGGCATAAGGGGCCGTAACGAAATGTGTGAAGATGTCATCGTTATTTCGTAACGGCCCATAAACAGATGAAGGTATGCCTGATTGGGCGGTTGCGCAGGAGGGTGCAGGAACCGCCGGGATGCGCACGGAGATGGATGGCGTTCACTTATAGTTCTGCGGGCGGCAGGACAAAGAGAGAATGGCGATGGGCGACAAATTTGTAATCGTCAACGGGATAACGAGTCCTGAAGTCTCTGTCGACCAGGTACTGGAGGCTGCAATCGGCGAGCTTGAAGAAGTTGTCATCATCGGCACGCACAAGGATGGCAAGGAGTATTTTGCCTCGTCCATTGCCGACGGGCCAAACGTCAACTGGATGTTGGATCGAGCCAAAAAGGCCTTGATTGAAATAGTGGATTCCGGTCGATAGGAACAGGGGTTTCGACTGTCAGGATTTTGTGTGCAACAACGGGGAGGATGGGCAACAGCCGTTGTCTCTGTCCTCCAGTTTTCCCCCCAGCCAGGTCTCCAATTTTTTCCCGCTCTTGCATCGTTCGTATTCATTGACAGGCAGGAGGATGCGATCCGTCCTCCGCCGGGTCTCTCTGGCCGAGACCCTGTGGGCGCCGCAGAAAAAAACCGGGGCGTGAGCGGTTGCTGTGAACCGCCGGACGGCAGCGCCGGGTTCAACCCTCGGCGACGCAGGACGGGCCGCTCAGGACACGCACGCCTGCGGCTTTGGCCATCTGCCGGAGCATGGGCCGGAACATCAGGGAGTGGGACGGAGCGATGATCCACCAGTAGATCCTGCCGCAGATCCCCCGAGGTTCGAAGCTCGGGGTCATCCGCAGCTCGGTGGAGCCGTCGGGAAGCGACCGGATGCGGAAGTCAAGCAGGGCCTCGCCCGGTGCCAGCATCTCGGCCCGCAGCAGGAGACGGGCGTGTTCCTCCACCGCCACCACCCGCCAGAAATCGAGGTGATCGCCCATGGCCACCGAGTCGACGTGCCGGCGGCCGCGCGACAGGCCGGGGCCGCCCAGCAGTTCATCGACGAAGCCGCGCAGCTGCCAGAGGAAGGTGCCGAAATACCAGCCGGTGTCGCCACCGATGCGTTTGACCACGTTCCAGGCAAGTTCCGGCGGGCCGTCGAGGGTGATGGAGAAGGTGTCGCAGTAGACCCTGGTCTCGGGTTGGGCTTGCCCCCCGGCCCACCCTGGCAGGAGGGTGGAGCCGGCATCGAAGCAGCTGGAGGCCACCTCCTGGCGATAGAACTCCGACAGGGCCTTGACGATGGCCTCGCGGCAGGACAGGAGCCGCTGCGGCATAATCCTGCGGATACGGTCGTCGCTGCAGAGGATTTCATCGCGCATCCGCTCCACCAGTGGCCGGATGAGGGCGACCGACACCGGGGTGACCAGGTTCATCCACCAGATCGAGATCCGGAGGATGCGCAGGGGCAGGACCAGGACGAGGCGGCGCGGCAGCCCGGCCTCCTCGGCATAGATGTGGAACAGTTCGCGCCAGGTAAGGATGTCCGGACCGCCGATCTCATACACCTCCCCGGCGGTTTCCGGGTGGTCCAGGCAGCCGGCCAGGTACTCTATCACGTTGGCGATGGCGATGGGCTGGCACCTGGTGTCCATCCACCGCGGGGCGATCATGATCCGCAGATAGCCGCAGAAGGCCTGGATCATCTCGAAACAGGCGCCGCCCGAGCCCAAGACCAGGGGCGCCCGCAGCTGGGTCACCCTGGCGCCGCCCAGGGCCAGGATTTCTCCGACCTCGTAGCGCGAGCGCAGCTGATTTGAGAGATGCGTCGGGTTGCCGAGACCGGTTAAATAGATGATCCGGTCCACCCCTGCCGCGCGGGCGGCGTGAACCGTGGAGTAGGCGATGCGCCGGTCCAGGGTGGCGAAATCCTGTTCTCCTGGCCTCACCGACTGGATGAGGTAGAACACCGCCTGGCAGCCGCGCATGGCCTCGGTGAGCACCGCGGTGTCGAGGGCGTCGGCCACGACGACCTCCAGGTTGGGATGGCCGCCCCAGGGCCGTCCCTGGATCTTGCGATCGGAGCGTCCGGCCGCGCGCACCTTCCAGCCGCGCTCGAGCAGCAGGGGGAGGAGGCGACCGCCGACATAGCCGGTGGCCCCCAGCACCAGTACCGGTCTGGTATCGTGTTCCATCTCACTCCTCTTCCACCCGGTCGATGCGGGTCATGTTACGGTCGATGTCGAGACCTTGCGCCGCTGGTCGACGTGTATCTTCTATTAATAGCGGATCTCGGTCGCCACTACCGGGTGCGGTCAGCTGCATTCAAGTCTCCGCTGCGGGTTGAAAGGCGGGATGAGGAGGAACTGCCTTCATCAATGCCCAAGTGCAGCCCATGTCCCCCGGGGAGGTAGCCCGAAATTCTGCTGAGACTACCCGGTATCATGATCTTTGGCAATGAGATCGTCAGGCGGTCGCGCACAAAACGCATTGTCCGCACAGTCGCGGAAGTGATCGATTGAGATCGCCTCCGGAGGACCGACGCGGAGGCTATCTGATTCCGGATACCGTTGGGCAAAAGATCTTGCCACGATCCGGCAAAAGCGGAGAGCGGAATGCGACGGAGACGACTTTGCCCGGATGTGCAAGGCGCGAGGGGCGATCGATTTGGATTTTCCCCTTCATATCGTATATGATGGAAGATGCAATGGTGCGAATGTACCTGTTTTCAGCGGCGTGTACCTGCGGAACGCCAAGTGATAACGCATCAATACAATACATTATTATGGGGGAAATTATGGCCGGGTTCAGCGATATTTTAGGGGCGTTGGTACAGAATGGTTTATCGAATTCAAGCAGTACGCGGATGTCCAATGCCTTCGGGGCAGGGGGCGCCGGTTCGCTTGGTGACATCGTCGGCAGTCTCGGCAAGATGATGAGCGGTGGTCAAAGTGCCGGCGGCGCCGGCCTCGGCGGGATGCTGAACGAAGTGCTGGGCGGCCTGGGCGGCAACAAGGCGGCGCTCGGTGGCCTTGGAGCCCTGGGCGGGGCGCTGCTCGGCGGCGGGCGCGGCTCGGCCAGAGGCGCCATCGGCGGCGGGGCCTTGGCGATGCTCGCCTCCCTTGCCTTTTCCGCGCTCAAGCAGGCCGGCCAGCAGCCAGCGCAACCGCCGCGGGCCCTGCTTGGCGCCGAAACCCTTGAACAGGAGCAGGAACTGGAAGACGACGCCAATGTCATTGTCCGGGCGATGATCAATGCCGCCAAGGCCGATGGGGCGATTGATCAGGTGGAACTGCAGAAGATTGTCGGCAAACTTGCGGAAGACGGTCTTGATCAGGCGGAACGGGAATTTTTCATGACGGAATCGACAAAGCCGATGGACCTGGACGGCATTGTCGCCTCCGCGGCCGGAAGGAGCGACCTGGGGGCGCAGATCTATGCCGCATCACTTCTGGCGATTGAAGTCAATACGCCGCAGGAGATTGCATACATGCAGAACCTGGCCGCCGGCTTGGGGCTCAATGATGAGACGGTGCGTTATATTGAAGGCAGTCTCGGAGTACAGACTGCCTGATACGGACTGCCTGTTAGGGTGTATTGACGTCAAGGGAAGGAGGCTGATCCACTCGGGATCCGCCTCCTCTGTAAAAACCATCTTCAGCCGGAGCAGGGTCTGCCGGCCAGGCGGGCTCAGTCCAGCAGGTCTGCCGGGATGTTGCCGCCGTTTTCGGCCAGTTTTTTCAGCACGGTCTTGTGCAGCCACATGTTCATCTGGGCCGAGTCGCCCATCTTCTCCGCCGGACAGCCGAGCTCGGCCGCCAGTTCCTTTCGCGCCGCCAGGCTGCTGTCCAGGCCAAGCAGTTTCAGCAGATCGACGATTGACGTCTTCCAGTTCAGTTTTTCGCCGTGGGCCGCGGCCATCGACTCCAACCTGGCCACCACGTCGACGACGCTGATCGCGGCGGGGGCGGGTGGGGCCGTCGGGGCGGCGGGTTCCGGCGCTGCCGCCGCAGGCGCCTTGGTCGGGGCGGGAGTCGAGGGGGCCGAAGCTTGGGCCTGGGCCTCTTTGCCGAAACCGAGTTTGGCGAGAATAGTGCTGAAGATACTCATAGTGCCTCCTTGTGATGATGGGTTGATCGAAATGGTGTGATGCAGTTGATGGACCGGACCGTGTGTCCATTAAAGAGCGATCACGCTGCGATAGGCGGTAAAAAACTATTTCGCTGATGTGGTGAATTCGTTTTGTTGCTACCCGAGGGCGGTGCTGAGGTCTTTCAACAACGCCTGCTCATTCTCACTGATACGTTCACCCCCAAAACCGAAAAAACCACCTTCTTTGGCGGCTTCAGCAACGCGAGTGGCAATTTTGGTCACAAAGTCTTGATACGCCTTGTGATCTTCATCTCCGGCCTTCTGTTTCAGCAGGTCCAACGCTGAACCCACCTTGCTGAGGGCGGTACTCCGTAATTTCTCGCGAAGAGCGCTGAACTCGGTCTCTTTGAACTGTTCCCGCAGTGAGCCCTGCGCGGTTTTCATTTCTTCCTGGTTGCAGATTTCCCGCAGCAGGGTGTTGTTCCCCTGCAACGCCTCCACTATGGTTTTGGCAGGTGCAATGCTTTCCTTGAGGCTGCCGAACAACCCGCTTCCCCCGGCCACTGCCACAGCTATGGCGACCACGAGAGGAGTGTCTCTCAGCATTTCCCATTCCTGTGCAGAAAAATCCGATTTTTGCGCCATGCTTCCTCCTCTTTTCTCTCGAAATGCTGGAATGTAATCGGCCCGCAGGCCAGGTTCGATGTCTACGGTCTGTTTCGTTTTCTCGGCAGTCTTGATCTCCGCCTGTACGACTGCCGACGTGGTGGTCATTACGGCCGGCTCGTATATTTGTCGGCAAGAAGCCGCAAGCGCCTGACTCGTTCTTCCGCCGGCGGATGCGTTGAGAACAGTCTTTGTAAACCGCCAAAGAAAGGATTTATGATGAACATATGAGAATGAGCTGGATTTCCTCGAGTCAAGGGAACCGTCTGCACCCCTCGCTGGAGTTTTTCCAAGGCACTTGCCAGCGCCAGAGGTTTCCCGCTTATTTCAGCCCCCCCTTCATCTGCGGCGTATTCCCGAACACGGGAAACGGCCATGCGAATCAGCATGGCCCCCAGAGGTGCGCCGATCAGGATCAGTATCGTCCCCAGAGAATTGCCTCGCCGGTTCTGACTCCCGACACCGGAACGGGCAAACTGCCCGAGCATGGCGATAGCCCCGGCAAACGTTGCGGCGATAGTGCCCGTGAGAATGTCGCGGTGTTTGACGTGCGCCAGTTCATGCGCCATGACTGCCGACAGCTCGTCGTCATCGAGCAGGTCAAGTATGCCTTCTGTCGCGGCAACGGCAGCATGTTCCGGATTACGGCCGGTGGCAAAGGCGTTGGGACTCTGTTCGGGGATAATGAAAACCTTCGGCATCGGCAATCCTGCCTTTCTGGCCGATTCAGCGACAATCCGGTACAGGCGTGACTGATCGTCCGGCCCGACTTCCGAGGCGGCGTAGCGTTTCAGGATCATTTTGTCGCTGAACCAGTATGAAAAAAAGTTCATGGCGGCAGCGACAAGAAAGGCCGTCGAGGCTCCCCGGCCCCCTCCCACAGCACCACCGATAACCACAAAGAGGATCGTCAGCGATACCATCAGGAAAAACGTACGGGTTCTATTCATCGCTCAACCTCTGACTCCTTCTTTGGACATCTCCATTTCTTCCCTGAACAGGACGAACGCAGGGGGCTTCAGTAAGGACAGGAGGGATTGACGGGTAAGCGTCGCACATTCTATTCTTCCTGCAGCGCGGCGATAAATTGATCGGCCTCGGCGATGGCGCTCTCCATGTCACGGACCAGGCGGTCGACGTTCGTCTGCACGCTGATGACCTCGTCGCTCAGGCCGGTGATCGCCCTGGCGTTGAGGTTGTGCTTCATGAACAGGACCTGGTCACGCAGCGGGACCAGCGCCGGCTCGAGTTTGGCCTCGGCCCTCCTCATCGCCTTGATCAGTTCCCCGTACTTCTTTTCGGTGATGACGTACTTCCGCTGACTCGCCTGGCGCAGGCTGTCGCTGGAGTACTGCTTGATTTCCGCGCGCCATTCGCTGAACAGCGCATCGGAGACATCCTCGACGGCATCGATGCGATTGCGGACGTTGGCGGCCTCGGCCTCGGTCCGTTTCAGCGTCGCGTTGAGTCTGTTGTATTCCTTCTCCAGATCGCCGCCCTGGAAGTTGACGACGCTCTTGAACTGCTCCATCGCCGTCAGGAACTGTTCTTTTGCCTCCTGCTGGGTGTCGCGCGCTTCCTCGACGCGGTCGACCATGATGTCGCGCTTATGGACCCCGATCTTCTCCATGGTCCCGTAGTACACGGTGCTGCAGGAACTCAGTCCGACGATGAGGGCGGTAAGCGCGAGCAAGGTAAGTTTCATGGGCATCTCCTTCGTTCTGCCGGAACGCCGCACGGCGGCATGGATCTGTTGTCCTCTGACGGGCGGGGCGCCCGGTGTGGGCATGATCGTTTGCGGAGTACGTACTCTGGGCGATCCTGTTTCTGTTGAAAAATTAAAGCATGGATAGCGGTTGAAGACAAGGGCTCACCCGCGAGAGGATGCCCGTCGTGATGATCGACGGGCGATCAGATCTCGGTCTTGATAACCGGGCTTGGACCGTTGGTCTTTACCGATTCGATGCCGGCGTTGCGACTGACGACGGACTTGTACATCTGACTCGTGCCGATGATCTGGTGGTTTCCGGCCTTGAGATTGAAATACGAACGGCCATCGGCGGCATCCTTGCGGTCGTATCGCTCATCCAGGGGGCTGTTGTTCTGGACGGAGAGTATGCCTTTCATCGCCGCGCTCTTGCTTTTGTATTGCTCACTGCGCAGAATGACTTCACCATTTCGCGCCTTAAGAACAAATACGTATTGCCCCTTGTCGGTCGTTTTCAATTCATACCATCCAGCCATGAGTGTTCCCCCCTTGAGTTGAGTATGCGGCGCTGAGCCCGCCGCTGTCCGACCGCCGATCGGCGATCATAGTTGTTCCTATACAAAAAACACGGGAATCAAGTATATCGTAAGTTATCGCCTCGAAGGCGCCCCCGGCCCTGGTTATTCTTTCAGGACGATCTGGAGATCGCCTTCCTGCACCTGAATGGAGGCGACCCCGGCGGCAAAGCCTTTCCAGAATCCCGGTTCCGAGCCGAATACCTTCACCAGGTCGATATTTTTCAGGTTTCCCATCCAGGCATTGGGTACCGGCACCCCCATGATCGAAATGCCGCGCAGGATGACGACCGGCATGTTTTCACGAAAGGCGATTTCGGCTCCCGCCCGCACCCTCAGGGTCTTGCCGCCGAAGAAGGGGAAATCCGGGTCCACCGGGAGCAGCATCCTGAGGCTGACCAGGTCGTTGGCGAAGTCGATCGCGACCTTGCTGGCGAGGTCGGTGTTTTTTGCGATCATGGCATTGACTTCCCGTTCCGACAGTTTGATTTCGCGGGAAGCCCCATCCTCGGAATAGGCCTCCGGTTCCAGCTGTCCTGCCGGCACGGACGCTTTTCCCCGGCCCGCAGCGGAGGGAGGAGCAGACCCCGGGGCAACTGGAGGAGTAAAAGTTCCGAATTGCTCGAATTTCTCCAGCTTGACCTCGAGCCGTTTTTCTTCGGCCGGGCTGAGGACAGTCGGTTTGAACGGCGAGGGGAAAAGCCACATTTTGATGATGAACAGCGTTGCGACCATCGTCACCAGCATGGCGGCTATGACGATGCCGGTAATCTGAAGCCCGGAAAGGCCTGAAGGTGGCTGCTGTTGTTCCATGGCGGTGGATCCTCGATGGTGAAAATTGTATCTTTGCGTTTCATGTGAAACAAACCCGGATACTTTGTGATAGCAAACGCAACGGGATCTGGCAAGGAGTGATGGCAGGGGGGGTGGATCCGGGGCAAGGGTATGGATCACGCCTTGCCCGGCTCCTCATCAGGAATGCCGGATTACATCCATGGACGGTAAAAAACCGCGGTGACTCATTATGGCTTGCTTCTCGGGCCAATTGTTATATCCTGTAATCACGATTAAAATTAAAAACCTGTCCCGGCAGAACAGTCCAATCTTCAGGGGCGATTGAACGGATACCCCATGCTTTCCATCAACAGCATCGTCTTTTTTATCGGCATCCTGCTCCTCATCGGCATCGCTTCAAGCAAGTTTTCGGCGCGAATCGGGATGCCGGTGCTCGTCCTTTTCCTCGGGGTCGGAATGCTGGCCGGGTCGGAGGGGGTAGGGGGCATCGCCTTCGAAGACTACCGCCTTGCAAACAGCATCGGCAGCGTCGCCCTGGCCTTGATCCTGTTCGACGGCGGTCTTCGAACGTCATTGGCGTCGGTCCGCGCCACCTGGAAGCCCGCGCTGTCGCTTTCGACGCTCGGGGTGCTGCTGACCTCCATACTGACAGGCTTTGCCGCTGCGTGGGTGCTGGGGGTGCCGCTGCTCCACGGCATGTTGCTCGGCAGCATCGTCGGTTCCACCGACGCGGCGGCGGTTTTTTCGATCCTCCGCACCAGCGGTCTGAAACTGCCCGAACGGCTGACCGCCACGCTCGAGGTCGAAAGCGGGTCGAACGATCCGATGGCGATATTCCTGACCGTCAGCCTGATCGCGGTGATCATGGGGACAGCCGACTCGGTTGCCGGCATCGCCCTGCTGTTCGCCCTGCAGTTCGGGGTCGGCGCCGGGGTGGGAATCGGCATCGGCTATGGCGCCGCCTGGCTGGTCAATCGGATCAACCTCGACTATCCCGGCCTGTACCCGGTCCTGGCCCTGTCGCTCGGCCTGCTCTCCTTCGGCCTGGCTGCAGTCCTCGGGGGCAGCGGCTTCCTGGCCATTTACCTGTTCGGCATCGTGCTCGGCAACAGCTCCATCGTGTTCCGGAACGGGATCTTTCTTTTTCACGATGCCGGCGCCTGGCTCGGCCAGATCGTCCTCTTCGTCATGCTGGGGTTGCTCAGCTTTCCCAGCCGCTTGCTCGAGGTTTCCGGCGAGGGCCTGGTGATCGCCCTGGTGCTGATCTTTGTCGCTCGGCCTCTGGCGGTCCTGATTTCCGTGTTTCCCTTCCATTTTCGCCTGCGGGAACTCGTGTTTCTCGGGTGGGTCGGGTTGAAGGGGGCCGTCCCCATCACCCTGGCGACCTTTCCTCTTCTGGCCGGGATGGAGGGCGGCAGCCTGCTCTTCAACGTCGTGTTCTTCGTTGTCCTGGTCTCCGCGGTGACCCAGGGCTGGTCGCTGCCGCTGGTCGCCCGCTGGCTGAAGCTGGGAAAGACGTCGGACCCGGTATCCCCTGTGACTCTGGAGATCAACGCCCTGCGCCATGTGGACGGCGAGATCGTCGAGTATGTCGTGACGCCGACGTCGAAGGTGGCCGGGCAGGTCCTGCGGGACCTGGCCCTTCCCTATAACGTCCTCGTCGCCCTGGTCGTCCGGCGGGACAACGTCATCATCCCCAGGGGCAGCACCTCCCTCGAGCCCGGCGACCATGTCTTCATCGCCATGCGGACCCGCTTGAAGCCGCTGCTGACCTGCCTTTTTGACGCTTGTCCGGTTGTGCCGCCGTTATCGCCCGGGATGCAGTTCGAGTTCCGTGCCGACAGTAAGGTTGCGCAATTGCATTGGTTTTTCGGCCTGACGGAACCGGACGGCACAGGGAACCAGCCCATCGGCTCACTGCTGCAGCCTGGTGAGGATGGCAGCTGCAGAAGGTTGGGACCGTTTGTCGTCACGATGGGCGACACGCCTGGCAAAGTGACCCTGACGTATACCGATCATCCTGACTGTCAGCGGCAATGCATCGAAAGATGAGGAAAATAATCGAAGAATGGAAAAACCGAGATGGAGTGAGTGAGACATGAGAGGTTTCAAGAATATTCTGTATGTCAACGAACCAAGCGTTGACCGGCAGGAAACGGCACTTGCCCGGGCCGTCTCTCTGGCGCAAAGCAATAATGCACGCTTGACTGTTGTCGATGTGATCCCGGTCATCACGCCGGGCTACGGCTTGCCTCCGGGAGGACCGATATCTTCCGAACTGCAGATCTCGGTGGCAACCGAACACCTCCGCCGCCTGGAGAACCTGGCAGCCCCTTTCACGGAAAACGTGGATATTCAGTGTAAGATCCTCGTCGGCAAGACCTTTCTTGAAGTCATCCGGGCAGTTTTGACCAACGGTTATGATCTGGTCATCAAGCCGGCGGCGGACCTGGTCCTGCTGGAGAGCCTTTTCGGCAGCAACGACATGCACCTGCTGCGGAAATGCCCCTGCCCGGTATGGCTGATGAACAGGAATGACAAGCCGGATTACCGTAACATCCTGGCGGCGGTCGATTTCGATCCTTTCAACCCTCTGGCGTCGCAGCTTGAGCTCAATCTCGAAATTCTGCAGCTCTCCAGCGCTCTCGCGCTCTCCGACAATGCCATCCTCCACATCGTCCATGCCTGGGACGCCTTTGCCGAATCGACGATGCTGTCGAGGGGCAGCACCACGGAGAAAAGCGTGTTTGACTATGTGGGGATAGAACAGAATCGTCACGCCAATGGATTGATGATGCTGAACGGGGAACTCAGCAAGCTGATCGGCGATGGGGCCTACAAAAAACTGTCCCCTCGGCATCACCTCCCGAAAGGGCCGGCCGACAAGGCCATAGTGAGATTGGCGAAAGAAATGCGGGTGGATGTGGTCGTCATGGGAACGATTGCCCGGACAGGTATCGCCGGATTCATCATCGGCAACACCGCGGAGACGATTTTAGACCAGTTGACCTGCTCCGTGCTCGCCGTCAAACCCCCTGGTTTTGTCTCCCCGGTCAGGGTCGGCGAGTAAATCTGCCCCCCTGCACAACGACCGCAGAAGACCGGAAGGCGTGGAGAAAGGGAGCCGAGAGGCCACGGGGCAGCGATCCCAGCGCCATGAACTGCTCTACTCCGATGGCATTCTGGATTTGATCGCTTTCGAGCCCCGGGTGACCGTGGCGATTCCGACGCCGAGTTCGTCGGCGATGCGCCGTTGCGGGATGCCCTGCTGCAGCATCTCGAATATCTGCAAACGATTGGCGATTTCGGCGAGTTCGCTGTCGGTCAGCAGCTCCCGCAACGCCTCTTTCATCTCTTCGGGCGTCCGCCGGGAAAGCAAATGATTGACTAAATGTGAAATGTATTTTACGTTCACGTCCATGTACTAGCACGCTAGTACAATAAAATTGAAAGTCAACTTTTTTCTCCTGATGCCCGGATACCTGCCGCACGCACGGAGTCAGACGTCGACCGGGGGGCAGGTGGTTGTCATGTATCAGGATCTGCTGCAGTATATCTTTTCCGGACTCACCAGCGGGGCCATCTATGCCCTGATCGCCCTCGGTTTCTGCGTCGTCAACAACACCATGGGGATCGTCAACTTCGTCCAGGTCGATTTCGTGTCGCTGGGCGGCATGCTGATGTTTTCCGCCTTGTTCACCCTCGGTCTGCCGATGGTGCCGGGATTGCTGCTGGCGGTCGCCGGGGTGGCCGTTGCTGCCATGGTGGTGGAGCGTTTCGGCCTGCGGCCGGCCCGGACCGACAACCACCTGGTCCTGATCTTCCTGACCATCGGGCTGTCGATCATTCTGCGCGGCATCATCAAGCTGGTCTGGGGCAAAAACCGGATGGCCCTGCCGCCGCTGACCAGCGACGCTCCGGTCAGCCTCATGGGCGCTTCCGTCCTGCCCCAGACCTTGTGGATTCTGGCGTTGACGGTCATCGTCATCATCGCGCTGAGTCTGTTTTTTCATAAGACCTCGCTTGGTCTGTGCATGCGGGCCGTCGCCTGCAACCCGGCGGCGGCGGCCATCGTCGGCATATCGGCCGGCCGGATCCGGCTGACCAGCTACGCCATCGCCGGGGCCCTCGGCGGCCTGGCCGGGGTCCTGGTGACCCCGATCACCACGCTCAGTTACGACGTCGGCGTCCTGCTCGGTCTGAAGGGGTTTGCCGCCGCCATCCTCGGTGGTTTCGGGTCGTTTCCCGGGGCCATTGTCGGTGGCCTCGGCCTGGGCCTGCTCGAATCGCTCTCGGCCGGCTACCTGTCGAGTGCCTACAAGGATGTCGTGGCATTCGTCGTTTTGCTGTTTGTCCTCTGCATCAGGCCGAGAGGTCTGTTAGGCAGGAAATAATCGAATCAACCATTCAGGGATCACACCATACATGCGAGAAACATCGACACAACTGATGATGGGCAACGAGGCGATCGCCGGCGGCCTGCTGGAGGCCGGCTGTCAGCTGGCCGCGGCGTATCCGGGGACACCGTCGACGGAGATACTGCAATCGATTATCAATCACCGCGACCAGGCGGCCGCCCCGCTCCATGTCGAGTGGTCGGTCAATGAAAAGGTGGCGTTCGAAGTCGCCCTGGCCGCGAGTTATACGGGGAAACGGACGGTGGCGATCATGAAGCAGGTCGGCCTCAATGTCGCCGCCGACCCCTTCATGCGCACCGCCTATCTCGGCACCGTCGGCGGCATGGTGACCATCGTCGCCGACGACCCGGGGCCCCACAGTTCGCAGACCGAGCAGGATACCCGCCTGTTCTGCCTGCAGGCCCGGGTCCCGGTCCTCGATCCGTCCAGCCCGGCCGAGGCCAAGGCGATGATCGGCCCCGCCTATGCCCTCTCCGAAAAATACCGGCGCAACATCGTGCTGCGGCCGACGACCCGGGTCTGCCATTCCCGCCAGAGTGTGGCGGTGGGGGCAGGGACGGTGGCCGGCCACCCGTCCCGGTTCGAGCCCGATCCCGGGCGGTGGTGCGCCACCCCCGCCTTTCTGCCCGCCCTCCATGCCGGCCTCAATGCCGATCTCGAGGCCATCGCCCGCGAACCCGAATGGCAGCCGCGCCTGACCCCCGGTGACGGCAGCCGGGCCGGGATGGCGATCGTCGCCGCCGGCATCGCCTACGCCCATCTGGTCGATCTTCTGGCCGACCTCGGGCTCGCCGGCACCATCGACCTGTACCAGGTCGTGATGCCGTACCCGCTGAATCCGGATTTTCTCGCCCATCTCCGCTCGGACTACCAGCGGGTGCTGATCCTCGAGGAAACCTACCCGGTGATCGAGCTGCAGCTGGCCCATCCCGGGGCCGTCGGCAAACAGACCGGGGCGGTGCCGCGGGTCGGGGAGCTGTCCCCCGACACGGTGCAGACGGTGGTGAGCGAATTCCTCGGCCTGCCGCAGCCCCAGGCACCCCCGCCGACCCCACGGGGGCAGCGGCCGTCGCTCTGCCCCGGCTGCCCCCATCGCGCCGCCTTCTACACGATCAAGCAGACCTTCCCCGACGGGATTTTTCCTTCCGACATCGGCTGTTACACCCTGGGCATGAATCTGGGGGCGGTCCACACCGTTCACTGCATGGGCGCCTGCATCAGCCAGGGAGCCGGTTTCTTTCAGGCCTATCGGCTTGACGGCGGCGACTTCCCGACCATCGTCGTGACTATCGGCGATTCGACGTTTTTCCACGCCGGCATCCCCGCCCTGATCAACGCGGTGCTGCAACAGGCGCGCATCATCGTCGTCATCCTCGACAACGCCACCACCGCCATGACCGGCGGCCAGCCGGTGCCCCATCTCGGGATCGCCGCCGGCGGCCAACTCACCAAGGCCATCGCCATCGAACCCCTCGTCCGGGCCGCCGGGGTGGAGTTCCTTCAGGTCTGCGATCCCTATGAGGGCGCCACCTTCGCCGAGGTGCTGCGCCAGGCCGACCGGCATATCCGCAGCGCCGAAGGATCGGTGGCGGTCATCATTTCCCGGCGACCGTGCGTTATGGACCCGGTGGCCAAAAAAAACCGGGTCTCGCTGACGATGTCGATCAACGACGATTGCGCCGGCTGCGGCATCTGCGTCAGCGAGTTCGAGTGCCCGGCGCTGTCGTTGAGCGAAGAACTGGGAATGGCGGTCATCGACCAGGATCGCTGCATCGGCTGCGGCACCTGTGTCGATGCCTGCCCGACCCAGGCCATTGAGATCGAGGAGGAACGATGAAACAGCAGATCATAGTCAGCGGCATCGGCGGTCAGGGGGCCCTGTTCGTCACCCGGGTGATCGCCCAGGCGGCCGTCGACCAGGGCATTCCGGTGCTGACCTCGGAAACCCACGGCATGGCCCAGCGGGGGGGAACGGTCATCTCCACCATCAAGGTCGGCAGTTTCGCCTCGCCGCTGATTCGCACCGGCCAGGCCGATGTCGGCCTGCTGCTCTGGGAGAACAACCTGAGCGTTCACCGGCCGTTGATGAAAAGCGACGGCGTCCTGGTGCTCAACGCCGCGGCGGCCGGCGAAGGCATCCGGCTTGACGCCTCGGCCATCGCCCGCAAGCTCGGCAACGCGGTCCTGGCCAATCTGGTGCTGCTGGGGTGTGCGGTACGCCACAACGCCCTGTTCTGCGATGAACAGGCCTGCATTGCCGCGATCACCCGGCTGGCGCCGGAGCGGTTCGTCGACCAGAATCTGCAGGCCTTTGCCGAGGGACTGCACGGGTGAGCGTCGGCCGTCGCCAGCAGCTGCTCTATTTCCTCGCCCTGCACCGGACCGGCCTGCTGGTCGGGCTGCTGGCGGCAGCGCTGCTCGTCTACCCCTGTCTCCAGGACAACCCGTACACGCTCGGGCTCACCAACCTCATTGCGATCAACGCCATCGTCGTTCTCGGCCTCAATCTGTTCATCGGCTATACCGGCCAGATATCGCTCGGCCATGCCGGCTTTTTCGCCCTGGGCGCCTACGGCTCGGCGATCGCCACGGTCACCGCCGGGCTGCCGCCGTGGCCGGCGATCGCGCTCGTCGCGCTCCTGGTCGGCCTGATCGCCCTGGCGGTCGGCATCCCGGTCCTGCGGCTGACCGGCCACTATCTGGCCATGGCCACCCTCGGTTTCAATTTCGTCATCCACACGGTGCTGCTGGAGTGGGACGAGGTGACCGGCGGCCCGAGCGGCTTCTCCGGCATCCCGTCGCTGGCCGTCGGCCAATGGGCCTTCGACAGTGAGATCCGGCTCCATTACCTGCTCTGGACCGTCACCCTGCTGTGCCTGCTCCTCAGCCTCAATCTCGTCCGCAGCGGGGTGGGGCGGGGCCTGGCGGCGCTGGCCGGTGACGAGACCGCCGCCGCCGCCCTCGGAGTCGATACCCGCCAGGCCAAGATCAAGGTGTTCGTGCTGTCGGCGGTCCTGGCCTCGCTGGCCGGCAGCCTGTTCGCCCACAGTTTCGGCTACCTCAGTCCGGATTCGTTCGGCATTTTCACCTCGACCGACCTGGTGACCATGGTCGTCATCGGCGGCATGGGGTCGATCTGGGGCTCGCTGTTCGGGGCCGGGCTGATCACCGTGCTGCCGGAATGGGTCGACCTGTTCGAAACGTACAAGGATTTCGTCCACGGGACCATCCTGGTACTGGTGTTGATGTTCCTGCCCCAGGGGCTGGTCAGCGGTCTGGTTGATATGATCAGGATCAGGATTGCGCTGCAGAGGACGAAGAATGCTGCGGCTTGACGGAATCAGCCGCCATTTCGGCGGCCTGCCTGCCCTGGACGGGGTCTCGTTCACGGTCCCGCGTGGTAGGGTGACGGCATTGATCGGACCCAACGGCGCCGGCAAGAGCACCCTGATCAACTGCATAACCGGGGCCGACCAGCCGACCGGCGGCGCCGTCGTCTTCCAGGGGCGGGACATCACCGGGCTGCCCGCTCACCGTATCAGCCGCCTGGGAATTGCCCGCACCTTTCAGAATCTGAGGGTTTTCCCCCGCCTCAGCGTGCTCGATAACGTCCTGTGCGGGCTGACCGGCCAAGGAGGGCAGTCGATGATCATGGCCATGCTGCGCCTGCCCTCTCTCCGCCACCGTGAGCGGTTGCTGCGCCTGCGGGCGATGGCGGCCCTCGATTGCTACCAGCTCGGTGACAAGGCGACCTGGCCGGCGGCGATCCTGCCCTACGGCGACAGGAAGCGGGTCGAACTGGCCCGGGCGACGGTCAGCCGGCCCGATCTGCTGCTGCTCGACGAGCCGGTGGCCGGGCTGAATGCCGACGAGACCGCCGGCGTCGGCGAGCAGCTGAAACGGCTGCGGGCCGGCGGCCATACCATCCTGCTGATCGAACACGATATGACGCTGGTGATGGAGATCGCCGACCAGGTGGTCGTTCTCGACAGCGGCCGCTGCATTGCCGTCGGAACCCCCGCCGAGGTCCGCCGCAACCCGGTGGTGCTTGAAGCCTACCTCGGCCAGACGGAGGCCTGCGCCTGATGCTGTCCATCCGCCGGTTGACCGCCCATTACGGGGCGGCCCAGGCCCTGTTCGGCGTCGACCTCGAGGTCGGACGGGGGGAAACCGTGGCCCTGGTCGGGGCCAACGGCGCCGGCAAAAGCACCCTGCTCCGCTGCGTGATGGGGCTGGTGCGGCCCAGCGGCGGCAGCATCGTCCTGCATGGCGATGAGGTCACCCATCTTCCCCCGGCCCGGATGGTCCGCCGGGGCCTGGCCCTCTCCCCGGAGGGCCGGGAGGTGTTCGGTACCCTGTCGGTGCTGGAAAACCTCGAGCTGGGCGCTGTCCCGCTCGCCCTCAAGGCCGCCGAGAAATCGCGGCGGCTGGAGGAAATCTTCTCCCGTCTGCCGAAGCTGCGGGAACGACGGTCCCAGCTTGCCGGGACCCTTTCCGGCGGCGAACAGCAGATGCTGGCGATGGGCCGGGCGCTGATGGCCGGCCCGAAACTGCTGCTGCTCGATGAACCGAGCCTGGGCCTGGCACCGCTGGTGACCGACGAGATCTTCGCCATCATCCACCAGCTGGCCCGGGCCGGTACCACCATCCTGCTGGTGGAACAGAACGCGGCCCGGGCCCTGTCGGCATCGGACCATGCGTATCTGCTGGCCAACGGCCGTATCGTCGAGCACGGCGCCAGCCGCGATCTGCTCAACGACGCCGCCCTCCGCACCGCCTTTCTCGGGGCATCGACCGAAAACCCGGCGGCCAGCCGTCTCGGCGCCGCCGGTTTGACCAATATCCGTTTGGAGAAACCTGACATGCACAAACTTGATTTCATGCCGACGTTCGCAAATGACGACGAACTGCAGGCCCACCAGCTGCGCGGCCTCCAGTGGACGGTTCGCCATGCCTACGAAGGCTCCGCCCACTATCGCCGCAAGCTCGAAGAGGCGGGGGTCGCCCCCGCCGATATCCGCGAACTTGGCGACCTCCGCAGACTGCCCTTCACGACCGGTGTCGACCTCCGCGATGGCTACCCCTTTCCCCTGCGGGCCGTGCCGTTCGAACAGCTGGTCCGCATCCACGCCAGTTCCGGCACGACCGGCAAACGCAAGGTGCTGTGCTACACCCAGAAAGACCTCGACGACTGGGAGTTTTTTTTCGCCCGTTGCTACCAGATGGCCGGGGTAACTCCCCTCGACCGGGTACAGATCGCCGTGGGCTACGGGGTCTGGACTGCCGGTGTCGGTTTTCAGGCGGGATGCGAGAAGATCGGCGCCCTGGCGGTGCCGGTCGGCCCCGGCAATATCGATATGCAGATCCAGTTTCTGCTCGATTTCCAGTCCACCGTCTTCTGTTCCACCGCCTCGATGGCGCTGCTGATGGCCGAGGAGATCCACCGCCGGGGCATTGCCGACAAGATCGCGGTCAGGAAGATCATCTACGGGTCGGAACGCTCCAGCCGGTCGATGCGCCGCAAGATCTCGGAGCTGTTCGGCGGCGCCGAGCTGTTCGACATCACCGGCCTGACCGAACTCTACGGGCCGGGCTCCGGCATCGAGTGCACCGACCACGACTGCATCCATTACTGGAGCGATTACTTCCTGCTCGAGATCGTCGATCCGGAGACCCTGGAGCCACTGCCCGACGGCGAATGGGGGGAGATGGTCGTTACCACTCTGTGCAAGGAAGGGTCGCCGCTGCTCCGCTACCGGACGAGGGATATCACCCGGATCATCCCCGGACCCTGCACCTGCGGCAATCTCATGCCCCGCCATTCGCGGATCCGAGGGCGCTCCGACGACACCATCAAGTTCCGCGGCGTCAATATCTACCCGAGCAGTATCGATACGATTCTCTCGGCCACCCCCGGCCTCGGCTCCGAGTTCCAGATCCATCTCACCCGGGATGAGGCCGGGCGCGATCATATGCGGCTGGTGGTCGAGCGGGCGGAGGGAGTCGAAGCAGGACGCGGTCCCGAACTGAGCCGTGAGGTGGCCTATCAGATGAAGCGGCAGCAACTGGTGTCGGTTGACGTCGAACTGGTGGAGTACGCCGGACTTCCCCGCTCCGAACGCAAGAGCCAGCGGGTGTTCGACAACAGAATCCAGGACGAAATCGTCTGAGATGAGGATGAGGTGTATCGATCGCAACCCGGGGCGATTCCGGCCGACATCCTGAGTGGCCCCACAACCGAGGAGTGATGACTATGATGCGAGCTTTGTTGACAAGTCTGATGCTGCTGACCCTGATAACCACGCCCGCTCTTGCCGAGGATACCATCAAGCTCGGGGCGATGTTCGACCTGTCCGGACGGGCGGCCTTTATCGGCACCCCGACCAGACTGGTGGCCGAGATGGTCGTGGAGAAAATCAATGCCGAAGGCGGGATCAACGGCAGGAAGATCGAGCTGATCATTGCCGATACCAACGCCGATCCGGCCAAGACCGTTTCCATCGTCAAGAAATTCATCCACAAGGACCGTGTCGTCGCCATCATCGGCCCGACGATGACCGACACCGGGATGGCCGTCAAGAAAGTCGTCGACGCGGGCAAGACCCCGATCTTCATGACCGTCGGCGGCGACCCCGTGATCATGGGCGGCAAGTACGGCCCGTATGCGTGGGTCTTCAAGTCGCCGCAGCGATCGAGCACCGCCGTCGAGAGGTTGTTCGTCTATCTGAAGGAAAAGGGGCTGACGAAGATCGCCCTGCTGTCGGCGGCGGACGGTTTCGGCAAGGACGGCGTCCACTGGATGGCTGAACTGGCGCCGAAGTACGGCATCGAGATCATCGCCCGTGAATCCTTCGGCACCCGCGACACCGACATGACCGCGCAACTGACCAATGTGAAGCGCGGCAAGCCGCAGGCACTCGTCGCCTGGACGATCGGACCGGCAGGATCGATCATCGCCAAAAATACGGTGCAGCTCGGTATCGATCTGCCGCTGTTCCAGTGTCATGGCCTCCCCGATCCGAAATACATCGAGCTTGCCGGCACCGCCAGCGAAGGCAACCGCATGCCGTCGACGAAACTGATGGTCGCCGATCAGCTGCCTGATTCCGACCCGCAGAAGCCGGTCATCCGGGAATTCATCACGATGTATCGTGACAAAGGCTACGACAAACAGTTTCCGATCAACACCCATTCCGGCTATGCCTGGGATGCGATCATGATCGTCGCCGACGCCATCAGGAAGGCAGGCACAGACCAGGAGGCGCTGCGCCAGGCGATCGAGGACACCACAGGGTATGTCGGCATCTCCGGCATCTATACCATCACCCCCGAAGACCACAACGGCCTCGGTGTCGATTCGATGGTCATGGTGCAGGTAAAGAACGGCGTCTTCACCATGGCGGAATAGATACGGAAAGGAGCCTGAACAAGGTTGTCGCCCCCTGCCGGTGGGCACGGGCTACACTGTCTGGACCGGTGTGGGCGCGGCCCGGACGGTGCTGCTCGGCATCGTTCTGTTCGACGAACCGGCCACCGTTGCCCGACTGACCTGCGTGGCTCTGATCGTGGCCGGCGCCGTTGGTCTTCAACCGACCACCCCGCTGGGATGAGACGGGAAATCTTGACCACGAACGAATCCGGTTCCAGCAGCGCGATTGGCCGCTGGGATGGAGTGAAATGCGCTGGTTGGGAGAAGCTGAACGAGGTGATCAGGAGCCGCCCAGGTAGGCGTTGCGTACTTCCGGGTTGGTGAGCAGATCCTTGGATTCGCCGTGCAGGATGATCCGACCGACCTCGAGCACGTAGCCGCGATGGGCCAGCTTGAGCGCGGCCTTGGCGTTCTGCTCGACCAGCACCACGGTCACGCCGCTGGCATTGATGGTCCTGATGGTGTCAAAAATGGCCCGCACCAAAAGCGGCGCCAGGCCCAGGCTCGGTTCGTCGAGCAGCAACAGCTTGGGATCGCTCATCAGGGCACGTCCTATGGCCAGCATCTGCTGCTCGCCGCCGCTGAGGGTGCCGGCCAGTTGTTGCCGCCGTTCGGCCAGACGCGGGAAGAGATCGTAGATCCAGGTGCGGGTGCGAGCGATCTTGGCCTTGTCGCGGATGGAGAAGGCGCCGAGATTGATGTTCTCCTCTACGGTCAGGGTGCCGAACACCCGCCGTCCTTCGGGCGACTGACTGATGCGGGCCTGCACCACCTGATGAGCGGCCAGCTTGTGCAGGGCCAGGCCATCGAACAGGATTTCTCCCTCCGACGGCCGTACCAGGCCGCTGATGCTGAGCAGGGTGGTGGATTTGCCCGCGCCGTTGGCCCCGAGGATGGTGACGATCTCGCCTTCGGCCACATGCAGGCTGATCCCGTGCAGCACCTCGACATTGCCGTAGCGGACATGCAGGTCGTTAATGGCCAGCAGCATCAGTCTTCGTCCTCATCGCTCTCCGCGCCCAGGTAGGCCTCGATCACCCTGGGATCCTGCTGGATCTCTCCGGGTGTACCCTCGGCGATCTTGCTGCCGTACTCAATCACCACCAGCCGATCGCAGGCCTTCATCACCAGCTTCATATCGTGCTCGATGAGCAGGATGGTCAGACCCTGCTGCCGCATCCGGCCAATCAAGCCGATGAGCGCCTGGGTTTCCTGTTCGTTCATACCGCCGGCCGGCTCGTCGAGGATAAGCAATTGCGGACGCGACGCCAGGGCTCGGGCGATTTCCAACAGCCGTTGGTTGCCGTAGGAGAGATTCTTGGCCAGTTGGGCGGCGCTGTCCCACAGACCGACAAAGGCGAGTTCGGCCAGTGATTGCTTCAGCGCCGCCCGTTCCTCCCGCCGCTGAGCGGGAGTATGGAAGAGCGAGCCCAAAACGCCGGTGCGCATGCGGCAATGACAACCCGCGAGCACGTTTTCCAGTACCGACATGTTCTGAAACAGGCGGATGGTCTGGAAGGTGCGGGCTATGCCCATACTGACGATGCGATGAGTGGGCAGGTTGTTGATGGTCTGGTCCTGGAAGCGGATCGTGCCCTCGTCCGGGCGGTAGTTGCCGGTGATCAGGTTGAAGACCGTGGTCTTGCCGGCACCGTTGGGACCAATCAGGCCAATCACCTGCCCCGCCTCGACCGTGAACGAGACCCGGTCGACTGCGGTCAGACCGCCAAAGCGCTTGCTGACGGCATCGAGGGCGAGCAGACTCATGACCCCTCCCCGACGCCATCGAGGCGGTAGGTGCGCGGCCGCGGCGGCAGGATGCCCTGGGTGCGGTAAATCATCATGAACATCATCGCCAGGCCGTAGAAGAGCATGCGGGCGCTGGCGAAATCGCGGAAGACCTCGGGCAGGCCGACCACGAGGAAGGCGCCGAGGATCACCCCGACGATATTGCCGGCGCCGCCCAGGATGACGATCATGAACAGCACCACCGACTCCCAGAAGCTGAACGACTCCGGCGAGATGATGGTCATCTTGGCCGCAAAGACCGTGCCGGCCATGCCGGCCCAGCCTGCGCCGAGCACAAAGGCGGCGAGTTTGTAGGCGGCGGTGTTGATGCCGCTGCCCTCGGCGGCCACCTCGTCCTCGCGCAGGTAGTTGAGCGCCCGACCGAAGCGGGAATTCTCGAGCAGGGAGAAGAGCAGGATGGTCAGACCGGCGAACAGCCAGATGAGGTAGAAGAAATGCTGCGGCTGGCGGATCTTGAAGCCGAACAACTGCGGCCGGTCGATGCCGAAGATGCCGTTGGCCCCGCCGGTGATGCCGAACACGTCGTTGATCAGGGCGATGCGGACGATCTCCACCATGCCGATGGTGACGATGAGCAGGTAGTCGCCGCGCAGGTGGATGATCGGCCGGGCCACCACCAGGGCGAACAGGGCGGCGGCCAGACCGCTGACCGGCAGGGTCCAGAGTACCGGCACGCCGTAGCTGGTGTTGAGGATGGCGGTGGCGTAGGCGCCGATGGCGTAGAAGGCGGCGTGCCCCATGTGGAACATGCCGGCGTAGCCGAGGATGATGTTCAGACTCAGGCCGAGGATGGCGTACAGGCCGATGCTGTTGAGCACGTCCACCCAGTAGCGGTCGAGCACCAGCGGCGCGCCCAGCAGGATGGCGAACAGGGCGCCGGCGACAATGCGACCGGGAACCTTCATATCTTCTCCGCCACCCGCTCGCCGAGCAGTCCGGTGGGCCGGACGATGAGGATGAGGATGAGGACGACGAAGGCGATGGCGTCCTTCCAGGCCATGGAGATGTAAGCCGCGCCCAGGGCTTCGATCACGCCCAGGAGCAGACCGCCGACCATGGCGCCGGGGATGTTGCCGATACCGCCGAGGATGGCGGCGGTGAAGGCCTTGAGGCCGTAGTTCCAGCCCATCGTGAAATTGATCTGGCCGTAGTAGATGCCGACCATCATGCCGGCGACCCCGCCCAGGGCCGGGCCGATGCAGAAGACGATCATGATCACCCGGTTGACATCGATGCCCATCAGCCGGGCCGCGCCCTGGTCAATGGCCGCGGCGCGGATGGCGGTGCCGATGCGTGTCTTCTGCACGAACAGGTAGAGGCTGATCATCATGACCACCGAGGCGACCAGGATGAGGATGCGCATGAGCGGGACCGGCATGCCGAAGATGAAAACCGGACTCTTGGGCAGCAGGTCCTGGGGATAGACGTAGAACTTGGCCCCATAGACGAGCATGATCGCGTTCTGGAAAAAAATCGAGGCGCCCAGGGCCGAGACCACGGCGGACAGCCGCGGCGATTCGCGCAGCGGTCGGTAGGCGATGCGTTCCAGCAGGATGCCGATGATGCCGACCAGGCCCATGACCATCAGCGCCAACACGCCGATGCCTAGAAAACCGCCGACGTGATCGGTGAGGGCGAGCGAGGTGAGCAGGGTCAAGCCCAGGTAGGCGCCAATGGTGAACAGGTCGCCGTGGGCAAAGTTGATCAGCTTCAGCACGCCATAGACCATGGTGTAGCCCAGGGCGATCAGGGCGTAGATGCCGCCCACGGCCAGACCATTGGTCAATTGCTGGAAGAATTGTTCCATCGCCTCTCCGGAAGGCCGCCGGGACCGTTGAATCCCGGCGGCGGGAAGGGTGTTGCGGTCAGGGCTGGAGAACGAAGTCGCCCTGGTTGTTCACCTGATAGACCCGGTAAACCTCGCCGATGCGGTCACCTTTGTCGTTGAAGGAGATCTTGCCGGTCAGGCCAGGGAAATCCTTGAGCGCGGTTTTCATGAAGGCCGACACCTTGGCTGGCTCCACCGAGTTGGCGCCCTTGATGGCCTCGGCCAGCACCCGGAACCCGTCGCCGGCAAGGACAGGGTAGATCGATTTGGGCGCGCTGCCGAATTTTTTCTCAAAGGCGGCGACAAAGGACTTGGCCTCGGGCGTGTCCAGATCCTTGGGCAGGGGCGGGGTCAGGAAGAGGAAGCCTTCCGTGGCTGCGGCGCCGGCGATCTTCACCAACTCGGGATTGTTGACCGCATCGCCGCCCATGAAGGGTACGTCCCAGCCCATCTCTTTTTTCTGGCGCAGGAGCAGGCCGGCCTCGGGATAGTAGCCGGTAAAGAAGACAAAGTCGGGACCGGCCGCCTTCATCTTGGTGAGAATGGTGTTGTAATCGCGCTCACCCGGGGTGAGGGCGTCGAAAAAGACCACCGGGATGTTCAGGCCCTTGAGATTGGCCTGGGCCTCTTCGGCCAGCCCCTTGGCATAGGAGGTGTTGTCGTGAAGGATGGCGATCTTTTTGTGGCCGAGCTTGCTGATGGTGGCGGTGGCCACCTTGCCCTGCTCGTCATCGCGCGGGCAGGTGCGGAAGAAGTTGGCCAATCCCTTCTCGCTGAGGCGGATGGCGGTGGAGCCATTGGCCACCTGGATGATGCCGGCCTCGTCATAGATGTTCTGGGTGGCTTCGGTAATGGAAGAGCCATAGGTGCCGATCACGCCGACAATGCCCTGGGTAGCCAGACGGTTGGCTGCAAGCGAGGCCTGACGCGGATCACCGGCGTCGTCCTCACTGATGACGGCCACCTGCTTGCCGAGCAGGCCGCCCTTCTGGTTGAGTTCATCGGCGAGCAGTTCGACCACCTGTTTCATTTCCTGTCCTTCACTGGCCCAGGCTCCGGTCATTGGTCCCATCAGCCCGATCTTGACGGTGTCGGCGGCAAGGGCGCTGGTCCCGAGCAGAAGTCCCAACCCAGCGACTAGGCTCAACAATTTTTTCATTTTCTCCTCCTGGTGATGGTGAAAAGATACGCTGCGACAGGTTGCCGCAGGGTTGCACTGCCATAACTTGGTATCAATAAAACTGGAAGAAGTCAATTCCTAAGCCCGGCAAGAGACCGTGTTCTTTCCCTGCCAATCGGCTTCGTCTGTGGTACAATCAGCCCACAATAGCCCCAGGTCGTTCCCTGCACGGTCAGCCCTCTCCTTTCCTCCAGCCAACGGTTGGCCCATGCACCTCCTCGCCATCCCGGCTCATCCCGACCCAACCAGCCTGAACCACCTTCTTGCTATGGCTTGATGGACAGAACCAGCGCCCCGACAGCTGAAGGCAAGGAGATACTCATGCAGACAATCGGGGCAGCGCACACGTGCAAAACCCTGCTCAAGGTCACCACATTCGAAGTGCTTCCGGACTATATGAGAAATTCCCGGGCGGAAGAAGCCGTATTCACGAGAGAAGAGATTGTCGTAACGATACTCGAATTCATCAACGTGGTTATGAATAGTTGCCACAACGGTGACTCCCGAGGTTTTCTGCCCCGATATACCTCCGCCTTGTCTGTTCAATCCCTTGCAGTCCCTTTGTGCTGTCAACAAAGGTGATGCAATGTAACTGGTATCACTGATATTATTATTACCGATGAACTTTCCGCGCTCTCCCTTATATTTCCAACCAATCCATCCCCATTATCTTGGAGAAAAGATGTATCTTGGCAATCTTAACCATTTAAGCAAAGCTGCAATTTGAACTTCTTCCTGAACACCAACCAGCTGGTTTTTCTCTATTTTTATCTTGAGAGCTGTTGCAAATTGTTTCATTTCGGTTAGAGGGCTATTGAGATTGCCAGGTGGTCTGTATTTACCTCACCGTGCCCCAGTTGCATGAGGAAAAATGAGGAACTTTCCTGTCAGGAATCAGGTTTTCGCGGCTTGGCCCGATTGGCAGGTGTTGCCGCAAGTGGATCATCAGGCCAGTAATGTTTTGGATATCTGCCCTTCATCTCCTTTTTTACCGCTTCATATGACGAGCGCCAGAAGCCCGGCAGGTCCGAGGTGATCTGGATCGGGCGACTGGCCGGGGAGAGCAGCTGCAGCAGCAGTGGCTGGCGTCCATTGGCGACGGCTGGCGTCTGGTCGAGGCCGAACATTTCCTGCAGGCGAACGGCCAGCACCGGGATATCGCCAGAATAGTCGATGGGGATTTTCGAGCCGCTGGGAACTACGTAGTGGGTTGGGGCCAGTGTATCTATCTGGCGTTGCAGTGGGTAGGGAATGCGTGTCTTGAGGGCACCTCCGAGGTCTATTGCTGCCAGCTCTTTTGCGGATTTTACCTTATCCAGAAATGGTGCAAGCCACTCCTCCAGCTCTGCCAGGAGCTGCGCATCACTCATATCGGGAATGTTGGCGTCGCTTGCAAGAAACTTCCCGGCAAAACAGACACGCTGCTGCCAGTTGCGCAGTGTTCGGTTCCACGGCAGCACGCTCTGCTCCGATTTCCTGATCTGTTCCAGCAGGATTTTTTGTATGGCTTCCGGATCTGGTGCGGTGAGAGGTTTGCTGGTCAATAGCAGCTTCTGGTAGTGGGTCTGCGTTTCGGCAACGACAAGGCCGCGCTCCCCATCCCAGGCCAGGTGCTCTTGCTCCTGCAGCTGGTCGGCAAACTGATCGAGCAGGGTGACGCGATCGTAGCCGAGGGCCAGGTAGATCCGGGCGTTGTTGCGATTGCCGTCAAGGCTGAAGACCGCAAGCCACTCATGACGGGAGAGACTGTCGTTGGGGTCGAGATACGCGCCTTGGCCACCCGCCAGCAGGTAGTTGACTTCGCTCTGCGGGCGGCGGCAACCGATCCGCTCGGGATACCCCCAGGCAAGCAGTCGGCCGTAGTCGCAGTCGCGCAGTTTTTCCGGGGTATCAAGTCTGCGGGCGAGGTCGCATGCAGCGGTGGCTATTCTCCGGGCGAGGCCCGTATCGATCATGCCGTTATGGATGCGGGGCAGGGATCTGGTCGAACCATTTTTCAGCAAACCCTCCATAATGTCGATGCGCAGCTGCAGGTCGGCCTGGTAGTGGTCGCGGTCAAAGCGGAGAAGGTCTTTTTCGCTTATCACTGCGGCCAGCAGACAGGCATTGAAGCCTGTACCATCTTCCACACCGAGCACCACCATATGCGCGAGGCGCGGATGCAGGGGAAGGTCGGCGAGCCGTTGGCCGTGATCGGTGACCCGCAGCGTGTCGTCAAGCGCGCCAAGCTGTTGCAGCAGCAGCCGGGCAGCGGCAAACCGCTCTTGCGGCGGCGGGTCGAGCCACTGTAATCGGGCTGGGTCGCTGACCCCCCAGACCGCCAGTTCAAGGGCAAGACCGGTCAGATCGCAGCCGAGAATTTCCGGCCGGTGCGACGGTATCAGCCCGCCGGTCGCATGCTCGCCCCAGAGCCGGATGGAGATGCCCGGCTCCATCCGGCCGGCGCGGCCGCTGCGCTGGATGGCGGAGGCCTGGGAGATCGGCATGGTCTGCAATCTGGTCAATCCTGTGGCTGGATCGAAGTAGGGCCGGCGCTGCAATCCGGTGTCGATGACGATGCGGATGCCCTCGATGGTGAGGCTGGTTTCGGCGATGTCGGTCGCCACCACGATTTTTCGTTTGCCCGGAGGAGCAGGGGCGATGGCAAGGTCCTGCTCACCGGCGGTGAGTGCGCCGAACAGCGGAGTGATCCGCCACTTGTCACCTGAAACGGTTGGCAGCCGCTCAGTCAGCCGCCGGCAGAGCTGGTGGATTTCTCCTGTGCCTGGTACAAAGACGAGGATGGAGCCCTCCTCCTGCGTTGCGGCCTGCAGGATCTCCCGGACGAGCTGGTCGATATTTCGCGCCGGGGTGTGCTCACCGCGATACCTGATCTCTACCGGGAACTGACGTCCACCACAGGCGAGACTGGTGCTGTCGGCAAGCACGGCTGTGAGTTGCTCCGTGGGCAGAGTCGCGGACATGACCAGCAGCCGCAGTTCCGGATTGAGGGCGCCCTGCAGGTCGAGGCAGAGGGCAAGGGCGAGGTCGCTGTCCAGGTTGCGTTCGTGAAATTCATCGAAGATGACGATGCCGGTTGCAGCCAGCTCCGGGTCGTGCTGCAGCATGCGGACGAGGATGCCCTCGGTGACCACCTCGATGCGGGTCGCTGCCGAAACCCTGGTGTCCATCCGTACCCGGTAGCCGACTCTCCGGCCAACCTCTTCCCCCAGCTGGCGCGCCATGTAGCGGGCAGCGGAACGGGCGGCAAGACGCCTGGGTTCAAGCATGATTATTTTTCTGCCCGCCAGCCACGGTTCATCCAGCAGGGCGAGAGGCACACGGGTCGTCTTGCCGGCGCCCGGCGGCGCAGTGAGGATGACCTGATGACGCCTTGCAAGCGTTTCGCGCAGCTCGGTGAGGATCGTCTCTATGGGCAGGGTGGCGTTGTCCATGAATTCCGGTGCTGCTGATTACGACAGGATGCCGGGATAGAGCCTGAGAGTGTTGGCCAGCACCGTCTCCCGCACCTCTGCCAGCGGAATATTCTTGATGTCGCTTACGGCCTGCAGACTGTGGACGATATTGGCCGGTTCGTTGCGCTCTCTGGGCACAGGGCCGAGGACCGGGCTATCGCTTTCCAGCAGCAGGCAGGAGAGCGGCAGTTGCTTGACCAGCTTCTGTTTCTGCCGCGAGTGGATGATGGACGGCGGGACCGAGAAGAAGAATCCTGCCTCCACTGCAGGTATCGCCGCCGACCACTTGCCGTCGAAGGCGTGCAGCTGTATTTTCCGGGCATCATTTTCCAGCAGGAGCTCGATAACGTGTCGGCCCGCAGATCGCGAATGGATGTTCAGCGGCAGGTCCAGTTCACGACCGAGGGCGATGAACCGGCGCAGGACCTCCCGTTGGACTTCGCGTTCTTCATCCTCCTTGGCCAGCCAGTAATCCAGGCCGACCTCGCCTATCGCGTGCAGCTTTGCGCTGTAGTTCCGGATAAAAGCGACCAAGGCCTCTGCTGCATCAAGTCCGGCAAATTCCGGGTATAAGCCAGCAGCGGGTTTGAGGAGAGGGTGTTTTTCGCAGAGGGACAGGACCTCCTCTGCTTCGGCAAGCGTCTCACTGACGCAGAGAATGGCGGAGACCCCTGCGTCAGCTGCCCTGACCAGGACCTCTTCGCGGTCACCTGCAAAGCTGTCGCTTGCGAGGTGGGCATGGGTATCGACAAGTGTGGTTGTCACGGCTGCTTGCAGCTTTGAGATTACCTGGAGAGGATTTTTTGTGTTATCTGGTTTCTCCTTGAAGGATAAAACTGTCGGTCGGCTCTGCACAGCGTTTTTTTGCTGTGGAGACCATTTTACATGAGAGGATCAAGCTAACGGCTTAACCAATCAGCATGAATGTTATCTGGAATCCAGCTATCGCTGTCATAGATCTGTGATCAAAATACCCGAACAATTTTCTGACCAATACACAAAATTTCCAGCAGGTCATGGTTTTGATACCATTCACCTGCCTTTCTACCTTAAATGGTTACGAGATTATATCGGTTTTATTCAGTAAACATTCATTCAAATAGATAGAATTGTAGATCAAGTACAAGGATGAAAAACCGGATTATTGGTTAATTCGGATTCGTACTGGCAGTATCAAACAACCACCGACGAGGTCGACAAAAGATGTTTCCTGATCCCAGACAGCCACACTTTAATTAGGGCCAGATTCTGTTCGAAATTGAGAACACTTCTGTTTTGATGCCATCTCTCGACCTTGCACATTCTTCCTCACCTACTTCTTTTCAAAGGTTTTGTTTTATGGAAACGAGGTTGGGTTATTAACCCTCCTGGAACTGTTATTAGTTGAGGGATTGACTTATTTTAAAGATGGAATAGAGTGGTTCCCTCTCTATTTGCCGTTCCCAATAAAAAAGGAAAAATAACGTTGACTAGTAATCAGAACATATCGAAGAGAAAAGGAGCGCTGGCCTTTCTTGCTTTGATCAGTGCATTTCCTCCTCTTTCTACGGTACTCTACCTTCCTGCACTGCCACAGATGGTAAAGGCGCTTGATACCACCCAGACCAGTGTAAACATGACGCTAAGCATGTTTTTTTTGTTTTACTCAGTGGGGTTATTGTTCTGGGGACCACTGAGTGAAAAATTTGGCAGAAAGCCCATTCTCCTATCGGGGTTGACGATATATGTATTTGCCAGCGTGTTTTGTGCATTCAGCCAGAATGTGGAACAGCTTATCGCCGGCCGCATCGTACAGGCATTAGGAGGGAGTGCAGGAACAGTAGTGGCTACCGCCATAGTAAAGGATCTCTATAGTGGTCGCGAACGGGAGAAGGTTATGGCCATCATCATGTCCATGGTAATAATTGCCCCTATGCTTGCACCGGTTCTTGGTGCACTCTTGTTGAAACACACTTCCTGGCGGACGATCTTTCTTATGTTGGCGGCTATTGGGGCTACAGCGTTGTTGAGATCGATATTTTTTCAGGAAACCCTGTCTGGGAAATTTACAGGCTCGGTAATCGGCTCCTGGTGCAGACTTTTTGTGGTCTTAAAAAATCCAGGATTTTCGTCCCTGTTGCTGATCTTCTCTCTAGCTCCGGTTGCTCTCATGGCTTTTCTGGCCTCTGCTTCCTATATCTATATTGATGGTTTTGGGCTTACAGAAGGACAGTTTGGTCTTTTTTTTGCATTCAACGCTACATGTGCCATGGTCGGCCCCACGATCTATATGCGGATGAGGCGACATGTCGAACCAAAAATGATTATTACCGGGTGCTTTATTCTGATGGCTGTTTGCGGAATAGTTGTTTCCGTCTTTGGTCATATGTCTCCCTGGTTGCTTGCCTTGTCGGTCGGAATGGTAACAATGGCGGCAATCACGGTACGAGTTCCAGGTACTCATCTGATGCTGGAACAGCAGGAGGAGGATTCAGGATCCGCATCAGCGCTTATCAATTTTTTTGCAATGTTCTTGGGAAGCATGGGAATGCAACTGGTCACGCTTTGGCCTGGTACCCTTGTAATGAATCTCGGTTATATTCAGATTGGTGTAGGTATGGTTTGTTGCATATTGTGGCTGCTGTGCCACAACAGATCGTTTATTACCCAGCCTCCATCCTGATAAAGTAACGCTGGTATGGATGAGCACTCTGGGAGCTACCTTTTTTGGCATGAACTGAGATGTGTTACGTATACTCTGGACTTAGTGTGCCAACGAGAGCAAGTAATTTTGTTCATAACTACATGAAAGATGGGGGGTAGTAAGGAAAATTGAACACGTCCTCGCGTGAAAATCTGTTCCCAATTCGTGCGGAGATGGGCTGAAATTTGGAATGGTTGGAATAGAAAATGATTCAATAATGATTTCAAACCTACATGATTTCCATTGGCAAGCTTCAATTGAAAAGCACACCTCATAGGTCGTCAAATTTCTTCCTGAAAGTGTCTCGAATAAAGTGGTCGCAACGACCAGTTACGGAATTGTGAATCGAAGGTTTGAGGATACAGTAGTAGCTTTAACCATGGGTGTATTGAGAAGTTCTTGAGCTTATGATCGACAAGGTTAATGTTCACTTTTCCGTGCCGCTTCAACTTTTTCAATGGTAGATGTCTCGGCCACATTGACTCAGCAGGATTTGAATATCTTTAAAAAAGCTTTGCATTACGGTTCACCTCCTTTCTCCTCTTGCCGGCCCAATAGTGATGATAGGAATATGCGTAATCACATAGTATTGCGATTCTAAAAACATCCATCCGATGTTCGTCGGGATATTTCTCATGAAGACACCGGACTACGGAGCACGATCAAATTACCCACAAGCACCTGAACGGCTTCGTTGTTTTGATTCAGCGTCGTGGTCCTCACCTTGATGACTCCCTGGTCGGGGCGAGATGTGGAGGCTCGCACTGCAAGCACTTCGCTTTCGACCCGAAGCTCATCGCCTGGCCGAACCGGTTGCAGCCAGCGGAATTCGTCAAAGCTGGCGCCGACGATGCCGCCGGCAGGTTTGAGATCGCCTTCAACCAGAAGTTTCATCGTGATCGCGGCCGTGTGCCAACCGCTGGCGACAAGACCACGAAATATCGTGTCGGTGGCGGCTCTTTCGTCGAGATGGAACGGTTGCGGATCAAATTCGGCGGCAAAGCTCTTGATGCGGTCCACATCGATACGGATACGCTCGGACTGAAAGGTTTGTCCAGCTTCAAAATCTTCCAGGTATCGTTCCTTCATATCGCCTGTCTCCATCGCTGCTTGATTTGTCAAAAATTGAACAAAAATCGAGATCAAGACTGCCAGGGCTTCAAAATCGATGAATTTCGTTGCGTGCGCATCAAGCAGCAGGGTTGCGCGGGCAGGAAATTCATCGTCTTTATCGTAGAAGATGAGTTGAAGCAATACGTTGGGCAGTACATCAAAGATGACGCTTACGGAACCAGATCCGGAAATTCCACCCTCGTGACCACCGATAGATACTGCTATTGATAGCAATTCCTGAATGCGTCCCTGGAATCGTTTAATTATAGGGCCTTCCAGGGCACTGTGAGAAAAACTGCTGTTTCTGAATAATGGCCCGGCGAGTTCAGCTAAGGGCACAAATATCCCTGCCGGTAGATTTCTGCAGCCTGTCAGCACATAGTGGATCAATGCACTCGCCGTGACATCCGAGCACCTTCTCCGATCAACCCTCCGGACACCTGTATTGGATATCAGGTAGGTTGCACCCAGAAATGGAACTTCGATCTCTCCAGCAGTGTTTATCGGAAGATTGACATGCCTGGCTAATGTAGCGATATCCGCATCTTCCAAGCGCTTGACAAGATCTTCATAGATTTTTCCGTGTCCGCCAAAGCCTGAAACGTCCGTCATCTTCTGCTCCCATTCTTTGCAAGCGGTGCTTTCAGGCAGGCCGGACAGTTTTTTTCGGAAACCTCTTGCTTACCGCTGTCGCTTGCTCCTGGCCGGGAAGAACATAGACGTTCTCGTTCCTATCCTGCAGAGGCTTGACAACACGTTGTATGTATTCATTGCGATTATCGAGATAGGGCCCGAGCAGGTCCTGGCCTGCCGGGCAGACACTCATGCAATAGCCACATCGATATCCGCCGCCATAGGTGAGGCTCTGCCAGAGAGCCATTGTTTCACCGTCTGTTCGTTTTTCCCGATATTCTTCCATGTTTTGGCTGGTGACAAGGGATTCGACCCAGTTTAAAAAACCTCCCAGCCGATCCCGGTAGGCATGGACCAGACATTTGATAAACGCGAAGGACCCGTCCGGGGCTATGGCTCCGGTTGGACAGGTGGCAACGCAGAGTTGGCAATCGATGCATGGATTGTAGGCGATGGGTTGGTCATAGACCTCCATGGCTGTATCTATGATTATGGTCCCCAGACAAAGATGACTGCCGAAAATTGGATGGATCAACAGCCGATGGTGGCCGATCATACCGAGGCCTGCCGCTTCCGCTACCGGTTTATGTGAAACCGTCAGCATCCTGCCTTGCCATTTACTCATATCCTGGGGAAAGCATTCGGAAGGAGTGACCGCGGTGATCCCTTCACCCCTCAACGCTTTGACGACGGTGCGGGAGATATGCAGCATTTCCGCGTCGTAGGCTATGAACTCTCCATCCACCAACGATCTGTCGTTTGAGCGGATCTGTGCCGCATTCATCCGACAAATAAAACTGACAAGGGTTTTGGCTCGTGGAAAAGCCTGCAGGATCGCCTCCTTCTGGTCTTGCAGAGACGGGCGGTCAATTTCCACAACACCGACATCATCGGCCCCGGCTTCCAGGACGATAGCCTTCAGTCGTCTCGATGTCATTGCTTCGGGGTGGTTATTCTGCTGCCTCTGTCGAAAGGCTATTACATCTGGATGATCGTTCAAATTCATAATCTCCTCCCCGTATCGTTAGGTTTGACCACCGCCTGCACCTATTTCAACTCTATGCACCGCACAACCGGTTACCGAGTCGAGAACGGTCGTCGCAAAACCGCCATGTACTCCGCCCAATGGGTTACGATGCTGCTGTCCAGCGGCTGCGGTGAAAATAATCTCACCGGGCACCACCGAAATAATGGTCATAGGGCATCGTATTCTCCTTCCGGCATGATGATAGCGTGATGGTATCATTTGCCTGGATTCGGCAAAAGTGGCATAATTGACAAAAAACGATCCATAAACGCCATAATGGTACTGATAACAACGTGAGACTGCTATGCCTCAGGGGGACTCATGGTCAACATCACCTTTATCGTCGATACAGGTTGTCAATTTTCCGGGATTTCGGGATTGATTGACAGTTTCACAATAGCGAATCGCTGGCATGCAACCAACACCGGGGAATGGTCGGCACCTCTCTTTACGACACGAATCCTTAGCCAGGATGGAAAGGCGGTCAAAGTAAGTGGCGGGTTTCAGGTCATACCTGATGGCGCGTTTCAAGATTCCCTGCAAACTGATGTTGTTGTCGTCCCGCCATATCTTCCCAGCGCCGATCTTCTTCCTGCCAATGCCAGGCCGTTGCTGGACTGGATCGTTGCCAGGTATGAACAGGGGGTAACGATTGCAAGTGTCTGCACCGGGAGTTTTGTCCTTGCGGAGACCGGGTTGCTGGATGGCAGACTGGCAACCACTCACTGGTTTTACGCAAAACTCTTCAAACGCCGTTATCCAAAGGTTCTCTTGGAGCCGGACAGAGTCCTCACGCGAGATAAGGGCTTGATCTGTTCCGGCTCTGTTTCGGCCTTTTATTATCTGGCACTGCATCTGATCGAATGGTACGGTTCTCCTCACCTTGCGGCGCAATGCTCAAAGTCATTACTGGTCGATCCAAACAAGTCAAGCCAGTCCTCTTATGCGGTATTTAATGTCCACAAAGGTCATGGCGACCAGGAAATATTGCGAGCTCAGGAATTGATAGAGTCCCATTTCGCCGATTCAATCAACATGAAAGATCTTGCGAGAAAAGTAGGGATAAGCCCCAGACACTTTATCCGTCGGTTCAAAAAGGCTACCGATGAAACCCCTCTGAGCTACTTACAGCAGATCCGTATTGAGAGGGCAAAAGACTATCTGGAGACGACCTTGGAGACGGTGAACGAGATAACCCAGGTTATAGGCTATGAAAACAGCAGTAGTTTTAGAAAATTATTCAAGGAGGCAACCGGCCTGTCACCCAGTGAATATCGAAACAGGTTCATTCGTGGTGATGGCGGAGCATCGGGCGTCAATTGAGATACCCCTCGGCAAGCTCAGCTTGTGGAACAAGGCTCAGTCGTTAACCTTTTTCCTGAAACACGTAAAAAGCCGCTAGTGGAGAAGATGATGACACTGCTCAACGTAGACCACGAAAAATGCAAACAAGACGGCCTGTGCGCCAACGACTGCCCCGCAGGGGTGATCTTTTTCAAGCCCGGCCAATACCCGGAACTCAAACGGGGTGCCGAGGCCATGTGCCTGCGCTGCGGCCATTGCGTGGCCATCTGCCCTCACGGCGCCATGGACCACGCCGAGGTGCCCCTGGTCGACTGTCCGCCCATCGACCCGGCCCTTTCCGTCACACCGGACCAGGCCGTCCAGTTTTTGCGCTCACGCCGCTCGGTGCGCCGTTTCAAGCCCGGCCCGGTGGAACAGGCCGATATTCAGCGCCTGATCGACATCGGCCGCTACGCGCCCACGGCCAGCAATGCCCAGGTGCTGCGCTGGCTGGTGATCAACGATAAATCACGCCTGGATGCCCTTGCCGGTCAGGTTATCGAATGGATGCGCGCTGTGGTTGCCTCCGGCGAGGGTGTAACACCTTACATGCCCGTGGTGATCAAGGCCTGGGACAAGGGCTTCAATCCGATTTTCCACACCGCTCCTTGCCTGGTGGTGGCCACGGCACCGGCCGGCGCGAGCAATGGTATGATCGATATCTCCCTGGCGCTTTCCTATCTGGAACTGGCCGCTCCGCAGTTCGGCATGGGCACCTGCTGGGCCGGGCTCTTGCAATATGCGTTGGAATGCAACCCCAAAATCAAGACTGCCGTGGGCATTCCGGAGGAATGCCCTTACCATTACCCCATGATGGTCGGCTATGCCAAGGCCCGCTACTACCGCCTGCCCGAACGTAAACCAGCCGTCATCACCTGGTTGTGAGGCCGATCCTCGCCTTCGGGTGTCTTGCGAAAATACGGTCCCTTGGGAGCGGTTACACTGCAACGACGATGGTCCAATGGTCTTGAGTGGCATCGATAATGGGGTTTGCAGCCAAAATCAAAGATCAGCTCCCGGATTTGAGATGTTTCAAGATGCAGTTCTGGTATGCCTCAAACGAATGTCTTGGCCACCAGAGCTGGTGCTCGGTTGGTTCTCCCTTGATTTGAGCCGGCACGCCCATAACCAGGGAGCGGGCGGGGATTTCCTTGCCAGCACCTACCAGGCTCTGGGCGGCAATGATGCAGTAATCCCCGATAATGGAGCCGTGCAGCAGGGAGGCATTCATGCCGATAAGAATATGGCTGCCCACCTGCAGGCTGTGGACTACGGCGCAATGGCCTACGGTCACCCGGTCTCCGATTGTGACTGGAGAGCTTTCCTTGCCGGGCATGCCGGAATGGATGACGCAGTTATCTTCAATCACGCATTGCTTTCCAATGGTTATTTTCCCCATATCCCCCCGGATGACCGCGCCTGGCCAGACACTGGTCTCATCTCCGATTTCCACATCACCGATAACTACTGCCATTTCATCGACGTAAGCTGTTGGTGAAATTTTAGGGGTTTTGCCGTTAAAAGAGCGAATCATAGTGTATCATTATCTTCAGTTAGGGTTAATCCGTAAAACGGATGGCCTCTCCAGACCATTATCAATAACGGTCATTGATCGTAGGGCATTTTTGTCGTTGTTAGGTACACAAATATAGGCAGAGCTGGAGTAATATTTGTGTTTGGCCATAATACATGCCGAAAAGATTAATCTACCTAATATTTTATCGGTCAGTCCCGTCAGAGCCTGTTGCTGACTCTACGGACCACTGGGGCTGTTGAAAAAGGTTCAACGACTCCTGTGGGAAGCGTTAGGCATTTTATCAGATATCGTGACAGTATTGTATAGGATCAACGTTGAGATTTACATCGGCAATAGTCAATTATCGCCGATGTTGTCTTTTGAAGATGTTTCCTGGACATTTTGGAGGTGTATTGGCCAACCCTGATAGGAGATATCTGGACTCTAGTCGCTGCTAAAATCCAATGTAGTTGTGCTGCCTTCCGTATATAAATCTGTCCCCTCTGTTCCTCAGAGGGAATACTCCTGACTCGGCATCACCGCTGCCGCCCATAAATTTTCCGGGATACGGCCTGGGTGGTGCTTGGTTTGGCGCCAGTCGGCAAATCTGGATTGAATTTGTGGCAGTGTCGCAGGGGGAAAGGCTGGTGATTGTTCCATCGTTAATCCTCCATTGGTTATAAGAAGGGTACAGATTGTAGTAGATCACTTTTTCGGGGTCATGGAGGCTTGCCGAAAGGACACACCCAGGACGAGGGCTCCCCGCTTCTCGATACGGGCGGAGAGAAGATTGACATTTAGTTGGATCAATGGACTTGGTCTCTTTTACTGCCGGTTCTTCCTCAGTTTCAGCCATCGAGAATGGAACTGATACCTTGGCTTGAACCAGCGAAATGTTCTTTTCAGACAAGGTGGGGGCGTAAGGTTGTCTGCGCTATTTCCCCAGCGTGCCCATGATCCCACGCACGGCTGCCGGCAGATCGGCCGGAAGGACCACGATCTTGGCGTTGTTCGCCTCGGCCATGGAGCGCATGGCGTCCACGTAGCGCTGGCCGAGCAGGAAAACCAGGGGCAATTCTCCGCTCTTGCTGGCTTCGGCAACCTTGTTGATGGCTGCCTGATCGGCTTCTGCCAGCACGACCTTGGCCTCGGCGTCACGGCGGGAAGCCTCAAGGCGTCCGTCGGCTTGCAGGATGGCCGCAGTCTTGTCGCCTTCGGCCCGGGTCACCGTAGCCCGGCGGGCCCGTTCGGCAGCGGCCTGCTCCTCCATTGCGTGCTGCATGGTGTCGGATGGGTTGATGTCCTGAATCTCAACAGTCTTGAGTGTAATACCCCAGTCCGAAATGTCGTCGGAGATGGTTTCCTTCAGTCTGGCTTTGATTCTGTCTCGAGAGGACAGGGCGTCGTCAAGATCCATTTCGCCGATGATGGATCGCAACGACGTCTGAACCAGGGTCTGGATGGCCATGCGAAAATCCTCGACTCCGTACACGGCCTTCTCCGGAGACACGATGTTGATGTAGGCCACGGCGTTGGTGACGATGACCGCGTTGTCACGGGTGATGACCTCCTGTGAGGGGATGTCCATGACGATGTCCTTGGTGGTCACCTTGTATGCAACAGTGTCCATGAAGGGGATGATGATGTTCAGACCGGGGGCGAGGGTGGAATGGTACTTTCCCAAACGCTGCACCACGAATTTGAACCCCTGGGGAACGATGCGAACCCCCATGCTGATGGTGATGATGACCAGAAAAAGCAGAAAAATGACAATGGTCAAGCCGGGACTGAACATACGAACCTCTCTTGAAAAAAAAGAATGAAACGTTTGTTATCTGTAAATTTTCGGAGCGACGATGAGGGTGTTGCCTGACACGTCGCGGATCTGGACCCGGTCTCCGAGCTGAACGGGTTCGTCGCAGATAAATGACCATTCGTCGGAACCCAAGAGCGGTTTTGTGAAACGGACTATACCCCTGCGATCGCCTTCCGGCACGCTGATGACTTGCCCTGTTTCCCCGAGAAGGGCCTCACGCGACATGCCGGCCCGGGTCTTGTCGAGCATACGCGGTTTCATGACCACGAACCAGAACACGGTAAGGAGGGCGGAAAAAAATGCCCAGAGCAGGAGTTGCGCAGTCAGTTCCATGGGCGAAATCCAGAGAATGCCGCCTACGGCCAACGCTCCGAGACCGAACCAGAAAATGGTGAAGCTTGGGATAAAGACCTCGGCAATGATGAGGATCAATCCAAAAACAAGCCAATGCCAGTATTGCACGTCCATGCGATTCTCCGAAACGGTTGGTGTGAACTCACTGACATCGATGTCCGGCCAAGCAAATCCAGCATAAGCTCAAAAATCGTCATCAGGCAATGTACCGACGGGACGCGAAGAGGAGTGCTGGGGTGGGTGATGGGATGAGAGGTGATAAGGTCGCCTTCTTCGGGCTTCCCCAAAAAGCCCCGTCCAACGAATGGCCATCCGATCTTATGCATCAAAGCTACCTTTCCCGGAAAACTTTCGCAAATATTTTTACACTGAACCAATAACCGGCATTGGACCAACCGGCGGTCATTCAGCAATGAGGTCAATATCAACCGATGAATGTCTTTTTCGGTAAATTCCTTCTTCTTCAGAGTGGTTAAATCTTGTAGAAAAAATAAAAGAGGATGTTGCTGCCAACCTTAACCATTTAAGCAAAGCCGCAAGTTAAGACTATTCCTGAAAAGATTTCGCGTGTTCAAAGGTCAAGTATATGAATTCTGGCTACACAGGGGCTACATGGAGGCCTTGAAAACAAAAAAGCACTTACCCGATTAAGGGTAAGTGCTTGATTTTACTGGTGGGCCGTCCCGGAGTCGAACCGGGGACCTGCTGATTAAGAGTCAGATGCTCTACCAATTGAGCTAACGGCCCTCACCTGTGGCATTGGTGCCATGTATGTATCACAGGCCGGTGGTGACGTCAAGCCCGAATGCCGCTCGATCGGGAAAAATCACCGCCGTTTTCCGCCTTGATATCCTTGCCGTTGCTACCGGTAATACAGGCTCGGACTGCCCATCGTCAGCAGGGCCTTATGGAGGTTGCGACGGAACTCCCGTCGGTCCCATATGCCCTGGATATGCCCTCGTTTCAAGGCGTTGCGGGCGGAGTGGTAATCCGGCGGGATATCGACCCCGGTCGTTTCACGGATGACCCGCGGCCCGGCGAAACCGACCCGGCTGGAGCGGATGGCGAACTGGTACGGCGAACAGCCGAGGAAGGAGGCGACCGGTCCGGCGTACGAGTTGTTGTCGTAGACGACGATGTAGAGTCCGCCGGCGTCGATGTACTCTCGGACCGCCATCGTGCATTTCGGCATCTGGACCACGCCGAGCGTGCCCTCCTGGATGCGGATGCCGCCGGTGGTGTGGATGTAGGCGAGGAACGGCCGCTTCTTCCGCTTCGCGAGCTGGCAGGCCTGGACGAACTTCTCGCCCTCGGCCGCGCCGACGGTGCCGTTGCGGAAATCGGAGTAAAGCATGGCGACGATGATGTGGATGCCGTTGACCTGGGCATGGAAGGTCATGTTGCCGGAATTCCTGCCGGTCTTCTTCTTCGATACCGCCAGCCGCTCGGTAAAGCCGGTGTACTCCAGGGGATTGCCGGAGGTGATCTCGTTGTTGAAGAACTTGATCGAACGGGGGTCGAAGATGTTCTTCAGGTACCACTGGTGCTCGAGTGGAAAGTGGTGGCCGCAGGTCTCGCAGACCCCGGCGAATTCGCCGTAGAGATCGGGGATCCACAGGTCCTTGCAGCCGTAACGGGCGGCGTTGGGGCAGGTGACGGTCCGGTCCTCGTTGGCCAGCGGACTGGTGTAGGTGTCGGTCAGTTCGAGGGGATCGATGATCCGGCCGTTGTCCTGGCCGGGAATCGGCGGGGCGGCAAGGCGCGGCACCGGCTTCCGGCCCTTTTTCTTGTCGGACCAGAAATTGACGACGGCGTGGAACGGTTCGCTGATCCGCTTGAGCATCACCGAACCTTCGCCCGACACGTCCTTGATGACCTTGTGCACCTGCCGTTTCTGATTTTTCAGGATGTCGTAGCGCAGGGTGTAGTAGACCTTCTCGACCCCGGTCCAGGTCTGGTGGGCGAGGTGGGCGCCGGTGCCGGGGGTGCCGGTGAACCCATGCCGGGCCAGGCTCAGATATTTTTTCGACCGCTGGGCCAGCAGTCGCCTGACCTCGTCGCGATTGAGATCCCAGGGGACCTCGACCTGCAGTTCCTGAGCCTCCGCGGTGTTCTTTTTACGGCCGATCTCCCGGGCCCGGAAGGCGCGGAAGCTCTTGGTAGAGAGGACGACCTGGTCGGTCGCCCGGAGCATCTCGGAGCGCAGGGTGGCGAAGAAGTTGAAGTCGTCGCGCCGCGCCCCGAGCGGCGGCTCGTGGATGATCCGGTCGATGGTGCCGTTCTTCAGGTTGTCGAAGGCGGTGAGGCGCAGCCGGTCGGCGCAGACTTCGATCAGTTCCTTCGGCACCTTCGACCCTTCCCTGATCTGGCCTTCGATGGCGGCCGCGCCCTCCGGCGAGATCACCGAGTAGTAACCGTGGGTGACCATCAGGCGGTAGTCGGACAGGCCGATGGCCTCGGCCCCGCCGGAACCGCCCTCCGAAATCAGCGAGATCATCGGCACCCGCAGCTTCGTCATGGCGTAGATGTTGCGGGCGATCTGCTGGGCGGCGCCGGGATATTCCTCGACCGGGTACGATCCGGGGGTGAAGATGTAGAAATGGATCGGGATGCCTTCGGTCTCGGCGACCTTCATGAACCGCTTGGCCTTGGCGTTGCCTTCGGGCCGGCAGGAGCCGCCGTTGCGGAACTCCTCGCCGTGGCCGGTCTCCTGGCCGATGACCATGACCGAGGCGGTGTAGGGCTTGTTCCTGATGCGGCGGACGATGGTGGCCTTGGCGCAGATCATTGCCGGGTCGATATTGGCGTCGCCCTCGCCGCCGAGTTCGGTATAGTCCTCGTAGACGTTTTCGAGGATGTCCTTGAGGCTGAAGCGCTGGGCGCTGCGGACGATTCGCACCCGTTCCATCGGGGTCAGTTGCTCCTCGGCCCGTTCCTCGAGAAAGCTGATGGACTCATGAAGTTTGCGGATCTCGCCGGACAGTTCCTCGACGGTATGGTCGTAGACGGTCTGTTTGAGGCGGTCGCAGGTGGATTTGAAGCCGTCCAGGTTGCCCCAGTTGCTGAAATCCTTGATCTGCAGCAGGTAGTTGATCCTCTCGTCGATTTTATGCAGTTGTTTTAACTGTTCGTTCATAGGGCAGTGTTTCGTCCGGTGCTGGTCTCAGAAGGCAAGCAGGCGATCGAGATTGTTTTTGAGGTACGTCAGGTTGGTGACGATCGGGCTGTCGTTGGAATCCTTGCCGCGGATCACCACCTCGTCGATGAAGCTGGCGGCCCGGGCCTTGGCCTCGTCCATCGAATCGCCCCAGACCAGGGCCAGGGCGAGATTGGGGTCGAAATCACTGGGAATGGGATAGGGCCGGTCGAAGGGGACATGGGTGTACACCGCCGACCACTCGTGCTGCGGGAACGTGAAGTCGGTGATGGTGCCGATCCACGGGGCGAACCCTCGTCGGGTGTCCTCGGCGACGATCCGCAGCTCGATGGCGGCGCCGCGCAGGTCGACATCGGCCTGGCGATAGCCGATCTTGTCGCCGAGACCAAGGCGGATCTGTTCGCGCAGCAGGTTCGGCTGTTTGCCGTTGATGTAGCTGATGCGGGCCGAGATGTCGTTTTCCACCTGGATCCGGGTGTTGACCTCGAGCAGGTAGGGCTGGCCGCTGCGGGAGACGATCCACTCCCAGGTGCCGACGTTGTCGTAGTTGACGTGGGCGGCGAGTTTCAGCGAGTAATCGACGATCTGGTCGAGGACCTGCCGTTCGTCGAAATCGTAGGCGAAACAGGAGTTGTGGAAGCCGGGGGCGGCCTCGACCCGTTTCTGCCGGCCGGTCGACTGGATCGTGCAGTTGCGGGTGCCGAAATGGATCCGTTCGCCGTGCTTGGAGCAGACCAGCTGGACCTCGAGGTGGTTGTAATCGCGCAGGCACTGCTCGATCAGGACCCCGCCATCGCCGAACTGGCGTTTGGCATAGTTCTGCAGCTGGCGGTAGATGCGGCGGAAGTGCTCGATTTCGGTGACCTCTTCGATTCCCATGCCGCCGCCGCCGGCCGCCGCCTTGACGAGGATCGACGGGTTGTCGATGCCGTCGGCTTCCTGGCCCTCGAGCAGCCGCAGGGCGATCTCCTCGGCCTCCATCTCGTTGTAGATCGGGGCGTCGGTGCCGGGGATGGTCGGGATGCCGAGCTGGTTGGCGGTGCGCTTGGTGTTGATCTTGTCGCCGAGACTCTTGATGACCTCCCAACTCGGGCCGATAAAGGTCAGGGACCGGTCGCGGTTCGAGGCCCGGCGGGCGAAGCGGTAGTCCTCGGAGAAGAATCCGTATCCCGGATGGATGGCGGTGCAGCCGCTGTGGTCGGCGACCGCCAGGATATCGTTGGGTTCGGTGTAGCTGGTTATCCGCCAGGCGTTCTGGTCCGGCCCCCGGGTGATATTGCGCTGAACATGCTCGGAATCCTTGTCCGCCTCGGTGTAGACCACGGCGTAATCAAGACCGAGATCCTTGCAGGCGTTCATGATCCGGATGGCGATTTCCCCCCGGTTGGCGATAAGAACCTTTCCTTCCAAACTGTTCCTCGTTTATTATAATGAAAGAGCGCCGCGCTGTCGTTGAGGGCAGTGGCGCTGCAGAAATGAACCGGAAATGGACACCCAATAACTCGAGCCTACTATAGTCTCGCCTCCTTAATAAGCAAAGAAAAAAGATGTATGTCCGCCGCCGGGCCAGGAACAGTGCGGCTTAGCGGCCGACGAGGGCAACCCGTGGGACGATGGCCGGCGATGGGCGGGCTCTGGAAAAATGCAGGGAGGAATGAGCGCCGATATTGCTTTTTCCCCCGCTGATGATAAAAGTCTTGGCATTAACGGCGGACGCATTTTCGCCACAGGCAGGGAGAGTCGGCACTGCCTGATGATCCCGGGCCTCCATCCCGAACACCAGTTCCCGAACGATACATGGAAACGGATAATGTCACTGATCAGCAGGATGCTGCTGAACGCAAAGGTATTTTCAAACGTCTGCTGGCCTCGATCTCCTTCGGCCGCCCGGGAACGACCGCCGATCTCGAACAGGAAATCCAGGATCTGCTGGAGGAGGGCGAGGAGCAGGGACTGATCACCAGCATGGAAGAGAAGATGATCAACTCGATCTTCGACTTCCGGGAGACGGTGGCGGCCGAGATCATGACCCCGGCGGCCGAGATCGTCGATTTTGATGAATCGTTGTCGCTGTCCGAGCTGGTCGATCTGGTGATCGAAAACGGTTTTACCCGCATCCCGGTCTACCGGGGCAACGCCGACCGGGTCATCGGTATCATCCATGCCAAGGACCTGCTGAAGATCTGCGCCCGGCCCCAGGCCGGACCGATGACCCTCGACAGCTTCCTCCGCCCGGTCCACTTCGTGCCGGAGAACAAACCGATCGGCGAACTGTTCCGGGAGTTTCAGAAGAACAAGGTGCACATGGCGATGGTGACCGACGAGTTCGGGGCCATCCGCGGGCTGATCACGATGGAGGACATCGTCGAGGAGATTGTCGGTGAGATCGACGACGAGTACGACGACGACCAGGACAACCTCGAGATCGTCGACGACAACACGATCATGGTCCATGCCCGGGTCGATCTCGAAAAGGTCGAGGATCATTTCGACCTGAAGCTGCCGGAGGGCCCGTATGAGTCGATCGGCGGTCTGATCATCCACATCCTCGGCCGTCTCGGCCAGGTCGGCGATACGGTGGCGGTCAACGGCCTGAGGCTGGTGGTCAGGAGCGCCGCCAAGCGCCACATCAAGATGATCGAAATCACGCGCCTGACTGTCGCGGAGTCTGTTTGATGGCTGTGACCGTCCGTTCACCGCTGCTGGCGGCCGGGTTGTCAGGGCTGCTGCTGGCCCTCTCTTTTCCCGGCGGGCCGGGCTTGTGGCCGCTGCTGGCGGTCGCCCTGGTGCCGCTGCTGCTTGCCGTTCGGGGCGGAAGTCGGGCCCGGGCCTTCCGGGCCGGGCTGGTCGCCGGGATGGTCCACTTTGTTATCCTGCTCTACTGGCTCGTCACCGTCCTCGGCCACTACGGCGGCCTGCCGTGGTATTTTTCGGTGCCGGCGCTGGTTCTGCTCGCCCTGTACATGGCGCTGTATGTCGGATTCTTCGCCCTTGGCGCCCGGGTGCTGGTCGAGACGCTGCCGCCTCCGGCCGCGCTGTGGCTGGTGCCGGCTCTCTGGGTCGGCCTCGACTGGCTGCGCGGCGTTCTGTTCAGCGGCTTTCCGTGGATGGACCTTGGTTATGCCCTGTGGGGGCAACCGGCGCTGATCCAGGTGGCCGACCTTCTCGGCCACCACGGCGTCACCTTTCTCCTCGTTCTCGTCAACACCCTGCTCGCCCTGCTGCTCAGTGTCGGGCAGGAATCAGGGCCGGGGGGGTGGGGGCGGCTGAGGCTGGCCGCGCCTGTCGTCCTCGTGGTCGCGGTCGTGGCGGTCTACTCGACGGTGCGCTGGACCCAGGTCGGGCAGCAGATGGCCGGGGCCGGGCGGATGCCCATCGGCATCGTCCAGGGCAATATCGACCAGGACCTCAAGTGGTCGCCCGAGAACCAGGGCAAGACGATGGCGATCTATATCGATCAGACCGCCTCGCTGTTTGCCGGCGGCGTTGGAGCGCGGCGGCCGACCCTGGTGGTCTGGCCGGAGACGGCCCTGCCATTTTATCCCGCGAACAGCATGTTCGTCGAGGACCTGCAGCGGCTGAACACCCGGTTCGACATGGCCCTGCTGACCGGGGCGCCATGGTATGAGGTCGTCGACCGGGAAAAGAGGGAGTATGATTACTATAACAGTGCCGTGCTGATTGCCCCGACCGGGAAGTTCATCGACCGCTATTCGAAGAGTCACCTCGTTCCGTTCGGCGAATATGTCCCGCTCAAACCGCTGCTGCCGTTTCTGGCGCCGCTGGTCGAATCGGTGGGCGATTTTTCGCCCGGGGTCATCGGCCGGCCACCGCAATGGCGGCAGGGACGGCTCGGGGTGCTGATCTGCTTCGAGAGCATCTTCCCCGCCATCGCCGGGCAGTGGGTGCGAAACGGGGCCAATGTGCTTGTCAATTTGACCAATGACGCCTGGTATGGTAAATCGAGTGCCCCTCACCACAGTCTGGCGATGACGGTCTTCCGCGCGGTGGAGACCAGGCGCAGCCTGGTCCGTTCGGCCAATACCGGGATTTCCGGGTTTATCGACCCGCTCGGCCGGGTCGTTCGGCAATCTGGGCTGTTCGAACCGTGGGCGGTTGCCGAGGACGTGGTCCTGATGGAAGGCAAGAGCCTCTGGTTGCGTGGCGGCCGTCTCTTCGCCCCGCTGTGCGCCGGAGCGGCGCTGGCCGCCATCGGCTGGAGCGTCGCCGGACCCCGGCGCCGTCGACAAACCCTGTAACAACATGCTCCGCGGCCCCTGTCGGCCTGGCGGCGGATTTGATCAACTTTATCGTGTAGGACGCAATTATGACGCTTGATACCGGTGCTGCTGTTTCGAAACAGAGGATAACTGAATTGAAGGAGCGCCTGCTGGCCCTGAAGGAGCATCTTTGACCTGGCTCAAAAGAAAGACGAGCTGGAGCGGCTGGAACAGCAGACCCTCGCCCCCAATTTCTGGAATGACGCCGAAATGGCGCAGAAGGTCCAGAAGGCGCACGGTCAGCTGCAGGAGATCATCAACGGCTGGGAAAACAAGTGGAGCGAGCTGGAGGAAGTCGACCTGCTCCTCGATATGGGGGTGGAGGAGAACGACAACGACACCTTCAACGAGGTCGCCCTCCGTCTCACCGATCTGCAGGATCTCGTCGCAGTGTCGGAAGTGGAGTGCATGTTCAGCGGCGAGCACGACAACAGCAACGCCATCATCACCATCCACGCCGGGGCCGGCGGCACCGAGGCCCAGGACTGGGTCGGCATCCTGCTGCGGATGTACCTGCGCTGGGCGGAAAGGATGGACTTCCGCTCCGATATCCTCGATATCCTGCCGGGAGACGAGGCCGGAACGAAGAGTGTCACCATCCTGATCCAGGGCCGCTATGCCTACGGCTACATGCGCTCCGAACTCGGCATCCACCGGTTGGTGCGGATCTCGCCGTTCGACGCGAGCGGTCGCCGCCACACCTCGTTCGCCTCGGTGATGGTGATGCCGGAACTCGACGACAGCGTCAATGTCGACCTCGATGAGAAGGACATCCGCATCGACACCTTCCGTGCCAGCGGCGCCGGCGGCCAGCATGTCAACAAGACCGACTCGGCGATCCGCATCACTCACCTGCCGACCGGCATCGTCGTCCAGTGCCAGAACGAGCGCTCCCAGCACCGCAACAAGGACATGGCGATGAAGATGCTGATCTCCCGCCTCTATGAACTGGAGGAGGAGCGCAAACAGGCCGAGCAGGAAGGCCTGGGCGGCGACAAGAAGGAGATTGCCTGGGGCAGCCAGATCCGCTCCTACGTCCTCCAGCCCTACCGGCTGATCAAGGATCACCGGACCGACCACGAGATGGGCAACGTCGACGCGGTGCTCGACGGCTACCTCGATTCCTTTATCAAGGCCTATCTGCTGTGGCGGAATTGAGGCGGCGACCCGGCAGGAGCCCGGCCCCGTGACGAATCCCGTTCGCTGCGCCAAGTGCGGGGCCTGCACCGTCGTCTGCCCGGTCTACCGGGCCAGCGGCGGCCTGGAGTCCTATTCGGCCCGGGGCCGCAACCATCTGGCGACGGTCCCGGAGTATGCCCGGCCGACCCCGGCCTATGAGGACATCTTCTCCAAGTGCCTGCTGTGCGGGGCCTGCACCAAAGCCTGTCCCCGCGGGATCGATGTCAACCGCGAGACGGTCCGTGCCCGTGCCGGTTTCACCCGCCTGTACGGCCGCCATGGCTTTCAGAAGTACCTGGCCCGCCAGGCGCTGCGGCATCCCGAGATCCTGGGCGCGGCCGGGCGGCTGGGACGGACCGCCGGGCGATTGACCAGGCGGCTGCCGACCGACAGCGGCCTGCGGCTGCGGCTGGCGATGTTCGAACCGCCGGCGGCGGAACTGCCGGCGGCGCAAGAGGCTGCACCCAGACCGTTACCGTCGCTCTCGTCGCTGACCTGGTTTCCCGGCTGTGCCGCCGAGTATCTCTTTCCCGAGATTGCCGACGCCTGCCGCGACCTGCTGGCCGGCCATGGCTTCGACCTGGTTGCCCCGGAGGGCCTCGGCTGCTGCGGCCTGGCCCACCATGCCGCCGGCGATATCGAGGCGGCCCAGGCCCTGGCCCGTCGCAATATCGAGGCCCTGGAGCGTCGCCCCGGCCCGATCCTGATCTCCTGCGCCTCCTGTTTCGCCCATCTCCGCCATTATCGCGATCTGCTGGCCGACGACCCCCTGTGGCGGGAGCGGGCGGCGGCGGTCGGCGACCGCCTGGCGGAAATGATGCAGTTTGTCGATGGCCTTGCCCCGCCGACGGATGGAGGATCTGCCGCGGCGACGACGCAACGGCCGCTGCGGGTCTTCTATCACGATCCCTGTCATCTCCGCCATGAGGTCGCAATCGTGAAGGAACCGCGGCGGCTCCTGCAGCGACTCCCGGGCGTCGACCTGGTGGAGTTGCCCGGCGGGCCGCAGTGCTGCGGCCAGGGCGGACTGTTCCACCTCGGCGCCCCCGAACTGGCGGCGCTGATCCGCGACGATCTGGCGGCGAAGGTCCTCGCCCTGCAGCCGGATATCGTCACCAGCACCTGCTCGGGCTGTCTGATGCAGTGGAAGACGGCGCTGACCGCCGCCGGGTCGCCGGTTGCGGTCATGCACCTGGCGGAACTGCTGCGCCTGATGGCCGCCCCCTCCCTCGCGCCCGCATCCCCTTTGTAACTCGCCTTCGCCCTGCAGGGTATCGATCCGCTGCGATCCGTCGACCGGGCCGCCGGGATGGTCGTTCCGCCTGATTTTCCTTCATTTCGTCTTCATAAAGCGTATATACTGGTGCTATGGGTCTGCCCGTCCGCGGGGCGGCAGGCATCGGAAGCATTGACCGAGTGAATGGCTGGATGGAGACGGTAATGGTGGCGGACGACCTCAAGACCCGAGAAGAACTCCTCGCCGAACTGGCTGTCCTGCGACAGCGGCTTGGCACGGCAGCGGCGCGGCTCGACGACCGGGGGCCGCATGGCGGCGACGATCTGCTGCAGCGGCTGATGGATGATTTCATGGCCCCCGTCGTCATCACCTCGATGCCTGACCGGCGGATTCTCTATCTCAACGGCTACGCTTCGCGTTATCTGGGGGTGAGGGCGGAGGACGCCGTCGGCATGATCGACCTTCAGTTCTGGCTGGTCCCCGAAGACCGGAGCCGGTTCGTGGCCGAGATCAACCGCCAGGGGATGGCCAAGGATTTCGAGACCAGTTTCCGAGCGCGGGACGGCCGGGTTCTCCATGCCCTCCTCTCGGCCCATTCCGTGACCTTTGCCGGCCGGATGGCGACGCTGACCCTCTTCGCCGATATCACCGACCGGAAAAAGACCGAAGAGGCCCTGTTCGAGAGCGAGACGCGGGTCCTCGACATCTACAACCTGATGCGGCTGATGTCCGATACGGTTCCGGATTTCATCTGGGTCAAGGACCTTGATGACCGCTATCTCTTCGCCAACAAGGCCCTCTGCCTGCGGCTGCTGATGAGCGACACCGTCGACGAACCGATCGGCAAGGATTTCCGATATTTTGCCGAACGGGAGAAACAGCGGGGGGTCGGCTTCACCTTCGGCGACGGTTGCGTCGATTCCGATGCGGTGGTCAGGCAGACCGGGGAGGCCGGGCGTTTTGTCGAGTCGGGGCTTGTCCGCGGGGAAAATCTGATCCTCGATGTCTACAAAACTCCGCTGTTCGACGAATCCGAACGGATGATCGGCACGGTCGGAGTCGGCCGTGACGTCACCCAGGACTGGCGGACCAGGCAGGCCCTGGGTGAGAGTGAGGAGCGCTACCGGCTGCTGCTGAACAATATCCGTGATGTGCTCTGGATCATGGATGAAAACCTCCGCTTCACCTTCGTCACTCCGTCGGTCACCGCCCTGACCGGTTACAGCCCGGAAGAGTTTCTGAACCTGTCGCCAGACAGCTATCTGGTGCCGCGCTCCCGCTTGATGTACGAGAATGCGGTGCGCAAGGGGCTGGCCCGGGAGGCCCGGGGCATCCGCGAAGAATCGCCGCGGCTGTGGAAATTCGAGTGGCAGTGCAAGGACGGTTCGGTGATCTGGGTCGAGAGCCTGATCTCGATCCTCAGGAACGACGATGGCTCGTTCCGGGGGCTGATCGGGGTGAGCCGCGACACGACCAGCCAGATGCGGGTGCTCCGCGATCTCAAGCAGGCCAAGGAGATCGCCCTGGCCGCCAATCGGGCCAAGTCCGAGTTCCTCGCCAATATGAGCCATGAGATCCGCACGCCGATGAATGCGATCCTCGGCATGATGCAGCTGCTGCGGGAGACTCCGCTCAATCGGGAGCAGCGAGGCTATGTCGACACCACCCTGGTGGCGGGGGAAAGCCTGCTCCGCCTGATCAGCGATATCCTGGATTTTTCGAAGATCGAGGCGGGCAAGGTCGAACTGGTCTGCGAACCCTTCGCCCCCGTTCCCCTGGTTGAATCGGTGCTCCGCTCCTTTGACAGCATGGTCGACCGGGACCGGGTCGACATCCGGTACATCGTCAACGGCAGTCCGCCGGAATGGGTGGTGGGCGATGGCTTGCGGCTGCGTCAGATTCTCTTCAACCTTCTCGGCAACGCCGTCAAGTTCACCGACGAGGGTGATATTGCGGTTACGCTCGAGGCGAGATCCCATGACGACGGCGGAACCGCGAATCTGCTGTTCGAGGTCCGGGATACCGGGGTCGGCATCCCCGCCAATCTGTCCGATCAGCTGTTCGAGCCCTTCGTCCAGGCCAACGGCTCCTTCCGTCGCCGGTACCGCGGTACCGGACTGGGGTTGAGCATCGTCAAACGCCTGGTCGGCATGCTCGGCGGCGAGATCAGGCTGTCGAGCATCGAAGGCGAGGGGACCGTCGTGCGATTTTCAATTCCGGTGCAGATCTGCGACGATCACGACACGGCGATGGACGACACGGTGAAGGCCGACGATCCCGGTGACGTCTCCCTCCATGTCCTGGTGGTCGAGGATGAGGCGATCAACGCCCAGGTGGTGTCGGCGATGCTCCGCAATCAGGGGCATGGGGTGGTAGTGGCGCCGAACGGCCGGCTGGCCCTCGAGACCCTTGAAAACGAAATGTTCGACTGCATTTTCATGGACATCCAGATGCCGGAAATGGATGGTCTCGAAACCTCGGCCGCGATCAGGGAGCACGCCGGGTGCAACCGCCACGACATCCCGATCATCGCCCTGACGGCCCATGCGATCCAGGGTGACCGGGAGCGCTTCCTGGCCGCCGGCATGGATGATTACCTGACCAAGCCGATCAGGGCCGAATCACTGCGGGAGATCATGCGGAAGGTCGCCGGCCGCCGCTATTGCCGGGGTTACGGCCGGGCATAGTGCCCGGCCCCTGGTCTTGCCGGTATCAGTCGAGGAACGACTCGATCGGCGTGTGCTCCATGTTGAAGGCCTCGGCCACGCCCTTGAAGGTGATCCTGCCCCCGACGACGTTGACTCCGGGGCGGATCTCCTCGTTGTCCCGGCAGGCCTGCTTCCAGCCCTTGTCGGCGATCTGCAGGGCGTAGGGGAGGGTGGCGTTGGTCAGGGCCAGGGTCGAGGTCAGGGGGACCGCGCCCGGCATATTGGCGACGCAGTAATGGATGATGCCGTCGACGATGTAGGTCGGCTGCGTGTGGGTGGTCGGGCGCGAGGTTTCGAAACAGCCGCCCTGGTCGATGGCGACATCGACCACGACCGATCCCGGCTTCATCTCCTGCAACATCTCCCGGCTGACGACCTTCGGCGCCTTGGCGCCGGGGATCAGGACCGCGCCGACGACCAGATCGGCCTCTCGCAGCAGCTGGCGCAACTTCGGCCGGGAGCTCATCACCGCGTAGCAGTTGCCCGGCATGATCTCACTGAGGTAGCGGAGACGGTCGAGATCGATGTCGAGCATGTAGACCCTGGCCCCGAGGCCGCTGGCGATGCGGGCGGCATTGAGACCGACGACGCCGCAACCGATCACCACGACATTCCCCGGTTCGACTCCGGGAACCCCGCCAAGCAGGATGCCGCGGCCGCCATTGCTCATCTGCAGGTAATTGGCGCCTTCCTGGGCCGCCATGCGGCCGGCGACCTCGCTCATCGGGGTCAGCAGCGGCAGGCTGCGGTCGTTTTTCTGGATGGTCTCATAGGCGATATTGACCGAGCCGGCGGTCATCAGGGCCCTGGTCAGTTCCTCCTCGGCGGCGAGGTGGAGGTAGGTGAAGATGATCTGATCGCGCCGGATCAACGGGTATTCGCAGGGTTGGGGTTCCTTGACGTGCATGACCATATCGGCCCCGGCATAGATCTCGGCCGCCGTCGCGAGAAGCGTCGCCCCGGCCTGCCGGTATTCGTCGTCGGTGAAACCGCTGCCGGCACCGGCGCCCTGTTCGACGAGGACCTGGTGCCGGTGGCGGGTCATGGTCTCCACCCCGGCCGGGGTCATGCCCACGCGGTTTTCGGCTGTTTTGATTTCCTTGAGAATTCCGATGATCATGATTCTGGTCCTTGTTCTGGGATGAAGGGGCGTGGGCGGCCTGTCGTCAGGGCGTCGGCGGGGATTTTGCCGCTGCCGGCGGCTCAGCGGCGGGGATGGATGGGTCGACGGCGGTGTCGGGTTTGCTCGCCAGGGCCGAACAGCTGCAGCACATCGTCCCGCCGTCCTTGTGGCACATGCCGGTGAGGCCGTGCCGGGTGCGGCGCAGGCGGCGGCGGGCGAAGTTGATCATGAAGGCCATGATCAGCACCAGCGGGAAGGTGAACATCAGGAAGAGGAGAAAGGTGTTCATGGCTCGAATATACGCACTGTCGGCTCAATCGCCGAAGTCGTCGAAGTGGATGTTGTCATCGTCGACCCCGAGGTCGTCGAGCATTTCCCTGATCGCCTTCAGCATCGGCGGCGGTCCGCACAGGTAGTAATGGATGTCGTCGGGGGCCGGATGGTCCTTGAGATACTGGTCGTAGAGGATGAGGTGGATGTAGCCGGTCGCACCCTGCCAGTTGTCCTCGGGCATCGGGTTGGAGAGGGCGAGGTGGAAGGTGAAGTTGTCATGCTTCGCCGCCAGCTGTTCGAACTCTTTGTCGTAGAATACCTCTTTCAGGCTGCGGCCGCCGTACCAGAAGGAAACCTTGCGTTTGGTCTTTTTATCCAGGAACAGATCGAAGATATGGCTGCGTAGCGGGGCCATGCCGGCGCCGCCGCCGATGAAGACGATCTCGGCGTCGCTGTCCTGCATCAGAAACTCGCCGAAGGGCCCGGCGATGGTGACCTCGTCGCCCGGCTGGAGGTTGAAGATATAGGACGAGACCTGCCCCGGCGGGATATCCGGACTGCCCCCCGGCGGCGGGCTGGCGATACGGACGTTGAGCTTGATGATCCCCTTCTCGCCGGGGTAGTTGGCCATCGAATAGGCCCGCGACACCGGGGTGTGGACATGGGATTTGTACTGGAACATCTTGAACTTGGTCCAGTCGGCGAGAAAGCGTTCATCGATATCGAAATTGGCGTAGGACAACGTGTGCGGCGGCACTTCGATCTGGATGAAACCGCCGGCCTTGAAATCGACATCCTCCCCGGGCGGCAGGGTCAGGACCAGCTCCTTGATGAAGGTCGCGACGTTGTTGTTGGAGAGGACGGTGCAGCGCCATTTCTTCGACTCCAGCGCGTCCCGCGGCACTTCGATGGCCAGGTCCCGCTTGACTCCGACTTGGCATGACAGGCGCATCCCCTTCTTTGCCTCGCGGATGTTGATCTTCGACCGCTCGGTCGGCAGGATCTGCCCGCCCCCCTCCCTGACAATGCAGCGGCACTGGCCGCAGCTGCCGCCGCCGCCGCAGGCCGAGGACAGGAAGATGCCGTGATCGGCGAGGGTCGTCAACAGCTTGCCGCCGGGCCGGGCCTTGATCTGCCGCAGGCCGTTGACGTCGATGGTGATATCGCCCCCCGGCAGCAGGGACCGCTTGGCCAGAACGATGATGGAGACGAGGACGAACTGGATCAGGACGAAGGTCGCCACGGCGAACAGGATAAGATGCATCGTCGCGATCCTCCGTTACAGTTCCATGCCGGCCAGGCCCATGAAGGCCATGGCCATCAGGCCGGCAACGATAAAGGTCTGGCCGAGGCCGCGCAGGCCGGGGGGCGGGTTGGCGTACTCCAGTTTTTCCCGGATCCCGGCCAGGGCCACCACGGCGAGGAAGAAACCGGCCCCGGCGCCGATGCCGTAGGCGGCGCTCTCGCCGAGGCTGTAATCGCGTTCGACCATGAACAGCACCCCGCCGAGGATGGCGCAGTTGACGGTCAAGAGCGGCAGGTAGATCCCCAGGCTGTTGTACAGCGCCGGCAGGTAGCGGTCGATCGCCATCTCCATGACCTGGACGATGGCGGCGATGATGGCGATATAGGTCAGCAGGCCGAGGAAGGTCAGGTCGAGATCGGGCTGGCCGGCCCAGGCCATGGCCCCCGGCTTCAGCAGGTGGTTGAGGATCAGGTTGTTGATCGGGGTGGCGATGGCGAGGATCGCCAGCACCGCCGTGCCGAGGCCGAAGGCGGTCTTGACCTTTCTGGAGATGGCGAGGAAGGTGCACATCCCGAGAAAGAAGCTGAGCGGCAGGTTCTCGAGAAAGATCGAGCGGAAGATGATGTCGAGGTAATGCATCAGTCTTTCTCCTGTTGGCTCGGGTCGATTGTCCGCAGGACCCAGATGATCAATGCGATGAGGAAAAAGGCGCTTGCCGGCAGGATCAGCAGGCCGTTGCGGACGTACCAGCCGCCGCTCGTCGTCAGCGGCAGGATCTCGACGCCGAAGACGCTGCCGGAACCGAACAGTTCGCGGATGAACGAGACGACGACCAGGATGAAGCCGTAGCCGAGGCCGTTGCCGATGCCGTCGACGAAGCTGGCCAGAGGCGGGTTGCTCATCGCGAAACCCTCGGCCCTTCCCATGACGATACAGTTGGTGATGATCAGGCCGACGTAGATCGACAGCTGTTTGGCCAGGTCGAAATAGAAGGCCTTGAGGATCTGGTCGACCAGGATCACCAGCGTGGCGATGACCGTAATCTGGATGCCGATCCGCACCGTGCTCGGGATCTGGAAGCGGACGATGCTGATGATCAGACTGGAGAAGGCGGTCACCAGGGTGACGCAGATCGCCATCACGACGGCGGTCGCCATCTGGCCGGTGACCGCCAGTGCCGAACAGATGCCGAGGACGAGCAGGGCGATCGGGTTGCGCCGCAAGATCGACCTGGTCAGCAGTTCCCTGTTGCTCTCAGCCATTGGATGTCTCCTCCTGCCGCAATTGCCGGAAAAATGGTTTGAAACCGTCGTCGCCGAACCAGAAGTGGAGCAGGCGGTCGACCCCCTGGGTCGTCAGGCTGGCCCCGGACAGGCCGTCGATCTCGTAGGCGGCCTGGGCCCCGTCGGTGGCAGCCTTGCCTTTGACGACCCTGATTGCGATCTCGCCCGAATCGGCATAGATCCGCTTGCCCTGCCACAGCTGCTGCCAGCGGCTGTTTTCAATCTCGCCGCCGAGCCCCGGGGTCTCGCCGTGGTCGTAAAAGGCCACCCCCCGGATGCGGTTGAGATCGGCATCGACCGCGACGTAGGCGAACATCGTCGACCACAGGCCCTTGCCGCGGACCGGCAGGATGTACTGCTCCACCGTTTCGCCCTGCTTCACCAGGTAGACGAGGGAATATTTTTCCAGGCGGCGGAGGCGGGCCGGATCTTCGGCGGCATCGAGGCTGCGGCCCAGATCGGTGCTGAGCGCGGCCTTGAGCTGGTTGTAGGCCTCGGGGTCGAGCTGGTCGTCGGGGACGTAGCGGCCGGTTGCCAGGTCGACGATGCGGGTCTCGACGCCGGCGAAGAGGCGATCGATCGGCTGGTCCTCCCGGTACAGGCCGGCGGCCGCGAGGATGTTCTTTTTGCGGTCGAGCTGGCGGTTGGCCTCCTGCAGCGGCTGCAGACCGACCACCGCCCCGGCGACCAGGGCCGAACAGACGAAGGCCAGGATCAGCACCGAGTAGAAGGGCTTGAGCGGGGATTGATCAGCCATGGCGCAGTCTCCTCCTTTTGACATTGGCCTCGATCACGAAAAAATCAAGGAGAGGAGCGAAAACATTGCCCAGCAGAATCGCCAGCATCACCCCTTCCGGGAAGGCCGGATTGGCCACCCGGATCATGATCGCCAGGATGCCGATCAGCAGACCGTAGAGCCATTGGCCGGTCGCGGTATGGGCCGAGGACACCGGGTCGGTGGCCATGAAGACGAGACCGAAGGCGAAGCCGCCGAGGACGAGATGCCAGTGTGGCGGGATCTCCCGCAGCGGGTTGATGCCGTCGGCGGTCAGCCAGAACCAGAGAGCGCAGGCCAGGGCCCCCAGGGTCATCGCCAGCATCACCCGCCAGGAGGCGATGCCGGTGGCCAGCAGGACCGCGGCGCCGAGCAGGCAGGCCAGGGTCGAGGTCTCGCCCATCGACCCGGGGATCGTGCCGATAAAGGCCTGGGACCAGCTCCAGTCGAGCGACTGCATGATCTGCCCCGGCTGGGCGGCGGCCAGCTGGCCCAGCGGGGTGGCGCCGCTGACGCCGTCCACGGCGGACCACACCTGATCGCCGGTGATCTGGGCCGGGTAGGCGAAAAAGAGAAAGGCCCGGGAGGCCAGGGCCGGGTTCATGAAGTTGCGGCCGACCCCGCCGAACACCTCCTTGGCGAAGATCACGCCGAAACTGATGCCGAGCGCCACCTGCCACATGGGGATCGTCGGCGGCAGGGTCAGGGCGAAGAGCAGGCCGGTGACGAGAAAGGCCTCGGAAAACTCATGGCCGCGGACCAGGGTGAAGATCGCCTCCCAGAAGCTGCCGACGACCATCGTGACGAGGTAGATCGGCAGGAAGTACAGGGCGCCGTGGACCAGGTTCGAGAGGTGGCTGGCGGGATCGCAGCCGATCAGGGCCATGACCGAGCCGCGCCAGCCCTCGGGGGTGGCCAGGCCGAGGGTGGCGAGGGCGGTATTGGCGAGATGGCCGGTATTCCACAGGGCCATCACGACGCAGGGGATGAGGGCGACCAGGACCGTGCTCATGATCCGTTTGAGGTCGAGGCCGTCGCGGACATGCGGCGCCCCGACCGTCCGGGTGTTGCTGCCGAAGAGGAAGCTGTCGACGGCCTCGTAGAGCGAATACCAGCGTTCGTATCGGCCGCCCTGTTGAAAATGGCGACCGAGCTTCTCCATGAGTGTGCTGAGTTTTTGCATAGATTGTCGTCCAGCGGGTGGTGGTTCCTTTATTGCCGGGGAATCAGCCCCCGCTTTCGATGGTTGTCAGCAATTGCCGCAGCATCGGTCCGAAATCGTTCTTGCCGGGACAGACGAAACTGCAGAGGGCCAGATCCTCCTCGATCAGCTCGAGACAGCCGAGTTCCTGGGCCTTTTCACTGTCCTGGACGGCGATGCTTCTGAGCAGCGAGGTGGCGATGATATCGAGCGGCATGACCTGTTCATAGCTGCCGATCGGAAAGATCGCCCGCCGGCCGCCCCAGGTGGCGGTGATCATCGGCAGCGGTTTTCGGCCCAGCAAGGCGGAGAGGAAGACCGGTTTGAGCGAGAAACGGTCGCGGCCCGGCATCAGCCAGTTGAACAGACTGCGGCCGCTGTCCTCCCGTACCGCCGAGACCTGGTTGTGGTAGCGGCCGAGAAAATCGACGGGGGCGGCCATCGCCCGTCCGCTCAGGACCGAGCCGGAGATCAGGCGGCAGGGGGCGTCGCCGGTCTCGTCCCGGCACAGTTCGGTGATCGAGGCGCCGATCCGGGTGGTGACGAGGCCGGGCTTGCTGATCGCCGGGCCGGCGAGGGCGATGATCCGCTCGGTCTGCAGGCGGCCGGTCCGGAACAGGTGGCCGATGGCGATGACGTCCTGGTAGCCGATCTGCCAGACGGTCTTGTGCTCGTGGACCGGATCGATGAAATGGATGTGGGTGGAGGCCAGACCGGCGGGGTGGGGGCCGGAAAAGAGCCACGAGTGGAGGTCGTCGATATCGTCGATCCCGTCGATTGGCTGCGCGCTGCAGAGGTGGATCGGGCAGGCGGCCAGGCGGCGCAGGATCTGCAGGCCGCGGCGGAAGTCAGCGGCGGCGAGGGCGATGATCACCAGCGGGTCGGCCGCCAGCGGCTCGGTGTCGATGGCGGTGACGAACAACGAGGCCGGGGGCGCGGCAACGGCCGGGATCCGGCCGAAGGGCCGGGTGCGCAGGCTGGTCCACAGGCCGGAGGCGATCAGCGTCGCCTGCACCGCCGCCGCCGTCAGGGTCTGCGGGTCGTCCCCGGGGTGGTCGAGGAAGGCGATGTCGTCGTCGCCGTCAACGGCGATCACCAGCGACTGGAAGCGCCGCTTGGCCCCGCGGTTGATCTCGACGACGGTGCCGCAGCCGGGTGAGGTGTAGACGACCTCGGGGTTGTTCTTGTCGGTGAACAGCGCCTGGCCGACCTTGACCCGGTCGCCCTCGCCGACGGCCAACGACGGGCGGATGCCGAAACTGTCGTTACCGAGCAGGGCGACGCGGCCGACATCCCGCCCCGGCCTGACGTTCTGCACCGGTCCCCCGGATATCGGGATGTCCAATCCTTTTTTGATGCGGATATGGTTCATATGCGGGTGTATCCCTGTCGGTTTTTCTGGCCCCGAAAAAAACGGAAGGGGCGCAGGTATTCCTGAAAGCCTGCTTGAGAATAGGGAGGCAAATCGTATATCATAGTTTTCACATCAGATTGCTGCTATTATATTCACGAATGCCGCTCAGGGCAAATGTAATGCTGACCCGGGCTCGTCCGATGCCGCCTGAATGAGGGGTGTATCCGCATCCGGGATGCCTGCCGACCGGCAGAAAATGAAGGAGAATCGCCTTGGATCCCCAACTTTACGAAAAACTCGGCCTGTTCTATCTCGGGCGTCAGCTCGATGGTGCCGGCCAGCCCCCCGCCCAACCGCCCCTTCTGTTCAAGAGCAAGGATTTCACCACTCATGCCGCGATCATCGGTATGACCGGCAGCGGCAAGACCGGTCTCGGCATCGGTCTGATCGAGGAGGCGATTCTCGACAACATCCCCTCCATCATCATCGATCCCAAGGGGGATATGGGCAATCTCCTGCTGGCCTTTCCGGAACTGCGGCCGGAGGATTTCCTGCCCTGGATCGACCCCGCCGACGCCGCGCGCAAGGAGATGACGGTCGAGGCCTATGCCGACAAGACCGCCAGGGAATGGCAGGAGGGGCTGCAGGGCTGGGGTCAGGGCCGGGAGCGGATCGCCGCGATGCTGGCGGCGACGACGATGACCATCTACACCCCGGGCAGCGGCAACGGTGTGCCGGTGTCGGTGCTCAGCAGTTTCCAGGCCCCGGCCGCCGAGGTCGTGGGCGACACCGACACCTTCAACGCCCTGGTCAATTCGACCACCACCAGTCTGCTCGCCCTGATCGGGGTCGAGGGCGATCCTCTGCAGAGCCGGGAGCATATCCTTCTCAGCTCGATCCTCATCCATTTCTGGCGCCAGGGAGAAAGCCTGACCCTCGAGAGCCTGATCGGCAACATCGTCAATCCGCCCTTCACCAAGGTCGGGGTCTTTCCCCTCGACACCTTCTATCCCCAGAGCCAGCGGATGACCCTGGCGATGAGCCTCAACGGGCTGCTCGCCAGCCCGACCTTCGCCGCCTGGCTCCAGGGGGTGCCGCTCGACATCCAGAGGATCCTCTACGGCGACGACGGCCGGCCGCGGACGGCGATTTTTTCGATCTCCCACCTCAGCGACAGCGAGCGGATGTTCTTCGTCACGACTCTGCTGAACCAGATTATCGGCTGGATGCGGCGGCAGTCGGGGACCTCGTCGCTCAAGGCCCTGCTCTACATGGACGAGATCTTCGGCTACTTCCCGCCGACCGCCAACCCGCCGTCGAAACGGCCGATGCTGCTGCTGCTGAAGCAGGCCCGGGCCTTCGGTCTCGGGGTGGTGCTGTCGACCCAGAATCCGGTCGACCTCGACTACAAGGGGCTGGCCAACATCGGCACCTGGTTTGTCGGCCGGCTGCAGACCAGCCAGGACCAGGAGCGGGTACTCGACGGCATTGTCGGCGCGAGCGAGGGCAAACTCGACCGGCAGCAGGTCAAGGGGATGCTGTCGGCGATGAAGGGGCGGCAGTTCGTCCTGACCTCGGCGCACCTCGACGTTCCGCTCCTCTTTGAAACGCGCTGGGTCCTGAGTTACCTCCGCGGCCCGCTGTCGGCGGCCGACATCAAGCGGCTGTCGCAGGGGCGGCCGGCCGGCGGCGAGGAGGGGGCAACGCCGATGAATGCGGTGGTGGCGGCTCCGGTTCCGGCGGGCGCATCCGCCGGCCTGAGCGATCATCCGCCGCTGGTGGCGCAGGGGATCGAGCAGCTCTACCTGCTTCACAACCTGGCGACCGAGCAGCCGGCGTTCGAACCGTGGCTGGCGGCCGCCGCCTCGATCCGATTCTACAACAGCTCGCGCAACATCGATATCGTCGAGGAAAAGACGGTGCGACTGTACCTTCATGAGAATTTCTCGACCCCGGACTGGGCCTCGGCCGAGGAATGTCCCTGCCCTCTCGACCAGTGCGCGCTCCAGGCGCCGACCAACAGCCGCTACTACCCCCTGCCGGAGACCGTGGTCCGGCTCAAGGATCTGGGGGGCCTGGCCCGATCCTTCTCCGATCATCTCTACCACAACAGCAGGCTGGAGCTGTTCCGGGTCGCGGCGTTGAAACTGGAGTCGCGGCCGGGCGAGCAACTGGGTGATTTCAAGGTCCGGCTCGCCGATCTCCTGCGGGAACGCAAGGACGCCGAAGTCGAAAAACTGCGCCAGAGCTATGCGGCGCGGCAGAAACGGCTCGAGGACAGGCTCGACGCGGCCATGAACCGGGTCGAACGGGAAAAGGCCGATGTCGTCGCCAAGACCGCCGACACCGTCATCTCCTTCGGGGCGGCGGTGCTCGGGGCCTTCCTCGGGCGCAGGGCCGTATCGGCGACGACGGTGTCGAAGGCGGCGACCGGGATACGCAGTGCCGGGCGGGTGGCGAGGGAGAAGGGCGACGTCCAGCGGGCCGAAGTCGAGGTCCAGCAATTGCAGCAGGAGCTGAACGGTCTTGGCGTCGAGGTCGAGGCGAAGGCCCTGGCCCTGGCCGATACGTTCAACCCGGAGCACTATACCGTCGAGACCTTTGCCGTCAAGCCGCGGCGCAGCGACCTCTTCAACATCCGCCTGGCACTGCTGTGGCAGATGGTGCCGGAACAGGTGATGCCGGCGGCTTCATGAATACCGGGGATGACAACGGTCTACGATAGCGATCATGGTGATCGCAATTACTTACCAGGAGGGAATATGTCCGAGAAGGGAAAACCGTCGTTTTACAAGAAGATGAACAAGCAGTATCCGGAGATCTTCACTGCCGCCGAAAACCTTGGCACAACCCTGCGCACGGCCGGTCCGCTCGACGAGAAGACCTCGCATCTGATCCAGCTTGCGGCGGCGGCGGCCGGCCACTCGGAGGGGGCGGTATGCTCCCATACCCGACGGGCCCTGCAGGTGGGGGCGACCCCGGAGGAGATCTCTCATACCCTGCTGCTGCTGATCTCGACGATCGGCTTCCCGCAGGTCATGGCGGCGATGTCCTGGGCCCAGCAGGTTGTCGACAAAACGACCAAGGTTAAATAATCCCGGATCTGCACCGCCTGGCGATCAGCGGATAATCAGGTCGTGCAGCTCGTTGGGGTCGTCGGCGGTGATCGGGAAATGGTCGCGGAGGATTTCGCCGACCCTGGCGATCGCCTCGCCGATTGCCTCGCCCTGGCGTTTCTCCTTGATGCCGGAGGTGATGTGGTCGACGATCTCCTGCCACTGTTCCGGCCTGATCCGGCTGTTGATGCCGTTGTCGGCAAGGACCCAGACACGGTGTTCGAGGACCGAGATGAAGATCAGGATGCCGTTTTCCTGTCGGGTCCGGTACAGTCTCTCGTTAAAGAAGGCGGTCACCGCTGCCTCCCGCACCTCTTCGTCGATCTGGTCGGCGTTCAGGAACCATCGCTTCAGCGCCGGTGTGCGTCTGATCAGCGCGTGGGCAGGCAGGGCGAAGAGACAGAAGAGGGCGAGAAAAATCCAGGTGTCCTGGTGGCCGAGCCAGAGCGGGGCGGCAATGAAGGGGGTGAGGGCCAGGGCCGGCGGCAGGGCGAAGACCACCGCCCCGACGATTGCCGCCAGCGGGTAGTCATGACTGGCCGAGACCACCATCGGCACGATCTCGCCCGAGGTCAGTGCTTCGGCCTGGCGGGTGGCCTCGCTGATCCGCTGCCGCTCCGCTGCCGTCAGAAACCGCTGTGCCAGAGTCTGCATTCTACCATCCTCCCGAGGCGCCGCCGCCTCCGAAACCGCCGCCGCCCCCACTGAAGCCACCGCCGCCGCCGAATCCGCCCGAGGCACCACCGAAACCGCCGCCGCTCCAGGTTCCCCGCCCCGACCGGGTCGAGGTGGTTGCACCGGCGATCGCGGCAATCAGGAAACCGGCGACGAAACCGATTGGGACCAGGGCGAGGAGCGTCAGCCAGCGGCCGCCGAAGGCGAGAAAGCCGAGGGTGGGAGCGGCGATGCCGCCGAGGGAGGCGGTCACCATCTTGTTCCTGCCGACAAGCCGGCTGATGAAAAACAGTCCGATCAGAAAAGGCCCGACGAGGCTGCCGAAGTCGACCTGGCCGTCACCGCGCTGGGCCGCGATCTGTTCGGCCGAGAATTCGCCCTTGACGGCCGCCATCATGACGGACACCCCGTTGATGACCCCCTGGTCGAAGCTGCCGTTGCGGAATTGGGGCGTGATGACATCGCGGATGATCCGGCCGGCGGTCAGGTCGGTCAGTCGGCCCTCGAGGCCGTAGCCGACTTCGATCCGGATCTTGCGGTCGTCGCGGGCGACCAGCAGCAGGGCGCCGTTGTCCAGGCCCTGCCGGCCGATCTTCCAGGTCTCGGCGACCCGCAGCGAGAAATCTTCGAGACTGTCGCCTTCGAGCGAGGCCACGGTCAGGACGACGATCTGGGTCGATTGTTCCTGCTCGAAGGCGGTGAGGGATCTTTCGAGCTGATCGACGGTGGCCGGCGCCAGCATCGCCGCGTAGTCGTTGACCCGCCCCTTGAGTGGCGGGATCTCGAGGGCGAGGGCTCGTGTTGCCGGCAGGTGCAGGCAGACCAGCAGCACGGTCAGGAGGATTTTTCCCGGGAGCGGGAGGCGAAATGCGGTCATGATGGGTGAGGCCGTCAGTTGAACTTGACCTGCGGTGCGGCCTTGGCCCCTTCGTCGGCCTTGAAGTATTCCTTGCGATCCAGGTGCAGCAGGATCTTGTTGGTCAGGCTCTCGGGAAACCGGCGGATTGCCGCGTTGAAATCCTCGACGGTCTGGTTGTAGCGCTGGCGGGCGACGTTGATCCGATTTTCGGTGCCCTCGAGCTGGGTCTGGAGGTCGAGGAAATTCTGGTTGGCCTTGAGGTCGGGATACTGTTCGACGACGACCATCAGCCGGCTCAGGGCCGAGGTCAGCCCCCCCTGGGCGGCCTGGAACTGCTGCATCGCCCCCGGATCACTCAGGGCCTGCGGCGGCAGTTGCACCGAGGTGGCCTTGGCCCGGGCCGTGATGACCGCCTCGAGGGTCTCCTGCTCGTGCTTGGCGTAGCCCTTGACGACCTCGACCAGATTCGGGATCAGGTCGGCGCGGCGCTGCAGAGTGGACTCGATGTCGGACCACGCCTTGAAGACGGTTTCCTCTTTCATCTGCAGGGCATTGTAGCCGCAACCGCTGAGAAGAAAGAGGGAGAAGATGATGGTGGCGAGACGGGCAAAAGGTGTCATGGAACCCTCCTGGGAAATGGATATCCGGGTGCGTATCGGTCCTGCCGGCAGGGGCGGGCCGGTGGTTGCTGCCTGGCTCCATGATAGTCCTTCCGCCGATCCATGTCCATATCGTTCCGATGGAAAACCTGCTGGGCGATTGGATGCAGCGGCTGCCCGCCGGTTGCGGGCAGATTCCGGTTCCATGATTTTTTACATGAAATATCAAATAAATGATATCCGGACGGCAATGTACGGGAATGGACATTTGAGGATGAAAGTGCTAAATACCCGTGTGGGGATTCCCTCCCCTGAGCAACTGTACCTGTTCTCGCTGCGCAGCGCCACTTTCGGGAGAAAAAATGGAAAGACTTGGAGTGATCGTTTTCGCCGCCGCCCTCGGCACCGGCTTCTATTACTGGTTTGCCTCGATGATCAAGAGGCAGCCGATGCAGGACTACATCCGTTCCCATCTCTGGCTGCTGCACCCGAATTCGATCTGCTACTGGCGGACGGCGATGGCCCTGGGGGGCTATGTCCTTTATTTCCATACGACCTTCCAGGCGACGGCGATCATCATCTTCACCTTTGCCGCGATCCTCGACGGGGTCGACGGAGTCGTGGCGCGGGGGATGAACCTCGTTACCAAGTGGGGGGAATCTCTCGATCCGATGTGCGACAAGCTGACCTATCTGCCGCCGCTCATCGGCTTCGCCTACCTCGGGATCATGGCCCCGGAACTTATCTGGCTGCTGGTTGCCGTCGAACTCTTCGGCCAGTTTTTTGCCAGGAAGCTGCTCTCCTATCTCAGTTTTTCGGTGGCGGCCAACAATTTCGGCAAGATCAAGGCCATCATCTGTTTCGCCCTCGTCATCTACTGCGCCCTGCTCGACAGCAACCCCGGCTTCGTCAATATCGGCAACGAGGTGCTGATTGCCTGCATCACCCTGTCGGCGGCGTCGATCGTTTTCAAATTCATTCCCAACCGGCTCTACGCCGATATCCTGTCGACGCTGAATTTCTTCTGCGGCCTCGCCAGCCTGATCCTGACTTACGACCGGCGTTTCGCCTGGGCGATCTTCGCCATTGTCCTCGGCCAGTTGTTCGACCTCTTCGACGGCCGGATGGCGGTCAAGCACGGCGGCACCAAATACGGACCGTACCTTGACGATATCGCCGACTTCACCAGTTTCGGCCTCTCTCCCGCCTATATCATCTTCAAATCCGGCGGCGACTATGCCTGGTTGTTCGGGACGCTGTTCTTTGTCGGCGTCGCCTACCGCCTGGTGCGGTTCGTCACCGTCGACAAGAAGCGGACCGATCTGCCCGAGGGCGTGTTCAACGGTCTGCCCAGCCCGGCCGGGGCGCTGATCGTTCTCGGCGCCGCCCTGGTCGCCCCGCCGGTCGTTCTGTGGGGCATCGCCGCTGTCTCGGTCGGGTTGATGGTCAGCCATGTGCGCTTTGCCCATTTCGGCCGGGTGATCCTCAAACAGATACCCAAGCCGTTGTTTTTCCTGGTAAGCGCGTTGATGATCATCACCATCGCCTTCATCCTCAAGACCAAAAGCGCCCACCTTTTCGGCTACCTGATCCTGACCTCGGTCTTCGGGTATCTGATTGCGGGGAGGAAGATGCTGCCCTCCCGGCCCGCTCAGGACGATCATTCCTGAGTCGCGGCATCATTGCGGGATCAACGGGGGAATACCGCCCCGGCCGCTGTGAAGGGGGGAGCGCTAGAGTCCCCAGGCGAAGGCGGCCATCGACAGGATGCCGTACTCTATCCGGTGCTGGATCCTGCGGCCGCCGGTTTTCCCAGCGGCGGCGCCTAACGGGGCGAAGAGCGGCAGGATGTGATCTTCGCTGGGATGGTTGCGTCGGGCCTCCGGGCCAAGGTCCCGGTAGTCCAGCAGGTCGTTGACCGCGTTGCGTTCGATGCGTTCCGCCAGCCACTCGTCGAAGGCCGCGGCATAGGCGACCGGCGGGGCATCGATCGGGTAGCGCCCGAATTCCCGCAGGTTGTGGGTGGCGCCGCCGCTGCCGATGATCAGTATGTTTTCCTGGCGCAGCGGGGCGAGGGCCCGGCCGAGGTTGTAGTGATGGCGGGTGTCGCGGTCGGTCTGGATCGATAACTGGACGACCGGAACGTCAGCCGCAGGGAACATCAGTTTCAGCGGCACCCAGGCCCCGTGGTCGATGCCGCGATGTTCCGAGACGAAACAGAGGATTCCCGCCGCCACCAGACTGTCGGCGATCCTGGCGGCGAGCGCCGGTTGCCCCGGGCAGGGATAGCGCGTGGCGTACAGTTCGGCCTCGAAGCCGGAGAAATCGTGAATCGTCGGCGGCAGGTCGACACCACTGGTCAACGGCTCGTCGGTGTCCCAGTGGGCGGAGATGCAGACGATCGCCGCCGGTCGGGTCAGGGATTGCCCCAGGTCCCGGAAGAAGCGGCAGTTGTCATCGTCTTTCAGGATCAGATTGGGGGCGCCGTGTGAGACGAAGAGCGCCGGTTGCTTCATCATGCGGTATCTCCCGGAGGCGGATTCGCCCTTTCCCCGCCGCCGCAGGACCTGCCGCGGGGAGAGGCGATGGAGGGCTGAAGATGGGTGGACGCGGCGCCTTCGCTGCCTTTGCCGTGGCAGCTCATTTTCTGCCCGGGCCGCTCCCGTCGACCTCCACATACCCCTTGCCGTGGCAGGTCGGGCATTCCTGGTCCGGGGTGCACTGGGTGTCATTCTTTTCGTCTTCGCTGGTGCCCCTCCATTCCGAGCTGGCCTCGCAGACTCCTTCGATGATCTTCTTTCCCTGACAGGTGGGGCAGGGCCGTCTGTTTGTCTCTGACATGGCGAACTCCTTCTGGTAAGAGAATGATGGGCACGATGACCGGGTCATCCGGCCTGTCGTGGTTATTCTTCCTGGTCGAGAACGACGTAATCTTTCAGCTTCTCCAGCAGCGAATCGGGCAGCGGCCGGTTGTACATGAAGGCGGCCGCCTCCTCGCCGGTGATCTTCTCCTTGACTGCAAGCGGCAGGGAGCGCAGCACGGCGACCCGCTTGGGATCCGGTTTTTCCTTGAGCTGTTCTGGTGGGGCCATATTCTCTCCTTTTGGCTCTGAATACTCGCCTGCTTCGCCTTAGCTCCGGTTTCAACGGGTGTTCCCGCGCCCAGGCCTCGGCGATGCGCTGTCATATACGTTTACTGGTTGTGCTTCGGCCCGGGGAAGTCAATGCGACCGATCTTCATTTCACCGTTGCACCCGGCGATTCGGTGCAGCCGATAAATCGACCGGCGACGCCCCTCGCCCCGCCTTTTCCCCGGTTGGTCTGCATCCAACGGCCATGGCCGCCGCGATCTTCAGAGAGGCGGGACGACGGCGCTGACCCTTATTTCCAGTAGTACAGCGCCGTCGCGCCCAGTTCCTGCTCGATCTCGAGCAGCCGGTTGTATTTGGCGATGCGCTCGCTGCGGCTGGCCGAACCGGTCTTGATCTGGCCGCCGTCCATCGCCACCGCGAAGTCGGCGAGGAAGGTATCCTCGGTCTCGCCCGAACGATGGGAGATGAAATAGCGCCAACCGGCATCGCGGCACATCCGCACCGCATCGATACTCTCGGTGACGGTGCCGATCTGGTTGAGCTTGATCAGTACCGAGTTGGCGGTCTTCTCCTGGATGCCGCGCTCGATATAGCGGGTGTTGGTGACAAAGATATCGTCACCGACGACGTCGATGCGGTGGCCGAGTCTTTCGGTGAAACGGCGGAAGCCCTCCCAGTCGTTTTCGGCCAGCGGATCCTCCCAGGTCAGGATCGGGTACTTGTCCACCCAGCGTTCGCCGAGGGCGATCATGTCGGATGACGACAGCCGCCCGCCGCCGGAACGGCTCAGTTCGTAGGTCGTGCCGAGGTCGGGGGAGAACGAGCTGGCGGCGCTGTCGAGCGAGATGCCGATATCGACCCCGGGGCGGTAGCCGGCCTGTTCGATGGCCTCGATGATGGTCTCGATCGCCTCTTCGTTGCTCGCCAGATTGGGGGCGTAACCGCCCTCGTCGCCGACGCCGGTCGCCAGGCCGCGGGACTTGAGGATCTTCTTCAGGGTGTGGAAGGTCTCGGCGATGGAGCGCAGGCCTTCGCCAAACGACGGCGCCCCGAACGGCACGGCCATGAATTCCTGGATGTCGACGCTGTTGTCGGCATGGGCCCCGCCGTTGATGATGTTCATCGCCGGCACCGGGATGCGGCGGCAGGCGGTGCCGCCGAGGTAGCGGTAAAGGGGCAGGCCGAGCGAGGTCGCGGCGGCCCGGGCGACCGCCATCGACACGCCGAGGATGGCGTTGGCGCCGAGGGTCGACTTGTTGGGGGTGCCGTCGAGGTCGATCATCAGTTCGTCGATGGTGGCCTGGTCGCCGGCGGCCATCCCGATCAGCCGGGGGGCGATGACCGCGTTGACGTTGGCCACCGCCTTCAGCACCCCCTTGCCGAGATAACGTCCGGCGTCGCCGTCGCGCAGCTCGATGGCCTCATTCTCGCCGGTGCTGGCCCCGGAAGGTACGGAGGCCGACACGGTCGTCCCGTCGTTCAGGGCGACAAAGACCCGCACCGTCGGGTTGCCGCGGGAATCGAGTATTTCCATCGCCTTGACTGCCGTGATCTTTCCTGTCATGAGCTTTTCCTCCATGGTGCAGCGGGTGGGGCTGCAGTGCCGTGCGGCCTGCCGAAGAAGTCTGAATCATTGTATGTCTCCGCCATAGCCCAGGTCAAGTACCATTGCATCCGGGCCGCCCCTGTTCCGTTGCCATCCGCCGGGAGGAACGGCGAAGGGGCAGCGGTGTCTTGTCCTTGACAGGCAGGCATCGGCGCAGGTATTGTCGTGTAGTATCGCTATCTACCTGCTGCTTATCAACAACCTGGGAGGGAGGAACACTACATGAAAATTCTTGTCGGCTATCGGGGAGTGAATGTCGGAAAGGACCTGCTGAAAGAGGCGGCCAAGCGGGCCCGGACCGGCGACGACGAGGTCCATGTCGTCACTTCGATGTTCGGAGGGGGGATGACGGAGGAAGAAAAGATCAGGGAGGCCGAGGAGAATCTCGTCAAGGCCGGACAGTTCCTTGACGAACAGGGGGTGAAGAACGAGACCCATCTGCTGATCCGCGGCAGCACCCCCGGCGAGGATCTCGTCCAGTACGCGCGAGAGAACGGGTGCGACGAAATCATTCTCGCCGTCAAGAGCCGGTCGAAGGTCGGCAAGCTGATCTTCGGTTCGACCGCCCAGTATGTCATCCTCAAGGCCGACTGCCCGGTGGTCTCGATCCGCTGATCATTCCCGGCGGATGATCCAATCGGGCCTGCCCGCCGGAGGCGGGGGCCGGCAGCCGTTCAGCGGCTCTCCCTGTTTTCTTCCCTTCTCTTGAGACCGAGGTTGCCGGCGTAATGGGCCAGCACCTCGGCGATCTCCCGCTCGATCCGTGGCTCATCCCATCCCAGTTCGCCGGCCATGACCCCGGCGATTGCCCGCAGATCGTGACGGTCCGGACAACCGGTGGTGCCGCTGTCGGTCCGCCGCAGGACGACATCGCTCAGCTTGACGGCCATTTCCTCGCGGACGGCGTTTATCACCTCGGCCGCCAGCAGCGGCGGGTCGAGCCGCAGGTAACAGGCCGACCGTTCATCAGCGGCGATGATCCGGAAGATCTCGACACAGTCCGGACCATAGACCTGTTCGATGTGACGAAAGCGCCGGCCATATGCTTCGACCAGTCTCCGGTCGGCGAAACCATGGGGCCGGGGGCCGACAGCGGCGGTTCCGTCGGCGCTTCCGCCGGCCGCCAGCAGCTGTTCGACCTCCCTGGCAATGGCCGGAGCGGTGGTGTACTTCACCCCCTCGATCGTCAGCAGGCCCTTGATGCCATCCTGGCGCGTATGGTCGATGATCTTCGAGTGCTTGACCATCTGCGGGGCGGCGCTGTGGCGCACGCTGCCGGTGGGCCGGTAGGCGGGGACCAGCCCGGCGTGGCTGAAGATCACATCTTCCATGGTCAGTCGGGCCATCGGGTAGATGGTGTTGACCTCCCTCAGGATTTCGACGATGTCCTCGTCGGTGACGATTGTCGCCGTGTCCTGCCCGGCGGTGTACTTGTAGGTGGTGCCGATGATCGTCCGGTTCTGCCAGGGAGCGAAGAAGTACAGCCGTTTGCCGCGTTTGAAGGCGGCGTCGCGGTCGACATAGTCGGTGGAGCCGGCGAGTCCCACCCCGTAGCCGGGGAAGAGGGCGCGGTCGACGACGATGTTGACCGCCTTGGCCAGGTCCTCGGTCGTCGGCAATTGCCGGGACCGGCGCTGGATCTCGCCCAGCCAGGGCCCGGCGGCGTTGATGACGAGCGGAGCGTTGATGGCGAAGGCGGTGTTGCCGAGCCGGTCGCTGACCTCCACCCCCCTGACCTCCCGGTCGGCGATGATGATCCGGTCGGCCTGGAGGTAGTTGGCGCAGACGGCATCGTGGCGCATCGCCGCCTTGATGAAGGCCAGGGTCATCCGCTCGGTGTTGACGATCATGTCGTCGTACCACAGGGCGGCGCCGGTCAAGCCCTCGGCCTTGATCCCCGGACCGATCGCCAGGCACTCCCGCCGTGACAGGATCCGGCCGCGCCCGGCCCGGTTGGCCGGCGGGGCGCCCTGGTTGCGGTCGCAGCCGACGAGATCGAAGAGGGTGAGGGCGATCGCCATCACCGGCCGGCCTTGAAGGCCGAGGCCGTAGGTCGGCATGATGCAGGGCATCGGCTTGATCAGGTGCGGAGCCATCGCCATGAAGAGCTTGCGCGAACGGATCGATTCGCGGATGCGGTGGAAGTTCAGGTGCTGCAGGTAGCGCAGGCCGCTATGCAGTATCTTCAGGCTGTTGGCCGAGGTGCCGCTGCCGAAATCGTTTCTTTCGATAAGGGCGATCTTGAGGCCGGCGGCGGCGAGCTGGCGGAAGACGGTGGCGCCATGGATGCCGCCGCCGACGACGACGGCGTCGAATTGGTGGTCGCGGAGGAGAGAGAGGTCTCGTTTCATGATCAGGGGTGGATGAAGTGGTTAAGGCTCAGCTGAGCCGCAGGGCGATCTGGTCCCGGCAGAAATGCCAGGGGGATTCGAGGCTGCCGAAGGGTTGGAACCGGGTAGCGGCGGCCGGCAGGGTTTGAGCCAGGGAGTGGCCGGGCCGGGCCGGATCGAAGGGGCCGTCGATGAGGCTGCCGAAACTGCCGGGACCCCGCCGCTTGAAACTGCAGCGCAGCGGGTCGGAACCGCGGAGGATCCTGATCCCCCCGGCCGTGGCCTGCCGGAACTGCGGCACGAAGGACCAGAACGCCGGGCGGCCGCCGTTGTCGCCGACCAGGATCGGGCCTTCTTGACTGCCGGCGAGAAAATCGCTGATGACCCTGCCTCGCCGGCCCAGCCATTTGCCGACGCCCCAGGGCAGCAGCGGCAGGCCGCCGACCTGCCGCACCCGTCGTACCGTCGCCTGGAGATCGATCCCGTCGGCGATCTCGGGCAGGGCGCAGAGCGCCAGGACCTCGAGGTTCTCGGCGGTGACGATCTGTTGACCGGCGATGAGGTGGATCGTGTCGCCGCTGCGGTTGCGGGCCTGCAGCGAGATGGCCTCTTCGGTCGCCTCGAGCCGCCAGGCGGCAGCTGTCATAGTCGGCAGCGGTTTCGCCGTGAACTCCTTGAGGGTCGCAAAGGTCGGTCGGGCGGCCGGCTCGGTCAACAGCAGGGCGGCGGTCAGGGGCTTGTCGCCGAGGTTGCGGCGCAAGGCCGCAAGGGCTGAATCGAGCAGGGCGGCGGGGTCGCTCAGGTCATGGAAGTGGACATGGCTGTCAACGGCGACGATGGTGCCGAGTGGGGGCGAAATCGGGGGCATGCGATGTTCGGGATAGAGTGAAGTCGGATCGGCCGGGCTGCGGTGGTCGATCCTGCCGGAACCTGTGCCGGGGTGGGACGCGGTGGTGAATCTCATAGCCAATGGCATGGCTCCTGTCAAGGCTTTTCCCGGCTGGTCCTGGGGGCGGGCAGGGGAGTGCGGGCGGCAGGAATCGCGAAAACCTGTTGCCCTCGGACCGCCGCTGCGCTAGGATGGCCGCATTTTTCCAGAGGGCAACGGGGGCCGGGGGAAGACGTCCCGGTCCGGATGACAGTCAGCGCCAGGAACCAGGCGCCGGAGGGGGAGAAGATCGTGGTGGAGAACGTACTGGTCACCGGCGGCGCCGGGTATATCGGGAGCCATACCTGCAAGGAACTGGCGAGCAACGGGCTGGTGCCGGTCAGCCTCGACAATCTGGTTTACGGCCATCGCGAGTTCGTGCAGTGGGGTCCCTTCGTTCAGGGCGACATCGCCGACGGCCGCCTTCTCGATGCGCTGTTTGCCGAACACCGGTTTGCCGCCGTCATCCATTTCGCCGCCTTCGCCTATGTCGGCGAGTCGGTTCAGGATCCCGGCAAATACTACCGCAACAACGTCGCCGGGACCATCAGCCTGCTCGAGGCGATGCGCCGGGGCGGCTGCAGCGACATCATCTTCTCCAGCACCTGCGCCACCTACGGCATGCCCGACGCCGACCTGATCGGCGAGGAGACGCGACAGGAGCCGATCAATCCCTACGGTCGCGGCAAGCTGATGGTCGAGACGATCCTCAGGGATTACCAGGCCGCCTACGGCATCCGGCATGGCATCCTCCGCTACTTCAACGCCGCCGGCGCCGATCCGGACGGGGCAATCGGCGAGCGCCACGACCCCGAGACCCATCTGGTGCCGCTGGCGATCAGGGCGGCGCTGGGGCAGGCCGGCCCGCTGACGATCTTCGGCAGCGACTACCCGACCCCGGACGGCACCGCGATCCGCGATTACATCCACGTCACCGATCTCGCCGACGCCCATGTCCGCGCCCTGACCCACCTGCGTCGGGAACGGGCCAGTGTCGTCTGCAACCTCGGCACCGGCCGCGGCTCTTCGGTCCAAGAGGTGATCGAGACGGTGGCCGCAATTGCCGGGCGGGAAGTTCCGGTGCTGCGGGGGGCCCGGCGTCCCGGCGACCCGCCCCGCCTGGTCTCGGCCAATGGCCGGGCCCGGGAGGTCCTCGGCTGGGTGCCGCAGCGGTCGGCGATCGCGACCATCGTCGCCGACGCCTGGAACTGGCACAGCCGGGAGGGGTGAGGGTGGAAGGCGTTTCGGCCATTGAGAGATTGTCATCTGCGGCCGAATGATTTAGACTTGCATGCCTTCGGCACAGCGAAGGAATGCTGGAATCGACGTATTTTTAATAAATTGACCGGGAAACAGGCCGAAGGAGTGTCTCCTTCGCCCGTTTCCGGCCGACGAGGTACACCATCATGATCAATTCCGTCTGTCTGCTCGGTTCCGCCGCCGGCCGCAACGCCGGCGATGCCGCCTTGATCTCCGGCATAATGGAGGCCATCGACCTGCGCCTGAAGTGCCGGCTCCTCTACCGGGTCCCGACCCTCTTTCCCCGTTTTGTCGAACAGACCTACCGCCACAACCGGGTCGAGGCGGTCAACGTCATGCCCTGGACCGGCTCGCTGAAGCTGCTGGGGTGGCCGACCTACCGCGCCGTCACCACCAGCGACCTGTCCCTGGTCTTCGATGCCGTGCTCTTCGATCGTTCGCTCTTCAACCCGATGTTCAACTTCCTGTCGTCGCTCTATTTTCTGCTGCCGGCGGCGAAGAAGGCGGGACGAAGGGTCGGTCTCTACAACTGCGGGGTCGGGCCGATCACCACCGACCTCGGGGCGAAGATGCTGAAAAAGGTCTGCGACAGCTGCGATTTCATCACCGTGCGGGAGGAGGGCTCGGCCGAGGTCCTGCGGCGGATCGGGGTGCCGGACAGCCGCTTCCTCGTCACCGCCGACGCCGCCCTCAACGCCCCCGGGATCAGCGACGGGGAGATCGACTCGATCTACCGTACCATCGGCCTCAATCCCAACCAGGAGATCCTGGCGATCAACATCAACAAGTACCTCAACACCTGGTCGGAGCAGAGCGGGGTGAAGCTCGATGTCGGCGGCTTTCTCGACCTGATCGCGACCGCCATCAACCAGCTGTGCCGGACGGTGGCGGCGCCGCTGCTGCTCGTCAGCACCTACCACGGCGATATCGAACTGACCGCCGAACTGCGCAAGCGCCTGCAGGTCAGCCAGCCGGTGGCGGCGATCGACAACCGCCAGTATGACCACTACCAGATCAAGGGGGTGCTGTCGAAGGTGTCGATGCTGTTCGCGATGCGGCTGCATGCGATGATCCTGGCCTCGTCGTCAGGGACGCCGATTGCCGGCCTGGCCTACCAGCCGAAGGTCCAGCACTACTTCGATCAGCTGGGGATCGCCGATTCCTGCACCGATTTCCAGCAGTTCAGCAGCGAGCGGATTCACCGTTTTCTCCTCGCCAACTGGGAGAGGCGGCAGGCAACGCGGGATATCCTGGCCGAGCGGATCCCGCAGCTGCAGCAGAAGGCGATGATCGCCGCCGACTGCGTCGCCGAACTCGATGCCGGACGTTGAGGAAAGACCGGGGCGATGACCGCACACAAGATTCTCTACATCCTGCCGCAACCCTTCCTTCTCTCGCGCGGCAGCTCCTTCCGGGCCCTGGCCACGGTCAACGCCCTGGCCGAACTCGGCTACCGGGTCGACCTGCTCTGCTATCCCCTGGGGGTCGATCCGAAAAAGAAAAAATACGAGATCCACCGGTCCCTGCGGCCGCCGCTGCTGACCTCGGTGAAGATCGGGCCGTCGCCGCAGAAGGTCATCTTCGACATCCCCCTGGCCTGCGCCGCCCACCGGATGGTGCGGCGCAACGGCTATGCCGTCATTCACGGGGTGGAGGAGGCTGGCTTCATCGCCGCCTGGCTGGGGAAAAAGTACAATGTCCCTTATATCTACGACATGCACTCGTGGATGTCGCAGCAGATCGAGGACGGCAACTACCTGCCGTTTGCGCCGTTGCTGGCGCTGTTCAGGAAGATGGAGTCACGGGCGATGCAGCGGGCCCGGGCGATCATCACCGTCGGCCCGGAGATGACCGAAATCCTGCGGACGAAGCTGGCGCCGGGTGTCTATGCCGCCACCCTGCCGGACTGCCCGCTCGTCTTCGACGATCTCGACACCGGCGACCTGCGGCAGCGGATTACGCAGGAATTCTTTGCCGTGCCACGCAAGGTCATCCTCTATACCGGCAATTTCCACCCCTACCAGGGTATCGATCTGCTGCTGGAGGGCGTCAGGGAACTGAAGGCCCTGGTGGCCGGCCGCTTTCCCTTCGCCCTGCTGCTGGTCGGCGGCGGCGAGGGCGAGGCCGGATCGGTGGCCGCCTACCGCCAGAAGGTCGCGGATCTGGGGATTGCCGAGGAGGTGGTGTTCTGCGGCGCCCATCCGGCCGAGGCGATGCCGATCTTCATGGACGGGGCCGATCTCCTGGTGTCGAGCCGCAGCACCGGCAACAACGTCCCCCTCAAGATTTATACCTATCTCGCCTCCGGCCGGCTGCTGGTGGCGACCGACATCCCCTCCCACACCCAGGTGCTCAATCCCGGCAATTGCCTGCTGGCGAATCCGGACCCGGCGTCCCTGGCCCGCACCCTCTACCGCGGCCTGGCCGAGATCGGCGACGAGGAGCGGCAGGTGCTGACGACTGCGGCCCGGCGGATCGGCGGCGACGAGCAGCACCGGATCTTCAGCGGCGTGCTCCGCGACTGCTACGCCCACTGCACGGGCTGATCCCTACAGCCAGCCCTTGTCCTGGTACCACTTCACGGTCTCGATGATCCCCGAGCGGTTGGAATAGACGTTTTCGAAGCCGAGTCGGGTGCGGATCTTCGAGGTGTCGAAGGAGCGGTCCTTGGTGTAGAAGGCCACCCGGCGGCGGTAGATCGGCGGCTCGATCTTCAGCGGCTTGCACACCAGTTCGCAGAGGTCCCCCAGCCAGAAGAAGGGGGTGACCGGCAGCCGCAGGATCTTCGGCATATGGCCGGTGACCTCGGCGCTGATTCCGACCATGTCGACCAGCGAGATCGCCTCGGGGTCGCCGCAGAGGAAGACCTCGTTCTCGGCCGCCGGGTGGGTCGCGGCCAGCAGGAAGGAGTTGGTCAGGTCCTCGACGTGGGTCAGGTGGTAGAGGCACTTGCCGTAGCCGAGGATCGGAAATACCGGCCACTGCGCCATCTTGAAGACCTTCAGCAGGCGGCGGTCGCCGGGGCCGTAGATGCCGGTGGGGCGGATGACGGCGAGCGACATCCCGCTTTTCTTTGCGAAATCCCTGAGCCACAGTTCCGCCTCGAGTTTGGTCTCCTGGTAGAGATCGCCGGGGCCGTAAGGCGATTCCTCGTTGGCCGGCGGGTTCTCGATGTGGCCGTGCACCCCCATCGTCGACACGTGGACGAAGCGCTTGAATCCCGGGATGGCCGTCGCCGCCCGGGCCAGCAGTTTGGTGGCGTCGACATGGACCTTGCCGTAGATGTCGTCGGAGATTCCGGCCTCGCGAAAGGCGGCGGCGATATGGATGATATAGTCGATATCGCGGCAGGCGGCCGCCACCGTCGCCGGGTCGTAGATCTGGCCTTCGAAGACTTCGCAGCCAAGGGCTTTCAACTCTTCGGCGCGGCGGGAGGGGCGGGCGATAACCTTGACCCTGACCTTTTCATTGAGGAGTTTGTCGACCAGCCAGCGGCCGGTGAAACCGGTGGCGCCGGTGATGAGCACGGAGGAGTTGTCTGGCAGCGGATATTTCATGACCGGATGGATGTCCTGGGTGGTAATAAATGAGGTGGATTCGATGGCCGTTGGGGATTGGCGTCGGCAACCGCTCCACCCTGACTGTCGGTGGCAGTCAGGGTGGAGATCGATCGGGAGTCGCGGTGTACTATGAAAGTACGCTGATGGCCTTGTGGTAGTCGGGTTCCTGGCCGATTTCCGGCACCAGTTCGGTGTAGACCACCTTGCCGTCGCTATTGATGATGACGACCGCTCTGGCCAGCAATCCCGCCAGCGGCCCGGTGGTTATGGTGACGCCGTAATCGCTGCCGAAGGTAGGTGAGCGGAAGACCGACAGTGGGATGACGTTATCCAGGCCGTCCGCCTCGCAGAACCGTTTGTGGGCAAACGGCAGATCGGCGGAAATGCACAGCACGACCGTATCCTTCTGGAGGATGGCCTCGGCGTTGAAGCGGCGCACCGAGGCGGCGCAGACGGACGTGTCGATGCTGGGAAAGATGTTGAGGACGACCGTCTTGCCGGGAAAATCGTCCTGGCTGCAATTGGAAAGATCGGTCCGGGTCAGGGTGAAGGCCGGCGCCTGGCTGCCGATGGCCGGCAGATTGCCTGCAGTCTCGATTGGATTGCCTTTCAGTGTGATTGTCGCCATCAGTGTACTCCTGAGTGAAGGTTTCGGGCAACGCGATCCATCCCGCGCTACCGCATCTGGGTACGACTCTTGAACAGCAGGTATGCACAACAACTATTCGTATCCTGCGCCCTTCTGTCAAGAGGGGCGTCTGATCGCGGCTCGCCGGCGGGGCGTCAGTACCTGGCCGGCCGGGGGGCTTCGGGGCCTGGGCCCTTGCCGACGGCGTAGCGGCTGGGTTCATCGTAAAAGGTGATGTCGGCGTAACCGGCATGAACTCTGCCCGAATGGCGGACCCCGGCCGGGATGTGGTAACGGTCGCCTTTGCAGAAGGTGAACTCCTGGCCGTCGATGACGAGATCGATACGCCCTTGAAGGACGAAGCCGGTCTGGGCGCTGTGGGCGTGCTCGGGGAGATCGACATCGTCGGCGAACTCCATGAACAGGATCTGGTGGGAGACGGCCTGGGAGAGGAAGGCGGTGGCGCCGTCCAGCGGGATATCGGCCAGGGGCAGGGCGGTGATCGAGTCGGGGAAGATGCTGGTCATTGGTTGTCCGTGTTGGCAGAGATGGCCGGATGGCAGTGTTGGAGGTTGTCGGCGTGGGTTTGATGGTAGAACGGGGTGAGATCGCCGAGGTTCATGGGCGGCCGACCGGCCCCCAGGTCTTCGAGATAGTCGAGCGTTCGGCGGATGATCTCCTTGCCGCCCCAGGGCCCGTGGGCGGGGACCACGGTCGTCACCCGCGGGTCGGCCAGCCACCGCTCGAGTTCGCTTTGCCACCGATTGAGCCGGCAGCCCGGCGGGATGCAGGGCAGGGGCGTTTCGACCGTGTCGCCCATCAGCAGCAGGCGGTGCTCGGGGATCAGGCCGACGATCGAATCCGGGGTGTGGCCGGGCAGCGCCCGCAGCTCCAGGCTCAGCCCGCCCAGATCGAGAACCATCTGTTCGTCGAACACCTCATCCGGCGGCAGCAGGCGGACGGCGTCCCATCGCCCTGGTTCCTCGATCCGGCGCTGCTCCAGGGTGGTGGGGACGTCGGCGTCGAAGCGGCGGCGGCAGAGGCGGTGGCCGACAACGGAGAGACCGGCGCCGGCCACCGCCGCCGTCCCCCAGGCATGGTCCCAGTCGGCATGGCTGTAGACGACGATGCGGCGACGGTCGTTCAGCAGCGGCAGCAGGGGCTGCAGGTCGTCCGGGTGGGTCAGGGTGTCCCAGATGACCACCGCCTCCGTGCCGAAAATCGCCGCGCCCCGGACCAGGAAGTCGGGGAAATCGACCTCGGTCAGCACGATCCGGCGGTTGAACTGGTAGAGCGTCGTCATGATCCGTTGATATCGGTTGAATATGCCTGCCGGCCGTCATCCGGCCCGGTTGTCGAAATGTAATTGGCCCGGCTGTCGATGCAAAGGAAATTCCGCTGCGCCGACCAGAAAGCCGCCGGGCGCAGAGGTCCTTGGACAGGCCCGGCAAAAGATGGTAGGATGGGGGGTATCAGAGCCGGACAAGGTTTGCCCGGCTGATATCGTTCGTGAACGACGGAGTGCGCGCCGGCGTGCTCCGGCAACTCCGTGCCGCAACTGCCGATGACCCTGCCGAAACTCGAACTCGCCGATCTCGCCCGCGCCGGTCATGTGACCCGCTGGCACAGCGTCCGTACCTCCCGGGACCAGACCCTGGCCGAGCACCTGTTCATGGTGACCCGGATCGCCAATCATCTGGCGAGGGACTTGTTCGGGCCCGATCTCGACGATGCCGCCCTGCTGCGGATCATGGAATACGCCTCGCTGCACGACGCTCCGGAACTGCTGATGGGCGATCTGCCGAGCCCGCTGAAACGGCATATCGAGGCGATCAGCGGCGCCGACAACCCCGTGCGCGAGATCGAGAGGCAGATCGCGCCCTGGCTCGAGGACATGCGGGAGGACATCCGCCGGCGCAACCCGGAGCATCTGGTGGCGATCAAGCTGGCGGACCTGATCGATGCCATCCTGTTCATCGACCACGAGGGTATCGGTCCCCATGCCCGCGCCGTCTGCAGCGGGCTGCACCAGATCTTCGGAGGCAAGATCGACGAGGCGAAAGACCTGTATCCCGGCTATCCCTGGGACAAGGCCGTGTCCCTGCTGGAGACCCTGCGACAGGACACGGCCGCCGCCCAGATCGCTTTCGAACGGACATAGGATTGTCGGCGTCGAGGCCATCGGCGCCAGGGGTTCCACACTGCAGGAAGTGGTCGAACAACAACCGGCGTCAGGTATCGACCGGCCCGGACTGACTGAGGATCCGCCGGGTCTGGGCGGAAAGGTACGGATTGTCGAGGAGGAGGGAAGATGTCCTTTGCGGCGCGACTCAGCCACTGTGAATGCTGCCCGCGGCACTGCGGGGTCGATCGGCTGGCCGGCGAGGCTGGATTCTGTCGGGTGCCGCCCGGCATCCTGATCTCCCATGCCGGTCTCCATTTCGGCGAGGAACCGCCACTGTCCGGCAGCCGCGGGTCGGGGACAATCTTCTTTGCCGGCTGCAACCTGCGCTGCGTCTTCTGTCAGAATTACCAGATCAGCCAGGAGTTCGAGGACAATCCGACCTGGCTGCTGACGATCGACGAACTGGCCTCCATCATGCTGCAGTTGCAGGACGAGGGCGCCCATAATGTCAACTTCGTCTCCCCCTCGCACATGGTCCTGCAGATGGCCGATGCCATCGTCCTGGCCAGGGCCCGGGGGCTGAAGATCCCGGTGGTCTACAACTCGAACGGCTACGACGAGGTCGAGACCCTCAGGTTGATCCGGGGCCTGGTCGACATCTACCTGCCCGATTTCAAGTACCTTCACAATGCCCTGGCCGGCAGACTGTCGGCGGCCGGCGACTACGCCGATATCGTCCCCGGCGTTCTGCGGGAGATGCTTCACCAGGTCGGGAACCTGCAGCTCGATGAGGCCGGGATCGCCACCCGGGGGCTGCTGGTGCGCCATCTCGTTCTGCCCGGCCACCTCGACAACAGCCGCAGATGCCTCAAGTTTCTGGCTGAACTGTCGCCGGATATCGCCGTCAGCATCATGTCGCAGTATTCGCCCCAGTACCGGGCCTGCCAGTATCCCGGAATCGATCGGACCCTGACGGAGGAAGAGTATGATGACATCATGGGTTATGCCCTCGATCTCGGGCTCGACAACGCCTTTATCCAGGAACTGACAAGCCAGGATCTGCTGATCCCCGATTTCCGCCAGAACCGGCCGTTCGAGGCCGCCGATGATGATGGTTCCGAACAGGCCGACGCCGGCAGGATCAAAAGATGGCAGCCCTGAATTTCCCGCCGGCCCTGGCGGTGGTCTGAAGGCAACAACCGACAATTTCCACATTACCGACACATGCATCCCACGATTCGAAAGGCGCTGACCAACAGATACCTGATCATTGCAGCGGTCGCCGTGCTGCTGTATGCCCTTGCCGGTTTTGTCGCGGCGCCGAGGATCCTGCGATGGTATGCGCCCGGCTATGCGGCCCGGCATCTTGATTGCCGGGCCGCGGTCGACAGGATCGCCATCAATCCCTTCCTGCTGACCATCGATGTCAACGGCTTCAGCCTGCAGCAGACGGATGGATCGCCGCTGGTGAGCTTCGAACGGCTGTTCGTCGACCTCGAGGCCAGCAGTCTGTTCCAGTGGGCCGTGGTGCTGCGGGAGATCGCCCTCACCCGGCCGGAGGTGCATCTGGTCGCCGAGGCCGACGGTTCGTTCAATCTGGCGAGGCTGGCCGCCTCGCCGTCGCCGACTGCGGCGGACAAACCCGATACCGGCCCCCTGCCGTTGATCCTCGGCAATGCTGCCATCCGCGACGGGAGACTGGTCGTGGTCGACAGGCGCCCGAGCACCCCGGCCGGTTTCACGCTGCACAACCTCGACTTCGACCTGCAGGGCCTGGCCACGGTCAGGGATCATAGCGGCGCCTGCCATCTTGCCGCCGTCACCGACGAGGGCGAGTCGATCGGCTGGGAGGGCGAGATCGCCCTGGCCCCGTTCCGTTCAAGCGGCAGGCTCACTCTCAATGCCGTCCGGACCGCCAGCCTGTGGCAATTCGTCCGCGACAGCGTCAACCTGGAGGAACCCGAGGGGCGGATCGATCTCGCCACCGCCTACCGGTTCAGCGCCGAATCCACCCCGATTCACCTGACCCTGGAAGGGTTGGATCTCTCCGTCACCGAGCTGGCGCTCAAACTGCCCAAGGCCGAGAAGGCCTTGTTCCACGCCCGAAAGCTGGAACTGGAAGCGCCCCGTTTCGATTCGGCGAGCCGCGAACTGCAGGTGACCCGGCTGCTGCTGGGAGGCGGCGCCATCGACGCCCGGATAAACGATGCCGGCGTTCTCAACCTGCAGCAGGTCGTCCGGCAGGCATCGTCGCAAAAAACCGAGCCGCAGGAGCCGCCGCCGGCCGCCGTCGACCGGCCCTTCACGGTCAAGGCAAACGCCGTTGATCTGGAGGATATCGCCATTACCCTCGATGACAGGAGCCGCAAGGTCCCGGTCAAGGCGGTGGTCGCCGGCGCCGATCTCCATCTCCAGGCGGAACTTGCCGTCGGCGGCGGATCGACCCGAGCCGTCCTGGGCCGGATCGCCGGCGAATGGCGGGGCATCCGGGTCGACCGCGGCCAGTCGCCGCAGCCGCTGTTTGCCGTCGAAACGCTGACGGCGGAAGGCGGTGAATGCGATCTCGGCGCCCGGTCGTTTTCCCTGGAACGGCTGGCGCTGCGCCGGGGCGGGCTGGACGTCGCCCGCGATGGCGCAGGAAACTTGAACTGGGGGCAGCTACTGGAGCCGAACGCCAAGGTCGCGAAATCAGGCAAGGCCGCCCCGGCCTCCGATCCCGGCCCGGCGTGGAAATACCTGGTCAAATCCTTCGAGGTCGAAGGATTCACCGCCGGCTTCACCGACCTGACGACGCCGGCGGCAACGCCCGTGGTCAATCTCCAGGATTTCAAGGCCAGGCTGACCGGGATCGACGGCCGATCACCGATGGGTTTCACCGCCGGATTTCAGGTGGCACCGGGGGGGACGGCAACCATCAGCGGCACGGTCGACCCCGCCAAGCCGGCGGTGGAGGCCGAGATCGAGGCGACCGATGTGGCGCTGACCTCCCTGCAGCCCTATCTTCAGCCGTATGTCACCCTGCAGCTGGAGTCGGCCCTGGCCTCCGCCAAAGGCAAGCTGCGGTATGGCTTTCCGGGTGAGTCGGCAAAGGCAGTCTTTGCCGGGAATTTCAGCCTCAACAAGCTGCGGCTGACCGATCCCGCGGCCGAGAAGCCTTACCTCAGTGTCGATGCCGTCCGCTTGCCCAAGTTCAGTCTGACGCTGCAGCCGAATGGGCTCAAGGCCCAGGAGATCAGGATCTCCCGACCGGTCGGGGAGTTGATTATCGGCGAGGACAGGACCTTGAATATTGCCAGGGTCCTGAAAGATCGGCCGGCCGCCGGTCCTGCCCCATCCTCGGCGGTGTCGGCGGTTGAAACCAGGCAGTCCCAAGACGGCGATGACGCCTTTGCCTTCGATGTTTCCCGCATCCTGGTCGACAAGGGCGATATGGTCTTTGCCGATCTTAGCCTGCAACCGCAGTTCAGGACCCGCATCCATCACCTCGAGGGCGTCGTCGCGGGGCTGTCGTCGAAGCCCGACGCTCAGGCCCGGGTCAAGCTCGACGGGCAGGTCGATCGTTTCGGGATTGCCAAAATCAACGGGGTGATCCGAACCGATGATTTCCGCCGTTCATCCGATCTCAACATGATCTTCCGCAACCTCGAGATGCAAAGCCTGTCGCCGTACTCGGGCAGATTCGCCGGCCGTTTCATCAAGTCGGGCAAGATTTCCGCCGATCTCAAATACAAGCTGCAGGACTACCGGATGATGGGCGAGAATAAGATCGTCATCGACAACCTGATTCTGGGCGAGCGGGTCGACAACCCCGATGCCGCCAATCTCCCCCTGGATCTGGCCCTGGCGCTGTTGCGGGATGCAAGCGGCCGGATCGATATCGGTCTGCCGGTGACCGGCGATCTCAACGATCCCCGTTTCAGCTTCGGTTCGCTGATTGGCAAGATGTTTGCCAACCTGATCACCAAGACGGCAACCGCCCCGTTCCAGGTTCTGGCGAAGATGTTCGGCGGCAAGGCGGAAAAATTCGATATGCTGGCGTTTGATCCGGGCAGCGCCGAACTCCTGCCCCCGGAAAAGGAAAAACTGATCAAACTCGCCGCTGCCCTGGGAAACCGGCCGCAGCTCAAGCTGATCGTCCAGGGGCGCTACAGCCCCGAGGCCGACGGCATCGAGCTCAGGACCCGGAGCGTCCGCCGCACGGTTGCCGCCCGCCTGGGGAAAGAGATCGCGCCGGAGGACAACGTCGGCCCGCTCGATTTCAGTGACCTCGACGTCCGCGAGCTCCTGGAGGAACTGTATCGAGAGCGGTTCGGGCCGCAGGCGCTGGAGGAACTCGAAGAGGTCTTCGCTGCGGCAAAGCGGCAGCCTCAAACATCTGCAGCCGCCGGCAGGAAAGAGGATCCGGAAGAAGGAGGGCGGCCGCGGCAGGCGGTCCGGTGGGCGAAGGAACTGTACGGCCGGCTCGTTGACAGCGAAGCGGTGGCGGATGCCGATTTCCGGCGGCTTGCCGAGGAGCGGGCGCAATTGATCGTCTCCAGGCTGGAAAGCAAAGGCCGGATTGCGAAGGCCAGGATCGCCGTCAAGGCCGCAGAGCCGCTGCCCGCGAAAGCGCAGCCTTCTGCCACGCTCGCTCTCGAAGCCCTGTAAGCGCGGGCTGCGGCGGGGCCAATACCAACAAGGGGCATGAGCCATGAACAATCTGGTGCCGACCGTGCTGCTGGTTCTCCTTGCCTTCGGCCCGGCAACGGCGGGTGAACAGGATTTCACCCTGGTCAACAGGACCGGAGTCGAGATCTATGAGCTGTATATCAGGCCGGCCTTTGCCGATGACTGGCAGGAGGACGTGCTGTCGGCCGATACTCTGCCGGACGGACAGGAAATCGAAATCAGTTTCGACCTGGAGGAAGAGGCTGATTACTGGAATATCAGGGTCGTCGACGGTGAAGGCGATGCGATCGACTGGCCGGAGGTGGACCTTACCGAAATCTCGACGATCGTGCTGTCGTTCGAGGACGGTCTGCCGATGGCACGCTACGAATAGCGAACACCGCCCGCTGCCGTTTCGGTCCGGTCCGCCATTCCTGCTTGCGTTTGTCGCCCCCGGTGTGTAAAGAAAGCCGGTGAGGTCAAGAATCTCTATTCCTGGACAGGCAGAGAAGCGGAATGGCATTTATCCCTGTGGTCGGTACCTCGATCAGAAGACAGCTCGAAGAACGGGAGGAACAGATCCTCTCTCCCTACGCCACCCTGAACAAGCGATCCAGGGGGCGAATCAAGCCGGAGGATGACGATCTCCGCGACATCCGTCTGCCTTTCCAGCGCGACCGGGACCGCATCACCCACTCGAAAACCTTCCGCCGTCTCAAGCACAAGACCCAGGTTTTCCTGGCCCCGACCGGCGACCACTATCGGACGCGGTTGACCCACGTCCTCGAGGTCTCCCAGATCGCCCGCAGCATGGCCACCGCCCTGTGCCTCAACGAATGCCTGACCGAGGCCATCGCCCTCGGCCACGATCTCGGCCATACCCCGTTCGGCCACGCCGGCGAGGCGACCCTCAACGAACTTCACCCCGGCGGTTTCCGCCACTATATCCACAGCCTGCGGGTCGTCGACACCCTGGAGAACGGCGGCCAGGGCCTCAACCTGACCTTCGAGGTCCGCAACGGCATCGTCAAGCATTCCAAAGGCAACGGCGATATTCTGCCCAAAGATACCGCGGAGATCGCGGTGACCCTCGAGGGCCAGTTGGTCCGGCTGGCCGACATCATCGCCTACGTCAACCACGACATGGACGATGCCCTGCGTTCGGGGGTGCTGAAGGGCAAGGATCTGCCGCAGAAAATCAAGAACGTCGTCGGTGAGCGGCATTCGAAACGGATCGGGGCGATGGTCCGGGACCTGATCGTCGAGACCCTCGGGGCGGATGACGGCCGGCTCCACGTCAGCGAGGCGATGCTCGAGGCGATCACCGACCTCCGCGCCTTTCTGTACGACAACGTCTATCGCTATTACAAGGTCCACAACGAATTCGAGAAGGCGCAGAAGATCATCCGCGAGCTTTACGGCTACTTCTTTGAGAACGGCCTCTCGGGGCGGATCGACGAGGGCTGGGAACCGGGCGAGGAGGAGAGCGACTGGCCGAACGAAAAGATCGCCCACCGCCGGGTCTGCGACTATATCGCCGGGATGACCGACCGCTATGCGCTCAATCTCTACGAGCAGATCTTCCTGCCCAAGCCATGGGGGGCCAGGTAGGGGCCGCTTGCCGCCACCGTTCGGCTCGCTCTCGCATTGGCCCGAAATGGCCGCATTTTCCCTCTTCTTCACGGAAAAACTGTTGAATTAAAGATCCTTCCTAGGTAGTGTCTGGGCAGATTCGATTTTCCCGTATCCCCTCTGCATGTCTCCCACCGGCCTTGTCCATCGTCGGCGTCTTCCCGCCGATTTTACGGCAGTGAACAGCGGGACGGGCCGACTATTTCAAACATTCATCATACTGGTCATGGCAAGCAACGAAGAAAACCTGTTGAGCAAGGGGTACGATTTTTCCCTGATCGAAGAAAAATGGCTGCGGCACTGGCTGGAGCACGACTGTTTCGCGGCGAAGATGGAGGAGGGGCGACCCTCGTTCTCGATCGTCATCCCGCCGCCCAACGTCACCGGCGTCCTCCATGTCGGTCACGCCCTCAACAATACCCTCCAGGATATCCTTACCCGCTATCACCGCATGTGCGGTGACAATACCCTGTGGCTGCCGGGCACCGACCACGCCGGCATCGCCACCCAGAACGTCGTCGAGCGGCAGCTGGCGACAGAGGGCAAGAGCCGGCACGACCTCGGCCGCGAGGCCTTCATCGACCGGGTCTGGGGCTGGCGCGAGGACAAGGGCGGGACGATCATCAACCAGCTGAAGCGGCTCGGCTCCTCCTGCGACTGGCGGCGCGAGCGGTTCACGATGGACGAGGGGCTGTCGACGGCGGTGCGTGAGGTCTTCGTCCGCCTCTACAAGGAAGGGTTGATCTACAAGGGCGACTATATCGTCAACTGGTGTCCGCGCTGCCATACCGCCCTGGCCGATGACGAGGTCGAACACGAGGACAGAAAGGGCAAGCTCTACCATATCCGCTACCCGTACGCCGACGGCTCCGGCTACGTCGTGGTGGCCACCACCCGGCCCGAGACCATGCTGGGCGACACCGGCGTTGCCGTCCATCCCGACGACGAGCGTTACCGCGACCTGGCCGGGGTCGGCATCCGCCTGCCGCTGACCGGCCGGGTCATCCCGGTGGTCTACGATCACCACGTGCAGATGGAGTTCGGGACCGGCGCCCTCAAGGTCACCCCGTCCCACGATCGCGACGACTACGAGATCGGCCGCCGCCACGGCCTCGATCTGCTGAAGGTCATGGACGACATGGGGGTCATGAACGAGGCGGCCGGCAAGTACCAGGGCCTCGACCGTTTCGCCTGCCGCCAGCAGGTCGTGGCCGACCTTCAGGAGCTGGGCCTGCTCGACAAGGTCGAGGACTACGACCATGCCATCGGCCTCTGCTACCGCTGCAAGACGGTCATCGAGCCGACGACCTCGATGCAGTGGTTCGTCTCGGTCCGGCCCCTGGCCGACAAGGCGGTGGCGGCGGTGCGCGACGGCCGGATCAGGATTTATCCCAGAACCTGGTACAACACCTTCTACGGCTGGATGGACAACATCCGCGACTGGTGCATCTCGCGCCAGATCTGGTGGGGCCATCGCATCCCGGCCTGGACCTGCCGCGACTGCGGCGAGCTGATCGTCGAGGCGACCGACCCCGTGCGCTGCCCGCAGTGCGGCTCATCCCGGCTGGAACAGGAGCACGACGTCCTCGACACCTGGTTCTCCTCGGCCCTGTGGCCCTTTTCGACCCTGGGCTGGCCGGAGCCGACCCGGGAACTGGCGACCTTCTACCCGACCTCGGTGCTGATCACCAGCTTCGACATCCTCTTCTTCTGGGTGGCGCGGATGATGATGATGGGCCTGCACTTCATGGACGAGGTCCCGTTCCGCGACGTCTACCTCCACGCCCTGGTCCGCGACAAGCATGGCAAGAAGATGTCGAAATCGACCGGCAACGTCCTCGATCCGCTCGAGGTCATGGACCGCTACGGCACCGACGCGATGCGCTTCACCCTCACCGCCTTCGCCGCTCAGGGCCGCGAGATCCGGCTCGACGAGGACCGGATCGAGGGCTACCGCTTCTTCATCAACAAGATCTGGAATGCCGCCCGCTTCGCCCTGATGCACGTCGGCGACTGCGGCCCGGAGGTGCGCGGGGTCTGCGAGCAACCGCAGCAGTTGTCGCTGGTCCACCGCTGGATCCTCAGCCGCACGGCGGCGACGATCGCCGCGGTCCGCGACGGGCTGGACGGCTACCAATTCAACGATGTGGCCTCGGTCAATTACCAGTTCATCTGGCACGAATTCTGCGACTGGTACCTGGAGTGGATCAAGGCCGACCTGTTCAGCACGGATGCCCGCGCCCAAAGCGATGCCCGCGCCGTCCTGTTGACGGTGCTGGAGATCGTGCTGAAGCTGATGCATCCGCTCACCCCCTTCGTCACCGAGGAGATCTGGAGCGTGTTGCCCGGCGAGCGCCGCACCCTGATGCTGGAATCGTTCCCGGAGCGGCAGGAGCGGTGGGCGGATCCGGCGGCGGAAGGACAGATGACGACCCTGATGGGGATCATCACCGGCATCCGCAACATCCGTTCCGAGGCCGACATCCATCCGTCGGCCCGGATCGAGGCCTGCGTGGTCTGCGCCGATGCGGAGACCAAGGCGCTGATCGATGCCTATGCCGCCGCGATCGCCGACATGACCCGGCTCAGCGGCCTCGCCGTCCAGGTCCTGGGCGACAAGCCGGCCGATGCCGCCACCTACATCTACAACGATATCGAGATCTACGTCCCGCTCAAGGGCCTGGTCGACGTGGCGGCCGAGCTGCAGAAACTGGGGCGGGAACGGGAAAAGACCGAGGCCAGGCTCCGCCAGGTCAGCGGCAAGCTCGGCAACGCCAAGTTTCTCGCCAACGCCCCGGCCGAGGTCGTGGCCGGGGAACGGGAGAAGAAGGCGGCCCTCGAGGCCAGATTGGCCGCGATCGCCGAGGCCGAAGCACGGTTGAAGAACATTGGCTGAGACGCAACCATGGACAGGAATCTGCTGCAGGGGATGATCAGGTCCTTCCTCGCCGAGGATATCGGCCGGGGCGATCTGACCAGTGAATCGATCTTTGGCGACAGCGATTTCGGCTGTGCCCGGTTGGTGTCGAGACAGGAGTGCGTCGTCGCCGGATGCGGGACGGTGGCGGCCGAGGTCTTCCGGGTCCAGAATCCGGCCGTCGAGACCATCGACCCGGTCGCCGACGGAACGGCGGTGCATCCCGGCGCTGTCCTGCTGACCGTGCGCGGCCCGGTGGTCGATCTGCTCAAGGCCGAGCGGGTGGCGCTCAACCTGCTGCAGCGCCTCTCCGGCATCGCCACCCTGACGGCCCGCTTCGTCGAGTTGGTCAGGGGACACCGGGCGCGGATCACCGATACCCGGAAGACCACACCGGGCCTGCGGCTGCTGGAGAAGTACGCCGTCCAGGCCGGCGGCGGCAGCAACCACCGCTTCAACCTCACCGACGGCGTACTGATCAAGGACAACCACATCGCCGCCTGCGGCAGCATCACCGAGGCGGTGGCCAGGGTCAGGACCAGGGTGCCGCACACTATCCGCATCGAGGTGGAGACCGAGAGCATTGAGCAGGTCAGGGAGTGTCTGGCCTGCCGGGTCGATATCATCATGCTCGACAACATGGGTATAGAGGCGATACAGGAGGCGGTGGCCTGTATCGATGGTCGGGCCCTGGTCGAGGCCTCGGGCGGGGTCAACCTCGAGACGGTGGCGGGGATTGCCGCCACCGGGGTCGATATCATCTCCATCGGCGCCCTGACCCATTCGGCCCCCGCCTGCGACATCGGCATGGATTGGTTCGTGTAAGTATCCGCGGCCATGGAATAATTCTTGATTAATCGCAAAAAAACGTGTGATAATGCGGCACAATCGATATCAGGGGCGATTCCGGTCGCCAGAATGTGTAAGCCGGGACTGGGAAATATCTCAATAGAGGAACACTCATGCGCTGTCCAAAATGCGGATTCATTTCGTTCGACCAACTGCCGAAATGTGGCAAATGCGGTAAAGATTTTAATAATGTCGCGGATTTGGTGCATGGCACGGCTTTCAGCGTCACAGCCCCTCTCTTTCTGAAAATCCAGGATCTGGATGAGACGAAGACATACGGCGAGGATATCAGAATAAGCGATGAGGTCGTCGAGGATTTCGAGGTGCAGGATCCTGATCTCGAAATTCTTTTCGATGATCAGGAACCTGAAACCATCGCTGAGCGATCTTCCTTGCAGATGGAGACCGGTGATGAGAGCGGGTTGAGGGATGGAATGGAACTTCCGCTCGAACCCGGCCAGGATGAAGAAGGGGATATTGCGATTGATCTTTCGCAATTCGAGAATGATCTGAAGGGGCCGGTTCTCGGCGGTTCGGTTGCGGCTCCTGGAAGTGGGACCACGATCGGCCGGGAATTGCCGGAAGAGCTTGCCGATATTTCCGATCTGGCTCCACCGCCCAGAGAAACCTTCCCGCCGGTAACGGAAAAATCAGAAGACGGTTTCGATTTCAGTCTTGATCTGGATACGGATGACCTGGAAGGTGATACCCACCTCGCCGTGAGTAAATCGATGGAGGCGCAGCCGGCTGCGAAGCAGGATGATGACGAATTCGATTTCAGCCTTGATCTGGATATGGATGACTTGGGAGGCGGTACATCGAAGGTCGCGAATCAGGCCGAAGACGAACTCGATTTCAGCCTTGATCTGGGAATCGATGAATTGAAGACCCGCCCGGATACGGCAGGCAGGAAGGCGTCTTCAGCCGGGGATATCGATCCGGAACTCGATTTCGATCTCGATCTGGGCGGCCTTACCCTTGACAAGGATTGAAGCCGCAGGCTCCAGTCCGGGGGAGAAAATGGTTGACATGGTTTTGCAACTCGTGTAAAAAGCCCACCTACAAGGTGCCGGGATAGCTCAGTCGGTAGAGCAACGGACTGAAAATCCGTGTGTCCCTGGTTCAATTCCTGGTCCCGGCACCAGCAAATTCAAGCACTTAGAGTTTAAAGGCTCTAGGTGCTTTTTTGTTTCAAAGTAGTTTATCCCACATTTATCCCACATTTTTTCATTCCAAGGGGGTTATCCCATCCCGCCTCTATCATCCGACCCCGTCCTCAAGTCTGAGAACTCCCCCCATTTTTTGGAAGCACTGATCCCACCGCCGGCCCCTGGACCTCGATGATAGATTGATCAGGCTGCCCCCTGGTCGGTCGGCAGGGCAAAGGCTTTGGTATGGCTGTGGCGTCTTCCGCCCCGTGGTGGCGATCCTGGCTGCTGTGTTGGCGGCATGGTTGAATGACTGTGGCCGGGTGGTTCGGATCAGCACCAGGGTGTCTAATGTCCCGCCGAGTTGGATTCCTCCTGTGGCAGAATTGCCAGAATGGCCGGGCATCCTGCTGGTTTTGATATAGTGGGAAAAGGACATGAAGGACGAGCTTGAAGAACTGATCGATGTCGCCCACGATCTCTTTGGCGACTACTCGATCTATGAAGTGATGGACCTGGAAGACCGAGCCTCTGCCATCGAACGAATGGTGGAGGTGTACGGTGGCTCGGTGGATCTCGGGAAGATGGAGCGCTACTTCTCCATTCTCGATCAGATCCGCGAATGGAGGGAACCGGCCGCGATGCAGCGCTGAATACATTGAAGTGGGTGCTTTCCTGCAGGAGTGGCGTAATCATGCTTGGGATAGACATTCGCCTTGCTCTGGCCGAGGTGTTGACAGCTACGGGCCCCTTTTTCAGTAACCAGCTCTTTGGTGGATACCTGGGGTGGATACCAGTGTATCAGTCAGACAAGTTCCCCCATCGGGGGTTGTTGGGGACTTGTGTGTTTGCCCCTCCTCCTATTTGGGCGAGCGAAGGAAGGGGCGGACACAAGCCCCCATTTTTCGGGACGGTACCATCTCGCCCCCGATGCTCCGCAATTTTGCGGGCGGCCCATCTCGCTCCTAAAAATTAAGTGCATCTCCGGCAGGTCGACGATTCCCTCGGGTGTCCGCCGGCAGTAGGGATGCCCTGAGTCAAGGCCCCCTCGGGCGTCCGTCGGCAAGATGGAAGGGGGTAGATACTATCGACAACCTATGTCGAAGATGGCCCGCCAGGGTGAACGTATCGTTCACCCTGCCTGACTTCAGTAATAATGAAGTTGGCCGGCAGGTGGGGGGTAACGATTCGTTACTCGGTGTCGATGACCTCGACCGCACCGTCCTTCATGCGTACGGTGAAACCGATGGTGTCAGTGAACCCCACGCCGGCAAGCGGTCTGTAATCGTTCAGTGATGTGATTGACGGATCGCCGGCAAGGTGAGCCGAGCTGAAAATCCAGCTCGTTAACTTCCTCAATTGGAGGAAGTTCGATAACTCCATTACTTGCGACAGCAGAGTAGTTCTTGGTTTCGTCTCCGGAAACGATATGTGCGCTCAGCTTTGAGCTGACATCGATCGGCGGGCCGAAAAATCGGGCCTCGGTATGGCCGTGGTGGTTTCCTGCCGGTGGTGGCGATCGTGTCCAGCGTAGTGATGACCTGGTTGTAGGAGTGCGGCCGGGCGGTCAGTATCGGCGTCAGGATGGCGTCAGGATGGCGCCGATCCGCTGCCGGTGGTGTATTTGATCTGTAAAAATGTGTAATCGATCTCAGGAACAGGTTAGGGTGACAGCCAGGCTGTGCGGCCGGTGAGCTCGGGTTGTTGTGCCCTGGCCGTTGTCTTGCTCTTAGCCGGTGGGGATGATCGGTGTCGGTGGAACTGTTGCCCGAGCTGGTGGAGCTTTCCCCCAATGGGGGATTTTAACTTCCACCATTGGTGGAAGTTGCCCGAAGCGTCCTTGTATTCATCCAGCGCAAAGGTGCGCTCGTCGATTGGTTCGCCTATTTAGGCGAATCAAAGCGGCACCTCTCTGCGCGTGGGGATTCCGTAGTTTCCCCCCAAAAAGGGGAAAAACCATTCGGAACGTCCTGGTGCGCGTGGGGATTTCTTCAGCCTGATGAGAATCCAATTTTGGACTGTCACCCATCTTGATTCACCAGAACAGGGGAACCAATCTCGCTCGCCCTTTTGGGTGAACGAGGACTCCCCGGGTCTCGGGTGTCCGCCGTTTGGGCGGGGGATGTCTGGTAAACACTCGGCTCAGAATTGAGCTCAGCGTTCGTCTATCTGATTCTACCAGTCCAGAACTGGCCCCGCTGAACATTTCCTCAGATTGAGGGAATTGTTCCCCGCAGGCCCCTAGCGCCTTAGCAGGGCGATTTTCTTCGCTCGCCCAAAAAGGCGAGCGAACACAGGAAAAAGGCCCTCCGCATTTCTGTCTTCCTTGAATGGACAACCCATCGGTTGAAGCCAGTTGGTCCGCACTCTGATCCGCACCTTTTTGTCCCCTTTTTTGAATAGGTGCGCAGTGAAGTTCGCACCCCTGAGGGGGGAGAACTCGCGGACAAGGTGGCGGTTCGTTGATGGTTGCATTGATGGTTGAGGGGGTAACTGAAGGTGTAACTATCAGCCCCCCTCAACGTGGGGATGTGCTTTCCGGCCTCGGGTGGGAAGTTATATTCAACACATATCTTTCCGCCGGTCTTTGCTCACCCTTCAGGGGGAGCAAACGAAATCCCTGTCTTCGAGGTCGCTGTCGTTGCGGATGAAGACGACTCGCTTCCCGAAAATTCCTGCAAGAGACTGGACGGCACGGTTCTCGGGCTCCGACACCTGAACAGGTGTAATTCTGCCGGTGGCCTGGTCTCCCACTCTTCTTTATGGATCTCGCCGCTTTCGTACTTTCTCAAGAACTCATCGAATAACTCTTCCATTTCTTTTAAACCGTTCATCGGTTGCTTTTTCGATTATCCCTACAACGACACATATGACTTGTCCGTCGGCATCCGTAACCGCTTTTTCCGATGCGAAAGGCAAGCCCGATGATTCAACACCTGAAGCCATATTACCGGAGCGATGAGGATGTCGATATCAAATCGCCGAGAGATAAACGCCGTTCGCGCTGTTTGGCATCAGACATCGACCCGCTCCTGTTCGATGTAGGGGCGCAACTCCGACCGCAGGGCCATTTCTGTCAACAGATCGACCGGGCCGCCGAGCAGATCCTCGGGGCAGAACTGCACCCCGAAATAACGTTTGGGGGTAGCCGGGCCGTCGAAAGCTACCAGAATATCGACATCGCTGCCGCTGGTCGCCGTATCGCGGGCGGTCGAGCCGAACAACGACAGCCGGGTCATGCCTGCCGAACCGGGCCTGCAGCTCCGGTTTGCTGCGGCTCAGCAGTTCAAGGGCGCGCGGTCTGTTCTTCCTTCAACCTCTGAACGGTCGTATTCATCTGCTCAGCCTTTATGCCCAGGAAACCCTTGGCCACACAAAGACTGTCCCAAGCTAATCATCACATATAACATCAGCTAAGTGGCGTGCACCATAAAAATTGGGAGAATCCCGTGGGGCCCCCCATCAATCGGACGGGTCATTGCAATGGATAGAGGGATGGAAAACCATCGCGCAGCCGTCGAAAAAACGCCCGGGAGGTGGAAGAGGTGATGTCGATTGCGGGCCGGAACAGACTGAAAACCCTCGCCGGCACTGGCCGGTCTCTCGCCGCAAATCGGCAACACTGGAAGGCTAGAAGCTCGTCTTCGCGAAGAAGTAGAGGATAGAATTGAAGAAGGTGCAGTAGAGGGAGACTTTTTCGTTGCCGATGCTCACCAGGGGGGCCGGAGCGGGAAAAGGAATATAGTCGGTGGCGATGCTGTTGGCAATGATTGCCACCGAGTAGCCGGCGCCGACGCGCAGGTCCCCGGGCATCCGCCATTGCGCCAACCAGCCGACGCCCGTGAGGTACATCGGTTTTTCGAAGGAGTCTTGGGCGATCAGGGCGTACAGCATCCGCTGGTTGCCCTTCTCGTCAGTGAGGCTTCGGCCGTAGCCGCCGCCGAGTCCCCAGTCGTCGTACCGGTCCCGGTCCTCGTCCGTGAAACCCAAGGAGGTGTGCCAGTATCGGCCGGAGAGGTAGAAATCCGAATTTCCCTTGTCCCATATCTGTTTGATTCCGCCCCAGGCCCCGTGGAACCAGCCTTTTTCCTGGTCTTCCGGATCAGCGATGGCGAAGGGAGTGGTGTCGTTCACGGCCGTAAGCGATCGTTCCCAGAGACTGTCATTTTCGCTCGCGTTTACACCGTTTGCAAACAGACAGAAGAGCAGCATCATGACAGTGAGATGGTACAGCGACCTCATGGCGGCGACAGGGCGAGTGGATGCCAGGTGTTGGCGGCACAGCCAAACTGGCGGCCGGAATTTGGTCGGAACGCTGCGATACATATGGCTTTCGAGTCAGGACATCTCGGGTAAAACAATGGTGAACGTGATCCAGCCGTCGTGACTGGCCGCCTCGATCGATCCGCCATGCAGTTCGACGATCCGTTTGACGATGGTCAGGCCCAGGCCCGAGCCGCCATACGCCTGGGAGCGCGACTTTTCCACCCGGTAAAATTGATCGAAGATCCTCGGCAGATCAGCGGCGGGGATCGATAGCCCGGTATTGGCGATGGTCAACACCATCTGCCCGTTGTTCTTCTCCGTCCTGATCACGATGCGGCCGTCGGCCGCCAGATTGTACTTGATGGCATTGTCGATCAGGTTGATCAGCAGCCGCAGCAGCTGTTCCGGGTCACCGGCAAGACTCGCCGCAGCCGTGTCGATCTCGACGCTGATCCGCCGCGCCTGCAGCATTTCCTGGTAATCCTCGACCACCTGACCGATCAGCTGATCGAGCCGGACGGGTTGACGGTGGCAGGTCTCTCCCTGCTCCAACCTCGAGATATCGAGGAGGTCGCGGACCAGTCGGCTCAGCCGGCGCATGGTGTTGAGCTGTTTTTCCAACTCCTGGCGAACCTTTTCCGGGGGGTCGCCGGCCAGCAACTCTTCATGGCCGAGCATCAGGATGGTCAGCGGACTCTTCAGTTCGTGGGCGGCATTGCCGATGAACTCTTTTTGCTGGGTGAACGAATACTGCAGGCGATCGAACATCATGTTGAGCGAGGTCGACAGGACGTGCAGCTCATCGCGACTGTCGCCCAGCGGGATCCTCCGATCAAGCGACTGTTCACGGATCATCCGGATATGGTGGTTGATCGTCGATATCGGCCGCAGCATCCGTCCCGCCAGGAAATAACTGGCCAGAAAGACCAAGACGACGGCGACGCAGATACCCCAGGCAACACTTGACCGCAACTCCTGCAGTTCAATATCGAAAAACAGCAGCGGCTTGGCGATCATCACCGTAAAGGTTCCGCTCGGCGTGTCCCGCGACACCGTCACCACCCGAAAATTGACGACATCATCGGTAACCTCGTTTAATTCGTCAAGATCTCCAGGATCTATCCACAATTGAGCCAGAGATATTTTCTGCCTGATGAAAAATTTCCCTTTATCCGATCGGCGCGGGATATCGAACAGCCGGGCCAGTGGCGAAGAAAAAAGCGCTTTGCCGTTGCTATCGATCATTTTGAACCAGTACCTGTTGATATGGTAGTCCAGTTTCTGCAGCCTCCCTCCGATCTCGGCGGGATGGGAAAAATCCACTACGTTGAGGGCGGCACCGGCCACTTCGTACAGTTCGCGATCGATCAGTTTGTACGGTTCTTCGAGCAACTCGATGTAGACGAAGAACGCGGCAACGATCGTCGTCGACAGAGAAACCAGCGAGATCCAGAGGGTGAACTTCGTTCGGATTCTCATGTCCCTTCCTTGTCGATGCGATAGCCGACCCCCCGGACCGTCCTGATCAACGGTTCGTTCTCCGGAGTGTTCAGTTTTTTCCGCAGCTTGCTCATATGGACATCGATGAAGTTCGACATGCTGAACGGATCGAAATTGTCGCCCCAGACATGCTCGGCCAGGGTGAAGCGCGATACCGCCCGGCCCTGGTTGTGCAGCAGGAATTCAAGGATGGCGAACTCCTTGGCGGTGAGGATGAGGGGTACGCCGTTTCTGGTGACCTCCCGGCTGATCGTATTGAGGCGGAGAGTGCCGATCTCGATCATTGGACTGCCGGTTTTTCCCCTCCGGATCAGGGCCCGCACCCTGGCCAGCAGTTCGGCCAGGGAGAACGGCTTGGCAAGATAGTCGTCGGCACCGAGATTGAGCCCCTTGACCTTATCGTCGATGTCGCCCTTGGCAGTCAGCATTAGGACGGGAGTCTGGATCCCGGCGGCCCGGATCTCCGCCAGAATCTCGAGGCCGCTCATGCCCGGCAGCATGATGTCGAGAAGGATCAGATCGTAGGTATCATTCCAGATTTTGTCCAACCCTTCCCTTCCGTCCCCCGCCGTTGCGACGGAGTAAAACTCATCGGTTAGCACCGAGCCGAGTTTTTCGAGCAGATAGGGTTCGTCGTCGATGATCAGGATGTTCATAATCGCCTGGTGTTGGTGGCTGCTGCCGTAAAAATTGGCCTGACGGCAATGGCGGAGCGAGGGGTGGTTCTGGCGCCGTTGTCGACAGGCCCGTTGGGACGATACCGGGTTAACAGCCGATAATAATACACGCCGACCTCCTTGCCGTGTTTTTTTACCGGGAAAGAACGAATTTTGCCGAGTTCTTTTACCCTCCCGACAAAGAGCCGATTGTCGAGTTTCTCCTCTTCGTCGGCGATGACCAGCAGATCCCTGCCCGTCAGTGCCGCCGGTGCCTGCCAGAAGGCGTACATCAACGAGCCCAGGTTGAAGAGATGTCGTCCGGTTGTTTCCGGAGCCGATTGGGGCGACGAACCCCGTTCCGAGGGATTGAACGTCTTCACCCGGTAAAACGCCAGGCCGCTGGCAATTTGGTACTTGTCCATGCCGACGACGACGGGGGGCGCACCTCTTTTGGCCTCGACCCGCCTGACGGTCTGTTCGACCCGGTCGGCCAGATCTTCACCGCCGAACAGGAAGGCGCCGGTGTTGAACGGGATACCGGGAATACCAAGAGAGAAATAATGGAGAATCAGACCATAGCCCAGGACCAGGCAAACAAGGGTGACCGACCAGGCCCGCTGGACGACAGATCGAATCCTGCCGCCTGCATCACTGGTCGGCAGTGACGAGGCCATCAGCGGAATGCAGGCCAGCCACAAGGGGCCGGCCCAACTCAGCTTGACCTCCCTGGAAAAGCTGAAGAAGACGAAGACGGAGAGGGGCACTAGCGCCATGCAGAGGGCGAACAGCCGGTGGCGACGGCGGCGATCAGCCACAAGGGCGGTAACACCCGGTTCCAGTTTGCGGTGGGTGTAACCAACAGCCCAGACGGCGAACAGACCCGTCGGGGTCAGCAGCAGGAGTATGGAGCCTAACAGTTCCGGGGTGGAAAACATGAACTGATCGGCAAGCCGGTGTTGACTCTGAAACAGAAACGACGCCCAGGCATGACGATAGTTCCAGAAGATAACCGGCGAAAAAATCACCATCGCCAGCGCGGCCGCGAGATAGGGCCGGGGGCTGGCGAACCAGCGGCGGGAGCGGCGGTCGCTCACCATGAACAGGATGGTCGCCGGTCCGAGGAGTATGATGGTGTATTTCGAGAGCAGACCGAGGCCGAGCCAGATCCCGACTCCGATCCAGGAGCGCTGGTCGCCATCGATCAGGGCGCGATGAAGGTAAAACAGGGTCCCGGCCCAGCAGGCGATCAGGGGCGCGTCGGGGGTCATGATCAGGGCCGTCCCGAAAAACAGCGGCAGAGCGGCGATCAGCACCAGACTGTTGAGGGCGATCTTCCTGTCGAAGGCCGAAAGGGTGAGGCGGTAGCTGAACCAGGCGGTGATGATCCAGCACACCAGGGCCCCGACACGGACGCCTGCCTCGGAATTGCCAAACAGGTGGGTGCCGACCCAGATCATCAGGGCGACCATCGGTGGATGATCGAGATAGCCCATGGCCATGTGCTGGCTGTAGTTCCAATAATAGGCCTCCTCCTGGGTGAGTTCGAAGGTCCCGAAGTAGACGAGCCGCAGGATGACGGTATAGGCGACGATGAACAGCGTCGCCAAGCGCCAGTTCACCGGGCCGCAGGCCCTGTTCCTGTTGCCTGAGACCAGGAGAAACCCTGCCGTCGCAGCGCACAGACTGTAACAGGCGGCCGCCACCGACAGCAGCCATGACCAGTCTGGGAACCATGGCGCCATGGCGGCCATGATGCCGCCACGGAGGAACAGGACCGGCAGAAGGATACACTGGTAGCGCAGCAGGGCGGCGGGCCGGAAATAGGAGAGGGGATCGTCGGTGGTGGTGGCGGTGATGATGTAGCCGAGATTGCAGGCCAGAAGAAAACTGAAGATATGGACGACCGCGAGTTCGAAGCCATTGTACTGCAGCAGGTGAAATATGAGGAAATCGAGGATGACGACGCTGGTCGCCAGGGTGGTCAGCTCCTTTTTGCCGACCGCCTCGAGCGGCAGCCCGCCGAGGGCGGCCAACTGCTTGAGATACTCGAGGATGACCGCGCCGTTCATCTTGGAGCTGCCCTGTGTCCTGTCGATAAAGGTGATCGGGACCTCGGCAGCGCGCAGGTCCGGACTGGTGGCCAGGATTTGCAGGGCGATCTTGAAACCGGTGACCGGTTGCCGGACGGCGAGCAGGAACTCCCGGCGGATCGAGAAAAAGCCGGCCAGAGGATCATGGATCGCGGTGAACAGGCGGGCCGGCAGGGTGGCGAGGCGTGAGGCGACCTTCCTCGTCCAGGGCCACTCCGGGGTCGAGCCGCCGGGGATGTAGCGGCTGCCGACGATCATATCCCGGCTGCCATCGAGCAGGGGCTGGAGCAGGTCGGGGATGACCTCGGGCGGGTGGCTGAGATCGGCATCCATCACCACCAGCAGATCACCGGCCGCCGCCCGGGCGCCGGCGCAGACCGCGCTGGCCAGGCCGGTTTCATCGTCACGGCAGATCAGCCGCACCGGCAGCGGCCCCTTGTAGCCGTTGATTTCGGAACGGGTGCCGTCGGTTGAGCCGTCGTCAACAAAGACAATTTCAGTGTCATGCGCCAAAGTGGAGACAGCCGCGGTTATCCGCTCCAGCAAGGGGACGATGTTGTCCCGTTCGTTCCTGGTCGGGATAATGATTGAGATTGAATTCATGGATTACCTCTCTGCATTGGTTACCGTATGCCTTGCGTGCTACGGATGACAGGGTAATCGATGAAGATGAAGAAATGATGAACCGCAATGACCGGCGAAGGCCGGTTTTTCGGACGGGAAGTATGAACGCTGGAATTGACTGAAGGGGGATGAACTCAAGGGCGGATGGGTGCTGGCGCCTTCATCAAATCTTCAATTTCGGTTGACAATATATCCCGGAAACGATGTAGCAATTTGATGAGGTAAGTTCAAAATAGCCGATACAAAAGCAGAATTGGCAAGAACCAGCCAAGTTGTGTCCAATGAGGAGAATCTCCAACAGGATGCGCACCAAGAAGTTCAGAGAGTACATTGAGATCTTCTACAATCGGCAGCGCCGCCAGAAGAAACTCGGCCATCTCCCGTCGGCCGCATTTAAACGCAAATATTACAAGCGGCAGCGTATTGCGTGATCATTTTGGTCTCCATTACTGTCGACAGACCCCATATGCTCACAAGGCCGAGTACCCAGCCGCTGATTGGGATACGTATGAGCGGCGTGGTCATCTTCATAACCTGGTCTCAAGTTCCTGTGTCCGCCTGATATGGCTTTGCCATGTGCGCCAGTAAAAAAACACAATGACGCCGCATCCGACCATCAAAATCAGTGTGGCCCAGTGCAGGTTTTGCAACACCAGTTGCTCGTTGCGTCCGAACCAGTAGCCCATGCTCGCCAGGATCAATACCCATATTCCGGCGCCCAATGCCGTGGCCGTGCAAAAGATAAAGATATTCATACGGGCCAACCCTGCAGGCAAGGAAATATACTGCCGAATTCCCGGCAGCAAACGGCCGATAAAGGTGCTGATATGCCCATGACGCTCAAAAAACCGGTCGGCCTTTTCCAGGGACTTGGGGCTGACCAGCAGGTATCGCCCATATTTTTCAAAAAACAACCTTCCAAACTTCAGGGCGAACCAATAGTTGAACACAGCCCCCAGCAGGCTCCCCAATGTGCCGCAAAGGACGACCATTCCGATATTCATCTTCCCGCTCGCAGCAAGGTAGGCGGCAGGCGGAATGACCACTTCACTGGGAAACGGAAAGAAAGAAGATTCCAAGGCCATGAGCATCACGATGCCCGGATAACCCCATTGGCCGATGGTATCGGTCAGCCAGACGACAAAATGATGAAACATCTCAATGCGCTCCCATTTCCCTGTCCCCATGACGTTTTCGGGTCTTCTTGAAGACAATCAGGCGAATAAATTTTCGGCACCCAAAGTTGCTGACCGCATTTCGAGCACTTGATGTAATCACCATCTTTGATGGCGTAGGCAATCAGGTAGACCACATCTCCATCCCTGTCAGGTCGAGAAGTGAAAGTTCTCGACCGTAAGTCCTGCAACTGAAACCTCTTTCTTTATCCAACGGAACCACTTTGACGCATCGGCCGAGATACTGTCCGCTCAGTTTTTTCCTGGAACGACCTTCCTGTGCGAAACGGGTACCCCCCGGCCTTCCGGGAGACGAAATCAGCGATGGTCTTCGCTCCTCTCTCAGCCGCCGTGGATCCAGCCTCGGTATGAAAAGTATAGGCTAAGGCCTCGCGTTGTTTTTCCAGATACCGCTGATGGGTCGTAAATACCTGCCCCAGCGCCTGACTGAGTCCAGGCTCGATGTTGTCGACGACCTGCCCCATTCTCCAATGGTAATAGGACGGATTGCCCCGCCAGGCGACATGATGACCGTTGAGGAAAAGACAGGGGCGAGGTTCGAGCAAAAATTCATAGACCTGGCTGCTCACGTCACCGAGATAGATATCGGCTGCCAGCAAGTAGGTCATATCTATTGACGCGGCGCTGCCCGTGTCGACATGGATATTCGGCGTCCGGCGGTACTTCCCGGGCAGGAATGCGCCATGGCGCAGGCTCCTTTTGAATAGCACCACGTGGGGGGCGAAAATCAGATTGAACTCCCGGTGTTGGAAAAAGAATTCAAGAACCTGCAGGCCCATGGGGCCCCAGGAGGATTGCGACTGGTCGAAGTGAGGGTTATAGACCACGATCGGATTGTCATTGGCAAATAATCGCGGAATTTTCCTTTTCAGACCCATGACGACATCGAATTTTGGATAGCCTGGCACGGCGAAGCAATCCTTCCGCAACAATCCCTGATCGTTGAGGCGGTCCACATACTTTTGACCCGGCAGGAGCATAAAATCAAAGGCCAACAACCGATCATCGAACACGCCATCCCGGTCCCCCGCACCATGACGGGTACGGATCATGGTCAGATTTTCCAAACCACGTTCTTTACGCAAATCGGCGCAATTGACCTCGGGCGACACCAGGGCGTTCAATCCCCTGAAAAAATCAAGATTATGCCATAGAACGATCTGCTTGCGCATAAACGACCACTTCGATACCACCGGGTCGATCATTCTGTAATACCATGGGACCATCAACATTTTGAATGTACAGCGATGACCCGGGTACAGCGCCCCTATGGCCTCGACAAGATCCATCTCCTGCCGGGAGGAGCAGGCAACGACGACATCAATATCCGGATAACCCCTGGACAGTTCAAAGGCATACGGCGCCGCATGGGGCACCTGGTGCGGAAAATAATGATTAAAAAGAAATCCGATTCGCAGCATTACAATTAAAATATAGAAGTTAAGGATTCTAGCGGGCTATGTACCTCAATTTCCTACCCAGGTGCGCTGAAGCGGACTGCATTCCGGGAATGGACCTTCAAACATGCCCTTCGGAGGTATGCGGGCAACCCCAGAATGGCAAAGATGATGGTGGCCTTTCCTGCACCGTTCGGCCCCAGGAGGCCACAGGTGTCGCCGGGGCGCAGGCGGAGATCGATGTCCTTGAGGATTTCCTTCCCCTCAATCGTTAACCGCAGATATTCAATGTCGATTGTGGCATAGGCCTCACAGTGCTATGTTGATCCGGTTTGTTCATAAACGTTGGCTGGATCAGTCCTCGTCGTCCGCTTAATCCTCTTCCATGGCCAGCACCTTTCCGGTACCGGCGTCCACCGTCACATCCATGACAGTCTTGTCGGCGGAGACCACCTCGATCCCATACACCAGAAAGCCGTCTTCATCCTCGAGCTCAGCCTCCAAGACTTGCCCTTGAACCGAGGCCAAGGCTGTCTGAACAGCCTGAACCATCGATATCTTGGCCATCGAAGGAAACTCCGCCTTGGACTGCTTTTCGATTCGGATGGTGCCCCCGCTGACTTCGCCATTCTCTGATTTCGCGAAACTCGCTCCGGCAACAGCAAGGCCTGAGACCAAAACCCCACTTCCAATGATAACAATCCATTTCTTCTGCATGACGCTACCTCCAGCTATTAGGTTATTTCGGCAGTAATACCGGCAAGACGACCAACGTCTTGCTCCTACCGTTGGACCCGATCATAAAACGCTAACATGAAGAGATGATGAACGGGAAAGCAGTGGACCGATTTTTTTTAATATGAAATGCTTTACCATCTGAAATAACAAAAATAATTTTAAAGAGGCACATTCCAGACGCCAATGCCGACCCGAGTGCCGTTATCAATGCGCGGCACCCAGCAGGACCAGGCTGGAATCGAGATGCAATCACACAGCACAGCCACCATCACCCACTGGTACATGCTCTGTGCCCGTCGCGGCGGACTATGGCTTGCGTGGCAAACAGAGCGCGAGCCTTCAAGGCGAGACCCGAAGGGATGCCACTGCGAAGCAGGGCACAACTCTTCCATCCGGTCGGTGGGCGGCAGATCGCGCTGGGGTCGGCAAATGTCACTAGTCCCTTATGGATCAGATCCCAATCGCCGGTCGGGCAGCCGAACCGCGGCTTGCCGATCTCCTGCTGTTTACGGGCATTGGCCAGTTGGCCGGCGGTGCCCCGTGACAGTAAGGAGACGATATTGCCCCGTTTATTTCTGCTTGGAATGATAATTGACGTTGAATTTGTGGGATATTCGATCAGACCGGTGTTCGATGATCCCGGCGCCGATTCGTCACCGGGCCTTCATCAAATCTTCATTTTCGGTTGGTAATGTATCCCGGAAACCGTGTGGCGCGTTGCCGCATCATCGGCTGCCGGCCATTACTGAAGGCGTAACGGATACTGGCAGGTTATGCCGGACCGGACATTGACACAGATCGACGCGTAAGGAACTGTTTGAACAATGAATACCCCCGCCGGCATACTCGTCCCATGTGCCTATCCGCAACAGTTGGCTCAACAGGTTATGGCTGTGCCAGATAGCCGGAGAGCACATCCCGGGTTGACGATTGTCATCCCTGTCCACAACGAGGAGGCCAATATCATTCCTCTGTTGGTGGAAATTCGTCAATATCTGGACGGAAAATACGACTATGAGGTGATTGTCGTCGATGATCACTCCACCGATAACACGGAATTACTGCTGAGAAAGTCAGTTGACGAGTATCCGGTCTTGAGAATCATCCGGCTGATGAGAAGAGGCGGCCAGAGCGGCGCAGTCCTGCAGGGGGTACGGGCGGCCGGTTATCCACTTATCGTAACCCTCGACGGTGATGGCCAGAACGATCCCGCTGATATCGATGCACTTGTGGCGTGTTACCGGCAGACATCCTCCAGAACTCCCCGTTGCCTGATCATCGGTAACCGGTACCGGCGGCGTGATTCGATGTGGAAGAAATTTTCTTCGAAAATAGCGAATAGTGTCCGCGGGAGCATCTTACGTGATAAAACGCCGGACAGCGGCTGCGGCATCAAGGCCTTTCCCCGTGATTTTTTTCTCGAATTTCCAGCGTTTGACCATATGCACCGGTTTCTCCCGGCTTTAGCCTGTCAAAGGGGAGGAACAGTTGTTTCCCTGGATGTGCATCATCGCCCTCGCAAAAGCGGGGCGTCACATTACGGATCGCTCGATCGGCTGATGGAAGGAATTATCGACCTGTTAGGGGTTGTGTGGCTGGGGTATCGAAGGATTGACAATGAGGCTGTCAAATAAAAGGACAGGGACATGGACAAGACAACGATCTGGCTGATTGTCGGTTTTTTCGGGCAGGCCTTTTTCACCAGCAGGTTTCTCGTGCAATGGTTTGCGAGCGAGAGACTGAAAAAAAGCGTTGTCCCGACGGCATTCTGGTATTTAAGCCTGCTCGGGGGCACGATCCTCCTGGCCTATGCCCTGAATCGCCGTGACCCTGTTTTCATTGTAGGGCAGCTGACCGGTATCTTTATTTATTTGCGAAATCTCCATTTTGTCCGGGAAGAAGCACGGCAGACAAGAACATTAACATGAGAGTTCCTTGAATAATTTCGTCTTAAATGGAGAATATCGAGATAATCATCCTGATCGGCCTCTTGTGTAGCCTTCGACAGACTGATTTTGATTAACGTTGCAGCTTTATGGCGGGATTGGTGATTATTCAAAATTCCCTTGAAACAAACCAGGATACAGCAGGTGAAAATATGTTGAAAAGCGGATTTTTGGTTCTGACGTTGCAGTTGATCATGATTGGAAATGCGGTAGCCCAAAACGATGCGGAGGGCCGGACCTCGCGATTCCTCTTCTTGCCTTTTGACAGCAGTTCCGCAGGTAAATACACCTATCTCGCCTATGGGGTTCGCACCATGCTGGCCAGCCGCCTGGCGGCAAAGGATGGGGTGCAGCTTGTCGATTATGCCATGCAGGCATCAGAGGTGAAAAAATTGGAGGCTGCCGGCAGGGGAGAGGGGGATGCCAGGGTCGACTTCAGCAGGCTGCAGGCCGATTATCTGGTCTCAGGGGCGTTGTATGCCACAAACAATGGTCTTAAGATTCAGGTTGTCGTGTCCGCCGCCGACTCAGCAGATAAGCAGCAGAATTTTTCCACAACAGCTGAAAACGAAGAACAGGTCATTCCGGTGATCGGAACCTTGAGTGAGGAGATCTACGCGAAGATCCTGCGCACTCCCGCCACAGCCGGCTCTCAGCAGGCAGCGGTACAGGACGAGAGCGGGGTGGTCGGTTTTCGCACCGAACATCCGGAGAAGGAGTACAAGAAGGGCCTCTTTGGCGGAGGTTCCATCGTCGGCAGCGAAGGGAGTGACGTCGCGGTCACGGCAAAGGGGTTGAAAAAAAGCTCGACAATCCCTGTCGTCATGGTCGCCATGGACGTCGGCGATCTCGATGGGGATGGGGAACAGGAGATCGTTTTTAGCTCGAGAACTGCACTGGAGATTTTTCATTACAATGACGGACGGTTTCAAAAGATCGGCGACTACAGGCTGAGGCCGACCTTCAAAATCCATGCCCTGAATATCGCAGATCTCGATAAAGACGGAAAATCAGAGATATATATCAGTGCCAACGAGCGTTTCAGGGTTTCCTCGCTGATTGCCGAGTGGTCCGCCGGCGAGGGTGTGAAGATTCTACACGAGAATATCGCCTGGTTTCTCCGGCCGATCCTGTTGCCGGGCGAAGGGATGATCCTGGCCGGACAGATCGGCAGCAATGAGGCCGGCAAGGGATTCGTCGGGTCTGGAATTTATCGTCTTGAGATCGGCGGATCCCGGGCTTCTGTCCGTCGCGGCGCCAAACTGCCGCTTCCCGGCTCGCTCAATCTTTTTGATTTCGTCCAGGCGGACCTTGACGGCAACGGGACTGTCGAGACGGTGGCCATAGACAGAAATGAAAAACTCCTGGTCTATGACAATCAGAATAATCTGCTGTGGGTCAGTGAAGGCAATTTCGGCGGCAGCAGAAATTATCTGGGGCCGGTGAAGGGCGAGGAAAACATCGGTGAGCCAACCGGCGGCAAAACAGAACAGGGCTCGAGTAGAGATATGGTGTTTGTGCCGACCAGACTGCTGGTGCAGGATATCGACAATGATCGCCAGCAGGAGATTATCATCGGCAGGAATAAGCGGAATTCCCCACGGTACCTCCGGAATTACCGGGAATATGACGGAGGCGACATTGCCTGTCTCAGCTGGCGGGAATCGGAGTTGAAAGAGGTCTGGCATACCAGTACAATTCCTGGTTATATCTCTGATTACAGTTTCATTCTGCCTCCTGCCGGCACGCAGAAGGATTCTCGGAAAACCAACGCGCAACTGTATGTCGGGCAGGTCCCTGGCAGTACTTTCCTGAGTTTTTTGGCCGCCAAGGAGAGTAGAATGCTGGTGTACGAGATTGAACTTCCGAAACCATGAGTGTCAGCCTCGTAAAAAGACACTCCGCCGACATCTTGTCCCCCGTATCATGCTGATTTCAGGCAGTGTGGCCATTAATCTCCTGAAAACCAATTGGTTCTGGCTGCTTCTGTGGGCAGGGCTGGTGGTTTCCGCCATTCTTTCACGCCCGCCATTGCCAATCGATGAAACCCGCTATCTTTCCGTCGCCTGGGAGATGTGGCACAGCAATCAATTTCTCGTCCCGCATAGCAATGGCGTCCCCTACAGCCACAAGCCTCCATTGCTGTTCTGGCTGATTCATTTTGGCTGGTGGCTCTTCGGCGTCAATGAATGGTCGGCACGACTGACGCCGCCACTGTTTGGGCTCGCCTCTCTGTTCCTGACAAGACGTATCGCGACAGTTCTGTGGCCTGCCCTTCCCGCTGTCGGGCAGACTGCCCCTCTGATCCTTCTCAGCATGGGTGTATGGAGCATCTTCTCTACACTCACCATGTTCGACACACTGATCGTTTTCTTCACTCTTGCCGCTTATCTTCTGGTTCTGACCCGGGCAGAAAACGGTGGCCGCGGTTTATGGCTCGTTCTTGGTCTGGTGCTCGGGCTGGGTTTGTTGACAAAAGGACCGGTGATTTTCGTCTATGTCGCCCCACCGATACTCCTCGCCCCGCTGTGGACCTTTACCGCCAACTGGTGGCGTTGGTACGGCGGCTTTGTCCTTGCTCTGTGCATCGGCGTTGTGGTCGCCCTGGCCTGGGCAATCCCGGCCGCTGTGGCAGGGGGAGAGGAATATGGCCAGGCCATTCTGTTCAGCCAGACCGCCGGGCGGATGGTGCAGTCGTTCGCCCATCGTCGGCCTGTGTACTGGTATCTCCTGCTGCTGCCTCTGGTGCTGTTTCCATGGTCTCTATGGCTGCCTTTCTGGCGGGGTTGGAAAATCCAGGGTGATAATTCACTGCGATTCTGCCTTTCCATTCTGGTCCCGTCCTTTGTTACGCTCTCCATCGTCAGCGGCAAACAGATCCATTATCTCCTGCCCCTGCTGCCAATAGCCGCAATCGTCCTGGGTCGGATTGCAGCCGCTTCACCTGGGCCAAAACGGTATGATCGATGGCCCTATCTGCTGTTTTTTACGATTCTGGCCGTGGCCCTGGTGGTGCTTCCGACCCTGCCGGTTCTGGGACGGGAAGCGACCATCGTACACTATATCCCATGGTCGGCGGCATTCGTCCCACTCCTCACCGGCTGCATCCTGGTATGGCTCGTCGGTTCGAAGCCCGATCATGGGCCTCAGATCATCGCCGCCTCGGTGCTTCTCCATCTCATTGTGTTACACTTGGTGTTGTCTCAATCGATTGCCACGCTGTTCAACCCGAGCGACATGATCACCGTGGTATCTCAGGTCGAGAGAGAGGGAAAACCAATCGCTGTCTATCCCAAGGATCTTGCGGATCAGTTCCACTTCGCCGCCCGTCTGACGCGACCGGTCACGGCATTGGATACGGTTCCGGAACTGCAGGGCTGGTCGAGACGGAATCCGACCGGTTACTGCCTGGTCTTTGCCGACAGAGAATTCCTCGCTCAGTTTGGTCAGGATCAAGGAGCCCGGCCCTACAGGGATAAATGGCTCATGTTCAGTCGTCGATTGTATCCCTCGGAGTAGTCGGGATTCGCCCGGAAAATTACATCGAAATGTTGAAGGCAACCCATGCTCGGCACTCATCCCGCCCTCCTCCAGTTTATCCGGTACGTCATCGCCGGAGGCGTCGCCACCGCCGCCCATATCGTCCTGTTTCACCTGGTCGCCTGGAAGGTATTTCCGTCGCTGCAGGCGAACGATTACGCCGTCCGGTTTTTTGGGCTGAAGATCCGGGAAGTCAACGATTACAGCCGCGCCCGCAACTCGATGCTCGGCAACGTCATCGCCTTTGTCTTCTCGAACATGGTCGCCTATCTGATCAACATCTTCTGGGTCTTCGAACGAGGACGCCATTCCCTGCTGGTCGAGGTCGTGCTGTTCTACCTGGTCTCGGGGATCAGCATGGCCATCGGCACCGTGCTGATGGGACTGCTGATCCGGCGTCTGCGTCTGCTCACGACCTTCGCCTTCGGCGCCAACCTGGTAGCAGCGGTGATGATCAATTACGTAATGCGGAAGTATTTGATCTTCCAGGGATGATCCGATCCATTGCAATTCGGGTTCGAGGTAGAGCGGGCCAATTTTCTACCATTCTGCATCGGTTGTGCATTTCCGGATTCGCCCGCAACTCCGGTGTCTGGGGAAGGGGGGACGCCTCTGGTGGCGTCGACAACAGCATCCTGCACCATGTCTATCGCACCACGGCAATCCTTGGCGAAGAACTGGAGGTACAAGGACACCGTGTCGAGCGAGTTGTCAATCCAGCTGGATGGTGCGGAGTTGTCAACCATGGCAAAGTTGACGTTTGCTTAAAAAGATAATTGGTACTGGTTGATCCAGCTGAAGGGAACCTATACGTATCTCTTTCAATATCGGCTTGGCTTTGTTCTGACGCTCATCAACCAACTGCTCCGGTGTCAGTTCCCTGCGCCTGACTCTGAGGTCAAGGCGATCATCGAACAGCTCGATGAATTGTGCTGGAAGTGGGTTTCAACGGCCTGGAGGTGGATAAGGTCTCGGCGATGATCTCCGGCCTTCGCCGCGACGAGCACAATATCGACGCGATCATGCACCGGCTGCGCCGGACCATGTTCACGCAGGAGAAAGAGCTCGACCCGATTTCGGTGATGTTCTGGTACAAGCTCATCCACCGACTCGGCAGCATCTCCGATCAGGCGGAAAACATTGCCGACCGCCTGCTGCTCTTTCTTTCCAAATAAGCACAGGGATGACGATGGAAAATTCTGAATGGCAGGGTATTTTGACCGGGAGAGTCCGGCTGTCATTGTATTATTCCATGGAGATCACATAATGTCCCGATCACCTCCCCTGATTCAAATTTATCCCGCTGGCCAGCCAGGGCTCACTAACCAGTTTTGTTATCGGCGTTGCGCTGTTGCGTTGCGTTGCGCGTTGCGTCCAACATGGGAATGGTCCGCACACAGGTCCGCACCTCGCACAAGGGCAAAAGAAGTACGCAGTGGAGAGGGGAAATTGGTAAGTAGTAATCTTGTGTGCAGCGATGTCAGAACATCTTAGGAACATTGAAGAATCTCGAAATTCATCAGTAATATTGATATTTACTGGAGTGAAGTTCGCACTGAAGTACGCACCCTGCAGAGGGAGTAATGAATTTGTCCGCACAAGTGTCCGCACGGTAAGCCGCGTTCTGTTGATTAACGCGATGCCCGGCGAAGTCCTGGCCACATGACTGGACACCGATTATTCCATGTTCCGGGTTGAGTGCGATAACCTCGATAATATCGAAATAATCCTACCTGAGTCCATGCGGGCCAGCGTAGGGGTTGGACTTTTCCACAATGGCGCAGGCGCAGACGAGACCGCGACGACGAGGGGCACGCAATGTTCTCTGGGGCGGCGCATATCCCCATCAGAAAGGCCCTCCCTGGTAAGAGAACTGCTCATTGGTGTCCGGCCTCCGCTCCTCCGGGAACATTCCCGACTGGCGCGCTGGTTGCAGCCGTGCCGGTGGGGTTGGTTGTCCCTGGTTCAGCCCGGTCATGTTCTCGGCCCGGCTGATCTCATGAGCGATGACCTGCCAGCCGGTCCGCCGATTCCCATCCTTGTCTTGCCACTCGGTTGACTGGATGTGACCTCGAACCTCGATCCGGTCGCCGGGGGAAAGCTCGGTTTGTTCCGCCAGGGCCTTGAAGGCAACGTTCCTGATTCGTTCCTTCCAGCACAGCACCGAAAATGAAACCATCGCCATGCCGGTCTTGGTCTGTATCCGGTCGAATCTCTGGACCGTGCCGGAGAATCGAAACTCGTTCAGATCTCTCATTCCTCGTCTCCATCAAATGGGCTTAGGCTTGTATTGCTGCCGTTTGCCTGTAAATAAAGTTCCTCATCAAGTTCGAAGATGTTGAAGGTAAGAGCACAGTTAAAGCAGAAGGCAAAACTCTTCACGTCTCCTCGGGAGTTGTTTATCAGGACTCCTGTAAAATCCACTTCGGGAGTGTCGCAGATGGTGCAAGTTACTTTCTCTGGTTCAGTGTTCTGATTTTTCATTTTCAACCTCGTAGTGGTCTCTTAGTGAATGTTCGCCTTGCCTCTCGATGTCCGCCGACTTTCCCCGGCAAGTGTCCAAATGCACCCTGCAATTCCTGCAGGTATCCGCCGCCAGCCTTCCGAAAACTCCCCCTCGGCTTGGTAGAGGCAACCGGGCACGGCCTCACCCATGATGGTCAAAATCTCAACCCTCGAACAGTTTAGGCAGGGGGGCGGGATAGACATGGGGGTATCCCGATCCCCTTTGTTTGCAGCCAGCCAGGTTGTGTCTGTGGGGGCCTCCATCGACTCAGTTCTCCGAAAAAGTTTTGTATTGATAATCCTTGTGGACGCGGTCGCGCTGCTTGCCGTCCAGCCACCGGAGGTCAGAAACAGGCTTGATAGTCAACCCGTCCCCGATCCGGTATTCGATCTCCTTACGCTCCGGATGATTCCGGGCATCGCGTGGATACTTGATTTTCCGCAGGTAGCATGACTTCACGTTCTGGGTCACTGAATCGAGTAACAAGGCGATCCTGGCGCGTTCCAGGGCAAACTCTCCGCCGCGCGGGAACGATTCCCCGGACTTCTTCTGGATCAGGATCACGAGCAACCCGGCGCCTACCCGGTCGGCCATCTGTGCGATGGTCTCGCCGATCTCGTAGAAATCCCGGTGGATCTGGAGAAAATCGAGGATAGTGATACCATCGGTGAGGACGGCGCGGGGAAAGTCATATTGTCGGCTCACCCATTGGACGTGATGACAGAGCATGTCGCCATCAGGCCCCATCTCTGCCAGGAGCGCCCCCAACTCCTCGGATGTCATCTCGGAGTTCAGGTATCGGATGCCGGTCCGGGCGATTTCAACTAAACGCTGGTCAACCTCCCCCGGCGCTGGCACCCCCCCACTAAACGAACGAAGAGAGTGGGGGGGTGAGACAAGAGGGTCGGCCCCAATTCCGGACAACTGGCCAGTCCATCTTCTCAAAAGGTCCATCGCCATGAGGGTTTTTCCGCTGTTGGTTGCGCCGCCGATGACGATAACCGTGCCAGGCATGACATTGAAATGATTGTGTAATCCGAGCGGAAAGGGGAGTGGTAACGGGATACCCTTCTCGATTACCGGCTGCATGAATTCAAGCCCTGGCTCGGTTGGAAGATACACACCTCTTTTTGCAGGGTGTTTTTCGATGACCCCGGTTTTCACCAGGTAATTCAAAGCATCGTTCGCGGTCTTCTTGTCGCGCCTTGTAAATATCCCAATATCCTGACATAACTGACTATATTTTACCTCTCCAGGGTGTCCGTCGACATACTCCCGCACATCTCCAGCGATACCGCCCCATTTCCGTTCAGATTGTCCGGGATTTTGTCCGAATTGACTTTCGGACTGTCCGTTTTGTCCGTTTTGTCCGGAATGTCCGGAATGTCCGGAATGTCCGGAATTAGTTTGATAGTCGTCATCGCTGGGAAATGGTGGTTCCTCAATCATCGATGTCCTGCTTTTTGGGAAGTGTTCCGGGTAAGTCTCGACAACCCACCGTGCCGCCGCTTTAAAATCTCCATTGAAACGGAAATGCGTTACATAGCCGAATTTTTTGATCGGCTGCTCTGCTGGTAGCGGAGTGCTGCTGGAGAAGACGTACAGCCCCCTCTCGTTTACCGTGGCGCTTGTACCCGGCGGGGTCTTGCCGGGCCGGGAGTAATGATGTCGGTCGCCTACCTTCTGGAGATATTTCCATCCATCGGTGGTCAACAAGTCGTGCCAATCTGCAACCCGCTCCAGCACATCGCCAGGACGTTCACCATCGGTGTGGCTACAGGCCTCCAGCTTCGGCTCTCGAGCCTGTTCGGTGTGACGATCGAAGGATCGCGCCAGGCCATGAAGGAAAGCCCGGTCTGCTGCTGTGATCGTCGCCAGGGTGGATATATCGGACTCCAACCGATACCCTGGACTCGGGGCAACGAGAGCGTAACCGCCTTCTCCCCGGGTCTCGATCTTGGTTTCCCGGCCATCCGCCGACCGCGCCAGTTTCAGGTTGCCCTGTACCGGCTCACAGGAACGATAGAGTAAATGGTATCCGCCGCTCGGGGTCTGCTGCGTCAACAACAGGCTAGCCAACTCGGGCCGCGCCGCTCGTAGCTGGTCCATGAATGGCTGGAAAAGTTCCGGTGCGTCGAAGTCGAGAATTTCGAAATTTCCAGATACCCGGCCAGCGACAACTGCGACCGCATAATCTTTTTCGGTTGGGAACAGGTGCTGGATCTCTGCCAGAGTGGGGGCATGATCCTGGTATTGCTTCCATTTGCAGGTCGGCCTCTTCGGTCGGTCAGGGTGATCGGCTGGAAATGTCGGAATGACTGACAGGCCCAGTTCGATAAAAGTATTGATCTCCTCAATCATGGCCACCTCCCGGTTAACCAATCGACAGCGGCGCCTGGGCACAGGCCCCGAAACACGAAGGAGGGACGACGCGCTTGATGGTTCGGCGGATAAGGCGTTGAGTCTTTAGCAAAAATCGGTTAGGTTGGAACTGTATTGTTGAAGCGGTCTCCGGCCTGCCAGCCACACAGGGGACCGCTTTTGTTTTGGCGGGCATTAGCCTATGCCTCCATCCGCTCGATCAACCACCTCAGCAGGCCTTCGACGGAATAACACTGTTGGCGGCCGATTTTGAAGGCTCCTTCCGGGCCAGTGCCCGCTGAATCTCGATTGGCCATCGTCCCCACGGCAATCAGTCCGCCGGTGAACTCCGGTACTCGCGATCTCGGCACAAAACTTGTCGGCCATTTGTCTGCCGCCTTCATAATGGTTGCAATTGCGGCTTCTTTGGCGTCGTTATCAGACTTTTTCATAATTCCCCTCCTGGAATCGGCTTGTTGGCTGCCCCCAGTGAAAAGGCAGCCGGTTCAGACCGTGCGGTAAATCGATTGTCGAATCTCGAAAAAAGCAAAAAAAAAAGGCCCGGCAATAGAGGGGCATTACTCACCTCAATTACCGGGCCTGCAGACCTCTGTTAAAGGCCAGCTCGACACCTACGTTATGAGAATGTCGTTGTTAAACGGCTACTCTCATTAATTGAATATACATCATTTGTTAAACCGAATGCAAACGAAATCTATGTTGCATGATACGACTTCGGCAATGATGAGTGATCAACCGTTCTGTCACATGATTCTTGTGATTTTTCCGTTCTATTGCCAGTTGAGAAAAACGCCGTTTACCAACAAGGATTGTATGTCTATTATCCTTCATCGCGATAATTGGAGTGGCGAGTTCTGCCGGCATGCAAACGTAAACCCAACCCTTTTATTACCTTCATTATCGTAGCAAACTCCGGATTGCCGTCGGTGCTCAGCGCCCGATACAAAACCTCCCGAGAAAGCCCGATTTCTCTGGCCAGCTTCGACATGTTGCCGGCCTTGGCGATATCTCCCAAGGCTGCACGCACGAGGCTACCGTCACCGGGATCGTCATCAAGACACGCTTCGAAGTAGGCCATGATATCCTCTTCCGTTTTGAGATGGTCCGAGGCGTCCCATCGGGTGAATTTTTCTGTCATGTTCAGTCCCTGTTCAGGGACCGTCCCTGCTTCGGCCATTCCTCCGGCGGAATCCACCTCACCCGCGGATCGTCCTCGAAGCTCAGTTTCAGAACGTCCTCCTGATCCTTCTTCCCCTGCATTGCCCAATACCTCCGCTTGGTTGGTCCGTCAGGGTCGTGCTTTTCCGGTGATCAGCATGGCCCGGTGAATGCCGGTTTAATGTTCCGTTGCCCTGTACGATTCAACATCCATGGGCGATCCGCTCAAGAGCGGCATTGACCAGGAAACCGCTGCGGGTTTCTCCCCTGGCTGAGACATACCTGTCGATCCGGGAGAGGACCCGGCGCGGTACGCTGATGTTGATCCGTTCAGTCTTGTCGTCAAGCAGGGCGCTGTCAATATCGACAATCGCCCAGACCATCCCGGCATACTCGGAATTGTGGACGTGATCAGCAAGCCTTCCCGGTGCCGGTATGGTCTCTCCGGCATCAAGGGCTGCCTCGATCCACAGAGCGATTGCCTCCCGGCTGTTTTCGACCGCCTCGTCCATCGTATCGCCGGCGGAAAAACATCCGGGAAGATCCGGCACGACAACGCCGAATGCCGTGGTCTCAGAACCTTCCTCAATAGCGATTGGATATTTCATGAAGCCACCTCGTGAATTCCTGCTTGTTTTAGGATCTTCGTAACCAGCCCCGAGCCAAGGTCTTTCTTGGGATGGGGAATGGTGATATGCCCTGGCCTGTTCGGATGTGTGAGAATATGGTGCGAACCTTTCACCCGCTGCACGGTCCACCCGGCATCCTCAAGTCGTCGAATCAATTCCCTGCTGTTCATATTGTGTATAGTACACACTCGCTAGTGATAGGTCAATGGCTGCCAGGCAAACGGCTTTTTGGAGAAGGTCATTGTCCGTTGCTCTGTCGCCTCATCCGTGTAATCTTTCCGCCCTGCTGCCGGTCGAGGACCGCCATTGCTGACTTGATGCTGTCGTCGTTGATATGGCTGTAGCGCATCGTCATTGTCAGCGTTTTGTGTCCAAGGATCTTGGCTATAACTGGAATCTCGACACCGGCGTTGACGAGGGTCGAGGCGCACGAGTGCCGCAGGGAGTGGAAGACCACTTTCAGGCGCCGGTCGTCGATGCCATCATTCAGCCCCAGCCGGTTCACGCCGTCCATGAAGGTGTTGGATACCCGCGCCATCTTCCGCCCGTTGGCGTCAACGAAAACGAGGTCGTCCGGCCGCCCTGGTTGCATCTCATCGAACATGTCGAGAACGGTATCGGTCAGGTAGACTGCTCTGGTTTCTCCGTTCTTGGGTTCGAGCACCAGCATTTCCCTGTTCTGAATGTTGATGTGCTGCCATCGGAGATTGGCAATCTCGGAGAATCGCATCCCTGTATTCAGAGACAGCAGGGAGATGCGCCAGGTCGTCAGGGAGTGCGCTTTGATATCGGCCAGGAGTTCCGCTGCCTCCGCCGGCGACAAGTACCGCTGCCTCTTGTTGTCGATCTTCTGGCGTTCGAGGAAGTGGGTGGTGGGCACATCGCCGGCATAGATTTTGTGCTTCAATGCGAAGTGATAGACCTGCCGGACGATACTCTTGGTGTAGCCAATCGATCGAGGCGCCTTTCCCGCTTTGGTCATCTTCGCCCGGATCTTCTCCAGGTCGAACAACAGGATCTGGTCGAGGCGCTTCTTGCCGATGGTGGGCGCTATCCAATTCTTGTAATAGTTGGCCTCGTCCTTCAAGCTCTTCTTGTGCTCGTTCGATTCGCAATACTGCTCAAAGACGTTGTCGAAGATGATCCGGTTCTCCCGGATCTGCCGGCGCTCTTCCTCCTGGCGTTGCCGCTCTACCTCGTCAAGATCGGCTTTTCTCAGCGCCTTGAGTTCGGCCAGGGTGAAGGGTGGGGACATGTTCCGGCGGTTCTGCCGGAGCTCAAGCGCGGTGGAGACGATGTCGTCTTCATTCCTGAAATCATCTCCCTCCCACCCGTATGTGTCGGTGGTGGTCCGGCCCTGCCATTTGTAGACCGCCACATAATTCCGGGTCGGCCGCTTACTCCTTCCGACACCAACCGACCGCGTATTGTCTTCGCTATATCGCAATCCGTATTTGCCGACCGAGACCCATTCTTTCACCATCCGTGCATCCCTGGTTCAATTCCTGGTCCCGGCACCAGCAAATATAAGCGCTTAGAGTTTCAAGACTCTGGGCGCTTTTTTCGTTTCAATGGTTTTGTCCCCCATTTATCCCGCCTTTTTGATTTTCCAAGCTACAGATACGGGCAGAGGCCTCAGGATGCCAGAGAAGGTTCCATCGAAGAGGAAGATGATCCCATGCTCGACAACCTGATCGATGCCGGCCATGATTTATAATCAGTGGTTTCGCTCTCTTCGCAGCGTCACCACAGTACAGTTCCCAACTGTCCGATTGGTCGCTATATTTTTCGGCTATCGTATGCCCAATGGAGAAGTGCTTGTCTTTGCCTGCGACGGCACGACCAATCTCCTGGAGCACAGTTTTTCCTGACTTGAGCCACATGACGCCGCATCGCCGTCCAACGTTCAATTTGCCGGGTGTCATCGGGGCATCTTCGTCCCATGTAATACCTGCAGTACCATTGGAACCACCCTCGAGGATCTTCCCAGTAGATCCACCCTTTCTTTCTCCAGTACGATAAGGGCTGGGATGCATTGATTTTAAAGAAGTTTAATTCCGGATCATGTCTTTGATGACAAAATTCGGCGTTCTTAAACCATGTCTTCGGGAATTCGTCCCTGCAATCCGTCATGTATTTGCCGCCAAAGATCCCTAATTTCAGCATTTGGGCCGGTGTCAATTCAGGACGAAAATCCAGTGAGAAGTTCTTCCCTGCGGGTTCAGACAGAGTGTACCTGTAGTCACTCTGCATCATATCGTTAACGATGATCGTTTTCGTCATGTGGAAGCGCCTACCGTTGAATTTCAGCGGTTTTCCCGCTGAAACGATGAGGTCCGCCCTGTATGGGCGTGATCTTGCGGGGTGCGGATCCTCTGTATATAAACCCGTTACTGTCGTGATGACAGGAAAATAAAACGGGGATCATGTAACAAGTATGGCTTCGGATAAAGGCGTTCCGGTGTTGTCCGTCCCTCAGCTGTCGCGAACTGCCCGTCAATCTTTCGAGTTGCGTATTTTCGAGCATGCCGCCTGCTTGCAACCTCGACCTGCAGCGTGACCATATCGGCTATCCGGCAAAGGACATTGACCTTTCAAAACACTGGGTTCGACTTCCGCCATGGCGGGCAAACAAAAACCCCGTCATGTCTGACATGACGGGGTTTCGGGATTCTGTCCTCGAGTGGAATGGGGGATGCCTTACGGGATCCACCTGGCGACCACCTTGTCGTTGGCCTGCATCCAGTCGCGGGCCGCGTCCAGGGTGTCCTTTTTGGATTCGTTGATGGCCACCATCAGCGAGCCCAGTTCGCTGTTGGTCAGCCGCATCTTTTCCAGGAACGTGGCCAGCTCGGGCTTGTCCTCACGCAGGGTCTTGCGGCCCATGATGTGGATGTTGCCTACGCCCCAGACCTTGTCCTTGTCCTGCTCGAGGAAGGCCAGGTCCCAGTAGCCGAACATGGAGTGCGGTTTCCAGCCGGTGACCACGATCCACTCCTTCTTGGCGATGGCCTGCTTGAGCGCGGCCATCATGGCCGGGCCCGAGGAGGGCAGCAGGGTGTAGCCGGCAGCGGTCAGGCCGTAGGCGGGCATGACCTCGTTTTCCGTGGTGACCATGACGCCCGCGCCGGCATCGATGCCGGTGATGGTCTGCCGGAGCTTCTTCTTCGCCTCGTCCTTGAGCAGGTCGGAGATGGTGCGGACGCCGGCCTCCACCATGTAGCGGGGCACCACCAGGCCGCTCTCCGTGCCCTCGAACACGTGGCCGAGGTCGATCACGTCGTTTTTGTAGCGCTCGATGTAGTCCTTGTGCAGCACCGGCAGCCAGGTCTCCATGAAGGCGTCCTTGTCGCCCTGGGCCACGGCCGCATACGCCGGGGCCACGTCGGCCGCGGTGATGGTCACCTTGTAGCCCATCTTGTCCTCCAGCACGGCCTGGGCCAGGTGGGTGTAGGCGATGCCTTCCTCCCAGTTGGCGTAGACCAGGTCCGCGGTTTTGGCGTCCGCGGCCCGGGCACTGCCGGACCACGCCGGCGCGAGCGCCAGCGCGAACAGCAGGCAGGTCATCAGCAGTCGCAGGCCGTTTTTTCTGTAGGATGTTTCTGTCATCATTGTCCTCCTGTACGTGTTGTCTTCAGCCGCGGGCCGGGTGCCCGGGGCCTGGTCAGCGCGATGGATCGCGTCTTCAGTATCTGGTTGCCTCATTGTCCCGGTCACGCTCACACGGTCCTGCCCAGGGCCTGGGTGACCCGGTCGAGGAAGATGGCGAGAATGACGATGGCGATGCCGCTCTCGAAGCCCAAATCGATCTTCAGCTGGGTGATGCCCTTGAGCACCTCGTTACCGAGTCCGCCGGCGCCGATCATGCCGGCGATGACGACCATGGACAAGGCGAGCATGATCGTCTGGTTGACACCGGCCATGATCGTGGGCATGGCCACCGGCAGTTCCGCCTTGAACAGCATCTGCCGGGGGGTGGCCCCGAAGGCGCGGGCCGCCTCCTTGATCTCGCGGGGCACCTGGCGGATGCCGAGGTTGGTCAGGCGCACCGCCGGCGGCAGCGAGAAGATCAGCGTGGCCACCACGCCCGGCACCGGGCCGAGGCGGAAAAAAAGCACCGCCGGGATGAGATAAACAAAGGCCGGCAGGGTCTGCATGAAGTCGAGGATGGGCCGCACCACCTGCTCGACCAGGTCGCTCTTGCTCGCCCAGATGCCCAGCGGGATGCCGATGCCCATGGAGATGATCACCGAGGTGAGCACCAGGCCGAGGGTGGCCATGGTCGCGGCCCACAGGCCCATCACCTCGATGAGCAGGAAGCCGAACAGGGTGAAGCCGGCGACCCAGCGGCCGGCCATGCGCCAGGCGATGAGGGCGAACAGTCCGGTCATCACCAGCGGCGGCGGGAAGGAAAGCACGGCGTTGAACGCGTCGAGGACCGCCCGCACCCCGGTGCTGATGGCGTCGAAGACCGGGCTCATGTTGGCCATGAGCCAGTTGATGACGGCCTCGAAGGCACCGCCGATATTGATATGTTCGCGTAGCTGCATCATTTAACTGACAGCCTCCTCGGTCTGTTTGTGAAGATTCACGGCACCGGCGGCCTGGTCGCTTCCGGCCTCGGGAAAGGTTGCGTCCGGATCAACGGTGGCGTTCTCGATGTCGCTCAGCCGCACCGGCGCAGCCTCGTCATCCACCCCGACGCGCACCTCGGCGAGGACCGCGCCGTGGTCGACCACGCCCAGCAGCACCCGGTCCTCGTCGATCACGGCAATGGGGTAGCGGGAGGTGACGGCCGTGTCCAGCAGGTCGGAGATGGCCGTGTCCGGTGTGGTGGTGAACACCCGGTCGCTGATCACCGGGGTCAGGTCGCGCTGGTTCCTGCGGGCCAGCCGGGCGGCATCGTCGATGGTGACGATGCCCATGAGCTTGCGGTCCGTGTCGGTGACGAACACCACGTCCGTTCGTTTCTTTTCCATGAGCCGGGTGGCCGTGCCGGGACCGTCCTTGGGGATGGTCACGGTGGCGTGTTTCTGCATGATCGCCGAGGCGGTGATGACCTTGGTGCGGTCCACGTTCTGGACAAAGGCGCGCACATAGTCGTCGGCCGGGTCGCAGAGGATCTCCTCGGGCGTGCCGATCTGCTGCACCCGTCCTTCGGGGCCGAGGATGGCGATGCGGTCGCCCAGCTTGAGGGCCTCGTCCAGGTCATGGGTGATGAACACGATGGTCCGGTGCATGCGGGCCTGCAGGTCGATGAGCTCATCCTGCATCTGGGTGCGGATGAGCGGGTCAAGGGCGCTGAAGGCCTCGTCCATCAGCAGCACCTCCGGGTCGTTGGCCAGGGCCCGGGCGAGGCCCACGCGCTGCTGCATGCCGCCGGAAAGCTCGGAGGGCCGGCTCTGTTCGAACCCTTTCAGGCCGACCAGTTCGATGGCGTTCATGGCCTTTTCCGTGCGGGTGGCCTTGTCCAGGCCGCCGATCTCCAGCCCGAACTCGACGTTGTCGAGCACGCTGCGGTGAGGCAGCAGGCCGAAGTGCTGGAAGACCATCGACATCTTGTAGCGGCGCAGGTTGCGGAGCGCCTCCCGGTCGAGCTGCATGATGTCCTTGCCGTCGAAGAGGATCTCGCCAGCGGTGGGTTCGATCAGCCGATTCAGGCAGCGGATCATGGTGGACTTGCCGCTGCCGGACAGGCCCATGACCACGAAGGTCTCCCGCTTTTCGATGTCGAAGCTGGCACCGTTGATCGCGACCGTGCAGCCGGTTTTGGCGAGGATCTCGCTCTTCGACAGACCCTTGGCGAGCAGGGGCAGGGCCCGCTTCGGGTTGGGGCCAAAAATTTTAGATAAATTTCTGATAGATATCAGTGGCATAAAGTTTTTCTCGGTTATGTTGTGCATGATGGATAAGACAGGCCGACGCACACCGCCGACAGGTCTGGAACTAGTGGTACCGGCAGCCTGGCGCAATCCTCTGCAGGGCCTGGATTGGTGGAAAAAAAACGAATAAAACAGGGATGGTGGATCATTTTTTCGTTAAATTAACCACTTACATATCGACTGAATAACATGTAACGAATACAAGCCATTATGTCAACCCCCCGACCCGGGCCGACCCGGTCGGGGTAGACATCGCAACGGCAATTTTCGCCTGAGACCTCGGAGTGTTGGCGTAATTTGTACGACGGTCATTTTTTGTTTATTTATTCTGATATTTTTATTTCCCTGCGTCGTTTGTTCGTTCAAATCGATCAATAATTATAGAAAATTTCGATTTGCGTGGATAAGCGCCATCGGTCCCGGTGGCGACTGCCGCCGCCTACAGGTGCGGCGGGGCGGCGTTCGGTGCATTGTTTCGCCACAGGCAGGTGGTGAACTCCGGGAGTACCGGGTTGATAAAACCGCCGTCTACCCATCCGTTTGCGGGGGCGTCTAAACATAGCGATGGACCTGTTTTTACGGCAGATGTTTGAGGAACATGAGGTCGATGATGTCAACCTGGGCCGGCTTGACTTCGCAACACATTCGAGGATAAAATGTGCCGTCAGGGTTTGAATTTTCGATGCAAGGTGAAAGTGATTTGCCGGATGGCAAAACAGGCGGATTGCCTGGGGGAGGGGCGTGCGGCAAAAAGGGATGAAGCCGGGGGATATCCCGGCGCTGTCAGACGTTGTGCTGGTGATTTCCTGATCCGATTCGGCATCTATCCCGGTGTTGCGGCCCTATGAGAGTTTATTGTACCCATCGCAAAGGAGGAGGAAAAATGCGGATCAAGATGTCGGTTGTGGGATTGTTGGCCATGGCAATCATAGGTTACGCCGGGGGAGTGTCTGCCGGCGATCCCTGTGTCGATTGCCATACCACGATTTCCCCCGGCCAGGTCAAGGATTGGCAGGTCAGCAAGCATTCCGGGAATGACGTGACCTGTTCCACCTGTCATGGCGACAAGCACATGAAGGCGGAAGACGCCGCCCTGGCGCAGATGCCGGATGAAAAGGTGTGTGCCGAATGCCATGAAGAGCAGTTCAACCAGTTTGCCAGCGGCAAACACAATTACGGCTGGACCTCGCTGAATGCGATCCCGGCCACCCACCTTGCCCCCGACGAGCTGATCGAGGGCGGCCGCGGGTGCGGCGGCTGCCACAACATGGGGATCAAGACCGAGGAGCAGAAGAAGGAACTGCGGGACAAGGGCTATCGCTACCAGACCAATTCCTGCGACGAGTGCCATACCCGGCACGCCTTTTCCAAGAAAGAAGCCCAGAATCCGAGGGCTTGCCAGCAGTGCCACATGGGATACGACCATCCGCAATGGGAAATGTGGTCCAGTTCCAAGCACGGGGCGCGCTATTACATCCAGAAAGAGGGGGATCTGCCGAATGAGGCGGCTGCACCCAGCTGCCAGCAATGTCATATGCCGGACGGCAACCATGCCAACCATACCGCCTGGGGCTTCCTCGGCGTGCGGCTGCCCCTGCCCGAGGACAAACAGGCCGCGGCCGATCGGGTGACGATTCTCAAGGCCCTCGGCGTGCTGAACCCGGAATCCGGTGAGGCCACCCCCATCCTCGATGCCGTCAAGGCCGTCGACATGGTCCGGCTCGACCAGGAATCCTGGGAGAAGCACCGCAACAAGATGATCAAGACCTGTGCCGGCTGCCACTCGGAACAATATGCCAGGAAACAGCTGGAAATGGGTGACGCCATCCTCCAGAAGTCGGACCGGCTGATGGCCGATGCCATCGAGACGGTCGCCGCCCTGTACAAGGACGGCATCATCAAGAAACCCGAAGGATATCCGTTCAACTATCCCTTCCTGTTGACCTTCATGCACACCAACGGCGCCAACTGGAATGAAAAGCTCGACGATCTGTCCTTTATCGATCAGGTCCTGGTGCAGATGTACATGAAACACCGGATGCGGGCCTATCAGGCCTTTTTCCATGTCAACCCGGACTATGCCTACTGGTACGGCTGGAACGAGATGACGAAGGATCTTGGGGAAATCAAGGAGTTGGCGAAGACCATGCGGGCAACGCATGTCGAGAAGAAGTAACGAGGAAACGGGCTGGAGCGGCGGTTGAAGCGTTCCGCCCGTGCCGGTCTGAAATGAGCGCCGACGGTATCTTCACTGCGTTATGCGGTTGGCGACAACAGGGCGAGCCTGCTCACGTCGGATAACAGGCTCGCTCGCGGCGGGAAAACGACAGGCCGGGCTATCGGTCGGCTGTTGCCTCGCCGGAGTACTCCGTCAGTTTTTCGCGGATATGCGCGGGAATAGCAAGGGTGGTGTTCTGCTGATAATCATAAAAGACCTGGACGGATCGCCCGTTGGCGCAGATTGACGAATCATTTTCATCAACGCCTTGCTTGAGCAATCGATAGATAAAATCAAAGCGTTTTTTGCCGATTTCTCCGACCCATATCTCTAGAATCACTGTGTCGCTTATTGTGATGGGCCTGAGAAAATCACAGGCGATGTGGGCGAGGATGAAATTGTATTCGTCCGGCTGAACGATCCCGAACAGTGAACGGACGAATTCCTTTCTCCCTTCTTCAAAATAGGTCAGATAGACGGCGTTGTTGACATGTCCCATTGCGTCGATATCTCTGAATCTGATCTGTATCTTCGTTACAATTTTTTTGTGTTCGACCATGCTGTAATCACCCTCGAATGGAGATCATGCAACTGCGATTGAGCGGGTATTGCAATGCACTCAACGGTTCTGGGTCGTATCTGGTTTTTCCAAAAGCAACAAACCGTAGTCCGCCTGTTCAAACCGCCATGTCCGGCACGTCCGCATACACTCTGCCGGACGTGCCGGGATGAGTATAACAGTCTGTGCACCCATCTCAAAGAGTAACGTTGTCTGTGCGGCAGGGAAGGTTGTCGGCTGCCTGCTGCACCGCCTGCCTCCGATGACCGCCGCCGTCATCGAATGCAATATTTCCGACCATGCTGACACCGTATCTTTCCCCCCTTGTCCTCTTTGTCATTTGTTGTCTGACAAGCTGATGGCGTCATGTCTGAGAAATGTCATCCTCCCTGTGTATGGTAGGACGGTCCGGCGGACTGCTGCGATCAATGAGGCGGTTGCGATTCGTTTTGGCCTGGTGATTGGATTGGAGGGGTTATGGCTCTGGTATTGCGTCTTTGTACTCTGGTGGTGCTGGTGAGCTGTGTTGTCGTCGCCTCGACGGCGACCGGCGGTGAGATCAGCGCCTTTGGTCCGAAAAAATACCTCCGTACCACCGGGGCGCCCAATGTCTACCAGGATACCTTCGCCGCCGAACCGGGAGAGGCGCGGCTCACCATCCGCAATGGCCGCGAAGGACAGAAATCAAATGCCGACGATCGCGTCACTTCAGGCGTCGTTCGCCTCAATGGCGTCGTCCTCTTCACCCATGACGATTTCAAGCACCAGACCTATATTCTCGAGACCCCGGTGATCTTGAGTGGCGATAACGAGATCCGCGTCGAACTTGAAAGCAAACCCGGCTCCTATCTCGCGCTCGAAATCATCCGGACGGTCGCCGATCCCCTGAACGACCTGCTGGCCGCCAACCTGGCGGGGGATGTAACCAACTGTCCACAAACCATCGATCTCACTGTTGACATTACCAACCAGGGAGAGGCCGAAATCCCGGCCGGGGTCCGGGTCGCGTTGTACAACGGCGATCCGGAAGACGGCGGGCAACTCATCGGCTGGAGCGAAACTACGGAAAAACTGCTGCCGACGGAAACAGAGACGGTGGTCTATCGCTGGAGCGATCCCCCGACAGGGGATGTCGCCATTTTTGCCCGGGTCGACGATGACGGCTCCGGGGTCGGGCACATTGAAGAAATCGATGAACTCAACAACCTGGTCGCGGCCGAGCTCAGCCTGTGCCGGGAGATGCCGTCCGGAGACAGTTCAATTGCCGGCAAGGTCATTGACGCCGTCAGCGGCGCCGGGCTCGGTGATGTTCAGCTCGTCCTCCGCCCGGAAGACAACGGCACTGCCGGCGCCGCCGTCGCCACTGCCCGCTCGGATGCAAGCGGGGCCTTCCTCTTTGCCGGACTGGCCGCCGGAACGTACCAGATCGCGGCCGTGCACCAGGGCTATATCGACAACAGCAAGACTGTCGTCCTTGGTGAAGGTGTGGATCTGGCGGATCAGGACCTGGTGCTGTCGCCGGTTCTCGCCGACAATGAGATCCGTATCGTCCTGACCTGGAACCAGAGCCCGGCCGATCTCGAGGCCCATCTCACCCAGCCCAATGACGTCGGCTGCCGCTACCACTGCTATTATTTCAACAAGACGATCCCGACCGCCAGTCTCGATCTCGATGACCGCAACGGTTTCGGCCCCGAGACGATCACCATCACCGACAAAATTCCGGGAACATACCGCTATTACGTCCACGACTTCACCAACCGCTACGCCAACAGCCGCTGGCTGTCGCTGTCGGGGGCGCAGGTCAAGGTCTATGCCGGCAACCATGAGCCGCTGATCTTCACCGTCCCGGGCGGCTACGGCAATGTCTGGCACGTCTTCGACTTGAACGGCGAAACCGGTGAGATCGTCCCGGTCCATGCGTTGTCGAATCAGTCCGAGCCGGGCAAGATCGATTACCCGGTGATTACCTCCTCTCCCGGTGGTCGTGCCTACTGGGATAGCCTTTATACCTACCAGGTGCAGGCCACCGACCCGGATAACGATCCCCTGGTCTACGCCCTCGACAAGGCCCCGGCCGGGATGACCATCGACGCCGCGACCGGACTGGTCCAGTGGCGGCCGTCGGGGGCGCAGAGCGGCCGCTATGACGTGGCGGTCAAGGTCACCGATGACCGCTGCGGCGAAGCCGTACAGAGCTTCACGATCTACGTCTATTCCCAACCCACCGCCCAGTTCAGCGTCGATCCCTGTTCCGGCTCCAACCCGGGCGGAGACATCACCCTGAAGTGGAGCACGACGCTGGCCGCGACCGTCCTGATCGAGCCGGGCATCGGCGTGGTCGAGAAAAACGGTGCCTTGACCATTCCTTCACCGGCGGAACCAACGGTCTATACCCTCACCGCCTTCAATGATGCCGCTTTGACCAAACGGACGGTGCCGGGGTTGCCGTCGGCCTCGTTTTATTTTTCGCCGAATCGGGTGTACAAGGGGCAGAGCACGACGCTGCGCTGGACGCCGTCCTGCGCCAACGAGGCGGTCATCGATCACGATATCGGGACGGTGACCGCTGCCGGCTCGCAGAACCTGACCCCGACAGCAACAACGACGTACAATATGCAGGTCGGCAACGCCGCCGGGAGCAGAAATTATGCGGCAACGGTGTATGTCGTCGAACCGCCGCCGCCATCGCCGCCGAGTATCAATTTTTCGATTTCTCCGACCTGCAATCTGACCCCCGGTGAGCCGCTGACTCTGACGTGGTCGACCAGCAACGCGACCAGTGCCGTCATCAGCCCCGATATCGGCGAGGTGCCGCTGGCCGGCTCCCAGCAGGTAACACCGACGACGGCCGGCAGTTATACGCTGGAGGCGACCGGCGATGGCGGAATCCGCAGCCGGACGGTGGCCTATCCCAATTACCCCGGTGTCTCATTCTCGGCCTCGACCTATTCCATCGATCCCGGTGACAGCGTCGATCTGCGCTGGAGCGCCGGCTGCGCCGACACGGTCGTCATCAACCAGGGGATCGGCACGGTGGCGGCCCAGGGCAATCTCACCGTGACCCCGCCCAGTCTGCCGCTCACCTATACGATCACCGCCGCCAACGAACGGGGCCCGGTGAGTCGCAGCGTCACGATCGCCCCGATCGGTCCCGCCGGGACGCTGGCCGCCGATCCGGCCGTCTTGAAGGTCGGCGACAGCACGACGCTGACCTGGTCGAGCACCCGGGCCACCTCCTGCGCCATCACCCCGGATGTCGGTGAGGTCGATTGCAACGGGTCGATCACGATCACCCCGACCCGGCCGACGACCTACAGCCTCAAGATGGTGGGGCCGGGCGGGACCGCCTATCGCAAGGTGGCGGTGTCATTCGTCGCCCCGGTCGCCGATCTCAAGGCCTCGGCGACGACGATCAAGGAGGGGGAAAGCGTGCGGTTGACCTGGGTCTATGCCAATGCCACCAGTTGCGTCATCGATCAGAATATCGGCGCGGTCGAACTGGGCGGCGAGATTACGGTGACCCCGGCGGTCACCACGACCTACACGATGACCTCGACCGGACCGGGCGGGGTTGCCCGGGACAGCGTCACCATCACCGTCATTCCCGCCAATCCGCCGCCGACGATGACGCTGACGGCTGGGGAAAACATCATCCTCCGCGGCAGCGCCACTACCCTCAGCTGGGACAGCAGCTACGCCGATGCCGTGACCATAGCGCCCGGCATTGGGGCGGTGGCGGTCTCCGGCTCCACCACCGTCGCCCCGGAAACGACGACGATCTACACCGCCACCGCCACCGGCCCCGGCGGCGCCGCCACCGCCGCCCGGACCATCACCGTGCTGCAACCGGCGCCGATCCTGAGCCTCCATGCCGTCCCCGCCGCCATCGCCGGCGGCGATTCGGCCCAGCTGAACTGGGCCAGCACCAACGCCGACCAGGTGGTGTTCAACCAGGGGATCGGCGCGGTGGGGGCCGAGGGCTCGCTGGCCGTCAGTCCCGGCCAGACCACGACCTATATCGCCACCGCGACCGGACCGGGCGGGACGGTGGCGAAAAATGTCACCGTCACCGTGAGTCAGCCCCAGCCGACGGCAACCCTGTCCGCGGCGCCATTGGCGGTGCCGGCGGGGCAGCCGACGGAGTTGAGCTGGACTACCGCCAATGCCGACACGGTTACGATCAGCCCGGACATCGGCACGGTCGCGACCACCGGCGCCATGGCGGTGACCCCGACCGCCACCACCACCTACACCCTGAGCGCCACCGGCCCGGGTGGGACGGTGGAGGAGAGCGTCGAGATCACGGTCTACCCGGAACTGGTGCTGCAAGTTGACAGCCCGGTTGCCGGGGCGGTGACGGCAACCCCGACGGTGGCGGTCAGTGGGCGGGTGACGACGGGCGCCGCCGTCACCGTCAACGGCGAGCCGGCGACGGTGCTCGGGGCCGGCTTCAGCGCCGAGGTCGTGCTGGCGACGGAGGGGGAACACAACCTTGATGTCGAGGCCGTCGACCGTTACGGCCGGCGACAAGCAGTCACGGTGACCATTTTCTATATGGCGATCCCGACGGTCGCCATCGCTGCCGACCGGCGCCGGATAGCCGCCGGCGACACCGTTACCCTCACCTGGAGCGGTGAAAACTGTCTCAGCGCCGCCATCACACCTGATCCGGGCGAGGTCGAGTGCACGGGAACAGCCCAAGTATCCCCGGCCGTCACCACCGAGTACATCATCAGCGCCCGGGGTGATGCAGACAAGATCGCCAGGGCCGGCGTCATTGTCGTCGTTGCCGATCCCTACGGCGATCCGAGCGCGGAAGAGCAGGCCCACCTCGAGGCCATCAACCGGGCCCGGGCCAACCCGGCGGCGGAGGCGGCCCGCCTGGGCATCGATCTCAACGAGGGCCCGCCCGAGGCGGTGATCGACGCTGCGCCCCTGCCGCCGTTGACCTTCAACGCCACCTTGGCCCGGGCGGCCCGCGGTCACAGCGAAGATATGGTCATCAACCACTACTTCGCCCACGAGGGCAGCGATGGCAGTTCCCCGGCCGACCGTTGTCTGGCGGCCGGATACGTGGGGAGCACCGGCGAAAACATCGCCGCGGTGACCGCGAGCGACCCCATGGACCCCGTCCGGACCGCGCTGCAACTGCACGACAATCTGTTTGTCGACGCCGACTATTCCGGTCGCGGCCATCGCCTCAACATCCTCGGCGCCGAGTGGAGCGAAATCGGGATCGGCTATCTCCACGACAGCGTCCAGGCCGATGCCCCCTACGGCGGGGTGATCACCTGTAATTTCGGCGCCAACGGTGATGGCGGTCATGTCCTGCTGGGCGTGGTTTACGCCGATGCCGATGGCGATCAGGTCTACGATGGCGGCGAGGGGGTGGGCCAGGTCCTGGTCCGCGACCGCACCAGCGGCGCCATGACCTATTCGGCGGCGGCCGGCGGCTACTCGCTGCCGCTGGCCGACGGCGACCATACCATCGAGGTCAGCCTGGCCGACGGCCGCACCCTGAGTCGGCAGATCACGATGGCAGGCGCCAACCTCAAGCACGACTTCGAGGTCGGGATGTTTGTCGACCATCCGCCCACGCTGCAGTTCACCAGCCGGGACCAGGCGGTACGGCCGGGGCAGACGACCTGGCTGGAATGGACCACCACCGATGCCCGGTACGCCGCCATCGACAACGGCATCGGCTATCTGCCGGTCAACGGCGCGGTGGCCGTGGCCCCGGCGGAAACCACCACTTATACCCTCACGGTCACGGGCAGAGGCGGGACCGTCACCGCCACCGCCACGGTCTATGTCAGTGAATTTATCGTTCAGCCCACCATCGCCTTCTCCGCCGCGCCGCTGACGGTCGCCAAGGGCGAAGCGACGACCCTGTCCTGGACGACGACCGATGCCCAGGGTGTCCATATCGATAACGGTGTCGGCGCCGTCGCCCTCAACGGCTCGGTGACGGTCGCCCCCGATCACTCGACCACCTACACCCTGACCGCGGTCAGTCCGGGCGGGGTGGCCAACGCCCGGGTCCGGGTCCTGGTCACCGGCGAACCGCCGCCCCAGCCGGCCGGATCCTTCGGCGCCCTGTACAATTCCAGCATCCCAACCGATGCCACGGTAGAAAATTATGATCCGGCACGGTTCGCCCTGGCCACCGGCGCGGTCAACAATCGCGCCGGCACCCCCGTCGCCGGCGTGGCGGTCACCGTCCTGCACCACCCCGAGTACGGCACGGCGGTCACCGACGCCGGCGGCCGATTCGTGCTGCCGGTCGAGGGCGGCGCCACCTACACCCTCGACTATGGCGGCGCCGGCTTCCTGCCGCTCCAGCGCCAGCTCTATGTCCCGGTCAACGACATCGCCATAGCCCCGACCGTCCAACTGCTGAAACAGGATGGGCTGACCACCACGGTCCGCCTCGATGGCGACCCCGCCACGATCACCACCCATCGCAGTTCACTCGTCACCGATGACTCCGGCTCGCGGGCGCTGACGATGGTGTTCCAGGGTGACAACCGTGCCTTTGCCGTCGATGAGGACGGCCGGGTCGTGCGCGAGCTCAGGAATTTCACCGTCCGCGCCACCGAGTATCCCACCTCGGCGTCGATGCCGGCCGAGTTGCCGAAGACCTCGGCCTATACCTACTGCGCCGAACTGGAGATCGACGGCGCCGACCGGGTCCGATTCGACAGGCCGGTGGTGACCTGGGTCGACAACTTTCTCGGTTTCGAGGTCGGGGCGGCGGTGCCGGTCGGCTATTATGACCGGGACAGGGGGATCTGGGTCCCCTCCCGCAACGGCGTGGTCGTGACCCTGGTCGATAGCGACGGCGACGGCGCAGTCGACGGGGTCGACCGCGACGGCGATGGCCAGGCCGATGATATCGACGGTGACGGCGATCTCCGTGACGAGGCCTTCGGCCTGGCCGATCCCCAATTTTACCGGCCCGGGGCTGAATTCTGGCGGGTCGAGGTCGACCATTTCTCCCCCTGGGACTTCAACTGGTGCTCGCTGATCAGCCTGTTGAACATGCTCGGCTTCAATCCTCCCAGCCTGCAGGAACAACTGTGCCCCGACTGTCCGCAGTCGGCCACCGGCTCATCGGTCGGTGATGCGAGTCAGATATACTATGAGAATATCGCCATTCCCGGCACCGGTCTGAGCCTCGCCTATGCCAGTGACCGGGCCGACGGCTACCGCCAGGTCATCTCCGTGCCGGTCAGCGGGGCGGAGGTCCCGGCCAGTGTCAAACGGATCGAGGTCGAGCTCCATATCGCCGGCCGTAAGCTCACCAGAACCCTGGAACCGTCTCCCAATCAGGTGACCGAGTTCGTCTGGGATGGCCGCGATCTGCTGAACAACCGGGTCCTGCACAAGGTCACCGCCGAGGTCGACATCGGCTATGTCTACGATTCGTACTATATGGACTCCGGTTATCTGGCGATGGCCTTCGGCTGGTTCGGCACCACGCCGACAGCGGTGCCGACCCGGGACGAGGTCATCAACTGGCGGCGCAGTCAACTGGTGATCAACCCGGCGGAGAAGGGCCACGGCCTGGCCCAGGGCTGGTCGATTTCAGCCCACCACAGGCTCAGCCCGACCGACCCGACGACACTGCACAAGGGCGACGGCACGGTGATCCGCAACGCTACCCCGGTCATCGCCACCGTCGCCGGCAACGGCGAGGAGGGCTGGGCGAGCGCCGGGGCGGTGGCGCGCGAGACCCCGATCAGCAACCCGGTCAGCACTGTCATCGATCCGGCGGGCAACATCTATGTGGCCAACCAGGTCCATCCCGCGATCCTCAAGATCGCGCCAACGGGAACGATCGAGATCGTCGCCGGCGGCCCCGACGGCACTGCCGACGAGGACGGCATCGCCGCCAGGGAGGCCCGCCTCCACATCCCCAACGATCTCGCCCTCGATGGCCGCGGCAACCTCTATGTCGCCGATATGGGGAGCAACCGGATCCGCCGGATCGATGCCGACGGCATCATCACCACCATCGCCGGCAACGGCCGCCAGGAATCGAGCGGTGACGGCGGCCCGGCCCTGGCCGCCGGGATCATGCCGTCGAGCATCGCCGTCGACGATGCTGGCAGCATCTACTTCGCCGAAGCCACGTCCTGTGTCGGCGGCGAGGTCGACCCGATCACCGGGGTGTGCAGCGGCGGCGAGATCGTCGAGAGCAGCTACCGGGTGCGGCGGATCGCCACCGACGGTATCGTCCGGACGGTGGCCGGAACCGGCGACCAGTACGACCCCCAGGTGCATGGCTCGAATGGCGACGGCGGTCCGGCCGACCAGGCCTATCTCAGCGGCCCGACCTCGGTCAGCGTCGACCGTGACGGCAACCTCTACATCGCCGACGGCGCCAGGATCAGGAAGGTCAACCCCAGCGGCAACATCACCACCGTGGCGGGGAACGGTACCTCCGGCTATTCCGGCGACGGCGGACCGGCAACCCTGGCCCGGATCACCCAGGCGGCCGGCATGGCCTTCGACCACCAGGGCAATTTCTATTTTTCCCAGTACTACGGCAACGGCGACGTCATCCGCAGGGTGGGCAGCGACGGCTACATCTCGACCGTCGCCGGCAAGGGTGAGCCGGGGCTGGCCGGCGACGACGGCGCCGCCACCCGGGCCCTGCTGATGCAGCCGCAGCGGCTCAGCCTCGATGCCCGCGGACGTATCGTCATCCCCGATCGCGGCAACCGCCGCATCCGCCGGGTCGCCGTCAAGAGCTACAGCCAGGAGGAAGTCCACTTCACTGAAGGCAATGGCCTGGGGTACCTGATCTCGGCCGAAGGGCGGCACCGTCTCACCTATGACCTCGAGACCGGGGTGGCGCTGCTCGAGTTCGGTTACGACGACGACGGCCGGCTCAGCACCATCACCGATCAGTTCGGCAAGAGCGTGACAATCGAAAGAACGCTCGGGGTGGCGACGGCGATAGTTTCTGCCGATGGTCTGCGGACCGGACTGGTCATCGACGAGCAGAACCAGCTCGAGGCGCTGACCACTCCCGACGGCAGCAGCTATACCTTCGAATATCTCAACAGCGACGGCCTGCTGACGGCGAAAGTCGAACCGAACGGCAACCGCTTCGAACACCTGTTCGACGATACCGGCCGGGTCTCCAGGACGACGAACCAGGAGGGCGGGATCTGGCAATTTGCCCGGGAAGCGATCGCCGCGGGGCTGGTCACCAGCACCACCTCCACCCCCAACACCTCCGCGAGCGTCAAGCGGCTGGCCCGGTCGACCGGCGCGGTCGACAGCACGGTCACAGCCACCTCCGGCGAGGTTGTCACCACCGCGACCTCGGCCGACGGTCTTGACTCGACCACCACCTCCAGTTGCGGGGCGAAGGTGGAAAGTTCCAGCGATCTCGACTACTGGTTCGACCATACCGCGGTGCGCTCCACCAGAACCACCACCCCGGCCGGGCTGAGCCGGGTCACCGCCATCGACCGGGCCTATGTCGATGCCGATGCCGACGGCCGGCTCGAAGCGGTCACCACGACGACGACCGTCAACGGCACCACGGCCACGGCCCGGCACGACATCGCCCAGGCTGCCACCACCGTGACCTCGGCCGAAGGCCGGACCGTCACCACCACCTACGATCCCGACACCCTGCAGCCCCGCAGCATCGCCGTGCCCGGGCTGCTGGCCACCACCTACGACTACCGCAGCGACGGCCGGCTGGTCGCGGTCACCAGCGGCGCCCGCCGAACCAGTTACAGCTACGATTCCAGCGGCAATATCGCCACCATCACCGATCCGCTCGATCGGGTGACCAGGTTCGCCGAATACGACGGGGTCGGCCGGGTGAAGAAGATCGTGCGACCCGACAGCACCATCCTGCAGTTCGCCTATGATGCCAACGGCAATATGACCCTCTACCGGACCCCGAATCCGGCCGATAACGGTTTCGGCTACAACCGGGTCAACAACCGCGCCGCGTTCACCTCCCCGCTGGGCGGCGCCACCGGCTATGCCTACAACGAGGAGCGGCAGCTGACCCGGGTGACCCTGCCCTCGACCCGGACGATCACCAACACCTACAGCTCGGGTCGGTTGACGAAAACTGCCACCCCCGAATGGGTCAACGTCTATAGCTATGCCTGCGGCGCCAATGTCGACACCATCACCCGGGGGACGGAGGTCATCGATTACAGCTATGACGGCAGCCTGGTCACCGGCGTTTCCCAGAGCGGCACCCTGGCCGCTGCCCTGGGGTTGAGCTACAACAACGACTTCCGGCTCGCCACCCTGACCTACGGCGGCGCGACCGAGAAAATGGAGTACGACAAGGACGGGTTGCTGACCGGTTCCGGCGGTTTCGTTATCGGCCGCAACAGCGGCAACGGACTGGCGGAAAAGGTCACCGATTCGTCATTTACTCTCAGTCGAAGGTTCAACGACTACGGCGAGGTCGACGGCAGCGCCATTGACGTTGCAGGTGCGGTCTACAGCTACGACCTCACCCGCGATGACGGCGGCCGGATCGAGAGCCGGACCGAAACCGTGGCCGGGGCGAGCCGCCGGTTCCAGTACGGCTACGACCCCCTCGGCCGGCTGCAGACCGTCACCAGGGACGGCATTCTGGTGGAGGAGTACCGCTATGACGGCAACGGCAATCGCAGCTACCAGATGAACGCCGATCTGGGCATTGCCGGCCGGACCTTCAGCCACTCCATCGCCGACCATACCCTGACCGCCGGCCCGGTCAGCTACCAGTTTGACGAGGACGGCAATCTGGCGGCGCGGTTCGAGGACGGGGCGACGACGCGGTACACCTACTCCGCCGCCGGGGAGTTGCTGCGGGTTGTCCGGCCCGACGGCGCCGTCATCGCCTATGTCCACGATCCGCTGGGGCGGAGGATCGCCAAGCAGGTCAACGGCGCCACGGTGGAGAAATACCTGTGGTCGGGGCGGACGACCCTGCTGGCGGTCTACGACGGCAACGACACTCTCCGCCAGCGCTTTCATTATGCCGATGACAGGATGCCCTTGGCCATGACGACGGGGGGTGCAACCTACTATCTGGCCTATGACCAGGTCGGCTCACTCCGGCTGGTGGTCGACAGCGGCGGCGCGATCGTCAAGCGGATCGACTACGATTCCTTCGGCAATATCCTCAGCGACAGCAACCCCGGTTTCACCATCCCCTTCGGCTTCGCCGGCGGCCTGTATGACAGGGATACCGGCCTGGTCCGCTTCGGCTTTCGGGACTATCTGCCGGAGATCGGCAAGTGGACGGCCAAGGATCCGATTGATTTTGCCGGCGGGGATAGTAATCTGTATGGGTATGTTGCTAATGACCCGGTGAATTTTATTGATTTTGATGGGTTAGAAACTTTGGTAATCATAAATGGACCTACTCCTAGAAATCCATTTGGACATACAGCAATTGCAACTACTGGATCGGGTCTTTATAGCCCCGGAAATAATCCTAATGCAAAAAATTTGAATTATGCTGGTAGCAGTGTCACCGAGTACATCGAAAAAGAATCAAAGCGACGTGAATCACTAGCATTTATTTTACCAACAACATCTGCTCAAGAGGAAAAAATTATAAATTTTATGAAAGGAAAAACTACGAAGACTGAGGCATTTCCTGATAATTGTGCGGCTCGTGTTGGTGGTGCACTTGGGGCTGGTGGAGTAGATCTTAGCGACCCATTGATCCCAGGAATTTCATTGCCTATAACTGCATTTCCAGCATCAATAATCCGATCTCTAAAAAGTTTGGAACTTCAAGGTGGAGCACATAGCATTGCAATTCCTTTTCGTAGTCATAATTCAGAAATTTTCAGGTCTTTTAATCCTTGAGAGACGAAATATGCAAAATAAAATATTGATATGGGTATTTTTTATTGTTTATGCATGCGGATGTACTCCTGAAATCGACAAGGATTTGGTTTCTGCCGCTGGTATTGGTGATGTGTCCAAGGTGAATTTTTTAATTCAGCGTGGGGCTGACGTTGATGCGTATGCTATTGATGGTTGGACACCACTGACTGCAGCTGCAAGTGGAGGTTATTTGGATGTGGTGAAGATTTTATTGGAGGCAAATGCAGATGTCAACGCACGGGAAGATGGTGGTAACACTGCTATTTTCTGGGCGGCATATTATGGGCATACGGAAATTGTCAAAACTTTGATTCTATATGGTGCTAATGTAATAAAGAAAACAAAGAAAGGCCAACTGCCGCTTGATATTGCAATAGAAAAAGGGCATGAAGAAATTGTGGAAATATTAAGGAAAGCGAGTGTCCGATGATAATACTGATAATTGGAAACACTTCTTAGCTTTTTCAAAGCTTATCGCTATTTTTTACTCTGTCGCGTCGACCTGCCCCCGCTGTCATCTCGACCGCAGGGAGAGATCTTAAACCGTTTGTGAGGGGTGGGCTTTGGCCATGAAAAGCAAGATTTCTCGCTACGCTTCGAAATGCCCGTTAAAGGGAATAGTCAAGGTGTAACTTGAAATGCCTTTGAATTATCGAACGTTTTTTGGTGCACGATGAGTGCATGCATAATGCTCAACAGTTTTTTGGCCATTATGACCAGGGCTTCTTTATGTTTGCGTCCGTTTGCCTTCAAGGTATCGTAATAGAGCCGCCCCTGGGAGTCCGCCATGGTTGTACCCCAGGCAGACTGGAACAGCCTCTTTCTCAGCCAGGAAGGGCCGCGTTTGGTTATCTTGCCATGACCGCGCCAAGTGCCGCTTTCTTTGATCGCTACATCCAGGCCCGCATAGGCTATCCAGGATTTTGCGCTGGATACCTTAGGATCGAGAACAAAGGTGAAGAGCGCAGCGTTACGACGTGTGATGCCCGAACTGCACAGACACGTTCAATCGCTTCCTGTCGCTCCGGCTGGGTTTCCAGCAGATAGGATTCCAATTCGGACAGCAGGTGTTTATGACAGTCTTTAAACTGCTTGAACACCTCAACGGCCTGTTTATAGGCATTACCGGCCTCAAGGTTCAACTGGCTGAGTCGTTCCAGGTAACTGTCGAGCGACCTTTTGATTCCTTGAAGATGCTGTTCCTGAGAATGAATGAGGCCTAAGGTATGGCGGACCAGACAATGACTGCGGCTCAGCTTCAGTGGTGGTGGCAGGTTGGGCTCGGTCAAGACCATAGTTGCCAGCACATGGGCATCAACCCTGTCGGTTTTGGTTTTACGAATAGCACTTTTGGCGTGCTTGCTCGACATGAGAGGATTGATAACCCGGATATCCAGTCCGGCCTCGCAGGACATAACGGCCAAAACAAGATGATAGTGACTTGTTGCTTCACACAATATTGTGCCTTTAAATTCCTGTTGACCAAGTGCTTTGGCAAATTCACCGATGGCTTGGGCGGTATTGTCGATCCTCCTGTAAAAGCTGGTGGATCCGGACAGCCCCACGAGATCCAGGTACTTTTTGCAGACATCGACTCCAATCGCGGGACAATTGGTGAATTCCTGCCAAGTAGAAACTTTCTTGAAATTCATTGAGTATTCTCTTTTAGTTAGATAAGCGAAGGGATGCCTTTTGCCGTTTCATATTCGTTAAGGGGACTTATTGCCATACCCGTTGAAGGAGGCTTCAAAGGCGCCGGGGTGAGAAGAGATTTTTGCATTTCGAGAGGCTGTATGCCGTTGACAGTTCGTCTCTTCTCCCCACCCCAACTTATCTTGTTTTTCAGTTTTTTCCTTTATATGACAGCGGGGGCGGGACCATGGCCTCCGCCCTGCCGGGAACAACCAGGTTTTTCGCTTCGCCCGATATGACAGGGGGATGCTCGAAATCGGGGGACATAGGGGTGAACACCTTTCGAAACAGGCAAATCTCCCGCAGTCATCGCGGCCCCGATCGACCATCTTGGGCAGTCGACCATCAACACCCGTTATCCCTTGCTTTCCCGCCCGCTATCTGGTCAAATCGTATCGTTCAGGTTCCGTAAAGGAAGAAAAGGGAACTCCGTGTGAATCGGAGACGGGCCCGCCGCTGTAACCGGGGACGAACGTTGCACCCATGTCACTGATCCATTGGATCGGGAAGACGCAACGAGTAGGATGAGCCGGAAGTCAGAAGACCTGCCTGAACAGGAAGACATATCCCCGTGGATCAGGGATGGTCGAGGCGTATCTGTGGAGAAATCAGGGCCCCCAGATCAATTTTCATTGGTCCGGGGGCTTTTTTTGTCCTGGGCCGGCACCTTTTCCAAGGAGGCTGTAATGGGCAATGCAGAATTAAGTTTTGCACGGCAGAATGCACTGAGCACAAGGGATTGGGACACCTACCAGTTGATCCTGCGGCGGTGTCTGGGGCAGGGGAGACCGGCCCCGAACTGTTCCGGTGTGCCCCGGAAAACGGCGGTGATCACCGCCGCCGTCGCCGGACGGCCGCCGGCGGTTGCCCGGTAAGGGGGTAGCCGCTGCGCGCCTGACCTCAACCCTCTCCCCTGGCCACCACCGGCAGGGGAGAGCGCTCCTTTGCCATGGCTGCGAGGGAACATAAAGATTTCTCGCTTCGCTTCGAAATGACGGTGGGGATCGGGATTATGGCGTTTGCCCTGCCGGGAACGACGAAGGCAGTGGGACATCACCCCTGCTGGAAGGGGAAAAATTTGCTTCGCCGGCGCCGTTTTGATAGTCTTACCACAGGGAGGCTCGGCGACGGTTGGGCCGAGCTCCCGGTACAGTCCTGACAGGCAGCCCCTCCGGTTCGATCCGCGGGGGCTGCACCCTTCTCGTTCACCGCCGCGTGAAGTGAGGTGAGACAGTGCACTGGGCGCCGATAGAGAAACAGCCACAATCCTGGGCGGTCCGGCCCAATCTGCTGGACTACGCCGTCACCTGTGCCGATTTTTCCTGGGACGACGTCCGTCGCGAGTTTGCCGGCCTGCCCGGCGGCCGGGGCTTCAACATCGCCCACGAAGCGGTCGATCGCCACGCCGCCGGTCCCCGCCGCGACCATCTGGCCCTGCGCTGGCTCGGCAGCGACGACACCGTCCGCGACTTCACCTACGGCGAGCTCAAGTCCCAGACCAGCCGCTGCGCCAACCTCCTCACCGGCCTCGGGCTCGGCAAGGGCGACACCGTCGCCGTCCTCGCCGACCGCATTCCCGAACTGTACATCGCCGCCCTCGGGACCCTCAAGAACACCAGTGTCTTCTGCCCGCTGTTTTCGGCCTTCGGCCCGGAACCGGTGTGTCAGCGGCTGCGCCGCGGCGACGCCCGGGTCCTGGTCACCACCGAGCGCCAGTACCGGCACAAGGTCGCCCCGTTCCGGGCGACCCTGCCCAGGCTCCAGCACATCCTGCTGGTCGATGCCCCCGACCATGGGAGCGACGGCCTGCTGTCATGGTCGCGGCTGATGGCCGAGGCGGCCGACAGCTTCGTCATCCCTCCCACCGACCCCGAGGATGTGGCCGTCCTCCACTTCACCAGCGGCACCACCGGGATGCCGAAGGGGGCGCTCCACGTCCACCAGGCGGCGCTAATCCACTACATCACCGGCCGCTACGTGCTCGACTTCCACCCCGACGACGTCTTCTGGTGCACCGCCGACCCGGGCTGGGTCACCGGGACCTCGTACGGGATCATCGCCCCGCTGCTCCACGGCATCACCAACCTCGTCGACGAGGCCGATTTCGACGCCACCCGCTGGTGCCGGATCCTCGAGACCCAGCGGGTCAGCGTCTGGTACACCGCCCCCACCGCCATCCGCCGCTTCATGCGGCTCGGGGTCGAACCGGTCCGCAGCTACGACCTCAGCCGCCTGCGCGTCATCCACAGCGTCGGCGAGCCGCTCAACCCCGAGGCGGTGGTGTGGGGCGAGAAGGCGCTGGGCCTGCCGATCCACGACAACTGGTGGCAGACCGAGACCGGCGGCATCATGATCGCCAACTTCCCGGCCCTGGAGATCCGGCCCGGCTCGATGGGCCGGCCCCTGCCCGGGATACAGGCCGCCATCGTCCGCCGCACCGGCCCTGACTCGGTCGAGCTTATCGCCGACCCCGAGGCCCACGGCGATCTGGCGCTGCGGCCGGGCTGGCCGTCGATGTTCCGCGGCTACCTCCACGACGAGGAGCGCTACCGCGCCTGCTTCGTCGGCGGCTGGTACCTGACCGGCGACCTGGCCCGGCGCGACGGCGACGGCTACTTCTGGTTCGTCGGCCGGGCCGACGACATCATCAAGACCTCGGGCCACATGGTCGGGCCGTTCGAGGTCGAGAGCACGCTGATGGAGCACCCGGCCGTGGTCGAGGCCGGGGTCATCGGCAAGCCCGACCCGCTGATCGGCGAGCTCGTCAAGGCCTTCGTCACGATCAAGCCCGGCATCGAAGCGAGCGACGAGCTCCGCCTCGAGCTCATCGGCTTCGCCCGCAAGCGGCTGGGGGCGGCGGTGGCGCCGAAGGAGATCGAATTCCAGGCCAATCTCCCCAAGAACAAGGCCGGCAAGATCATGCGGCGCCTGCTCAAGGCCCGTGAACTGGGGTTGCCCGAGGGCGATCTGTCGACATTGGAGAAGAGCGAATGACACCCAGAAAAAGCGCCAAGACCACGGCGGCGCCGGTCGAACGCGAGCACGGCCTGCACCTGCTGCGCTCGATGGTCCGGATCCGCCGCTTCGAGGACAAATGCGCCGAACTGTACACCGCCACCAAGATCCGCGGTTTTCTCCACCTCTACGACGGCGAGGAGGCGGTGGCGGTGGGGGTGCTGGAGGCCCTGACCGCCGATGACGCCGTCGTCGCCACCTACCGCGAGCACGGCCATGCCCTGGTCCGGGGTGTGGCCGCCGGCGCCATCCTGGCCGAGATGTACGGCCGCCAGGAGGGCTGCAGCCGCGGCCGGGGCGGGTCGATGCACCTGTTCGACGCCCGGACCCGCTTTTACGGCGGCAACGCCATCGTCGGCGGCGGCCTGCCGCTGGCGGTCGGCCTGGCATTGGCCGACACGATGCAGCAGAAGCGGCGCGTCACCTGCTGCTTTTTCGGCGACGGCGCCGTCGCCGAGGGCGAGTTCCACGAGAGCCTCAACCTCGCCGCCCTGTGGCGGCTGCCGGTGCTGTTCGTCTGTGAGAACAACCTCTACGCGATGGGGACGGCGCTGCGCTACGCCCAGGCGGCCACCGATCTCGCCGCCCGGGCCGCAAGCTACGGCATGGCGGCCGCCGCGGTCGACGGGATGGACGTGCTGGCGGTGGAGGCGGCGGCACACCAGGCGGCAGCGGCGATCCGGGCCGGCGAGGGGCCGCAGTTCCTCGAATGCCGCACCTACCGTTTCCGCGCCCACTCGATGTACGACGCCGAACTGTACCGGACCCGCGCCGAGGTCGAGCAATGGAAACAGCGCTGCCCGATTGCGTCCTTCACCGAGCGGCTGCGGGGCGCCGGGCTGGTCAGCGATGGCGATCTCGAGGCGATCGAGGCCGAGGTCGCCCGGGAGATCAACGAGGCTGTCGCCTTCGCCGAGGCCGGCAGCCTCGAGCCGGTCGAGGACCTGACCCGCTTCGTCTATTCGGAACGGAGGCTGCCATGACCACCACTGCCGGCACCATGCGCAAGCTGACCTACCGCGAGGCGGTGCGCGAGGCCATCCGCGAGGCGATGCACAAGGACGAGCGGGTCTTTCTGATGGGCGAGGATGTCGGCCGCTACGGCGGCTGTTTCGCCGTCAGCAAGGGCCTGCTCGAGGAATTCGGGCCCGAGCGGATCCGCGACACCCCGCTGGCGGAATCGGGGTTCACCGGGGCCGGGATCGGTGCCGCCCTGGGCGGGATGCGGCCGATCGTCGAGATCATGACCGGCAACTTCAGCCTGCTGGCGGCCGATCAGATCATCAATACCGCCGCGGTGCTGCTCCACATGTCCGGCGGCCAGTTCAACGTCCCGGTGGTCATCCGCCTGGCGACCGGCGGCGGCCGCCAGGTGGCGGCCCAGCATTCCCGCTCCCTCGAGGGCTGGTTCGCCCACATCCCCGGGATCAAGGTGCTGGCCCCGGCCACCGTCAACGACGCCCGCGGCATGCTGTGGACCGCCCTCGAGGACCCGGACCCGGTGCTGATCTTCGAGAACAGCAACCTCTACAATATGGAGGGGCCGCTGGCGGTCGAGGCCGGGGCGGTCGATATCGACCGGGCCCGGGTGCGGCGGGACGGCCGGGACATCACGATCATCAGCTACGGGGCGAGTCTGTTCAAGGCGCTGGAGGCGGCCGAGATCCTGGCTAAAGACGGGATCGAGGTCGAGGTCGTCGACCTGCGGACCCTGCGGCCGCTCGATGAGGCGACCTTCCTCGCCTCGGTGGCCCGGACCCACCGGGCGCTGGTCGTCGACGAGGGGTGGCGGAGCGGCAGCCTCGCCGCCGAGATCAGCGCCCGGATCATGGAGGGCGCCTTCTACGATCTCGATGCCCCGGTAGCGCGGCTGTGCACCGCCGAGGTGCCGCTGCCGTATGCGAAACACCTCGAAGAGGCGGCCCTGCCGCAGGTGGCGGGGATCGTCGCGCTGGTGAAAAAAATGGTGGGTGGCCATGGCTGATTTTTGCATGCCCAGCCTGGGCGCGGATATGCAGGAGGGGACGCTGGTCGAGTGGCTGGTCAAGGCCGGCGACGAGGTCAAGCGCCGTGATGTCATCGCCGTCGTCGAGACCGACAAGGCGGCGATCGAGATCGAGGTCTACGAGGACGGGGTGGTCGAGGAACTGGTGGTCGAGCCGGGGCAGAAGGTGCCGGTGGGGACCGTCCTGGCAGTGATCCGCAGCGAGGGCGAGGCGGCCGCCTCCCCTCAGCAGAGGCGGGAGCCAGCTGCCGGTACCGGCGGGGCTCCGGTCCCGGCCGAAAGCGCGGCAATCAAGGTCGCAGCGGCGCCGGCAAAGCCCGAGCCTGCCGTTTCGGTGCCCTCGGCGCCCGGGCCGGCGGCGGCCCGGATCAAGGCCTCGCCCTATGCCCGCCGGCTGGCGGCCGAGCGTGGCCTCGATCTGAGTCAGCTGCCGGGAACGGGGCCGGGCGGGGTCATCCGGGCGGCCGATGTCGCGGGCGGCGTCGCCCCGCAGGTTCTGCGGCCGGGAACGGAGCAAGCGGCACCGGTCGTGGCGGAACCGGCGCCTGTCCCGCCGGCTGCGGCAGCGCCACCGGCCAAGGATTTCCAGGCCGGGATGCGCCGGGCGATCGCCGCCGCCATGGCCCGCTCCAACCGCGAAATTCCCCACTACTACCTGGGGTTGCGGATCGACCTGAGCCGCACCCTGCGCCGGCTGGAGGCGGAGAACCTCAAACGGCCGATCCGGGAGCGGATCCTGCCCGTGGTGCCGCTCATCAAGGCCGTCGCCTTGGCCCTGGGCGAGGCGCCGGAGCTCAACGGCTACTGGGTCGACGACCGGTTCCAGCCGCAGGAGGCGATCAATATCGGCTTCGCCATCGCCCTGCGCCAGGGCGGGCTGATCACCCCGGCGCTCCTCAACGCCGATCTGCAGAGCCTCGACGAGCTGATGGCGGCGCTGCGCGATCTCATCACCCGGGCCCGCTCCGGCGGCCTGCGCAGTTCGGAGCTGACCGAGGCCACCGTCACCGTCACCAGCCTCGGCGACCTCGGGGTCGAAACGGTGTACGGGGTCATCTACCCGCCCCAGGTGGCCCTGGTCGGCTTCGGCCGGATCATGGAGCAGCCCTGGGCCGAGAACGGCATGCTGGCGGTGCGGCCGGTGCTGACCGCCACCCTGGCCGCCGACCACCGCGCCACCGACGGCCATCGCGGCGCCCAGTTCCTCGACGCCCTCAACCGCTACCTGCAGGAGCCTGAAAAATTATGACCGACGAACAGATCAGGGAGGTGGTGTTGACGATTCTCCGGCGGATCGCCCCGGAATCGGACCCGGCCGCCCTCGGCCCGGACGACAACATCCGGCGGACGCTCGACATCGATTCCTTCGACGCCCTCAATTTCTTCATCCGCCTCGACGAGGAACTGGGAGTCAGCGTGCCCGAGGCCGACTACGGCCGGTTGCACACCCTGGCGGAGATCGTCCGCTACCTGGCGGCGCGGGTGCAGTGATGGTGGATCGTGTTTTTCGATCGCTATTCTGTCATTTCGGGTGAAGCGAGAAATCTTCATGTTCCCGGTAGGGCGAAGGGCGCGATGCCGGCCCCGCTGTCATTTCGAAGCGCAGCGAGAAATCTTGCTGTTCCCTGCGGGGGATCATTCCAAGACCAGTTTAAGATCTCTCCCTGCGGTCGAGATGACAGCGGGGGCAGGTCGAGATGACGCGGCATGAAAGGGCGGCAAGCCAAGGGGCAGGTCGAGATGACACGGCATGAAAGGGCGGCAAGCCAAGGGGCAGGTCGCGATGACAGCGGGGGCAGGTCGAGGGGACAGCGAGAAATCCGGCGGTTCCCGGTAGGGCGAAGGGCGCGATGCCGCCCCCGCTGTCATTTCGAAGCGCAGCGAGAAATCTTGTCGTTCGTGGCAGGGAGCAGGTCGCGATGACAGGGAGTGAAGTCACCTCGACGCACGGAGGTCCAACCGCCAACCGGCGCAACCCCCGCAACAAGGAGACGAACAGTGCATGACAATTACCCCGACTACCACCGGCGGCTGCAGCAGATCTACGCCCGGCTGGCGAGAAACCTGCGCGGGCCGATGACGGCCTTCGCCCAGCTCAGCGCCGCGGCGACGACGGCCGGCGCCCTCGACGCCAGGACCAAGCAGCTGATCGCCCTGGGGATCGGGATCACGGTCCGCTGCGACGGCTGCATCGCCTACCACGTCCATGACGCCCTCCGCGCCGGCGCCTCGAGGGAGGAGATCCTCGAGACCATCGGCGTCGCGGTCCTCATGGGCGGCGGCCCGGCGGTGATCTACGGCTGCGAGGCGCTGGAGGCGCTGGAGCAGTTCGAGGCCTCTCACCCGACCCCGCCCCCGTCCTCGTCCCTGGTGTAGCTCAGGTCGAATCCCTTTTCCAGGATCAGGTCGATGCAGGCATCGACGCTTGCGGCATGATAACGGATGCCCCGCCCGGCACGGATCTCGTCGAGGGCGATGTCGATGCCGAGCGACGGCCGGTAGGGGCGGTGCGACGACATCGCCTCGACCACGTCGGCGACGGCGAGGATATTCGCCTCCAGCAGGATCTCGTCGTCCTTCAGGCCCCGCGGGTAGCCCGTGCCGTCGAGATGCTCGTGGTGCTGGAGGACCATCTCCGCCACCGGCCAGGGGAAGTGGATCCGCTTGAGGATGTCGTAGCCGACCTCGGGGTGGAGCTTGAACAGGGCCTTTTCCTCCGTCGACAACCGGGTGGGCTTGGCGAGATACTCCGACGGCAGGGTGATCTTGCCGATGTCGTGCAGCAGCGCCGCGATGTGCAGCCCCTCGATCTTGTCCTCGGGGTAGCCGATCTCCCTGGCGATGGCGCAGGCCAGACGCTCGACCCGCTGCTGGTGCCCGGCGGTGTAGGGATCGCGCTTTTCGGCGGCGGAGGCGAGCGAGGCCACCGTCTCTTCGAGGCTGGCATGGAGATCGTCGCGGCTCTTTCTGAGGATCTCCATCGCCGTCTTGCGCTCGGTGATATCCCGGGCGACCCCGCGGTATCCCGCCAGCTGTCCCCGCTCATCGAAGATCGGCACGGCGTTGCATTCGAGGACGACGACCCGGCCGTCCTTGCCCAGCGAGGTGATCTCGAAGCCGTTGAAGGGCTTGCCGGCGGCGAGCAGTTTTGTGAAGGCGGCGTTGATCGCGGCGGCCTGGCCGGGCGCGGCGAAGGCGGTCAGCGGGGCATGCAGGATCTCCTCCGGCTCGAAGCCGAGCAGGTTTTCGACCCGCGGGCTGGAGTAGGTGCAGCGGCCGTCGCGGTCGATCTCCCAGATCCAGTCGCTGGTGGTCTCGATCAGGTTGCGGAACCGCTCCGTGCTCATCTCCAGCGACTTCATCAACCTGCCACGCTCGGCGAAGATCCGCTGCCGCTCGCGGTCGGCCAGCACGCTCTGGCGGATGGAGTAGAGGGCGAGCAGGGAGATGATCACCAGGATCCCGGCGGAGACGGCGGCCAGGTGGTTGCGGATCGCGGCGATCTCGGCCTTGACGTCATCGCTGTACATCCCGGTGCCGATGACCCAGCCCCAGGGCTCGTAGCCCTTGACGTACGAGATCTTGGGCGCGATTCTCTGCGTTTCGTCCTTCCACTGCCACTCGTAGTCGACAAATCCCGCCTCCTGTTGCCGCACCACCTCGACGATCTTGGTTAAAATATTTTTCAGGTTCGGATCTTCAAAGGTGGCAACATCCTTGCCCTCGATATCGGGCCGGTAGGGGTGCATGATCATCACCGGGGTCATGTCGTTGATCCAGAAATAATCCTTTTTTCCCGGGCCGTAGCGCAGCTTGCCGATCCGCAGAATAGCCCGCCGCTTCGCCTCGTCGGGGCTCAGCTCGCCGCGCAGTTCGCGGGCATGGTAATCCTCGAGCAGGCTCCAGGCGGTTTCGGTCAACTCCATGATCATCTCCTGCTTGCGATTGAGCAGGCTCTGTTCCAACTGCGGCAGGGCGATGGAGAAGATGGTGATGACGAACAGGAGAATGGTCAGAAACGTCGGCAGGGCGATCCGGAAGGAGATGGTGCTGGAGATCCGTTGCAGTTGTTTTTCTGGCATGGCGGTCCACTGATGGATAGCGGGATGTTTTTGTTTTTATTCTGGCAGGAGTCCACTCCCAGGCCTGGTTGAGATCTCTCCCTACGGTCGAGATGACAGCGGGGGCAGGTCGAGATTACAGAGCATGAAAGGCGACAAGGCAGGGGCAGGTCGCGATGACAGTGCTGCTGTTCCCGATAGGGCCAAAGCCAAGATCCCGTCCCCGCTGTCATTTCGAAGCGCAGCGAGAAATCTTGTTGTTCCCGGTAGGGCGAAGGTCAAGATTCTGCCCCCGTTGTCATTTCGAAGCGAAGCGAGAAATCTCGTTGTTCCCGGTAGGGCGAAGGTCAAGATTCCGCCCCCGCTGTCATTTCGAAGCGCAGCGAGAAATCTTGTTGTTCCTTTGCCGGAGCCCATTCCAAATCCTGTTTGAGATCTCTCCCTGCGGTCGAGATGACAGCGGGGGAAGGTCGCGATTACAGAGCATGAAAGGCGACAAGGCAGGGGCAGGTCGCGATGACAGTGCTGCTGTTCCCGATAGGGCCAAAGCCAAGATCCCGTCCCCGCTGTCATTTCGAAGCGCAGCGAGAAATCTTATGTTCCCTGGTTGCCCCTTGTTACAACCACAGATAGTTGTCCACTGCCTGCTCAAATTCACCCGACCCCGCCGCCGCCTTCCTCCATGGTGTAGCTCAGGTCGTATCGCTTTTCCAGGATCAGGTTGAGACAGGCATCGACGCTTTCGGCATGATAGCGGATGCCCTGTCCGGCGCGGATCTCGTCGAGGGCGATGTCGATGCCGAGCGAAGGCCGGTAGGGGCGGTGCGACGACATCGCCTCGACCACGTCGGCGACGGCGAGGATCTGGGCCTCGAGCAGTATCTCGTCATCCTTCAGCCCCTGCGGGTAGCCCGTGCCGTCCAGGTGCTCGTGGTGCTGGAGGACGATCTCCGCCACCGGCCACGGGAACTGGATCCGCTTGAGGATCTCGTAGCCGACCTCGGGATGGAGTTTGAACAGGGCCTTTTCCTCCGACGACAACCGGGTCGGCTTGGCGAGATACTCCGACGGCAGGGTGATCTTGCCGATGTCGTGCAGCAGCGCCGCGATGTGGAGCCCCTCGATCTTGTCCTCGGGGTAGCCGATCTCCCGGGCGATGGCGCAGGCCAGGCGGTCGACCCGCTGCTGGTGCCCGGCGGTGTAGGGGTCGCGCTTTTCGGCGGTCGAAGCCAGCGAGGCCACCGTCTCCTCGAGGCTGGCATGGAGATCGTCGCGGCTCTTCTTCAGGACCTCCATCGCCGTCTTGCGCTCGGTGATATCACGGGCGACCCCGCGGTAACCCGCCAGCTGTCCCCGCTCATCGAAGATCGGCACGGCGTTGCACTCGAGGACGACGACCTGGCCGTCCTTGCCCAGCGAGGTGATCTCGAAGCCGGTGAAGGGCTTGCCGGCGGCGAGCAGTTTCGCGAAGGCGGCGCCGGCCTCGGCGGCCTGGTCGGGCGGCGCGAACGTGGTCAGCGAGGCGTGGAGGATCTCCACCGGCTCAAAGCCGAGCAGATTCTCGACCCGCGGGCTGGAGTAAGTGCAGCGGCCGTCGCGGTCGATCTCCCAGATCCAGTCGCTGGTGGTCTCGATCAGGTTGCGGAACCGCTCCGTGCTCTGCTCCAGCGACTTCAACAATTCCCCCCGCTCGGCGAAGATCCGCTGCCGCTCGCGGTCGGCCAGCAGGCTCTGGCGGATGGAGTAGAGGGCGAGCAGGGAGATGATCACCAGGATGCCGGCGGAAACGGCGGCTAGATGGTTGCGGATCGCGGCGATCTCGGCCTTGACGTCATCGATGTACATCCCGGTGCCGACGATCCACCCCCAGGGCTCGTAGCCCTTGACGTACGAGATCTTGGGGACGATCTTGTCCGAATCGTCCTTCCACTGCCACATGTAGTCGACGTAGCCGGCGCCCTGTTTTTCCACGGTCTTTACAAATTCGACAAAGAGGCGCTTGCCTTTAGGATCCCTGAAGTCGGAGATATCCTTGCCGTCGAGATCGCTGCGGTACGGGTGCATGATCATCCGCGGGGTCATGTCGTTGATCCAGAAATAATCTTTTTTTTCCGGGCCGTAGCGCAGCTTGCCGATCCGCAGCACGGCGCGCCGCTTCGCCTCGTCGGGGCTCAGTTCACCGCGCAGTTCCCGCTCATGGTAATCGCCGATCAGGCTCCAGGTCGTTTCCGTCAACTCCATGATCATCTCCTGCTTGCGATTCAGCAGGCTCTGCTCCAACTGCGGCAGGACGACGTAGAAGATGGCGACGACGAAGAGGAGAATGGTCAGAAACGCCGGCAGGGCGATCCGGAAGGAGATCGTGTTGGAAATCCGTTGCAGTTGTTTTTCTGGCATGGCGGTTTACCGGCAGGTGTTGGATGAGGTTGTGTTTTGTTCCGTCATTTCGAAGCGAAGCGAGAAATCTCGGTTTTCCTGTCCATGAGCCCACTCCAAGTCCGGTTTAAGATCTCTCCCTGCGGTCGAGATGACAGCGGGGGCAGGTCGAGGCGACAGCGGGGGCAGGTCGAGGCGACAGCCGGGGCAGGTCGAGGCGACAGCCGGGGCAGGTCGAGGCGACAGCCGGGGCAGGTCGAGGCGACAGAGAAAAAAGGGCGACAAGCCAGAGGGCAGGTCATCAGGACAGGGCAGACATTCCTCCTTTTTTAACAAGCTCTGATATATAATACCATTCGCAGTGAGGATGTCCAATCGGGCCGGCAATTCCGCCCCGGCCCGCCTTTCGCCCGCCCGTTTTTCAGGAGATCGACCATGGCCCGATCCCGGCCCCAGACCCTGCAGACCTTCGTTTACCGCACCCTGGCGATCCGGCTGGCGGTCATGGCCGCGCTCGTCGCCGTGGCGACCACGGCCGCCGTCTATGTCATCGAAGGCCGCAATCTCCGCAATCTGGTGGCGAAGGAGGTGCAGGCCGATGTCCGGTCGATCACTCTGCGGACCATGGAGATTGTCAATGAAGGGGAGGGCGATCAGCGCGCCGCCTTTCGCCGGGCCCTGGACGAATGGATGGCGGCCAACCTGGGCCGGCAGAGCGGCGAGTTCGTCTACGTCCGTTTTCACGGCGCCGCAACGAACGACCGCGAAGAACGGCGGGATGACGGCTATGCCCGGATCGGGCCGGTGCTGGCATTCATCGGCGCCCACCCCCTGGCCGGGGCCGAGATCACCCAGAAAACCAGGATCGTCATGATCGCCGGGGCAATGCACATCTACACTGTGCTGCCGGTGACGTACCGGGCGGAGCGGGTCGGTGTCACCCAGGCCGTCTTCGCCCCGGCGGCGGCGGTCCAGGCCGGCATCAGCAGAGATCTGCGGCGCAGCGCCGTCATCACGATCCTGGTCGTCGTGGTCACCAGCGCCCTGCTCTACCCGGTCATCCTGCTGCTGGCCCGCAAACTGGTGACCTTTTCGCGCAACCTGCTGCAGGCCAACCTCGAATCGCTGGCGATCCTGGCCGGCGCCATCGCCAAGCGCGACAGCGATACCGATATCCACAACTTCCGGGTCACCCTTTACGCCGTCCGCCTCGCGGAACAACTGAAACTGCCGCACCAGGACATCCAGACCCTGATCAAGGGGGCGTTTCTTCACGATGTCGGCAAGATCGGTGTCCGCGACAGCATCCTCCTCAAACCCGGCAGCCTCGACGAACAGGAATTCTCCGAGATGAAGGACCACGTCCGCCATGGCCTCGACATCGTCAAGGGGGCGATGTGGCTCAACGATGCCGCCCAGATCGTCGGCTCGCACCATGAAAAGTTCGACGGCAGCGGCTATCCGGAGGGACTGGCGGGGCAGGCGATCCCGCTGCCGGCCCGGATCTTCGCCGTCGCCGACGTCTTCGACGCCCTGACCTCGCGGCGCCCGTACAAGGAGCCCCTGTCCTGCGAAGCCTCGGTCGCCCTGGTGGCGGAAGGGCGGGGCCGCCATTTCGACCCGGAGGTCGTCGATGCCTTTCTCTCTATCGGCGGCGATCTCCACCGCCGCTATGCCGGCCGTGACGACCAGGGCCTGCGGGACGAATTGAAAACCGTCATCACCCGCTATTTCAGTACCGGCGAGATCCTGCTGGATTGATTGTATCCGCCGCCGCGGTCGTCCGTCGATTTGCTTTTCACTTCATCGCCATGCTATCATTGCCCAGCAGCGGTTGTGTGCTGCAGCAACTACCGCGACGTGACATTGCCGTCGTTTTCCTGCGCAACCATCACCGTGGGGGGAAGGTGCCGTGATCAACGGATACTGGTGGGGGATTGGAATCGGTCTGGTGGTGGTGCTGTGCGGGGCCTGCGATCGTCCCGCCCCTCCGGTGGCGCCGGCGCCGCCGACGGTCACGGCGATGCAGGTCATCCGCCGCGACACCCCGGTGGCAACGGAGGTCATCGCCGGGGTCAAGGCCTTCCAGGAGGTGGAGATCCGTTCCCGGGTCGGCGGCATGCTCGACCGGGTGGCGTTCCGGGAAGGGCACCGGGTCCGCAAGGGGGACCTGCTGTTCGCCATCGATCCGCTTCCTTTTGATGCGGCGGTAGCCGATGCGGCGGCCAAACTGGCGGAGGCCGAAGCGAACATGATCCGGGCCCGGCAGGACGTGGAGCGGTACAGGCCGCTGCTGGTGGACAATGCCATTCCCCGGCAGACCTATGATCTGGCTGTTGCCCAGGAAAAACAGGCTGTTTCGGTTGTCGCCTCGAAAAAGGCCCTGCTCGATCGGGCAAAGCTGGATCGCTCCTATGCCGAAATCCTCTCGCCGATAACCGGCCAGATCGGCCTGCAGAATGTCGAGGTCGGCAGTGTCGTCAGTGCCGGCCAGACGGTATTGGCGACGGTGTCGACCCTCGATCCGGTCTACGTCTACTTCAGTGTCTCCGAAACCTCCCTTCTGGAACGGATGCGGCAAAGACCGGCCCTGGCGCAGAAAGACAGCCCCGAAGCGGCCAACGTCAAGGTCGAGTTCCTGTTTTCGGACGGCGGCAGCTATGACCAGCCCGGCGCCATCGATTTCGCCGATCGGGCCATCGACGCCGCCACCGGCACCCTGCTGCTGCGGGCCAAATTCGCCAACCCCTCCCATTTCCTGCTGCCGGGGATGAACGGCCGCATCCGCATCACCTATGACCTGATCAAGGACGCCCGGCTGGTGCCGCAGAAGGCGGTGACCGAGCTCCTCGGCAAGGAATTCGTCAACGTCCTGAGGCCGGACAACACGATCGAGGTGCGGCCTGTGACGATGGGCAGCCGGAGCGGCGAGCTGTGGGTGGTCGCGGCCGGGCTGAGCGGGGAGGAGCGGATCGTGGTCGATGGGCTGCAGAAGGTCCAGGCCGGGACCGTCGTCGCCCCGACCCTGATCACCGAGGAAGGCACGCCTGGTGCAGCTCCGCCAGTGGAACCGGCGGTTCAGCCGTAAGCGGGGGCAGCCATGGCCAGGTTCTTCATCAACCGCCCCGTCTTCGCCATCGTCGTCTCGCTGTTCCTGCTGCTGGCCGGGATCATCGCCGGCCTGACCCTGCCGATCGCCCAGTTCCCGCAGATCACCCTGCCGACGGTGCGGGTCAGCGGCACCTATCCCGGCGCCAACGCCCAGGTCGTCGAGGACGGCGTCGCCCTGCCGATCGAGCAGCAGGTCAACGGCGTCGAACAGATGCTCTACATGAGCTCGACCTCGGCCGAAAACGGCCAGTACACCCTCGATGTCACCTTCAACCTCGAGGCCGACCCCGACATCGCCTCGGTCCAGGTCCAGAACCGCACCGCCCAGGCCAACGCCCAGCTGCCGCAGGAGGTGCTGGCGACCGGCCTGACGACCAAGAAGAGCACCCCCGACACCCTGATGTACATCGCCATCCACTCGCCGAAGGGGACCTACGACTCGCTGTTTCTGACCAACTACACGGCGATCAACATCATCGAGGCGATCAAGCGGGTCAAGGGGGTCGGCAACGTCACCCTGTTCGGCTCCGAGTTCGGGATGCGGGTGTGGCTCAAGCCCGACCGGATGGCACGCCTCGGCGTCACCCCGAGCGACGTCCTGGCGGCGATCAAGGAACAGAACGTCCAGGCCCCGGCCGGCCAGGTCGGGCAGTTCCCGGCCCCTGCCGAGCAGCAGTTCCAGTACGGGGTCCAGGTCCGCGGCCGATTGACCGAACCGGCCGAGTTCGAGAACATCATCGTCCGCGCCCAGGCCGACGGCTCCTTCATCCGCCTGCGCGATCTGGCCCGGGTCGAACTCGGGGCCAGGGACTACACCTTCAGTGTCCGCTACAACGGCCGCGACGCCACCGCCTTCTCGGTCAACCTGACCCCCGACGCCAACGCGATCGAGACCTCGGCCCTGATCCACGCCGAGCTGGAGCAGCTGACCCGGCGCTTTCCCGCCGACATCGCCTGCGATTTCGTCATCGACAACACGGTCTTCGTCGTCGAGTCGCTGCGCGAAGTCGTCAAGACCCTGTTCGAGGCCCTGGTGCTGGTGCTGATCGTTGTCTATCTCTTCCTCCAGAGCTGGCGCGCCACCCTGATCCCGATGCTGGCGGTGCCGGTGTCGCTGGTCGCGACCTTCGCCGCCTTCACCGTGCTCGGGTTCTCGATCAACACCCTGACCCTGTTCGGGATGGTGCTGGCGATCGGCATTGTCGTCGACGACGCCATCGTCGTCGTCGAGGCGGTCGAGTACCATATGCACCACGGCGGTCTCGGCCCGCGCGCGGCGACGCTCAAGGCGATGGACGAAGTCGCCGGGCCGGTCGTGGCGATCGCCCTGGTGCTGGCGGCGGTGTTCGTGCCGGTGGCCTTCCTCGGCGGCATCGCCGGGGTCATGTACAAGCAGTTTGCGATCACCGTCGCCGTCTCCGTCGGCCTGTCGTGCTTCGTCGCCCTGTCGCTGACTCCGGCCCTGTGCGCCCTGCTGCTGCGGCCCAACACCGTGGCGGTCGGCCGCGGCCCGCTGGCCCGTTTCTTCCGCCTGTTCAACCGGGGCTTCGACCGGCTGACGGCCGGCTACACCAACGGGGTGCGGCGGGTCATCCGCCTGCTGGCCCTGACCCTGGCGACGCTGGCGGTGATTCTCGTTTCGGCCGGGTGGCTGCTGCAGAGTGTCCCCGGCGGCTTCGTCCCGGCCGAGGACCAGGGCTACTTCATCGGCTCGCTGCAGCTGCCGGAAGGGGCGGCGATGCGGCGGACGATCGCCGCGGCGGAGAAGGTCGACGCCCTGGTCGCCGATACCCCGGGTATCGCCCGGCGGCTGATGGTCAACGGCTACAACATCCTCAGCGGCGTGCCGCAGTCGAACAGCGCCATGTTCGTCGCCGGCCTGGCGCCGTGGGAGGAGCGCACCACCAAAGAGCTGTCGCTGCGCGCGATCCTGCTATCGCTGTACCAGCGGGGGGCGCAGAACCCCGAGGCGGCGGTGCTGGTCTTCAACCCGCCGCCGATCCCCGGCCTGGGGGCCACCGGCGGCTTCTCGTTCAAGCTCCAGGATCGCGGCGGCGGCACGCCGCAGGCCCTGGCCGAGGTGGCCAATATGTTTGTCGCCGAGGCCAGGAAGCGGCCGGAGATCGGCTCGGTCTACTCGAAGTTCAATCCCCGCAATCCCGCCTACCAGCTCGAGGTCGACCGGGAAAAGGCCAAGAAACTGGGGGTCCAGGTCAACGATATCACGACCGCCCTGCAGACCTTTCTCGGCGGCCTCAACGTCAACGATTTCAACCGCTTCGGCCGCACCTACAAGGTGACGATGCAGGCCGAGGCCGAATTCCGGGGCGATATCACCAACATCGGCCTCTATCATGTCCGCAGTGGCGCCGGCCTGATGATCCCGCTGTCCACCTTCGTCGCCCCGGTGCCGATCAGCTCACCGAGCACCCTGCAGCGCTACAACATGTTCCGCACCGCCGATATCGGCGGCGATGCCGCCCCCGGCTACAGCTCCGGCCAGGCGATCGCGGCGATGGAGGCGGTGGCGGCGGCGGTCCTGCCGCCGGGCTACGGCTATGAGTGGTCGGGGATCAGCCTGCAGGAGAAGGCCTCGGCCGGCCAGGCGCCGGTGATCTTCGCGCTGGCGATCGTCTTCGTCTTCCTGTTCCTGGCGGCGATGTACGAGAGCTGGGCGGTACCGCTGGCGGTGCTGTTCGCCGTGCCGCTCGGGGTGTTCGGGGCGATGCTGGCGCTGCAGGCCGTCGGCCTGGCCCTCAACATCTACGCCCAGATCGGCCTGGTGCTGCTGATCGGCCTGGCGGCCAAGAACGCCATCCTCATCGTCGAGTTCGCCAAGATGCGGCGCGACGGCGGCATGGCGGCGGTCGAGGCGGCGGTGGAGGCGGCCCGGCTGCGGCTGCGACCGATCCTGATGACCTCCTTCGCCTTCATCCTCGGGGTCATGCCGCTGGTCCTGGCCAGAGGGGCGGGGGCGGCGTCGCGGGTGTCGATGGGAATCACCGTCGTCGGGGGGATGCTGGCCGCCACCCTGCTGGCGGTGTTCTTCGTCCCGGCGCTGTATGTGACCGTCGACCGGGTGGTGGGGCGGGTGCGCGGGCGGAAAGGGTCGCCGGTAACTACCGGGGCCGGGGAGGGGGAGTCATGATGCGCTTGCCGTTCGTCATCCTGCTTCTCGCCCTGTTCCTCGCCGGCTGCAGCGTCGGCCTCGATTACCGCCGCCCCGATCTCGATCTGCCGGCCGACTACCGCGACGCCGTCGCCCCGCCGGAGCAGGCGGCGGTGGCGGCGCTGCCGTGGTGGCAGGTCTACGGCGACCCGACCCTCAAGGGGCTGATACAGTCCGCCCTCGCCGGCAACCTCGACGTCCAGCTGGCCGCCGCCCGGGTGCAGGAGGCTCGGGCCCTGCTGGCCGGGGCCCGATCGCCGGCCCTGCCGTCGCTGGCGGCGGGGGTGACCGCTTCACCCACGGCCCGCCAGCCGGGCGATGACTTCACCACCAGCTTCCTCGGCGGGCTGTTCCTGGCCTGGGAGATCGATCTCTGGGGCCGCTACGGCCGGGCCACCGAGGCCGCCCGGGCCCAGCTGCTGGCGACGAAGGCGGCGCAGGACGGGGTCTATGCCTCGCTGGTGGCCAGCGTCGCCCAGAGTTATTTCCAGTTGCAGAGCCTGGCCGAAACGGCGGCGATCACCCGGCGGACGATCGCCGCCCAGCGCGAATCCCTGCGCCTGGTCAGCCGCCTGGCCGCGGCCGGGGTCAGTTCCGCCGCCGAGGAGCGCCAGGCCGAAAACCAGCTGGCGACCACCGAATCGCTGCTGCCGGGCCTGCTCACCAATATTGCTGCGACCGAGAATTCGTTGTCGATCCTCCTCGGCCGGCCGCCGGGCCCGGTGGCCCTCGGGACCCCGGCCGAACCGGCGCTGCCGCCGCCGGTGCCGGCGGGGCTGCCGTCGGCGCTGCTCGAGCGCCGCCCCGACCTGCGCCAGGCCGAGCAGCAGCTGATCGCTGCCAATGCCAAGGTCGGCGAGGCCAAGGCGCTGTTTTTCCCCAGCATCAGCCTGACCGGGACCTTCGGCGCGGTCAGCACCGAACTCGGCGACCTGGTCAGCGGCGAGGGGGCCACCGTCGCCTCGCCGGGCTTTGACCTGCTGCAGTCGCTCTACGTCGGCGGCAGCCTGACCGCCAACTACCGGGCGGCCCTGGCCCGGCTGCAACAGGCCGGGCTGACCTATCGCCAGACCGGGCTCAACGCCCTGCGCGAGGTGGCCGATGCCTTGGGCCGCTACGGTCGCAGTGGCGACGAGATCGCGGCCCAGCGGCGGCGGGAGACCGCGGCCCGGGAAGGGCTGCGGCTGGCGGAGATGCGCTACCGGGCCGGGGTCGTCAGCTACCTCGAGGTCCTCGATGCCCAGCGCCAGCTTTATGCCGCCGAGACCGACCGGGCCCAGTCGGAACTGGGGCGGCGGACGGCGGCGGTGCAGCTGTATCTGGCTTTGGGTGGGGGATGGGAGAACAGGTGAGAGATCTTCTGCCGGGAACGACAAGATTTCTCGCTGCGCTTCGAAATGACGGCGGGGGCGGGATCGTGGCCTTTGCCCTATCGGGAATGATGAGATTTCTCGCTGCGCTTCGAAATGACAGCGGGGGAGGGGGCGTGGCCTTTGCCCTATCGGGAACATCGAGCACTGTCGCCTCGACCAACCCCCTGATTCATGTCCCTTCAGCTTCCGTCATCGCGACCAACCCCCTGGTTCATGCCCCTTCAGCTTCCGTCATCTCGACCAACCCCCTGGTTCATGCCCCTTCAGCTTCCGTCATCTCGACCAACCCCCGCTGTCATCTCGACCGCAGGGAGAGATCTTCTTTTGCCATGGAATGACAAGATTTCTCGCTGCGCTTCGAAATGACAGCGGGGGCGGGGGCGTGGCCTTCGCCCTATCGGGAACATCGAGCACTGTCGCCTCGACCAACCCCCTGATTCATGCCCTTCAGTTTCCGTCATCGCGACCAACCCCCTGATCCATGCCCCTTCAGCTTCCGTCATCGCGACCAACCCCCTGGTTCATGCCCCTTCAGCTTCCGTCATCTCGACCAACCCCCTGGTTCATGCCCCTTCAGCTT
>NZ_JACHEO010000002.1 GCF_014201505.1 Desulfoprunum benzoelyticum | reverse complement strand
GGAGAGTAGGTCGCCGCCGAATCCTTGCCCCAAAGGGCCCTGACATCCATCCTGTCAGGGCCCTTTCCCTTTTTCTCTAACCACTCCCGCCTCCCCCAGCGCCATTTTTTTTCCTCCCCCTCCTGTTCCCTCACCCGGACTCTTCACACATTTCTTTGCACCTTTTCTGGTGCTCGATACATCAATGTGCAGTATATCTCTATCAGTTTTAGACTTATTTCAGCCATATCGATACTGTAAATCTTTTCTCATTGCATCTGCTCATGAACGTCGCAGGAATACCGTACCGTACAATCTGGTTGGACCAGGAAGATGCAGGCGTAGTCAAGATTATCGACCAGCGCTATCTTCCCCACCGCTTCATTGTCGAATCCCTCTCCACACCAGACCAGATGGCCAGGGCAATTACCGATATGCATGTGCGCGGCGCCGGTCTGATTGGTGCAGCTGCCGGTTTTGGGATGTACCTTGCCAGTCTTACCGCAGATCGAAGCTCGCTCGATTCTTTCATGGTTGATATGGCCCGATCGGCCGAGATGTTGATTGCCACTCGGCCGACCGCCGTCAATCTGAGTTGGGCTGTACAGCGAATTCTCGACGGCATTTCGGCATCCGGCGCTAGTGTCGAGGACAAGATCGCGATTTGCCTGGATTCAGCCCATGCCATCGCCGATGAAGATGCCGATTTCTGCCGCCGCATCGGTCGCCATGGGGCGGAAATCATTACCGGGATCAGCAACAGCAAGGCTGGGGCCACGGTCAATATTCTCACCCACTGCAATGCCGGTTGGCTCGCCTTTGTCGACTACGGTACCGCGACCTCTCCGATTTACACCGCTTTCGGGCAGGGGATCGATGTACACGTCTGGGTCGACGAAACCCGACCGCGCAACCAGGGCGCCAGCCTGACGGCCTGGGAACTGCAACAACAGGGAATCCCCTATACGGTCATCGTCGATAACGCCGGCGGCCATCTCATGCAGCACGGGATGGTCGATCTGGTGATTACCGGCTCCGATCGCACGACGTTCACCGGCGACGTCGCCAACAAGATCGGCACCTACCTCAAGGCTCTTGCCGCCAGGGACAACGGCATTCCCTTCTATGTCGCCCTTCCCTCCTCGACTTTCGACTGGACGGTTCGCGATGGGGTGAGAGACATTCCCATTGAACAGAGGGACGGAGAGGAAGTCCGCTATATCGAAGGGCTGGCCGAGGACCGGCTCACCTCGGTTCTGATTACCCCGCAGAACAGTCCGGTCGCCAATTACGCCTTCGATGTCACTCCGGCACGACTTGTCACCGGCCTGATCACCGAACGGGGAATCTGTCCGGCCTCGGAGGAAGGTACACTGTCCTTGTTTCCCGAGCATAGAGGGACAGTCCCTCAGCCATGACTACCTCCGAGATTGATCTTATATGGCACTTCTACTTGACCACGAACGCCGATTGATCTGCCGCTTCGGGCGCAAACTCGTCGAAGAACGGATGACGAGAGGCACCAGCGGCAACCTGAGCATCCGCAACCGCCGGCTGGGACTGCTCGCCATCAGCCCCAGCGGTCTCGACTATCGTGCCACCAAACCCGCCGATATCGTGGTCGTCGATTTTGACGGCCAAGTTCACGACGGTACGAGAAAACCATCCTCCGAGCTGGCGCTTCACCTCATTCTGTACCAGCATAGGGATGATATCGGAGCTGTAGTCCATACCCATTCGACCTTCTCGACCGTTCTCAGTTGCCTCGGGTGGGACCTGCCGGCCATCCACTACATGCTCACCCCGGCCGGTGAGAGTGTCCGCTGCAGCCGTTATGCAACCTTCGGCAGCACCGCCTTGGCCGAAAACGCCCTCGAGGCGATGACCGATCGCAATGCCGCCCTGTTGGCCAACCATGGGCTCGTCGCGGCCGGGCCGGATCTTGACACTGCCTATGCCACCGCCTGCGAGACAGAATTCTGTGCCGAACTGTACTGGCGCAGCAAGTGTGTCGGCCAACCGAATATCCTCGATCATGCCGAGATGGCGAAAATGACGGCGTTGTTCTCATCCTATGGTCAGAAATAATTCGGCGACAATTGAAACACCCCCTGCGTCAATCGCACCGTGCCCCTGATTGCCTCTCAGCGCCTGCCGTTCTGCAACCCGCTGCTCACATCCAGCGTCGTGGAAATGGCCGCTTGACGCCACTCGAGCCGATCAGGTAAAGTTTCATTTTCGAAAAGATTCCGATTCAACCCACTCGCAGGGAATATCCAACGACGACGGAGTGCCGATGGTTCGAGCAAACCCACTTGCCGCGATTGTCCTGGCTGCCGGCAAAGGCACCCGGATGAAATCAAACAGAGCCAAAGTGCTCCATGAAGTCATGGCGGTGCCGATGCTCCATCATGTTCTCCATGCCATCGCCCCGCTGCACCCTGAGCGGACGCTTGTCGTTGTCGGCCACCAGCAAGATGCGGTCGAGGCAACGTTGGCCGGGTTCGAGGTCGATAGCGTTGTACAAGAACAGCAGCGGGGAACGGGAGATGCGGTTCTGGCAGCCGAACGATCGCTGACAGGCAGCGACTGGACCGTGCTGATCCTCTGCGGCGACACACCGCTGATCCGCCCCCAGACCCTGGGCGACATGTACACCGCCCACCAGGAGAGCGGCGCCGCCGTCACCCTGATGACCACCATCCTCGACAACCCGACCAACTATGGGCGAATTCTCCATGGAGCCGACGGCAAAATCACCGCCATCATCGAGGAAAAGGACGCAACGACGGAACAGAGGGCGATCCGAGAAATCAATGCCGGGATCTATCTCACCGACAGCCGGTTCCTGTTCCAGACCCTGCACCAGGTCGGAACCGACAACAGTCAGGGAGAGGTCTACCTCACCGATTTAATCTCCCTTGCTGTCGCTGACGGCCGCAGCGTCCATGGGTTCACCGCCCCGCATCCCGGCGATGTGCTTGGCGTCAACTCCCGAATCGAACTTGCCGAGGCCCACCGGGAACTGCAGTCCCGACGCAATCGGGATCTCATGCTGCAGGGAGTGACGATGCTGAGCCCGGAAACGACATTTGTCTCGTACGAAGCCGTCATCAACGCGGACACCGTCCTGCACCCCGGGACTCAGATCCGTGGCGCAACCAGGATCGGCAGATTCTGCCACATCGAACCTGGCGTCATCCTCGACGACTGCCTGCTGCAAGACGAGGTACGGATCGGGGCCTACAGTTGCCTTTCCGATTGCAAACTGGAGACACGGGCCGTTATCGCACCGCATACGACATTGTCGGGATTCAAACAATCCACCCCATGATCTTCAAACGAGTCTCTGATACAACTGCAGCACCTTACACGAGATTCCCCCGGTGCTGTTCGGAGCCCAACCAACATCACCTGAAAATCGATACCGGAGAATGAGATATGAGTACACTGAAATCGATGTATTCAACGATACTTGGCGATCATTTCCCGATGGAGATGACCATCTCCTTCGACGGCCAGTCCCTGGTCTACCGCAAGAAGACCTGGAAAATTCCGCAGGGAGATGGCTCAGTCGACGAGAGAGGTGTTCGCTATGGAGAGAACCCGGACCAGGAGGCGGCCCTGTACGAGCTGGTCAACGGCAACCTGGTCCTCGGCGACTGCGCCTTCATCGAACCGGGCAACGGGCTCGTCTCGGCGATAACGGTCGAGGACATGCTTCAGGTAGGCAAGCACCCGGGCAAGATCAACCTGACCGATATCGATAACGGCCTCAACATCCTCAAGTACCTGATGGACCGTCCCGCCGCCGTCATCCTCAAGCACAACAATCCCTGCGGCGCCGCCTACGGCGAGACGCTGGCCCACGCCTTCGACCGGGCCAACCGTTGCGATCGGATCGCAGCCTTCGGCGGAGCAGTCGTCATGAGCCGGGCCTGCGACAAGGACACTGCGGAGCTGCTGGCCGCCAACTATCTCGAGGTGGTCTGTGCCCCGGATTTCGAGGCGGGGACCCTGGACATCCTCCAAAAGAGCAAGAACCTGCGGATCATCAAGATTGCCGCGATCGACCGCCTCGCCGAATTCGAGAAATTCCGCTTTGTCGATTTCAAGAGTCTGATCGATGGCGGCATCATCGTTCAACAGTCCGCCGTCAACTCCATCCGCACTCCGGCCGACCTGAAACCGGCCGTTGCCGCCTGGCAGGGCCGGGAATACCGCTGCGACCGGCAGCCAACCGAGAGGGAGATCGACGATATGCTCTTCGGCTGGGCGGTGGAGCACGGTGTCACCTCCAACTCCGTCCTCTATGTCAAGGACGGTTGTACCGTCGGGATCGGCACCGGGGAGCAGGACCGTGTCGGGGTGGCCGAAATCGCCGTCCACAAGGCCTATATCAAGTACGCCGACATCCTCTGTTTCGATACGTATGGCATTCCCTATGCCGACCTGGACCTGGCTGTCAGCAGGGGAAAACGGGATCAGACGGAGAAAGAGGCGATCGATATCCAGGTGCGGCGAGACAAGGGCGGGATTCCCGGGTCGGTGATGATTTCCGACGCCTTCTTCCCCTTCCGCGATGGCGCCGATGTCGGCATCAGGCAGGGAGTGTCGGCAATCCTCCAGGCCGGCGGTTCGATGCGGGATTTCGAGACCATCGAGGCCTGCAACGAGGCGGAGCCGCAGGTGGCGATGATGTTCACCGGCCAGCGGTCGTTCAAGCACTGAAACAGTTACCGGAAAAAAAGAAAACAAATGCGTTATTGACGCAAAGTAGGTAAAAGGTTGGAGGTTCGCTCTCCAACCTTTTTTTTGCCCCTTTCTCCACCTCCGGATTGGCGCCGCCGGCGCCGATCGAATGATCTGCCCGAGAGATGAAAGCCAACAAAACCGGAATCGCCCGCATCCTCGCCGCCTTCACCTACTCCGCCGACGGCATCAGCGCCGCCTTCAGGCATGAGGCGGCCTTCCGCCAGGAGTCGCTCCTCTACGTCCTCCTCCTGCCGCTGCTCTATTTCCTGCCCCTGCCGCTGCTGTTCAAAGGCCTGCTGCTGGCCGTCAACACCCTGGTCCTGATTGTCGAGCTGCTCAATTCGGCGATCGAATCGGTTGTTGACCTGGTCTCACCAGAATATAACATCTATGCCAAGAGAGCCAAGGACATGGGCAGCGCCGCCGTCCTGTTCTCGCTCCTTCTCGCCCTCGTCCTCTGGGTGCTGGCGTTCGTCGATATCTTCTTCCCTTACTGAACCTTCACCCAGCGCCCCCCCTCCTGCAGCGACACGAGGCAGGCCTCGCAGACCTGGACGGCGTAAAGCCCTTCCTCCCCGGTTACCGGGTTGTCGCCGTCTCCTTCCAGAAATTTCAGCCAATCCCGCAACAGCTGAAGAACGGTGGGGATCGGAGCGAACTCACGTCGTGATTGCACGACGTTGCCCCGGATCACCTCGGTGAAGGCGTGGATCTGCTCGCCATGCAGCTGGCCGTCGGCGCCGACGAACTCGTAACGGCCCGTCCTGGCCCGGCCAACCTTGCTCACATCGACCGTCCCGATGACTCCATTCTCCAGTTCGGCGATGACCAGCACCTGATCCTCAAGGGCCGCCGCATGGACCAGCCTGCCTTGGGCCATGACCCGCCGGACCTTCAGACCAGTGATCAGCCGCATTGCATCGAATACGTGGACCGCCGTGTGGAAGAGCACTCCGGCCCCGGCCGTGTCCCGGTCATCATGCCAGTCCAGTGTCGACGGCTCCAGCCGCTGGTTGACAGCAAACCCATACAGCCGGCCCATCTCCGGCAGTTGTCGCCGCAACTCTCCGATCACCGGATTATAGCGCAGGGTCTGGCCGACGGTCAGCGGCACCCCGGCCGTGGCAAGCGAAGTGACGATGGCACGGGCCTCGCCGACGTTGCGGGCAAGCGGTTTTTCCAGCAGCAGCGGTTTGCCGGCACAGGCGCAGGCGGCGGCGATAGCCGGATTCAATACCGGTGGAACGACCCCGACAACTGCATCGACACCGGAAGAGACGATCAGTTCCCGCCAATCCGGGCAGAAGGTGGTCGACCATCGCTGCGCCTGGGCTCTCCCTTCCGTGCTGCGTCGCCAGATCCCGGCTAGCGTCATCCCCTTAATATCGCGTGCGATATGCCCGGCATACCGACTCCCGTGGCGCCCTGTTCCCAGTATGGCAATATTCTTCATCGGTTTCTCGTCCGACGGTCGTGGATTCGGTCAGGATCAGTCTGCCGCCGCTGTGTCTGGTCTCGATACTGCCGGCCCGATTCCTTGGTTATAGATACCGGTTGGGGAATTTCCCGGACTGTCCGGCCAGCCCAGTCCTCATTTTTCTCTCTTGAGGACAAAATCTACCAGGCCTTGCAGTACCGCCTTCTCCTCCGCACACGTCTCGTCCGGAAAGAGATCAAGCCGCGACAGGGCCAATGCCCCCATCTGTTCCGCCCTGGATCGGGTCAGTGCAAAGCCGTCATACTTCGCGATCAGGCCGCTGACCTCCTCCAGTCCCTCGCGCCGCCCGATCTCATCGCCGAAGATCTCCTGCAGACGAGCGCGATCCCGCCCGTCGGCGTGCTGGACGGTCAAGATCAGCGGCAGGGTCATTTTTCCCTCGGCGAGATCGTTTCCCACCTGTTTTCCAGTCTTTCCCCGATCCCCCTGGTAATCGAGCAGGTCATCGATCATCTGGAAGGCGCTGCCCAGACAGATGCCATACTCCCGCAGTGCCACACGCTCCTCACTGCCGGCCCCGGCCCATACCGCACCGACCTCACAGGCGGCGGAAATCAGAATGCCGGTTTTGCCAAGGATGGCATGGTGATAATCGTCTTCCGACAGGTTGAGACAGGCGGCATTGCGCATCTGCAGAAATTCACCGTCAACCATCTTCCCGGCGGCCTCGGAAAAGACGCTGAGGGCCTCGGACCCCGCCAGGGCGCCGACGATCGCCATCGATCTGGCATGAAGAAAGTCGCCGGTGAGAATGGCCGCGACAATGCCGAACCGGATATGTACAGCCGGCTTCCCCCTCCGGGTGTCGGCGTTGTCGATCACATCGTCGTGCATCAAGGTCGCCGCATGCAGGTATTCGAAGGCCCGGGCCAGCTGATAGATCCCGGGATCGCGCCGGCCGCAGATCCGTGCCGCCAGCACCACCAGCAGTGGGCGGATCCGTTTGCCGCCATTGAACAGGCAGTACTGGAGGACCTTCATCAGAAGATCGTCAACCTCCGGCGCCAACCCCTCCAGATCGGACCGCATGGCTGCATCCACCCGACCTGATTCGCTGCTGATCGTTTTCATCACCATTTCTGACGCCGACATAGACATATCACTCCAATTACCCTATGCATCACACTACCCGACCTTCATCACCGAAAAATCGCGACAACTCCTGCAGGGAGCGAACGACCGGCGCGGGCGGGAGACTTTTGAGAAATGTCCGGCCATACCCTTTGGAGAAGAGCCGAACATCGAGGATGGCGATCACTCCCCGATCCGTTGCCGACCGCATCAACCGGCCCACCCCCTGCCGCAGGCTGAGAATGGCTCGTGGCACCTGAAGATCGAAGAAGGCGTTGCCGCCATTGTCACTGATGGTGCGTATCCTGGCCTGGAGCACCGGATCGGACGGAACCTCGAACGGCAGTTTGTCGATGATCACACAGCTCAACGATTCACCGGCCACATCGACGCCCTCCCAGAAGCTGGCGACGGCCAGCAGTACCGAATCGGTCGTATGGCGGAAGGTATCGAGCAGATTCTGCCTGGAAGCCCTGCCCTGTACAAGTACAGGATAGTTCAAACGGCCGTCAAGAAAATCCGCCACTAGGTCCATCGCCTTCAAGCTGGTAAAGAGAAGCAGCGCCCGGCCGCGGCTGATCCGGAGGATATCGAGCACCCGCTCGCTGGTCTTTTCCGGATACTGGCGGGCGGTCGGTTCGGGAAAGCTCGATTCCGGGACATAGATCAGTGAGCGATTTCGATAATCGAAAGGTGAATACAACCGCAAATATTCAGCCTGGTCATCAAGCCCGAGTCTGTCTTTGACATAATCAAACGATCCTCCGGATGAAAGCGTAGCGGAGGTCATGACGCAGAATCGAACTGCACCGTAGAGGTTGTCCCGAAGATGACCGGCGATTTCGACGGGCGTGGCCGACAGGGTGATCGCCCGCTCCCGCCTTTCATACCAGTGCACATACCGGGCGGCCCCCGTCTCTGCCGGCAGGGCGATGTGCTGCAGGTTCTCCATCAACTCCACTATCCGCTTGTCAAAATTTCCCCAGCCCTCGCCATGGCCATCATAGGGGGCAATCTGCGCCTGCAGGCGCTTGAGAGAAAGCGATAACTGGTCAATCTCACTTCGCCAGACAGCATCCGAAATCCGCTCTACCAAGGCGTCGAGATGGTACCGCCCCCGCTCTTGCGGGAAGAGACGGAGAAAATGATCCAGCCGCTGGGACAGTCCCTGCACCGCTTTGCGCAGGGCATCAACAGCAGCCGGATCAAGATCCAGTTCGGCCTGTCGTTCGAGGTCGGCAAACAGGTCGAGGAGCTGGAACTGGCTGAACGTCCGCCCGAAAAATTGGGTTGCCACATTTTCGATATGGTGGGCTTCATCGAAGATCACCCCTTCATAGCGCGGCAGCACCTCACCGAATCCTGAGCTGCGCAGGGCCAGGTCGGAAAAAAACAGGTGATGGTTGACGATGAGCAGACGCATTGATCCCGCTTTTTTGCGCAGCTGGTTGATGAAACAGAAGGCCGATTCCGGGCAATCACTCCCCAGGCACTGACTGGATTGAGCCGAGATCTTCGGCCAGAGCGCCGACCTGTCAGGGAGCCATGCCAGTTCGGACCGGTCGCCGGTTGCGGTGTCCTCCAGCCACTTTTCGATCTTGTCCCCTTCCGGATCGTCGAGAAGCGACATCCGCATCGTTGCCCGATACTGGAACCAGCGATAATGACAGAGGTAATTCTGCCGGCCCTTGACGCACAGGACCGGGACCTGCTGTCCAAGCACCTTTTCGATCAGCGGTATCTCTTTGTTGAGGATCTGATCCTGAAGGTTCAGAGTAGCGGTCGAGACAACGATCTTTCGACCCGACAGGATCGCCGGAATCAGGTAGGCCAGGGACTTGCCGATCCCGGTTTCGGCCTCGATGACCAGCACCCGGGCCGACTGCAGCGATATGTCTTCGCTGTCGTCCCGGAGCAGATCGGCCACCGCCTCGGCCATCGACAACTGGCCGGACCGGGCCTCGAAATACTCCAGTTGGCTCGCCAGCACACCATTCCAGGCAAATATTTCCCTCATTCTACCTCCCAGCCGCAAGGGATCAAGAATCAGCGACTATTCTTCGCTTTGCGGTTTCTGAATAAATCCTTAAAGGTACCTTGGATCTGATGAGTAGCATTTTTTCTTTTCATTTTCGGATAGACCTGTCATAAATGGCATATATGATCCATATATGAGTGGATATTTTTTCAATAATTGCCCGGCAGGGACTCGAACCGGCCCCTGTTCCACGGTATCGAATTCGGCTCCAACACCCATCCATGGTTGAGCTTCTTTCACGCAAAGACACACGTGCCTCACTGCCTACCACTGCCCTCGTCGAGCCCGATGAGTGTGTCGTCATCGTCGATGATTCGCCGGAAATTATCCTCCTCCTCAACCATTACCTTACCAAACAGGGGTTCACCGTTTTTCAGGCCAGCTCGGCCCAAGAGCTGTATACCCATCTTCAGCACAGAAAGGTCGCTCTGGTTCTCCTTGATATCGGACTCCCCGATAGTGACGGCAATGAGATTCTCGACGATCTCGTCGCCAACTATCAGGACCTTGGCATAATCATGGTTACAGGCTCGTTCGATCTGCAGACGGCGTTAGACTGCCTTCGGCGCGGAGCCGACGACTATCTGACCAAACCCGTGACCATGGATCAGATCAACTATACCGTCAACAACACCCTGAAAAAAAGACGGTTGGCCATCGATAACCGCATTTTTCAGCGGGAACTGGAAGCGACCAATTACAGGTTGCAATTCCTCCACCAGCTCAACCAGGAGATGAATTCGGCATACCTCGGGACGGTGGAACTCACCGGAATCCTCCAGGCCATCCTGGTCGGCATCACTTCCGAGGAAGGCCTTCAGTTCAACCGTGCCTTTCTCGCTCTGTTCAATGAAAGCGGTGATATCCTCCAGGGACGAATCGCCATCGGTCCTTCCAATCGTGAGGACGCAGGCAGGGTATGGAACTCGATCAAGGAACGGAATCTGCATCTTCCCGACATAATAGCCCATTGGCGAGGCGAATACCAAGAAAGGGATGTCGAGGTCAACCGAATCGTCCAGTTATTACAGATACCATCCTCCGACCGTGACCATGTTCTGATCAAAGCCGCCAGGCGGCGCAAGAGTATCCTCGTCACCGCCGCCAAGGCCGAGGAGGCCCATGTTCCCGAGGAGTTGCTGCAGCTTCTCCAGGAGAACACCTTTGTCATAGTCCCCCTGTATTCTCCCAGCCGCTCACTCGGCGTCATCATCGTCGACAATTTCATTACCAACAAGCCCATTACCGGCGATGATATCAGTTCTCTCGAAATTTTCGCGAGCCAGGCAAGTCTGGCGATCGAACACAGTCACCTCTACAAGGACATGCTCCAGAAGATCGACGAACTCGAACTCGTCAGCCAGGAACTCGAACACAGCAAGGATCTCCTGGTCGAGGCGGAAAAATACTCGGCGATTGGACACATGTCGGCTCAACTCGCCCACGCCATTCGTAACCCTATCACCTCCATTGGTGGCACCGCCCGTCTCCTTGCCAGAAAAAGTGATGATCCCTACACGATCAACTTTCTCGACATCATAACCAAAGAAGCCTCGAAGATTGAAACAATTCTCGAAGATCTTTTGAGCTTCGCCCAGGATCACAAACTGGAACTTGCCAGTCAACCTGTCAATCCGCTGATCCGTCGTTGTCTCATGGCCTTCTACCTGATGATGAGAAAGGCCAACATCACCTATGATCTCGATCTCCCGGATGATGACATCATCGTGCAAATCGACGCCACCCGCATCAAACTTGCCCTGCTCCACCTCATCCGCAATGCCATTGAAGCCATGCCCGATGGCGGGACCCTGACAGTCAGGGTTGTACAGAAAAACGAATCTTGTCAGATCAGCATCAAAGACACCGGCGTCGGAATATCAGAAGCAGCCCTCCAGCACGTGACCGATCCTTTTTACACCACCAAGGTGTACGGGACCGGAATGGGGTTGGCACTCGTCCAACGGATCCTGACCTTACACCGGGGCAGCCTGCAACTCAGACCGCACTCCACAGGGGGGATGATCGCGGTTATTACCCTTCCGTTATTTTCGTCAACTGTTCCTTAAGCTCGAAAGGACGCAACCGGCGGCCGACAGTGACGCTGCCAGGTAGAATGTCCATTGCAGAGCGAGAAGGAAATGGGAAACGTGCTCTGCCTGGAATGTATGCAGACTACCCCCACCGCTGTATCGGGCAAAAAACAGTGAAAATACAGACCCTGCCAAACCAACCCCGACCAGCATGCCGAGATTTCTGGCGGTGGCGAGAATCCCTGAGGCAACACCGGTATATCGCTCTTCCACCCTGGAGAGAATCGAAGCGCTGTTCGGCGATAAAAAAATTGCCTGCCCTGCGCCAAGAAGCGATAATTTAAAAAAAATTTCAATCAGAGGGGTTTGTGTATCAAATCCTGCCATTGACAGGATCGCCAGGCAACAAACGGCCAACCCCGATGTTGTCAGTATCCTCGCCCCGATGTGATCGTAGAGCCACCCAGCCAGAGGTGAAACAATGACCAGGCTGGATGGCAACGCGAGCATGACGAGACCTATACGGTCGGCCGGCAGTTTGAGGATGTAGTCAAGAAAAAAAGGGATGAGGAGGATGACGATGAAAAGCACGGCAAACGACAAAGCCGCGGTAATCGTGGCAGTCGAAAAATACCTTCGCCGAAAGAGGATAGAGGGTATCAGAGGGTCTTCAACCTCTCTTTCAACCAGGACAAATGCAGCCAGGACAAAGAGAAGGCAAATGCAAATCAATGCGATTATCTGAAGTGGCATGAGTTCGTAAAAACTGATCAAGCTTACAAACAGAAAAATCGCCACCGCCCACAGAAAAAACCCTTTCCAATCGTATCTGCGGGTGAGTCTTGCCGCCGGCACATCCTGATTGAGCCGCAGATAAAATCTCCCGACACCGAACATTGCCAGGCTCAGCGGCAACGTCACCAGAAATATTCCCCTCCACGATACATATTGAATAAGCAATCCGCTTACCACCGGACCGCTCATCAGCCCGCATGATGTGGCCAGCCCGACGAGCCCCAGCCCACGGCCAAGTTGGTCGGGGGGGAAAACCATCTTGATGATCGCCGGTCCTGACGACATCATCATCGCCGCCCCGGCCCCCTGAAGACTGCGCCAGGCTACCAGTTGGCCGAGGGAACCGGCTCCAAAACAACCAAGAGCGGCACCGGAAAAGATCAGGATGCCGAGAAGAAAAATTTTGCCTCGGCCGTAGATATCGGCGAGATGGCCCCATACGACGAGGGTGATGGTGATGGTCGAAAGGTAGACGAGAACGACCAGTTGAGTCGCCGGAAGGGAGGTGGAGAAAGAACGCATGATGCTGGGCAGGGCGACATTGATCATGCTGCTGTCCATCGTCGAGATCAGGACGCCTGCAGCCACCATCAAAAAATAGGGCCATCGCCTGGGGTTCACCGTTGCATCACTCCATGCCATACAGACAAAACAAAAAAGCGGACCCCACAAGGAGGTCCGCTTCAGATTTTCTACTTCAGGTTTCTGAAATCGTAATTAGAAGCCGATAACGAGAATCAGACCAGCACCGATAGCCGGCTCGTCAAAACCGTCAACGTCAAGATAACCAGCTTCAGCGGTCAGTGTGGCGCCATCGGTTACCGCATAGGCGGCACTACCTGAAATTTCAAAGGCGGAATCAGCATCAGCATAAGCGCCATTACCATCGATGTCGGCATAAGCGACAACCCCGGTGAGGGTCAGCTGCTCGGTAACCTTCATGCTCGGCGACAAGGCGGCAAAAGTGGTATCACCGAACGCTCCGATACCGTATGCGGTGGCGATACTGCTGACATCACTCAGCATGATGAAGGGACCGAAATCGCCGTCAGCGACAAAACCGTCCTGGGTCGTACCAACGCCTGCAAGCAGGTTGACGGCGCCAACCGGCATAACGGCCTGACCGTAGAGACCCCAAGGATCATCAGGAGTGAGAGCCACGTCGGCCTCCTGCCAGTGGGCGTCGGCAAGAACGGCAACGTTGTTGATTGCGCCGGTGACCTCGGCAAGAACGATAACGCCGTCACGGTCAGTTGCCTGGTCGTCATTCACCATCTGGACCGAACCGGCAACTGCCCAACCACCATCAAACTTCTGATTGACATAAACACCGTAACGATCCATGTCATCGTCATCCACGAGATCATTGACGTTATCAGTTTCAAACTCGTCCATCTTCTGATAGAAGGCCATGACGGTCGTCATGTCGTTGACATACTTGACGTTGAGGCCATCAACACGCTGGTCCCACTGGGAAAACTTGGTGAGGTTCCAGGGCAGAAGACCGGCCTCGATCGCAAGTGGTCCCATCGGGGTGCCGACATAGGCCCAATCGGTATAGATATTGGAACCCTCGCCCAGAGCGCGGGTCTTCTGGGTCCCATCCCATGTAGAATCAGCAAAGCGGACCCGGGCATTGGCGTAGGCGCCGCCCTTCGACTCGCCCTGGAAGATCAGGCGGACGCGGGACTGCCACTGGCTGGTGTCGGAATCGGTCAAATTGTAATCCTGCCGATACAGACCACGGGCACGGGCGTCGCCCTTGAAACTTACGCCGGCCTCTGCCGAGGCGTTTGAAACCATGGTACCTACCAGCATCAAGCCGGCTGCGGCAACAATTAATTTCTTCATCTCATTTTCTCCTTTATAGCTGTATTTCCCCCATTGATTTGGGGCTGACGAAAATCCTTCTCATTCTAACCGGCACAACAGTAAGGTTTTGCACCAAAAGAAAGAGAAAAAGCTTTATCAGTTTGTATACTTGATCATCCCCCGTGTCAAGTAATTTTAACCATGAGTTAAAAAATTTATACCCATCCTCCGTTACTTTTCCGGCAGTTCGATTTCATACACCAGGATCTTGCTCTCTTTTGCGGCCAGAAATCCCAGAAAGGTGCTGTCCGGCACCTGACCGACAAACAGCTGTGCCTTCGTCCCCTCGGCAACGGTCTTCGCTCCGGTGTCTTTGGCAAGCATGAAACTGTAATCACTGATATACCCCGGAATAGTATTGGTGGCCCATACCTCGATCAGTGATGACTCGCTCCAGCCGAGACAGGCGATACTTCCTCCGTCGTATTCCCGGAAGTTGCGAAGAAAAAACGGCGTCTGCCTCTTGTTTCTGCCGATGATGACCTCCTGCCTGCCATCGCCGTCAATATCTCCGGCTACCAACCTCGTCGGAATAAAAGCGAGATCCCTGTCAGTTGTAGACACCGACCCGACATTGTGTGAGCCGCCTCCCTCACCCTCGGATCTCGCCGGGCCGAAATAATTTCTGCTGCCGCCATAATTGCCCTCACTGACCCAGGTCAGCTCACTCTTGTCATCGTAGACCAGGATCTTCTCATTCCGATCGATCGTCACAAGTTCGCTGGTCCCGTCTCCATCGATATCGGCCCAGACGAAATCGAACAGATTGACCCGCACGGGAACAGGAAGCTTGGCGCCGCGATGGATTCTGCCGTCCTCATTTTTTACCAGCCTGTAAATCCCTCGCGCTACAAAACCGGTGGCCGGATCGCTGTTTGACATTTGTCCAGCCAGGATCATCCCTTCTCCAGGCAGATGTAGCGGCCGCAGGAACCAGGGGATATTGTCCTGCTCAACTTTCAAACCATCGGCAGCCGACCATCGCAGAATCATCGAGGCGACCCTGAACTGCTCGTTCGCGCTTATATATATCTCCGCCTTTCCATCCCGATCAAGATCAGCGACATTAACAGCATGTATTTTGTAGGTAGGCCTGAAGGAATGACTGCCAATCTTCTCGAATTTTGACTCGCTATACCGGAATATCTGCAATTTGGTGCTGGAAACGAAGACAATCTCAACCACGCCGTCACCATCGAGATCACCGGTGTCCATCCCGACGATCACCACCGGGATCGTAGCGCTCCTCTTCACCCCTTTCGCCGTAACCTTGACTTCGCTCCCCTCGCTGCTGACGATCGATCCCCCTCCATACAATCCTTTTTTGTACTGTTTCTCCGGATGCTCTGTCTGAAATCCAGCCATCCCCTCGTTTTCCGCATCCACTATTTGTTTGGATTCAGGGGATTGCCGATTGATGACCTTGTCGACAATGTCGTCGGCGAGCGTTCCGATTGCCGAGATGATCTGATCTTCACCTTCAGCCACAGTTGTAAAACTCCGGGGTTCCACCGTCGACTCGGCCGAAGAGACCACCGCCTGGACGTTCAATCCCGAATCGGTTGCATACACTGCTCCGGACACGAGAAAGTCTGTCTGCAACCTGGCAAACACAGCGGCGGCCTGCTGCCTATCCCCCCCGGTCGTCTCCAATTGCTTTAAATCCATTGCATGAACGGATGAATCGACCAGTTTCACCCCACTTTTGGCAGCCAATCGGCTCGCCAGCATGGAATGAACACCATCGGCGAGATATGCGTATTTTCCAGCGGCACTACTGTCAAAGGGAAGAAAAAGAAATCGGGAAGTCCCGGCCCCCTCCTCGCCAAAAGCCGCCGAACCACCACAAAGGATCAGCATACACACCATAATTCCACGAAATCTATTCAGCATACAAATCACCTGTTTTCGTTGTTCATCCGTCGCCTGCTTCGCCTCACACCTTTTAATGACGCGACAAAATACCTATATCGTACTTTCCTGTCGCCCGCAACAGGTCATCAATTCGCAATCCCTGCAGTTCTGCCACATCCGGCGATGGGGCGCGATCCTTCGGAACAAGCAGCAGGGATCGAAGCGGGCGATACTTTAACCTTGACTTTCATCGTCAAACAGCGCATATTCGAAGTATAATAATTTGTACCCGAGCATGATAGAGATGGGCCAAGTTGAATTGCCAACGATGAAAACAATGAAATTTTCTTTCCAATTGCTCTGCGCCCTTGCTTTTCTGATGGCAGCAGCGCCAACCATACAGGCGGAAGAGCCGCCCACTCACAGTTTGTACAAGGTTACAACCTACAACCTTGGAACAGCCGTCGATTTTCAGGATTTTTCACCTGTAAGTTCATCGAGATACAAGCCGCTTCTGATCACCAGCACCAAGGCCGATGTGCTCGGCGCCGATCGGTTCAGAGATGTCACTTTTGGGACAACCGACGAAAAAGGCCCCGTCAACGGGATTGCAATCGTCGCCGAATATTCGCCCCTGTCGAAACTCGCCATCCAAGGTGTCGTCGGTGTCACGAAAAACAGTTGGGAAATAAACACCGCGGAAAATAAATCCAGTTGGGAAGCAAACCTCGGCGTGATCTACAAGATGTTCGGCAATCTGCAATACGAAATGCATTTCGGCTATATGGACACCGGGGACATTTTCAAGGAACGCAATACGTACACGGACGTCGAAAGCATCATCATGATCAGCAATCAACTGACAATGAGTTTCTGACCAGACCTCATGCTCGACCGTCACCACAAGCCTCTCCTGTCAGTGAGAGGCTTTTTTTTGAGCTATCACCCGATATCCGGAACGGGTCTTATACCGCCTGTTGATGGCCGATACCTCTTTTCCATTATGGCAGCAGTTTCAGCCGTCTTCCGATCCCCTGAAGATCGATCCAGGCGGCCTTTTTCATCTCCGGATTTTTCAACAGAAACGATGGATGATAGGTTGCCATCACCGGCACCTGCCGCCCTCTCCCATTGACAATTGAGTGCAGACGCCCCCTGAGTTGTGAAAGCGGCAATGAACCGTTTACAAGGGCCCTTGCCGCCACCAATCCCATTGCGCAGATACATTCGGGCTCCAACAGCGCGACCTGTCTCTGAAGATACGACACACAGGTTCGTATGTGGTCAGCTGTGGGTTGGCACGTTTCTGGAACCACACACTTGATAACATTGGAGATATAAACGCTCTCCAGCGGCAGGTGAATTGCCTCGAGCATCCGGGCAACCATCCGATCTTCTTCAACGCCGAACAGCACTGAATCAGGGAGACCAGTATCGCTTCCGCATCTGAGCCAATCACCAACAATCATCAGACGCACCCTGGACCTGCCACCTTTCCCGACCCGAACGGTGGAACGATGGAGACTGAGACTGCAGGCCCGGCATACCGCAACTTCCTCGACGAGAGCGGCAAGGACTGCATCGACATCCGTCAAGCCCTCTTTCACCTCAGCCGAAACCGAGAGCCGGGAGGATGACTCTTTTGGACCACAAGCCCCGCCATCAGCCGGAGGCGGGTGAAATTGATCTCCACTTCCCGCTCGTAAAAATTGTTCTATTCCCCCATCATGCGGATAATGAGTTATCCCGGAACTGCGATGATACTGCAGCAGTGTGTTCAATTGTTGTAAGTATTCGGATAAGCGCATCTATCGTTCCGCTGACGGCAATTGTTACCGGTGTTCACACTGTTTGAAAGCATAAGAATGCTATTATGTAACGATTTGTAGTTTATTTGATAATCTTTCAACTGCACCGATGTCTCCATCTATTTCATCACCGGAGCCACACCTCATATTCCTGGAGCACTTGCTCGCAAGCCTTCAATATAAGACACAGAAAGATGCGCCTGGGCCGTCACCTGAAAAGTTGCGTTTTTGGTCATAAAAGAATCACAGAACATTTTCTCAGATTGATTTTGAAAAAACGAGAGACCAAAGACCGGACCATATGGTACGATAAGCATTGTTTATACAATCATTTCCAGCTTGATATATCCGACAGTCCGGCCATTTATCTGTCTGCACTCAAATCTCTTGAGGACCAGTTGCCTTGAACAAGGAAGAATTCGGACTATTCAGGAAAAAGCTCGGCAAGACCCAGAAACAGCTCGCCGAACTGCTGGGCATGTCGCTCAAAACCATACACAGCTACGAGCAAGGATGGCGAACAGTTCCCACCCATATTGAACGCCAACTCTTCTTTCTCCTCATCAATCAGCGCGGAAGAACAAGCAATCGGACTCCGTGCTGGGAGAAAAAACAGTGCTCTGAGCGAGATCGCTGCCCAGCCTGGGAATTTCAAAGCGGTCATCTCTGCTGGTTCCTGAATGGTACACTGTGCCAGTGCACTCAGCAATCCAATAGCAGGAACAAACTCGAAATCTGCAAAGCCTGCCCGATCTTTATCTCGCTCCTGGAATAACCGACATCTTCTCACCGAAAGACGTTTTCACCCCCGCCAGGCTCCGGTAAAATATTTTTGCACCGAAAGATTGCCTTCTATTTAAGCATTAACTATAATATCAAGCGATACCCGATCACCAAAATGAATCAAACAGGAGTGAGGACGAATGCCCATTTATGAATATCAGTGCAATGATTGCACCACCATCTTTGAGACCTTGGTAATATCTGCCACAAAAAGTGACAAGGTTGTCTGCAGCCACTGCAAGGGTACAAATGTCAGGAAAATCCTCTCCGGCAGCAGCTTCAGGCTCCGTTCAGTGTCATCGGCACCGACAGGCGCTCAATCCGGATGCAACCCAAGAGGCGGATTTTCCTGAGCGCAATAAAACGTGATCCGGTCCGGTTCATTTAGAATCTTTTTTCCGTTGTTGAGAAAAATCGTATATGTATTCGTTTTTTTTCAACAAACCATGCTCACGCCGTGCCACCTCTTCAAGATAGGCAGGGTCATCGCGCAACCTGTCTATCTCTTTTTCAAGTTTCTCGTTGTTCTTTTCAAGAAAGACCGTCTTTTCCCGAAGATCGTGCAATTTTGAACGCTGCTGCAGATACGCAAGAACCCCGGAGCGCGGGGCAAAGATGATCCAGGCGAGAGCGACCGCGAGCAGGACGGCCACAATCCTGACAACCAACCTTTCCTGTAATGGGGACAAGTAGAGTCTCAGATATTTTTTCATTGAATCAACCTTGTATCCATCCCGAACCCAATTCCTGAACATCGATTTTCCCTCGCCAGCGTCTGCCGTGCCGGCTCGTTGTTTTCACGAATCCATAGTCTAAGAGACCAGAAATCGCCGGAAACGTCGAGAAGATTTGATCCTCGGACCTGATCACCGAACGGCGTTCCCCGGGAGCCGGCAGATTTCGTCAAGGTCAACGGTATACCGGTGTTCCGGGATAACGCCGGCGGCATCTTCATTTCCATCCCGGCAGTCACCCGGCACTGCAGCGGCAGCCACATGGTAAAGATTTCGCCACGGCAAAGATATTCCGAGCCGGCATCCTATCTGATCCGCATCAGCATCAGGGCAACGATCCCGGCTTCATACAGGAGATAGAGAGGACCGCCCATCATCAGCATGTTGACGATGTCGGGGGTTGGGGTCAACATTGCCGCAATGATGGCAATGACCAGCACGGCCACTCTCCGGTGCCGTTCAAAAAACTGCCGTGTGCACACTCCTACGCGAGCACAGAATATCATCAGAAGGGGGAGTTCGAATATCCCGCCGAAGGCCAGGATAAATATCGTGCTGAAATTGACGAATCTGCTGATCGATATCACCGGTTGCAGTTCCGCCGAACCAAACCCCAGCAGAAATTTGATGCCCAGTGGCAGGGTGACGAAATAGCAGAACAGGGTCCCGGCATAAAACAACAGGCAGGTAAAAACCACGAACAGGACGGTATCTCGTCTCCGCACGCTGAAGGGCTTGCCAAGCGCCATCCAGAAAAGGGTTGCCGCCCATGGTATCAATCCGTAGAGCGCAGCAAACAGAGACAATTTAACATGGGAGAGAAACGGCTCGGCGACAGAGAAAAAATACAATTCCTCGGCGAGGTGGGACTGGACTCTATCTAAGAGAGAAGGCGAGAGGATGAAAATGACCAGCGTCAGGAAGAAAATCGTCAGAAGAAGTGTCCTGATCGTCCGACGAAGTTCGAGCAGAATGATGACGAGAGGGCTTGTCTGGGCCATGAATGTGCGGCTCTTCAGGAAGGAAAAGTGGGCGCTGAGCTTCGCAGCATAGCAAAAGCAGAGCGGAAATGCAATTTGATAGAGGTTGCGTTCAGTACCCGGCCATGATAAACAGGGGAGAAAAATAACCCCTCTCCTGTGAACCATTTACCCATATTACAGCCATGCTCGAATTGCGATTCATACGGGAAAATCTTGATCTGGTCAAGGATAAGACGGCGCGTCGCGGACAGGCGCCGGATACACTGGATCAATTCGCGGCCCTCGATCAGCGGCGACTGTCACTCCTGGCCGAGGTCGAGGGGCTGAAAAACCGTCGCAACACGGTCTCCAAAGAAATCTCGGTGCTGAAACAGGCAAAAGGGGAAGGCGCGGCCAAGGCCGAGGCCCTCATCGTCGAAATGCGCGACGCCAATCAGCGGATCAAGGATCTCGACCAGGACCTGTCCCTGATCGAAGAGCAGTTGCAGAATATCGTGATGGCTATCCCCAATCTCTGTGACGACAGTGTTCCCATCGGTCAGAACGAAACCGACAATATCGAGATCAGAACCTGGGGCACGAAACCCGCTTTCACCTTCTCTCCCAAACCGCACTGGGAACTCGGCGAGCAACTGGGCATTCTCGATTTCGACAGGGCCGCCAAACTGGCCGGGGCTCGCTTCGCCCTGCTGACAGGCTTCGCCTCGCGTCTCGAGCGGGCGCTGATCAATTTCATGCTCGACCTCCACACCCAACGGCATGGATATACCGAGGTGCTTCCACCCTTCATGGCCAACACCGCCTCGCTGACTGCAACGGGCCAACTGCCGAAATTCGCCGAAGACCTGTTCAAGATCGACAACTGGGATCTCTACCTCATCCCGACGGCTGAGGTGCCGGTCACCAACATCCACAGGGATGAGACACTCGAGGAACGGGATCTGCCGCGTTACTACACCGCCTATACGCCATGCTTCCGATCCGAGGCCGGCTCCTACGGCCGAGACACCCGCGGTCTGATCCGCCAGCACCAGTTCGACAAGGTCGAGCTGGTGAAGTTCACCACCCCCGAGACATCGATGCTGGAACTGGAAAGGCTCCTCAACGATGCCGAGGAGGTTCTCCAACTGCTCGGCCTCCATTACCGGGTCGTCAGCCTGTGTTCCGGCGATCTCGGTTTTTCCTCCGCCAAGACCTACGACATCGAGGTCTGGCTGCCGGGTCAGGAAACCTACCGGGAGATCTCGTCCTGCTCGAACTTTCTCGACTTCCAGGCGCGCCGCGGATCAATCCGCTACCGACCGGACGGGCAGAAGAAAAGCAAACTGCTCCATACCCTGAACGGATCAGGACTGGCGGTCGGCCGGACACTGCTGGCGATCCTGGAGAACTATCAGCAGGAAGATGGCAACATCGTCCTGCCTGAAGTTTTGAAACCGTATTTCGAAGAGCGATTTTAACGCAGGCAGCAGCGACTCAGGTCTTCGGCAGGCGGATGCGGAGTTCGATCTCTTCGATCTCTTCGATCTGGTCGACGCATTTCAGCGAACCGACAAAGCCGTGCACGGTGCTTGCCAGGACATCCTGAACGAAATTCTTCAAAGCGATCCTTCTGCCGTTGACGAAGAGAACGGCTCTGTCCTGGCCGTTGCGCTGCCCCAGCAGAAACCGTTTCTCAATGAACTGCGCCAGTTCCAGGCTCTGATCGAGGCGGAAGATATTTCCTCCTTCCACATCATCCAGGTCCGTCGCGACAGCAAGGACCCCACCGACTTTTTTGCGCAGCATCCGCGCGCGGTCCCGCAGCACTTCTATCTTGGCGACTTTCGGTGCATCCTTGAATCCTTCGCCGATGACGATATCGACATCGGCGCAATATTTGTACGCCAACACCACCAGAGGCAGGTTTTCGTTTGCGGTCTGCAACACCATCTTGTCCGGCCCGACGAACATCACCGAGTCAGCCCCGGCCATTCTGTGCTTGGCGGTGTCCGTCCCCGGGGTATCGAAAGGGACGTCCGCTTCCTTGCTGGACTTGATGACTGCGACACGGTATCCCCGCGCTTTCAAATGACTGACGACCTGACTTGCCAGCGTCGTCTTGCCGCTGTCATGCCAGCCGATAAAGGTGACGATTGGCGTCATATCTCCCCTTCCAAATGAACCGATACTGCTGGATGCAAACGACTGTCTCATTTTCCCGCCACCGAGGGGGAAAGAAAGCACTCATGACGTCCAGGGAAAAAGCGCCCCTTGGCAGACGAGTGAAGACGGCTTCCTGTCGAACCGAAACGAGTGTACTTCGAATGTAAACGAAATAAATCAGAGAAGAGCCTATTTTGCCGTAGGCTGAAATATTAAGTTTCTGTAGGTATTTCCCTCACGCTGTCGGAGGTGTCTTTACTGAAATTCTCCTTTTCCGTCCACAGCACCGCGCGCCTGGTCAGTTCCACGGCACTCTTCAGGCAGAGCTTCTGTTTTATCCGGTCTCTGTACGTCCCGATGGTCTTGATGCTGAGTTTCATCTGGTCGGCAATGGCCCGGGTCGACAGACCATGCCCGATGAGTCGGAACACCTCGAGTTCTCTGTCGGTAAGCACCTCCTCCGACTGCACGCTCTGAAAATCGGGATTGACCTGGAATTTGTCGAGCAGATGCGACATCATGTTCGCACTGACGTGGATTTTTCCTTTCAGAATATTGCGGATCGCGACAATGATCGACTCCGAGGCCTCCTTTTTCATGACATAACCTCGAGCCCCGGCCCGAATGGCCCGTTCGGCCCAGACCGATTCATCATGCATGGAGAGGACGAGGACCAGCACACAATGGTGGCCACTCGCGATCTCCTTGACAAGATCGAGACCATTTTCCTGGGCCAGCGAGATATCGATGATTGCCAGGTCCGGCTTCTTGTCGATCAGTTCCCTTCTTGCCGACCGGATATCCTCAGCGACCCCGCAGACGGTAAAGTCCTCCTCCTGGTTCAGCAATTCCTCCATCCCCATGCGAAAAACCGGATGATCATCGACAATCAGTATCTTAGCCATTCGTTTCCCTCACAAACACGATACATCGGCGAGTTGCCGATACCCTTCAAATTCATTCGGCCGCCACACGCTCAACATCCATAGTCGACACCTGCAGCAATCCTTTCATCCCTGGCCCTCACCGGCCAGGGACACGACGGTGCCGCCATGCTCGCCAGGCGTGATCGACAGAGAGGCGCCGATAGCCTTCGCCCGGTACTTCATCGTGTGCAGGCCCATCCCCTGGTGCTGGGCGGCCTCGGCTATTCCGTCGCCGTCGTCGCTGATGGTTACGCTCAGGTGGCCGGCACCCTTGGAAATCGTGATCATGATATTCTTCGCCTTACCATGCCGGGCGGCGTTGAAGACCGCCTCACGAATGATGTAGTAGATATGCGTCGCCTCGTTGTTGTCGATGGCATCCTTGGGGCTGTTGAACGACAGCGTGCATTCGACATAGAACAGGCTTTCGACCTCGACGATCAGCTCCTCGATCGCCGCCTCGAGTCCCTGTTCGATGATATGGACCGGATACAGCCCACGGGCCAGGCGCCTGGTCTTTTCGATCGCCTCCTGGATCAGGTTGCGGATGCGCTGGAGCTGACGGGCCTTGTCCGGGGCGTCGGCCTCGAGCTTCTTCTGCAGGACCTTGGCCAGCATCTCGACGCCGCTGAGATGGGAGCCGAGGTCGTCATGGAGATCCCGTCCCACCTTGCTCCTCTCCTCGAGACTGACGGCCATGATCTGCCGTTCCAGCCGCGCCATCTCGATTTCGGAGGACGTTTTCAGCACATGCAGCCACATGCCCTCCAGCAGCATCGCCATCTGTCTGATATCCGAATTATCATAATCCGAGCTGTTGTTACAGACGCCGGCAACGACGACAATCCTGCCGTTGTTGTATATCGGTACATCGAGGTGGCGCCGGACCTGCAACTGGTAGGGGAAGATCCATCCATTATCGTTTCCCTCGCAATCATTGTTGATGATCGCCTTCTTCTGCCGCACCGCATTGCCGGGCAACCCGCCATCTTCAACCCGCCTCGAATCATTGAGCTGGCAAGGTTGCTCAGCCGCCTCCCCATGCTGGTTTTTCGAGAACAAACTGCACAGCGACAGCCGGGTCTGGCCGGTATTGACCAGCGCCAGGTAGCCTGCCTCGCTCCGGGTAATCTGGACGATCCTCTGCATGATGAAATCGTATTTTTCCTGCAGGGAATACTTTTCCATCATCCCCAGGCGCAGCAGGGTATCAAGCCGGAGTTCGTCTCGATGAAGAAGGAATTCCTTCTGGATGCGGTCATCGATCATCCGGTTCGCCAGGTTGCCGAGATCTTCAAATTCGGCGAAGGCCAGATCGGTATTTTCGATTTTCACCTTCGAATCGGCCGCCTCCCGGAAAAAATTGGTGAAGAGGCTTATACCCTGCTTTATCTTCAGCGAATAGAAATAGGCGATCAGCAACAGCAGCGAAACCGCGACCATGAACAGCAGGACAAAGAGAAAGGCGTTCTTGAAGGCGATGCGGATATAGGTCCTGGTTTCATCGACGATGGCCTTCTCCATCTCATCCATGTTCATGGTGGCGACGAAGACCCAGCCCCATTCCTTGAACGCCTTGACATAGCTCAGTTTCTGATACACCTTCCCCTCAGCCGGCCTCAATACGGCATAACTGACATAATCCTCATGGTCGCTGCTGATGCCGGCCTTCCACATCTCCTCACCGAAGGGCTCTCCCTTGTCCCCGATCAGGTCCTTGATCGAGCGGCCGATCAGCCGTTCGTCCCGGTTGCAGATGATGGTCCCGTCGTAGCGAAATCCGAAGACCTCGCCATCCCGTCCGAAATGCATCTTCTGCACCTGGGCCAGGACGTCCTCCTGGATCAGCTTCTCCATGTCATCGATATAGATCCCGGCACCGATGAACCAATCAAACGGCTGGAAATATTTGACGAACGAGACCTTCTGGTAGCTTGAACCGATGTACTCCGGCTTCGCCCAGTTATAGCGATACAAGCCGGCGCCTTTTTCTTCGATAATCTTGATGATATCGCCGATGACATCGATCCCGGTCTCTTTCTCGAACCGGGCCCTGCTCTTCCCTTCAAAATAGGGGTCGTCGGCGAAGAGATCGATGACCTGGTCCTTCATCCTGCCGGCAAAATAATAGCCGCGTTCGTTGTTCCAGCGGATCGGACGGAGGATTTCCAGCACCATCACCCGGAGTTCATCGATACTCTTCTCATCCTTGTACTGGCTGTAGATATGGGAGGCCGTCGTATACGCGGTCTGGACTTTCTGGCGGATTTCGTTCTCGATCAGGATATCGGTCTGGGAGCGCTTGTACTGGATAAAGTCCATGACCCCGCCGATTTCCTCCTGCAACCGGTCCCGGTACTGTTTCTGGTAGTTGCTGCGGATATAGCTGATGCTCTCCTGGTAGGCCTGGTACTCGTTGATCGCCCAGAAGGTGCCGGTAAACAGGCCGAGCGAGAAAATAACGACGAGAGAGGCGTAAAACGGCGCCGAGGACAGGGAGATACGTCGAGATCCGGCAGTCATCGATTCACCCGGCGGGATGCCTCAACCCTGGCTGGTCGATCGCCATCGCCGTCTTCATTCCTTCACGACCTTTTTCAGATCGGGGTTTATTTCGGTCAGATAGATCGTATCCATGCCCTGATGGTCCTTCGGCCCGAACTGCAGGGTCACTCCCCCCAGGTCAAAGGTCCCAACCTGTTCCATCGTCGCAATGAACTTTTCCCGGGTCAGCTCACCCGGCACCATGGTCGCAATCTGCGCGAACAATTTGCCGGCCATATACCCTTCGAGCGAGGTGAAACTGATCGGGGCGTCGTGCTGGTACTTTTCCATCGCCTCGGTATACTCGTGGATCAGAGGGACCTCGGTGTCGAGCGGATAAGGGACGACCTGAGAAACGAATACATCACTGCCGTAACGACCAAGGGCGTTCTTCAGGCTGTCGGTGCCGACAAAGGAGATGTTGCAGTACAGCAGCCGTTTGGAGGTCCGGGTCTTGCTGAGCTTGATGAATTCGGCGCAGGCCGAATAGGTCCCGGCCAGGACCACCGCCTCCGGGTCGGCCTGCAGGACATCGGTCAGTCCGCGCAGTACGGCAACGGTATTGCGTTCATAGCTCCCCTTCGAAACAAGTTGCAGGCCACGTCGCGCCAGGGCCAGTTCGATCCCCTTCAGTCCATCGAGACCATAGCTGTCGTCCTGATAGAAGCAAGCGATTTTGCGGATATTTCTCTTATCGATGAGATAGGAGGCGAGTCTCTCCATCTCCTGATAATAACTGGCACGAACGTTGATGACGTACTGCCGGAAAGGTTGGCGCAGAATCTCGGCGCCGGTGAACGGCGCGAAAAACGGAATCTTGTACTCCTCTATCAACGGGAGAACGGCGTTGGAGGTCGGCGTCCCCACCTCGCCGATCAACATGAAGATAGACTCATCCTGGATAAAGGCCATGGTGTTGCGGACCGCGCGATCTGGCTCATAGCCGTCATCGCGGCTGACAAGCAGAATATCCCGGCCGCCGATGCCCCCATCATCATTGACCTTGGAAAAGGCAGCCAGCAGGCCCGCCCGTAATTCAAGGCCGAGATTCTTGGACGGACCGGTCAGGACGCACGACTGTCCCAGGACGATGGGGACCTGCTCCTCATGCGCGACCTGCGCCCGCACCGCAGCAGGGAGAACAGACACCAGAGCGAGGATGATTGTCATCATCATTCCTCTCCTGATCAACGTCCTGATGATGTCAGCGAGCAACATCGCACTCTCCCCCCGACTGTCCCGGCATCGTCTCGAATCCCTTCCCCGCAGATTTGACCGTTTGATGCGCCAAAGGCGCCGCACGGTCTCCAGATTACAATATCCATCGGAGGGGCACAACTCCCAAGAAAAAATCGCGAAAAGACGGAGTGTGCCATTGGAAACAGTTGAAATCGAAACCGACTCTCTATAGGATGTACATTCTTTTCGCCGAGAGCATCCCCTCGATGCATCCCCGAGATCATTCAAGCCATCGACCGCATTGTCATGAAAAACAACGTCACCCTGACCCACCTGACGACGGTGATCACCTCCCAGGGAAGCCATCAGCAGGAAGAGCAACTGGCCATTGAGACACCGTATACCGTGGCGTTGAACGACGAAACCATCGGCGCCTCGATGGTTCTGCCTGTCGGCCTGGCCGAATTCGGAGTCGGCTTTCTCTTCGGCCAGGGCTATATCCGCAGGCCGGAGGAGGTAAAGGAGGTCATCGTCTGCCCGGAAGGCAGGATAGCCGTGTATGCCGATGTCGTATCGACCCGCCCGAAAGAGGTCATCATCACCTCCGGATGCGGCGGCACAGGCAAGATACCGCGGGAAATGCTGGAGGGGGCCTTCGACCCGCTGCAGAACTACGCCCTCCCGTTCGAGGAACTGCGCGAGTTCATCACCCAGGCCCCCCGGATCTCGACCCTCGGGCAGGAGACCCATTGCGTCCACGGCTGCGGCCTCTGGGCCGATGGGGAGATACTGGTATACTACGAAGATGTCGGCCGCCACAACGCCGTCGACAAGGTACTGGGGGCCATTCTCCTCGGCAAGGCGCCGGTCAGGGGGGCAATCTATACGACCGGTCGTTTGACTTCGGATATGGTGCTCAAGTGCGCTCGGATGGGAATCCCGATCGTGCTGTCGCGAACGGCCCCCTCCTCGCTCGGCCTGGCCATCGCCCGGCAGGCCGGACTGACACTGGGGGCCTATGCCCGACCCGACCGCCTCAACGTCTTCAACGCCCCGGAAAGAATCGTCGTCTGACGGCAGCGGACACGGCCGTCCCTGCCTCAGCCGGCGAACTATCCCTGCGCCTGCCGGTCCTCGACCGCCAACTCGATCAGCCGCTCGAGAAACTGCGGGAAATCGAGCCCATGCTTGGCCGCCGCCTGCGGCATCAGGCTGGTGGCGGTCATCCCCGGGATGGTATTGGTCTCGAGGAGGAAGAACCGTCCGGATTCGTCGAGGATCATGTCGGTCCGGGAATATCCCCGCAGCCTCAGGGCCGCATGGGCGGCCAGGGCATACCGCTGCGCCTGTGCCGTCAGCTCGGGGCTGAGCGGGGCGGGACAGATCTCGCGCGAGGCCCCCGGCTGATATTTCGCCTTGTAATCAAAGAAGGTGAAGCCGTCGCCGGGGATGATCTCGATCAGCGGCAGGGCCGTCGGGTTGTCGTTGCCGAGGACGGCGGCGGTGATCTCACGCCCCTTGATATACTGCTCGACCATGACCTGCCGGTCATGTTTCTGCGCCGTCTCGATCCCTGTCCGCAGCTCTTCGACCGTCCCGGCGATCGTCAATCCCAGACTCGAGCCCTCGCGGACCGGCTTGACGATCAGGGGCAGGCCAAGCCGGTCGACGATCCCCTGGAGGCTGTCGCCCCCCCCCGGTCGGGTGACGACACAGTCGGCGACAGGCAGACCATGAAGCCGATACAGCTCCTTGGACAGGTACTTGTCCATCGCAACGGCGCTGCCGAGCACGCCTGACCCCTGATAGGGGATGCCAAGCAGATCGAGCATCCCCTGCACCGTCCCGTCTTCGCCGTTGAGGCCATGCAGCAGGATGAAGGCAAAATCGATCTCGCCGGCATCACCCACCAGTTTCGCCAGATCACAGGCGGGATCGTATCTTCTGACCTGGAACCGCCCTGGATCGAGTGCCCTTTCCACTTCCGCCGCCCCATTCAACGATACCTCCCTCTCACCCGACGTGCCGCCGGCGAGAAGGGCTATCCGCATCTTTTGTTGTTGCATTGCCGACAATCCTTATGTTAATCGATACGAGTTCTCAACCACGATCCGCAGCACCGGGCCGACCACGTTCCGGTGTTCCCCGCCGGCTCCACCTCACGACCGGACCATCTGTATATTACCCCGATGAACCCGATTATCATTAAAAAAATTTCAGCTATTGTCGGTCCCGCCTTCTGCACGACGCGGCGGGAAGACCTGCACTGCTATTCCTTTGACGGTGCGGGGAAAATCTTTCTCCCCGAGGCCGTAGCCTTTCCGGCGACAACCGCCGAGGTCGCAGCCATCATGCGCCTGGCCTCCGAATACGGGTTTCCGGTCGTGCCGCGGGGCGCAGGCACCGGCATGACCGGCGGGTCAGTACCGATCCGCGGCGGCCTCGTCCTCGCCCTCAGCCGGATGAACCATATCGTCGAGATCGATGCCGGGAACCAGATCGCCATCGTCGAGCCCGGGGTCATCACCGGCGACCTGCAGCAGGCGGTCCGGAAATTCGGGCTCTTCTACCCCCCGGATCCAGCCAGCCTGAAATTCTGCACGATCGGGGGCAATGCCGCCGAGTGCGCCGGCGGCCCGTCAGCCGTAAAATATGGGGTCACGAAGGACTTCGTCATCGGCCTGGAGGCGGTGCTGGCCTCTGGCGATATCGTCACCGCCGGGACCCGGACCGAGAAGGGGGTGACAGGCTATGACCTGACCCGGCTGTTCATCGGCTCCGAGGGGACGCTGGGGATCATCACCAGGCTCATCCTCCGCCTCCTCCCCCTGCCGGAGCACAAGGAGACATTCCTCGTCACCTCGACATCACTGGCCAGCACCACCGCCCTGGTGGCCAGAATCCTCAACAGCAACATCCGTCCCTGTACCCTTGAATACATGGACCGGACCGCCATCCGGGTCGTTACCGACCGGCTGTCGACGCCACCACCACCAGGCACCGAGGCCCTGCTCCTGATCGAACTGGACGGCGACCGCGATACCGTTGACCACCAGACGGCCCGGCTCAAGGCCTTGCTCGCCACCGAACCGGACTGTCACTGCCACCATGCCGCCAGCCAGACCGAGGTTGATGAACTGTGGCAGGCCCGGCGTTCGATTTCGCCCGCCACCTTCAATCTCAGTCCGCATAAGATCAGTGAAGACGTCGCCGTGCCGCGCACCCGCATCCCCGACCTCGTCGCCTTCACCGAGCGGCTGTCGGCGGAACTTGGTCTGACGATCCTGACCTTCGGCCATGCCGGCGACGGCAACATCCATGTCAACATCATGCTCGACAAGGACGACCCGGAACAGCTGCGGCGCGGCGAATCGGCCAAGGAGCGCCTGTTCCGCCAGGCGATCGCCCTGGGCGGCACCCTTTCCGGTGAGCACGGCATCGGACTCAGCAAGGCCCTTTTTCTGGCACTCGAGCTCAATGATGCGACCATCAGGCTGATGAAAGATCTGAAACAGCTCTTCGATCCGCACAACATCCTCAACCCAGGCAAGATCTTTCCCGAAGGCGTAGTGTAATCGCCAATTTCCAGTCATCCCGCCGGAAATGGAGGGCCGGATCGGCTGGAACAACGGCACCCTTTGGTCAAGAAATGCATTGACAGAAAATGTTCCACTTTTTATATAAGAAGATTCTCGTCATGAAAATGTGTCTGGCCTGACTGGCTTTTGTTGGATATTACCGTCAGGTCCAGGAAATCAATTCGTTCAACGGAGCCCCCAGATGATTGAAGTTGAAGTTCGCGGCGATCTCGAGTACGCCATCCGACAGCTGAAGAAAAAACTGCAGATTGACGGCATCAAACGAGAACTGAAACGCCGGGAGTATTACGAAAAACCAAGCGTCAAAAAGCGTCGCAAAGAGGCGGAGGCCCGCCGAAAGCTCCGCAAGTTCAATCGCATCAGAAAATCACTCTGATTCCCGTCGGCTTATAAGGTCCGGTCCCGCACCGGACTTTATAAACCGGGACAAAACCTCCGGCAGCACAGTTCATCAGATTATCGAACCCTCGCGCCCTCCCGACCATCTTTCTGCCGCCGCCGAATCATTCCTGCACTACCTGATCTCCGAAAGGCGTCTAGCCGAAAACACCGTCAAGGCTTACGCCGCCGACGTCGATTTTTTTCTGAACTTTATCCGGCGCTCGTCGATTGCCGATCTCGAACTGGTCGATATCGCCGTCATCCATGATTTTCTCGAACAGGCCCGAAAACACGGTATCGGCCATCGCAGCAATGCCCGCCGCATCTCCGCCCTCAGGCATTTCTTCTCCTTCCTGGTTCGAGCAGACCACCTTCAGCGCAACCCTTTTGCGATTATCGATCTGCCGAAAAGCGGGCAGATCCTGCCCAAGGCCCTGTCCCTGGCCGAGGTCAACAGACTGCTGGCGCCACCGGCGGTAACCTCGCCTCTATCCTGCCGCGATCGCGCCATGATCTTTCTCCTCTACTCCACCGGCCTGCGCGTCTCGGAACTGGTAGGCCTGCCCCTTGCCGCCTGCAATCTCGCCTCGGGGTTTGTCCGGGTCTTCGGCAAGGGCGGCAAGGAACGGCTCATACCCTTCGGCATCCAGGCGAGGGAACAGATCGAAAACTACCTCCGCCAGGGTCGGCCGCTGATCCTGGGCGGTCGGCGCAGCAATGCTCTCTTCGTCACCGCCAGAGGCACGGCCATGACCCGCTTGCGGTTCTGGCAGATCATCAGGAAAACGGCGCTCGCCGCCGGGATCACGAAGGATATTTCGCCGCACATGCTCCGCCATTCCTTCGCCACGCATCTCCTCGCCCATGGCGCCGACCTCCGCTCGGTGCAGATGATGCTTGGCCACTCCGATATCACCACGACCCAGATCTATACCCATATCGACCAGGATCGACTGAAATCGATCCACCGCAAATACCATCCCCGAGGCTGATTTCCCGTGGCTATTGATGGTTGTATTGGTATACAGTAACAGGATATTTCACTCGAACCGACCGTCAACAACCAGCCTGACTCCTTCTGCGATGCGCATTATCACCTCTCACCTCAACGCCGATTTCGACAGCCTGGCCTCGATGATCGCCGCCCAGAAGCTCTATCCCGACGCCCTCCTGATCTTTCCCGGATCGCAGGAAAAAAACGTCAGGGAATTCATCTCACAGACCCTGCTCTACCGCTACGAATTCCAGAAGGCCAAGAACATCGACCTGACCAGGGTCGAGACGCTCATTGTCGTCGATACGAGATCGTCCGAACGCATCGGCCACCTCGCCGCCTGCCTTGCCAACCCAGGAATCAAGGTGCACCTGTACGACCACCACCCCGCCACCGCCGGCGACATGCGGGGCGACCTCGAGATTACCAGGGATGTCGGCTCGACGACGACCATCCTCATCGACGAGTTGAAAAAGCGGGACATCGGCATCTCTGGCGAAGAGGCGACCATACTCGGACTCGGCATCTACGAAGACACCGGTTCGCTGACCCATCTGACCACCACCCCCGACGACCTCATCGCCGCCGCCTGGCTGCTGGAAAAAGGGGCGAAGCTCGATATCATCGCCCAGTTCATCACCTACGACCTGACCTCCACCCAGGTCGAGCTGCTCCACAGCCTGATGAAGACGGCGATCCAGTACACCATCCAGGGGATCCCGATCGTCGTCGTCACCTTGTCGCTGCCGACCTATGTCGATGACTTCGCGATGATCGCCCGGCGATTCATGCACATGGAGAACCTCGACACCCTGTTCGCCCTGATCTCGATGGCCGACCGCATCTACCTGATCGCCCGCAGCCGTATCGCCGAGGTCAACGTCGGCATCATCGCCCGGGATCTCGGCGGCGGCGGCCATGCCACCGCCGCTTCCGCCACCCTGCGCGACATGACCCTGACCGAGGCCCAGGAAAAACTCATCCATATCCTGCACCGCCACGTCCTGCCGCAGCCGATCGCCAGGGAGATGATGTCGAAGCCGGCCATTACCATCCCCGCCGACACGACAATCGCCGAGGCCAATGAGATCCTGACCCGCTACAGCATCACCGCCATGCCGGTCCTGTCGCCGCTCGTCATCGCAGAAGCCGACAAGACCCCTCCGCCCCGGTCAATCCTCGGGTTCATCTCGCGCATGGTGGTGGAGAAGGCCATCCACCACGATCTCGGAAACCTGCCGGTCAGCGCCTACATGACATCCGACATCGCCACCCTGCCTCCCGACGCGACCCTCGCCGACATCCAGGAACTGATCATCGAGCATCGCCAGCGTCTCATTCCCATCGTCGACAACGGCGTACTCCAGGGCATCATCACCCGCACCGACCTGCTCAACCGCCTGGTCAACGACCCCGCCCACCTGCCCAAAAACCTGCTGCACGAATCGGAACACCCGTCACTCGAGCGCAACCGCAATCTCAACACGATCATCATCGAGTGCCTCAACAAACCGATGATCGAACTGCTGCAGAAGATCGGTCTCGCCGCCGACGAACTGCAGTTCAACGCCTTTGCCGTCGGCGGTTTCGTCCGCGACCTGCTGCTCAAAAAGAACAACCTCGATCTCGATATCGTCATCGAAGGAGACGGCATCCAATTCGCCAAGAACCTTGCCAGGAAATTACAGGGCCGGATCAAGACCCATGAACGCTTCGGCACCGCCATGATCATGCTGCCGGACGGTACCAAGATCGATGTCGCCACCGCCCGGCTCGAGTATTACGAATACCCGGCGGCGCTGCCGACCGTCGAACTGTCGTCGATCAAGCTCGATCTCTATCGTCGGGACTTCACCATCAACGCGATGGCGATCCAGCTCAACCCCGAGCATTTCGGCACCCTGATCGATTTCTTCAACTGCCAGAACGACCTCAACCAACGATCGATCAAGGTCCTGCACAATCTCAGCTTCGTCGAAGATCCCAGCCGGATATTCCGGGCCATTCGCTTCGAGGCGCGCATGGCCTTCGAGATCGCCCCCCATACCCGGCGGTTGATGCATAACGCGGTCAGCATGCAGCTCTTCGGCAAAACCGACGATCCCCGATTTTTCTCCGAACTCAAACAGATTCTGTCCGAGGAGGACCCCGTCCCGGCCATCCGACGCCTGGCCGAGTTCAATCTCTTCCCCTTCCTCTGGCCGGAACTCAAACCCCACCTGAAGGTCGACCGCCGCTTTCTCCATATCCTGCATCAGGCGCAGAGGGCCATCTCCTGGTTTCGCCTGCTCTATCTCGATGAACCCTGCCACAACTGGATGGTTTATCTGCTTGCCATCATGAGCAGATCCCCGGATGAGGTGCTGACCGCGTTTTGCAGCCGGTTCCAGATTCCCCAGAAAATTGCCGACCGCCTCATCTGGCAGAAAACCCATGCCGAAAAGACAGCCAACCTGCTGTCGCGACGGGAAATCATCGCCAACAGTGAAATCTACTGGCTTCTGAAGGAACTGAGCATCGAAGGACTACTGTATCTGATGGCCCTGGCCCGCAAAAACCAGGTGAAAAAGGCGGCATCGAACTACGTCACGGCTCTGCGCTACATCCGAACCGACCTGACGGGTGACGACCTGATGGCCCTCGGCTACCGGCCGGGTCCGGAATTCAAGATGATCCTCAACGACCTCCTCGACGCCCGACTGGACGACCGGGTCCACAATCGCGAGGAAGAAATCGCCCTCCTCCACCGGACCTACCCCCCGGACTCCCTTGCCGCTGCCGGCCCGCATGCTTAGAGTGACTGATTGGCAGGCGATGTCGCCGCGCCGGTAGTTGCATTCATTTTTCCAGGCATCTCATGAACAATTTCATCACCGAGCTGATCATCATCGCCCCACCCCTGCTGCTGGCCCTCACCCTCCACGAATTCGCGCATGGCTATGTGGCCTACCGCCTCGGCGATCCGACGGCAAGAATGGCCGGAAGGCTGACGCTCAATCCGCTCAAACACCTCGACCCGCTTGGCACCATCGCCTTTTTTCTCATCAAGATCGGCTGGGCCAGGCCGGTTCCGGTCAATGCCGCCTACTTCCGCAACCCGCGCCAGGACATGCTGTGGGTAGCCCTGGCCGGTCCGGCGACCAATCTTATCGTGGCCGTCGTCAGCGCCATCGCCACCAAGGCTGTCTGGCTGCTGATGGAGGTGCTGCCCTCCACTCCGCTTGTCACCGCTGTCCTGATCCCGTTCCAGGCCATGCTGATCGCCAGCGTCTGGATCAACCTGGTGCTCTGCATTTTCAACTTTCTACCGATTCCGCCGCTCGACGGCAGCCGCATCCTCAGCGGCATCCTGCCGCAGAATCTGGCGGCGGCATATTCCCGGCTTGAACACTTCGGTTTTATCCTTATCCTGGTCCTTGCCTTCTCTGGCATCCTGTCGAAGATCATCACGCCGATCATCGACTTCGCCCACAGCCTTCTCCTCTCCTGACCGCAGGATCAACCAAGAGAGCTGTGACTGTCGTAGAGGTAACGCTTGATCTTGTGCGTCGCCGTCTTGACGAACGGTTCCCGGCGTTCGAAAATTTTCGTGATCCGTGACGCCGACGGCAGTTGCTCGTTCAATTCGCGCCGGGTGCTTTCGAGCCGTCCGTCAATGTACTCCCGCCGCTCGGCCCTCGACCGTCCTGCCGTTTCCTCGTCGATCACCTCGTAATCCGGATAGATCCAAGCCTCCAACCTGCCGTTGTTTTCGAGCACCAGTCCCTCCACGACCCAGTTGTAGCTGTTGATCTTGTGCTCGATTGCCTCGGGATAGACATTTTCTCCGTTGGGCAGGACGATGACATTCTTGGAACGACCACATACGTGGAGGTTGCCGGCGTCGTCGATGAAACCGAGATCGCCGGTCGCCAGCCAGCCGTCGGGCGACAGGACTTCGGCGGTGGCCTCCCCGTCGTTGTAGTAACCAAGCATTATGTTGGGCCCGCAGGCGCAGATTTCACCGATGCCGGTATCTGCGGCCGGGTCGGCAATTCTGATCTTGACCCCGGGAAGCGGTTTCCCGGTCGATCCGACCGTAATGGTTGCATCTCCGGCCGGTCCTCCTGCCAGCAGCGGCGAGGACTCGGTCAGACCATATCCGACCAGATACGGAAATTTCGCCTCTGCCAGAAACGTCTCGACCTCGGGATTGAGGGCGGCGCCGCCGATGCCCATCAGTTTGAGGTTGCCGCCGAAGAAATCGAGGAGTTTGAGACCGATTTTGCGATGGATCAGCCGACGCCCGAAGGACGTCTTGCACAGCATGGTCAGCAATCGGCTCTTCCCGATCTGAGGCAGGACCCGTTTTTTGTAAATCTTCTCGAGGACGAGAGGGACGGCGAAAATAACCAACGGTTTTTCATGCTGACAGAATTTCTGCAGGATGGCCGGCGTCGGGCTCTTGCCGGCATAGGCGATGCGGCTGCCGGTGATCAACGGCAGGATGAAACCGCAGGTAAACTCATACGTATGCGACATCGGCAGGATGGAGAGAAAAACCGACCCCGGGGGGATGGCCATCAGGCCCGATGCAGCGTAGGCGTTGGAGGTGAGATTTTTATGACTGAGCATCACCGCCTTGGAGTAGCCGGATGTGCCCGAAGTATAGAGAATCGCAGCCAGATCGTCCTGGTCGACATCGGAAAAGACAGGTAATTCGGCCGATTCAGCCAGGATTGTTTGCGCCCCCGCGAGGTAGTCGGCATACGTCACCACCGCCAGCAGTTCGAGATCAGGGACATGATCGTCGAGGGTGATGATCCTGCCCGGCCCGCCGCTCTTCAATTCCACGATCTTATCGACCTGCCGCTGCGTCGTGAAGAGGATCTTCACCTGCATCTCACCGAGGATATGGCGGACGTCGCTTTCCGGCAGATCCGGCAGCAGCGGGACCACCACCGCCCCCAGTCGGACCGCGGCGAAATAGGCGATTCCCCAGTTATGCGAGTTCTCCGCGAGAATGGCGATCCGATCACCTTTCCCCACACCCTCCCGCTGCATCCGGTACGCCAGAGCAATAACTCGGGCATGAACCTCGTTATAGGTGAGCGCCGGTTCAAGTGCCATGCCTATAGCCGGGGTATCGCCATACTTGCTGCAACTCGAATCCAGGACATAGTTCAGCGTCATCCGCACTTCCGTTGCATCCGTCATCTATTCACCTCAATATATTGTATACAGATTGTTCCATATCTCATCCCAAGGGGCATCATTGCCGTCGTCCCATAACCGTATCCGAATTCTACACAAACTGTCCACCCCGGTCAAACGCCTACTACCGTCCTGGCTGAGGATACACTTTACGCTGAAGTCTTTAAAATACTTGACTTTGCCATATCGTCCAGCTACAAATTATGAGACATTCATCATTCATTCCCAGGTATGAACCCCCAACGCTCAAGAGATTATGAATAGATTGACCATCCTCGGCACAACCCTGCTTACATTGTTATTCTTTACCGTCATAACCCTGTTCAGTCTCACCAGTCATGCAGATGCCGCAACCAAGAAAAAATACGTCAAAAAACGAACCGCCGGCACATCGACGGTGGTTGTTCTCGGCAAATACAACGATATCAGCAAGGTAAAACAGGTACTGCGCTCGACCGAATGTCCTGCGCCCGCAAAGGTCCAGGCGGTCTCCAGTCCGCGGAAAAAATCGACCACGTCCCCTGTCGACAACAGCAGGATCGGCAAACTCATATCGGCGCGAAGCGCCATCATCATCGATGGCAGAAGCGGCAGAACCCTCTACGCCAAAAATGCGGACAACCCGCGCCAACCCGCCAGCACCATCAAGATCCTGACCGGCATGATCGCGCTGAAATCCCTGAGCGGCAGCGAGCAGGTGTCCGTCAGCCGCCGGGCCGCCGACCAGCCGCGCTCGAAGGTCGACCTCAATCCGAAAAAGCATTACCAGGCTAACGATCTGATCAACGCCGTGTTGTTGGCCTCCGCCAATGACGCCAGCGTCGCCCTGGCCGAAAAAATCGCCGGCAGCGAATCGTCCTTCGCCAGAATGATGACCGAAAAAGCCCGGGAGTGGGGGGCAAAGAACACGGTCTGCAAGACCGCCAGCGGCCTTACCGCCAAGGGGCAGACCTCCACCGCCCGCGACCTCGCCGTCATGTTCCGGCATTTCATGCAGGATCCGGCCTTCGCCTCCCGGATGAAGCAGGTCAAGGTAAAAACCAGCTATGGCAGCCTGCTCCGCAATCACAACAAGGCCCTGTGGCAGGTTGAAGGCACCCAGGGCGGCAAGACCGGTTTCACCAATGCCGCCCGACAGACCTATGTCGGCAAGTTCAAGCGTGGGAACCAGGAGATCGTCATCGCCGTCATGGGCTGTGAAACGATGTGGGCCGATGTCAAAAAACTGGTCCAGCATGGATTTTCGCTGCAGGAACGTCTCGTCGCGGCCCCCTCCTCATCGACGATTGCGGGGCATGAACTCGTTGCCCGATCAACCCCCTGATCCCCATCGTCGATCCCAGTCATCCTGAAGGCAGCCGATCATTCCCGAACCGCCGCCGCACCGCCATAATCCCGGCATTCCTGTCATTTTCAGGAAAAACCCGACGCCCGAAGGGCCGGCAATTCCCTCGCCCCCAACCCTGATCTTCGGGGCAGCGTTCACGCTCGAACGGACTGCGTCCCGGGGTGATGGATGGAACGGCTAAGCCGTTGTATGGAATCAATCGTACCAGCGAAGCGTCGTTACCGGCAGAAGAGACCGTAACGAATCGGCTGAACAGGTAATGGTTATTCCGTAACGGCTCCTAAATGTAACTGCGAAGGCGGAGATCGAGGGGATGCGGGTGGAGATAGTACTGCTGCCGCAGATAGGGCTGGTTGTATTTGCGGACGAAATGATTGAGCAGGGTGATCGGGACGATCAACGGCACGTCGCCGTTGCGGTATGCATCGATGACCTCCAGCATCTCCTGTTTCTCATCCGCCGACAGATCTTTTTTGAAATAGCCAAGAGCATGCTGCAGAACATTGCAATGCTTTTTCGGTGTGGTCAGAACTCGCAATGTCTCGGCAAGAAGGACGCCGTATTCCCGATACGCCTCCTGCAGGTCTGCCGGCAGGTCAGCCACGAATCGGCCCATTCGGCGATAGTGTTCCTGGCTGTGAGCAAGAAGGAGCAGCTTGTGCCGGGCATGAAAGTCGACGAGCGCCCCTCTGCCGGACGACCCGGCGACCAGGTCGCGGAAATGGCGGTGGACGAAGACGCTCTCGATAAAGTTCTCTCGCAACCGGTCATCATTGAGCCGCCCATCCTCCTCGACCGGCAGCAGGGGGAAATGACGCACGAAAGTCCGGGCAAACATGCCGACTCCGGCACCGTGGGGCACTCCATCCTGACTGTAGACCTTGACTCGGAAAAGGCCGCTGCTCGGCGAGCCTTTCTTGAAGATGAAGCCGCAGAGTCCTTCGCTCTCCAACTGCCGAACCCTTGCCTCCGCCCAAGTCGACATCGTTTCGGTATGATCGATTCCGGTCCGGCGGGTAATGAGCCTGGGGTTGTCCGTATCACCTATGAGACGCATCGCCTCTCTCGGCACCGGCATACCGCATTCCACCTCGGGACATACCGGCACGAGCTCCATGTGTTGCCCCAGGATATCACGGATGAAGTGATTGAGCTGGTGCCCGCCATCATAGCGAACTTTTTGGCCGAGAAGACAGGCACTGACACCGATCTTCAATTTTCCGTTCTCTTCCTTCATCAGCTCCATAGTTCCGTATCCAAGCAGGCCCGCCCCCGGGAAATCTTCAGGCAGGCAGGGTATTTGAGGTAGATACCGGCTTGATCAGCCGATGGACGGCATCCACCAGATCAAGGCGGTTGAACGGTTTCGGCAGGGTCGTTACCCGATCGATATATCCGGCCACACTGAGATATCTCTCCTTGTCGATGACTCCTCCGCCGGAGATGGCGATGACTGGAATATCGGGATCGGTCTGACGCAGTTCGAGAATGGTTTTCAATCCGTCCTTCACCGGCATGACCAGATCGGTAATGACGAGATCGAAAGGTTGTTTTCTAAATATCTCGATCCCTTCCTGCCCATTCCTGGCCTCGACGACGTCATAGCCGTCGATCTCCAGAATCTGTCGGAGAATATCAAGAGATGTTTCTTCATCATCGATAATCAATATGTGTTGCATTCTATTCCATTCCGGTAAAAAACCGTATCTCCGAACCTGCCGCTACAGCGGTATACGGCCTACCGCAAAAGGTATGAGACAAAAACACCTGCAGCGGCTTCTTTTCCAATCCTTCATCATTCATACCCAATCCTGGGAACGAAAACAACCAGGATCACCGTATCAGAAACCGCCACCGGGCAGCGGAAACACCGCCTGTATTGTTTGCAGGGAGGCGAGAGAATGTATTGGCCAACCCCAGTCACCTCTCTCCCCACGGCTGCACACTCTCAATCCAGCGAGCGTACGAGCCTGCCAAAGCCGCCGGGGATGGTCGCGGATGACCAGAAACAGCGCCCCTGCTTGTAATCGACAAACCAGTGCCCACTCGGCTTTCTCCGGGCGGCGACAAAAATGAACGGTTGCTCCCGCGAAAAACAGGGGTGGAGATGGAGGCCCTTGTCATTCCGTTGCGGTTCCATCAGCGACATCGCTTCCTCGAGGGTCGGCAAACGCCAATCATGGAAGCCGGCAAGCCCCTGTTCATTGGCCTCGTCCACACTCTTCTGTATCATCCGATAGGAAGCGATATCGAACCCTTGCCGCTGCCACATCAACGAAGTCCGCAGGTCGATCGCGATCCGGCCGTCATCGCCATCAACGAGCAGATTGTCGAACCGGCCCCGCCCATTGAGATCGGCATCATAAAAATTCCACCTTCTGACGATGGCAGCAGCCTCTTCATCCCTGATATCCAGAGCAACGGCGGGCAGCATGATCATATCTTGCAGCCTGTCGACCGCCGAACGAGACGGCAGCGCAGGGCCCATGTCCTCAATATCGACTTTTTCCTCCACCGGGACAATCAGCGACCCATCCCCGCCTTCAAGGACATTCTCTACCAGCCACTGCCTGACCTGGTCATTGATGGCGTAGCTCTTTTCGAAGCGCGAGGAAAGCCCCTGGCCTTCGACGCATCTCCTCACCAGTTCCGCCGGAGCCTTGATTTCAGCGATAATTCTCGCATGTTTGACGGCTCGCTCCATCAGGCACAGTTTCGGTTCTTCTCCCCAGTTGTCGATGAAGAAATAATACACAAATTCCTTGTTATTGCGCACCCTCTCCCTTCCACCCCAGGACTCGTAGGTGCCGAAACTGAGATCCGGGCTCATCTCCCAGTCGATGGAGCTGATCGTTCGCTGGCCGAACTGCAGTCGATGAAACGTTCCCATGGTATTTTCTCCACTGTGTGATTCCATCAGGAGCGCCGTCCTTCTGAAATACTTTATTCCAAAGCATATTGTAGTGTATGATGCAGGAGCACTTCCAGCGCGCGCACTTTTCCGGTCCTCTGCATTTCTTAATAATAGGAATAATTATCATATATGTCCAGTCTTCCTCCCCCTTTTCGAAAAAAAAGAGGCAGCCCGGTTCCGCTGGGTGTTTCACCTTCTCCAGAGGGAGGATACAATTTCGCGGTGTTCAGCCGCCACGCCGCCGGGGTGGTCCTCGTCATCGATTTCACCTCAGCTACCGGGGCCACGAACGATCGCCATGAAATCCCGTTGCATCCCGATGAAAACAGGACCGGTGACATCTGGCATATCAGGCTCGAAACCGCTCTGGACCAGTTCACCTATGGCTATCGCATGGACGGGACTTTTTCACCGGCGCATAACGGGCTTATCTACGATCCCGACACCCTCCTCATCGATCCGTTGTGCCCCCGCCTTCTGCCGAGAAAATGGGGAGAAAAATGTGCCTACGGCAGGGCCCCGTCCTGCAGCACCCCGGCCAGGCAGGATTTCGACTGGGAAGGGGACCGGCCCCTGAAAACGCCGTTGCCGGAAACAGTGGTCTACGAACTCCACCCACGGGGGTTCACCCGGCACCCCAGTGCCGGCGTTTCCCACCCCGGCACCTATCTCGGGATCGTCGACAAAATTCCGTATCTGAAGGCCCTCGGCATCACCGCCGTCGAACTGATGCCGGTGACGGAATTCGATGAGAACGATATCGTCTTCCACGATCCCGACAGTTCCGAACCACTGAAAAACTTCTGGGGCTACAATCCGGTTTCCTTCTTCGCGCTCAAATCGGGGTACGCCGCCGATTGCGGCAACCATGTCAATGAATTCAAATCAATGGTCAAAAGCCTGCACCAGGCCGGAATCGAGGTCTTCCTCGATATCGTCTTCAACCATACCGGCGAAGGAGGATACGACGGCCCGACGAGCAGCTTCCGCGGCATCGACAACCCCATCTACTATCTTCTCGACCAGGAAAACCGGACCTATCTCAACTTCTCAGGCTGCGGCAACACCCTCAACTGCAATCACCCGGTGGTCCGGAGCCTGATCCGCGATGCCCTTCGCTTCTGGGTCATCGAGATGCACGTCGACGGATTCCGTTTCGATCTCGCCTCGATCCTCGGCCGGGACCGTACCGGCCAGGTCCTCGCCAACCCGCCGGTGATCGAGATGATCGCCGAAGACCCGGTACTCAGAGATACCAAAATCATCGCCGAGGCCTGGGATGCCGCCGGTCTGTACCAGGTCGGCTCCTTTTCCACCGACAGTCGCTGGGCCGAGTGGAACGGCCGCTTTCGTGATGACGTCCGAGCCTTCATGGCCGGTCATGACGACATGGTCACCCGGCTCGCCACCCGCATCGCCGGCAGTTCCGACCTGTATCAAACCAGCTGTCGCAGCCCCTTGAGCTCGATCAACTTCATCACCAGCCATGACGGCTTCACCCTGTACGACCTGGTGAGCTACGAGAAGAAGCGGAATCGGGCCAACGGCGAGGACAATCGTGATGGCGAAAATCACAACCTCAGCTGGAACAGCGGTTTCGAGGGCGACCCTGGCCCGCGGCCGGTCCGGAAGCTCCGTTTCCGGCGCATGCGGAGCATGGCGACCATCCTTCTCCTGTCCCAGGGGATTCCGATGATCACTGCCGGCGACGAGTTCGGCCGTAGCCAGCAGGGAAACAACAACGCCTGGTGCCAGGACAACCGGATCGGCTGGATCGACTGGAGTCTCGCCCACAAAAACAAAGATCTGCTCCGGTTTTTCCGGCGCTGCATTGATCTGCGAAAGAAGCATCCGGTCTTCAGACGTGAGGAATTTTTCCGCCACCACGAAGCAGATCCGGAAACCGACCATGCCCCGGAAATTACCTGGCAGTACCTCGAACCCGGGCAACCGAACTGGGCCCCGGACTGTCATGGGCTCGCCTTTCTCCTTCATGGCCGACGGCAGGGCATGATCCGCGACGATGATTTTTTCATCATGATCAACGGCAGTCGCGAGGAAACACTGTCTTTCACCCTCCCCGGCCCCCCCGAAGACACCGTCGGTCGTGCCTGGTTCCGGATCATCGACACCTCCGCCGCCGCACCGGACGACTTTGTCGATCCCGGTCTCCATCCGCCTCTCGACAGCGGCCAGGTTCTCGCCGTACTTCCCCAGTCGGTCGTGGTGCTGCAGTCCAGGCCCGGAACGTGACTGCGGTCTCGGCAGCTGCCCCCCATCCCGTCAGGGAGGCGAGAAAACCTTTGGCGGGAAACTGACGAGCATGGTAATGTAGTGCGGTGTGTTATTTCTCGTCAAATATTATTTTTTCAATAATAGTAGCATATTGTCGACACCGACATGTTCACCCGAACCAGTCAGGCCGCAACCGGCAGCTTCCTCCTTCTCGGTGATTCTCTCGTCGCCGACAATAACTGGCAGCGTCGGATACCTTTCTGCAAGGTATTGAACTACGGCGTTCCCGGCGCCACCGCCTTCGATCTCCTCGCCTCCCTGCCGGATCTGAGCGAGCACGTGGGATCGCCGGCCGCCATACTGATCATGATCGGCACCAACGACGCCCTCGAGGGGCAGCTCGATTTCGTCGACTGCCTGCGTCGTATAGTCGTCCAACTCAGCGGGGATTTTCCAGCCGCCGAGATCATCGTCACCAGTCTCCTGCCGATGCGGCGATTTTTTCCAAGCATTGCGGAGATTGCCACGATCAACGCTGATATCAAAGCGATGACGATGCAGACGGGCAGCTGCTATCTCGATGTCTGCTCCAAGTTCATCCAGTCGGACGCAGACCTGTTTCAAGAAGACGGTGTCCATCTGACCCCCCAGGCATATGAAATCTGGGCCAGGACCCTGCTCGAACATATCGCCTTCCTCATCGAACATGATGATGAGTAAGGTACAACCATTCTTCTTTTCATATCCACGATGAACGCAATGAGACAACTTTTCCACGGCAAACGTATTTCGGTGTGCACTTTTTTTGTCCTCCTGACCCTCGCCCTCGCCGGCATGGCCACAGCGGCGACTCCCTCAACCGACGCCGGAAGCGGCGCCGCCGGCCAAGGCAAGATCATCGAGACAATGAATTCGGGAGGATATACCTACCTGCTGGTCGAGTCCGGCAAGGACAAAACCTGGGTGGCCATCCCCGAGACGACCGTCAAGACCGGCCAAACCGTAAGCTACCAGGCGGGGATGACGATGAAGGATTTTCACAGCAAAACTCTGGACCGAACCTTTGCCGCCCTCGTTTTCTCACCCGGTCTTGACGGCAATCCCGCCGGGGACAAGACCGGCCCGGCGACGTCAGCGCCAGCCGGCGACAAAGGCTCGTTCGCCTCGGCGGTCGAGGCCGAAAAAACCGCCGAAGCGCCGCCGGCGTCGACTTCCGGAGGCAGTGGCGGGGCTGTCGTCCCCTTCGCTGAAATCGCGGTCGACAAGGCCAGTGGCCCCAATGGATACACGGTGCACGAAATATTCCTCAAAGCCAAGGACTTGAACGGCAAAACCGTACGGGTACAGGGCAAGGTCATGAAGATCAACATGAACATCATGGGCCGCAACTGGGTCCACCTGCAGGACGGTTCCGGCGACCCGTTGACCAACACCCACGACCTCGTCGTCACCACCGCCGCAACCCCGACCGAGGGGACGGTCGTCACCGCTGAAGGAACAATGGTTGCCGACAAGGACTTTGGAGCCGGCTACGCTTATGCCGCAATCGTCGAGGATGCAAAATTCCTCCCCTGACAGCTATGCGACCGGACATCCACCTCCTTGTCGTCGGACCGGGCGCACTTGGCTGCCTTGTTGTCGCCGCCCTCAGCAGGGGAATGGAAGGAACCGGATCCCGGCTGTCAGTGCTTGACCACGATCGCAACCGTGCCGACCTCCTCAACCGCCAGGGCATCTGCTGCGAACTGGATGGGAATCGCCGCCGTTTCCCGATTCCCGTGACGGCGGATCCGGAGACCGCCGGACCGGCCGATGTCGTCATCCTCTGCGTCAAGTCCTACGATGTCCTCGCGAGCCTTGCATCCTGCCGGCCTCTCCTAACCGAGGGGACAGTCCTTCTCTTCCTGCAGAACGGGATCGCCCACCTCGACTGCGGTGACGCAGCCGGCGAAGCGGCCATCGCCTACGGCACGACGACGGAAGGAGCGACACTGCTGAACCCGGGCCATGTCCGCCACGCCGGTCACGGGGCCACGTTTCTCGGCTTCCCATCGCCGGCCGATGCCCATAGCACCACGCTCCTCCACCAGACGGCGGCGATCTGCAGCCGCGGTGGACTGACCACGACCATGACCGACGACATCCTTCATCGCCTCTGGGCCAAACTTTTCGTCAATGTCGGCATCAACGCCCTGACCGCCATCCATGGCTGTGCCAACGGCGACCTCCTCACCCTCCCCGGCATCGTCGAGCGGATGCGGACCGCGGTGGCCGAGGCCGAGCGGGTGGCCCGCGCCGGGGGCATCGTCGTCACCGGTGATCCCTATTCCGCCACTGTCGAGGTCTGCAGAAAAACGGCCGATAACATCTCCTCGATGCTGCAGGATGTGCGGCGCAGGCGACGGACGGAAATCGACGCCATCAACGGCGCCATCGTCAGGGAAGGGCGATCACTCGGATTGGAAACACCGGAGAACCTCCGCCTGGTCGAGCAGATCAGGGCGATCGAAGCGGGCTACGCCGCACCCCACTGACAACCAACCGCCATGAAGATCCTCCCCCACGAGATCGGTTTCGATCTGGACGGCGTCATCGCCGACACCGCCGCCACCTTCATCCGTCTGGCCTGTGAAGAGCACGACTACTGCTCGTTCACCCTGGCCGACATCACCTCCTTCCGTGTCGAGGATTGTCTCGATATCCCGATGCCGCTGGTGGAGCGGATCTTTACCGACATTCTCGAAGATTCGCTCGGCACCGGTCTGCTGCCGATGCCGGGGGCGGTCGAGGTCATGACCGAGCTCGCGGCCGCCGCCCCGGTGACGATCATCACCGCTCGCCCATTGCTGCAGCCGGCCAGGGACTGGATTGATGCGCACTTTTCCGGGAAGGCGAGCCGTTCAATCAACCTGATCGCCATGGGCGACCCGGACGACAAGGCCCGGTATATCCACGAACACGGCCTCCGCTATTTCGTCGACGATCGCCCTGAGACCTGCCGCCAGCTGGCGGTCGAAAACATCACCCCGCTGATCTTTTCTCAGCCCTGGAACCAGGGCCGGCAGGACCTGCGATCAGTGACCAGCTGGCAGGAAATACGACAACTGATCACCCTGTAGCTCTATTTTACGAGTAATTTCAAATACAATGACAACGGGCGCCATGAGAAGACAGGACAAACCCGGGCGCTGGCGGCCTGCGCCACCCTGAGTCGTCGGACCTTCCCGCCGTTGAAAGGATGACAGGCAACGCTTGATTCGGAACCGAAGAAGGATGACTACGATGCACTGCCCCCACTGCCATCAACCTATCACCGTCCATCGCAACCCGATCCCGACCGTCGATATCATCATCGAGATCGGTGACAGGATCGTCTTGATCGAGCGGAAAAATCCGCCCTACGGCTGGGCTCTGCCCGGGGGTTTTGTCGATTACGGGGAATCCTACGAACAGGCGGCCCGGCGCGAGGCCCAGGAAGAGACAGGGCTCGCCGTCACCGACCTCAGGCAGTTCCACACCTACTCCGCCCCGGGGCGCGATCCCCGCCAGCATAGCGCCTCGACCGTCTTCATCGCCAGGGCGGAAGGTGATCCGGTCGCCGGCGACGACGCCGGCAAAGTTGCCCTCTGCACCAGCACAGATCTGCCGCAGCTGGCCTTTGACCACGCCCTGATCCTTGCCGACTACTATGCGGCAAAAGCGGCAGGCAGGTGAGGGACGGAAAAAAGACCGCCTAAAAGATCATCTGCAGCAGCCAGAACGCCAGCAGACCCGTGCCCACGGATCCATACAGCAGCAGTCAGGGGATGCAGTCGCTGCCGTACTTTCTGGCGATGACGGCGAAGGTGGCGATGCCGATCGCCACCGAACAGAGCAGAATAAGCAACGCCTTCATGGCGCACCTCAGGCCTTGAGTTTGACCCCGCCCTTCTTGCGCAGGCGGATCGATTCCGGCGTCACCTCGACGAGTTCGTCGTCGTTGATATAGGCGATGCAATCCTCCAGGCTCATCAGCACCGGCGGGGTGAGGATGACCGCCTCGTCCGAGCCGGAGGCCCGCATGTTGGTAAGCTTCTTGCCTTTGGCCGGGTTGACGACGAGATCGACCGAGCGGCAATGCTCACCGATAATCTGCCCCTGGTACAGGGCGACACCGGGATTGATGAACAGCCGGCCCCGCTCCTGGAGGTTGAAGAGGGCATAGGCGACGGCGGTGCAGGGTTCCTTGACCACCAACACCCCGTTGACGCGGTTGACGATGTCGCCGGCGTAGGGACCGTACTCATGAAAGACGTAATTCATGATCCCCATGCCCTTGGTGTCGGTCATGAACTGCGACCGGTAACCGAGCAGACCGCGGGTCGGAATCACGAACACCAGGCGCACCATGCCGTTGGCGGTGGTCATCTCCTCCATCTGGCCCTTGAGCTTGCCCAGCTTTTCGATCACCGCCCCCTGATAGAGCTCATCGACATCGACGCTCAGACGTTCGTACGGTTCCAACAACTGGCCGTTCTCGTCCTCCTTCATGATGACCTGCGGCCGGGTGACCTGGAATTCATAGCCCTCACGCCGCATCTTCTCAATCAGGATCGACAGGTGCAGCTCACCCCGGCCGGAAACCTTGAAGCCCACGGCATCGCTCAGGGACTCGTAGCGGAGCGCGACATCGGCCAGCGCCTCCCGCTGCAGCCGCTCCTCGATATGCCGCGAGGTCACGAATTTCCCCTCTCTGCCGGCAAAGGGCGAATCGTTGGGAATGAAGTTCATCGAGATGGTCGGCGGATCGATCGTTATCAGCGGCAGCGGCCGGGGATCGAGCGGATCGGTGAAGGTCACCCCGACGGTGACGTCCTCCATCCCGGCGATGGCGACGATCTCCCCCACTCCGACCGTGTCGACTGCAACCTTCTCCGAGCTCTGGAAGCGGAAGATCTTCGAGATCCGTACCGGCTTGATCGAGCCGTCGCGGCGGGCGACGACGATCGGCTGGTTGATCGACATCGTCCCGTTGACGACCTTGCCGATGCCCAGGCGCCCGAGGTAGGGCGAGTATTCGATGGTCCCGACCTGCATCTGCAGGGGCTGGTCGCTCGCCCCTTTCGGGGCCGGGATATGCGCAACGATCATCTCCGACACACTGTCCATATTGCGATGGGTCTCGATATCGTCTTCGAGACTGAGCATCGAGTACCCCCCCTTGGCCGAGGCGTAGACGACCGCGAAATCGAGAATATTGTCGGGGGCGTTGAGTTTGACGAAGAGGTCGAAGACCTGGTCGACGACCCAGTCGCAGCGGGCCGCCGGCTTGTCGATCTTGTTGATGACGACGATGACCGGCAGATGGTTCTGCAGGGCCTTCTTGAGGACGAAATAGGTCTGCGGCATCGGCCCCTCCTGGGCATCGACCAGCAGCAGGGCCCCGTCGGCCATCCGCAATACCCGCTCGACCTGGCCGCCGAAATCGGCATGACCAGGGGTATCGATGATGTTGATCCAGAAATCCTTGTATTGGTAGGAGCCGTTCTTGGCGGTGATCGTGATGCCGCGTTCCCGCTCGAGATCCATCGAGTCCATCAGCCGCTCCGACACCTGCTGATTATCACGAAACATTCCGGAATGTTTAAATAATTGATCAACAAGTGTGGTCTTTCCATGATCAACGTGGGCGATGATCGCCACGTTGCGTATCTTTGCCTGTTCCATTTCTCATTATCCTGAAGAAGTTGCAGAGCCCACTGCGTTCTGCGGCGGCGAGGTCATGTTGGGAGATGATACAACAAAAAAAGCACTCACCTGGACAGGGGGTGCCGGGATTCAAATCCGCCAGTACGGATTTTCAAAGAAAAAAGAGAATAATATTACTCCAACGATTTCGGGATGGCAAGAAAAAGCCGAATGGACGTTGAATCGGCGCACCCTGCTCCTCTGCCTACAACCGGCTCAGAACCTTGCGGCGGGATACGGCCGATCGTTGCAGCACCGGGATTGCTCCGTCGACGTAATCGTAGACCCTCGCCTCCTTGTTGGCGGCAGGCCGCATGATCCGACCGATGACCTGCAGCAGCCGGCCCTCGAAGGTGATCGGAGTTGTCAGGAACAGGCTGCTGAGACCGGGACAGTCGAAGCCCTCGCCGATCAGCTGCAGGGTGGCGACCAGGACCTGGAGCTCGCCGTTCTGGACTGCGGCGACCACGGCATGGCGCCTCTCCTGGGAAACCTGCCCGGTCAGCAGTTCTACCCGGATCCCGCGGCGCCGGAGCTCATCGGCAAAGATTTCGCAATGGCCGACGCGGTCGGAGACGACCAGTGCCGTTCCGGCATCCGGTTCCGCCACCGTCCGGCAGATATCTTCGATAATCTGGAGATTCCGCCCCTCGTGGCCGGCCAGCGCCCTGATCAGGGCCTGGTAGTCGCCGCGATAGCTGAAGGTGAACGCCGTTTCCCGCTGGATCAGGCGCGGCCTGAGGACGGCGCCGCTGGCCTCCAGTTCCCCCTGATCGACCTTGTGAATCCTGTCGCCCATGAAATAATAGATCAACCGGGTGAAGCCGTCGTCGCTGCGAAAGGCGGTGGCCGAGAGACCGAGGAGGTAATGGCTGTCGAAATGCGAGACGACATCGGTGAACAGCGCCGCCGGGACCCGGTGACACTCATCGACCACGAGGTGGCCGAAATGAGGGACAAGCGCCGCCACGTGTTTGCGCGCCGAATTGACAATGGCCACGGTGAACGGCTCGACGACGAAATGCCCGTCGCCCACCAGCCCGACCGGACAACCGAGAAATTCAGAGGCCCGATCCCGCCACTGGTAGAGCAGTTCCCGGGTATGGACGACAACCAGAACCGGCTGCCGTCTCTCGGCAATCAGGGCCAGGGCCATGATCGTCTTGCCGCTGCCGGTCCCGGCCTCGATAACGCCGAAAGATCGCCGCCGGGCGTTTTCGACCGCCTCCTGCTGGTAGGACCGCAGCGCGCCGGAAAAATGGAAATCGATCTCCGGCAGCAGGCGCCGGTGGTCGACAATCTCCGGCGAGCAGCCCATCAATTGCCGGCACAGCAGGATCGCCTGGTTGGAAAATCCGCGTGGAAAACGGAGACCACCCGGAACCGGGACATAGTATTCCAGCGTCGGCTTGAGCCGTTTGCCGATCCACCGGCCATAGCGTTTGGCGGCAACGTAGCGGGGGTTATCGATGGTCAGCAGCCGCTTGAGTTCCAGCTCGACAGCAGTGTCGATTCCTGCCAGAAGGCAGTCGGCGGACACGGTGAGGATCGGCGTTTGCATGGGGAGGGTGGCGATCAAAGGTCGCTTGTGCTCTGTCGATGAATTGGCTACTATCGCCTGGATGCCGGCACCGCCGCGGAGGTCCAGTGGCCGCTGTCAACACCATCTTACCCGAAGGACAAGGGCTTGCCAAACACACTCTGCCATATCGCCCTGCAGGCACCGGTGCACAGGGCGGCGTTATCGGACAAGGTCCTGCCGTGGGTCGTGGTCGGCTGCATCATTCCGGACATCCCCTGGATCCTGCTCCGGGCATCTCTCACCCTCGGACTGGCGGCGCCATACACGATCAGGCTCTACGCCACCATCCAGGCCAGCCTCCTCTTCTGCACTCTTTTGTCGGCCGTCGTGGCCCAGTTCTCCCGTCGGCCGGCGGCGACCTTCGCCATCCTTTCCGGCAACTGCCTGTTCCACCTGCTGCTCGATGCGACCCAGGTCAAATGGGCCAACGGCGTCCACCTCCTGGCGCCGTTCGACTGGTCCGCGCAGCAGTTCCATCTGTTCGACCTCGACCATCCCCTCGGCACCCCGCTGACGGTCGCCGGGCTGATCACGCTGCTGTGGTGCTGGCCGCGGATTGTCCGCCAGTCGATCTGGGCCGCCGCCATGCCCCCCGGCCGGATTGCCGCCGCCGCGACCTGTCTTCTTCTCTACTTGGCCAGTCCCCTCCTTTTTCTCGACAATCTCGAACAGACCGATTTCCACTTTCTCCATACCCTGAAAGATAAAACAGCCCGCCCCGGAAAGTATGTTGAATTCGATCGCACGACCTATGATCGGGCGACCCGGGCCGTTACCATCTTCAGCGGCGAGACGATCAGGTTGGAGGGAACGACCCCGGACCAATCCGGATCGGTGTCGATCCGGGGCCGATTCGTCGCCGCGGATACCGTGGCGGTCACCGACTACCGGCTGCACAACCGGATCCGCAACCCGGCCTCGATGCTGGGGATTATTCTGGCTTGTGTTCTGATACTGCAAACGATTATACTATCGTTATTTTCTCGTATCCCCCACCAGACAAAGGATGACAATCATGAAGACGGTGCTCAAGGCGATCCTTCTCCTCCTTCCCCTTCTCCTCCCGGGTCACGGCCTGGCCCAGAAGGATGAAACGATCACCCTCAATCTCCCGGAAAGCGTGATGGCCAGGACCGTCCAGGCGGTGCTGCCGCTCGACATCGATGCCAGATCGGAAGGACTCCAGGGAACGATCAGGATCATTCGCATCGACGACCTGCAGTTCGGCGACAGGCACCTCTCCTGTCGGCTGCACGTGGCCGGCAGCGACCTGCGGATCGTTTCCGAACTGGCCGGTCACCAGATCAATCTCAAGGTCGGGGAGGTCGAACTCGATTTCAACTGCAACGCCCGCCTGCGTTTTGATCGGCAACGCCAGATCCTCTATATCAAGCCGGTGGTCGACAGGATGAACGCGACCCAGAACGGCGGCAAGGGCGATCTCGGCCAGGCCCTGGTGTCATTGCTCAACGGCCGGGAATTTCCGGTCTCGATGCAGGACATGAAACCGCTGGTGGCCAAAAGCGGCGGCAAGACCCTGATCATCGGGATGAAATTCGTCAACATCGAGGCCCGCCGGGACATGCTGCAGTTCAGCCTGCTGCCGGAGGTAAGCACCAGATAGCCCCTTGCCCTACCACACCAGATCGTCAGGGATCTCGTAGCCGGCGTAGGCATCGTCGGCGGTCGCTGCAGCATTTTTCGGATCCCTGTTCCACAGGACGATGACCGCCGGATCGAGCCGGATGATTTTCTCGGCAATGCCCGCCGGGATGACCTCATAGGCAGGACCGGAACGGCTGATGGCCAGCAACCCCCGGCTGAGGCCGTCCACCATCGCCGCCGCGACGAAGATCCGCTGGACCTTGCCGCCGTCGGCAAACCGGAAGGCCGTTCCCTGCCGGTCCTGAGCCAGGCAGTGGCTGGCGATCAATTGCCTGACCTGCTCCGCCTCCTGCTTGCGCCGCAGCTCTTCCTCGCGCTGCTGGTTACGCAGACGCTCCCTTTCCTTCTTCTCCGCCTGCGCCTGCAGGGCCAAGGCCTTGTTTTCGTCGACGATTTCCTGAGCCCGGCTTCTCTGCTGCTGTTTTTTGGTCAGGTACTGCTTCTTCTTGACCTGATCGACCTGTTTCTTCTCGACCAGGCCCAGTTTCAGCAACTGTTCCCGAAATGAATTTCCCATCGATGACATCTCCTTCGATTCCCCTGCTGCCTTGACTTTACCAACGGGACAGTGCCCATGCACCGCCGACCATTCCGGGACTCATTCTAGGTGACGGATCAACCAATTGCAACGATTCTGGCAAGCACTGCCGCTGACCGGATCGCCGACAGCGTCTCAGAGAAGCAGAAATTCCTTGAACTCGCCGCGCATGCAGTGGTTGGAGGCCATCGAGGCCGAATAGGCCCCGGCATTGATCAGGGCCAGGAAATCGCCTGATGCTACCGGCGGCATCGCAACATCGGCGTACCAGACGTCAAGGGCCTCATTGATATTGCCGACCAGGGTGCACCGCTGTTCGCCCGGCCGGCGACAGACCGGAACCGGTTGAAAAGGGAGGCCATAGACCGCTGGTTCGACCGCGATGTTGAAGCCGGCATCGACGCCGACAAAGACCGTGTCCTTCTTCTTTTCCACCGCATTGACCGTGAGAAGCAGCAACCCGGCATCCTTGACCAGGTAATCTCCGGGTTCGACTTCGATCTGCAGCCGCCGCTGCTGGAAATGCCGGCTCAGGATTGCCGCCCACAGCGACAGATCGAGGGGACGGTCCCGGTCGGTATGAGGGACGCCGAGACCGCCGCCGACATTGACGGTCGTGACCGTAGCGATCCGGTCGACGAACCACAGGCATTCCTTTACGACCTTTTCCCAGGCGTTCAACTGCGGCGTCAGATAACCGCAACCGGTGTGGAAGTGGATCCGCTCGATGGTGAGGCCATACCGTGCCGCCAGTTCGAGGGCCTCGGCGAACTGTTCCCGGTAGAGCCCGAATTTGGTCGTGCGACCGCCACTGTACTGCAGCATCTCGTTGTCGGCCCGACCGACGCCGACCGCCGGATTGACCCGGAGGCCGATCTTCCGCCCCGGCCGGCGCTCCCCCCATTGCCGGATCGAATGGAGGGAATCGCAGTTCATGACCAGGCCGTCAAGCCGTGACAACCGATCGAAATCCCGGTCGGAGAGACTCGTCGCGGTGAACGAGATCTCGGCCGGGGAAAATCCGCAACCGACGGCATGCTCCACCTCCTGCGGGGAACAGGCGTCGATGCGGCAGAGGCCGCTGGTCTTCATCCAGGTCAGCAACGGAGCGAAACGGTTGGCCTTCATCGCATAGTTGAGGCGATGCCGACCGGCGAAACCGGCCGCATCGAGAACTCCATGCAGCCGGGCCATGTTCGCCGCCACCCGGCGGGCACTGTAAAAAAAAGAAGGACTGCCGTACTGATGCGCCAGATCCGCCGCCACCCGGCCGGCAAAGATCAGGCGGTCAGCGGCATAGCGCAGATCGTCGCGCTCCCACCATCCGTTCATGGCCGCCTTCAGCCGACGATCTTGTTGATTGGGATATCTGTCAGGTTTTCGGCAATATAGCCGGCAGTCTGCTCTTTTCGGCCGGTGATCCAGCCGCGGCAGTTTTCAGAGCCGCAGCTGCAGGGAAACTGTTTGAACAGCACATCCTCGGTCTGGGCATAGTCCATGAAGAGGTAATCGCCGGGGCGGATGTCCCTGATGGCATGGACCACCAGATTGTCCATGTCGAGATGCACATTCGGCGAACAGGAGTGCAGGAAATAACCGGAAAAATAGACGTCGTAGAGGTGGACGCCGGGCCTGATCTGCAGGCTGTGCTGGCGGATGTCATCAATGATTTCGCCGGCCAGGGCGGCAATCAGATCTCCTCTGGCAAAACCTCTGCGGGCCACGACCCCCTTGCCGACGACTTCATCCTTGACCACCACCTCGAAGTCCTGCCGGCGCGGAAACAGCACATTGCTGCCAAAATGCGATGGGTACATTGCTTCTCACTACTCTCCATGTTGAGAATACCTGGATAGAGCCAGGCAGCTTTGCCGATTCGAACCCGGTGGACGCCACCGGTTCTTCCAGCGTGATTACACACATTCATTGCACATTCGTTTGCAAACCCGGCGCGGCTGCCTTCAATCCCATCGCTGTCGTAAAATACCCCTGTCCTACCTCGTCCGCTGGTCGATCGGCGAGTAGACCAGGTCGCGGGGGCCGGTATATTCCGCCCGCGGCCTGATCAGGCGGTTGTTCGACCATTGTTCGAGGATATGCGAGGTCCAGCCGACGACTCTGCTGATCGCGAAGATCGGGGTGAACAGCTCGGTCGGGATCCCCATCGCATGGTACAGCGAGGCGGTATAGAGGTCGACATTGGGATAGACCTTGGTCTTCTCGAGCACGACGCGCTCGATTTCCCGGGTGATCGCATAATTCTTGCCCTCGCCGGCCAGTTCCGAGATCGATTCGGCACAGTCGCGCAGAACGGCGACCCGGGGATCCTCACAGCGGTAGACCCGGTGACCGAAGCCGGGGATCTTGACCTTGTTCTCGAGTTTGTCGAGAATGTAGGGCTCGGCGTTCTCCGGCGTCCCGATCTCTTCGATCAACTGCATCACCTCCATGTTGGCGCCGCCGTGCAGCGGTCCCTTGAGGGCCCCGATGGCGCTGGTGACGCAGGAGTAGATATCGGCCATGGTTGCCGCCGTCACCCGGGCTGCAAAGGTGGAGGCATTCAACTCATGGTCGGCATGGAGGATGAGGGCCATATCGAAGGCCTCGACGATCTTCGGATCAGGAACCTTGCCCTTCAGGGTATACAGGAAGTTGTAGGCAATACCCTGGCCGGGAATCGGGTTGATCGGCTCGTTCCCCTCGCGGAGACGCTGGTGGGCGGCGATCAGCAGAGGCATGCGCAGGGTCAGGCGCTGGGCCTTGCGCAGACTGGCATCGAGGGCGGTGTTGCCGCTGTCCGGATCCCAGTGTCCCAGAGAGGAGACAGCGGTGCGGAGCACCTCCATCGGCGTCACTGACTTCGGGAACATCCGCAGGATCATGACCGTGTTGCTGGGCAGGGCCATCGACCCGGTGAAACCGGCGAGGAAGGCCTTGTACTCGGTAATTCTCGGCAGACAGCCGTACCACAGCAGGTAGGCGACCTCCTCGAAATTACTGTTCATCGCCAGATCGATGGCGTTATAGCCGCGATAAACCAGGCGGCAGTTGTCGCCGTCGATAAAGCAGATATCCGACTGGCAGGCCACGACGTCGGCAAGCCCCGCTTCCGACGTCTGTTTCACTTCCGGTTCCTTGATGCAGTTCTTTGCCATGTTAACATTCCTGTAACCAATTGATCACCCTGCCGTGACACACACCGGCGATCGTTTCCAGCCGGCAGGGCTCTCTTTTTCCGTTCATAGTATTCTGGCACCGGGATCGCCTTTAGCATATATGGTGCCAGATCCGTTTCACATACGTATCTACCCGATTTCAAACATTTTCCACCTCGGAAAGCACAGCCTTTCAGCCTCTCGGCGGAGAAATTTCGGCACTGTGCTTCCTTTACTGCTTTACCAACTTGTTTTCTTTACCAATAATCTGTATTTTTGAAACACCGGATTCGGTCATCAACGCAACAATACAATACCTTTTCGGTTCGACATCAGCATATAATAACAAATATTCCTGCGATGCGAACCACCTCCGCCAGGGATTCTGGTGAATTTTATCGGTATCTGTATACCGTTTTTATCAAGACCCTGGTTTACGCCCCGATTTCAGGAACTGAAATACCGTTTTAGGATATCATGCTCACCAGATTGATTTTTGCCCTGAAGAACACCGAACTGCAGAGACTGCTGGAAAACACTATTTCAATGGTGGCCGATGTGCAGATCGAATCCTTCGGTCACAAAAAAAACCCGTGGCAGAAGGTCGTGCAGAGCTGCGGCGATATCATCGTCATCAGCGACTCCCTGATCCCCCAGCCCGTCGAGTCGGGGATCTCCACCCTCAACAACCTCCCGGAAAACCCGACGACGGTCATCCTCCACGATATCGACTCCGCCGAAAAACAGGCGCAGTTGGTGGCTGCCGGCGCCGATGCCGTGCTCTTCTCCGGCATTTCAATCAAGAGCCTGAGCGAGGCCATCGAGGCGACCCTCGAGTCCCGGCGTCAGTTCTTCCAGCTCGAACGGTTCGACCACCGGGGCCAGGCCAAGCCGAAGATCAACGATCTCAAGACGAAAAGCGAGATCATGCAGATCTTCATGAACGAGGTGCAGCAGGTCGCCCCCAGCGACTCCCTGCTCCTGATAACCGGTGAAACCGGGGTCGGCAAGGAACATCTGGCCAAGGTCATTCACGCCGAAAGCCCGAGGGCTGCGGGCCCCTTCATCGCCGTCAACACCGCCGCCCTGCCGGAACAGCTCCTCGAGAGCGAACTGTTCGGCCACAAGCAGGGGGCCTTCACCGGCGCCACTCGTTCGCGGCGGGGCGCCTTCGAGCAGGCCCATGGCGGCACGATCTTCCTCGACGAGATCGGCGAGATGCCGCTGCATCTCCAGGCCAAGCTGCTGCGGGTCCTGCAGGACTACGAGATCAGACCGATCGGGGCCGAAAAATCGACCTGGGTCGATGTCCGGGTCATCGCCGCGACCAACCGCAACCTCGAAGAAGAGGTCGTCAAGGGCAATTTTCGCAAGGACCTCTTCTACCGTCTCTCCGTCGTCACCCTGCACATCCCGTCGCTCAGGTACCGACGCGAGGATATCCCCGCCCTCGCCCGCCGCTTTCTGATGCATTACAAGCACAAGATCGGCCGGGACGTCCGCCAGATCTCCGAACCGACGATGAAGGCCCTGTGTCGCTACGACTGGCCGGGCAACATCCGCGAGCTGATGAACGTGATCGAGCGCTCGATGCTCCTGTGCAAGACCGATGAGATATCGTTGCAGGATCTGCCCGGCGTCTTTCACAGCGAGGATTTTTTCTCCCTCACCCACTCGAACGGGGAAAAGACCGCGCCCAGCAACTGGAAGGGCAAGACCTTGTCCCAGGTGGAGCAGGAGGTCACCGATGAGGTCGAGGATCTCTACCTCCGGATGGTGCTGACCAAGAGCCAGGGCCGGATCAACCGGGCTGCCCAGCTCGCCGGGCTGAACCCGCGAGGACTCTACAACAAGATGAAACGACTGGGACTGAACAAGGAGGACTTCAAGAAAAAAACCGGTTGAGTGCCTTCCCCGCCGGGATCACCACCCGTCAGGCGGACGTACCCGCCATCCATTCGGCCGCCAGCGCCCGCCCGGCGCCGACCAGATCGGCAAAGAACCTCTCGACATGTCCTTCGTCGACTGAGACGTTGGTAATCAGCAGCCGCAGGAGGAGGCGGCCCTCGACATAGGCGCAGCCGATCATGCTGATCCCTCGCTGATACAGTCTGGTGCGCAGGGCGAGGTTGAACCGGTTCGCCTCGGCCTCGGGCCAGCGGTACCGGAAACAGAGATTGAACGACTCGCGCGGGGCCATCTGTTCCAACTCCGGGTGTCTGCCCAGACATTGCTCGGCATAGCCGCAGAGCTCGAGAAACCGCTCGATCCGAGCAGCCAGGCCGGCCCGTCCATAGAACTTCCAGTCGAGAAACCATTTCAGGCTGTCGACCCGGCGACCGCACTGCAGCGATGAAGGGCCGAGATCGAGGAGACCGTCCTCGCCATCGTCGCGGAAGAGATAGCTGCCGTCGCCGGCCGCCAGGGACGACCGAAGCATATTCTCCCCCCGGTTCAGCATCAGGATATTGCAGATCAGCGACGAACCGAGCATCTTGTGAAAATCCATGGTAAAGGAATCGGCCTTTTCCAGCCCCGGCAGATAGCGGCGACGCAGAGTCTCGCTGAGCACCGTCGCTCCCCCCCAGGCCCCGTCGACATGGAGCCAGAAACCGTACCTGGCCCGCAAGGGAAGGAGCGGTTCGATCGGGTCGAAGGCCCCCCGTACCGTCGTCCCGGCAGTGGCGGCGACGAAAAACGGCTGCCTTCCCTGGGCTTCGGTCTCAGCCAGCCGCTGCGCCAGGATATCGACATCCATGCGACCGCGATGATCGACCGGGACCCGGACCAGCTGCTTCAGGCCCAGGCCAAGAATGTTGGCCGCCCGATCCATTGAATAATGGGCATCGGCGTTGACATAGGCGACGAGCTTGCCCCTGCTGACCCCCTCTTCCTTTACCGCCGGGTCGTAGAGGTTGCGGGCACACATCATCGCAATCATGTTGGCATTGCTCGATCCGGTCGTCATCTGCCCCTGGCCGCCGGTGAAACCGACGATATCGAGCATACGGTCGATCATATAGTTCTCGAACAGCGTCGAGACCGGGGCGCTCTCGTAGGTGCAGGCCGAGGTATTGGAGATGGCGGTGACGATCTCGCCGATGACGGTCGGCAGACTCGCCCCGCTCCACATCCTGTTGACAAACGACGGGTGGTTGGTCTTCACCGCATAGCGCAGGTATTTGTCGACCCAGCCGAAAAGGTTCTCCCAGTTCTCTTTGCCTTCAGGATCGTCGAGCTGCAGCAGATTCGTGAGTTCTTCCGGATTATGGTAATCGAGAAAGGTCCCCGACCGCTGCTCTCTGTAATATTGTTCAACAATCGCAAAAAGTTGCGAAAACACCTCGTTCTCTTCCATACCTACCTCACTTGATTGCGGTACGACCATCACTGGATGCAAAGACGGCAATTCTACCAGCCTCCACCGCTCAATCCCAGCATTTTTCTGCGGACGCCGGAACAAGCTGAAAAATCCTGCACGGCGCCGTCCCGCCAGAGGAAGATTGCCGGTGCCGAGAGGGGCAGCGGCTACGGATTTTCCTTTTCTTTCCCGGCACTGTCCTTTAAACCTGAGCGAAGGCTGGCGTGACCCATAAAGCTTTTTCACCCAAGGGCGGCAACAGGATGTGTTGATCACTGAGGACAACAAGAAAATATTGAAGAAATTCATCAAGCTGGCATCTGAGCTTGGAAATGCTCTGTCCTATGACCAGTTGACCGGATTTCTTTACGGTATCGCCATTACCCCGGAGATTCTGCCGCCGAGCGAATGGATACCGTTGATCTTCGCCGGTAAAACACCGGAATTTCCCTCCATGGACCAGGGCCGGGAGACCTGCGATGGCCTGATCCAGATCCAGAAGACCTTCAACACCGCCTTCCGTGCCGGCAGCCTCGTCTTTCCTTTCGATATCTTTTCTTCCAGGGCTGAAACGTTCGATGCGATTCTGGAGTGGACTTTCGGCTTCGACCTGGCTTTATCCCTGCGCCCCGACATCTGGGAACCGGAAGAATCATCATCTCTGCCGCCGGGTATGATCCACGATGTCCTCTCCAGCCTGATGGTGGTCGAGGGGTTGCTGGCACCCGAGATCAGAAACGTTGTCTTCGACCGCCTGCCGCAGGAGATCATGAAGGAGGCCGTTACCGAGACCGATTCCGCTCCAGGTGACACCCCGGACCGGCAGTTGGCCGTGCTCCTGTTTACCCTGCCGATGGCGATCGACCAGTTGCAGAAGTATGCCGGTTTCCTGGATGCAATGAGAACAAAGGGATTGGGAGAGATTGGAGAGGCGGGGGCGCCCGGGGAGAAAGCAACGGCGCCGGCGACAATGGGCAGGCTCATCCGCGGCCGGTTCCCGCGGTCGCACAGGTAGGATTTGGGAAAATCACGGGGAAGAACAGGCGCCGGAGGCGATTGCGACCGGTTTGGCGGGGAGGACTGCAGCAGGATCAACGAACTGTAACAGCACCGTTAGCGCTGATCCTGCCGGCAAGCGGCCGCGACGACTTCAGGCTCAACTGCCTTTTACGGCTTCTCGACTCCTTCGCTCCGTTTGGTTGAGCATGTATTGATGGAGGGCCTCCTGCAGGGTCTCGGCCGCCAGGGCCGCGCAGTGCTCCTCTTCCTTGGGGAAGGTGCCGAGTTCTTTCAGCACATCCGCACCGGTGATACGGCAGACCTCATCGGGATTCCTGCCCATGGCCAGCTCTGCCGCAAAAGATCCGCAGAGCGCGCTCGATCCGCAACCGTCGGTAAAATAGGTGGCTTTCTGCACCACACCGTCCCGGAACTTCAAGTAGATCTCCATCGTATCGCCGCACGCCCCGCGAATACGGGCAAAACTGTCGGCATCATGCATCCGCCCGTGATACCGGGTCTTGCGCCAGCGTTCAAAACCGACATCACCGAAAGCGCGACGGACGTCGCTGAAGACCTCCTGCTGAATCTTTGCTACCGCAGCCTCGAACTCATCATCATCGATCGCCATTTTCACTCACCACCCCTGCTCTGCCCGACCCGACCCCAACGCACGAAGCCAGGCCGGCAGGATCAAAGATTACCAATGCCCCTCGGCGTTGGCCGTTGCAATATAGTTGATCTTTCCTTCGACAAAGGCGACGACCACATCCGCCACCGTCCCGCTTATATCACTGCCGACCTTGATGCCGGCCGCCTCCAGGGTCTGGAACGCATTCGGTCCGCAATATCCGGTTAACAACACCTCCGCCCCCGCTTCCGCAATCATCGTCGCCGCCTGGATGCCTGCCCCCTTGAAGGCACTGACATTGACCGCATTGTCAATGACCTTGAAATCCTTCGTATCGGTGTCGATAATCAGGATATAGGCAGCGCGGCCAAAGCGGGGATCAACCGCCGAGGTGAGATCCCGGCCCATCGATGTCACCGCGATTTTCATGTCTTTCTCCTTATGCTCGGTCCACTCAACGATTGCCGCCGCCACAGACCTGATTGTCCTCGATCACCATGAGTTTGCCGGCGATCAGATCCTCGACGACCGGCCTGATCGCCGCCCGCTGGTCCTCATGAAAGACCGTGATACCGACCTGCCGGAAACCCATCAGCGGCCGCATGCCGATGCCGCCGACCACCAGGGCGTTGACCTTGTGCTGGGCCAGCAGGCTGACCGGAACCATGCAGCCGCCCTGGGTATGTTCAACGTTGGGAATGGTCGACACCTCCTTGATGACCCCGTCTTCGAGATCGACGAAGGTGAAGACATCGCAATGTCCGAAATGTCCCGACCGCATGCCGTCGAGGCCACCCTCGCCTTCAGAAGGAATTGCTATACGTACCCGTGCCATGTTGTTGTTTCTCCTTGTTGTTGTGTTGATGTGACTACATTATCCGTATGCCAAGACTGTTCATCGCCGGCGAAGCGACGATATTGTGCCATATTTCCCGCACTGCCACGGCAATCCGGGAATCGTGCTGATATTCAATGACGCTCCGGGCCGCGATCATCGCTTCGGTGATCAGCGGATCGAACGGGACGCGGCCGACGATCTGCATCTTCCGCTCCCTGGCCTCATCTTCCAGTTTTTGGGTCATCTCCAGATTGAGGTCGAACTTGTTGATGCAGAGAAGACAGGGAACCCTGAAATGCCGTGCAAGATCAACCAGCCGGGACATGTCGTGCAATCCGGAAACCGTCGGCTCGACGACCAGTAGCAGGGCGGTTGCGCCGCCGATGGCGGCTATGACCGGACAACCGATTCCGGGAGGCCCATCGGTGATGATGATCTCCAGATCCTGTTCATCTGCCAGTCGCTGGGCCTCGCGGCGGATACAGCTGACCAGCTTGCCGGAATTCTCTTCGGCGATCCCGAGCCGGGCATGGACCATCGGCCCCATGCGGGTATCCGAGACAAACCACTCGCCGCATTTCTGGATCGGGAAATCGATGGCTTCTGCCGGGCAGAGATCAACGCAGACACCACAGCCTTCACAGGCGATCGGATCGACGATGAAGTCCCCGTCTATGGCCTCAAACCGGCAGAGATCGCGACATTGGCCACAACCGTTGCAACGTTCGGGGTCAATGACCGCCTTGCCGCCACCCATGAAATCGTGCCGTTGTACGACCTCGGGCGCAAGCAACAGATGGAGGTCGGCCGCATCGACATCGGCGTCGCAGAGAATATGGCGTCCGGCCAGGCAGGAAAAAGCAGCGGTCAGACTGGTCTTGCCCGTGCCGCCCTTACCGCTGACGATTACCAGCTCTTTCATTGCGCTGTCCTCCCCCTTGGTGTCGCCTTGACCCTTCCCTCGATCTGCCGAAACAGACTCTTGAATTTCTCTTTCCACTCAGGCATTTCCTCGACAATCATTCCGCCCCGGGAATAGGTTTCGGCGATGCGGCGATCAAATGGAATTTCCATCAGGATCGGCAGATCCTCCCGGCGGGCGTACTGCCGAACCCGGTCATCCCCCATGTCGGCCCGGTTGATGACCAGGCCGCAGGGGATATCCAGCAGTCGCACCGCACCGACCGCAAGCTCGAGATCATGGAGCCCGAACGGTGTCGGTTCGGTCACCATCAGGACAAAGTCGACCCCGCGCATCGCCGCGATGACCGGACACGAGGTCCCCGGGGGGGCGTCAATGATGACGGTCCCGTCACTGTCTGCCGCGGCGCGAACTTTTCGGATCAGAGGCGGCGCCATCGCCTCGCCGACCCTGATCCGCCCCTGGACCACCGGCACCCCGGCGCCGGTCCCCCATTCGACGACACCCAGTTCCCGGCTGCCATCAGCTATCGCCTGCTCCGGACAGACGACCTGACAGCCGCCGCAACTGTGACACAGCTCCGGGAAAACAAGGACTTTCTTCCCTACCACTGCAATGGCACGGAAGCGGCAGATGTCGGCACATTTGCGGCACCAGGTACACCGGCTTTCAACCACCTCAGGAATGAACGTCGTCACCGTTTCACTGCGCTCGATGAGCGGATGGAGAAAGAGATGGACATTGGGCTCTTCGACATCGCAGTCGAGGAGCGTGCACTCGCCTTTCATGCTTATCGCCATATTGGTGGCAACCGTCGTCTTGCCGGTACCGCCCTTGCCGCTTGCCACACTGATGATCATGTCCGCGCCCCCTGTACGGTATTCAAATCGAGCAGAGCACTGAACATCTCCACCTTCGCCATCAGGGCGGCGGCATCATCGCCGGAAGGATTGGGCGGAAGCTGCATCAACACTCCAAGCCCCTCCGTCGCCTCATGAAAGTCATCCGCCGCCAAGGCGCTGATCATCGCACAATTGATCATCGGATTGAGCCGAACGAGCCTGTTGACACAATCGATGGGATCCGTATCCGCAAGTTTTTCTCCCACCACCACCAGATGCACCGGTTTTCCTTGCACGGCATCGAGGGCGGCGGCAGCGGTACCGACCCCAATGATCTCTACCTCCCTATTCTGCCCCAGACCTGCCACAAATCTCGCCAGACTTTCATGTTCGTTGCTGGCCAGCACAATGCGCCGCATCGTATTCACGCTCATTCTTCCCTTTTCCGGTTTTTTTCTTCCAGTTGCCGAACTGTTGTCATAATCGCCTCCAGCGCCCGCTGGCTCGCCGCACCCTGTCCTGACGACACTCCATCCCCGGCACCACTCCCTTCTGGGACACACCCTGCCGCACCAGGAGCCATCCCGCCGCCCAGGCCGTTGAGCCCAAGCCCTCGACCACCCCCCTGGCCCCGGCAGGTTCCCTGCCCCCGACCGCCGCGCTGGCTCATTTCTCTCCACTGCGCTGCAGCATCAAGGCTTCTCCGACAGATCCCGCGCCCTCCGCCGGTCATCGGTCGTGCCCCCTCTCGTTCATCGAAAGTTGCTCCCGGCACGTTCCATCCCCCTTTCCGATTCATTCCCGGCATGTTCCGACCTCCTCTGGGTTTGTGATTCACTGATCACCGAGAGCGATCTCCCGATGTTTTCAGCGTGCTCCAATCATTGCGCCTTCTGCATCCTCCTGCACATCGACACCCCGGCATGGCAAAGGCGGATATTGATTGCCCGCGGGCGAAGGTCTCAAGGATCGTTTCCGCATCACCGGCAAGAAAAGGTATCAACTCGACGTCACAGGTTTCAATGATATTGGCCAGTTCCTGCGAAACCGCCCCGCAGATCAGGACCTGGACCCCATGTTTCCTGATAATCCGTATCATCCCGGGGAGATATCCTGCCTCGACATACTCCAACGCTTTCTCAACGACCTTGCTTCCCGCCATCTCAACGACGAGCAGAGTCCGCGCACAATCCAACACCGGCGAAACCCGGTCTCCCCAGACTGTCATGGCTACACGCATGGCCGATCCCCTTCGTTAGTTTATTGACATATGCACAGCAAGAGGCGTGCCAGAATCGGGAATCCACTTCGATTTCCAATGATTCTGATTAAAAATGGAGAGTTGCAGATGGGATGGGAGTGTGATTACAGAAAAACACCGGAGTGAAAAGATAGCAGGAATGCAATTCTTATCGTTGCATATCGTTGCACACAAATGCAACCATGCATCTATTTGGCGAGATGCTGACGGACCGATCGGCCGTCACGGTCGGGGAGCTTGATACCCATAGTCCGAAGACGGCGATAGAGGGTGGTCTTGTGCATCCCCAACTCCTCGGCCGTCGCCCGGCGGTTATAGTCGTTGCGCTTCAGGGCTTCGAGGATGATTTCGGCCTCGGTCGTGCGAATCGCCTGCTCCAGTTTCGGAATCTCCCCGGTCGTCACCGCCGGTCGTTCACCCCTCCGGCTGTCCTCCAGCGTCACAATACCGGCGGGGAGGTGGCGGACGCCGATCATTTCGTCGGCACAGAGGACAAAGGCATGTTCGATGATATTTTCCAGCTCCCGGATATTACCGGGATAATCATGCGACATGAGCAGCGCCAGGGCCTCGTTGTCGATACCGCTGACCGCCTTGCCCTTGAGGCGGTTCAGCCGGGGGATGACACGTTCGATCAACAGCGGGATATCCTCGCGCCTCTCCCTGAGCGGCGGCAGATGCAAGTGGATGATATTGATACGATAGAACAGGTCGCGCCGGAACATGCCGTCCCCCACCATCTGCGACAGATCGCGGTTGGTGGCGGCGATGACCCGGACATCGGTCCGGACGTTGACGATCCCGCCAAGGGGTTGAAACTCCCGCTCCTCGAGAACGCGCAGGAGCTTGACCTGAAAGGCCGGGCTGGTATCGCCCATCTCGTCGAGCAGGATCGTTCCCCCCTCCGCCGCGACAAACAACCCCGGTTTGTCCCGATCGGCGCCGGTAAAGGCCCCGGCCTTGTAGCCGAACAGTTCGGACTCGAGCAGGGTATCGGGCAGGGCGCCGCAGTTGATGGCCACGAATGGCCTGGCGCTGCGGTCCGAGAGGGTATGGATGGCCCGGGCCAGCAGCTCCTTGCCGGTGCCGGTTTCCCCTTCGATCAGCACCGTGCTGTCACTGCGGGCGACCTGCTGCAGGATCGAGAAGATCTTTTTCATCGTCCGGTTGCGGCTGACCATGTCCCCGAGCTGGACGCACCCGCTCAGTTCCCGCCGCAGTTCCTCGACCACACTGAGATCGCGGAAGGTCTCGACCCCGCCGAGCACTTTGCCGTCGGCGCTTTTGAGCAGCGACGTCGACACCGAAATCGGAATCCGCCGCTTGTCGCTGTTGACGATATAGGTCGACGAGTTGACGAAGGATTTACCCTCCTTCATCGTCCGTTTGAGGGCGCAGTCGCCCTCGCACATGTTCGACCGGAAGACCTCCCAGCAGTACCGGCCGACGGCCTCGTCGCGGGGAACGCCGGTGATCTCCTCGGCCGCCCGGTTGAACGAGGTTATCCGCCACTGATGATCGACGGTGAAGACCCCGTCCGATATGCTCTCGAGGACAACCTCGGTGGCGATGCTGGTGATGCTGTCCGGTGTTTTCGATGTGGTCATGGCCCCGGGATCTTTACCTGGTTGCGTTGCTGCCGGCGACGGCGATCGCCTCCCTGACGAAGGGGAGGATATTGCCGGCAATGATCCGGTACCCGGCCGGGTTGGGGTGGATACCGTCGTCGAGGTTGAGGGCGGGATCGGTGGCCACCCCTTGCAGAAAAAACGGCATGAAGATCAGTTCCTTTTCGGCCGCCAGGTCGGGATAGATGCGGTTGAACTCGCCGGTGTAGGCCGGGCCGAGATTCCACACCATCTTCATGCCGGCGAGAACGACGACGATATCCTTGCCTTGCAGGATGTCGACGATCTGCCGCAGGTTGTCCCGCACCATGGCGGGGTCGAGGCCGCGCAGACCGTCATTGGCGCCGGTTTCGAGGATGACGATGTCGGGGGCGAGGGTCAGCACCCAGTCGAGCCGGGCCAGGGTCCCGCTCGTCGTCTCGCCGCTCACCCCGGCGTTGACCACCTGCACCTGCATTCCTTCAGCCCGCAACGCCGTCTCCACCAGGGCCGGATAGGCCTCGCTTTCGGCAACGCCGTAGCCCGCTGTCAGGCTGTCGCCGACAGCGGCGATGGTCAGGGAGGCCGTCTCCTGCTCCGTCTCAATCGTCTGCGGCTCAGGGGCATCACGGCACGATGCGACGAGGAATCCGAAAACGACGATCAGCGCCAGAAAAATCTCCATCTTCATATGCGTTGTTCTCTCTTGGTGATGTTGGCGTCAGAGTTGCAAGGGCAATCTTCCCCCCATTTCCCCTGCCTCCCGGGGCGAAACCATGAAACCAGCAGCAGAGCGGCGATGATCGAGCAGCCGCCGGAAAAAGTGAAGGCCGACAGCGACGAGAACCGCTCGTACAGCCAGCCGAACAGAATCGAGGCCGGCAGCAGCATGAGGCCGGCGATGAGGTTGAACCAGCCGAAGGCCGTTCCTCTCCGGCCCTCGGGGGCGAGATCGGCCACCATCGCCTTCTCCACCCCTTCGGTAGCGGCCATGAACAGACCGTAAAAGGCGAACAGGGCGTACAGACCAAGGCCGTTGCCGCGCATCAGCCCCATCGCCAGATACGATACCCCATAGGCCAGGTAGCCGGCAAGCAGCAGCCGAACCCGCCCCCAGCGATCCGACAGCGCCGACAGCGGCGTCGAAAACAGCATCGCCACGGCGGAGACCGCGGCCCACAGCAGCGGCACCTGGGCCTGCGGCACCCCGAGTTCCTGGGCCCGCAGCAGGAGAAACATGTTCGAGGAGTTTCCCAGGGCAAAGATGCCGACGATCACCAGGTAGCGCCGGAAGGCAGGCGGCATGTCGTGCAGCCGCCAGGAAATTTCCACGGCCGGGCCCCGGGGAATCTTTTCAGGTTCACGAATTTTCAAGGCCAGGCCCAGGCACAGGACCGCCGGGACAACCGACCACAGGAAGATGTCCTTCAGCGACATCCCTATTCCCAGCAGCAGGGCGGCCACCACGGGGCCGAGCACCGCTCCGGCGTTGTCCATCGCCCGATGCAGGCCGAAGGCCAGGCCGCGCATATCCGGGCCGGCGCTGGCCGCCAGCAGGGCATCCCGCGGCGAGGTCCGCAATCCCTTGCCGACCCGGTCGGCAAACCGGATGGCAAGCAGCAACGGCCAACTGGAGATGAAGGCGATCAACGGTCGGCCGAATCCGGCCAGGGCATAGCCGAAAACGATCCAGACCTTCGAGCGGCGGGTGTAATCGACGATAATGCCCGAAAACAGCTTGAGGATGCTGGCCGTCGCCTCGGCTATGCCCTCGATGATCCCGAGCGCCTTCGGCCCGGCCATCAACACCGAGGCGAGATACAGCGGGATGAGGGGGTAGAGCATGTCCGACGCCGCATCGTTGACCAGGCTGATCAGGCCGACAAGCCATACCGCCTGGGGCAATCGGCGCAGCGTGCCGAACATCAGCGTTCTCCGGTCATGCCGAACTCGATCGGGGTCTTGATATAGAAGATATCGATCGCATCGTCCTGCAAGCGGGCGAACAGGCGATCCGCCTCCTCGCCGCTGACCGCCATCGTCACCTCGATCGGCTGCTCGGCCAGTTCGAAGAAATGCGCCGAGCGGATCTTGCGGTCATGGCCGAAACCTTCCGCCGCCGGAATCAGGGTCGCCCCATTGATGCCGAGATCCTGCGCCGCTGCGAGCAGATACTGGCCGAGCGGGACGCCATGGTGCTTGCGGTCCTGCTGGGTAAAGAAGGTGAGTTGGAATCCAAGCATGCGCTCTCTCCTGATCAGATACGTTGTAAAAGCACGACGGTGGCAAGGCCGAGCATCGTCATCAGCAGCGAGCCGGCGACATGGACGGAGATCGCCGCCCCGGCCCAGAGATAACGTCCCTGCTGGAGCAGGACGGTGACCTCGGCGGAGAAGGTGGAAAAGGTCGTCAGCCCGCCGAGAAAGCCGGTGATGACCAGGAGCCGCCATTCCGGCGCCAGACCGGGCAGACCGGTGAACACGGCCATCGCCAGGCCGATCAGATAGCCGCCGATCAGGTTGGCGGCCAGCGTCCCCAGCGGAATGGTCGGAAACACGGCGTTGAGGGCCAGGCCGAGCAACCAGCGCAGCACCGCTCCGGCGGAGGCCCCGACGCTGATGGCGATGATGGGATAAAGCATGACTGTCCTCAGGATTCGTTGCGGTCGGCCGCATGAAGACCGAGCCGAAGGCGGGACTACACCCGGTCCGGCACCCCTTCGACTGTAGCAGCAGCACGACCTGAAATCAAGGGCGGCCTCCCGGAAAGGCCGCGGTCGCCGCCGGGACCCATCGCCGCTATTCTCCTCCCTGTTGGCGCAGGAAATCGGCAGGTTTCTGGCGCAGGATGAAGACCGAACTGAGCACGCCGAGCAGGATCACCAGCACGACCGTCCCGATCATCACCGCCAGCGTCGCGGTCCAGTCCGCCCTGAAGGCGATCTCGAGGACAAAGCGGCAGACGGCCCAGTTGATCGCCTGGGCCAGGACGACGGCAAAAACGGCGCTGGTCAGCCCGATCAGCAGATTTTCATAAAAAAACACCGAGAGGACGAAGGAGGAGCGGCCGCCGAGGATCTTGTAGTACACCGCCTCCCGGACCCGGGCCAGGCGCGTCGCCAGGATCGAGCTGACCAGGATCAGGGCCCCGGCCAGCAGCGAGAAGGCGGCGAAAAAGGTGATGATGCCGGCCAGCCGGTGCATCAGGCCGCCGAGTTCGGCGGCGCTGGCGGCCATGTTGATGACGCTGACATTGGGGAAGGCGGTGACGATCCGACTCTCCAGCCCGGGAATCTCGGCCTTGTCACGATGAAGGGCGGCGAAATAGGTCTGCGGCGCCTGTTGAAGGTACTGGGGCGGGAAGACGAAGTAAAAGAAGGGATAGAGTTTGGACCTCGTCCTGGTCCGGATGCTCGTCACCTCGGCTTCCAGCGGCACCCCCTGGATGCTGAAGCGCAGGACGTCACCGAGTTGCATGTCGCCCATCTCGGCGACGGTGTCGAGGATCGACACCTGCAGGCCGACACTCCCGTCTCCGGCGACGCGGAAGAGGCTGGCCCCGCGCCGCAGTTCCTCATCGACCAGGAGTTCGTCACGATAGGTCAGGTTGAACTCCCGGGTCAGACTGTCGCCGCGGGGCGCCTCGCCCTTCTCCCGGACGACCGCCTGGCCGTTGATCGAAGTCAGGCGGGCGCGCACCACCGGAAAGAGCTCGACATCGTCGCCGACCAGGGCGCGGAAGCCGTCACGCTGATCTTTCTGGATATCGATACAGAAGAGGTTCGGGGCCGCGGCCGGGTAGGAATCGATAAAGGTCTGGCGCAGGTTGCGCTCCAGCAGGAAAATGGCGAGCAGGATCGCCAGCGCCGAGGACAGGGTGACGACGATGGCGCGGGTGGCGTTGCCCGGCCGGACCAGGCTGCGGACCGCCAGCCGCAGGGCGAGCGACCGAGGCGACAGCCTCCGGCTCAGCCGGAGGACGAGCCGGGTCAGCACTGACACCACCAGGATCAGCGCCAGACTGCCGGCAACGAACCACAGGCCGATCTCGAGATCCCGGAGTTGCAGGACGACCAGGGCCGTGAGGAGGACCAGACCGACTGCCCGGGTGAGGTAATAGACGACCGATCGATTGTCGTCGCTCTCCTCCCGCCGGAAAATCGCCGTCGGCTTGACCCGGTTCAGCCGCGACAGCGGCAGGAATGTGAAAAAAAACACAACTGCGAGGCCCAGCCCCATCCCCTGCACCAGGTCGAGGGTGGAGATCTCGACGTCGCTGCCGGGGGGCAGCAGGCCGGTGAAGAGCCGCGGCAGAAAGCCTTCGAGCACCAGCCCGGCCAGGCTGCCGGCCAGGCTGCCGATCATACCGAGGAGCAGGGCCAGGAGGAGATAATGGCGGTAGAGAAACCCCCTGGTCGCCCCCAATGCCTTGACGATCGCCAGGGTCGTCTCCTTTTCCCGCAGCAGGGCGGTGAGCGAACTCTGCATCCCGATCCCGGCGAGGAGCAGGGTGAAGAGCGAGATCAGCGAGAGAAAGAAGAGGAGGTTGTCGAAGAAGCGCTTGATCCGCGACCCGGCGGTGCGGAAGGTCTCGACCCGCTCCTGGCCGGCGATGGAGGCGGCCCGCAGCTCCGTCGCCAACGGCTCGACCGCGCTGTCGCGGCTGGCCTTGAGCAGGGTTTCGTAGTTGACCCGGCTGCCCTTTTTGATCAGATCGAGGGCCGCCAGATCGGCGCCGGCGACGAAGACCCGCGGCCCGAAACTGAACAGGTCGACCGGCCGCGCCGACTCATAGGTCACGACATCGGCGATCCGCAGCCGGGCCTCGCCAACGTCGATCACGTCGCCGATCCGCAGCTGCAGCCGCTGCAGGACCTCGGGGGCGACGACGACCTCCCCCGCCTTCAGCGCCTGATTCAGCCGCCGCCCCGATTGCAGGTCGATTCGACCGTAGAACGGGTAGCCCTCGCCCACGACCTTGAGATTGGCGAACAGTGTCTGCTGCCCTTGGGAACTGCGGATCAGCGAGTAGAAGCCATAGGTGTCGACGGCGGCGGCAATCGTTCCCTGCCTTTGCAGGCGGTCGATCGCCCGCCGCAGGCCCGGCGACAGCTCGTAGTGGGAATGGAGGATGACGTCGCCGCCATGGAGGGCGCGGGCGTCACCGGTGATGCTGTGATCGATGTCGCGGCGAAAGCCGTTCAGGGCAACGGTCGTGGCCAGCGACAGGGCGACGCAGAAGATGAAGATCAGGGCCTGTTTACGGCCCTGCCAGAGCTCGCGGAGGAGGAAGCGGCGGTGCAGCATCAGATCCCCTCCTGCCCCTCGACAATCCGGCCGTCGCGCAGGACGATGATCCGGTCGGCGCGGGCGGCGATCTCCGGGCTGTGGGTGGCGAGGACAAGGGTGGTTTTTTCCTCCCGGTGCAGACCGGCCAGCAGATCGACGATGCCGCGGCTGTTCTCGGAATCGAGATTGCCGGTGGGCTCGTCGGCAAAGACGATCTTCGGCCGGTTGATCAGGGCCCGGCAGATCGCCACCCGCTGCTTCTCGCCCCCCGACAGCTGCTGCGGATAATTGTCCCGCCGCTCCCACAGGCCGACCCGCCGCAGCAGGGCCTCGGCCTTGGCTCCAGCCTGGCGGTCGCCACGCAGTTCCGCGGGGAACATGACATTTTCGGCGGCGGTCAACGACGGCACGAGGTGGAAGGCCTGGAAAACGAAGCCGGTCTCGACATTGCGTATCGGCGCCAGTTCATCCTCGCTCAGCCCGGTGATATCGCGGCCGGACAGCAGGATCGTTCCCGCCGTCGGTCGATCCAGGCCCGAGAGGAGGCTCAGCAGGGTCGTCTTGCCGCTGCCGGACGAACCGGCGACGACGATGAACGCCCCGGCCTCGATCTGCAGACTGACACCTCTCAAGATATGTTCACGCCGCTCGCCGATGGTATATATTTTCTCCAGGTCCCTGGTCTCGATGATGATCTCCGCCATTGCCGCTCCTGCCTTTTCGGAATATTGACAGCGCCTGTCGCCGCGTGGGGAAAAGCATAATCATCCTGATCGAAAAAAACGACCCCCGCATCGCCGCGAAGGGCCATTTGCCGTGCCCCCTCATCCGCTGCCGCGCTTTCCCCTTGGGTTTCAGACCATTGTCTGTTATAGCTGAGCCAATGGGCCGCTGCATCATCGAGACGGTCTGTTTCGATTCTTTCCGCCTCTCCCGCTACATGGTGCCCAGATTTCTCCGTGGAAACGACTTCTTTAGACAGACCCGGGCCGGCTCGCCCGACCCGGGCCGGCCTCTCCCAGCTTCTGAACCTGCTCCGGCCCTCCTTCACCCGGCACCGGCTGCGCCTCGCGGTCGGTCTCACCGCCCTGCTGGTCGTCGATTTTCTCCAACTCATCATCCCGCGGATCATCAAGCACGGGGTCGACGGCCTCGCCGCGCTCACCATCAGCCGCGACGATCTCCTGCGGCTGGCCGTTCTGGTCATCGCCATCGCCCTCGCCGTCGCCGGCCTCCGCTTTGTCTGGCGCTATCTGATCATCGGTTTTTCCCGCCTGCTCGAGGAATCGCTGCGCAACCGCATCTTCTCGCATCTGCTCAAAATGGACGCCCCGTTTTTCGAGCGCCACACCCCAGGCGATCTGATGGCCCACTCGAGCAATGACCTCGCCGCCGTCCAGATGGCCTGCGGCATGGGGGTGGTGGCGGCGGCCGACGCCCTGGTGATGTCGGTGGCGACCATCATCTTCATGCTCCATATCCACGTCGAGCTCACCCTCCTGGCCCTGTTGCCGATGCCCTTTCTCGCCTGGTTCACCCGCATCCTGGCCGGCCGGCTGCACCATCGCTTCACGACGGTGCAGGAGCAGTTTTCCCTGCTCACCGAATTCTCCCGCTCCGCCGTGATCTCCATCCGCCTGATCAAGGCCTATACGATGGAGCGGTTCCAGACCGCACAGCTGGACCGCCTCGGCCGTCAGTACGTGAAGAGCAATATCGCCGTCGCCGTCATCCAGGGGCTGATCAGCCCGATCGCCACCCTGGCCGGCAACCTCGGCATGCTGATCATCCTCTTCGTCGGCGGCCGGCTGGTGATCACCGGGGTCCTGACGATGGGCGACTTCGTCGCCTTCATCTCCTACCTGGCGATGCTGGTCTGGCCGATGATGGCCATCGGCTGGGTGGCCAATATCGTCCAGCGCGGCCTGACCTCGCTCAACCGCATCCACCACCTGCTGATCAGTCAGTCGGCCCTGCCCGATATCGCCGATTCCGGCGAACCGCCGCTGGTCCGGCCGTCCTTCAGCCTGCGGAACCTGACCTTCCGCTACGCCCCGGACCTGCCGCCGGCCCTCGACGCCATCGATCTCGAGATCGGTCCCGGCATCCATGGCATCACCGGTCGCACCGGCAGCGGCAAGTCGACCCTGTGCCGGCTCCTCGCCCGCCTCTATCCGGTGCCGGACGGGCGGGTCCTCTTCGGCGACCGCGACGTCAACACCCTGGCGCCGGCATTTGTCCGTTCCCATATCGCCTATGTCGGCCAGGAACCGATCCTCTTCTCCGACACCGTCGCCGCCAACATTGCCCTCGGCCGGCCGGAGGCGACGGAAGAGGAGATCGTCGAGGCCGCCCGCAGCGCCGCAATCGATGACGAGATCCGCGATCTGCCCGACGGCTACGCCACCCTGGTCGGCGAGCGCGGGGTCAAGCTCTCCGGCGGCCAGCGCCAGCGTCTGGCCCTGGCCCGGGCCCTGCTCTGCAATCGGCCGGTGCTGGTGATCGACGACGGCCTGTCGGCGGTCGACGTCGCCACCGAGCACGAGGTCTTCGCCGGTCTGCGGCAGCGCTTCGCCGGCAGGACCGTGCTGATCGTCTCCAACCGGATCAAGATGCTGTCCCTCACCGACCGGATCGTCGTCCTCGACGAGGGCCGCATTGTCTGTGCCGGCGGCCACGACGAACTCCTTGCCGCCAGTACCCTCTACCGCTCGATGTACGACAAGCAGATGCGGCCCCAGGCCGATGAGAAGGGGGCGGCAGGATGAAGGATTTCGGCTACGATGAAGACGGCAGGGCCGGATCGCTGAGCGATATCCGCATCTGGGGCCGCATCCTCAGGTACAGCACCCGCCACTGGCCGGCCCTTACCGGGGCGGTGCTGCTGTCCTTCTTCGTCACCGGCGGCACCCTGGCCCTGCCTGCCCTGCTGCAGCGCGGCATCGACGGCTATATCACGGCGACGGACCTGGACGGCGCCGCCCGCCTCGCCGGCCTGGGTACGACCTCGCTGTGGTATGGACTGCTGGTGATCCTCGTCTTCGCCACGACCTTTGTCCAGACCATCGTCCTCGAGTGGATCGGCCAGTCGATCATGCACCGCATCCGCCAGGACCTGTTCGCCCACGTCCTCCGCCTCGACCTGCAGTTCTTCAACGACCACCCCACCGGCCGCCTGGTCACCCGCCTGACCAACGACATCCAGAACATGTACGAGATGTTCACCTCGGTGATGGTCACCCTGTTCAATGAAATGGTGCGCCTGCTCGGCATCCTCGTCCTGCTGTTCCTGATGAACGTCGAACTGGCCCTGCTGATGACGATCTTCGTCCCCCTTTCGGCCCTCATCACAATCCTCTTCGCCCGTCTGGCCCGGGCCTGTTTCCGGGCGATCCGCCACCAGCTCGTCCGGCTCAACAGTTTCCTCCAGGAGGCGATCAGCGGCATGAGCATCCTCCAGTTGTTCGGCCGGGAGGGCAAGAGCCGCCGGGAATTCGAGGACCTCAGCCATGGCTATCTTCAACGGACGCTGAGCCTGATCCGCCTCTTCGGCACCTTCATGCCGATGACCGAGTTCATGAGCAGCCTCGCCACCGCCCTGATCCTGTGGTACGGCGGCGGCGAGATCATCCGCTCCCGCCTCACCCTCGGCGAACTGGTGGCCTTCATCTCCTACATGCGCCTGTTTTTCCAGCCGCTGCGGGAACTGTCGCAGAAATACTCCATCGTCCAGTCGGCAATGGCCTCGGCCGAACGGATCTTCCAGCTGCTCGACACCGGCAGCCGGATCGCCGAACCCGACCAGCCGATCGCCAGACCGGCCGCCATCCGCGGCGAACTGCGGTTCGACAAGGTCCGCTTCAGCTACGACCAGCACCAACCCGTCCTTCACGACCTGTCGCTTACCCTGCGGCCCGGCCAGGCCGTCGCCCTGGTCGGCACCACCGGCTCCGGCAAGACGACGCTCGTCAACCTGCTGCTGCGCTTCTATGAACCGCAGGCCGGCGCGATCACCATCGACGGCATGAACATTGCCCGCCTCGCCCTCGCCGACCTGCGCACGATCGTCGGCGTCGTCCTCCAGGACGTGCTGATCCTCCAGGACAGCCTGCTCGCCAATATCGTCATGAACAGCGGCCGCAGCCGGCAGGAGGTTGAAGAAATCCTCGCCCGCACCGGGATGGCGCGTTTTGTCGGCCGGCTGCCGCGCGGTCTCGACACCCTCATCGGCGAGGGCGGCCATGAACTGTCCTCCGGCGAGAAACAGCTGCTGGCCTTCGCCCGGGTCCTCTGTCGCGCCCCCGCCATCCTGGTCCTCGACGAGGCCACCGCCGCCATCGACACCGAATCGGAGAACATCCTCGAGGAGGCGATCGCCGACAGTTTCCGGGGACGGACCTCACTGGTCATCGCCCACCGCCTCTCCACCATCCGCCGGGCCGACCATATCATCGCCATGCGGCATGGCCGCATCGTCGAGCAGGGCAGCCACGACGAACTGATGGCCGCCGGCGGCTACTATGCCGATCTGGTGGCCATGGACCGCCATAACGGCAACGGGGAGTAGGCCGGCCCACATAACACCGCGCAATTGCCCCCTTCCTTCTGCAAGCGGTAGAATTCCCTTGCCTTTACCGATGTTTCCCAGCACAGTGATAAGATGGCGGAAAGACCTTGAGAAGGGGAAAAAACAGTGCAGGAGCAGCATGAACCAGGTCAGCGATGAAGAACTGAAGCGGGTGATCGCCGATTTCCTCGATATGGGCCATGTCGACAATATCGTCGCCATGTTCCGCCGGGAACCCCGCTATTACGACTGGACCGGCGAGATCCTCGCCGACCGGCGCTTCGCCGTCCGACTCGGGATCTCGATCCTGTTCGAAGAACTGAAGAGCCTGCAGCCGGAGGAGCTGGCACTGGCCGTCCCTTCCCTGCGCCGGGCGCTTCACAGCGAAGAGCCGCTGCTGCGCGGCGAAGCGGTCAGCATCCTCGGCATCATCGGCACCGCGGAGGCGATCGAGCTGGTGCGATCCGGACTTGCCGATCCCAACCCGCAGGTCCGGGAGATGGCCGCGCTCGTGCTGGACGAGCTATGAGCGGTTCATCACGGGGCCTGGCATCGCTCTGCTCCAGGATTTCCTGGTGGGGCTATGTGCTGATGGCGATCATCAGCTACGCCGTGGTGAAGCACGTCGCACCCGGGCTCGCCGTTGCCGCCGGTTATGCGGCGATGAGTGGTTTTTTCGCCCTCCTCGCCCCGATCATCACCATCGGCTTCCTGCTCCTCGCCGCCGCCCGCCTGTACGACGACGGTCAGGGTCAGGTTCCGCCGCCAGGGCCGGAACAGGCGATGAAGGGGGAGGGGAGCGAAGACGATGCGGGTCCAAATCCCCCCGGCAAACAATGAGCCGATGCCGGCGGAGCGCCGTTTATGCCGACATCCGATTGACCGCGGCACCTTTTCTTCGCTACAATAGAGAACTCTACAAATATACCACCCCGGGAGATATACGATGATCGACGACATTGCCCGCCTGGACCAGGAAATCGGCATCCCTGAGACCTGTTATTTCTCCTGCCCGGTCTGCGACAAACCGTACCGCATCCGTTACGATGTCTCCGGCAGAAAGATCTATGACGGCAAATACGACGAATACACCTGTTTCATCAAGGAGGGGCGCTGCCTGTACTGCGAGACAGCACTCTACCTCGCCTATGATGCCGATCATCTCTGTATCCTCGCCTATGATGCGGCGGCCGAGGAACGCCGCCGCCGCTACGCCGCCAGGCATGACAAACGGCAGCGGCAGATGAAAAAGATCAAACAGCTGCTGAAAGAAAATCCGACCGCCGAACTGCAGGCGAAGAGATCCCAACTGAAACAGAAGCTGAAACGGCTGGAGATGAAGATGAGCACCAGGAACGAGGCATATCTTCAACAATGCCACCAGCTGATGACCGCCCGCCGACTGGAGGACAGTGTTTCCTTCTGAATCCTGAAGCGGCGCCCCCGTCCAATACTCCGACCGGGCCTGTCCCGGAGGTACAGCATGGCCAAAAAAAATAGCGGCAAGAACACGATCGCACAGCGCGAAGGCGAGATCTGGGGAATGGCGACATATTATTTTTTCTGTCCCGTCTGCGACAAATCCTACAGCCTTCAATACGACGCTTCCGCGAGAAAGCGTTTCGACGGCAGATATGAGCCGCATACCTGTTTCATCCAGGAGGGCCAATGCCGGTTCTGCGAGACCCCGCTCTCCATCGCCTACAGTGCCGACCAGCTTGGCATCGTCGCCTATGATGATGACGAGGAGAAGCGCTGGGCAGCCCTGTTCGACCGCTACCGCAGCCAGTGGAAGAAACTGAAGAAAATCAAACGGGAGATGAAAAAGAATCCCGACAGGGGCCTGAAGCGGAAGAAGGATGTCCAGAAAAAGAGGTGCCGGGAACTCGAACAGGAGATACTGGCCAGCGAGGAGCGGTATGCCCAACGCTGCGAACAGCTGCTGCTCGCCAGGGAGCGGCAGGAGAGCGTCGACTTCTGAGCCCCGGACCATTTCCAGGCGCCGGCGATTGCACCGGTACCGCGTGGTTCCGGCACGGTCGCCGGCGGCGGCGACAGGCCGGGGTTACAGTCGGTCGGCCAGTTCCATCCCCTGCAGGATCGCCCGCTCGGCGTCAAGCTCCCCCGCTTCCAGCGCCCCGCCGATAATATGGCATTTGCGGCCGGCGGTCGCGAGTTCCTGTTCCAGCCCCCGTTCAGACAGCTGGCCGGCACAGATCACCACCGTATCGACCGCGATCAGTTTTTCCTCGCCGCCATGGCGGATCCACACCCCCCGACCGTCGATGCGTTGATACTCGACCCCGCTCCAGAATTTGACCCCGCTCTTTTTCAGCAGTGCGCGGTGAATCCACCCTGTGGTCTTGCCGAGCCCTTCTCCCGGCTTGCTCGACTTGCGCTGCAGGAGATGGATCTCACGTCGCGGCTCGGGCCACACCGGCTTTTTCAGGCCGCCTGGTTGCCGATACTGGCGGTCGATCCCCCAGGCATCGAGAAAACCATCGATGCCGGCGCCGGCCGCACCTTGTTCAAGGAGGAAGGCGGCAGTATCGAAACCGATACCGCCGGCGCCGATGATGGCGACTCTCCGGCCGGCCGCCTGCCGGCCGGAGATGACCTCGGCATAACCGTGAACATGGGGCAGGTCAGCCCCCTTTATCGCCACCGGCCGCGGCCGGAGCCCGGTGGCGATGACGATCTCGTCGTATTCCCGCACATCTTCGACTGTCGCCCGACTTGACAGGCGAATTTCGACCGCGAGCCTGGCAAGCTGCGTCCGAAAGTAACGCAACGTCTCTGCAAAATCCTCCTTGCCCGGGATTGCCCGGGCCAGCAGAAACTGGCCGCCGATCTCTCCGGCGGCCTCGAACAGGGTGACCCGATGCCCCCGGGCGGCGGCGGTCACCGCGCAGGACAGGCCGGCCGGCCCACCGCCGATGACAGCGACCCGCTTCGATGAACCAACCTCGGCGAACGGTCTGATCGTCTCATGGCAGGCGCGGGGATTGACGAGGCAGGAGGCCGTCCTGCGGGTGAAGATATGGTCGAGACAGGCCTGGTTGCAGGCAATGCAGGTGTTGATCTCGTCGGCCCGGTTCTCACCGGCCTTGCGGACCCAGAACGGATCGGCCAGAAAGGGGCGGGCCAGGCTCACCATGTCCGCCGCCCCGGAGGCAAGCGCATCCTCGGCCACCTCCGGGGTGTTGATCCGGTTGCTGGTGATCAGCGGGACCTTCACCGCCCCCATCAGGCGCCGGGTGACCCAGGTGAAGGCCGCCCGGGGGACGATGGTCGCGATGGTCGGCACCCGGGCCTCATGCCAGCCGATGCCGGTGTTGATCAGAGTCGCCCCGGCCTTCTCGATCGCCACCGCCAGTTCGACGACCTCTTCCCACGAACTGCCGTTGTCGACCAGATCAAGCATCGACAGGCGGTAAATGATGATGAACCGTTCCCCCACCTTCTCGCGGATGCCCTGGACGATGGCCAACGGCAACCGGATACGGTTGGCAAAGGAGCCGCCCCACTCGTCGGTGCGTTTGTTGGTCTTGGCGGCGATAAACTCGTTGATCAGGTAGCCCTCCGAGCCCATGACCTCGACCCCGTCGTAGCCGGCCTGGTGCGCCAAGGCGGCGCAACGGACGAAATCGTCGATTGTCTTCCTGATGCCGCGCCGGCTCAGAGCCCAGGGCGCAAAACGGTTGATCGGCGCCTTCAGCTTCGTGGGAGCGACACAGAGCGGGTGGTAGCCGTAGCGGCCGGCATGGAGGATCTGCATGCAGATGGCCCCGCCCTGTTGATGGACCGCCTCGGTGATCAACGCATGCCCACTGATCTGTGACGGTGACGCCAGGCGGATCGAAAAGGGTGCGACCCAGCCGGAGCGGTTCGGGGCGACGCCGCCGGTGACGATCAGACCGGCCCCGCCCTCGGCCCGCAGGCCGAAATAGGCGGCCATGCGCCTGAATCCGTCCGGCTCCTCTTCCAGTCCGGTATGCATCGATCCCATCAGGACCCGGTTGCGGATGGTGATGAAGCCAAGGTCAAGAGGCCGAAACAGGTGAGGAAAAGCAGAATCTGTGGTATGCATATGCTCATCTCCGTCAATTGCAAAACTACCATCACCGGCAACACGCCACCCAACAGACTGGGCGGCAGAACATCGATACCCGGATAACAACAAGGAACAGATATGGACTATCAGGGCAACATCTTCCGCCCCCCTAGCGAGGCGAATTCCATCCTGCTGCAGGTCACGAGGGGCTGCTCGCACAACAAGTGCACCTTCTGCGAGTTGTACAAGGGGACCCGCTTTGCGCTCAAGGACGAGGCGACCATCGAAAGTGATCTCGAGTTCGCCCGAACCCACTGCCGCCGCCAGAATCGCCTGTTCCTCTGCGACGGCGACGCCCTGATCCTGCCCCAGAAGCGCCTCGTCGCCCTGCTGACGGCCATCCGCGACAGACTTCCCTGGGTGACCCGGATCGGCACCTACGCCAACACCAGGAGCATCCGCAGCAAGACCCCCGAACAGCTCGAGGAACTGCGCGACCTCGGCCTCGCCATCGCCTACATGGGGCTCGAATCGGGAGACGACGCCACCCTGCAGGCGATCATCAAGGGGGCGGATTCGGCCCAGATGATACAGGCCGGCCGCAAGGTCCGCGCCGCCGGGATCCAGTTGTCGATCACCGTCCTGCTCGGCATCGCCCAGGAACGACGCTCAGCGATTCATGCCGAGGAGACCGGCCGGGTACTATCGGCGATCGACCCCGAGTTTGTCGGGGTGCTGAGCCTGATGCTGCTCCCGGGAACACCGCTCCACTCCGCCTGGCGCGAGGGCCGATTCGTCCTCCCCAGTCCGGACGGGATGCTGGCGGAACTGCGGCGGATGCTGGCGGCGACCAATCTCAGCGACGGCTACTTCCACGCCAACCACGCCTCCAACTACCTGCCGATCAAGGCCCATCTGCCGCACGACAAGGCTAAGACCCTGAACCTGATCGACATGGCCCTCAAGGGCAATATCGGCCTGAAACCGGAATACATGCGCGGTCTCTGAGACATCTCCCTCCCGCACAAAAAAAGCCCTTGCAGCACAAGGCGGCAAGGGCTTTTTTGTTGCCGTTGAAAAAAATCAGAACTTGTAGTTCAGGCCAACGGTCATCAGGATCGCCGAGGCGTCGGTAAATTCGCCGTAAGCGGTGCCAAGCGGCGTAACCGTGACTTCACGTTTTTCCTTGTAGTCATAGAGGAGGGCCATACCAACATCCATCTTCTCGTTGACCTTATACTGGGTTCCGACCGAGAACAGCCAGGCGTCGGAGTCGGGCAACTCGAACCCGAGGGTCTCCTTCGGCACCGGAGTCTCGTCATAGGCGATACCGCCCATCAGGGTCCAGGTCTCGTCGAGTTGATAGCTGAGACCGATGCGATAGGCGCTGCTGTCGTCCCAGTCTTTCGTCTTGGGAGTTTCGAAAGGAGAACCTACGGCCGGGAAGAAATCGAAATCGAGTTCCTCATACTCCGACCAGAAGGTGCGATCCCAGGACAATTCGACAGTCAGGGCTTCAGCCGGCTTGAAGGCGGCGGCAATGGTCAGGACCGCCGGAGCCGGGATGGAGACTTCACCATCTCTGGTCGGCAGGGTCCTGCCGAGAAAGAGGTCGACATCACCCTCGAAATCGAGGTCGACATTGGACCGATAGGTGGCGGAAAAATTCAGGTCCTCGGAAGGTTTGACGGCGACGGCGAGGTTATACCCCCACTCCGTGGTATCCCCATCGACTGTCATGGCGGCGGGGGTTCCCACATACCGGGCATCGGTCTCCACCCTGGCCTCGCTGTAGAGCAACCGCGGTCCGCCGGAGATCGAGACCATGTCGTTGATCCTGTAAGAGACGGTCGGGTTGAAATCTATGACGGTGAGAGAGAATTCCTCGGCAGTCGCCCGTGGGTACGGATCGTTCCAGCGTTTGGCCAGACCATAGGGGGCAGTGATCGACAGACCGAATCGGAAATTCCCATAAAAGGGGGAGACCAGAAAACCGGTGGGCAAGAGGAAATTCTCGTCCTCTGATTCGGAATCGAAGTACGGTGACCGGTAATCCTCGTACGAGATCGGCGTCAGATGGATATAGGTCAGGTTGGCCTGTGCCTGCCAGCCATCGCTGAGCCAGGACATGTTGGCCGGATTGTAATACGCCGCGTCGGCACGACTGGCGGAAGCCACGTTGGCTCCGGCCTTGGCCGAGGAATCGACCGACTGCTCCGGAATCCGGTAGCCTGAGGCCAATGCGGCAGTTGCGGTAAACAATGAGACCAGTGCCAATGCAGAAATTGTCTTCTTCATGCTTCTCTCCCCTTGAGCGGGTTCATTTTACGTGTCCACCTCAGCGGTAAACACCCCCTGTCGATATACTGCCTCCTCCTCGCTCTCAACCATCACCGTATGGCGACAGTTTTGTACATGAATCCATAATTATACGAAATTACGCTGCACTAGTTTACCTTTACGTTTGTGTAATATACCGACAGGTTCGCTGTCAACAACAATTGCTCTTGTCGGAGCAATATCCGTCCGAAACATCATACAACCGCCCGGCAACCGCTCAGTCCGTGCATCGTTACAGTTCATGCGCTCAGTTGAGCACACTGCTTCCCAGCCTTTCAATCTGTTCGCGCACTTCACCCTCGAGGGCCATCGCCCGACCGGAACGGTCGGCGATCACGAAGGTGATCCTGGCGTCAGCGGCAACCTCCCCTGTCCTCTTGAGGACGATTTTCTGCAGCAGCACCGCGCTCTTGCTGCCGATCTTCTCGATTTCGGTCGAAACATTGATGATCTCACCGACACCGACCGCCTTGCGATAATTGACATTGATATTGACGACGAGAAAGATCTGGCCTTTCGCCACCCATTCCATGAGATCGATGTTCGATTCCAGATGCGCCCAGCGATCCTCCTCGAAAAATTCGAGATAGCGGGCATTGTTGACATGGCCGTAAAAGTCGGCGTGATACCCTCTCACCTTGATTTCCGTCAGGTATTCCATCCTGCTGAACCCTCCATTTTCCTTGCATGGACAGCGGCAGGCGGTGTCCCCGTCCTGCCGCCGCCTCTTCAGGCTTTTTTACCGAAACAGCGCAGAAAAGACTGCAATGCTCCAGGATTGTTGGACTTGATCGTGCCTGAGAAAAAATCTTTCATCCCCGGCCGATAGTCGTCCTGCCAGATACGCAGAAAGAATTCCGGGCTGGTCTTGCAGACGCAGTCGGCATTTTCGACTGTCTTTCCCGTCTCGACCCGGCAGGCATCGGGGGAGACGACAACCGTCCGCTTCGTCTCCCCAAGGGTGAAATAAAAGCTGACCGGGGCGTCGACGACACCAGGGACGAAGACCTCCGGCAGCCGCTCGAATATTTCTTCAAGCATCCCGGTCTCCTTACAGTGCCTTGATCTTCTCGGTCAGCAGCGGCACGAACTGCTTGAGATCGGCGACCACCAGGACGTCGGCGACATCGCCGATCGGCGCATCCTTGTCGGTATTGACGGCAATGATGAACTCCGATTTCTTCATCCCGGCGAGGTGCTGAATCGCCCCGGAGATGCCGCAGGCGAGATAGAGCTTCGGCGTCACCGTCTGGCCGGTGGTCCCGACCTGGCGCTTGTGCTCGACCCAGCCGGAGTCGACGACCGGGCGGCTCGCCCCGTATTCGCCCTTCAACGCCTTGGCCAGGGCGGCGATCATCTCGACGTTCTCGGGCTTGCCGATGCCGCGGCCGGCGCTGACGATGATCTCGGCCTTGGTCAGATCGACCCCGCCCGCCTCGGCTGCCTCATAGCCGCCGAATTCGAGCCTGCCGCCACCGGCGACGCCGACCTTCTCGACCGTCGGGCTGCCGGACGGCGCCTCGGTCAGGCCGAAGGCCCCGGCCTGCAGGGTCACCACCGTCAGCCCGGTCTTCGAGGCGACGGTACGGCGCAGTTTGGCGTTGCACGCCGGCACCACCAGCACCCCGTCTTCGACCTCGACGACCTCCGACACCTGCGCCGCCTTCAGGGCGAAGGCCAGCCGCGGCGCCAGGTCCCAGCCGTAGGACGAATGGCTGAAGGCGATCATCTCCGGCTGCTCCTTCGCCACCACATCAAGCAACAGCTGCTTGTGGACATCCGGATTGAACTCGCCGCAGGCCGACGCATCGGCCAGATAGAGTTTTCCGGCGTAGGCCGGCAGCGCCGCCTCGCTGCCGACGACAAACATCGCGCTGTCGGCGCCCATCTTCGCCGCAAAGGCGATCAGTTCGTTGACGCTGCCCAGCAGCTTGCCATCCCTGTATTCCGCAACAAGCAATATCTTCATCGTTCCCTCCTAGGCCAGAACGCCGGTTTTTTCCTTCAGTATCTGGATCAGCTGGTCGACCAGCTGCCCGATCTCTCCTTCCAGCACCAGTCCGCCGCCCTTCTTCACCGGGAAGTACATCTTCCCCGTCTCCTGGCGGGCATCGACCTTCAACAGGTCGGCCACGGGCAGCGACAGCAGCTCCTTCTTCTTTGCCTTCATGATATTGGGAAGGGTGGGATAACGGGGGGTATTGAGGCCGAGCTGGCAGGTCACCAGGGCCGGAGCCGCGGCCTTCACGATCGATTTGACCCCGCCTTCCAGTTCACGCCTGGTCTCGATCCGGCCGTCGGCGTAGGCGAACTGGACAATCGTCGAGATGCTCGGAATCCCCAGCATCTCCGCGGTCAGCACCCCAACCTGGGCACTGCCGCGATCCTGCGACTGCATCCCGGTAAAGATCAGATCGAACTGCTTGTCCCGGGCAAACTCGGCGATGATCCCGGCAATCTCGAAGGGCTCCTTCTCCGCCGCCTTGTCGTCGGCGACATGGACCCCGCGATCGCAACCCATCGCCAGCGCCTTCTTCATCGTCTCTTTGACCCGCTCGCCGCCGATGCAGAGTACGGTCAGGTCGGCATCCCCCACCTGCTCCTTGACCTGCACCGCCTGTTCGACCGCATACTCGTCATACTCGTTCATCCGCCAGGCGAGATCGGCGGTGTCATACCACTTGCCGCTCGCCGCCACTTTGAATTTCGATTCCATGTCCGGAACCTGTTTGATGCACACCAGAATCTTCATTGTATCTCCTCCAGTTCTTCGTGGGACAGCTCCCTTTTTTGATGTCGCCGGCAGCGGCCGGCAACCTATTTCGCGATCCGTTCCGCCAGAATCTCGGCAATATCCCGGGGGCGCAGCGACTCTTCGACACCGGCTCCCTTGACCCCGTCTTCGAACATCGTCAGGCAGAACGGGCAATTGGACACCAGCACCCCGACCCCGGTGGCCGTCGCCATCTGCACCCGGCGGATATTGATCCGCTCGCCGAGCTTCTCCTCGGCCATGATCCGGCCGCCGCCGGCGCTGCAGCAGAAGGCCTCGGCCCGGTTCTTCGTCATCTCGACGATCGTGCCGCCGGCCGCCTGGATCAGGGCCCGCGGCGGGTCGTAGATATCGTTGTGGCGGCCGAGGTAGCAGGAATCGTGGTAGGTGCAGGTCAGGCCCTGAGCCTCAATCTTCAGCCGGCCGGCATTGAGCAGCCCCTGCAGGAAGACGGTATAGGTCTCGACCTCCACCTCCAGCCCCATATCGCGGTAGTCCTTGGCCAGGGTGTTGTAGCAGTGGGGGCAGGTCGTGACGACCTTCTTCACCCCGCTGCCGTTGATCAGCTCGACCATCTCGGTGGCCAGGGTCTGGTAGAGGTACTCGTTGCCCATCTTCCGCATCGGCTCGCCGCAGCATTTCTCTTCTTTGCCGAGGATCCCGACCCTCACCCCGGCTGCCTGGCAGAGCTTGATGAAGCTGCGGGCGACGGCGATGTTACGCTTGTCGAAGGAGGCGTAGCAGCCGACGAAGTAGAGGATGTCGACATCGCCGTCCTCGCCGACGGTCTTGACTCCCAGGCCCTCGGCCCAGTCGCCGCGCGAGGCGTAACCGATGCCCAGCGGATTGCCGTTGACCTCGGTGGCCTCCATCGCCGCCATGACCTCGTCGCCGGGGAATTCACCCTCCATCAGCACCATGCTCCGCCGCAGCTCGACGATCTTGCCGACATGCTCGATCGCTGCCGGACAGATTTCCTGGCAGGCCCGGCAGGTCGTGCAGGACCACAGCACATCCCGGCCGATCAGCTCGATCAGCTGGCTGTCGGGGGCGGTGAAGGCCGCCTCGCCGATCTGGTTGACGACCGTCATCGGCGACAGCGGCTTGCCGGTGGCATAGGCCGGGCAGCGGTCCTGGCAGCGCTTGCACAGGGTGCAGGCGTCGGCATCGAAGATATCTTTCCAGGTCAACTCTTTGAGACTGGTGGCGCCGAAGGTCTCGGACGCCTCGTTCTCGAGGTCGAGGCTGACCAGCTTGCCCTTGGGCCCGCGATCGGCGAAGAGGTAGTTGGCACTGGTGGTCAGGATGTGGCGGAACTTGGTGAAGGGGATCAGCCCGATAAAGACCATGACCAGCAGCAGGTGGAACCACCAGGTCAGTTTGTGAATCGTCAGCAGGGTCTCTTCCCCGGCCCCCGACAGCAGACCGGCAAAGGCCATGCCGACCGGCGACCACGGGGCCAGCGGCGTCCCCATTTCGGTGACCGCCATCCTCGCCCCTTCGATGACGAAGCCGGTGATCAGGATGGTCAGCATCAGGCCGTGCATGATCGCGTCGTCGGGCTTGGTGATCAGCCCCTCCGGTTTGAGGACGTAGCGTCGGAACAGCAGCCCGCCGAGCATGACGATGGCGACCAGGCCGGCGAGATCGAGAACGATCGAGAAGATCTTGTAGAAGGTGCCCGTAAGGAACTTGATATCGAACAGCAGGTCGGTAAAATCGGCCTGGATGACGATCAGGGTCGTACCGATCAGCAGCAGGAAGAAGCCCCAGAAGAACAGGCCGTGCAGCAGGCCGGGCCAGAGGACCCGCGTGACCTTCGTCTGCAGCAGGACATTCTTCAGCATCGCGACCACCCGCTCCCCCAGCTGGTCGGTGCGATCGAGCGGCAGGCCCTGCCGGTATACCGCCATCCGCTGCCGGAAACCATACACCAGTACCGCCAGGGCGATGATTACCAGCAGGTACATCGGCACCAGGGTAGCCGCGCCATGGCCGACATTCCAGTAAATCTCACGTGTGAATTCCATCGTTGTCTCCATCATCGAACCGTTCATTCCTCTCGTTGCCGCCTTCAGCGGGTCAGGGCCGTGCCGATGACCTGCCGCCGGATCTCGCCTGTTTGTGCGTGGATCCCGGCGATTTTGGCGTCACGCCTCATCCGCCGTTCTTCTGTGACGGCAAACTCCTTCCTTCCATGCCGAACATCGTGCGCCGCGGGGATCTGGTTTATTCTTTTGCCTATATATCTAAAGTTTACGTAAGGGTCAAGATTTTTCCCTCCATTCTTTGACTTTATAAACCATCTCCATGGTTTAACTCTATTTTTCAAAAAATAAAAAATTTGACATACCAGGAAAAAGCATGCTATGGTGAGTCCATAGATTACGTAAAGGTAAAACATCGTATGGAACAGCGACCTTCATTGGAGACAGGCTCTTGAGGTTTGCTGTGACGCTGCCATACAGAGATGCCGGAGCGTGAACTCCTGAAAGGAAAGATCATGAATTCCCAAGAATCAGTCCAAATCGGCGCACTGGCAAAAACACTCGGGATCACCACCCGTACCATCCGCTACTATGAAGAGATCGGCGTCATGGGCAAATCGAACCGACTGATAGGCGGGACCCGAACCTACACCCGAGACGACATCCTGCGCCTCAAATTCATCCTCAAACTGAAAGATATGGGCGTTTCACTCAAAGAGATCCAGGAACTGTCCAATATTTTCGATATAAACGCCCAGAATTTCAAAACCATCACCCCGAAACTGATCGAGATCCTCGATCAGCACATCGCCAAGGTCGACGACAAGATCGCCAGTCTTTCGTCATTACGTCAGGACATTGTCGAATACCGGGTTCGTATCACCGACCTGCTCGCCAAGGCCGATACGAACTGACGACCGCGGATCGGCGCGCACTTCTTATGCCGCCCGGCGACGTGGATTCCCCTGGAATCCTCCCCGCCGGGCGGTCGCAGTTCGCTCTCCCTTCTACATCACAGGACCGGTGAAATCGAGACGCATCTGTTTCTTGTTGAGTTTGCCGACACTGGTCTTCGGCAGGGCATCCAGCAGCACGATATTGTCCGGGACACCATAACCGGGCAGACGCCCTTCTTTCACCGCCTGTTTCATGTAGGCCTTCAAATCCCCTTCGGTTACCTGCCCCTTGAACATATCCTTGAGGACGACCAGCATCAGCGGCCGCTCGCCCCACTTGGCGTCGGCAATGCCGATGGCGGCCGACTCGAGAACCGCCTCATGCTGACTGAGGATATTCTCGAGATCGAGCGAACTGACCCACTCGCCGCCGCTCTTGATGACATCCTTGATCCGGTCGGTGATCTGCAGGTAGCCATCGCCATCGATGTGGCCGACATCGCCCGAGTGCAGATAGCCGTTGCGCCACAACTCCCTCGTCTTCTCCGGTGATTTGTGGTAGCCCTCGGTCAGCCACGGCGCCCGGAACACCACTTCGCCGGAGGTCTCCCCGTCGTGCGGCTTGGGCCGGTCCTCCTCGTCGACGACCTCGATCTCGACCAGCGGAATCGGGACGCCGGTCTTGGTGATAACATCGAGGATTCGGTCATCGTCCCAATCGGCCATGTATTTTTTCGGCAGGGCGAGGGAGATGATCGGACAGGTCTCTGACATGCCGTAGCCGGTGAACACCGTCATCCCCAGGGCGCGGGCGGCCTTGGCCTGGCCCTTGGAGAGCTTGGAGCCGCCGATGATGACCTTCCAGTTCGACATATCGGTCAAACGACAGTCCGGATCGGTCATCAGCATCTGCAGGATCGTCGGCACGCAGTGAGAGAAGGTGACTTTCTCGCTCCGAATCAACTCGAGGATCTTCTTCGGCTCGTAGCGGCCGGGATAGACCTGCTTGGTGGCGAGCATCGTCGCGACGTAGGGTACGCCCCAGGCATGGACATGGAACATCGGGGTCAACGGCATGTAGACGTCGTTCGAGCGAAAACGCCCCTCGTTGTCGTAACTGCCGGCGGCGATCGCCAGCGACATCGAGTGCAGCACCAACTGACGGTGGGTGAAGTAAACCCCTTTCGGGTCGCCGGTCGTACCGGTGGTGTAGAAGGTCGTGGCCCGGGTATTCTCATCCAGGTCCGGAAAATCGAAATGATCGTCCGCACTCTGGAGCATCGCCTCATATTCGCCGTCAAAACGGAAGGCATCGGCCGTACTCTCCCCTTCACGGATCATTATGTACTTTCGCACCGTGGTCAACGCCGGCCTGATCGCCTCGATTATCGGCATGAAATCACTGTTGAAGATGATGACCGAGGCCTCGGCGTGGTTGATCGTGTAGACGATCTGGTCGGTGGACAACCGCCAGTTGGCGGTCTGCAGCACCGATCCCATCATCGGGATGGCGAAAAAGCATTCGAGATAGCGGGGGCTGTCATAGTCGAAGACTGCCGCCACCTCGCCCGGTTTCAACCCCAGTGCGGTCAACCCGCCGGCCAGCCGGTGAATGCGGGTGTTGAGATCGCGATAGGAATAACGCTGCTCGCCGCGGTAGACAATCTCCTCGTCGGTGGCGTTGACCAACGCCGTCTGCAGCAGTTTCTTGATGATGAGGGGGTAGGTGTAGGCCTGGCCGGCAGCATACGTTCGCTCTGTCATGATATCCTCTTCTGAATCAATAGTGTCTTAACGCGAGACCAACTCTCGCGCCTGTATTCCTTGGCTCCCGGCCAAGAAGATCATCCCAGGCCGAACATCCGCCCCAGTTTGGCCTTCATGCCGGCGACGACGTAGGGGGAGAACCGTTTTTTGTCCTTGAGTATCCGGACAAAAAGATCCTTCTTTTTCTCCGGCACCGGTGCCCGGGCGGCCGGCACCAACGACAGCGCCCCCGTCGGGCAGGCCGGGATACAGGCGCCGCACCCCAGGCAGTGGCCGGCCTTGACCTGCATCCGTTTCTTTCTGCTGCCGTTGTCGCCGCCGACCACCTCTATTGCCTGGACATTGCAGGCCTTGGCGCAGAGGCCGCAGCCGAGACATTTTTCGGTGTCGCCGGCAATGGTGTACCCGCTCTTGGCGATACCGTTCGGAAAGCCCCGCATCACCCCGCCCAGCAGTTCGCAGCAGCAGGAACAGCAGTTGCAGATAAAGGAGGGTTTGTGGCGGATATTGTCGGTGATGTGGGTCAGACGCAGGTCCCTGGCCCGATCGATGACCGCCAGCAGCTCCGCAACCGAGCGCTCCTCGGCGAAACCGCGACGGACCATGAACCGGGCGGCGCTGCCGAGCGAGATGCAGATCTCCCTCGTCGGGGCCCCCTTGTCGCATGTCTTGCCGAGATGTTCCTTCTTGTGGCGGCAGTAGCACATGCCGACGGCGCCGTACCCGGCCCGACGGATGATCTCGCGGGCGCTTTCCCAGGTGGTGACGACCGATTCGACCGGGATATGCTCCTCATACGGCAGGGCCCGGGTCAAGGGCGTGGCGCCGCCGAAGAATTCCCGGCCCATCCGGTTGTCCGGGTCCTCGAACAGGTATTCATGCATCAGCTGGGCCAGTTCCGCGACCGGCAGGTCCTGACGCTGTTTCATGAAGGTGAACTCGAAGAAACCGATGAGCCCGGGCAGCAGCAGGTAATAGGTGCGATGGCCGTACACCAGATCCATGATCAGGCCCTTGTCGGCCATGTTCTCGAGGACGGGAGTCAGCCGCTCCCGTTCCCAGCCGGTCGCCCGCACGAGTTCGGTCAGTGTCGCCTCGGTGAGGGGAAAACGGGAGGCGACGTAGGCCTCGTCGGCGGAAAAAAGGATCGCCAGGATCCGGCGCAGGGTCTCGCTGTCGGGCAATCCGATCGGATAGCGGTTGAGCCGGTCGATCAGCGGGACGATATCGCTCTTGCCTTCATGATGGTGACCCACGCCTGTATCCCCTTGCTGTTGCTATCATTCATGCATCGTATAGCGGTCCCGCAGGGCATAGACCTGCTCTGCCCAGACGCGGGCCGCCGAATCCTTGTTCATAACAGGTTTTTGCATCATTGAGGAGTAGATTGCTCCCTGCTCCGCCGTATTTTCATAATTGAGATTCATCTGCAGGGCGAAGGTCGAGAAGTCGCTGATCAGGAAGGCGAATATCTGGTCGCGGAGATCGGGGTCGAGCTGATGGATCATGGCGTTTTCCAGAATCAGCTGGGCATAGACGATCAGCGTGAAGAGCTGGCCCGCGGCCAGCATGTAGTCGATATTGCCGACCTGTTCCGGAGTCGGCGGCGCCTGCAGCAGCAGGCGGCGGAACAGCTCGACCTGGTCGCGGAAGACGGCGACGTTCAGTGATTCGACGCCGGCATAGGCCAGCCGGTAATCGGGGAAGCGCACCTGCGCCAGAGCGCCGGTTCTCTGGCGGAAGAGGTAGCCGTCGTCGCCGGCCTCGGCCCGCCGCGGCACCTCCGGATAGTCCCGGGGATCAAAAAAGTAGTTTTTGACGAACTTGATGATCAGCGCCATGTTGACATGCTCGGTGCCCTCGAGCTTGGGCAGCATGCCGATATCGCGCAGGGCCATCTCGAAGTAGGTGTCCTGCTCGTATCCCCGGGCGGCGATGACCTCGTGCAGCAGGGCGATGACCTTCTCCCCCTGACCGGTGACCTTCATCTTCACGATCGGGTTGAAGAGGAGGTAGCGGCGGTCGTCGTCACTCGCCGCCCGCATGTAATCGGCGGCCCGCATCGCGAAGAGCTTCATTGCCGTCAGGCGGGCGTAGGCCTCGGTGAAGAGACGCCGGACATGCGGAAAATCGGTGACGTAGCGGCCATAGAGATTGCGGCCGGCGGCATGGTTGAGGGCCTCGTAGAAGGCATGGGTGCAGATGCCGATCGAGGCGCAGCCGAGCTCGAACTTGCCGACGTTGATGGTGTTGAGCGACGAGTTCCAGGCCAGTTCGCCGCGGGACAGAATGTCGGCCTCACCCACCGGGTAATCGTGCAGGCTGTATTCGGCGACGTACGCCTGGCGGACCCCCGAGGTATCGATTTTCTTCACGCATTGGTATTGCGGCTGCTGCGGATCGACGACGAAAAAGACGTATTCGCCGGTCCCGGCGATCCTGCCGAAGGTCGAGACCAGAGCGGCGCAGTTGCCGTTGCCGATATAGTATTTGGAACCGTTGGCCAGCCAGCGGCCGTCGCCGGCCGGGGTCAGGGTCGTCTCGGTGGAGTAGAGATCGGCGCCGTGGGCCCTCTCGGAGAGGCCGAAGGCGAAGACCCCGCCCGCCGCCAGCAATCGTGCCGTCCGTTGTTTGGCCCCCTCGTTGCTCCCCATCCAGATCGGCCCCAGGCCGAGGATCGTCACCTGCCAGGCGTACCAGTAGCAGAGACCGTAAAAGGCGAGGACCTCGTTGAACTCGCTGATCCGCCACATGTCCCAGCGCCGGCCCGGGTCTCCCTCAGCGTAGGCGACCGGGGTCAGCAGCTTGGCGAAGATCCCTTCCTCCTTGATAAAGTTCAGGAAATCTTCATACCAGACCATCGCCTGGTCATCCTCCTTGATCCGGCGCAGGCCCTTGTTCTCGAAGAAGGCGATCGTTTTCTCGACGAGCTGCCGCGATTCCGGGTCGGCATGGTCGCGGTGGTAGTCTTGCGGGTTGAACAGCAGCATTGTCATTCTCCTTTCGGCAGCAGCTTCAGCCGGGCCGCCACCCATCTCTGGTTGAGTTCAGATTCTGGTCCGTACCAGGTCCCAGCCCTTGACCTGCCAGATCGTGACGGCGGTGGCGATCCGGTTGCCCTGGACATCGCTGATCCGGCTCTCCATCCGGATGGTGACCGCCTCCTGTTCCTGCAGGGGCTCGATGATCTCCCGCTGCAGCCGCTCCTCGGGCAGATCGCTTTCCGACACGATCCGGTCCTTGGCCTGGTAGACATAATCGACCTCGATCCGCGACATGATCAGCCGGTACTTCCGGGGGTCGAGGCGGCTGAGCAGCAGGTAGCCGCCGGAAAACTCGGCGATGGTGGCGATGGCACAGGCGTGGATGCCGCGCAGATGGTTGTGGTTGCTGCGGCGATAGGGGGCGGTGGTGCGCAGATAGTTGTCCCGCAGTTCCTCGATGACAAACCCGTGCGGCCGGTTGAAGGGGATGATCCGGCCGAGCAGGAGGTTGAGCAGCCGCAACCACCCGGGAGAGGTTTTGGCCCGGGCGGTCAGTTTCGGCAGCAGGGCGAAACCGTTCATTCAATGGTCCTCCCGGCCTGCCACCCTTGATGGCTGGCTTCGAACACGGTGCCGGGGGTCACGGCATCACCTACCGCCAGACAGCGCAGCCCGAGTTCCTCGGCGACCTGCTGGAGGGAAGTGCGGGCCCTGGTGCCGACCGCCAGCACGACCGTCTCGACCTCCAGGTCGACGATTTGCTCTCCCTGCTCAAATTGCAGGCCGGTCGGGGTGATGGCCAGGACTTTGGCCCCGACCAGCGGCTTGATGCCATAGCGTTCGACGTCCTGGAGCATACCCCAGCGGGTGGTCTTACCGAAGTTGGCGCCGATCGCACCGGTCATCTCGATCAGCTGGATCTCACGGTCGTGTTCGGTGGCCAGCCGCAGCAGTTCTTCGGGTTTCTCGGCCCCGTGGACCAGCAGGAATTTCAACTCGTCGCCGGAGAGCGTCCCCTCCTCGGCGAGCAGCAGCGCCGTTTCAACCCCGACCGCACCGCCGCCGAGGACCGCCACCGTTCGTCCCGCCGCTCGGGTGCCGGCAAGGATATCCCAGGCCTGGACCACATGGGGCAGGTCCACGCCGGGGATCGGCGGCACGATCGGCTCGCCGCCCGTGGCCAGGACCAGGACATCGGGACGTTGCAGCTCAAGCAGCCGGCGATCGACGCTCGACTGCATCCTGACCTCGACACCGGCTGTGGCCAGTTGCCGCTCCAGGTCATCGGCGAGAACCAGAAACTCCTCCCGCCCGGGAGGGCGGCCGGCCAGACGCAGCTGACCGCCCAGCCGCAGGCCGGCTTCATGCAGGGTCACCCTGTGGCCTTTTTCGGCGGCGGCAATGGCGGCAAACATCCCGGCCGCGCCGCCGCCGATCACCATGACCTGCTTCGGTACGGCGGCCGGATCCATCTCCTCGTTCTCATGGCCGGCCCGGGGATTGCACAGGCATTCCACCGCCTTGTTCTTGAAGATATGGTCGAAGCATCCCTGCGCGCAGGCGACGCAGTGGACGATCCGGTCGTCGTGACCGGCCGCCGCCTTTTCCGGGAAACGGGGATCGGCGATCAGGGCCCGGCCGACGGCGACCAGGTCGCAGAACCCCTCGTTCAGCAGGCGCCGGGCGGTCTGCGGGTCGTTGATCCGGTGGCCGGCAATGATCGGCACCGCCACCTGTTTTTTGATGTCGCGGGCCATGTAGGCAAAGATCCCGCGCGGCACCTTGGCGACGATCTGCGGCACCTGGGCCTCATGCCAGCCGACGTTGATGCTGACGGCATCGGCGCCGGCGGCGACCAGGGCGGCGGCAAAGGCCTGCTGCTCGGGACGACCGATGCCGCCCTCCATGAAGTCGTTACCGTTGACCCGGACGATGACCGGAACCTTTCCGCCAAGACGCGCCTTTATCGCCTCCAGCACCTCGAGTCCGAACCGCATCCGGTTCTCGAGGCTGCCGCCGTAGCCATCCTCCCGCTTATTGGTCAGCGGCGAGAGGAAGGAGCTGATCAGGTAGCCGGTCCCGGCCAGGAGTTCGACCAGATCGTACCCCGCCTCCCTGGCCCGCCCGGCGGCGTCGGCAAAGCGACGTATCGTCGCCGCGATCTCGTCGCCGTTCAATTCCCGCGGAGTCTCGCGGGTCAGGCGCGAGGGCACCGCCGACGGCGCCACCGCCGATCGGCCGCCGAGGAAGAAGGAGGGGTTGTAGCGACCGGCGTGGTTCAACTGGATCCCCGCCCGGGCCCCACCTTCCTTGATTGCGGCCGCCAGCCGCGTCAGGCCGGGGATGTGATCGTCGTGGTGACAGCCGATATTGCCCGGCCCCCCCGAATATTCATCAACGGTGGCATAACCGACGACAATCGCCCCGGCGCCGCCTTCGGCCCGTTCGCGATAGAAACGGATGAGCCGGTCGCTGACCTCGAAGTTCCGGCACATATTCATATGCATCGCCGGCATGAGGATGCGGTTCTTGATGGAGAGGCCGCCGATCGCGATCGGCGTAAACAGGGAATCGGACATGTGTGTCTCCTTACAGGCCGACGGCACGACAGAAGTGCTCGGCCATGTCATCGAACAGCCCGATCGCTTCGAGCGACTCCCGCAGCTGCTGCGGCTGTTCGAGAAAATCCTTCATGAAAACGATCTCCGAGGCCTTGAGGTAGACATAAAACAACTCGGTCATCGTCCCCCCGAAAAGCTTCTCAATGATCGCAGCGATATTCTCCTCACGGCGATAGGGCCGCAGCTGCTCGACCCGCTGCAGCATCTTGGCGACATAGAAGCGGATGCAGGTATCGACGCTCTCGACCGTGTACCGATGCCCCGGCAGGATCCGCTTGTCACGCAGGTCGGCCAGCTTCAGCAGCGTTGCGCAGTAGGCCTCGTAGTTCCGGAAGCGACCGCCGCTCTGAAGATCGATATCGAGCAGCGGCGACTGGAAGATGCCGCGCAGCAGGATGTCGCCGGTCACCGCCCACTCGTCGCCGACCAAGACCAGGTCGCTCTGCGAGTGACCCGGGCAGTTCAGGACCGTTATGCCGAGATGCTCCGGCAAATCGTGCTCGACGATCAGACAGTCCTCGGGAAAAGGCGGAAAGAGAACGTTGCGCTGCAGAAACTCCTGCAACGACGCGATATATTCGGCATCGAACCCCATCTCCGTCAGCAGGACGCTCATCCGTTCCATCAACCGCTCGTCGCCGACCTTGAGGCTGTCGCGGTAGGGCAGATAGATCGCCGCATCGGTCTGCTCCGACAGCCAGAATAACTGGCCGTAGTGGTCGATATGGCAGTGGGTGACGATGATGTGCTGCAGACGCTGAAGATCGACATGCTTCTGCAGATAGTGCCGGCCCTCCTCGGTGGGGGGGCCGGTGTCGAACAGGACCAGGTCGCCGCCCAGTTCCGCCGTATAGCAGTGGACCGGCCCGACGATATAGGGAGTGTTGATGGTGTGCTGGATGATCTGCATCAGTGTCTGCTGCCGCATCTGCGAGAGGGACAAATTCCTGAAGACAGCCCGGGACCGGCGCGTGGAGGAGTAACCGGTGCCCGGGCTGCTTGCAGGGGCCGGCCCCGACGGGCGGGACCGGCCCATTCACGAAATATGCTGTATCAATCCATGTCGAGCATATTCCCCAGGGACTAGAAAAGGTACTTCTCTTCCTCGCAGGCGGCCTTGGCCAGGGCCCGCTTGGCGGCGAGCAGGCCGGTGGCGTCATACTTGGCAAAACGCCGGATGCCGGACAGGACCATGGTCAGGTTGTCGCCCTCCTCGATGTAGAACGCGCCCTTCTTCGCTGCCGTCCCGACCGCCTCGGTGGCGGTGAAGGCGAAGACCTTGACCGCCGCCTGCAGCAGTTCCTGCTTGCGGGCCGTCGATGCGGCATAGATCTTCTCGGCCCGCAGAACCGCGCTCTCGAGAGCGAAGATCTGGATCGCCATATCGGCGGCGGCGATGAGGATCTCCTGCTCGTCGGCGATCTTGTCCATATACTTCTGGACGCCGATGCCGGACAGGATCAGGAACAATGTCTTGAGATTGTTCAGCAGGGCCTTTTCCCGGGCGAAGAGCTGATCCTCGTCGATCTCCTCGAAACTCGGGGTCATCAGCGACTCGAAGGCCTTCATCGCATGGGCCTGCAGCGGCAGTTCGCCCTTCATCGCCTTGCGCAGGATCATGCCGGGGATCAGCAGGCGGTTGATCTCGTTGGTGCCCTCGAAGATCCGGTTGATCCGCTCGTCGCGGTAGAAGCGTTCGGCCGGGTAGTCGCTGACGAAACCGTAGCCGCCGTGAATCTGGACGACCTCATCGACGGTTCTGGCCAGGACCTCGCTGCAGAAGACCTTGGCGATGCCGCACTCGGAGGCATACTCCTCGATCCCCTTCTGGTACTCGTCATAATAGTTCGCCCCTCCCTTCTCGATGGTCTCGAGTTTGCGGTCGAGCAGTCCGGCAAGACGGTAGACCAGGGACTCGGAGGCGAAGATGTCGACGTTGAGATCGGCGATCTTCTCGGCGATGGCGCCGAAACTGCTGATCCGGCGCTTGAACTGGGTCCGCTCGTTGGCGTACTTGATGCCGACCGAAAGGGCCATCTTGGCGGCGCCGGTGACCGCGGCCCCGAGCTTGAAGCGGCCGACGTTGAGGACGTTGAAGGCGATCTTGTGGCCCTTGCCGATCTCGCCGAGCAGGTTCTCCACCGGCACCTTGCAATTATCGAGGATGATCTGGGTGGTGGACGACCCCTTGATCCCCAGCTTCTTCTCCTCGGGACCGACGACGAGGCCGGGGAAATCCTTTTCCACCAGGAAGGCGGTGAAATGCTCTTTGTCGATCTTGGCGAAGATCGTGAACAGGTTGGCAAAGCCGCCGTTGGTGATGAACTGCTTGGTACCATTGAGGATGTAGTGCTTACCGTCCTCCGACAGGATGGCGGTGGCCTGGGCGCCAAGGGCGTCGCTGCCCGAACCCGGTTCGGTCAGGCAGTAGGCGGCGCACCACTCACCGCTGATGATTCTGCCGAGGTACTTCTCTTTCTGGGCCGTGGTACCGTAGTAAATCAGCGGCAGGGTGCCGATGCCGGTGTGGGCCGAGAAGGATACCGAGAATGAGCCGGCATAGGATATCTTTTCGGCGACGAGCATCGTCGAGGCCTTGTCGAGTTCGAGACCGCCGTACTCTTCCGGCGCATCCATCATCAACAGGCCGAGTTCGCCGCATTTTTTCATCTTCTCGACAACAAGAGCGAAATTCTGGTGCTCGATCTCGTCGATATTGGGCATGATCTCATTGGCCACGAACTGCTCGGTGGTATCGGCCATCGAGCGCTGCTCATCGGTGAAATCCTCGGGGGTGAAGATATCAGTACAGACCGTTTCGGCGATCAGGTACTCGCCGCCTTTTGCTATATGTGCCGCCATGGTGGTAACTCCTGTAATTTGAATTTATAGTCTCTCGAAGATTCCGGCTGCGCCCATGCCGCCGCCGATGCACATCGAAACGATACCGTACCGGGACTTGCGCCGACCCATCTCGTGCAGCAGGGTCGCCGTCAACTTGGCGCCGGTGCAGCCCAGGGGGTGGCCGAGGGCGATGGCCCCGCCGTTGACGTTGGTGATCTCGGGATTGATGCCGAGCGTCTTGATGCAGGCCAGGGCCTGGGCGGCAAAGGCCTCGTTGAGCTCGAACAGGTCGATGTCTTCCAGTTTCATTCCGGCCAGCTTCAGCGCCGCCGGGATCGCGGCGATCGGGCCGATGCCCATGACCTCGGGCGGCACGCCCTTGACCGCAAAGGCGATAAAACGGGCCATCGGGTCCTTGCCGAGCCGTTGCAGGTACTCCTCCGACACCACCAGCGAGAAGGCGGCGCCGTCGGTCGTCTGCGACGAGTTGCCGGCGGTCACCGGGCCGCCGATCTTGAACACCGGTCGCAGCTTGGCCAGGGTCTCGACCGTGGTGCCGGGGCGAACGCCGTCGTCGACGGAGACCAGCTCCTTGACCCGTTTGATCTTGCCACCGACCAGGGTCTCTTTTTCGATCTCCACCGGGATGATCTCATCGGTAAACCGGCCTTCGGCGATCGCCGCGGCGGCCTTCTGATGGCTGGCGGCGGCAAAGGTGTCCATCATCGCCCGGTCGATGCCGTACTGCTCGGCCACCAGTTCGGCGGTCACTCCCATCGACGAGTACGACTCGGGCCAATCGACCATCATTCCCGGATTGGCGGAGTATTTCAGCCCGCCCATCGGCACGCTGGACATCGATTCGGCGCCGCCGGCGATGATGCAGTCGTCAAAGCCGAGCATGACCCGCTCCGCCGCCATCGCGATGGTCTGCAGGCCGGAGGAGCAGAAACGGTTGATGGTCTGCCCCGGCACCTCCACCGGCAGGCCGGCCTTGAGGGCGGCGATGCGGCCGAGGTTCATGCCCTGCTCGGCCTCGGGGAAGGCGCAGCCGATGTAGACGTCGTCGACGGTAGCCGGGTCGATGCCGGATCGTTCGACCAGTCCCTTGATCGCCAGGGTGGCCAGATCGTCAGGCCGTACGTCCTTGAACTTGCCCTTCTTGGCGCGGCAGCCAGGAGTCCGGTAACTTGCCAGAATATATGCTTTTTTCATATCTATCCTCTCTGTAGGAATACGTTATCGGCTCAATCAGTTCCTGAGGGCCTTGCCCTTCTTCAGCATGTGCTGGATCCGTTCGACAGTCTTCTTGTTGCCGCAGAGCTTGAGGAAGCCCTCTCTTTCCAGTTGCAGCAGGTAGTCCTCGGAGACCAGGGTGCCGGCAGTGACGTCGCCGCCGCAGATGATCTGGGCGATCAGGGTTCCCATCTCCAACTCGTATTCGGTGATGAACTTGCCCATCATCATGTTCCACAACTGGCTCTTGATGCTGGCGGCGATGCCGCGGCCGGGAGCCGGGATATTCACGGCCGGAAGCCGCGGCCGGTAGTTGACGGCCAGGGCCAGGACCTTCTGCTTGGCATCGGCGATCAGCCGGTCGATATCCATCGTGATGCTGTCACCCCGCCGCAGATAGCCCATATTGAACAGCTCGGCGGCCCCCATGGAGACCTTGGCACCCGCGATCTGCTCGAAATATTTGAAGATGAACGGCTGAGGATCGGTATTGTACTGCTGCGCCAGCTCGACCGCCCGCAGACACATCTCCTTCGTGCCGCCGCCGGCCGGCAGCAGGCCGACGCCGATCTCGACCAGACCCATATAGGTCTCGGCATAGGCATTGACGGCATCGGCATGGAGGCAGAACTCACACCCGCCGCCCAGCGCCATGTTGAACGGGGCGGCAACGACCGGCACCTTGGCGTACTTGACCGCCATCGTCGCCTTCTGGAACGAGCGGATGGTCATGTTGATGTCATCGTAGGCCCCTTCGGCGATGGCGACGGCCAGCATCATCAGGTTGGCCCCGACCGAGAAGTTGGCGCCGTGGTTGCCGATGACCAGGCCGACCCCTTCCTGCTCGGCCCGCTTGACCGCCTTGTGGGTCATGGCGAGGATGTCGCCGCTGATGGCGTTCATCTTCGAGTGGAACTCGAAACCGAAGACGCCGTCGCCGAGATCGACCACCGAGCAGTTGGCGGTCTTCTCCACGACCCTGCCGGCCTTTTTGAGGATCTCCAGGCGGATCTGGCCCGGTTTCACCGGCACCGGCAGATAGCCCTCGGTAGCGAAATCGTAGAATTCCTTGCGGCCCGATTCGCCGTAGCGATAGAACGACTCAACCTTCTTCAGCTGCTCCGGGACCTTGACGCCGTCGGCCTCGGCCCGCTTGACGAAGGATCTGACGCCGATGGCGTCGAACATCTCGAACGGCCCGATCTCCCAGTTGAAGCCCCAGCGCATCGCGTTGTCGACGTTGACGACGTCATCGGCGATCTCGGGGATCCGGTTGACCGCGTAGATCAGGGTGTCGCGGATGCTCCGCCAGGCGAATTCGGCCCCGGTATCCCTGGCCCCGAGGACCGTCTTGACCTTCTGGCCGGGGTCGTCGATCTGTTTCACCAGCAGCGCCGAGGGGTATTTGGGCCTGGCGATCGGCTTGTACTCGCCGGTCGTATAGTCGAAATAGAGAATCTCCTTGCGGCCGTCGACGGTTTTCTTGGTGTAGAAACCCTGTCTGGTCTTGTTGCCGAGCTGCTTATTCTCGATCATCTTCGCCATGAACGGCGGCAGTTTGAAGACCTCGCGCTCCTCGTCGTTCGGCGCCAGGTTGTAGGAGTTGGTGCCGACATGGGCCAGGGTATCGAGACCGACCAGGTCGGCGGTGCGGAAGGCCGCACTCTTCGGCCGGGCGGTGACCGGGCCGGCCATCGCATCGACCTCCTCGACGGTCATGCCGAGATCCATCATGTGCTGGATGCCCTTGTAGATCGCATACACCCCGATGCGGTTGGCGATGAAGTTCACCGTATCCTTGCCGTAGACGATGCCCTTGCCGGTACGGGTAGCGAGGAAATCGGCCAGGTCCTGCACGACCTGGGGATCGGTCTCCCGGCAGGGGACGATCTCCATCAGACGCATATAGCGCGGCGGGTTGAAGAAGTGGGTGACGAGAAAGCGCTTTTTGAGGTCGTCGGGCAGGACCTGGGCCATCTCGTTGACCGACAGGCCGCTGGTGTTGGTGCTGAGGACCGCGGTGGCGGAGATGTGCGGGGCGATCTTCTGCAGCAGCTCGAGCTTGATCGGCATGTACTCGACCACGACCTCGACGATCCAGTCGCAGGTCGCCAGCTTGGCCAGGTCGTCCTCGAGGTTGCCGACCTGGATCAGGTTGAGGTATTCCGGCAGGTAGAACGGCGCCGGTTTCATCTTGATCAGTCCCTGGAGGCCGTTTGCGGCGATGCGGTTGCGGACCGCCGGGCTCTCCAGGGTCAGCCCTTTGGCCGCCTCCTGCTCGTTCAGTTCCCTGGGGACGATGTCGAGCATCAGGACCTCGACTCCCGCATTGGCCAGATGGGCGGCAATGGTGGCGCCCATGACGCCGGCACCCAGGACCGCGGCTCTATTGATCTGCCTCATTGTTCTTCTCCATGTGTTGATTTCGGGTGAAAGACGAGAACGCTCTCATTCTTTGTGTACAGTTCCTCAACGATGTCTGCGTATTTTTTCAAGATCTCCTTGCGCTTGAGCTTCAGTGTCGGCGTCAGTTCGCCGCCCTCGATCGAGAAGTCCCGGGCGACCAAGGCGAAGTGCTTGATCGTCTTGTAGGGCGGATACTGCTTGTTGATCGCCTCGACCCGGGCGCTGAACAGCTGCTTGACCTTATCGTTGTTGACCAGCTCGTCGAAATCGAGATATTGGATCTTCTTCTCCTTGGCGAAATCGAGCAGCCGCTCGATATCGGGGGTCAGGATTGCCACCAGATATGGCCGGCGATCACCGAAGACGATGGCCTGGGAGATGTACTTGTCGAGCCGCAGGTCGTTCTCGATCGGCTGGGGTGCGATGTTCTTGCCGCCGGCGGTGACGATCAGCTCCTTCTTGCGGTCGATGATGTAGACGAAGCCGTCGGCGTCGATCGTGGCGATGTCGCCGGTCTTCAGCCAGCCGTCCTCGAAGGTTTCCTTCGTCGCCTCCTCGTTCTTGTAATATCCCTGCATGACCATCGGCCCCTTGATCATCAGTTCGCCGTCTGCGGCCAGTTTCAACTCGACCTTGTGCAGCGGCTTGCCGACCGAATCGAATCGGATATCATCGATCGAGCAGAGGGTGACCGCCGGGCTGGTCTCGGTCAGACCGTAGCCCTGAAAGACCGGCATCCCGAGGATCCACATGAATTCGTTGATCGTCTTGTCGAGCGGGGCCCCGCCGCTGATGAAGAACCGCAGGCGCCCGCCGAATCGGTTCCGGACCTTGCTGAACACGAGGCGATCGAAAAAGCGGTATTGCAGACCAAGGAGGCCGACGGGTTTCTTGTCGATATATTTCGTCCGCACATACTCACCGCCGATCTTCAGCGCGTAGTGGAAAAGGTTGCGCTTGAACGGGCTCGACTGGTGGACGCTGTCGAGGATGCGCGAGTGGATCTTCTCAAACAGTCGCGGGACACTGACCATCGCCGTCGGCCGGATCTCCACCATGTTCTCCATGACTTTTTTGGCGTCTTCGGCAAAGGCGATATGGTTGCCGCTGAGCAGGGCGGCATAGTAGCCGGCGGTCCGTTCCAGAACATGGCTCAGGGGCAGGAAACTGAGGAAGGTCTCGTTGCTGCCGAGACCGCCGAGCTGACGCATCCCGTAGTCGCAGTCGCAGAGGAAATTACCCTGGGTAAGGATAACCCCTTTCGGCACCCCGGTCGTCCCTGAGGTATATATAATGGTGATGATGTCGTCATGGCGGATGGCGTCGATCTGTTGTTCGATCCGATTCCGCTCCTCCGCCGTCAGCGGCGCCTCGATTTCGGACAGCTGATTCTGGGTGAAGGCCGGGAACGTGCGGTCGCCGATATACCGCTCGTAGGAGACGATCAATTCGACATTCGGGATCGTGTCCCGAACCGACAGCAATTTCTCGTACTGGGCCTTGGTGGAAACAAAGACGACCTTGGCTTCGCTGTGATTGATGACGTATGCCGCCTGCTTGCCGGTGTTGGTGGCGTATATCGGGACAGTGATCGCCCCGGCGCTCTGGATGCCGAAATCGGAGATGGCCCAGCCGAGACGGTTTTCCGAAAAAACCGCCACTTTGTCACCCCGTTGCACGCCGACCTTGCCAAGCCCGCGGGCAAGCAGGAGCACTCGTTCGTAGAACTGGGCATAGGTCAGGGAGGTATAGACACCATTCTTCTTGAAGGAGATGGCAGTCTTGTCGCCGAACTTTACTGCGTTTTCCCTGAGAATCGCGGGAATTGACTGGTACGAGAGAAGGTCCATGGATTTTCTCCATAAAGAAAATGGCGCTCTGAGACTACCACCCTCACAACAATGCCGAAGAAATCATGTGCATTTTTTTTCCTATACCTTACCCTTACGTTTAAGTCAACCTCTATTGAAATTTTGTTCCTCGGAAAATTTGCTTTTCAAAGAACCACTCAGTCCCTTCAGAGAGCATCGTAAAATTTTGTTTTCCGTGAAATTTGTTAGTGTTGGACTGATGGCGCCGGTGATTCCGGTCTGAAAAAAATCGTCGCTGCCCGTCCTCGCCAGTGAATTTTATTCCGAGGCTCCCCAAAACGTTTTACGTAAACCATGACCCTGCCCGCAGCCTTCCCTGTCGCGGCCGGCGCTGGTCCCGATCATGGCTGTCGCCCTGGCGGCCGACACGGCGGAAGCGGTCGCAAAGGACCTCGGCCGGACGACGGCAACTCAACTTATCTGATTGAAAATCGTATTGATACCGAATATTTCGGCACAATCGATGCCATCGCATGGGCTGGCATGCCGACGGATCGGCGACATCATGGGTAGAGGCATTCCCCGGGGTCGACCGGCTGACCTCACCGTGGCCTTTCATTGGACCACAGAACCAGCGGCGTCGCCCCCAACATGACCGCCATGGGCAGGCACACGGCTACACCTCGCCCACCTGGCGTCATGGTCACCCGAACCGTTTTTTGACCCGTTCGTACACCTCGTTCAGCTGGACAAAGCGCTCGTGGTCACCGCCGGCATCCGGGTGCAGTTCCTTGGCCTTCTGGCGGAAGAGACGAGCCAGGTCCCTGGTCGGCATCGACCGCAGTTCTTCCAGGGTCCGGCCGAAGATCGCGGCAACCTCCGTCGCATCCTCCGGTCTCCACTCCGGCCAGCGGAACTGTCGGTGCCGGTTGATAAAATCCCGGGCGAAATCATCGATGAACGCCCTTGGCGGATACCCGTGATCGAAGAACATCACCAGATAGCGCTGGAGGTGGGGATGGAGACTCCCTTGCTCCCGGACCTCCCCCCAGAAGCCCTCATCGCCATTCAACCGGCATATTTCATCGATCAGGCGGTCGGCCATCACGTCCTGATCCAGGGCCTGCGGCAGAAAACGGGCGAAGGATTGGTCAAAGAACCGTTGCAGGTCGAATACGGCGAAGACATAGGTGCGGTACTCGAGGGGACGAAGGACCTTTTCCTGCTCGGCAAAGTAGAACTCCCGTTCATCCCGGCACTGACCGAACAGGGGGCGGCACAGCTTCTTGGGCAGACGACCAATGCGGGTCTGATCGACTGCCCCGTAACGAAGGCCATAGAGTCGCCGACGATCAAAGAGATGGATTTCCCGGCGCAGTCGCTCTTCGTCCTCCGCCGTAAAGGGCATGAGCTTGACAGGCTGACGCCGTGAATGGCGATTGAGCCTTTCCTGCTCCGCAGTGGTGAAAAACCGCCACAGCAGTTGTTCCAATTGCACCGCTGCCATCCTGCCGGGCTCCGCCCGGGCGACCGCCTCTTCCAATTTTTCATCGAAGGACGGCGACCATTGACCGGTATGCTCGATATAATCATCCGGTCGCGGTCCGAGATCAAAAATCTGCCGGTAAACGAAGCAGTCCCGACGCCGATCGAAATAGGACTGGCGGAGCACATACCGTATCTCCTGGCCCTGGCGGATTTTGGCAAGATACATCGCCCCTCACGCTGCGGTTGTGGCTGCCCATCGAACCGGCCGGCGTCCCGGTCGAATCGGCCGCACCCTTCAGTCAGATCCTGAAAGTAAAGATCGCCATCCCCGGGCGGAAATCAAGGGGCGCCCGGCACCGCCACGACTATGACTGCGGCAATCCGCGCAATGGCCGGCCGCCGGCAATGGCTCCCACCACCGTTTTTTCTCACCGCGTACCGTATTTCTTTTTCTCAAAACCGGCAGCAAGCTGTATTATAAAAAACTGAAATACCCTCTCTGCATTTCATTGCCGGCTCAAAGCGACGGCGATAGCCGCCTGGCGCCACGGCACTCCGTTCGAGGGGGCTTTCATGCGGATGGACGCAGCATATCCAGATCATCAGAAACGATAGATTGCCCTTCGGCAAAACGACACGCCAGGGTAATTGCACAGCAAGAGCGGTACAGGTCATAGCCGGTCCTGCGGCAGGGCAAGCCCGCCTTTGCGCTGCTCGACAACATGGGGCATCCAACTCTTCATCGGAGGCCGGATGGTTCCGGCCGGTCCCGGATTTGTTACTGAAGCGAGGAATACATAGATGGGCAACAAAAAAATCGGTGTCCTGATCGGTGGCTCCGGTCTCATCGGCGGCACGATCGTCAACTTCTACAAGACCAGATACGCCGAGACGATCGATATCCGCGCCCCAAGCAGCAAAAAATTATCGATCCGCGACGATAAGGATATCCGCCAGTACCTGACCGACGTCAATCCCGATTTCGTCATCAATGCCGCCATGGCCAGTCTCGGGGCGGACGGTCAACTGGCCTATGAGGTCAACTATCTCGGTCCCGTCAATCTCGCCCGGGCCGCGACCGCCCTCAACATCCCCTATATCCATATCAGCTCGTCGGCAACCATGCCGACCGGTGAAAACCTGCGGGAAGAGGACACGCTGCCCCTCTCGCCCAACCTCGGCAACTACGCCAAATCCAAACTGATGGCCGAGCTGACCCTGCGGCGCATGGCCGAACAGGAGGGACTCGATTACACCTGCATCCGTCTGGCCATCGTCTATGGCGCCCATGACCACAAGATCCAGGGGTTTCACCGGATGTTCTTCTCCATCGCCGATGAAGCGATGCCGGCCCTGTTCACCAAGCGGCACACCTTCCATTCGTACAGCAACGCCCGGAAGCTGCCGTTCCTCATCCACCATGCCCTGGCGAACCGGGCCGAATTCAGCGGCCGGACCTATAATTTCGTCGATAAAAATCCGGTCGACCTGGCAACCCTGATACTGACGATCAAATCGTATCTGCAGCTGAGCCTGCCCAAAGAGGTCTATGTGCCGTACTGGATGGCGAAAAGCGGTCAGAAGGGGCTCAATGTCCTCCTCAGAATGCTCCGCCGCATCGGCCTGAAGGCGAACATGCCGCCCGAGTTGATGTTTCTCGACAATTTTTACAAACCGCAGACCCTGGCGAGCAAACGGCTGCAGGAATCGTCTTTCGTCGACCCGATGCCCAATGAGACCATATTCACCCGCCTGCCCGACCTGTTGGTCTATTACCTGACCCGCTGGAGTCACGAGAACCTGATAAAGACCTTCAAGGATTGCGTCGAAAAGGAGGCAGCGCTCGGCCACGCCTTCGTCCATACCCCTGAACTCCTCCTCGAAACGGTCCATTCCCAGGGGATCGGCCCGTTTTCGGACATGAAGAGACAGAGGAACGGGTCACAGGAAGCAGCACCGATGCAGTAAGAAGGCCTCACTTCTTCTACGGACAAGGAGCCGAAGGGGCATAGCCGAGGCCCGGCGATTGCCATCATTGCTTCGGCTTGGCGCGCACCCCGAACACCCGGTTGCCGTCCGAGGAATCACGGTAGTACCAGTACTCGCTGCCATTCTTGAAATTGAAGGCCCACGCCGAGGCGGCGTCCCGCGGTTCCGCCCACAGCAACCAACCGGTCGTCTTGAACGCCGGGGCCATGTTGCGTTCACCGGCGTCGGGCTGATACAGGCCCTGCAATTCCGCCCTCGTCGGCAGCCGCCAGCCGCCTCCGGCTGCTGTGAATCCGGCGACCCACTGCTCGGCCTGGGCGTAACTGGTATCCTGATCCGGACCGATTACCCATTCGAGGCCGGTGCTGAAGTCGGCTATCACCCCGTCCGCAGAAACCGTGAACCGGGTGGCTCCGGTGGCAAGATCGACCACCGGGATACCGCCTTCCTTCAAAAAGGCCTCGGTGATCTTGATCGGTTCGGGCAGCAGGGCCGTCTCGCCCTGCGGGGCGCTGGCCAATTCGACCGCGGTATTGCAGGTCCATTTGTCGGACTGGGGTTTGAGTACATATTTCGACGATGGATATAATCCGTCCAACCGAAAGGTGCCGTCGGACCTGGTCACCGCCTCCAATCGGGCATAGCCTTTGAGGGGTTGCACCTGATTGGCGGAGATCTTCACGCCGGCGACCGGCTTGCCGTTCCAGTCAACCAGTTTCCCCTCGACCGCCGACTGATTGCCGCCGCAGGCCCCGAGACCAATCAGCAGGAACAGTATCAGTACCCATATCGATCTGTTTTTCATGATCCTCACCTGTGTAATAGTTGTCCGTGATCGCCCATAAAGGAACTGCGTCTACAAGATATCAGCAACGAGTGAACATCAGCAAATCACCCTGCAGCCCGCCGGTCAACAAAAAACCCGCAGACCATTGCTGGATGCGGGTTCTTCGGTCGTTGGCGAATACCATTGAATCATATTTCGGCGAAGCAGGGATTCGAAGACAATATTCAATATATCGATATTTCAATATTATTTATATTTTCACCTTCGCACATACCAACAAAGTGAACTGCTGGATGTACTACAGCAGCAGGATGGTAGTGCCATCCATCGAAGATGACCCGAAGATTGCGTTTCTGAATTTCTCTGGAGTTTAGGGTTTCAGCCCTTGCCTATCGACAACAAGCAATCGGAAATTCAACCGATTGACCTTGGACAGGAACCATCTTGAAGTCAACTGGAATCAGTGCTGAGTTGAGGGAGGTCTCAGATGATTCCGCCAACCTTGCGCAGTCGGGCCACTGCCGCACCTACCACATCCGCGGCCCGTTCGATTTCCGCGACAGTGGTCATACGGCCTATAGAAAACCGCAGGGTTCCTTGCGCCCAATCGGCAGGCACCTGCATGGCCGCCAGCACGTGCGAGATGGCGACGGTACCGGAATGGCAGGCGGCTCCAGCCGAAGCAGCCACGTCAAGACCGATTTCCTCGAGGAGCCGATCGGCCTCGATTCCCCTGAACGACAGACTGAGGGTATTGGGCAACCGGTGGTCCGGGTGCCCGTTGAGACGGACATCGGCCACTCGTGCGGCGATACCTTTATGCAGCTGGTCACGCAGGTCCTGCATGCGGGTCATGCTTGTCGCCAGGTCTCTGCCGGCAATTTCGCAGGCCTTGCCCAACCCGACGATCCCCGCCACGTTTTCCGTGCCGGCCCGCCAACCTTTTTCCTGACCGGCGCCGTGGCAGAATTTTTCCGGAGTCAATCCTTTGCGCAGATACAGGGCGCCGATTCCCTTGGGCGCATACAGCTTGTGGCCGGCAACAGAGAGCAGATCAACGCCCAGCATCTGCACATCGGCCGGTATTTTGCCCAGCGACTGCGCCGCGTCGGTGTGTATGGCAATGCCGCGTGTCCTGGCCAGCTCGGCGATTGCGGCAATGGGCTGCACCGTACCCACTTCGTTGTTGGCATGCATAACGGAAACCAGGATGGTATCGGGACGCAGGGCCTGCCGAATCCACTCTGGGTCGAGCATCCCCTGGCTGTCAACATCCACGAAAGTGATTGCAAAGCCTTCCCCTTGCAGATAACTGCATACCTCCAGTACGGCCGGGTGTTCGATGGTACTGGTGACGATATGGCGGCCTCTGTTCTTCAGCGCCCGGGCCATGCCCTTGATCGCGTGGTTGTTCGATTCAGTGCCGCCGGAGGTGAAGAAAACCTCCTCGGGCTGGCAGGCAAGCAGAGCGGCCACCTGCCGTCGGGCCGCCTCCACGGCCTGCCTCGGCTTGATCCCGTACCAGTGGGAACTTGACGGATTGCCGAACTCTGTCTCAAAAAAGGGCCACATGGCGGTGTACACTTCGGGATCAAGGGGGGTGGTTCCGTTGTAATCCAGGTAAATGGGGTGGGTCATGCAGCCTCCATGTATTCAGGATCTGTGCTGATTATGTTTGAGGGTCATGATGTGAAAGGGTGTCGAAGGCAGCTTTTTCATGGCTCCGGGATGAAAATTTGAAACCGTTCCAGTCTACCGCTCAGGGCGTTTTCGATCCGGTCCCGCATGTCCGGGGTGAAACGCAGGTGGATGCCGCAATCCGTGCTACTTGGCGCGGATTCTTTTGCGAGCCCCGAGTTTCATCTCTGCCTCCCTTGTAGATGTGTTATCTCATGCGCCATCACCGGACTGCACCTGATCTGGTATAGCGTTGCAGTTGCAGCTAACTTAAAATTTACACCACCCATATTTTCTCTTCCGGGTAGGCAAGGACCTCACCGATCAGCGCGGCGTCCTTTATGCCGCCGGCCTTCAATGCCTGCACCAGCGCGAGGGCATGTGTTTCACTGACGCTGATCAGCAGCCCCCCTGAGGTCTGGGGGTCGAAACAGATGTCCTGCAACGTGCGCGGCACGTTTTCGGCGAAGGAGACCATATATTCCCGGAATGTTTTGTTGTTGTACGCCCCGGCGGGGACAAACCCCATGCTGGCAAATTCCAGCGCCTCAGTGATAACCGGAACCGAGCCGGACTCCACCCGCACGCTCGTACCCGATCCGCAGACCATCTCGGCCAGATGGCCGAGCAGGCCGAAGCCGGTTACGTCAGTGCAGGCGCCGATATCGAACTGGGCCATGATCCGGGCGGCATCCCGGTTGAGCGCGGCCATGAAGCGAGTCACCTTGTCGGTAAGTTCGGGAGAGGCCAGGGCAGCCTTGATGGCCGTATTGATGATCCCGGTGCCAAGCGGCTTGGTCAGTACCAGCCGATCGCCCGATCGCAGATTTTTCTTGGCCAGCACCCGGTCAGGATGAATGACCCCAGTCACCGATAGGCCGTATTTGAGTTCCTTGTCTACGATACTGTGGCCGCCGAGGAGAACGACGCCAGCCTCTTTGATTTTGTCGATGCCGCCCTGGATGATCTGCCGCAGCACGGAAAGATCCATTTCCTTTGCCGGAAACGCCACCAGGTTCATGGCGGTCTTCGGGACGCCGCCCATGGCGTAGACATCGCTCAGCGCATTGGCGGCGGCAATCTGGCCGAACCAGTACGGGTCGTCAACGATGGGCGTAAAAAAATCCACTGTCTGAATAAGTGCGATCTCATCGGTAATTCTGTACACGCCGGCATCATCCGCACGGTCCAGGCCGATGAGCACATTTTCGTCCGTAGGAAACACCAAGCCGCACAATGCCCTGTCCAGGTCCCCTGGAGGCAGCTTGGAGGCTCAGCCGGAACCGGTTACCGTCTCGGTCAGCCGTGTTTTTTTGACTTCAGCCATGGGGCTTCTCCGTGTGTGAATGCTCCATCACCCCTGTCAGGGCGCGAGGAATAGTCTCGATGAGCTCGATAATCTGCGTTGCCGGATTCGGGTCGGCAAAGACGCCGGTCCAACGGTTGACCCTGGCGGCCAGTACCGCTGCCTCCGTCAACTCGAATCTGGCGCTGCACAATACGGTCAGCAGTCCGGTCAAGGTGTCGCCCGTACCGCCGATTGCTTCCATGGCGGCAAAGGAGGGGTGATCGACCGTTGCGTATACCTCGTTACCTTGTGTGATATAGTCTGGCTGGCCTTTCACCACAAGATGGGCAGCTGCGTTATCGTGCTGGTAAGCCCGACGGATCAGGTCCGGCACCTGATTGTTCTGGTGCAGAATAAAGCCGCGGGTGTAAAAGGGGTGCGGCGCGAGTTCATCGGCAAGAAAGGCCAACTCGCCGACATCGGGGGTGAAAAAATCATAGCTGGCGGCTTGGCCGCTCATTTTGGCGGCATACATGAAGCCGGCATCGGCAATCAGTATCGGCCGCTGCTTCATGGATTCGATGGCGAAAAGAATCTTTGCGTGCCAATCCACATCCGGCTGGACATAATGGAAGGTCAGGACCTCAAAACTGTATTCCGCCAAGTGGTCGACAAGAAATGCATACAGTTTTCGGCTTCCCTCGCCTAGGCCGATATCCCCGACCAAAAAAGCGTATATCTCCCGACTGCCAGCCCACTCTGCCGCCTTCAGAGCAGCGGCAAGGAGGGCGGGCGTACCCCGGTTGACGGGGATGTCCCGGCCGCCGATGTTCAGCCGGCCGCCGATGAGCTTAGCCGGTCCGTGGCAAAGCGGAAACTGCAGGTCTGGGACTGTACCGACAATGCCTACCATTTTCGACGCAGTTCCTCGTACGCCAGTTCAAGGGCATACCCGCAAAGGGTATGCCCCAAATCCCTGGGTCGGGGAGCATCCGCCAAGGTTTTCCCCACCATTTCCTGGGCCAAATAGGGCACGTCCGGGCACCCACCGCCTGAAATATTCACTATTGTAAAATCTTTTTTTGCAACGGTGATTTTCATATTGGCCGCCCGCACCATCAGGTAATCGCCGAAATCCTTGGTCTGAAAAAGGTCGACGGGCTCCAGCAACGGGGCCGTGACCGGCACGACCGAAAGCGGCTCAATGCAGACCTGTTTGAGTTCCCGCCTGATGTTCAGTTCTTCGATCAGCGGAAATTCGATGACCAGGTCGCAGCCGGTTCGAATCTCCGGAGGCGGACCCATCACCCGAACCGACCAGTTCGCTTTCTTCAGAACATTTTCCGCCTGAATCACGTCGCTGGTATTTTCGAAAACCAGAATCCCGCGACCAGCTGATGCGCCCTGGTTCTTTTTGGTGACACGCCCCTCTTTTCTCTTTCGCAAAAAATCGATCACGCCTGGCCCCTGGTTATACTGATACGATACCCTTCTCCCTCGGAAGTCACTTTATCGACCGTGAATCCCTGGCTCTCTGCCGCCCTCGTTACGTTTTCCTTTGAGGTATCGGTATCCACCAGAATGATGATTTCATTGCTTTGCCCCTTCTTGATTTCATCCAGGGTCATTATCACCGGTTGAGGGCATGAAAGGCCCCTAGCATCGACTGTTGCCGCCATTGTTATCCTCCTTATGCGCTCTTTCTTCTCATGGTAAACCCGATGAATAAACAAACCAGGAATCCGACTATGACTGCGGGGACCCCGTATGCGCCAACGCCTTCGGGTGAACTTGCCAGCCCGAAGTTATGGGCAATACCGGCGCCGACAATCATTCCCATGACAAATACCGCCGCATCCCCGTCACCCTCACCGGCAAGGAAAAGCTGCCTCCCCGGGCACCCGCCGGCCAGGGCAAAAGCAAGCCCGGACAAGGCCATGCCGGCGAAATTCCAGATATGCTGGGTATGGGCTACCGGCTGACCAGCAAACCCCATCTTGAACTGGCTGAGCGCGAGATTGGTCAGGAAGGCAGAAACCAGCAGGGCGAGCAAGCCGGAAAGCAAGTGCGTCTGCCCAAAGAGCACCACGTCACGGATGGCGCCCATGGTGCAGAAACGGGAGCGTTGAGCCAGAAAACCTATGCCGAGTCCCACGGCCAGTGACACCAGCAGGGGCGCATGCATGGAGCCTGGCCCCTTCAGGCTGTAAAAGAGTACCCCATTCTTGTCCTGACCCTCGATCTGGGGGAATATCAGCAGCAGAACAAGGAAACCGATCATGATCAACGGCAGCATCCACCCGGCTGTGGTATGGGTTGTCTGACTGCGACCGAGATTGTAGCCGTTTTTCAGAAACAACGTGCCGATCCAGATGCCGAAGGTCAGTCCCGCCAGTCCAAGGATGGCATTGCCGTCGCCGCCGGCCAGACGGAGCATCGCCCGCCAGGGACACCCGAGGAAAACCAGGGCACCGATCATGGCAAACACGCCAAGGACAAATCTGACGATGGGTGCTGATCCAGCTCTCGGTCGATACTCCTTGCACAGGTAGGCGGCGACGAGCGCCCCCAGCACAAAGCCGATAATCTCGGGACGGATGTACTGCACCACCGCTGCCCGATGCAGGCCTAATCCGCCGGCGATATCACGCTCGAAGCAGGCCACGCAAATTCCCATATTGCCCGGATTGCCCAGCTTTTGCAACAACGGGGCCAGAATGCCGATGCAAGCGCCTACCCCTATGATTCCCCATCGTGTCGCAAAAATGTTTTTCCCGTTCATCAATGTTTTCCTCTCCGCCTTCTGTGTTAATGGTGCCCGTATTGTAAGGCCAATCAGACCCTCTTTTTCAAAAACCTTGAGCCTTCAAGACCCGCTTTCTCGCCCCTTCCACCAGTCCGCAAAACACCCGGCGCAGATCTTGGTCTGTGAGATTTGCCAGGATGTCCTCTTCGTCGTCCACCTCCCACTTTGCAGAATCCGTGAAACCTGCAATTTCCTTGGATAAAGAATCAACTGCTATTTCGTATCGCTCACCTTTGCCAACATGAATTTCTTTTATTCGGCGGTGGTTGTTCAGCCAGCGCTGACTCTCATCGTGGGTTCCCAATAACAGGACAAAAAACTTGGCGCCACGTTGCAAGGTTATCAGGCGATACCCGAAGCCCAATGCGAATTTGCGGGACTTCCTGATCCTTTTTTCGCCTTTCCGGGTGTAACTGTTGGCGGCATCCCGGTGACTGCTGAGTTCGCCCGAGGTCAGGCTTTCAATGATGCCCGCAGCTTTATGCGCTACATTCCTTCCAGCTTTGCCGGCATTCCTGAGTTCCTCTATTCTGCGCTCAACTTTTGGGCTGATGAATACTGTCTTCATATGTTGTCTCCCGGCAAGGCAAATCCAGGGATTACCGGATGAAAATTATTTTTCTTTGAATGTGTAGCTGTAGACAAATTCCTTAGATTTGTAGAAATCCAGGACCTTGCCGCCGACCTCGGCATAGGGATAGCCGAAGGTGTTGAGGGCCGGTCCTGACTGGGGCGGGTTGAGCTGCACATCACGTCCCTGGGCAAGAACCACCCGGTAGGGATCGATGCCGCCCCAGAAAAATTCCCGGTATTCTTTGGACTTCGGGTTGTCGAGCTCGAGTTTTTCGACGAGCATGGCCTTGCGGACATCAGCAGGATCAGCAGTGACCCAGCCGTAACCGGGGAGGAAAAACTCTGCCCAGCAGTGTTGCCATGTGGTGATGTCCTCCTCGGCTTTTTTGCCGAGCCGGACGCTGAATATTTCTCGAGCCGGTACCCCGGCGGCGCGGCACAGAGCGATGAACACAGAGGAGATATCAGTGCATTTGCCACCGGGTTTTTTCAGCAGGAGGCAGACATCGCCCTTGCCGCAGCCGATCGTTTCGGGATCACGGTACATGTTGTCGACAATCCAGTCATAGATGGCCCTGGACTTTTCCAGGACAGTGGTTTTGTTTTCAGTGATCGAATCCGCCAGCTTCTTGACCTCGCCGTCGACGGGGCCGAGGCTGGTCGGTTTCAGATATTCGGCATAATCGGCGGGATTCCATGCCGGCTCGGTGGTCGGAAAGCCGGTCTGGCGGATTTCCTGGCGTTCCACGGCAAAGGAAAAGGTCAACGTGCGGCTTTTCGCCTCTTTCGGCCATTGGGCATAGAGTATGGGGGTGCCGAAAGTGCGGTCGGTATACACTCCAGAAGATGCATAATCACCGACGACCTGGATGTCGGAGATCACTTGATGGCCATCGGAAACCGGATAGGGTATCCACAGCCTGGCCTCCTGGCCATGAGCTTGGCTGGAGAGATCGACGTTCAGAGTGACGACCCCGGAATGGCTTTGCGCGCCCAAGGCGACGGAAGCCACTTGGGCCAGAATGAAAACAAGAACAACCGACAGCGTTCTCTTCATAAAATTCCCACCAATAGTTGAAGATTCATTTTTTCGCGCACTGATCAATCACATCAGGGCTTCCCAAACAAAAAACAGCAACGGATTCTTCCCATCACCATTTCCGGGAAAAGATACTATTCGGCTTTAAGATCTGTCAAACAGGAATATCCTATTAATTCTCTGTTTGGGATTGGCTTTTATCCCTTTGCCTTGACTTATTCCAAACAAAAAAAGAAATGATCCCATGTGTAAAATACTCAGTTGATGATGTTCGGCTTCCAAGCGACCTGGCCCCGCACACGTTCAAAAAACCACTCTGGAAAAATTGGACAACCAACGATACAAGCCTTCATGGTAAGGACATCAGCCATGCAGTTTTTTCCCCCAAGAGTCGTTCCAACTCGCATTTCTGCCGCAAAACATGCTGGTTTTCTGAGAAAAATCCACGTAACCCCTGAGTCACATCATCCTTTTCGAACCTCCTGTTGCAGGTCATTTTATAGCGAAAAAACTGCCTTATATCGTTAATAACGATAGCAATCGTTTTTTTAATAGAAATTTCCTGTTTGAATGCATCATTTTTTTCCCTTATAAAAGATTTCCGCCTGTTGATTTTTGACGTTGTACTGTTGTCTCAAAATTGACTTGTCCAGTTATTGAAATCGTGACGAGATTCTTATGTAATAAAATACAATAAATTAATTGCGGAGATGGGCGAAGCTGGAAAGACGTAAATATTGAGATTGAATTATAATTTTTCTGTTAAATAGTTGATAACTCTATCGAATGGGGGAAAAATGAAAACAAGAGTAACTGCAGTTTTTGCATTGGTGGCGCTGTCTTTGTTCTTCTGTTCAGGGGCCTTTGCTGCGGCACTTGATGCCTTCAAAGGGGAAAAGGGTGAGATCAGGATCGCCGGTGGTACGGCCCACATCCCGGTGATGAAGGAGGCGGCGGCCCGCATCATGGGGTTGAATCCGGATATCCAGATCAGCATCGCCGGCGGCGGATCCGGCGTTGGTGTAAAGCAGGTAGGAGAGGGACTGGTGGACATAGGCAACACCGGACGCACTCCCACGGAAGACGAGGTGAAGCAATACAGCCTGCAGATGTTCAAATGGGCCATTGATGGAGTTGCCATTGTGGTCAATCCGGCAAACAAAATCCGTTCCCTCAGCCAGGATCAAGCAGCGGCGATTTTTGCCGGCAAGATCACCAATTGGAAAGAGGTCGGAGGAGATGACAAGCAGATCAATCTCTATACCCGGGACGAGGCGAGTGGCACCCGCGAGGTATTCTGGGAAAAAGCCCTGAAGAAGGGCGATATCGCCGCCACCGCCAATGTTATCGTTTCCAACGGCGCGATGAAGGGGGCGGTATCCCAGGATCCCTACGGTATCGGCTATGTTTCCGTGGGGCACATCGACGAGACAGTGGCCCCGGTGGCCTTCAACGGCATCGAGCCATCCATGGAGAATGTCAAGGAAGGGAAATATCCTGTCGCCCGCGGTCTGTTCAGCAACACAAAGGGCGAGCCGGCCGGCCTGGTAAAAAAATTCATTGATTACCTGTTTACCGAGGAAGGGCAGCAGATCGTCGTGGAGAAGGGCTTCATTTCGGTACAATGAGGCGGACCAAGGAACACGCCGTCGAGATTTTCTTTGTTTTTTCGGCATATTTCAGTGCATTGCTGACCGTCGTTATTTTCGGATTCATGTTGGCACTCGGCCTTCCGCTCCTGGCGGAGGGCCGAATTTTTTCCATCATGACCCAACCGTGGGCGCCCCACCTTGGCCAATTCGGCATCCAACCGATGATTGTCGGAACCCTGGCCATATCCCTGCTCAGCATGCTCTTTGCCTTTCCGTTGAGCCTGGGCTGTGCGATCCTGATCAGTGTGGTGAGCAGGGGGACGGTCAGTTGGCTCCTGCGGAAAATGGTGGAAATGATGACCGGCATCCCTACCGTCATTTACGGTTTTGTCGGCATTTTTCTTCTGGTCCCCTTGGTGCGTGAATTTTTTGCCGCCGGTTCGGGGATGTGCGTGCTTTCAGCGGCGCTGATGCTGACCCTGCTGGTTTCGCCTACCATGATCCTGTTCTTCTGCGAAAGTTTCGCCCGGGTTCCGGATTCCTATGGAAAGGCGGTGCTGGCGGTGGGAGGGACCGAGATCCAGAAATTTTTCCATGTCACTCTGCCCAATTCCTGGCCCGGGGTCGTCATCGGTTTTACACTGGCTCTCGGGCGGGCCCTGGGCGATACCCTTATCGCCCTGATGATCGCGGGCAACGCCGTCCAGACCCCAAACTCGCTGCTGGACTCCGCCAGGACACTGACCTCGCACATCGCCCTGGTTTTTGCCGCGGATTATGAAAGTCTGGAGTTCAAGGCGATTTTCGCCTGCGGCATTTTTCTTTATCTCTTCACCACCATTTTAGTGATGGCTGTCCGCCTGCTGGGGGTCGGGAGAGAGAGGTGGGCGAGGTGAGACGACTGCAGGAAGCGGGAGTGCTGGTATTTTCCTGGCTTTGCGGTGTCCTGCTTCTCGGGGCGGTCATCGCGGTTATCGGATATCTGTTCGTCCACGGATGGAGAAGCATCAGTCTTTCCCTGATCTTCGGCGCCACTCCCCCGCTCGACGCCCTGCTCATGAAGCGCCATGTCTTCAACGGGCTGTTTCCCGCCGTGGTCGGCACCCTGTCTCTCATTGTTCTTTCCGTCTGCTGGGCGATTCCCATCGGGATGGCCTCCGGAATCTACCTGGCCGAGTATGCCGGGGCAGGGACCAAGGCATTCCTGAATCTCTTTTTCGACATCCTGGCCGGTCTGCCTTCCATCGTCGTCGGCCTGTTTGGCTTTTCCGCAGCCATATTCCTGAACCGGCTTTTCCCCGGCTCCATTCATCCCTGCCTGCTGATCTCGAGTATCGCCCTGGCGTTTCTGGTGCTGCCCTACATCATCCGCACCACCCAGATGGCCCTCGAGGGGCTGCCGCTGTCCGCCAGACTGACTGCGCTCTCGCTCGGGGCAAGCAAACTGCAGAATATCACCCATGTCCTCCTGCCGCAGTCCCTGTCGGGGATCGTCAGCGGGGTCATACTGGCGATCGGACGATGCGCGGAAGATACCGCGGTGATCATGCTGACCGGGGTCGTCGCCTCTGCCGGGGTACCCCGCTCCCTCTTCTCCCATTACGAGGCCCTGCCGTTTTACATCTATTATATATCCTCCCAGTATACCGACAGGGAGGAACTGGCGACCGGATACGGGGCGGCGATTATTCTCCTCTGTATCTGCATGGTTCTTTTTCTGACGGCTTTCGTCATCAAGAGGCAGGTCTCATATCACGCATTGTACAGGGCATAGTGTCGCAATGGAAAAAGCGGTCAAAATCAGAACGGAAAACCTCTGTTTCTCCTATAATGGCAGGACGATTCTGCATAAAACCTCGATTGAGTTCGCCGAAAGGGAAATAACCGCCATCGTCGGGCCGTCAGGCTCGGGCAAATCCACCTTTCTGCTGACTTTGAACCGCCTTTGGGAAGCCATTCCCCGCTGCAGCCTGCAGGGAACGGTTGCAATGAATTTCGACGGCAGTTTTCATGATATCTACCGGGAGGGCTACCCGGTCACCCGGCTGCGCAGGCAGGTCGGCATGGTGTTCCAGATTCCCAACCCGCTGCCGATGAGCATCTACAGGAATGTCGCCTTCCCCTTACAACTCAAGGGAGGCTTGACAAAAGAGACGATCAGGGCCCAGGTGGAGGATTGTTTGCGGAAGGCGCGACTCTGGGACGAGGTGCATGACCGGCTTCATTCCTCCGCCCTTGATCTGTCGGGAGGACAGCAGCAGAGGCTGTGCATTGCGCGAGCCCTGATTCTGCAACCGGAAGTACTGCTGCTCGATGAACCAACCTCTGCCTTGGATCACGCCACCGCCGCGGCAATCGAAGAGTTGCTCCTGGAACTGAAAAAGAACTGCACCATCCTGCTCGTTTCCCATTATCTCAACCAGGTGACGCGGATCGCCGACACTGTCATCGAGTTGCACAACGGCACGCTGGTCAGAAAGGGGGAGAAGGCATGATCGAGATCAACATCCCTGGTTTCGACCAGCTGCGCTTGGAGCACCTCGTCCTCGATTATAACGGCACCCTGGCATTTGATGGTCGGCTGATCAGCGGGGTTGCCGAGCTCCTCGGACTCCTGGCCGAACATCTCCAGATCCATATTGTTACCGCCGACACCTACGGCAGTGTACGCCATGCCTTTGCCGGCTACGCCTTCACGGTCCATGTCCTGTCTCCGGGCAACGAAGGGGAAGGCAAGGTCGGTTATGTGCGGCGCCTGGGGAGCAAGGCGTCAGTCTGTATCGGCAACGGCCGCAACGATCGGCTCATGCTCAAGGAGGCTGGCCTGGGAATCGCCGTGTTCCAACAGGAAGGGGCCGCACCGCCGGCGCTTGTCGCTGCGGATATCGTTATTCCGAGTATTATCGATGCGTTGAATCTCCTGTTGCATCCCCAGCGTATTACGGCCACCCTGCGCTGCTGAAGCCCGGTTTTTCTCCATCGATTTTCAGCTTGGCTATTCAGCCGATGCTTATGACTTTGTCGGCCAGTTGCATGGCCGTAACAATGTCCAACATGTTGGTCGTTTGGCCAACCTTTTTCGCCTCCATAAGATCGAAATGGGTAAGGCAGGTGCCGCAGACAAGAATGACGAGACCTGCCTGTTCATAGGCCTGCAGATCTGCGAGAACCGGAGAGGTATCAATCGTCAGTTTCACCCCGTTGTTGACGAACACCAGCCGCCAGAGGTCATCTTCCATTTCCTTGACGGTTTTTATGAAACTGAGCATCAGTTTGCGGCCGAGTTCGTCATCGCCCGACCCCAACTTGTCACCGGCCACCATAATGAAGGTTTTCGGTCTCGTGACTGGAGGCGAATCTGTTCCAGCATCATCTTTCCCTGTGATTGTCGGTGCGTTTTGTTCGCGATGGGCCGCCAGCACATACCCATCACCCTGGCTGGTGCTCGTGACCGCATACTGCCGCGATTCGCAGAACCTGGTCACATTCTCCAGTGAAGCCTCATTGTCGACCATGACGGTCAGTTCGAGAAGGTCTTCCTTTTCTATTGCATCCTTGACCATCAGAACCGGCGCCGGACATGCCAGCCCCCGGGCATCGAGTGTCCTTGCCATTTCCATACCTCTCTATTTGCCTGACAATAAACGTTTTTTTGTAAATTCCACATCCGTCAACCTTCAGATCATTGGCGGGTAACGTGTTTCCACCGTTACGGGATCAGTCATGATCCGCCAATTGAATCGATGCCCCCGAGTTGGCATGAAAGGGGCAGGCCAGATCCTTGGCTCTGTACCTGTGGATCTTCCGACAATACGGGCATGGCGAGTTCAGGACCACAGTGGCATGCAACACCTTGCCGCCATTGTGGTCCGTTTGCACACCATGATTCTCCGCCAGCGAAAAATCTTCTGTTGCAAAGATGGCGTTTGTCTCAGGGCAGATAAATACAAAGTTCATTTGTCATCCCGGCATGTTCTTCGAATGAGGTGCCGTCACCGGTCCGCAAACGGCCTTTTTTGTCTCTACCGCTTGATCTCTTGCTGAGGCCAACCGCAGCATCGAGCAGCAGACGTCGATCAACTGAGTTGTTCGACGAAGGCCTCAATCCGGGTCTTCAACTGCCCGATATCCTCCATGCTGTAATCGGTTTCAATGCGCAGACAGGGCACTCCTTTCTCCGCCAGAACCTTTTCAATCGGCAACGCCTCCATCAGGTAGGGTTGGCAGAATTGCAGCCCATAATGAATCACGCCATCAGCCTGATACTTTTCGATCATCTCCAGGATATGATGAAGCCGATCCCGGTTAGGGGTAAAAATGGCGCAGTCAATCTGGAAATAGCGGTCAACGATGTTGTCGAGCAGTTCATCCACCGAATTGCCGGCTTCGTCGGTGAGGTTACGGGTTCCCCGCTCGCCGACACAGGACTCCTCGCCGACGATGACCGCACCGGCGGTTTCGACGAGCATCGGCAATTTCCAGTTAGGCACCGCCTGAGGACAGCCGGCAACGATAACACGGGGATTTTTTGTCGGAAAAACGCCTGACTTGGCCTTCATGCGCTGCTCCAGTTCGTCACAGATTTTATTGACAGCGTCGGTAAAGCGGGCAGGATTATCATAGAAAAAGACCTGATTGACCAACAGGGCATCCATGCCTGAAATCGGTGCCGGATCGGCCTTCCTCAGGGTCGACAGCCGATGAATGGCCGCACGCTTGGCATTGACCGTCCGGATCGCCTGTTGCAATGAAGCAACGGTTATCGGGGAACCGGTCAGCTCTTCGACGGCCTTCTGAAAACGCTGATATTCAGCCTTGAGCAGATCCCGGCCCTTGTCGGATTTGACCTGCGGCAGATCCATCACATAGAGGTTATCCACCAGTTGCGCCAATGATTCGTAGGCCTTCTTCTTGCCGTCACAGGTGTTTTCGCCCACAATCATATCGGCGCTCTCCAGGTACGGACAGACCTTGCCGAGCTTGAATCCGAAGGCCGATTTAATCAAGGCGCAGGTATTGCGCGGCAGCAGTCTCTCCACTTCCTCCATGGCAAAATCGGCCCCTGAACACAGGCCGACGAGCGTGGCGTTGGCGGCAAGGACGATCTCTTCCGGCACAAATACGCAATATGAACCGATGATCTTGCGGCCTGCCTTTTTTTCATCGATGAGTTCCTTGATACGCAGGCCATGCACCTCACTCATGACAAAATCGAAATAACTCATCCCCGCAGGGCGGTTGGCCTGGGTCAGATACATCTTGCCGTACGCCTCACCCAGAACACCGAGCAGCATATCGTGCGCTGCCAGATCAAGTCCGAGATCAGCCCACATCGATCGATAATCGTCACTCATCTTCTTTCCCCCTTTTCACTCTGGCTCCGATGGAATTCGGCATTCTTTTCCCTGATCGACATATGAGCATGGTCTGCCGATCAAACTTTCGCGAGGAGTGCTTGGAACTGCTCATAACACTTCAGCGGTGTATGCTCATGCATTACCCTTGATGGCAGACCATTCGATTCTATGAGTTTAATAAGATATGTCAAATAGATAATTTCTATAATAAACCCACCAGTCATTGCCATTTTCCCTTGTATCGAAAGGGGAGAAACGAGGGATACATGCTTCCGGGAATCAATTTGCCGGCAGTACCAGGGGGGATTCAGGACTCTTGATCGACGGGAAAGGGAGGGGAATGGCGTGTCAAATCCGGCGGCAGGATTGCCGCCCTGCAGAACCGGGAAAACGCTCGCTCATAACAGATCGATACGGATCTCCAGACATCCAGGTAGAGGCTGAAGCCTGACGGTGCTGATGCGATCCTGGTCGGTGCGGCAGCTGATGACCTCTGCGCCGCTGCACCGCCATGCTTTCTGACGCTTTTCCTTTATTTTCAAAGAAAAGGGACCGTTGAGCGAGGGAAGCGGTGACAGGCCTCGGAGATCGATGACTACTGCCCGGTCATCCAGGCGAACACGGGCACAGTAATAGACAGCGGCCTGACGCCAGCAATCGGCCACATCTGCGGACAGCATCCTCCTGAAGCCTGTGGCCTCGGCGAGAAGCCTTGCCGCCCACCGCGCGATGATTTCCCCATTGCGCTCGGGATCGGCGTGCAGCAGGTTGCCCCAGTGCAGGGCGACTACCGGATTGAGCGCCAGCGTTTCCGGGACTGCCGCCATCTGGTGCCATGCCACCGGCGAAAGCCCGCGTTCGAGTATCGCCACCCCGCATTCCCAGGTGATCCTGGCATGAATTGGAGGGCTGTATTGCCGTGCTTTGGCAAATCTCGTCGTCACATGGGTAATACCGAAGTTTTTCAGCACCGCCTGCATCGAGTCCTCACCGTTGCCGAAACTATGTTTCAGGGCCGGAGGGACGAAGAGCCGCGGAAAATCCAGGAAACCATTCTGCTCAAGGATTGTCGCATAGGCCTGGAGATGGTTGACGACAATCTCCCGGGGCCGCATATAGCCGTCATTGTCATGAAATTCGGCCCGCTGCATCTTGCCATTGTGCCAGAACTCATGGCACAGGCCATGCACCGCCAGCTCGAGATTTTTTTGACAACTGCGGAGATAGTCGGCCGTTTGATCCAGCCAGGGCCCCTGATTGCGGCGATTGTCCCAGGCCCGGCCCATCCAGGTCGCCCCGGCAACATCTCTGAGCAGATTGGTTCGATCCCATTCCCCGATCACCATGGCGATGACGATGCGCATTGACAACCGCTCGGACAACTCGACCAGGGCCTGGTAATCCGCCAGACAGTGGCGGCGGCACAAGGCGTTACGATAGGGCTCGTTGTGGCCCGAACCATCCTCCCCTTCCCACCAGCCGACATCCTCAACCACGAGGAAGAGCGGCAGCGGCAGGGCGACAGTACATTCTTCGGATTGATGGAGTATCATCGCCGCCCCTTAAAGACTGATCCAGCGGCGGATCGCCGGTCCCTGGAGGCGCGAAGCGGCCAGATCCATGCTTTTCCAGGCTTCGTCGACCAGTGTCTCGTCAGCCGGGTGCCAGCAATGGGCCGGCCGCGAAAAAACGTGCCAGGTCAGTGGTGTCATCATCGCCCCCCATTGCAGTTTGAACCGGCAGGTCGCCGTTCCTTGCGAGGAACGGCCGAAATCGAAACGACGGCAGCCACTGCGAACCCCCTGGCACAGCATCAGCCAGTAGAGCAGCATGTTCGGGCAGAGAGGGCGATACCTCCGCAACGAGGCAGCCCAGGGGTTGCCGAGGGTGTCGCCCAGAGTGAAAACCAGCGCCGCCGCCACCGGGAGATCCTGATTATAGATGACCAGGCAGCGGGCCCCGAGCCGGTGCTCGGCCAGGACCCGGCGAAACAGGTTCTCCGGATGGGTTGGTGATCCGAGGTCGCGCATATTTTCCGAGAAGACGGCATAGAAATCATCGAGCAGTTCCATGCCACCGACCCGCCCGACACAACCGCAGCGCCAGGCCTTGCGCACCTGGTTCCGGACCTTGGCCGCCAGACCGTCCCACAACGCGGCCGTTGCGGCAGGAAGAGGGCGCTGCAGTCCGACCTTGAAGGCATGGGCGTGATACAGCCAGGTGGGTTCAGCTATCTTGGGATCGAACGAAGCCTGCCCGTATTGCCGCAGTTCGAGATGAGGCGCGTCAAGTTTCTCGGCCAGGTCAAGGGCGGCAGCCAGCAGTTGGTTGCCGGCGGCCTGGTCGTCGGCAAGGATTCCCGCCCCGTCGGTATACGGTAACGAGATGAGGCGGGCCGGGCCATCGGGGGGAGCAAAGTGTACCAGCGGGAGGAGACCTGCGCGGCTTGCCGGCATCCCGGTCTGGCGGGCAAGCAGAAAAAATGCGGGCAGATCATAAACGGCGGCCAGGGCCGTCGCCCACTCCCAGAGGTGAGCGAACTGCGCCGACGGATGCCGGGCGCAGTAATCACGCCAACCCTCAGGACATGGATTTTCTACAATTTCAATCATATAAAAAACCACCCATGCCGACTTTGAAAACGCTGATAAGCCTTGAGCTCATCATGTCCCACGCAATCGCGATCCTTGGTATGCATTGAGCCGATGCAACGGCCGCCACCTATCGAAACAAGAGATTTGTCCTCCTGCCCGTTCAACATTAAAGTGATTATCAAATTGACTCAACCATGGGATCGACATGTACCTATCAACCGATCAGTTCGCCACTTCATTTCCGGTCGCATCGTCACCGTCCTTTACCATGACGACCATCCACGAACAAGGCAGTGGGAGTTGCAACGAGGATGTCCTGCTCAGCGAGGGCAATCTCTGTGGCGTCTTCGATGGAGCGACCAGCCTCGAGAAAAGTTACGCTCGGAATGGCATCTCGGGCGGATTCCAGGCCGCCAGTATCGCCGCAGAGACCTTCCGTCATCATGTCGGCCCATTGGCACAGGCCGCCGAAGTGGCCAACTATCGCATCCGCACTGCCCAGGGGCACGACCGCATTCCATCGGACCAGCGGCTCCGCCTGTGGTCGACCAGTCTCGCGGCCATCCGCCTGCACGGATCATCCTTCGAATACTGCCACACCGGCGACTGCATGATCATGCTACTGCATCACGACGGCAGCCACAGCCTGCTTTCCCCGGAACTGGATATCGACAGCGAAACCCTGACACTCTGGCAACAGTCACCCGACTCCGGCCAGCCCATCCATTCCCAGCTTGCCGAGCAGATCGCCAAGGTTCGGCTGCAGATGAACGTGAGCTACGGTGTGCTCAACGGCGAACCGGAAGCGATGAGCTTTCTCCGGCACGGACATCACAGCCTCGCCGGCGTTGCCGATATCCTGCTGTTCACCGACGGTTTGATGCTCCCCAAGGCCGATCCCACGGGCGTTACCGACTGGCAATCCTTCGCCGATATGTACTGCCGTGGCGGCCTCAGCGCCATCCGGAACCATGTCCGCACTGTGCAGCAGAGGGATCCGGTCTGCCGTTGCTATCCCCGTTTCAAGATGCATGACGACATTGCCGCAATCGCCATTACGGTTGATGGCGGTGCCTCGCCCGAGTGTAAGCTGCCTCAATCCTGCTGAACACCAGTCCCCATTTCGCCCTGCCGATGATGGCTGTTATCTCCTGCAATGACGGAGTGGGAGAAACAGCGACACGGCGCACCATATCTCTGATGCTCCCTTCAAGCCGGCCATCCAGCTTGTTCCAATCGCCGGGGTCCGGCCGGTCGATCGTCGCCATTGCCGGCAGGTCGACAAAGGCGGCCAGATCGGCGGCGGCGCCGGCCAGCAGTTCACGGCAGCCGGGCAACGCCGTGGTGACGATCCGACAACCCGAGGCCAACGCCTCGAGAAGGACCAGCGGCAGCCCCTCGTAGAAAGAGGGCAGAATAAAGACATGGCAACGCCGCATCAGCTCAGCCAACTGCGGCTGGCTCAGCGTTCCGTGCACCGTCACCCGCTTCCCCAACCGACGGGCCAGGTCCAGACACCGTTCACCTTCCTCCCCGAAACCGGCCCCGACCAGATGCAGGTGCGCATCATCGACATCAAGGCCGGCGCACACCCGCAACAGCCAGTCGACACCCTTGGCGTAGCTCAGTTTCCCGGCGTAGAGCAGTTGCACCGGTCCCTGCCCCGTTTTCTCGCTGAACGTGAAGAGGTGATCGTCGAAGCCGGAACCGATGACATCGATCCGCTCTGGATCAATCCCGTACAGGCTGACGATCTGGTCCGCCTGTCCAGTACTCAGGGCGAGTATACGATCGATTTTCCTGCACCCTCCAAGGACTTTGTCCCGCAGATGCGGGCATTTGACAAACTGGCGCAGATCCGTCGAGTGGCAGGAGGTTACCATCGGCACATCCGGCAATGTCCGCCTGGCGACGGCACTGACCAGCCAGAGATGATGACTGTGAACCATGTCGATGGCAAAAGAGTGCGCCACTTCGTTGATTCTCTCTGCGAATACCCGTTGATACCTGATTATCTCATTCGCAGTCAGCTCGCTGAAGCACGAACTGGCATACGGCATGACATCGCTCATCCCGGGTATGACGAACTCAAGATCACCGCCATCAAAGGCAACGAAGCGGCAACTGAGGCCGTCGATCCCGTCGAGAACCGGGATGGCACCGGCGGTAATGCCGGCGACCAGGAAATTGCGGTGCCCGGCAGCAACGGCCTGGCGCAGCAGGTTCTGCAGGTAGATGCCGCTGCCGGTGCTTGCCGGGTGCTGACTTATGACATGGAGGATATTCATGAACGATCCAGAAGGAGGCCGGGGTGACTGACAACACAGCAAGGGCAGTCCTGTCACAGTATCTCTACCCCGTACATAATGGACCAACCTCCCTTTGACAAATCGAATTATCTAATGAGTTGATCGTGTTCCATCTCTTCTTCCGATTTCGTCAGCGGCACCATCCATATCATCCTCGTCTATCCACCCCGAAGCGCCAATCCCATCATTGCCGACCGAGCATCTTTCCAACTCAACTCTTCCGATCGTTCCGTGCTTAATCATACAAATTGACAATTGGACATATCGTTGCATCTTATGCTAAGTCCTTCTCCACACCGATCTCCACCATGATGGGAAAACAATGCATCGCAGCAAAAAAATCCTGATTGTCTGTCACTGTCTGCTGAATGCCAACGCCAAGGTCTTCCCCCTGGCCCGGTGCGGCGGGGCAACTGCCCCTCGCCAAAAGGAAGACCTGAAGCTGGTACCACCGACAACGGCAGCTCACCATCGACACGAGCCAAAAAACGGATACAGCTATGCTCAGCGCAGGGATAGACATCGGATCGCGAACGATTGAGTGCGTGGTCATTGAAGATGGGGCAATTCGAGAGATTCGTCAGGCCCCCACAACCTTCGATCCTCGAGGGCAGATCGAGAACGTGCTGGCAGGCGTCAGTTTCGACCGGATCATGGCCACCGGTTATGGCCGCAATCTGTTCGAAGTCGCTTATGACGCGAAGACCGTGACCGAGATCAAGGCGTACGGCCGCGGCGCCCGCCATCTTTTCCCCGAGGCGACGACCATCCTCGATATCGGCGGCCAGGACAGCAAGTGCATCATCCTTGGCCCGGGGGGAAAGGTCCAGCGCTTCGAGATGAACGACCGCTGCGCCGCCGGCACCGGCAAATTCCTCGAAGTCATGGCCGAGGCCCTGAATTTTTCCCTCGAAGAATTCGGCCCCTCCGCCCTGAAGGCCGGCAAGGTGCTGACCATCAACGCCATGTGCACCGTCTTTGCCGAATCGGAAGTCACCTCGCTGATCAGCCGGGGAGAAAATCGCGAAGATATCGCCCTCGGGCTGCACCTGGCGGTGGTCAAGCGCGCAGCGGGAATGATACGGCGACTCTGGCCGGGCGGCCCGATCTTTTTCGCCGGTGGGGTGGCCAGGAACAGCTGCATCCAGCATCTGCTGGAAAAAGATCTGCAGGTGCCGGTCATCGTCCCCGACAACCCGCAGATGGTTGGGGCCCTCGGCGCGGCACTGCTCCTCGAGGAAGGCGCCTGATGTTCGGGTTGTTCGGATCAGCGACACCAAACTCCAACGAAAGGTACGGCATGACCATATATGACGATCACTACCTCGGCGGCATCGAAGAACGGGTGATCCGCGACACCGAGACGGCCCGCGCCGCCGGGGCGAAGGTGGTCGGCGTCTATTGCGCCTTCACCCCGAAGGAGCTGATCGCGGCCGCCGGCGCGATCCCGGTCGCCCTCTGCTCCGGCTCCGACTTCCCGATCCCGCTTGCCGAGCAGCATCTGCCCCGCAACCTCTGCGCCCTGATCAAGTCGAGCTACGGCCATGCCATCGGTGACAGCTGCCCCTACTTCCGGGCCACCGACCTGCTGATTGCCGATGCCACCTGCGATGGCAAGAAGAAGATGTTCGAACTCCTCGGCCGCAAGCGTCCCCTGTACCTGCTGCAGCTGCCGCAGACCTCGGCCACCGCCGAAAGCCATGCCTACTGGCTCGGCGAACTGCGGAGAATCAAGGTCATCCTCGAAGAAGAAACTGGAACCGTTATCACCGACGATGCCATCAGGAAGCAGATCAGGCTGTACAACCGGCTGCGCACGATCGTGCACGAGGCGTTTCTGCTGAACACCGGCCCAATCCCCCTGCTGTCCGGCCGGGAACTGGACACGGTCACCTCGGTCGCCGGATTCGAACTGAATCTCGAGACCCGGATAGCTGAAATCACGGCGGCGCTCGGCGAGATCAAGGAGCGCGACAAGGATGACGACTACATCGCCTCGGTTGCCGGCCGGCCGCGCATTCTGCTGACCGGCTGCCCAACCACCAACCGGAAAGTTCTCCATCTCCTCGAGGACTGCGGCGGGATCGTGGTGGCCATGGAGAGCTGTGGTGGGCTGAAGACCGTTGGCGGCCTGGTGCCGGAACAGGGAGACCCCCTGAAAAATCTCGCCGCCAATTACCTGAGCATCCCCTGTGCCTGCATGACCCCGAATAAGGCCCGGCTCGACCTGCTGCTGGCCATCATCCGCGACTACCGCATCGACGGGGTGGTCGAGCTGACCTGGGACGGCTGCCACACCTATAACGTGGAATCCTTCCAGGTGGAGGAATGCGTCCAGGCAACCGGCCTGCCATACCTGCACGTGATCACCGATTATTCGGAAAACGATACCGGACAGCTGAAGACCCGGATCGAGGCCTTTCTCGAACTGCTCAACTAATCTCAATGGAGGAACACATGCTGCGCAACCTGACCATGACCACCATCATCCTCATCCTGTCCCTGTGCCTGCTGGCAGGCACAGCGGCTGCGACCGGGACCTACAAGATCGGGATCGTCACGCCGACCCTGTCCGCCAGCGAGGACGAGTTCCGCGGGGCGGAGCGCACCGCCGCCAAGCATCCCGGGATGATCAGGCATATCACTCTCCCCAACAACTTCAGCGAAGAACAGGAGACCGCCATCACCCAGATCCTCGGCCTCGGCGACGACCCCGAGGTCAAGGCCATCGTCATCTGCGCCGGCTACTCCGGCATTCTCCCGGCCATCCAGAAGATCAAGGAAAAACGCCCGGAGATGGTGGTGATAACCGCCCCGATCTGGGACGATCCCGACATGATGGCCAAGTATGTCGATCTGGCGCTTGACACCGACTGGGTCCAGCGCGGTATCAGCATCCCGACCAAGGCCCAGAAGATGGGGGCCAAGACCTTCATTCACTACTCGTTCCCGACCCACATGGCCAAGGAGGTCATCGCCAAACGGCACGACATGATGAAAGCGACCTGCGCGAAACTCGGCATGCAGTTCGTCGAGGTCACCACCCCCGACCCGACCACCGGTGCCGGACCGTCGCCGATGCTGCAGTTCCTGCAGGAGGACATTCCACGCCAGATCGCCAGGTACGGCAAGGACACCGCCGTCTTCGGCACCAACTGCCCGATGCAGGACGTAATCATCGCCAAGGCCCTGGAGCTGAAGTTCATCATGCCCGAACAGTGCTGCCCGACCCCGACCCAGGGCTATCCGGCGGCAATGGAACTGGCGATCCCCAAGGAAGACGCAGGCAATTTCGACAAGATCAATGCGACGATCAAGGAAAAGGCCGCCGCTGCGGGGATGACCGGCCGGCTCTCCACCTGGCCCGTGCCGGTAGGCTACTTCTTCCCGGAATTCTCCACCGAGCTGGCCATCGAAAAGATCGAAGGCAAGGTCAAGAACTACGACATGGCGGAAATGAAGAAGACCGCCAAAAAAGTCGCCGGGGTCGAGGTCGCCTTCAACAAGATGAAACCGGAAATCGACAATTACTACCTGATCATCATGGATTCGATCATCTATTGATCAGGTTGCCACGTCCCATTCAATCAGATCTCCAGCCCGGTGTGGCCTTCGCTCTGCGGGGTCGCACCGGAGGAGAACAGCCGGCTGCATGCTCGAACTCAGAGGAATCAGCAAAACCTTCGGCCCTCACTCGGCCCTCAGTGAGGTAAGCCTGAGCATCGCCGCCGGGGAAATTCACGGCCTGATCGGCCTGAACGGATCGGGGAAGAGCACCCTGCTCCATATCCTGTTCGGCAGCTCATTCATCCACGAAACAGGCGGTTACAATGGCAGCTGTTTTCTCGACGGAAAGCCCTTTCGTTTCACGTCTCCTGCCCAGGCGATCGCAGCCGGAATCGGCATGGTGCACCAGGAGTTCGCCCTGATCCCGGAAATGACGGTTGCCGAGAATATCCTGCTCAGCCGCGAAAAGGGATTTGCCCTCACCGATACGCTCTTTCCCCGTGATTTTTCCCTGCTCGATCCGCGGAAGAACGACCACGAGGCGCGTCGGGCGCTCGAATACCTCGACCTCAAGATCGATCCGCGCCAGAAAACCGGCAACCTCGCCCTGAATATCAGGCAGTTCATCGAAATCGCCCGGGAGATCTCCCGCGACAATCTGAGACTGTTGCTCCTCGATGAGCCAACCGCGGTACTGAACACCGCCGACGCCGGAAACTTCCTGGCGACGCTGCGCCACCTGGCGGACAAAGGGGTCGCCATTCTCTTCACCTCCCATCGGCTCCCGGAGATCCGTGGCCTCTGCGACCGTCTGACGATCCTTCGGGAAGGCAGGACTGTCGGCTGTTGCGATGTCCGCACGGCATCCCTTGGCGCCATCACCCACCTGATGCTCCGGGAAAGCGTGACCAAGGCTGGCCGGTTCCGCTCCCGACCGACTGACGATCCGATCCTGACCATCCGGGATTTCCAGGTCGCGATGGCCGGAGAAGAACTGCTGGGCCTCGACCTCGATGTCCAGCGCGGCGAGATCCTCGGCCTCATCAGTCTGTCCGGACATGGCAAACTGGCGTTCGGCGCCGGCGTGATCGGGCAACTCCCTTTCCGCGGCAGCCTGCAGCTGGATGGCGCGACGAACCCCCCATCCTCCAGCGCCGCGATGATCGCCCGCGGTGTTTTTTTCCTGTCCGAGGACCGCAACCGGCTCGGACTCTTGCCACGGCATTCGATCATGGACAATATCGCCTTTTCCGCCCTGCAGCATGACAACCGCTTCCTTCACCCCTCGCTGCCGCGGTGCCTGCGCCTGCCGGATCGCCGGGCCATCCGCCGGCATGGCGAACGCTGCATACGGGAGTTTGACATCCGCTGCACCGGTCCGGCCCAACCGGTGGGGGAACTGAGCGGCGGCAATCAGCAGAAGGTCCGGATCGCCCATGCCCTCACCCTCTCGCCCCGGCTGATGGTCGTCAACGAGCCGACCCGAGGAGTCGATATCGCTGCCAAAGAACGCATCCTCGATATGTTCCTGGCAATCAACGACCGCGCCGGAACGACCATCGTCATCGCCTCGAGCGAACTGGAAGAACTGCGGCGGGTCTGCGACCGCATCGCCGTCCTCTACCAGGGACGACTTCATGCCATCCTCGAACCGACCGCCGACGACCTGCTGTTTTCCCGGGCCATCTCCGGCAAGCCAGTCCTGCACTGATGATCGTTCGTGCCCGTCACGTTCCCCAAATGGTGATCGCCATTTTCCTGTGCGCGATGGCAGGCGGGGCACTGCTGCTGGAAATACCGCTGCCGTGGGTCATCAATGACGCCCTGGTCAGGCTGGCAATGAACGGGGTGCTCGTCCTGTCGCTGGTGCCGATGCTCAATGTCGGCATCGGTATCAATTTCGGGCTGCCGGTGGCTATCGTCGCCGGGCTGCTCGGTCTGTGCCTGACGGTCAACTGGCGGCTGACAGGTTCTCTCGGGTTCACGATGGCCCTGGCGCTCTCCACTGTCATCGCCGTCTGCCTTGGTGAAGTTTACGGCCGGCTGCTGAACCGAGTCCGGGGCCGGGAGGAAATTACCGCGACCTTTATCGGCTTTTCCTTCATTCCGCTGACAAATTTCTTCTGGGCGACCGCCCCCTTCACCAACCCGGCAATGCTGTGGCCGATCGGCGGCATAGGGATGCGGCCGACCATCGGCCTGAAAAGCTATTTCGCTAAAATTCTCAATACATGGATGCCGTTGGAGATCGGTCCGCTGACCATTCCCTGCGGATTGCTGCTGTTTTTCGGCCTGTGCTGCCTCCTCGTCCATCTCTTTTTCAAGACAACGCCAGGCCTGGCTATCCTCGCCATCGGCGAGAACGAGGGGTATGCCCGACTCTGCGGGATCGATGTCGACCGGATGCGACGGCTGGCGGTCATCCTGTCCACCGTCATCGGTGCGGTCGGTATCTGCGTCTACGCCCAGAGCTACGGTTTCATCGAACTGTATGACGCCCCGATGATGATGGCCTTCCCGGCAGCATCCGCCATCCTGATCGGCGGCAGCACGACCGGCCGGGCGACGGTTGCCCAGGTCGTCGCCGGCACATTCCTCTTTCACACGATGTATGTCCTCTCCGGACCGCTGGCCAACGATCTGCTGGTGCCGGAGATGGCCGAGATCTTCCGGCTGATGATGACTACCGGCGTCATCCTCTTCGCCATGCTCCACCACGGAGGACGCCATGCAAGGCCTTCTGAGACATTATAATCCGGTAACGGCGGTTTTCGTCGTCCTCTCGCTGACGGCACTTGCAGTCTCCGGGATGCGACCGGTCTTCGTCTGCAACGAGGTCATCACCCGCTTCATCCGCGACGGCGTCATGGTCCTCGCCCTGATCATTCCGATCACCGCCGGCATGGGCCTCAATTTCGCCATCGTCGTCGGTGCCATCTGCGCCCAGGTCGGCCTGATCCTGGCCGTCGACTATCAACTGGGCGGGCTGGAAAGCCTGGCGCTGATCATGATCGTCGGAGTCGCTCTCTCCATTCTGCTGGGTTATCTGATCGGGCTCTGTCTGAACAGGGCCCGGGGACGGGAGATGATCACCACCATCCTGATCGGCTTCCTCGCCACCAGTATGTATCAGCTGATATTCATGGTCGGCTACGGCACCATCATCACCCCCCGCAACCCCGAGATGATGCTGTCGCGGGGAGTCGGCATCCGCAACATGGTCGATCTCGATCGCTTCCGGAACCTGCTCGACTCCATCTGGGTCTTGCGCTTCGGGGAAATCGAGGTGCCGCTGTTCATGCTGCTCGTTGTCTGTTTCATGGCTCTGGGCGTCAACTATATCCTGCATACCCGCCTCGGCAGACACTTCTCCGCCGTCGGTTTCAGCGGCAACCGAGTGGAGGCCCTTGGCCTCGATCCCCGTCTGATCAGGATCAAGGCGATCATCCTCTCCACCGTCATCGCCTGCCTGGGTCACATCATTTTCATTCAGAATATCGGCATGCTCAATGTCTACACCGCCCACTTGAACACCGATATCTTTTCCTGCGCGGCGTTGCTCGCCGGCGGGGCGACTGTCACCAGGGCCAAGGTCCGTCATGCCTTGTTCGGTATCGTCCTGTTCCACACCCTGTTCGTGGTATCGCCCCAGGCAGGTCAGAATCTCTTCGGCAACCCCGCCCTCGGTGAATATTTCCGGAGCTTCGTTGCCTATGGAACGATCGCCGTCGCCCTGGTCCTCAATGCGAAGAATAGCGATAAATTACCGCGAGGGCCCTGGAAATAAAGGCTCGAAAAATTTGTTGGAGCAAGAACCAGCTACGGGCTCTTGCTCCAACATGTATGCCGACAACTGCTTGTCTGTTGCAGGGGACAGCCTTGGATATTGCAGGAAACAAAAAACCCGCTAACCATTGCTGGATACGGGTTTGATGGATGTTTTCGGACGTCTTGGAATTTCAATCTGGCGGAGAAGCAGGGATTCGAACCCTGGGTGGAGTCACCCCCACAACGGTTTTCGAGACCGTCCCGTTCAACCGCTCCGGCACTTCTCCGCTCGGCGCATATTGATACCAGCAACGCCGACAATCTTCAAGAAAATTGAACGACGTTTGTCGTTTTCGAGATCATCGGGGTCTGCCGTTCCCAGGGCCCCCGGTTGAGGCGATCGTCGCCGCAACCCGGTCCCGCAGGGCTCTTTCCAACGCGTTTTTGACCTCATCGTTGAAGCAGGCGAAGATGACCTTCTGCAGGGAATGGGCTGTGCCGAGATAAGAACAGACCGTTGCGATCGCGATGGCGCAGGCCGCCGGGATGGGAAACCCGTACACCCCGCAGCTGATGGCCGGGAAGGCGATCGTCGCCAGACCCTTTTCCTCGGCAATCTTCAGGCTCTCACTGTAACAGGAGGCAAGCAAGATACTCTCCTGCGCTTTGCCTCCCCGCCAGATCGGCCCGACGGTATGGATGACGTACCTGGCCGGGAGATTATACCCCCCGGTGATCTTGGCCGATCCCGTCGCACAACCGCCGAGCCTCATGCACTCGGCAAGCAATTCCTTGCCGGCCACCCGATGGATGGCCCCATCGACACCGCCGCCTCCCGTCAGGGACGAATTGGCCGCATTGACGATGGCATCGACGGCAAGTGTCGTGATATCGACCTTCTGGATAACGATACAATCTTCAGCTTTCATACGCATCCACCTGTTGTTGCGGCAGTTTTTTTGACTCTTCAATCACAAGGCGACAGGACAATCATTGTGCACATGAGAGAAGCAGCCCCGGAAGTTTCAACACGTCGTTCAATGAGAGGTGCTTGTGACCTCGAGTTAACAGCGTTTATCCAAGATCAGCTCGGCCAGGCCCCGCTTCGGCACGTAGTGAACCCCCGCATCATCGCGATAATATCGGATCGAGCCGCCTTCCTGGACATCGACGATACGCACATCCTCCACGGGTTTGCCGAGCGCCAGAACCAGGCTGACATCCATTTCCGGTTGCAGAGAAAAGTGGGCGCGCAGTTTTTCCCGGTTCAGCGCCCCGATCATGCAACCGCCCAACCCCTTTTCCGCCGCACCCAGCAGCATGGTCTGGGCCATGATGCCCAGGTCGAATTTGGCGAACTCCCACTCCTTGGCCGTATTGATCATGACGATATAGGCCGACGGCCGCTCCGCCGGCGCCGGACCGTCCCAATCGGTAAGATAGGCCGCCCATTTCAGACAGGCAAAAATCGCCTCATTGTCGGCGGCAGCGGTGCTCAGAATGAACCGCAGGGGCTGTCTGTTGGCCGCCGAAGGGCACAGCCTGGCAAGCCCCACCAGTTCTTCGAGGGTGTTGATCGAAACCGGGGCGTGGTGATCAAATCGGCGATAACTTCGACTTGCCTGTACGAGATCCTTCAGCATGTATGCCTCCTCTTTACCGCCAGGCATCTGAAAGCCGTGAACATCTGGGAGAGCCGGCTGCCTCCCCGGCGCGTGAGCAGATCGGCGATGGTTGCATGAGGGCCAAGTCAAATCGTCTTAAACCCCTGTAAACTGGCGCGCCCGGCAGGATTCGAACCTGCGGCCTACGGATTAGCAATGTGTTTTTTTCTGCTTTCCCGCATCTTCACTGAAAACCACCATTTACTGACTTTCAGGTGGTTATCGGATACCACTCATGACAGAGTTTCACGCTCTATCCCGAAAATAATTGTACAGGAGTTGTACAGATTTCGACCTACGGATTCGATAAAATGAACGAGCTGATGGTATGCCGGAATGGAAAAAATCGCAATACAAAGGGATACGATACCGCGAGAGCACCACAGAGTTTATCGGCGCAGGTCGGTCGAAAAGAGAAATGGCCCCAAAAAGTTGAACAAGCCGTTACGTGGAAGATTTGCTGATTGTTGTTCAAACAAAGGAACCACCTCTGTTTTCCTGCTTGCCTGCTTCCATGAGCAGATTTATAACTCCAGTTTCAGTTTTTGTCGGCATCAGCATCACACCTCAACTTCCAGTTCCTGATTGACAACCATGGTTGCCGCCTTGCAACGCTATACCGGATGGTTCATCCTCGCCACCTTGCTGCTTTTTCTCATCAGCAGCATCAACCCGTCTCTTTTTATCGCGGTTGCCATAATGGCCTGGCTGGTAGTGATCGTGGAATGGAACAGACTTCCTGCAGCCTCACGCAACCAGGGATATTTCCTTCTTATCGTCGGCATCTCTGCTTTAGTATTCTCAGCCTGGCATGGAGTATTCTTGGGCTGGGGAAAAATTTTGACGCAAAATCTGCAGTTACTGCCGATGTTTATCGCTGTATCCTTTTTGGCCTTAACCAACCCCGCGGTCGAGGATGACAGCCTGCCAAAGGGAAAACAGGCCATGGTAACCACCGCGGTCGGCACCAATCTGCTGGGTGCGGTCATCAACCTCTCGATTCTGTTTGTTTTTGGAGATCGTCTGCAGCGCAACAACACGCTGACCATTGCACAGACGATTGTGCTCGCCCGCTCATTCTGTGCCGCAGCCTGGTGGTCGCCGTTTTTTATCGCCGCCGGCGTTGCCCTGACCTACGCCCCGGATATGCAATATTACCGCACGCTCTTGCCAGGTCTCGTCATGTGCGGCATTGCAATCTGCTATTCGATTGGCGAGATCGTGTTTATACGCAGGAGCGAATTCACCGGTTATCCGGTGCGCAAGGAAAGCCTGGCTGTACCGCTTCTGCTCGCAGTGGCGGTAATCATCGGCCACCATTTTTTTCCCGAGGTCAGCATGATCCTGCTGATCTGCCTGATTTCGCCCCCGGCCGCGATTCTACTGATGCGCAACAGGCCGCGGCTGGCGAATCTCCACGATTTTATCTCCAATCGGATCATCTCCACGATCAGCCAGTTTGTCCTCTTTCTCGCCGCCGGAGTCTTCTCGGTTGGTATCACCTCGGTCATCCATGTTTATCCGGAAATTTTCAATTTCGCCGGGCAAACATTCAGCCACTGGCTGTTTGCGCTGGTCTCGGCAGTGCTCATCGGCCTGGGTCTGATTGGCGTGCACCCGCTGGTCGGTATTTCCATCGTCAGCCCTCTGTTGTTGCCCCTGCACCCCGATCATTCCCGGCTCGGGTTCCTGTTTCTCACAAGCTGGGCAATCTCAACCGGCAGCAGTCCACTATCCGGGGTCGGCCTGGTTTTGACCGGCCGGTACCATGTATCGCCGCGGTCGATACTGTTGAACAACGTTCACTATGTTGTCGCCATGTGGCTTATTGCCAATCTGGTCAACATTCTTTACTTCGGTTGAACGGCGGGCCAAATCGCACTGGTTCGACAAATCTCAATCAATATCTACTCTTTAAGGGATACCGAGGATAGATCAAAAAAGAATATAACGCGAGAAACGGCTGGCTGCTCGATGCGCAAGTTATCTTTACAGCCACTGCTGTTGGACATATTCAACCTCGCCGATGCTTCCGCTGGATTTGCTCCCTTCTCAATAGCGTGTATCAGTTCAGGCATCCCCTGCTTCATTAACTTCTTGGCGAATTCCACCGATTTTCTCAACACCCTCAGCGCCTTGCATTTCTGGTGGCGGGATTCACTCGGACAGGACAGGCCGGGTAGGACCAGAACTGTGCGTGTTAGACCTATGTGTTCGTATTTATGGATGTAATTCCTGGAAAGCGGTGATGCCGAAGCACAGATTCATTTCGTGACAGGAGTGCTGCCTACAAGGCACTATCGCTCCGGGAAAAGTGGGAAAAAGTTGTACAGGGGTTGTACAAATCGACCTGAAAATGAAAAAGCGGTTACGCCGCATCGACGTAACTCCTTATATTTATTGGCGCGCCCGGCAGGATTCGAACCTGCGACCTACGGATTAGAAGTCCGTTGCTCTATCCAGCTGAGCTACGGGCGCAATGGAGTACAAATTTGAATTGCCGGCGCACGTGCCGCCGACAAAAAAGGAAGAATGATCGTCCCTACAGGATCACGGACGACATATTAACCAAACACCCCCAAAAATCAACACGATTCTGTTATTCGACCTCCGCCACCCTCTTCCAGATCGGCCCGTTGACCGTGTCGATGACAATGACCCCCTTCTCCGCCAGTTCGGCCCTGGCGGCGTCCGCCGCCTGCCAGTCCTTGTCGGCGCGAGCCTGCTCGCGCTTCTGGATCAGGGCGTTGACCTCAGGTACCAGCTGGCAGCCTTTGAGGCGGAAGATCTGCAGCACCTGGTTGAGCCGGTCAAGGCTGTCGAGGATGTAATTTTTCTGGTCGAGATCGAGATTGTTGACCTGAAGGGCGGGATGGGCCCTGGCGATGAAGTTGTAGATCGCCCCCATCGCCTTGGAGACGTTGAGGTCATCATCCATCGCCTCGAAAAACTGCTCCTCCATCGCCGAGACGAAGGCGGTGATCTCCGGGTGCGGCTTTCCCGCCGGCAGGCAGAGAAGTCTGCAGGTGAACTCATCGAGGCGGCGCAGGGCCGTACGGACATTCTCCAGGCGCTTATACGAAAAATTGATAGGTTTGCGGTAATGCACCGACAGCAGCATGAAGCGCACCTCGCGGGCGGTGAATCCGCGATCGAGGAGGTCGCGCAGGGTGACGGCATTGCCGGCGTCGTTCGACATCATCTTGCCGTCGACCAGCACGAGCTCGGAATGGAGCCAGAAACGGGCCAGGGGTTTGCCGGTCAGGGCCTCGGCAATGGCGATCTCGTTCTCATGATGGGGAAAGATCAGGTTGCGGCTGGCGGTATGGATATCGAGGGTTTCGCCAAGATGACACGTCGCCATGGCCGGGCATTCGACGTGCCAGCTGGGGCGGGTGTTGCCCCAGTCGGTCTCGAAAAAGATCCCTTTTTTCAGCTCGGCCAGGGTCGATCGCTTCATCAGGGTGAAATCGCGGGGATTGTCTTTTTCATAGTTATCGAGGTCGACGGTCTTGCCCAGTTGAATCTTGCTCAGATCGATCCCCGAAAGGCGACCGTAATTCTTGAATTTGGAGATGTCGAAATAGATCGACCCGTGTTTTTCATAGGCAAATCCCTTGTGGATGAGCTTGTGGGCGATCTCGATCATATCGGTCACGTGTTCCGAGGCCTTGGGATAGCCGGTCGCCCGCTTTACCCCCAGCGCATCGATATCACGCATGAAATCTTCGATATACCCTTGCGTGAACTCCACCAGCGGCTGGCCCGCGGCCTCGGCCCCGGCGATCGTGTTGTCGTCGAGATCGGTGAAATTCATATACGACTCCACCGTCAGGCCCTTGGCCTCGAGATAGCGGGTGATCAGGTCGGAGACGACAAAACGCCGGCAGAGCAGGAGGTTAGCCGGTTCGTAGGCCGTCGGGCCGCAGGAATAGAAGGTGACATGTCTTTCCTTCTGCGGGACGAACACCTCCTTTTTCTTTGTCAGGGTATTGAAAAACTTGAGCTGGGATTTTTTCTCCTCGACTTTTTTCGGGGGCGTAAACAGCGGCGTGCTGAGGTAGCGCTCGCCGCCATCGGGAAAAATGGCGACCACCATCCCGGCAGCCAGCCCCCTGGCCAGTTCGATCGCCGCCGACATCGCCGCGCCGCTGCTCATCCCCACCAGGATCCCCTCCTGACGGGCGAGACTGCGGGCCATGCGGAAGGCATCGTCATCGTTGATGTGAACGATGCGGCTCGGCACGCTCTTGTCGAAGATCCCGGGCTTGTAGGATTCCTTCATGTTCTTCAGCCCCTGGATCTTATGGCCGAGATACGGCTCCACCGCCACGATCTCGACATGGGGCTGGAATTCCCGGAACCAGGCGCACAGCCCCATGACGGTCCCCGACGTGCCAAGGGTGGCGACGATATGGGTGACCTTGCCCTCGGTCTGGCGCCAGATCTCCGGGGCAGTGTTGTTGTAATGGGCCTTCCAGTTCGCGTCATTGTTGTACTGGTCGGTGAGAAAATAGCGGTCCGGGAACTCCCTGACCAGGGCATAGGACTTCTCGATCGCGCCGTCGGTGGCGCGCTTGGCCGGGGTCAGCAGGATCTCGGCGCCGTAGGCCTGCATGATCTTGCGCCGTTCGATCGAGGCCGATTCCGGCATGACCAGGACGCACCGGTATCCCTTGGCGGCACAGACCATGGCCAGGCCGATCCCGGTATTGCCGCTGGTCGCCTCGAGCACGATCTTGTCCTTGGTCAGCTCGCCGCTCGCCTCGCCCGCCTCGATCATCGACAGGGCGATTCTCTCCTTGATCGAGCCCCCGGGGTTGCTCGACTCGATTTTGCCGTAAATGGAGACGGTATCACTGCCAAAGAGACGGTTGATGCGGACGATAGGCGTATCGCCGATTGCTTCGAGAATAGTAGAGTAAGGCATTTTCCAACCATGAAAAAAACGATAAGTGCCGAAAGACGGGGTCTTGCGGCCGGATGCATCCGCCCTGAACTGCCGGACTGTGCCAACGAAGATACCGCTTTCCGGTCAGCGGTCAAGTCAATTCTGCAGCGGCCCGGCGAACCTATTTCCGGCGACAGGCCCGGACCAGATACCAGAATTTGAACAGCGCCTCCCGACATTGCTCATCGTCGATGAACGAGATCCGGCCCCTGAACGCCGTGACCTCCGCCGCCGGCGGCGGCACGAACCGCACCGGGGCGTCCGGCTGCTCTTTGACCGCATGTTTCCCCTCGGGAAGGACATACTTGATATCGTCGATCCGCGATCTGGTCAGAGTCGTATTGATCGCTTCCAGCAGCTGGTATTTCTGAAAGCGCAGCTGCTGCAACCAGGCCGAATTCTCCACCTCCAGCCACAGAACCCCGCGCCTGATCTTCAGCGGTCGGCAGTGTTCCGCCGTTTCCGGATCGACGATCGCCGACCAGTTGCCGAACATGGAATGGAGATCGAGCTGGATCTCCCATCCGTTCTGGCGGACCAGGCGGGGCAGTATGTCGGCAACGGCCGGCTGGCTCTTTTTTTTGATTGACGGCATCGCTCCTCCATATCGCCGGTATCTCTTCTCTTTCATTTACCGGCAAAACCGGAGATTGGCAACCCTGAGCGGCGCCCAGCAACGACAAAGGCCCGCATATCATCACGACATGCGGGCCAGATGCTTCAGACCAGAACGGGGTCAGAGAATATCAGTACACCGAGAGATATTCCCGGATCTCCCAATCCGTGACGGCTATCCTGTAACTGTCCCACTCCTTCTCTTTGGCGGCAACATATTTTTCGTAGATATGGTCGCCAAGAGTCGGCCTCGAGATCGGATTGGCCTTCAACTCATCGATGGCCTCTTTCAGACTGCCCGGCATGACGGAGATATTCGCCTCCACCATCTCGGCGGCGGTCATCTTGAAGATATCCTTCTTGACCTCGGGCGGCGGGGTGAGATTGTTTTTGACGCCATCGAGCCCGGAGTTCAGCATCATCGCAAAGGCGAGATAGGGGTTGCAGGTCGGGTCCGGGCAGCGGATCTCGGTCCGGGTCGAAAGACCGCGGGAGGCCGGGATGCGGATCAGGGCCGAGCGGTTGGAGGCCGACCAGGCGGCGTACACCGGGGCCTCATAGCCGGGGACCAGCCGCTTGTAGGAGTTGACCAGCGGATTGGTGACAGCGGCAAAACCGCGCGCTCCCTTCAGTGCCCCAGCGATGTAGGCGTACGCCACCTTGGACAGCTGCAGCGGATCACTCTCGTCGAAGAAGGCGTTGGTGCCGTCGAGATTGAAGAGCGACTGGTTGGTGTGCATCCCCGAGCCGTTGATGCCGAAAATCGGCTTCGGCATGAAGGTGGCGTGGAGTTTGTACTTCTGGGCGATCGACTTGACGACCCACTTGAAGGTCACGGTGTTGTCGGCGGCGGTCAGGGCATCGGCATATTTGAAGTTGATCTCGTGCTGCCCCTCGGAGACCTCATGGTGCGAGGCCTCGATCTCGAAACCCATCTGCTCGAGGGTCTCGATGATCTCGCGGCGGCAGTCGTTGGCCTTATCCTCCGGGTCGAGGGAAAAATAGCCGGCGACATCGTTGGTCACCGTCGTCGGCAAGCCCTTCTCATCCTGCTCGAAGAGGAAGAATTCGGCCTCGGTGCCGACATTCATGGTGTACCCGAGTTCTTTGGCCTCGGCCAGCACCCGCTTGAGGTTGACCCGGGGGCAGCCTTCGAACGGGGTATTGTCATGCTTGTAGACATCGCAGATGATGCGGGCGGCGGCGACGCCGTTCCGGCTGCGCCAGGGCATCACGGCGAAGGTGTTGTAATCGGGCTTGAGATACATGTCCGACTCGTTGATGCGGACAAAGCCGTCGATCGACGAGCCGTCGAACATGATATTGCCGTCAAGGGCCTTGCCGATCTGGCTCTTGGGCAGGGCGACATTCTTCATGAAGCCGAAGATGTCGACGAACTGGAGGCGAAAAAAATGAATATTCTCGTCCTCGATGATTTCCAGTATCTCGTCTCTGGTCATTGTGTGCGTCTCCTTATCTTGATTTGAACTGCCGACATCAATCGCAACAGACTGCGTTCGCTTGATGCCAAATTAACATTTATTACCTTTTTTGCAACAAACAAATAATTTTTTATTACATGATTGTCATTTTTTGACCCAGGAACATCTCCCACACAGGCCGCAAGCTCCCGTCTACGCTTCCTTCAGCCCCAGGGTGTAGAGCAGGCCGTGCACAACCTCGCGCTGGATTCCGGCATCGATGATCTTCCGCCCCTTCGCGTCGAGGACATAAAAGACGTCAATCAACCGTTCGACTTCCGTGGCGATATACGCCCGGCGGATATTCATGCCGAAATCGGCAAGGGTCTGGGTGATCCGGTACAGCATGCCGGGAAGATCAGCCGAATGGATTTCGATCACCGAATAGACATCGGAACTGTCGTTGTCGATGATGACTCGCGGCGAGATCCTGCCGCTGCGGTCATACCGCCGCCCGTTCCCGGATGCCAGCTTTTTCAGCAACCGATGGCCGAGGTCGAAGCGATGGGTGATCGCCGCATCGAGATCGGCGTTCATGACCCGCCAGTCTTTCTCGGCAAAACGAAGGCCGTCGACAGGACGGACATCGAGGACATCGACGACCGTGCCGTCATCCCAGGTAAAGATCTGGGCCTTGACAACCGCGAGATTGTTGAGGGTCACGACCCCGCAGATCTTCGCCAGCAACCCCGGCCGGTCGCTCGACAGCACCAGGATTTCCCAGAGATCGCCATGATCCTGGGCGAGGACCAGCGACTTCTGCCGCAGCAGGCGGTAATTGTCGCGGTGAAGGCGGACATGATCGACGACCTTCTCCGGCGCGAAACTAAGGATGTAATCCGACGACAGGCTGGCAAGATCGATCAGGGGGCGGGCCTCACCGGCCAGCAGATCGTCGACCTGGTCGCGCAGCCAATCCGCCCCCTGCTCCTCATGGCGGACGATCTCCACCAGATCCGTGGTCTGCCCGGCGGAGAAATCGAGATACGGAAAGACCCGCAGAAACATCTCCTGCATCAGCGTGGCCTTCCAGTCACTCCAAGCCGACGGTCCGGTGGCGCGGGAATCGGCGATCGACAGGAGATACAGCATCGCCAGACGCTCCATGTCGCCGATCGTCTCGGCACAACGTTGAATGAAGGCGGCATCGTTGAGATCCCGGCGCAGGGCGTTTTCCGGGATGAAGAGATGATAGCGCACCAGAAAACTCAGCAGATCGCATTCGGCCGACGACAACCCCAGCCTCCGGCCGACGGCGAGAGCGATTCCGGCCCCCTCCTCGCTGTGATCCCGCCCGGCCCCTTTGCCGATATCGTGCAGCAGGGCCGCCAGGCACAGAATCTGGGGCGAAGCGATCTGCCGATAAACGGTCTCCTGCTCCGCGGCGACGAGCCGCAGCTCGACAACCGTCTGCAGCGAGTGCCGATCGACGGTGTAGATATGGTAGACATCATGCTGGGCCAAGGTCACTATTCGTGAAAATTCGGGAATATAGGTCTGAAGCATGGCGGTCTCGAGCATCGTCTCGAGCACCGGAAAGATGTTCTCCGCCTCGACCAGCAGCGCCATGAAGGCCTTCGACATCCTTGGCGACATCCGGATCTTGTCGGTGATCAGGGCCAGGTTGGCCATCACGACCTTCTGGGTCCGATGGTGGAGCGGCAGGCCGGCCCGGGCCGCCGCCAGGAACAGGCGCATCAGCACGTGCGGCCGTGCCTCCAGCTGCTGCTGGGGCAGGACCAGGTGGATGGAGCCGAGCCGGATTTCGATCCCCTTCTCAATCTCTTTGTCAGGGGCGGACAGGGGCCCCTTGCCGGCAAGTCCCAGGACCTCGTCGACATGATCGAAGAAGAGATCGGTCGTCACCGCCACGACCCGCAGCTGCCGATAGACATCGCGCATGAAATTCTCTACCGCCAGCACCGCATCGTTGCCCGTATAGCCGAAGGCCTCCGCCATCTCGACCTGCTGCTCGAGATAGAGCTGGTCGTTCTTGCGCCGGCTGACGTAATGGAGGCGGTTGCGCAGGCGGATCAGCATGTCCCAGGAGGCGGTGAACTCCTTCTGTTCCTCAGGCGACAGCAGACCGGCGTCGAAGATGTCCTCGATATCGGAAAGCCCGAAGACGACCTTCGCCGTCCACACCATCGCCTGGACGTCCCGCAACCCGCCCTTGCCCTCCTTGATATGGGGCTCGAGGAGATAACTGTGATGACCGTAGCGCTGTCTGCGGCGGCGGCGATGCTCCTTCATCTTCTCGACAAAGACATCCCGCCGGCCTTCGATATACTCGTCCCGGAACCGCAACAGCAGGTTGCCGAAGAGCCCCGCCGAACCGGCGATCAACCTGGCGTCGAGCATCGACACCAGGAAGAAGTAGTCTTCGCCGGCCTGCTGCAGCGATTCCTCGACGGTCCGCACCCCATGCCCGACCTCCATGCCGCTGTCCCACAGGGGGTAGAGGACGGCGTCGGCAATCGCCCTGACCCCGTCACGAAAATCAGGACGGTACAACAGCATCAGGTCGATATCGGAGTACGGGAACAACTCGCGCCGACCGTAGCCGCCGAGGGCCACGAGAGCGACGGTTTCGGGGGGCAGGTTCCTGGCGGCGCCGGCAAAGCAACCAACAATAAACTCGTCCACCAGCCGGCTATGGTGCAGAAGCAGGGACCTGCCGCTCAGCCCCTGCTCCCAGAGCTTCTCGAGGGCCTCGCGCTCGGTGCGAAGATGAACGGCCATCTACCGATCAGACCGCGTCACGGTTTTCTTCGCCCGTCCTGACCCTGATGACCCGCTCGACCGGCAGCACGAAGATCTTGCCGTCGCCGATCTTGTCGGTATTGGCCGCCGCCCGGATCTTGTTGACGACGAGGTCGACCTGATCCGCCGGCAGCACGATCTCGATCTTGATCTTCGGGATAAAGTCGACGACATACTCGGCCCCGCGGTAGATCTCCGTGTGCCCTTTCTGCCGGCCGTACCCTTTGACTTCGGAGATCGTCATCCCCTTGAGGCCCATCTCGTTGAGGGCATCTTTGACATCGTCCAGCTTGAACGGCTTAATGATCGCTTCAATCTTTTTCATAATCGTCCTCTCTGAAGGACTCTCCCCTGCATGGAGTCGAACAGGGGAGAGGAAAATTGCTGCTCCAAGGCAGGTCCCGGCGCATCAGATGCTGTAGCCTACCTCACTATGTTCGACGACATCGAGACCCTGCTGTTCACCTTCACTATCTACACGAAGACCAACTATCGCGTCTATCACTTTCAGGATGACAAAGGTCACGACCACCGAGTAGACGATTGCCGCCCCGGCGCCGATGGCCTGCACCGTCAGCTGATGGGGATTGCCGTACAGCAGGCCCTTGGCGCCGACCGAGGCGAAGACCCCGGTGGCCAGCGCCCCCCACAGCCCGCCGAGGCCGTGGACGGCGACGACATCGAGGGCATCGTCATAGCCGATCCTGGTCTTCAGGATAATCCCGAGATAACAGAGGACTCCGGCAACCCCGCCGATCACCACCGCCCAGACGGGGGTCACGAAACCACAGCCGGGGGTGATGGCGACCAGACCGGCAACGGCGCCGGAGGCCGCGCCGAGGGTCGTCGGCCGGCCCTGGATCTTCCACTCGGCCAGGACCCAGCCCAGGGCCCCGACGCCGGCCGCCAGCTGGGTCGTCATCAGCGCCAGGGCGGCAATCGGCCCAGCCGTCAGGGCGCTGCCGGCATTGAATCCGAACCAGCCGATCCAGAGAATGGCGGCGCCGAGCACGGTCATCGGCAGGTTGTTGGGATGGATCGCATCCCGGCCATATCCCCGGCGCCGGCCGATGACGATCGCGCACACCAGGGCCGCAGCCCCCGAATTGATGTGGATAACCGTCCCGCCGGCGAAGTCGAGGGCGCCCAGATCCGCCAGCCAGCCGCCGCCCCAGACCCAGTGACAGACCGGGAAGTAGACCAGGCTGACCCAGGCGGCGACGAAGAGCAGGTAGGCCGGGAATTTCATCCGCTCGGCGAAGGCGCCGGTGATCAGGGCCGGGGTGATGATCGCGAACATCAGCTGAAAGGCGCAAAACAGGATGTCGGGAATCGTTCTGCCGGCCCCCGTCTCCCAGCTGACATTGTTCAGAAACACGAAATCAAGGTTGCCGATGACATTGCCGACATCGGGCCCGAACGCCAGGGAATAGCCGTAGACCACCCAGATAAGCGACACGATTCCCAGACAGAGGAAACTCTGCATGATCGTTGCCAACACGTTTTTGCTGCGGACAAGACCACCGTAGAACAAGGCCAGGCCGGGGGTCATAAACATGACCAGGGCCGTGGCGATAAGCATGAAAGCGGTATCTCCGGTATTCAGTTCCATACACTTCTCCTCTGTGCTGTTTTCCATTCTTATTAAAGATCCCGTTGTCGCGGGAACGGCACGATTGAACTTTCTTTCAATCGGCTGGTATCTTTAATACAAGAAGTGTGCCTGAAGAGAATTTATAACCCAATATACTTTTTTTACTGGTTTTTTATATCGTTTGCGGGATTATCCGGCCTGCCCATTTATACTTTTTTGTAATATTATTATATATTGTTTTACAATATTGTATTTTTTATATTTTAGCTCCACCGTTAGCCACCGCTTTCCACTGTCGATCGGGGCCGATCTCGCCGGGGAACCAGCGGGCGCAACGCGGCCCGGAAACCGTCTTCAGAAATTCAGGACATGGCGGCAACGGAAACGACAAGAGCGACCAGGGGCGATGCGCTCCACCTTGTGGATTGCACCGTGATCAATGGGAACGGAGAGGTAGGGCTCCACTTCACCGGGCGGCAACCGGAGGCGACTGTTCGGTCGCGCCGCGGCGGGGTCGATGCCGGTCCCTGGTCAGGCATGGAGCCGATGACCAGGGACCGGCTTGCCATCATTGCTGGCGGCCGTAAACATCCTCGTAGCGGACGATGTCGTCCTCGCCGAGATAGCTGCCGATCTGGACCTCGATCAGATCGAGGGCGATGACCCCGGGATTCTCCAGCCGATGGACCGTGCCGGCGGGGATGTAGGTCGACTGGTTCTCGTGCAGGAGGATGACCGAATCGCCGTTGGTCACCCGGGCCGTGCCCGATACCACCACCCAGTGCTCGTAGCGATGATGGTGCATCTGCAGCGACAGCTTGGCCCCGGGGTTGACCGTGATCCGTTTCATCTGGTAGCGGGGCTGCTCCTCGAGCACGGTGTAGCAGCCCCAGGGCCGATAGACCGTGGAATGGCTGAAAAACTCCTTGCGCCTGGTCCGCTTCAGATGCTCGACGACCTGCTTGACGTCCTGCGCCCGCGACAGCGGCGCCACCAGCAGGGCGTCGGCGGTCTCGACAATCAGCGTATTCTCGAGGCCGACCGCGGCAACCAGCATGTCCTCGGAGCGGATCAGGCAATCGCGCGTGTCCTGGAGATAGACGTCGCCCTGGCAGACATTGCCGGCATCATCCTTGTCCAGCACCTGCCACAGGGCCTGCCAGGAGCCGATATCACTCCAGCCGAGGTCGGCCGCCACCACCGCCGCCTTCGCGGTCTTCTCCATCAAGGCGTAGTCGATGGAATCACTGGGGCAGCGCTCCATCTGCTGGCGGTCGAGGCGGAAAAAGCAGCCGTCGCGCTCTCCCTCGGCCACGGCCTTCGCCATGGTCGCCAGAATCGCCGGGGCATGCTCTTCCATCTCGGCCCGGAAGGATTCGGCGGTGAAGGCGAACATCCCGCTGTTCCAGAAAAACCGGCCGCTCTCGAGATACTGTTCGGCGGTCGACCGGTCCGGTTTCTCCTTGAAGGTCACGACCTCCCCCTGCTCTCCCCGCTCGATGTAGCCATAGCCGGTCTCCGGGTACTGCGGGGTGATGCCGAAGGTGACGATCGCGCCGCGGCCCGCCAGTTCCGCCGCCTCGGCCACGACTTCCTGGAACCGGGGCTGATTCCTGACGATGTGGTCGGCCGGCAGGACCAGCAGGACTGTCCCGGCGGCATTGTGGCGGCCACTGTATTCGGCGGCGGCACAGACGGCCGGGGCGGTGTTGCGGCCGAGCGGTTCGAGGAGGATGGTGTACTCGTCAAAGCATTGCAGTTCGTCGACCTGGGTCCGGGTGATGAAGCGGTGCTCCTCGCCGACGACGATGAGCGGCGGCAGTACCGCCGGCAGCCGGGCGGCCCGCAGCAGGGTCGTCTGCAGCAGCGAGGTCTGGTCGATGAGTTGCAGCAGCTGTTTGGGGTAGAGTTCGCGGGACAGGGGCCATAATCTCGACCCGGTGCCGCCTGCCAGTATGACCGGCTGGATGGATGTCATGTTCAAACCTTTGCTAAGATATATGAGAATTCTTCTGTCATTTCGAAGCGCCAGCGAGCAATCGCATCGTTCCCGGCAGGGCGAAGGGCGAAACGCCCGCCCCCGCTGTCATTTCGAAGCGAAGCGAGAAATCTTGTCGTTTCCGGTAGGGAATCATTCCAAGGCCTGTTTAAGATCTCTCCCTCTGGTCGAGATGACAGCGGGGGCAGGTCGAGGCGACTGGGAGAAATCGCATCGTTCCCGGCAGGGCGAAGGGCATGATTCCGCCCCCGCTGTCATATCGAGCTTTTTCCCCTGTCATTTCGAAGCGAAGCGAGAAATCTTGTCCTTTCCTGCCGGTGGAGTACTCCCATTTTCAATGAATCAGCCCCCGCAGCTCGGCCAGGACCCGGGCCAGCAGGGCCGCATCGCCCCTGGTCTCGACGTTGAGGCGGAGCAGCGGCTCGGTGTTCGACTTGCGGATATTGAAGCGGAAATCGGCGAAGGCGATGCTGAGCCCGTCGGTCCGATCGATGGTCCCGTGGCCATACCGCTGCTCCACCGTCGAAATGACCGCATCGGGGTCGCCAACCCGGAAGTTGATCTCGCCGGACACCGGGTAGGCCCGCATCCGCTCGGCCACCAGGCTCGACAGGGTGGCCCGGCGGCGGCTGAGCAGGGAGCAGATCAGCAGCCACGGGATCATCCCCGAGTCACAGTAGCCGAAATCGCGGAAGTAGTGATGGGCCGACATCTCGCCGCCGTAGATCGCGTCCTCGCGGCGCATCCGCTCCTTGATGAAGGCGTGGCCGGTCCGGGTCATGACCGGCACCCCGCCGGCGGCGCGCACCAGCTCCTCGGTGTTCCAGGTCAGGCGGGGGTCGTAGAGGATCTTCGCCCCCGCCTCCCGCTCCAGCATCTCCAGGGCGAGGAGGCCGACAATATAGTAGCCCTCGATAAAGGTGCCGTGCTCATCCCAGAAGAAACAGCGGTCGAAGTCGCCGTCCCAGGCGATGCCGAGAGCGGCGCCCGATTCCAGCACCAGCCGCGCCGTCTCGGCTCGGCATTCGGGCAGCAGGGGGTTGGGGACGCCGTGGGGGAAGGTGCCGTCGGGATCATGATGGAGCCGGACGAAGTCGAACGGCAGCTGCGGCGCCAGCAGGTCGATGATCGCCCCGGCGCAGCCGTTGCCGCTGTTGACGACGATCTTCAGCGGCTGCAGGCCGGCGGAATCGATGGTGCCGAGCAGGTGGCGGACGTATTCAGCCTGCAGCGACCGCTCTCCATACCGCCCCTTGGAGTCCGTCGGCGGCGGCAGGATTCCCCGGCTGATCTTTTCGGCCATCTGCCGCAGGCCGGACTCACCGGTCACCGGCCGCGCCCCCCGGGTCACGAATTTCATGCCGTTGTAGTCGGCGGGATTATGGCTGGCGGTGACGATGATGCCGCCGTCGACGCCCTCGCCCTCGAGGCTGAAGGCGGCGTGGTAGATCTCCTCGGTGCCGCAGATTCCGAGGTCGAGGACATCGGTCCCCATATCGGTCAGGCCGGCGATCAGCGCCCGGGACAGTTCCTGGCCCGACAGGCGGATATCGCGGCCCACCGCGACCTTCTTGGCCTGGTGGACAGCGGCGAAGGCCCGACCGATGTCGTAGGCCAGCGGCGGATTCAACTCGGCGGGGACCCGGCCCCGGATATCGTAGGCCTTGAAGCACGGCGGCGGCGACCAGTCCATTTTTTTGCGTTTCCTTTTCGTCGGGGGTTCGGTATATTCACAGTCTTATTGGGCGATACTAAAAGACAATTTCGCCTGCAGCAAGGACTTTCCACCGTTTCAGCAACGAAGAGCATTATGAAAGGCATCATCCTCGCCGGCGGCTCCGGCACCCGGCTCTATCCCCTGACCAGGGTCATCAGCAAGCAGCTGATCCCGATCTACGACAAGCCGATGATCTACTACCCGCTGTCGGTGCTCATGCTCGCCGGCATCCGGGAGATCCTGATCATCTCGACCCCGCACGACCTGCCCAGCTTCCGCGAGCTGTTCGGTGACGGCTCGCAGCTCGGGCTGGCGATCAGCTACGCCGAGCAGCCGCGCCCGGAAGGACTGGCCCAGGCCTTCATCATCGGCAAGGAATTCATCGGCCGCGATCCGGTCTGCCTGATCCTCGGCGACAACATCTTCTTCGGCCCCGGCTTCACCAGGATCCTGAGGGAAAGCTCGCAACTGACCAGCGGCGGGCTGATTTTCGGCTACATGGTCAGCGACCCCGAACGCTACGGGGTGGTCGAGTTCGATGCCGCCAACCAGGTCATCGGCATCGAGGAGAAACCGCAGCGGCCGAAGTCAAAATATGCCGTCCCCGGCCTCTACTTCTACGACAACGAGGTCGTCGCCATCGCAGGGCAGGTCAGGCCGTCGGCCCGCGGCGAACTCGAGATCACCGATATCAACAACGAGTACCTGCGCCGCGGCACCCTGAAGGTCCAGCCGCTCGGCCGCGGCTTCTGCTGGCTCGACACCGGCACCCACGAATCGCTGCAGCAGGCGGCCAGCTACGTCCAGGCGGTGCAGGAACGGCAGGGGCTGAAGATCGCCTGCATCGAGGAGATCGCCTACCAGCTCGGCTACATCACCCTCGACCAGCTCCTCCACCTCGCGGACGATCTGATGAAGAACCAATACGGCCAGTATATCACCGATGTCGTGGCCGAGATGAAGAATGCACGTTAAGGAAAAAATGAAGATACTGATCATCGGCGCCCGCGGCCAGCTCGGCTCGGACTGCTGCAACATTCTGTCCGCCGACAACCAGACCCTGGGGTGCGATATCCCGCAGATCGACATCGGCGACCCGGCCAGCGTCGACCGCTACATCGACGAAGTCCGGCCGCAGGTCATCATCAACTGTGCCGCCTATACCGCCGTCGACGCCTGCGAGACCGAGCTCGACCTTTCGTGGAAGGTCAACGCCGAAGGGCCGAAGAATCTGGCGATCGCCGCCTGCCGGAGCAACTGCCGGCTGATCCACATCTCCACCGATTACGTCTTCGACGGCAGAAAACCGGCGCCGCAGTCCTACAGCGAGGACGACCCGCCCAACCCGCTGTCCCAGTACGGCCGGAGCAAACTGGCGGGCGAGGAGTACATCACCGCCCAGGGCGGCAACGCGATCATCCTCCGCACCGCCTGGCTCTATTCGGCCTACGGCAAAAATTTCCTCAAGACCATGCTGCGGCTGGCGCTCGCCGATCCCGAGCGGCCGCTGAAGGTCGTGAACGACCAGTACGGCTCGCTGACCTGGTCCTACACCCTGGCGCTGCAGATCCAGAAACTGCTGCACACGAAGATGACCGGGGTCATCCACGCCACCAGCGACGGCCACTCCACCTGGTACGACGCCGCCCGCTACTTCCTTCAGGCCATGGGGGCGCCGCACAACCTCGTGCCCTGCACGACGGCCGATTACCCGACCCTGGCCCACCGTCCGGCCAATTCGATCCTCGCCAACACCCGGCTGGATCTGGCCGGCATCTCCACATTCGGGACCTGGCAGCAGGATGTCGACACCTTTGTCGGCCAATTCCGGGAGGCCCTGATCGCCGAGGCGAGGGCGGCACTGCGACAGCAGTAAGACACGGCCGGCAGGCTCGTTCCCTGCCCCGGCCCGTAGCCGCTGTTGCCCGCTCAAGCTTCAGCCACAGCTACAATCGGACCAGTTCGACATCGCCGACCGCCCCCATCAACCCGCCGCAGATCACCACCACGCCGATGCTATCGGCAAAACTGCCGGCAACTTCCAACGCCTGCCGGATCCCGCCCTCGCCGCCACCGCCGCGCCCGACCTCGTTGCCCAGCCGGGTCGCGACCGCATCGGCCAGCGGCGTCGATGCGGCCAGGACGGTGACGGAGTCGGCATCGCCGAAACTGAGGGAATGGCCGACGGTTCCCGACGAGGTGCAGACGGCGATCGGCATCTGCCGGGCAGCGATCCGCAGGCCGATCCGGCCGCTCAACGGCGACCGGCCGGCAAAGATCGCGACGGTGCAGTCGCGCCGGCGGCGCAGAAAGATATCGCCGCCGTTTTCGACGATGATCTCCCGCACCCCGCACCCCAGCAGCCTACGGCCGACGTGTTCGGCGATGGCGCCGGCCACCGCCGCCATCGGCCCGACGCCTGCCGCCTCCCCGGCCGCCAGCATTTCACGGATCAGCGGCGGAGCCAGCGGATCGGGCGGCAGGGGAAAAAGCGAAGAAAAAAATGCCGGGCGCCGCGCCGCATAGCTCTCGATCGCCAGCCGGCACTGGAGGACGGTTTCCATGGCCTCCCGCTCGACAGGGCGATCGGCGAGGATATGGAGATCGGTTTCGGACACCCGGACGTAGGAGGCAACGAGATCCGCCGGCGCCTGCACCTGGCGATACGCCCGTTGCCGATAGCTGTGGGGATCTTTTGTCATCTTGACCTGCCGAGGAAGAGCCCCGGCCACCTCATACTCTATGGTTGCGGCGGGGGTGCGGTTGGACGGGAGGGGGCCGAAGGGGCGACGGCGGCCTTATCGGCCGGGGGTTCATCCCAGAAGGACGATCCTCGCGACTCGGCGCCGGTCGAACTTGACGCCGGGGGAGACGGGGGCGGAGGGACCGGCGCCGGCCGGGCGCCCTCCGGCGGGGGGTAGGTCGGCGGCGGCACCTTCGCCCCGGGGGCGATATAGTCCTTGACGGTATCGACCGAGATCGCCGGGACCTGCTGCATCAAGGCCTTGCGCGCCTCTTCGTTGCGGATCAGCTCCAGGGCCAGCCCGGTCGCCGCATTCAGCTCATCGCAGGTCTCGCAGTTGCGCAGCAGCTGGTTTTCCGGCGCCAGGACGGTGCCGAGGACCATGTGCATCAGCACCACCAGCAGGATCCCCTTGGCCAGTCCCAGGACACCGCCGAGCAGGCGGTCGAACCAGCCGGCCATCGACACCTTGATGACGTAGTTCAGCCCCTTGCCGGCCAGCACGGCGACGATATACGTCGCGGCAAACAGCAGGGCATAGGCGGCAAAGAAAACAACCTTGGGATTTCCGGAAAGATCTCGTAAAAAGGGAAAGAGTCTGTCATGATACTGACTGGCGACGATATAGCCGAAATACAGGGCGACAAGACCGATGATCTGCCTGAGAAAGCCCAGCCACAGCCCCCGCGCCACGAGGAGGAGGAGCAGGCCCAGGACCAGCAGATCGTACAATGTCAGATTGGCGCCGATTTCCATACATCACCTTGAATCAGGATAGTGCACATATGTGTGTTGAGACCGCGAATTTTCTTAGTAGTTAGCAAAAACCGTTGAAATAGCAAGTTGTTTTTAACCTTCTGCCGATGCCGAAATCTCCCGCCGCCACCCTGTCCCTGCTCGAAAAGACCCTGCCCGTTGTCTTCTCTCATCACCCGGCGGCCCTGTCCCTGGCGGCGGTCGTCAACCCCGATGCGTACCTGGCCCGACCTCCGGGATCGGGCCCTGTCGTCCTGGCCGATCCGGAACTGGCCGCCCTTGCCGCCTACACCCTGCCGAAGCGACGGGCCCAGTGGCTCACCGGCCGGATCTGCGCCAAGCAGGCGACCAGCGCATATCTCCGAAAGTTTCTGCCGCAGCTGCCGCTCCCCGATGCCCGGGATATCATGATCGCCAACCTGCCCAGCGGCCGCCCCGAGATCGCCGGCCCGTTCGCCGCGGTCAGCGGAATCGATCTGTCGATCTCGCACAGCGGCGGTTACGCCGCCGCCCTCGTCGCCGCTGCGGCCTGCGGCATCGATATCCAGGAGGACTCGCCGACGCTGGAGCGCATCTGCGCCCGCTTCTGCCAACCGCAGGAGGCGCAGATCCTGCAGCGCCATCTCCCCGATCTCCAGCCCATCCCCCGCCTCAACCTGCTGTGGACGGCCAAGGAAGCGGCCCGCAAGGCGGTCGGCAGGGAGCGGATGCCCGGCTTTCTCGAACTGGTCCTGCGCCGCTGCGAAGCGACCACCGGCGACTGCACCGTGCTCGTTCTCGGTCAGGACCCATCCGCCCCGCAATCGCCGCGGGATCTGCCGGTCCTGACGACCCGGTTCGAAGATCTCTGTCTCAGCGTCGTACTCACCCACGGAGGAAACGCCCATGCCTGAACTGCCGGAAGTCGAAGTTGTCTGCCAAGGTCTCCGTCCCCATCTCACCGGCCGGAAAATCGTCCAGATCCGCCACAGCGGCATGGACCTGCGCACCCGGATACCGATTGCCGAGATGTTCCGCCATATCCTGAGCCGCACGGTGGTCGATGTCGCCAGGAGGGCCAAGTACCTCATCATCACCGTCGACAACGGGGCCCGGCTGCTGATCCATCTCGGCATGACCGGCAGGCTCGGCTTCTTCCCGTTCGAGGTCCCCGCCGTCCGCCACGACCATCTCAGCCTGCTGCTCGACAACGACCTCGACCTGCGCCTCAACGACAGCCGGCGGTTCGGGGCCATTCACGTCTTCAGCGGCGAGGAGGCAGCGGCTCTTGACCAGACCTTCTTCAAAGCAACCGGACCCGAGCCGCTCGGCGAGGGCTTTTCGGCCCAGTACCTGATCGACAAAGCGGCGGGAAAGAAGCAGCCGATCAAGACCTTCCTGATGACCACGACAACCGTCGCCGGCATCGGCAATATCTACGCCAACGAGATCCTGTTCGCCGCCCGCATCCGCCCTGCCCGCAGTGTCGCCACGCTCAGCCCGGCGGCGTGGCGGCGGATCGTCCAGCACACCCGCCTGGTGCTGCAGCAGGCCATCGACTGCGGCGGCTCGACGATCAGCGATTTCCTCAACGCCGAGCGGAAAAGCGGCTATTTCCAGGTCCACTTCAAGGTCTACGACCGCCAGGGCGAACCCTGCCCGACCTGCGGACGCCCGATCGAGAAGGTCCAGATCGGCGGCCGCGCCAGTTATTTCTGTTCGAAATGCCAGAAGTGAGCTGCGAGGACAAGATTTCTCGCTTCGCTTCGAAATGACGGCGGGGGCGGCATCACGCCCTTTGCCCTAACGGGAACAAGCATTCGGCCTTCATGCACTGGCCTTGAGGGTTTTCACCACTTTTGCCTCGACCAATCCCCTGCCTTTTTACCCTTTCCTGTTCTGTGATCTCGACTTTGTCCCTCTGTCGTTTCGTCCTACCCCGCTGTCATCTCGACCGCAGGGAGAGATCTTAAACAGGGATTGGAATGAGCTCCGGCAAAGGAACAACAAGATTTCTCGCTTCGCTTCGATATGACAGCGGGAGTGGGATCTCGGCCTTTGCCCTAACAGGAACAACGAGATTTTTCGCTTCTCTTTGAAATGACAGGGTGAAGGCTGTACACCGGCTTAACCCCCCAGCCTCCACTCACACCTCCCCCGGCGCAATTTTCCCGATCAGTTCCTCCGGCAGCTGCCTGGTGAAGCGGACGTGGATGCTGTAGTCGTCGTACAGGTGCGACGAGACCCGAACCACCCGGCCGACCACCTTGAAGGTGGTCGGGTTGTCATTGACGCCGCAGGCAAATGACAGGTGCAGGTGCCGGGCCAGTAGCGCTCGGGCCGTCGCCTTTTTGCTGATCCGGGCGGCGAAGCAGGCGCCGGCCATCGAGATATTGGTGAGGTCGCCGCGAAAAGCGGCATCGGTCTTCTGCCCTTCGGCGGTCAGGACGGTCGCCGCCACCACCCCCTCCGCCAGATACCTGACGAATTCCCGTTTTTCCATCTTCTTGTTGCGGACGATCTCGTCGACCCGGCCGCTGGCGGTGCAGAAATCGATGAGCTTGTCGAACAGTCCGGGAAATTTGTCGTCCAGTTCCCGGGTGGCGCCACCCTCCAGGCACATCAGGTGGACCTCGGTGTGGGTGACGGCCGAGACTGGGCACAGCGAGATGGTGGTGAAGGTGCAGCCGCCGAGGATGTCGCCGCGTCCCATCTGGGCCAGGATGATATTCTGACCATCCTTGGGGAAAAAGATCGTCACCTGGCCCCTCTCGATCAGAAAGATGCGGTCGCTCCTGGTCCCATGCGAGAACAGCAGCTTCTTCGGCGGCACCACCATCTTCTTCATGCTGTAGAACAGGCCGTTGCGCTCCTCCTCGCTGAGGTTGTCGTACAGCTTGTTCCAGATCGCGAGATGGTCGCGGTCGAAGGCGGCGGTCTTTGCCTCCTCGATCAGGCCGTTGATCTTGATGATCTCGCTGAGGGCCATCGGATCGGCGTCCATGAGCTGATTGCGGAGGATGTCGGCGCGAAGGAAGTCGCGGGCCTTCAGGGCGGTCTCGATCTCGGTGACGAGCCTGCCGACCAGGCGGCGTTTGTCTTCAGCGGAGAGCGAGGCGGAACTGGCGGAAGTCTCGGGCATGGCCTGACCTTTTCAAGAAATTGTTTTTATCCAACATCTTTACAGCAGAGCCCGGAAGTCGACTCCGAGCACCGTTCCCAAACGCCTGGCCATCTCTTTGCCGATGACTCGCTTGCCGTTTTCCATTTCGGAGATGTGCCGCTGCGGTATGCCAGTCTTCTCGGCGAGTTGCCGTTGTGTCAACCCCTCTCGCGTTCGGTAGGCGCGAAGGGCGACAAAGCCACCCTTATCGATCAGATCGGGGAAAACTTCCTCGATACTGTAGGTGCGTTCCTCGCCGGCTTCTATCTTGCGTGCAAACTCCTCGACCTGTGGTGCATTCCTTCGATGGACCTTGAGGCGCAGAGTTATCATCTCGTTATCAATATGGTGCTTTTTCGTGGGTTCCTGCATAGATCACCTCGATAATCCGAGTTTGCCCTTTATCTTCTCTCCAGATCGCCACATAGCAGGGTTTTCCTTTCTTCAAGTGGCAATGGTGCCGACCGTCGGACAGTTTGGAATAGTTAGGCCAATCACCCTGGCCCGGTCCTCTTGCTCCTATTTCACTGACTAACTGAAACAGCACCTCCCGGACTCTCATTGGAAGCCTATCTGCCTGTTTCTTCGCCTTGCCGGTAAACGTAACTGTCCATGTCATATACTATACCATTTTATAGTATCAAGCAAGCTACAGCTCATATTCCTGCATGACCTGCCGATCCCCTCAGCGCCTCGACGACCTTGGCGCATTCCTCGCGGACCACAAAGCACAGGTATTGCCAGAAATTCTCCCCTTCTATCGTCCCAGCGACGATCTCGCCGGGCAGAAAGCGATATCGACATTCTTGTACAATTCTCCCAGACTCCGGGAATATTCGAATTCCTCAGACTGAAACAGTATCTGGAAGATCTTCTGGGCAAACCAGTGGACCTTGTCACCGAAGGTGTACTGAAAAAACAGCTGCGGGAAGGAATATTGCGGGAGGCCGTCCGAGTCTCCTAGGGGATCATCCCCGAAACAATCTCGCCACCTCCGGTGACCAGGCGAGATGGACCTCGACCTCCGTGGCTGGTTCGAGAACACCGCAGCCCGGCGGGAAGAGGATAAAGCACGTCGGCGGCTCCAGCCGCCCCGCCAGTCGAACCTCCAGCCCCTTCGCCGTCATGTTCAACGCACCGGGCTTGATCTGCAGCACCTCCCTGGTTCTGATCTCTACCCGCTGCTGCAGCCGGGCCGACAGAGTCACCGGGGCATAATCCGCCACCCCCTGCAGCTGCAGCAGGGCCGGTCCCACCAGTTCGTTCATCAGGGTCCGGACGGCGCCGGGCGGGCCGGGCAGGCCGAAAAACACCGTCCGCCCCAACCGGCCGACCAGCGTCGAGGCCCCAGGCCGCATCGCCAGCGCGCGTGATACAACCTTGCCTCCGGCCCGGCGGAAGGCATCCTCCAGCAGGTCGTATTTGCCTGGCCCCATGCCGCCGGTACTGATCACTGCATCAAGGGAGGCGGTTTCGATCTTCGCCAGGATCTCGTCCAGGGCCCCGGCCGTATCCGGGACAACCCCCAGATTCACCGGCTCGGCCAGAAACTGACGGATCAATCCCTCGAGCAGATAGCGGTTGGACGAGACCTTCAGGCCCGGCACCAATTGCGCCGCCGATTCGACCAGTTCGCTGCCGGTACAGAAGAAACCGACCCGCGGCCGACGATAAACCTCGATTTCTGTATGGCCGCAGGAAGCCAGTAGAGCAGAATCCTCAGTCTGCAGGATGCTCCCCTGATCAACGAGCAGCTCACCTACGGCGACCTGGCTCCCCTGCCTGTCGATAAAGGTTTTCTTTCGTGCCAGCCCCCGGGCGGACACCAGGACCATGCCGCCATCGACCACACAGTCTTCCTGCGGCACGACCCGCTCGGCCCCGTCCGGGACCATGCCGCCGGTCATGATCCGGCAGGCCTGGCCGGCAGCCAAGACGCGCCGCTGAATGTCCCCGGCCGGCGCCTCGCCGTCGATACGGAACCTTCTGCCATCAACAACGTTGTCCCCACCGGCGCCAACCGCAAAACCGTCACGGGTCGCCTGATCATAACCCGGCTGCGGAACCCTGGCCAGAAGCGGCCGCGAAGCAACCCGACCGGGGGACGCAACGACAGGGCAGATCTCCCCCGACAGCGGGATGATAGTTTCGGCTATGAGTTCATCAACATGTGGAAAAAGGGACATGGCATCACGTAAGATTCTTCCTGCCGGGAAACGACAGCAATTGATGTGTTGGGGCGTCGGCTGTCCGCCCGGAGCGCTGTCACGACAAAACCGTCATTTTCGTTGTTGCGTCCCACGCATTGACAAACTGTCTCTTATGTGCGACAGTATCATCATGAGATACGAGATAGAGACCACCAATATCTTTGATAAATGGCTCGCCGGGATAACAGATGTCCGTCATCGAGCCAGGATTATCAGCCGGCTTGATCATATCCAACTCGGCAATTTTGGCGACCATAAAAACTTGGGTGGGGGTTTATTTGAGCTGCGTTTTTTCTTCGGACCCGGCTTTCGCGCCTACTACACCATCAAGGGTGACAAAGTTGTCATTCTCCTGTGTGGCGGAGATAAATCGCGCCAACAGAAAGACATCGAAAAAGCGAAAATCGTACTAACCGAATTGGAGGCATAAAGATGAAAATAACAACAAGGAAATGGGATACCAGTGAATATCTGGACAGTCCCGAGATGATCCATGAATATCTTAAAGCAGCCTTTGAGCAAGGCGACACCGAATTGTTGATCACCGCCATCGGCAATGTCGCCAAGGCCCAGGGCATGAGCAGTATCGCCCGCAAGAGCAACCTGAGCCGCCAGAACCTCTACAAGGCTCTGTCACCAAACAGCACACCGAAATTCGATACCATCAAAAAGGTCATCGAGGCCCTGGGATGTAAAATGACCTTACTGCAGAATTCCGCTCCGGAGACTGCGGACCATTGACATCATAGAAAACGTGGAAATGACAGGCTTTACTCATATCGTCTTGTATTTGCCTAATATGTTCTCGTGTTTCTCGGAATTTGGCATTCTTTTTCTCGGATTATGGCTTCATAATACTCGGATTTTCCTTATCGACCGAGCCTTTCCCAGATCGAACTTCTGCCTACCTTGTCCTTCCAACCCTATATCCCCAGTCACTTCAAACTTCCCAGCCCGTCACTTCGACCTTCCCCCGCTGTCATCTCGAACGCAGTGAGAGATCTCCAACAGGATCAGATCTCAACGAAAAGACGAGATTTCTCGCTTCGCTTCGAAATGACAGCGGGGGCGGGATCATGGCCTTCGCCCTGCGGGAACAACGAGATTTCTCGCTTCGCTCGACAGCGGGGAAAAACGAAATGACAGATAGTGGCTGACATCGCGACCTTCCCCCGCTGTCATCTCGACCAGCGGGAGAGATCTCATGCAGCCATCATCCGCTCCCAATCCAGCCGGGTCTTGCGCACGAACCGGCCGACCCGGGTGATCCGGCTGCCATTGTCGGTGGTCCAGTGGACGTTGTTCCGGTCGGCGCCGTCCACCATCGTCCGCAGCTTCCAGGCCCGAAACGGCACGTTGCCCCAGCCGATCCGCAGCTGGGCATAAAATATCGGCCACGGCGAATCGAGCTTGATCAGCAGAGCCAGCACGGGGAACAGCGGCTGGGATACTTAGAAATCGAGCTGTTCGACAGTCAGCCCCATGGCCTCGGCTATCTTTTTCAGGCTGGCGCGGCGTGGTTTGGCGCTGTTTTCCATCTGGGCGTAGGCTCCCTGGGTCATGTTCGCCCTTGCCGCAACCTCGGCCTGGGTGAGTCCGAAGTGTTCACGCCAGGCGCGCATCGGTGACCAGTCGTGATCGAAGGTGAGATTGACGACTTCGTTGGGGACAAGGTTTTCCTGGCGGTCGCGACTGGCCAGCCAGTCGGCATACGGCAACACCACGAAGGCGGGGGCACCGTTGCGGTCGTGGATGATCTGGATATCAGTATGTACATTCATCGCGTTTCTTTACCTCCTGGATTTCGACGATGCGCACCTCGCCGTCAAGTCGAACAACACCAGGTAACGACCAGTCCCTCAGCAGGCCGGCCGGGACCTCGGTCTCGGAGGGATCGACGGTGATGACCTCATCCACTGCGTTCCCCCTGGCGATCGACAGCGGGGGAAAGTCGCGATGAAAGGCAACACACTCGAAACGACAAGAATACAACGCCTCCTTCAGGTTTGCCCACAAACACGATTCATCGGCCGAACGAATACGGGTTAATTTCATCATTTTTTACCCACGTTCAACTAATGTGTCCACGCGTCGCCCATATCAGCCAGACAGGATCCAGGGTGTGGCCAGCCTGCTCAAAACTTACCCGGTTCCGAGTGCAGTACCGCGCTGACACGTATTTGATGCTGGTTCTCCAGCCGTTCAATTTCAGGTTTGGACAGCATGCCGTTCGTCACGATAAAAGATTTTTCAAAAAGCGTTCCCGGCCCGGACTGGTCCAGCTGGTTTTTCAGTTGCGCATACTCCGGCCGTTGCCTCTTCGTGTATGTAAGCTGCTCAAAGGCGTGCGGGATATCGCCGGCGCCCTTCAGCTCCACCAACGCTGCAATCTTGCGATTGCGACTTTTGTAGAGATACAAGGCATCGCACTTCGGGTTGTTGTCCGTGAACACACAGCCGTCCAGCACCAGAACTTTGGCCTCCTCACCCCCGCGAACACTCAGGCAGACTTTTTTGCCTTGTTCTTCAAGCGTTAATTCAGACCGGCACAAAGTTTGGCTATTGCCCATGCGCCTGCATTCGCAATGGCTGAACGGGTTCGTGTCAATCATTGCGCCGATTCCATTCGATATCACGCATCCGGTCGTACAAGACATTGATCTGGTTGAAATACGCCAGCAGGGTGTCATCGATCAACCCGCTTTCACTGTCGATCAACGGTCTTTGGGTACTGTTCTCCATCAAGTACACACGAACCTGATCAGCGGGCAGCGGCAGCAGCTTGTCGATTTCATCAACATCCGTCAATCCGCTGCCCAACCGGTGACGTTTCAGATGATTATTCAGTGCTTCAACGACAAAGGGGCTATGGGTCGTCAGGATGAATTGTGTTCGGGTGAAGGTCCGCAGCAAGTCGGCCATCACCCGCTGTTGCCAGGAGGGATGCAGGTGCAGATCCACTTCATCGATCATCACGATGGCTTCAGCGCTCAGCGGGTCTGTCAGATGCGGATTGGCCAGCCCCATGCGCATACTCAGGTCGATGACCAGGCCCAGGAGCGTCTTGTAGCCATCGCTGAGTTGCATCAGGTCCAGCGTTTCACCGTTGATGGTGACGACAAACCGCAGCGGGCTCAGTTCGATGTGGGGATTGCTGATGTCCGGAAAGATGATGCCGATGGCGCGGCGCACAGCATCCAGCTCCGGCAGTGTCACCTCAAAGCTGCGCTGCTCTTTCTGCAGGCGATGCTCTTCATTTTCTTTGTTGTAGAACCAGATGAATGCCAACTTGAAGCTGCTTTGTGCTGCCAACGCCTGGCTGAGTGCTTCCAGCCGTGTGTGTGTTTTCGGAAAGTTTTTCCGGCGCAGCGGCACCTCGAGCACTGCGCGGCTGACCCCATAATACGCCATCATCGGGAGTTGAAACGGCTGACCGGCATTCAGGGGATTTATCACGGTTTCGTCCAGATAGGACTCCAGTGTTTTCAACCCTGTTGCCGGCGGTACAGCTTTGGCCGTGGCCTGGCTTTTGTCCCGCCGCTGGATTCGATCCCACCGCAGACCGGAGGACATTTCAAGGCCGATGCGGGTGTAGGGCGCCAGCAGGTTGTGCTGCTGACGAATATCACCTTGTTTCCTGAAGGTTATGTCGGACACGGATGGAAGGTGCGTCAACACCGCCCCCAGGCCGATAGCGATGCTGTCCAGCACGGAGGTTTTGCCGCTGCCGTTGTTCCCCAGTAAAACCGTGAGCCGGCTGCCCAGCTCGAGATCCAGCTGTTCGCAGGCGCGGAAGTTTTCCAGGGTCAGGTGTTTGAGTTTCATGGGGTATCCCTCTTCAGGCTTTAGCTCATGCCAGGCACTTCAGTCACGTTGGGGCAATCGGCCTGACCGGCAACCCACACTGCAGAAACCAACGGGTTGGCCTGGTCATGGGAACTACAGGCATCATCCAGTTCCAACTTGGGAAGTTCAGAAAAAATGACCTTCATTTCAGTGGATTGAAGATTTCTTCCTTTGGGATTGTTGCTCCAAAAATGGACCTCTCTCCTTTTCCTGGTCGTTTCGAATATTTTTTATCGTTTGAAGGAGTTGCGGAATTTTATCTCGTCAGGTATGAAAAACTGCTTCAGCATTGATATCGGCATAATGATGGGTAAGGATATCGCGCATTCCTTTCGCCTTTTTCCAAACCAGCTGCCTCTTCAATCTGCCTCAGAATCTCCAACGCCAATTCCTTGTCATACATACAAGGCCTCTTTATCGATTCTCTTCTTTAAAAAAGGATTCATGGTATCACGATAGGCAACAATATCGATCGGGCGATGAAACGTTTCTTCCAAATCATATTTCAATCCTGCAAGAAGAAAGAGATCCTGCTTCTGAAGGCGAACCACAATATCTACATCGCTTTCATTGTCATAGTCACCTCGCGCAACGGAACCGAAAACACCGATATCGAGTATCCCGTACTGCTTTGAAAATCTCTTTTTATAAGCACGCAAGCCTTCAAGTATTTCTTTCTGCTTCATCGCCGCCTCAAGATGTCAAAGGTACATATATCTGTTTCATTTTCTCGGCCTCTTTCAATATGCCTTTGCCGCACAAGACCTCCTCCCTCCCGCTACTCTATGATTTGTCCATCAATCCCTCGGATTTGAAATCATATCATAGAGTGTGATGCGTGGTGAATACTAGTATGAACGCGGCGTCAGGCAACCGGCCAAATCGACCGTCCTGCTGTTGAAGTTGCTCGATCGCCATCCCGACCTCCTCCCGGAGGTGCTGACAGCGGGCAGGACGAAAAAAATCAACCGCTCGACGAGGCAGCGCAAAACTCGGCCGGCCGGAGAATGATTTCACCACTGTCATCGCGACCTTCCCTCCCTGTCATCGCGACCTTCCCTCCCTGTCATCTCGACCTTCCCTCCCTGTCATCTCGACCTTCCCTCCCTGTCATCTCGAACGCAGTGAGAGATCTCCTGCCATGAAAAACGAGATTTCTCGCTATCGCTTCGAAATGACAACGGGGGGGGCGGGATCATGATCTTCAACCTTCCGGAAACAAAGAGATTTTTCGCTGGCGCTCAACGAGGCAACACAGTCATCCCTTTATCTCGATCTCATCGCCCCTGCCAATACGTCGGCCTACGATGCTGATGAGCCACCGCGATAATGAAAATATGGTCCTTTTCTATAGAATAAAGGGGCTTATAAGGGAACATATGGAGTAATCCCTTACGAATTTCTCCACATTCAATCGACTACGCCGTGGGGAATTCCGCGATCCGTCTGACTGCCTTTCCGACTTCCTCTTTGAACTTTAAACCAAGCCCAGACATTTGGAGATCATAGAAACTACAGGCATCATCCAGTTCCAACTTGGCAAGTTCAGAAAAAATTACCTTCATTTCAGTGGATTGAAGATTTCTTCCATTGGGATGCCTTTGAGTTTCCCATCTCTATAGGCCTCCAATCTCCTTTCGGCTTCGTCCGCCCATATCTTATCCAATTCAGAGTCAGGTTCATCCAGGCTTTTCAGTAAACCCTCAACGACAATAAACTTTTCGGCCGGATCAAGGTTTAAGGCCTCTTTCAGTATATCTTTGCCGCGCATGACCTCCTCCCTCCCGTTATTCTATGATTAGTCCATCAATCCCTCGGAATTGAAATCATATCATAGAATATGATGCGTGGTGAATACTATAATCTCTCGAAGTGGAGTGTCACGTGAATCTGGGCGGGAGAGCGTAACGCCTGTTCCATCGAGGCCGGTCGGTCGACCTTCCCCCGCCTTGTCGCCCTTATCTGCTCCGTCATCTCGGCCTTCGCCCGCTGTCATCTCGACCTTCCACCGCTGTCATCTTGACCTTCCCCCTCTGTCATCTCGAACGCAGTGAGAGATCTCAAACAGGCATGGAAGCATCCCTGCGTGTCCGTGTGTACAAAGCGTCAGGGGTTGGAGGTATCATATATGTTCAACAGTCAGCATGTGTAATAGTATATATTCAAATAGATGTACGCTTGACGTACAACATAAAACACCTTACAGTCATTTATGATCAAATCATTCCGCTGCAGGGATACACAAGCCCTCTTTGAAGGAAAACGAGTCAGGAAATTCGAATCCTGTTCCGCACAGGCAGAAAAAAGACTCCAGATTTTGGACAATGCCAAGACCATCCATGATTTGATGGCTTTGCCGAGCAATCGCTTCGAGGCATTGACCGGTGACCGTGGCGGGCGATACAGTATTCGCGTCAACCACCAGTGGCGCGTGTGCTTCGAGTGGAAAGACGTTGATGCCTACAACGTTGAAATCGTTGATTACCTCTGAAGGAAATGAACATGGCCAATAAGATGCGCCCAATCCATCCCGGCGAGATCCTGAAAGGTGAACTGGAAGAGCTGAACGTGTCTGCCAACGCCTTGTCGAAAGCGCTGCATGTACCCGCCAACCGGATCACCGCGATATTGAGTGAGCGACGAGGCATCACTGCCGATACAGCCTTACGTCTGGCTCGATTTTTCGGCACCTCGCCCGATTTCTGGATGAATCTGCAAAGCAGTTACGATGTAAAGGTGGCACAGGCTGCGGTGGGCGAAGAGATCGAGAAGACTGTCAAGCCCAGGGACTTTCAGGCTGCGTGATCCGAGGGCGCTGATAGTTCAAAAGTGTAGACGGGGCCAACTGGAACACCACCCAGTTGATTGTGATTTTAATTCATCTTGTCATCCCGTAAATGGCGAGGTGGGGAGAGCACCCCCAAGATATTGAAAAACAACAGCCAGATACTGAAAACTCCGCCCCGAACGAGGAACCCAATCACCGCCCGCCTTTTTGAAAAAGCACGGTCTTGACGGTCCTGAACAAGATGAACAAATCGAGGGCCACCGAAATATTCTTCAGATAGTACAGGTCGTATTCCAGTTTTCTCAGGGCGTCTTCGGTCGAGGCGCCGTAAGGATAACAGACCTGGGCCCAGCCGGTGACCCCGGGTTTCACCGTATGGCGGATATTGTAGTAGGGAATGACCTTCACCAACTCTTCAACAAAAACCGGTCGCTCGGGGCGCGGGCCGACCAGGCTCATTTCGCCTTTGATGACATTCCACAACTGCGGCAGTTCATCGATCCTGGCCTTACGGATGAAGGCGCCGAACCGGGTCACCCGCTGATCGTTGACGGAAGCCCAGACAGCGCCATTCTTCTCGGCATCCTGGCGCATCGAACGGAGCTTGATGACCTTGAATGGCAGGCTGTGTTCCCCAACCCGCTCCTGCAGGTAAAAAACCGGGCCGGCCGATTCAAGTTTGATGATAATGGCCGAAATCAGAATGATCGGCGCGGTCATAACTAAAAGCAGCGCCGAGACAACGAGATCGATGGTTCTCTTTATGGCCCGTTTCAGCCGTGACAGATCAAAACCCTTGGAAAAAAAGATTGTACTGGGATTGAGTTTCTCGGCCAGGATTTTTCCCGCCGCCCCTTCATAAAAGGCAATACCCTGTTCTATCTCCACACCCTGCAATTTGAGTCGCAGGAGATCCTGAACCGGAACTGTGCCCCGCCGGTCATCAGGGGCGACGATGATACGGGCGATTTTCTTGATGTTGACTGTCGCAAGAAACTCCCCCAACTCGGCGAAAACCGGGGCATCGAGGTGGTTGAAATCGGGTCGATCCGGCCCAATGAAAGCCAATATCCTATATATTGCATCTCGTTTATCCTGGACTTCTTTTGCAATGTCGGAGGCAAGTTTGCCGGTGCCGATAATGGCGATATCCTGCACAAACATTCTTTTGCGCAAAACATAGTAATAGGCGGAACGCCAGGCGACAATCGACAGGCAGATAACGAGATACCCCGCCCAGAACTCGGTTATCGGGATTTGCAGACCGGGTACTACGAAATAGATGACACCGAGGATGATGCAGCCGAAACCAAAGGCCTGGGTGATCCGGGTCACGGTGTCGGGGATCGATGTATCCTTGCTCAGGTCATACAGGTCGAAGAAATACAAGCACAACTGAAAGACAATGACGACGATCAACGCCTGCCGGAAACAATCAAAGAAATCAATCCGAAAGATGACGTTTCCCTTGAAGAACCAGTGCACGACCATGATCGACAGCCACATGAGCATACCTTCCCCAAAGAAGAAGCTCATATTCCTGCCGGAATAGTAACGATTGAAGATAATCGGCATACATGCACTCACACGGGAAGATTATCATGGTCATCATGCTGTCAACAAATTACGACTATTCATTATAACAAGGGGATAGGTGTACCTGTCAAGGATTGCACAAGCTTGATGGGGCATCTCCTTGCTAACTGCCGAGTTTTTCGCATTTTTGGATTCAAGAGATCTTGTGAGTCGAAACCTGTTTCTTTTGCCGGCGGCAGAGGACTTTCCCCTTGACGGATGGGCAACTCTCCGAATCACTCCTGTTCCAGAAATGTCTGAAGTAGCAGGAGAAAAAAAGTGCGGAAACTACCTTTAAAAGCTAGTATCAAACAAGAGGATCAAAGTTTTCAGCCTGCAGGCATACTGATCATTTTCAGATAAGGCTCATAACCAAACTGTTAACAGAACGCCCAAGATGCCCATTGATGAGTCGTATACACATACGCCCTGCCACACAGTCCGATCAAGATCCATGGGATACGTATGTGCTCGCACATCCCGCGGGTACGGCCTACCAGCTTTTTGCCTGGGGCAAGGCTGTTGAACAGGCCTACGGCTTCCGGCGGGTGTATTTGCTGGCGGAAGACAGCGGGAAGGTATGCGGCGTATTCCCTTTGATCGATTTCCGCGTTCCGCTGCTGCGTAAACGTTTGATCTCCCTCCCCTATTGTGACGCTGGCGGAATACTTGCCGACAGCGATGCAGTCGCTCACGCACTTTTAGACGAGGCTTTGGTTTCCGCCCGGGAAAAAGGTTCCGACTGTCTGATTCGTTCCGTCTGTCCACTCTCCTTCGCCGGAAACAACCAAACAGAAAAAGTCCGCATGGTACTGGAACTGCCGGAGAGTTCCGAGCGACTGCTGGCGGGATTGAAATCGAAATTGCGCAGCCAGATAAAAAAGCCGGTTCGAGACGGATTGACCGTCAGCATGGGAACCGGAGAACTGGTGCCGGGATTTTATCAAATATTTGCTGAAAACATGCGGGATCTGGGTTCGCCGGTTCACAGCCGTCGATGGATTGAAGCAATAGTCGAGATGTACGGAGAAAGGATCCGGGTTGCCCTGGTGCATACTCCCGACGGGACTCCCGCCGCCGCCGGGATTCTCCTGCTGCATTCGACCACCGTTACAATTCCCTGGGCATCGTCGTTACGCCGGTTTAACCGGTTAAATCCCAATATGCTGCTGTACTGGACATTTCTTGCTTTTGCCGCCGACAACGGATTCAAGCGGTTCGACTTCGGGCGTTCCACACCGGGTGAGGGAACCTGGCTGTTCAAGCAACAGTGGGGCGCCGTTCCGCAACGGCTTTTCTGGTATGAGCCCAAAGCAGCAGGTGAAGAATCGTCGCCAATAAAAGAAATGGAACCGACCGGGCCTTCCAAAAATCGACAACTGGCTGCTGCTCTGTGGAGCAGACTCCCCGAGGCCGGGGCCAACTGGCTTGGTCCCCGGATCAGGAAATATATTTCCCTATGACGCAGAAAGCCGACCTGCTCTTTATCGCCCACCGCATTCCCTATCCCCCCGACAAGGGGGACAAGATCCGCTCCTATCACATGGTGCGGCATCTGGCGAAAAGCTATCGGGTGACGGTGGCCTGCATGATCGACGATCCCGCCGATGTGCGCCATGTCGGTGCGCTCAAAGGGATGGTACATCAGGTTTTCTTTCAGGTGCGCCCGCCCCTGGCGATGAAGGCCCGGGCGGTCGGCGCCCTGTTGACGGGCCGTCCCTGCACCCTGCCGTGTTTCTATTCCCGGGCGCTGCAACGGGAAATCGACGGCTTTCTCGATCGCCGTTCGGTCACAGCGGTGCTGTGCTTCTGTTCTTCCGCCGCCGATTACGTCTTCCGCTCCCGCCACTTGTCGGCGCTGCAACAGGCCGTGCTGCTCGCCGACCTGGTCGATATCGACTCGGAGAAATGGCGGGAATACGCCGCCAGGCAGCGCGGTCCCATGGCCTGGCTTTACCGGCGCGAGGCGCGGTTGCTGCTCCCCTTTGAACAGCGGATCGTCGCGGCATTCGACCGAACCTTTGTGGTCAGTGAGGAGGAAAAGGCCGTGCTGGTCAAATACGGGCCGGTCGACAAGGTCGAAGCCCTCTCCAACGGCGTCGATCTCGACTATTTCTTCCCGGCGCCGGTCTCCGCGACCGATCCGGCGCCGCCGGCGCGGCTGATCTTCTCCGGAGCCATGGATTACTGGCCCAACAGCGAAGGGGCGGTCTGGTTCGCCCGCGAGGTCTTCCCCGTTGTGAAACAGGCTGTTCCGGATGCCGTCTTCTGCATTGCCGGGCGCAACCCGACCGAAGCCGTGCTTGCGCTGAAGAATATCCCCGCTGTCGAAGTCACCGGCACCATCCCCGACATGCGCACCCATCTGGCCGGCGCCACCCTCTGCGTGGTGCCGCTGACGATCGCCCGGGGTATCCAGAACAAGGTGCTCGAAGGGATGGCCATGGGCAAGCCGGTTGTGGCCACAAGCGGCGCGGCGACCGGGCTCAAAGCCGTGATCGGCGAGGACCTCGTCGTCGCCGACGGCGCGGCGGCAATGGCCAGGGCGGTTGTCGACCTGCTGCGCGATCCCGTCCGGCAACGGGCCATCGGCCAAAACGCCCGCGCCTACGTGGAACGCGCCCATTCCTGGGACGCGCATCTGAAACGGTTGGATGAGGTTATTCAAGGCGGTGCTGGGTATAAAGATAGTGCTGAGTGTAAAGGCAGTGCTGAGTGCTGAGTGCTGAGTGCTGAGTGCTGAGTTGCAGGTTGGGTGAGCATTTTACTTAGCACTCAGCACTGCCTTTACACTCAGTCCTGAGCACTCAGTCCTTTTATTGAGGTTTTTCGATGAAAATTCTGCACGTTCTCGACCATAGCCTGCCGCTGCACAGCGGCTACACCTTCCGCAGCCAGAGCCTGTTCCGCGCCCAGCGGGACATGGGATTTGAGCCGGTGATCGTCACCTCGCCCAAGCACGAGGCCGACCTGAAGGGAGAAGCGCCCCGGAGGGAAGAGATCAACGGCTTCACCTATTACCGCAGCGGCGCGACTCCCGGGTTTTCCTTGCCCTTCATCGGTGAAGCCCGGTTGATGCACGTCCTTTCCCGGCGGATTCTGGAGGTCGCCAAGGCCGAGCGCCCCGCCATCATCCACGCCCATTCGCCGGTGCTGAACGCCCTCCCGGCACTGTGGGCCGGGCGCAGGCTCGGGCTGCCGGTGGTCTACGAAATCCGCGCCTTCTGGGAAGATGCCGCCGTCGATCACGGCACCTACGCCGAAGGCTCGTGGAAATACAAGCTGACCCAGCGCATCGAAACCATGGTCTGCACCCGCGCCGACCAGGTGGCGATTCTCTGCGACGGCCTGAAACAGGATCTGGTGCGGCGCCACATCCCCGCCTCGAAGATCACCCCGGTCTTCAACGGCGTTGACATAACGGATTTCCGGCCGGTCCCGCCCGATGCCGAGTATCTGCGCCAGTGGAATCCGGCCGGCAGAAAGGTCATCGGCTTCATCGGCTCCTTCTACCGCTACGAAGGGCTCGACCTGCTGGTGCGCGCCTTCGCCCGCATCGCCAAGGAAGAGCAGGACGCCGTGCTGCTTCTAGTCGGCGGCGGCGAAATGGAAGGAGAGCTGAAGCAGCTGGTCGCCGCCCTTGGACTCGGCAAGCGCGTCATCATGCCCGGCCGCATTCCCCACGAACGGGTGCCCGGGGTCTATTCGATGATCGACGTACTCGCCTATCCCCGCTACTCCATGCGCCTCACCGAGCTGGTCACCCCCCTGAAACCGCTGGAAGCGATGGCCATGGGCAAGGCCCTGGTCGCCTCCGACGTCGGCGGCCACAAGGAGCTGATCCGCCACGGCCAGACCGGCCTGCTCTTCAAAGCCGGCGACGAGGCGGCCCTGGCCGGGGAGCTGAAACACCTTCTGACCGACGGCGAGTTGCGCGAGACCCTGCAACGCCAGGGCCGCGACTGGGTGGCCCGGCACCACACCTGGGAAAAGACCACCGCCGTCTACCACGACATCTACGCCCGCGCCCGCGTCGCGCGAGGGGTGTAAGGTTTTTTGTCCACGGAGCGCACAGGGGAAAGGAGGGCAACACATGAGCCGTTCCCGCCCATTAAACAAACACCTGCGGCAGCGGGTGCTCGACGAGGCCATAGCCCTGTGAAAGACAAAATCGTATATCTAGCGACGGCGATCGACTGTATAAAACTTTCTGCGGATGGTCTTTCGTTATAAGGGAACGGAACAGGCATTCCCCCCAGGATACCCCCGAGTTGGGTGAAAAGTTGGGTGAAACCAGGTATGCCATTCTTTCTCGGATTCAACAAAATCGAGAGATCACCATTGTAAAGCTTGCTCAGGAACTTGGCCTGAGTACAACAGCCGTTGAAAAGCAAATTGGTCTTTTGAAGGAGCAGGGCTACCTCAAACGTGTCGGGCCGGCCAAAGGCGGGCATTGGCAGGTTGTTGTCTGGTTGATTGTGGGTTTTTGATTTTTTTCTGCGATTTCATAATTTTCTGTGGACAAAAAGGCTTTGCGGTAAAGATCTTGGTTTTGCATAGGATAAACGCCGAGGTTATGTGCAAGTATCGGGGAAAGGAATGAAGGTTCAGTAACGGAGGAAACCCAGTTATTGGATTGATAGGCTAATGTTGGATCGCGACGCAGAGCGCGAAGAGAAACTGTAATGCTGGTTCTGGACACGGAGAGTACGGAAACAATTTTGAGGGCATTTTTGAATTAATGCGGAGAGTATCTATGGCAACGGTAAAAGAGCGTATGAAAGAAGTTATTCAGTCGCAACCCGATGATGCCTCATTTGAAGAGATTTTTCGGGAATTGGCTTTTGAGCGTATGGTCAATCGGGGCCTGGTGGATTTTCGTGAAGGGCGGGTTTTGTCCGGGGATGAGTTAGAGCGACGGATTCGTACATGGCAAAAGTAGTCTGGACGGCCGAAGCCGAACGTTGGCTGCGCGATATCCACGATTATATCGCCGAAGACAACCCGCCGGCAGCCGCCAGGGTTATTGCCGGTATTGTCCAGAAGGCAAAAATATTGGCAGATTTTCCAAGGGTTGGCCATTGCTATCGGATGGAACCCGAGGGCGAAATCAGAATCCTCCTTTATGGGCATTACCGGATTGCCTATCTCTGGGCCACCGGGAGGGATGTTGTGATTTTGGGTGTTTTTCATGGAGCACTGGATATCGTGCGGTATTTGCCTTGATTCAAGGTTTCGTTTCCGGATTTTTCCGTGACTTCCGTGGACGGAGCAGGTTTTGCGATAAATGACGGCGAGAGAGGAGGATGACGCTTGGGCCAACTATACTAAAAGCTGCGACAAGAAAAAGAAACGATTCTGACCACCGCTCGCCGGCATCATGCGACGGATGTTCGACTTTTCGGCTCCGTAGCACGTAGCGAAGATCACGACGCCAGCGATGTCGATTTTTTCTGGTCGATTTTCTCCCTGGTTCGACGCTCTTTGACCAAATTGCATTGATTGACGAGCTGTCACGAATCCTCGAACGTAAGGTTGATGTTGTCAGTTTCCGCCCATTAAACAAACACCTGCGGCAGCGGGTGCTCGACGAGGCCAAAGCCCTGTGAAAGACAAAATCGTATATCTAGCGACGGCGATCGACTGTATAAAACTTTCTGCGGATGGTCTTTCGTTATAAGGGAACGGAACAGGCATTCCCCCAGGATACCCCCGAGTTGGTTGAAATGTTGGGTGAAATGTTGGGTGAAATGTTGGGTGAAACCAGGTATGCCATTCTTTCTCGGATTCAACAAAATCCAGAGATCACCACTGTAAAGCTTGCTCAGGAACTTGGCCTGAGTACGACAGCCGTTGAAAAGCAAATTGGTCTTTTGAAGGAGCAGGGCTACCTCAAACGTGTCGGCCCGGCCAAAGGTGGGCATTGGCAGGTTGTCGCTGGATAGATTGCGGTTTTTGATTTTTTTCAATATCTTCAGTTGTTTTGTGGACAGAAAAGGCTTTAAAATGTTCGGATGAAAGCAGGACAAACCGGATTTGCTTTGGAAAATTTACAATCCTTCATTATCCGCCCTTACCACGTTTAAAGGTTGATTTTGGCTATTTCAGGACGTTGTACAGGTAAAATATGAACGGTACCGACAAAATCCTTGAAATGATCCAGCAAGGCGAGTCTCTGACTGTAGAATTCAATTCTACATTCGATCGGGAAACGATCGAGACCCTGGTCGTCTTCGCCAACACCCTGGGAGGAACCGTTCTGGTGGGTGTTGCCGATGATGGTGCGGTCAGGGGGGTAACGGTCGGCAAGGAAACGCTCAACGACTGGCTCGGCCAGGTCAAATCCGCCACCAGCCCGTCCATCATTCCGGACATCCTGCCGTTTGACCTTGCCGGCAAGACCGTTGTCATACTGCGTGTTCACGAATATCCGGTGAAGCCCATCAACACCAAGGGGAAATATTTCCGGCGAGTGTCTTCTTCGAACCACCAGCTCGGGCTGTCCGAGATTACCAATCTTTACATGCAATCCCTGCAACTCTCCTGGGATTCCTACCCGGCCGCGCAAGAAAGCCTCGATGCCCTGTCCATCGACAAAATCGACACCTTCATCGCCACGGTCAACGAGTGCGGGCGGTTCACCCTCGACAACTCGCCGCTGTCGGCGCTGGAAAAGCTCAAACTGATCAAGGACAACAGGCCGACCTGGGCGGCCATGCTGCTCTTTGCGGAAAAGCCGCTGCGCCACCACATTCATATCGGCCGTTTCAAGACGCCGACCCTGATCATCGATGATCGCCAGATCACCGACACCCTGTTCGAAGCCGTCGAACAGGCCATGCTCTTTATCGTTTCTCATGTCAGCGTATCGTTCCATTTCGATGGCGGCTTGCAGCGTAAAGAGCGTTTCGCTTACCCCTTGCCAGCCCTGCGGGAAGCGCTGCTCAATGCCGTAGTGCACAGGGATTATGCCAACGCATCCGACATTCAGGTCAAAATCCACGATGATCGGTTGACCATTTTCAGCCCGGGAAATCTCTATGGCGGATTGACGCTTGCCGAGTTGGCCACGGACCACTACCAATCGCAAACCCGCAACAAACTGCTTGCCGAAGCATTCTATCTGACTAAGAATATTGAAAAATACGGTAGCGGTTTGATCCGGATCCGTAAAGAGCTCAAAATCTATCCGGATGTTTCTTTCACACTGGAAGAGACGTCCGGTGGTGTGCTGGCAACCTTCGCTCAGGCGACCCAAGGGCCTGAGGGAGTGAATGGCGGAGTAAGTGGCGGAGTAAGTGGCGGAGTAAGTGGCGGAGTGAATGGCGGAGTAAGTGGCGGAGTGAATGATGTTTTGCAGTTTGTTAGAGAAAATCCCGGGGTCAATTCCGCTGCTATCAAAGAACGTTTGAATATCCCACAACGAACCATAGAGCGCTGGCTGAAGCATCTGCGTGCGGAAAATCGCATCGTTTTCAAAGGGCCACCCAAGACCGGGGGGTATTACTGTGTGGAAGGGTGAAAATCAATGGAAGGGAGAAGCCTAAAAAGCAATTTTTTCGGTTTTTGACTTTTTTCTGTGCCTTCCGTGCCTTCAGCGGATCGGAAAAAGATGTTCAAAATTTGGTTTTTTGCCTGGTGTTGTCTGTGAACGTCCGTGACTGAATGAGGTTTTTGACTATTTATGAGCAGTGCCCGTAAACATCTTCGTAATCTGGCGTTTAACTGGGGGGGCCATGCCAGCACCTTGCTGGTGATGTTCTTTCTCTCGCCCTACATCGTCGGTAAGCTCGACGCCGTGTCTTACGGCATCTGGAGTCTGCTCAGTGTTCTCACCGGGTACATGGGGATCTTCGATCTGGGGGTGCGGGCCAGTGTCGGGCGGCATGTGGCACTGTATCTAGGGAAAGACGATCCAGTTGGGGTGGATGAAACCATCCGTGCCGGATTTGGTTTTTTTAGTCTGGTTGGTGGGTTGATTCTGGTGGTAGGGATATCCCTTGGGTGGTTCTTCCCGATTTTATTTAAAGAGATTGGCCCTGAACATTACGATACGGTCAGGGTGCTTTTGCCGTTAATGGTGGTAAATGTCTGGTTGTCCGCAATTGCTGCCATTAATTCAAGTGTGCTTGCGGCCCATGATCGATTCGATATTGCTCGTGGGGTCGATATGGTAGTGCTACTGGTGCGCACAGTTGGGACAGTCTATGTCCTAGGGATGGGGTGGGGGCTTTGGGGGTTGGTTTTCGCCATTATGGCGGGGAATGTTTGCGCGGTTATCGGCAACCGGATTTGTGCCGGCTGGGTTCATAAAGGGCTGAGGATTTTCCCTTTTTTGTATACACGAAAAAGATTTCGAGAGCTGTTCAGCTATGGAATCCCTGCTGCAATTTCAAATTCAGCGGTCAAAATTATAGGACAAAGTGATCTTATCATAGTCGGATTAGCTATAAGTGTTTCGGCAGTTCGAGAATATAGTGTTGGTGGAATGCTGATTTTATATACTTATTCATTCCTTAAAATAATAAATAGCACTATATTTCCTTCTATACAGAAAAGTATTGCGAGAGGTCTTGATGGCGAAGCGAAACATCTTTTTTATCGGCAAGTCCGTGTTTCACTCAGTGTTGGTCTTGTCATTTACATCGGCTACGCATTTTATTCAGAACCTTTCGTGAATTTATGGATGTTGCAGGACAACTTCGACTTAAATTCTGTGCGATCTTCAGCGATGGTTATGACTGTCCTTGCGATTGCAAATATCCCTGTATTGTTCACAAATCCATGTAAAGGTTATCTTGCTGCGCTTGGATATGTGAGGTTTAACGCAGCGATTACCTTCACTGAAGCTTTGGTGAACCTGTTTTTTTCAATATTTTTCGTTTTAGCCCTTGACTTGGGTTTGGCCGGTGTGGCCTTGGGGACGCTTGTTGGGCGTCTTCTCGTCCCAACAATATTGGTTCCATATCATCTTAGCAAAAACGGCAATATCCCTTTAAGTAGGTTTATTTTATCTTCAGTTATTCCTGGTATTGTTGCTGGAGTTTTGTTTTCGTTGATTTGTTCATTTTCTATAAAAATTTGGTACCCAGAGACATGGCTTTTATTTTTCACTCACGTGTTCATCCTTTTATTGTTATGGGTGCCTTTGTTTTATTTCATTTTGCTTCCAGACGATTACAGAAAAAAAATTAATACTAAATTTAAACGAGTAAAATATACTAAATTGTAAGAGAGTCATATGTTTGATTATAAAAATAAAGCTATCGTTCTTGGTATCAGTGGTAACGGTTTGGGAATAGCTCGTTCTCTTGGCCGACGCGGTGTCGAAGTTGTTGTCGTTACCGATACGGACAGGTCGGCGAATCTATTCAGTCGTTTCATTTCTGAAAAATGGTTTTTCTGTGGGAGTGAAAGCGCTCTTGTTGAAGAACTGGTGAATCGGGGGGGGAGCTTTACCGATAAGCCTGTTTTGTTTCCGGTTCGGGACGCAACAGTTCTCGCTTTAGCGGATAGGCTTGAAGAAGTGAAAAAGTATTACCACCTTGCCATGCCAGCCGCTGATACCGTTAAAAAGGCCTTGTGCAAAACCACCTTTTTCCAAATGGCCGAAGAGTTCGGTTTGGCCGTTCCAAAATCTTTCTCGATTAGAAATTTCGATGAAATTACGCAATTGCCTGACAATGTGAAATACCCCGTCATCGTCAAGCCTGAGTATAGAAATGATAGCTATATAGCAAATGTTTCGGGTAAGGCGTTTGTTGCAAAGGACAGCGACGAGATGCTTGAGAGCTATGGGAAATTTTCCGAGTACCAGCCCCAGGCAATCATCCAAGAGTATATTCCGGGCAGTGATTCGGATCTATATTTCTGTTTTCAATATTACAAAAAAAATACCAAGCTGGCCGCCTCATTGTGTGGCCGAAAGATCAGGCAATACCCCCCCCTTTGCGGAAGCACCTCTTCTTGCGAAGTTGTAAGCAGCCCGGAGGTTGAGGAGATCACAACACGGTTCTTCAAAAGGATCAATTTTGTTGGGCCTTGTTCGATGGAAATGAAAAGAGACCCCCGCGATGGGAAGTTTTACCTGATTGAACCAACTGTTGGCAGGCTCGATTGGAATAATGGTTTTGCCGAAGGGAATGGTTTGCCTATACCGTTTATGAATTATCTGGATGCTTTGGGTTTGCCTTTTTCTGAATTCATACCAAAGAAGATCTCAAGACGATGGATAAGGTGGTCGTCAGATTTTGAATCAGCGAAGATAGATAGAAATAATGGCAATCTTTCGCTGTGGGCATGGTTATGGTCAATTCGACCGCCAGTCACAAGCGCGATATTTGCCGTTGATGATCCGCTACCATTTATGATCCAACTATTTAGACGAATTAAAAGAAAGTATACCAACGTGGTTGATCGGATAATCAAGATTTCAAAGAAAAAGTCGCGAAAACTTTATTTTTCTGAAAAATACATCATTTTTAAAAAGAATATTGACAAGGATAATCTTCCCTCAGTTGTAGATAAATTATCTTTTAAAGAGGCTAATCCGGAAGACATACACGAGTTTATTCGCAGATTCAAACCTCACTATAATGAAAATGATTATGGCTCGCTCTTAAGTCGTATTAACTCTGGTGATTTTCTAATTCTCGGGTACGTGAAAGATACGCCAAATACTCCCTGTTCTTTTTTTTGGCTCACAGAAAAAGACAAATTCTTTCTAGAAAAACAAAAAGCCGCGTATCAATCCGATGAAATTTGTAGTTGCCGTGCATATGTTTTAGAACAATTTCGAAATATAGGTTTTAGCAGTAATTATCGTAAGTTTGTTGAGTCATTTGTTTTAGAGAAAGGTTATAAGAGCATTATATCTTTCGTTAGGAAAAACAATTTCTATCAAATAAAAGCCTTGAAAAGTACAGGATGTTCCGAAATTGGTTATTTATGGAGGAGAGTAATCTTCGGCAAAGAATTTATTAAATTGGAGCTTCTCTAAATAAGACAATATATGGTCTTGGATCGTTTCAAATCGAATGAAGTCGAGAATAGTCGTGTCCTGAAGGAATTATTTCAGGTCGATGGGACTTGTTTTTTGAACTCCTTAAATGATTTCAAAAAACAAGCTCTCTCTAACGCAATCACTATGTCATCCCATAGATTGGCAATTCAGAAGATTTCCCATGTTGACAAAAATTACATTTTCTTAAATGAGTTTTTTCCATCTTTCATTTGGGAAAATTTGCCCCTTCGTTCCACAAAAAAAATACATAACGAAATAAATATCGAAATTTTTAAAACACTGAAATCTTCTGGTATACCGCTGATCCAGAAATGGTATTGGCCGAATGGATGTCGGAGTTTTTTTAGCTTTCGTGCAGATATGGATGCCGGCGATGAGGCGAGTTTATTGCGTTTCGTTGACATCATCCGTCCTTGGTCGAAGAGTTTGTCCTTGTTCGTTTGCGGAAAGGCCTATGTGGGGAAAGAACACCTTTTAAAAGAAGTCATTAACTTGGAGACCGAAGTTGGCAACCATACCTTCCTACATTATGTCTTCAACGACAAAAAGCGTAATCGAAAAAATCTTGAATTGACTGAAGCCTTGTTATCCAGAGTGGGGGTTATCCCTAAGGGATTTGTCGGCCCAGCCAGTTTCTGGCATCCATCGATGTATGAGGTATTGGAAGAAAAGGGGTATCAATACACAAGTTCGTTTGGTGTCGGTCATGATGACTACCCCTTTTTCCTGCCAAAGAATGATTCCGAAGCTTACAGCATGGTCGAGATCCCTTTTCACTGTCTCGGAGATCGCTTCCCCAAGTTTGGTTTTGAGCTCGGTTCGGAAGAAGTGGGCCGTTTTTTCGAGCAATTGTTGGAAAAGAAATATCATTCCTGTGAGCCCATGTTCATTTATGGCCATCCCGATATGCCAGGGCGCATAGGTGATTGCCCTCAATTAGTCAAGCGCATCTGCCAGAAGGCGCTGTCTTATAAGGACGTTTGTACTGGCAATATGGCGGATATCGCCGCATGGTGGCGCAGGCGTGACAGTGCTACGGCTAACATCGAATTCGACAAAGCGAGCAACCGACTCTTTGCCACGCATTACCGGGCGAGTCCCGATGTATATTGGAGCATTCAAGTTGCAGCTGATTGTAAGTTCCTTGTCAGTGGGCAAGACCTTCAGGCGGGCGTCAGTCTTGACTTGTTGGATTCTTATAAAAAAATCAGCTTGTCGCATATTCCCTTTGCCAATGTTGGGGAAGTCGCCGATTGCCCTCCTGAGAAAGAAAATTTGCGGAAAAGGCTTGGCAATTGGCGCCGTGAATATCAGCGCAAACGGAAAATGATTCACCAATTGAATACGACTGATGTACAGGCGAAGGGGGCAGTAGTTTGAACTTTTTACATATCTCCGCACTTCCCGTTTGGTCCATGGACGGCAAAGGCGGCATGCCCTCCCTCCGCGAAACATTGAAGGGGCACCTCGCAGCCGGGCATGACCTCCAACTGGTGTTACCGAAATATGATCCTTTTTCCGATGACGATAAGCCGATGTTTGTTCCTGCGGATAAGGGATTTGTGTTGCATTTCGCCCCCTGCCGATGGTTGCTGCCGTTAAAGAAACTGCGGGTACAGGCTCGCGGCAAGGGGGATTCCATTCCTTTCGGTTTTCGGTGGATTTTGAATGTCACCATGCTGCTGGGATTGACTACCAGCCTGATGGTGAAAGCCATGCAGGTTCGGCGGAATGGGTTCGTGCCGCAACTGGTTTATGCCCACAATCAATACGCCGCGCTGGCTGGCTATTTGCTCGGCCGTTGGTTCAAGGTGCCCAATGTCACCCGCCTTTACGGCACCTTCCTCGCCGATTTAATGAACAGGCCTCTCGTCAGCCTGCGCTACCCGACCGCCGTCGCCGGTTATCTGGTTCCATCCGCGTTGCTGATCTGCGCCAATGACGGTACCCGAGGCGATGAAGTGGCACGCAAGTTCAGAATACCCGACCACCGTTTCCGATTTTGGCAGAATGGTGTCGAACCCCCTTCGCAGCCCCCACAAGTCACCCGCGCCGATCTGGTCGCCCGTTTCGGCCTCAACCTCAGATTGGAGAGCCGGTGGGCGGTGTCCTGCTCCCGCCTGAGTTACTGGAAGCGCATCGACCGGATGCTGCGGGCTTTGGCTGTCTGTCGTGGGACGGGCGTGGATTGTCAGCTGGTGGTTGCCGGCGACGGCCCGGAAAAAGAGAATTTGCACACGTTGGCCGCTGAACTGAAGGTGTCGGATCAGGTGGTGTGGCTGGGGGCCGTGGCCCATGACGACATCTGGGCCCTGATGAACACCGCCGACGTTTTCATGCTGACCAACGACGTCACTAACCGATGCAACCCCCTGTACGAAGCGGCCTGGGCCGGGCTGCCGGTTGTCTCGGTCAACGACTCGTCGACGTCCGACCTGCTGCATCATCGTGCAAATGCCCTGTTGACCGAAAAGGACGATACGGAAACTCTGGGCAACCTTCTCTCTGAAATCTGCCGGGATGAACAGTTGCGAGAGCGCCTCGGACAAGCGCAGAAGAAGCTGTCCGAAACTTTCTGGACATGGGAAGAGCGGATGCGGGTTGAAGTTGCCGAACTGGAAAAGCTGGTTTCTGGCGTAGGCGTTATGGCGGGGGGCCGTTAGCATGTCATCGAAGGGATTGCTCTTTATCGGCCTGTTCGGCTTTTGCGTTGTCGGCGCGTTTTTTTTGCCGCATCTCGGCATTTACGGTTATCTGGCCGATTACTGCATCAACCCCAGCGGGCAGTGGTGGGGGCAGCCCTTTGCCAATATGGGTTTGCGCGTATCGTTCACCCTGGCCCTGGCAACCATGGCCGGCATAGTTTTGCAGTGGAAAAAACTGCGGTTCGGCGACGCCCTTCTTTATCCGCAGGAAAAGACGTTGCTTGCCTTTTTAGCCTTGGTCTGGCTGCTGTTTTTTGTAAGCCCCGAAACCGTCGGTCGTTACGGGAGTGTTGACCATCCTGCGTTCAAACTCACCAAGATCGTGATCTTCACCCTGATGATGACCCATGTCATTACCGACCTCAAAAAACTCAACGGCCTGTTCTGGGTGCTGGCGACGGTCGGCTTGATTCTGGGCATAAAAGCCTGGCAGACCCCCTACGGGCGCTTTGTCAGAGGGCGGCTTGAGGGGATTGGCGGGGCCGATTTTGACGAAGCCAACTTTTTTGCCGCGTTCATGGCGGCGATCCTGCCGATCATCGGCATCCAGTTTCTGCGCAGCAAGCATTGGCTCGTTAAACTCTACGCCTTGGCCTGTGGCGCCTTCACCGCCAACGCCATCATTCTCTGCCGCAGTCGCGGGGCCTTTCTGGGGGTGGCTATGGGGGCTGTCGCGGCTCTCTGGTTTGCCCCGAAAAAACTGCGGAAAAAAATCATCTTGCTGCTGATCTTGGGCGGCCTTGGCGGCCTCTATCTATCCGACGCTTTTTTCATTGAGCGGATTCTGACGATTACAACCGATCAGCAGTCCATGGACTCCTCGACTTCCAGTCGGATTGAGCTCTGGAAGGCGGGGGCAAAGATGGTTGCCAACAACCCGATTGGCATTGGGCCCGGTAACTGGTACCAGACTATCGGCAAATATATCCCCGAGTATGAAGGCAAGGATTCCCATAGTACCTACGTGAAATGCGCCGCCGAACTGGGGGTGGTCGGAATTTCGTTATTTTTGTTTTTGCTTTGGCAGGCTTACGGAAATCTGAAGAAAGTGCATGACGGTGCAGTTAATCTTGTGGCGGAGAAAGCAGAAGATTTTAATCAATTCTACTTTGCTCTGGTTGTTTCGCTGGTTGTCATTCTCACCTGCGGGATCGCAATCACCATGATTTATATCGAAGTTGTCTGGTTGCTGCTCATGCTGCCGATTTGTCTGCGCCGTGCTTACGATAATCACATCATGGGGGAGGTGCAGGCTGGTGGGCGGCCGATGGTGTAAACCAACAACCTGTGTCTTACGCCCGTTCGCTCCGCACCCTCAAGCCACAAAGACGTGGTAAAGGCAATACGACTCTAAGCCGTCGTCAAACAATAACCGTTACGCAGAAATACCTTTTCGGCATAAGGGGCCGTAACGAAATGGTGAAAAATGTAACGGTTATTTCGTAACGGCCCCTAAGTTTTGAAGGTCTTAACCGCGTCTTGGCGTCTTTGCGTGGGACTGGTTTTCTGGTCCAAAGATTCGAGGTTCTTTTGATTTCTTCATTCGCAAATCTTCGCCTCGCCCTGATCCTCTCCGAACTCCGCCCCGGCGGCATGGAGCGGGTGGTCGTGCATCTGGCCAGGGGCTTGGCGGCGCGGAATATCCCGGTGCTGGTCATCTGCCTGCAAGGTCCCGGCCTGCTCGCTTCCGAATTCGAGGGAACGGCAGTGCGTCTGGTGGCCCTCAACAGTTTCAGCGGCAAGGATCTCGGTGCGGTCTGGCGTCTGCACCGGGAACTGAGCCGCTTCAATCCCTCGGTCATCCATGTGCACGACTACGCCAGTCTCCCCTATGCCGCCGCCGCCAATGTTCTGGCCGGGCGGAAGCCGCTTCTCTTTACCGCCCACGGCCTGCTCTACGAAGGCTTTGAAAGCCTGAGGTCGAGAAACCGTTTCTTTGTCCGGTTCCTCACCGCTTTTTCCGCCGTTTCGGCAAAGGTCGCCCAGCGTCACCGGGAATATTTGAACTGGCAGAAGCCGATTGAGGTGATTGCCAACGGAGTGCCCGCCGCTCCCTGTGACTCCGCCAACCGCGAACGGGTACGCACAGAGTTTGGCTGCAATCCTGGGGATTTTCTCTTTCTGGCAGTCGGCAATCCCCGCCCCGAAAAGGGTTTCGAAGACCTCATCGACGCCGTGGCCCTGCTGCCGCCGGGACAGGATGCGCGGGTTGTCGTTGCCGGCACCCTGAACGAAAGCGATTACTGCCGCATGCTGTTGCTCCGGATCGACGAGCGGCAGGTGGGGGACCGCTGCCGGTTTCTCGGCTTTCGCCAAGACACCGCCACCCTCTACGCCGCCGCCGATGCCTTCGTCCTCTCCAGCCGCAGCGAAGGGCTGCCGATGGTCATCCTCGAAGCGATGATGGCCGGTCTGCCGGTCGTGGCAACGCGGGTTGGCGGGATTCCCGACGCGGTGGGCGAACAAACACTGCTGGTCGACGCCGCGCAACCGACGCAACTGGCGACGGCCATGGCCCGACTGGCCACCGAACCCGTTCTGGCCGAAAACCTCGCTGCCGCCGGAAAGGCGCATGTGGAACGGGCCTTCGGCGTCGAGCGGATGGTGGATGAGTATGTGGGATGGTATGGGAAAGTACTGAGGGCTTAGTGCTGAGGGCTTAGTGCTGAGTGCTTAGGAAAAATCAGTGCTGAGTGCTGAGTGGAAGCTGTTTTTACTCAGCACTCAGTCCTAAGTCCTCAGCACTGAGAATGTGATATTCAGGGGGTCTGTTGAAAATTCTCTCGTTTTCATACTGTTTTCCAAATCAGGACAATCCCACCTGGGGGATGTTCGTCTATCAGCGGCTGGCGGCGCTGGCGCGCCTGGAAGAGCTGCGGGTCTGTTCTCCGGTCCCCTGGTTTCCCGGCCTTACCAGGGAGTGCGGCCATCCCCAGGCGCAACCCTGGCGCGGCTTGCACGTTCATCGTCCGCGTTTTTTCTACATTCCCCGCTTTTTCAAGAACGCCGACGCCAGCTTCTACGCCCTCGGTCTCAAGCCCTGGCTGAGGAATCTTCTCCGCGAGTGGCGGCCCGATGTGCTCGATGCCCATTTCGTCTGGCCCGACGGGGTGGGAGTGGCGGTTCTCGCCCGGGAGTTGGGCATCCCCTACGTCATCACCTTGCGGGGAAAAATCTATGAATGCTTGAAAGTGCCGTCCCAGACCCGCCAATGTTCGAAGGCCTTGCAAGGGGCGGCAGCGGTGATCAGCGTCTCGTCGAAAATGGCCGAAGAGGCTCATAAGTTGGGAGTTCCCCGCGCGCGCCTGCATGTCATCAGCAACGGCGTCGACCGGGAGCATTTCAAACCTCGTGATCGGCGGCATTGCCGGCAACAGCTGGGTCTGCCGGGAGAGGGGCGATTGCTGGTCACCGTGGCGCATCTCGGTCACCGCAAAGGACATCACGAAGTAATTCGTGCTCTTGTCCATCTACCAAAGGATGTTCAACTTCTTGTCGTTGGCGGCGAGGCTCAGGGCGGCACCCCGGAGAAGTTGCGGGAGGTGGCTCGCTCGGTCGGTGTTGAAGACCGGTTGATTTTATCCGGGCGGCAACCCTATGATAAAATTCCCCTGTATTATAACGCCGCCGATGTAAGTGTCCTGGCGTCCTACCGGGAAGGCTGCCCGAATGCGGTGCTGGAGAGCCTGGCAAGCGGGACGCCGGTTATCGCGACCGACGTCGGCGCCGTCCCTGATATCCTCCCCGTCCCCCATGCGGGACAGATCGTTCCGGCTAAACAGGTCGAACCGTTATGGCAGGCCATCGCCGAGGTCTTGAGCCGCGCCTGGCATGCCGAGGAGGTCGTGCGGGTCAGCAAGGTGCGAAGCTGGCAAGGGGTAGCCGAAGAAGTGAGAGAAGTTCTAAGAACCGCGTCGAAATGAATAAGCCCCCCTTTTGTTTTTGCATTGAATTAGATACGCTGAAAATATTGGAGATGCCTGAATAGGAGCACCTATGCAATGTGCCAAACCGATCAACCCGTCCCTGATCGACCCGGATCGAAAACGGCGGGTACTGGCGATTGTCGGCGATACCCAGGTAGGGTTGTGGGTGGTGCGCAGCCTGGCCCGCAATGGCCTGACTGTGCATGCCATCGTCAACACCCCCGAGGGGCAGTCGGCGCACAGCCGTTATACCGCCAGCGCCTGGCTGCTGGAGCATCGGCCGAGCGAGGCGGGGTTCGCCGACGAGATCGAAGCCCTGGTCCACCGACTCGATGTCGGTTCGATCATGCCGGTCTCCGAAGGCTACCACAACGCCCTGATCTCGATGCGCGAGCGGTTCGAGCCGGGGATACACCTTTTTTCGCCGAGCCGCGAACTGTTCGACAAGTCGACGGACAAGGACTATCTGCAAACCCTCTGCGTTGATCTGGGGATTCCGGTAGCCAAGGGGATGCGCCTCGATGAACTGATGGAGGCACACGGCGGGATGGCGCTGCAATTCCCTCTAGTACTGCGCACCCGCCGGCAGAACATCGACGCCGGCAAGATGCCGTTGAAGACCGCCTACGCGGAAGATAAGACAGCCTTGGAGCGCTGGTACAATCAGTTCAGGAATTTTGCCGACAACGTCATCGTCCAGGAATACCATCCCGGGGTCGAGGAGCATGTGCAGATCCTCATGCACGACGGACAACCCGTGGGCACAGGGGATTATATCGGCGAGCACCACATGCCACTGGCCGGCGGGGTGACGGTGCAGCGAGTCAGTTGCCATCACCAACCGGTCATTGACGATACGGTAAAGTTACTGCAGGCCTTGAACTGGCAGGGGATTGCCGGCGTCCAGTTCCATTATGACCCGGCGACGGGCAAGTACATCTTTCTGGAAATCAACCCGCGCTTCAGCGGCGGCCTGCCGACGGTGATCATGGCCGGCTTCGAAGCCCCTTTCCTGTTGTGGCAGAGTCATTTCGAACCGGAAAAAATGGCAAAGAATTCGTATCGCGTCGGACTTCGTTCCCGGATCCTTGGCGGTAGTGCCAACTGGCTGCTGGGTCATCTTCGAGGCGATCTGTTGCCACCCGGTCAGTCATCCCTTCATCCTGTCGTTGCTGTGGCGACTTTCCTTTGGAACTGCGGCCCCTGGACCAGGGATGATTCATTCCTGCTATCGGATATCAAACCATTCTTGGTCGATTTTAAACAGATGGTCAAAAAACTTGGGGCTCGTGGACATGATATTATCGGGAATCCGGAAGGAAAGGCATGATACGGTCTAAGGACCCACACGGAAAGACACGGACAAAAAAGGAAAAACGATACAAACATAGCGTGTTTCAAAGAAATTGTCCGCCGGGAACTGTGTGTCCGTGGCGAAGAGAGGTTTCATGTCTCCCGGTGTTTTTATAACCTTCGATGTCGAATGTTCCATGGGCGGTGCCTGGGGCGATCCCGCGCTGCGTCCGATTCCGCCCCGGCTGGGAATGATGGGTGAGTATGGCGGGCGGCAGTTGGGCGTACCGCTGATCTGCGAAATCCTCTCTCGGCATGACCTCAAGGCCACCTTTTTCCTAGAACCCTTCAACGACGACCTCGGCTGGCCGGGAGAAACCGAACCGGTAGCCCGTTATCTGGTGGAACATGGACAGGATGTGCAATTGCATATTCATCCCAATCATGTCCATTATGGTCTGCATCGGACGGGCAATCCTTTCCTGCAAACCGACCAGATGGCCGATCTGCCGCGGGAATGGCAAAAAGAGCTGATCGTGCGGGGCGCCGATCTGCTGGAGGCCTGGACCGGCACCCGCCCCATCGCTTTTCGGGCGGGCAACATGGGCGCTTCGGAAGAGACCTTGGCGGCCTTGGCGGAAGCGGGGCTGTGGATCGATAGCAGCTACACCTTCCCCTATGTCGGCGGACAATGCCGGTTTCGGGAAACCGAACGGTATAACGGCGCCAAGTGGTTCGGCGATGTGCTGGAGGTGGCCCTGTCCGCCTACGAGCAGCCGAAGCTGCCGGGCATGCACCCGGCCAAGCCGGTGGATCTCATGGGCTCCTCTTTCGAGGAATGCCGGGAGGCGGTACAGATGATCTGCGACGCCGGGGGCGACGCGGTGCTGATCCTGCACAGTTTCAGCCTCTTCAAGGTGCGGGATAAGCAGTACCGCGACGGCAAGCTCAACCGGGTGGTGACGCGGCGCTTCGAGCGCTTCTGCGCATGGCTCGACGATAACCGCCGCCTTTATCCCCCCGGCACCTTCGCCGAACTCGGGCGGCTGGTGCAGGAGGAGGGCTACCAGCCGAAGACGGTGGCTCCCTGCCTGGTCAACAATCCACCCCGGGCCATGCTTCGCAAGATCGTGCAGGGATTGAACAATTTTTATTGGTATTAAAGTCAGTTCTAAGGACTTAGTGCTAAGGACTGAGTAGAACTGTCTCAGCACTCAGCACTCAGCACTAAGTCCTAATCACCCAGGAGATATTCCATGCTCCCAATCATAGCGCGCAATCTGTTTCATCTTCAGGAACTCGCCCTTGGCCGTTCCAGTTTCCGGATTCTGGACGAGCTGCTGGCAAGCGAACGCTGGTCGCCGGAGCGGTTACGACAGTTGCGTCTGGAGCGGTTGCAGACGATGGTCCGCAGCGCTTATGAACACACCCTCTATTGGCGGAAGGTGATGGATGCCCACGGGATACGCCCCGAGGAGATCCGTTCTCTGGACGACCTGCGACGCTTTCCCCTGCTGGAGAAGAATACCCTGCGCCATCGCCGGGAGGAGATGGTCTGGCGTGAGGAAGGCAAGCGGGTGCAGATGGTGCGCACCAGCGGCTCGACCAACGAGGCTCTCGAATTCTACACTTCATCCACCCGCGAGGCGCACATCAACGCGGCGCGCATGCGGGGACACGAGTGGGTCGGGGTCCGTCGAGGGGAAAAGGAGCTTTACTACTGGGGCTCGCCAGTCGAACTCAGCAAACAGGACCGGATCAAGCGAATACGCGACTGGCTCATCAATGACGGTTTGACCAACGGCTTCGAAGTCAACCCGGAGCGACTGAAAAAGAACTATGCGGATTGGTTGGCCTGGGGCCCCAGGTGCATCTTTGGTTATCCCAGCACTTTCGTACTGACCGTGACCATGGCAGACTCCCTCGGCCTCGATCTGAAGGAGTTGCACCGACGCGGGCTGACGGTGATCATCACCACCAGTGAAATGCTCTCCGATGTCGACCGGCAACTGATCGCCGACGGGTTCGGCGTGCCGGTACGCGATTCCTACGGTCTGCGCGAGGCCGGACTGATAGGCCACGAGTGCGAGCACGGCACCATGCATTGCATGGACGAGCAGCTGATCCTCGAAACCATCGATCCCGAAACCCTCCAACCGACCGACGGCGAGGGGGAACTGGTGGTGACCAACATCGTCGGCCCGGCCTTTCCGATCATTCGCTACCGCACCGGCGACATCGTGACCCTTTCGCAGCAGCCCTGCGCTTGCGGGCGCAACCTCTCCAGCGTGCGTATCAGCGGCGGCCGGGCGGTCGAGTTTGTAGTAACCAAGGCCGGCAAGTGGGTAGTCGGCTATTCCTTCATCTACATCGCCCGCTCGGTGCCGGGGATCGTCAAATTCCAGGTCGTGCAGGAGAAACTCGGCGAGATCCTTATCCGTCTGGCGGTGGACGACCGCTTCCCGGCGGACGGCATTGAACTGGTGAAGAAAAAGGCCGCGCAACGCCTGGGTGGGGACGACAAGATTCAAGTGGAAATCGTCGCCGACATCGCCCCGGCCCGCTCGGGCAAATACCGGCCGGTGATCAGCAAGGTGGCGGAAGAACTATATGGGAAGAGAGAGTTTTGAGTGCAGAGTGCTGAGGACTGAGTTGAAAAATCGATCCTTGCGGTGTGTTGGTATTACTCAGTCCTCAGCGCTCAGTCCCCAGCATTCAGTCCTTAGCGCTTTATAGGGAATCGTTTATGAAATTCATGATCGCCGTTGATTGCGATGGTCCGGCTTGTGTGGTGGGCGAGCCTGGCCATGCACTCAGCAACTCCAGGGATATGGTTTTTGCGCGGGAGCAAGCCACCCGCGAAACCGACGCGGCGGCGCGGGCCCTTTTTGACGTCGGCGCGACTCAAGTGGTAGTGTGGGACAATCACGGGTTTGGCTCTAATCTAGTTTTTGACCGCCTCGATCACCGTTGCGAGGTAGTGTTGGGGACCAGATTCGGCCGGCGGTTCCCCCAGTTGGACGAAAGTTACGTCGGGGTGCTGATGATTGGGTATCACGCCATGGAGGGGACGCCTGACGCCGTCCTTGCTCACACCTACAGCCCGGCTGCCTATCGCGCCATTCGCGTGCATGGGCAGGAGGTGGGCGAAATGGCCCTTGACGCCTCGGTGGCTGGGGAACTGGGGGTGCTGCTGATACTGGTTGCCAGTGACGATAAGGGATGTGACGAGGCTTCGCGCTTCATGCCCTGGATTGGGACAGTCGTGACGAAAAAAGGTTACGGTCGCAACTGTGCCTACAGCAAGCACCCCGTAGTGGTGGAGAAGGAAATTTATCAGACGGTTTGTCGTGCAGTTGAACGGCTGAGGGAGATGCAAGCCTTTACCTTTCAACATCCTGTGGCGATTGAAATCGAATTCAAGAAATATATTCAGGGGTTGAAGGCACGGATTCGACGACAGGGATGGCGATACGCCGGTGGCCTCAAACTGAAGACAGAACTGGGCACGATGTTGGAATGGCGATGCTGAAAAAAGCCAGAAACTTTCTTTTGTAGATAGTTTGTTGGTTTGCTGAAAGGTTATAAGACAAGGATTTCTAGTATGAGCTCGTTACAAAATATTTTTATGTTGGCGTTGGTGTCGTTGCTCTTTGGCGGGCTGTTGGTGAGGGCTGATCCCTCCCTGGCCAGTACCAATAAGGAGAGAGTGAATGCCTCTATCCGTAAAGCTGAAAGCTACAGTCGTCAGGGAAATAACGTGGCCGCTTTAAAGATTTACAATCAGGCGATCACAATGTACCCAGGGAATACGGAATTATATTACGGACGTGCTGCTGTTTGGGGGCGGGCAGGACAATACGGAAGGGCACTCAAAGATTTGTCAGTGGTGATGAACAGAGCGGGAAGAAGATACCCGCATGCTGTGCGGTTTCGAGCTGATTGCTATATGGCCTTGGGTTATATGCAGAAGGCCGTTGAAGATTATAAGACTTTTCTCCGAAAAGCGCCTGAAGATGGCAAAGTCTGGTCGTACCTTGCCGAAGCGTATACCTTGATGGGCAGAAGAGATTTGGCCCTGCAAGCTATAAGGAAGGGACTTGCGACGAATTCCCACTGGGACGGGAAACTGAGAAAACTCCAACAGCAGATAATGGTGGGCGAGCCAATACAACCTCACAAACCGTTTTCCAATTAGAATCTCTAAAGCACTCAGCACTCAGCACTCCAAGGAGCCCTCCCATGCGCCTCCATCTCCAATTATTTCTGTCCCTCGTTCTTTTTTTCTGGTCGACTCTCTGCGCACTTGCCTCACCACAAACCATTACCGTTACCAACCACGAAGAACTGAAAAAGGCTTTGTTCCAGATCGTGCCCGGAACCACAATCTTGATTGCATCCGGTGTGTATTCGAAGGGTTTTTATCTAGAAGCCATTCACGGTACCGCTGCGGCCCCGATTGTCATCTCCGGCACTGATCCCGAAAACCCACCGGTATTTACAGGTTTTGGCGAAGGGGCCAAGCTGAGCAACTGTTCGTATGTCAAACTCAGCAATCTGATTTTTCAAGGGTTTCCCAAAAACGGCATCAACATCGACGATGGCGGCAACGTCGAAACCCCCTCGCACCACCTGCTCTTGGAAAACCTCGAGATCCGCAATATCGGACCCAAGGGCAATGCCGATGCCCTGAAATTGTCCGGAGTTCAACATTTTGTCGTCCGCGACTGTCGCATTGCCAGCTGGGGCGGTTCGGCCATTGATTTGGTGGGCTGTCAGAATGGGCTGATCGAGAAGTGCCGTTTGTTGGGGGGAAAGGGATTTCGCAATGCTAACGGCATCCAGATCAAGGGGGGATCGCGTTTCATTCTGGTGCAGACATCTCTTTTCCGCAATGCCGGCGAACGGGCCATCAATCTGGGTGGGTCCACTGGGCTGCAATATTTCCGACCCGCCATTACAGACTATGAGGCCAGGGATGTCACCATCGCCGGCAACACCTTCATCGGCGGCGAAGCCCATGTGGCGTGGGTAACCGCCCAGGACAGCCAAGTGCACCACAACCTCTTTTTCCTGCCGGGAAAATGGATCGGACGCATCCTTCAGGAAACCAAGGACCAACGATTCAAGCCGAGCGGCAACGGCTTTTTTGCAAACAACATGGTAGTGACCGATGAGCGGGTCGGCACAATGTTCAACGTTGGGCGCGGGACCGATCCAGACAGTTTCATCTTCCGAGACAACGCCTGGTTTCGGTCGGACAGCAGCCGTAAACCGATCCTGCCGACATCGGAGAAGGACGGGATGTACGACCTCGACCCAATGATTGCCGACCAGGGAGAAGGCCCCTTGACGCCCGGGAGCACCGATCCCCGCATCAAGCAGGTGGGGCCTTGGGAATATGCACCGTGGCAGATGAAACAGGATTTCGGTGACGTCATGGTACCGCCGGTGATTGCACCGAAGAAAACGGCCATTCAATTTTTGGACCGTTTTATCAGGTGACATCGGTGGTGGTGTTTCGACGCAGTTTACTCCTTCCGGATAGAATTTATTTCAACCCGTTGGAAAAAAGTCTCCACGCCTTGCGGAAATGCGCCGGCCGCAACCGACGCAGATTTTTCCACCGCAGCTGAGCGACAATCGGCAACAGGAAGCGAACCCGAAAATTCTCGCGCCGGTAGCGAGAAGAAGTTATCCCGTGGAGCACCATCCGATTGGCAGTGTTGAGATACCGTTCTCCCTGCCCCTCGGTGTCGAGAGAGATGGTCTCTCCATCATCGAATACCGGAATCTGCCGCACTTCTTGAACCTTGTCTTTACCTAATTCGGCGAGCAGGATGCAGCCGGTCCGTTCGTAATGGTTCCACGTCAAAAAATCACCATTTTCCCAATACACATGATTGGCCAGAAAGTTGCCGAGTGAATAGACAATGGGGAACGTTCGGTACCACTCCATGCCCTGAACGACATGGGGATGATGCCCCAGGATCATCGACGCCCCGGCATCGATAAAAGCGTGGGCCTGTCCAACCTGGGCGGGAGAGGGCATCTGGAAGCGCTCCTCCCCCCAATGGGGCACGATGACGACATGGTCCACATGTTGACGCAGGGCTTCAATCTGCAGACAAAGGGCTTCACGGTCGAGGCGAGTGACGCCGCTTGAGGCGGGACCGGCAAAGCGACACATGCCGCTTGAGGCATCAACGACGCCGATTACTGCAATGTGGATACCGTTGATATGCAACAGGAGGGGGCGGCCGGCGTCAGCCGCTGTGGATCCGGCGCCACACCAGGCGATGTCATCGGAATCCAGCACAGCCGTAAGACGTTGAAACCCTTCATCCCCTCCATCGAAGGCGTGATTGTTGCCCAGGGTCACCACGTTGATCCCGGCTGCCGCCAGCCCGCGCACCTGGTCTTCGCTGGTGAAAACCCGAGGCTCGGTGGGGACCTTGTCTCGTCCTGGCAGGGTGCATTCGAGGTTGGCCACAACGATATCGCAGGAGGCGAAAAGCCGGCGCACTTCCGGCGACAAGGCCTCCAACCCCCGCCCCGCCACAGCCTCGCCCGGCCGGGTAGTGAGCAGCAGATCGCCGATGGCGGCGAGGCGGATGGTGGTCGATGAGCTTTCCGTCATATCAGGGAAGTTCCTCTGTACGCTGGCGCATGCGAGGCAGCAGGGCCCCACAGGCGGCGCCAATCATGAAGCAATAGATATCGGTCATCGCCGGAGTGCGAGAGGGTAAGAACAATTGCCCTCCTTCCAGTAAAAACCCGAGCACGGCGGCGAGAAGCACGGCCAGGGCAAGTCGGGCCTGACACTGTTCAAACCGGAAAAACCGCATCCTCAGCAGATATATCAGAATTCCCTGTAAAACGATAGCCTGGACAAACAGCCTGACATGGTTCAGAGAGGCCCCCATTGCGTAGTGATAAAGCGGGAGCAGCTCGACTGCCGAGGGAAGTTTTCGGAGTGCCGGTTCGAGCTTCCAGATAAAGTTGAACGGAGTCCAGGCCAGATAGCACTCGTAGCCCAGCAGAGCCAGGATGGCAAGATCGAGCTTTCGCCTGCGGGACAGCCGTTCGGCGCACAGCGATCCCATCCCGGCGGCGAGGGCGGCACCACCGGCGGCGATCGCGATATTGGCAACATTGATGACCCGGGAGACAATCATGGGTTTCATCAGCTCCAGGCCGAGAGAGAACAAAATCGCCAGGAACATGGCTTTGCCCCATTCCCGCTGGCGGTGGCCGGTTCCTCCCCAGGCCGCCAGCAGGAAAGTCAGGATCAGGTACATCAGGGCTCGGGTTATCAGCCACCAGTGCCAGGGATGTTGGGCAAGCCCTTCGGCGATACCGAAATGGGAATTTTCCAGGTTGCGCCAAACCTGCGAGAGCAGGATTGTCGGCAGAAAAGGAGACAAGGCGTCGGCTGCCAGCAGAACCATGTAACTCAGGGTCACAATGTCGAGAGGATGACTGTGCCAGCGGTCCTTGAGCCACGAGGTCGTTCTGTCCCACAGTGATTGTCCCTGGAACACGCCGACGCCGGCGCCAAGCAGTCCGCTGACACTGTTGAGCACCCAGTCGGTGGCGCTCGGTATACGGGAGATTGTCAGGCCCTGGAGCGTTTCGATCCCTGCGCTCAAGCAGGAGCAGACCAGGGCCGTCAGGCCGAAGCTCATGAGCCGGCCAATGCGGGTGAAACAAAGCCTGGTCGCCAGGAGAAATCCCAGAGGAACATAGAGGACCAGATTACTGAGGAAATCCGAGCCGCTGAAGCGGGCCCAGGGATTGAAGGGCCAGTAATTCCAGATCCTGACATGGAACAGTTGGCTAAGGTCCACGCTTGATGTAAAATTGTAAGGCATGAGGCTGGCATAAATCAGCAAGCCGCCGTAAAGGAGTACCAGGATGGTAAGGAGCTTGAGGGAAGTGGAAGACCTGTCCATCCGGAGCTTTGAAAAATGTCTGATATGGTATTGCCGACGCGTCCCCTGTCCGGTAGACAGGCTACCAGAGAACGTGGGGAGAGCAAGCTTTTTCCGGTGTCGTTCCGCCGACGCTTGTACGATAGAAGAGCAGCCGGACGAATGATAACGCTCTATTCCCGGCAGGTGACGATGAAAAATTTTTGCCGTTTGGTTTTCCTGATATCTGTGCTTGTTCCCACCACGGTTGTCGCCCTGGAACCGGCCGAGGTCGTGGTAGTGGCCAACCGCTTTATCGGGGAGGGTGTCGACCTGGCTCGCTACTACATGGAAAAACGCGGCATTCCCAGGGAGAATCTGGTCAAAATCAATACCACCGAGAAAGAATTCTGCTCACGCGAAGTTTACGACGAAGAAATTGCCAAACCGGTCCGGAAATTTCTCCGCAAAAGGACCGGTCATCTTCCGGTCCGTTGTCTCGTCACCATGTTTGGGGTGCCGCTCAAGGTCGAGCCCCCGGCCTTGGACAAGGCTGAAAAAAAACAGCTCACCCAGCTGCAGACGGAACAAAATGATATCCGGACGCAGTTGAGAGAAATAGACGACCAAAAAAGTCCGACTGCGGTAGATCTCAATGGAAAAATTGCCGTTCTCGACAGAAAAATACGCACGATCGGCAAAAAGGAATACCGGGCCGCGGTTGATTCGGAATTGGCGCTGGTGCTGGCCGAGATCTATCCGTTGGATGGATGGGTCGTCAATCCTTTTTTTCTCGGCGCCGCAGGGCAATTACTGCCGGTAAGCAAGGACGAGGTGCTGATGATCGCCCGTCTCGACGGGCCGACTGAGCAGGTCGTCAGGAGAATCATCGACGATAGCCTGGCGACAGAAACGGCAACCCTCATAGGAACCGCCTACTTCGACGCCCGCTGGAAACAGCCGGAAAAACAAGAATCCCTGACCGGTTACGCCTTCTATGACAATTCCATCCACCAGGCGGCGGCAGGGGTGAAAGCATCTCGACGGTTGCCGGTGATCGTCGATGACCGGCAGACCCTCTTTCAACCGGGAGAGGCTCCAGGTGCCGCCCTCTACTGCGGCTGGTACAGTCTGTCCCGCTATGTCGATGCGTTTGACTGGCAAAGGGGCGCGGTCGGCTACCACATTGCCAGCGGTGAATGCGGGACACTGCGCCCCGGCTCGAGTCAGGCCTGGTGCAAGCGGATGCTGGAAGACGGGGTCGCGGCGACGCTTGGTCCAGTGGGGGAACCGTATGTTCAGGCGTTCCCGTCGCCGGAAGCTTTTTTCGGGTTGCTCATGGACGGCTCGCATACTCTGGTCGAATCCTATTTTTTCAGTCTCCCCTTTCTGTCCTGGCAGATGGTCCTTGTCGGAGATCCGTTGTACCGGCCGTTTCCACGACGGCAAGAATGAGAGACAACGGTTTTTTCATGCTCACAAGGAACATCCCGGCGTTTCCACGACACCCCTTATCTTTTCGGAGGTTTTCTTGAAAATCATCAACGTAGTCGGCGCCCGCCCCAATTTCATGAAAATGGCCCCGATCATCGAGGCCATGCGTTCGTACCCCGACCACTTCCAGCATCTGTTGGTCCATACCGGGCAGCATTATGATGAAAAAATGAGCGAGTCTTTTTTTGTCGATCTCGGCATGCCGACCCCGGACATCAACCTGGGGGTCGGCTCCGGTTCTCATGCCGAGCAGACGGCGCGGATCATGGTCGAGTTCGAGAAAATCTGTCTGCGGGAAAAACCGCAGTTGGTGATTGTGGTGGGAGATGTCAATTCGACCATGGCCTGTACCATTACCGCCAAAAAACTCGGCATCAAGGTCGCTCATGTCGAAGCCGGTCTGCGTTCTCGCGACATGTCGATGCCCGAAGAGATCAATCGCCTCTGTACCGACGTCCTTTGTGACTATCTGTTCACCACCGACCATTTTGCCGACGAAAACCTTGCCGCCGAGGGGGTCCCGGCCGACAAGATATTTTTCGTCGGCAACGTGATGATCGATACTCTGCTCAAACACCGGGCGATGGCGGCGACCCTCGATCTGGGCCGTCAACTCGGGCTAGCACCTCAAGGTTACGCGACGTTGACCATGCACCGTCCCGGAAACGTCGACGACAAGAACGTATTGACCGGCATTCTCGAAGCTCTAGCCGAGATCGCCAGGGAAATCCCCATCGTTTTTCCGATTCATCCCCGTACCAGGAAGATGGCCGGGCAGTTCGGCCTGGATGGTTTTTTCAGTACCGGTCCGAAGGTGCAGGGGCTTTGGATCACCGCCCCCCTCGGGTATCTCGAATTTCTTCATCTCAATATGAACGCCCGTTTCGTTCTTACCGACAGCGGCGGTCTGCAGGAAGAAACCACGGTCCTGGGAATCCCGTGCATCACCATGCGGCCCAACACCGAACGGCCGATCACCTGCGAGGTCGGCTCGAACACCTTGGTCGGCAATAGCAAGGAAAAAATTCTCGAGCAGGCGCACAGGATTCTGAACGGAGAAATTCCCCGGGGACTGGTTCCGGAAAAATGGGATGGTCATGCGGCGGAGAGAATTATCCAGGTGCTGCTGGAAAAACCGTGCTGATCATAAAGTTGCCGATTGCACAGCCCGGCCGGCAGGTCTGAAATTGCGCCAGGGCATCGACCGGGGTCAGCGCCTGTCGAGCCTGGCGGCTACTACATCAGACCTGCATTCTCTGAAGACTTCGTCACAATCGATCAGGTTCATTCTACCGGTAAAGGTATGAATGCAAAGTCACGCAGCAGTTTCCTGAATCGCCTTTCGGTATCTTCCAGATGATTGTAGTGGCGAAATCGTGATAACCGCGATGCATTTCTGAAACGCGGCTGACCAGGATCGACTTCCCAGGGGTGGAGATAAAAGACAAACGACTGGCTCTCCTTGCGGTTGATCGTCTCGAGAGCCCGTCGTGTGAACCAGTATGGGAACAGGCGGAAATATCCCCCGCCTGAGACCGGTACCTTCCGTCCCAGCAGCAGAGCCGTCGAAATGGGGTACTCGACCATGTTCATCCCCGGGTGCCGATAGGAAAACCGCGGCGCATCCGGGATACCGTAATTGTCGTGCATGATCGGGAAGATGCTCGAATCGTAGGTGAAGCCGAGTTCAGCCAGTATGTCCAGCGCCCACAGGGATTTTCTGGTGATCGAATAGCTGGGGGCCCGATAGCCGAGAACCGGCTGACCGGAAATATCCTCAAGAATCGATTTGGCCTTGCTTGTATCTTCCCGAAACTCATCCGGGGTCATCGTGTAGATTTTCCGGTGCAGATAGCTATGGCAGCCGATCACATGGCCCGCCTCGGCAATCTCTCTGACGAGATCGGGAAAATGTTCTGCGATCCATCCAACGACAAAGAACGTGGCCTTCGTGTCATGCTCCGCCAGGACCTCGAGGACTCGCCTGGTGTTTGCCGTTACCCGCGACTCAAAGCTGTCCCATGCATCAACCCGGACAATCTTCTCAAACGCGGCGGCCTGAAAATAATCCTCAACATCGATCGTCATGTAGTTGGTAATCTGTTTCATAACGATCCACTTGAGTCACTTTCAAAATTAACGTTTGGAGTTTGCCCATTTCAACTGCAATGGAGAAATCTTTGCAGGGAAAAACAAGATTTCTCGCTTCGCTTCGAAATGACAGCGGGGGCGGCGTCTTGGCCTTTGCCCTATCGGGAACAACGAGATTTCTCGCTGACGCTCGGAATGACAGCGGGGGCGGCATCTTGGCCTTTGCCCTACCGGGAATTTGCCCGCAAACAGTTTGGTTGTCTTACAAATCTCTCAATGGGTTGTTTTTCTGTTAAGAATCTTATTGGCAAGCAGCAGCAGGCCGAGGCCGACAACAAAGGTGAAGAGGCCGGAAAAATCGTGCAGGAATCCCTGGGCGACCACCGAGCCATACACCGATGCGAGCATTGCCGTAGTCGTCAGCCGGATGATGTTGGCGATAATGGCCGCCGGTGCGGCAGCCAGAAAAAGGAGCCACTTCCTGCCTGAACTCAAATCCGAAATCCAGATCAGCAAACCGCTCAATGCAAACATGGTAACCAGCGAGCGCAGGCCGGAACAGGCGGCCACCACCTCCAGGGTTGTTTCGGTCAGGTGGAGGATATTGCCCTCCCGAAAGACGGGGATGCCCAACAGGCGAATGACCTGTTCGGTGAGATAGGAGCCGAACAATTGCATCGGGAAGGAGATCTTGTTCCAGATGATTGCCGGCAGCGGGATCATGAAGATAAGATAGAGAATCGGCAAGAGCAGCATTTTGAAATGCTGCCTGCCGAGCAGAAACAGGACAAGCCCGAGCAGAACGACAATCAGAGAAAATCGCTGGAGAAAATATTCGGCCCCGATCTTGGCGACAACGAGCAGGGCAAGACCCGCGGCGATGAGGACAATGCCGCTGCTGTCCGGAGAAATTGGTGTTTCCTTCAGCCTGTCCTTGACCGAATAGATCATGTAAGCGGAGATGAACGGGATGAAATAGCCGTGCGAGTAATCATCGTTGGTGCCCCAGTCGGCAAAGAGGGTCTGCAGGAAGGGGTAGTAGAGGACGACGATCCCGCCCAGGACGAGAAGAAGCGGGATCAAGGGAGATCGATTGTCCATGGTTTTTTCACCGATCATCATATCCTCGCTCCCGGCAGGTGATGTTCAAGCAACGGGATGACGTGCTCAGCAAACTTTTTCACCTTGGCCTCAGCAGCGGCAATATCGCCATTCGGGGCATAGGCCATGATCCGGACAAACGTCCCGTCCCGCCGTCTCATCAACAGGGCATCCAGCACCTGGTAGATTTTCTCCCAATATTCAGAAGCGATAATCCGGCCCCTGTTCTGGTACCAGTACAGCACCACCTGGTATTCCGCACCATTGCGGATAACCATCTCGGAAACAGTCGCTCGAGACCTTCCTTCGATGCCCTTTTCGAGCTCCACAGTTTTGACCTTGTCGATCCCCCAGCCGCCACCCGGTATGCAATTTTTGGGTGAATGATAGCCTCCGTGAACGCCAACGGCCTGATAATAACCGACATACAAATTGATCCGCTCTCCGGCGGCAGAAACATAGTTGTACTGGATGTAATCGTCGACGCCGAGCAGCTCGATGACATCCGCTGAGGACTGAAAAGAATTGCCGAGTCGATATTCGCCGATAACGTGCGGAAAGGAAGCAAGAGGTTTTTTGATCGCTACCGGAACAACTGCTGCAGTGGAGTGGAGGAAGTACCATGTGAGAGCGAACATGGCAAAAACAACGACAATCCTTACTGTGGAAATTTTGTTATCCATTGCTATAGCCGCTCATTGCCCCCAATATATGCTCGAATTACCAGCGCCAGAAATCCGTAGCATAGGACAGTGTCAGCATGATCTGATGCGCTTCGTATTCATCTCCCGGATCATCGGAGGTCTGGTCGGTATACCGGTAGCTGAGATTGAGATTGTATTTCTGCCGGAAGGAATAGCTGACCGAGCAGCCGGCATACAACCGTTGGCTGTTCACCGTTTCGACGAGGTCGTTTTCCAGCATTTGGGCGGCATCGGGCGGCGGCGGTAACGCTGCGCTTCCCGGGACGACCTCGTCCTGGTCTTCGTAGCGATAACCGGCAAACACTGCCACGCTTGTCGATTCGAACAATTGATAGGAAAAATCGGCCCGGCCGTCCCAGTAATCGATCAGACCATTTTCGTCGACCTCGCCGCTGAAGTTTTGACGCTCCATGCCCTTTTCCACTGCAATGTGGAACCTGCCGCGTTCGATGGCGTAATCGGCACCGATCTCGCCGTTGTAGCCCCAGGTGTCGTCCTGTCTGTCGATCCTCGCATAGGAAGGACCGGCTCCGGCGTTGTAGGTGACATGGGGAGAACGATGCCAACGCCAGCCGAAGGTCAGGTCGTGGATCTCGGAGTCGTTCTGGGTTTCGTCATCGTAATCAGAGGCTGAAAGCCCATAGGCAAGGCTTAACGGTTGATGAACGATACCTTCATAGGAAACACCCATTCCAGCTCCGTATTCATCGAGATCTTCGGACGGTTCCTCCGGTACGTCCACCGTCTGTATTTCCGCAGCTGTTTCGGCAATATCCCGATCAGGTTCATCAAAGAGTCCACGCACATACTGCCCGCTCAGCGACGACCTCCACAGCCTGTTCCAGCGATGAGCCAGCGAAAGACTGACCTGATGACGGTCAAAATCCTGATAATCATCATCACCGGCATCGTCGTTCCTCAGGATATTATAGGCATACCCCATGGAGAACAGGCTGCCCTGGCCATAGGTGTAATCGGACAGAACCTGCAGGGTGTTGGTTGTGTACTTCCGTCGCCCCTCTTCGTCCGAGATCCGATCGCTCTCACTCAGCCCGGCGGTCGTCGGTGGTGCCGTTGCCCCTGATTCCGGCGTCGCCGCTATCGGCTCCGTCACCGCCACATCTTCGGCGATGTCGGACTGCAGCACACTGTCTATCACCGACAGTGTCCAGGCCTCGCTCATCTGGTTCCGGAAAGACAGGGAAGCACCGTGGTTGACATCCTCGTCCTCGTTGTCGAAGTCATAATACAAGGTGGGTTGGTAGCTGAAAACAAGGGAACTTCGCTCCGTGCTCCTGTCGATGGCGATCGACGGCCGGACAAAAATCCGCTGATAATCATCCTCGTCATCTTCCTCGACAATGAGGGCAGAGACCGCCTCTCCCTCTTCCCCGAGAGCCGTAGAAGATCCCTTGTCACTTCGGTCGTAGATGTCAACGCCGGTACTCAGTCCTCCCCGCACGGCAACCACGGCGGCATTGCCATCCACCGACGGGTACATGGTGAACAAGACAAGCAGAACAGGAAGGCTGTATCGTTTCATGTTATCCACCTCGGTGAGAGTTCTCTGTTGCCCTTGCGTCAATGAACGATGAGGGTGTCGCCGGGCAGCACCTGGATGTTGCGTTCCAGATTCTTGCCCTTCATGAAACCGTTATAATCGAACTTGAAGGTATTGCCCTCGAACAGCTTGTCCTTGGGGCCATCCTTGCGCACCAGGGTGATCTTCGAGTTGGCCCACTCGGTGAAGCCGCCGCTTCGGGCGACGGCTTGAACGATATTGACAGGATAGGTGATCTGGAAGACCCCCGGCGTCGCCACCTTGCCCATCACCGTATAGCGCTGGCTGTTGCTCTGCACCAAAACCGTGGTCAATACCGGATCATCAAACACCGTGGCGTAGACGATTTTCAGGTAATCGGCCAGCTGGGTCAAGGTCAGCCCGGCCGCCTCGACGTCGCCGACATGGCGGAGGGAAATCTTGCCGTCGATCCTGACCGGGACCCCGCTACCGGTTTCCTTGGCCCCTTCGCCCTCTTCTTCCCCCGCCGTGCCCTGGACCGGGGCCACCGCCATGTCGCCTTCGCCGTAGACACTGATACCGAGGATATCGCCGGCGCCGATCAGGTAGTCGGTACCCGCCGCGCCCTCCTTCGCTCCGGCCAGGATGTCGGCCCGGGCCTTGGCCTTCAGTTCTTCGGTTGCCGGGACATCGGCGGTCGACTGGGCGGCGAATACCATCGTCGGCATCACGACGGCAGACAGGAACATCAGGAACAGGACGGCGGCCATCTTCTTCATCGGGATCTCCTTATCATGTTCAGTTGGCGGGAAAAAATCTTTTGATTCACCTATTCATACCAGTTGGCGTCTTGTGAATTCCGCATATCCGGAATATTTTCCAGCAAAACACATCGCATTGGCGGAAGAATAATCTTTTTAATTTGAAATCGTGAGTTTTTTTTATACACTGGTGTCATATCTGCCTTCTGTTATTGCATTTGGCAAGCCATTTTTTCTATAAACGACACATCCACCCACCACCACAGGCCCAGATTATGAAATCACCCCGGTTCCCGCTCTTTGTCCTGCTCGGAATTCTGCTGCTCTCCGTTGCCGCCTGCTCCAATCCCGAGGCCAAAAAGGACAAGCACTATCAAAAGGCCATGGAATATATCAAGCAGAAAGAGAACAGCGCCGCGGTCATCGAACTGCGCAACGCCATCCAGATCGACCCGAAATTCGCCGACGCCCGCTACCAGCTCGGCCTCCTCTACCTGCAGCAGAACGATCCCCGCAATGCCTTCGCCGAGTTGCAGCGGACCGCCGGCCTCGACCCGAACAACCTCGATGCCGCGATCAAGGTCGCCGAATTCCTGCTGCTCTCCAACAACAAGGACGAGAGCCGCAAATATGTCGACCAGGTCCTGGCCAAGGATCCCCAGCACACCGATGCCCTGGCCCTGCTCGCCAACATCGAGCTGATCGCCGGCAACTTCGAAGAGGCGGAGGCGGCGGTCGCCAAGGTTGAGGACAAGCAGCGCGAGACCGACCGCTTCTACAATATCCGCGGCCGGATCTACGGCGCCCAGCAGAAATGGCAGGAATGCCGGGCGATGTTCGAGAAGGCGATCGAACTGGGCCCGGACAAACTCGCCAACTACCGCACCCTGCTCCTTCTGTTCCAGCAGCAGAAGATGAACGAGGAGGCGGAAAAACTGCTGGCCACGATCCAGGAGAAGTTCCCGGACGACCCTCAGTCGCATCTGATGATGGCGTCGATGTACCAGTCGAAGAAGGAGCCGGCCAAGGCGATCGCGGAGATCAAGAAGGCGATCGCCCTCGAACCCGACAACGTCCGCTTCAAGCTGATGCTGGTCGATTTCTACAAGTCGCAGAACCAGGGAGAGGAGGCCGAGCAGGAACTCCGCGCCGCCCTGAAGGACAAACCGGACACGGTCGAATACCAGGCGGCCCTGGCCGAGTTGCTGTTCGATCGGCAGAAGGCCGACGAGGCGAAAACGGTCATGGACGGCATCCTCGCCAAGAATCCCGACCATGGCGGCGCCAACCTGCTTAAGGCCCGGTTCCTGCTCAAGGACGGCAAGAAGCGCGACGCCGTCGACATCCTGACGCCGCTGACGACCAATTACCCGAAATGGCCCGAACCCTACTTCTACCTTGCCGTCGCCCACCTCGGGCTCGGCGAGAGTGAACTGGCCCAGAAGTCGATCGGGATGGCGGTCCAGAATGGTCCCGGCGTCAGCCGCTACCATGCGCTGGCCGCCCAGCTCGCCCTGATCAAGGGTGAGAGTGAGACCGCCGGCAAGGAGGCGACGATAGCCCTGCGGCTTGACCCCCGCAACTTCGCGGCCGCCAAGATCCTGGCCAAGGCCCTGACCCAGGACAAGAAGTTCAAGGAGGCGGTGTCGCTGATCGAGAGCATGCTGAAACAGGTGCCGAACGATCCCGATCTCCTCGGCAACCTCGGTCTCGCCTACCTCGGCCTGAAGGACAAGGACAAGGCCAAAGAGACCTTCGCCCGCCTTCTCGAGACCACTCCCGACAACTCGCGGGCCCTGGCCTTTCTGACCGCCCTGACGGCCGACAAGGATCTGGCCAAGGCCACGGCCTTCGTTCAGGAGCATATCACCAAGGCCCCCAAGGCCGGCGGCCACTACATGCTGCTCGGTGACCTGCTGGCCCGGCAGAAGAAGAACGAAGAGGCCATCGCCGCCTTCAACAAGGCCCAGGAACTGGCGCCGAACAACCCGCAGCCGTACATCGTCACCGCCCGGCTGATGGCCTCGCTCGGCAAGACCGAGCAGGCGGTGGCGGAGCTGTCGCAGTTGCTGGCCAAGCAGCCGGATTCGCTGCCGGCCAACATGGGGCTCGCCACTTTGTATGAAATCCAGGGCAAGCACCAGGAGGCCAAGGACAAGTACAAGAAGGTCCTGACGCTCGACCCCAATTCCGCCGCCGCCAACAACAATCTCGCCTGGATCATCGCCTCGGAGAAGGACGGCGATCTCGGCGAGGCCCTGCGCCTGGCGATGCTCGCCAAGCAGGCGATGCCCGACGAGCCGCATATCGCCGACACCCTCGGCTTCGTCCACTTGAAGCGTCAGTCCTACCCGCTGGCCATCGCCCAGTTCCAGCTGGCCCTCGACAACCGCCCCGATGACCCGGTCATCACCATGCATCTCGCCCAGGCCCAGTACGGCAAAGGCGACAAGGAGCAGGCGATCGCGACGCTGCAGAAGGCGCTGGCAACGAAGGAGGAGTTCAAGGAACGGGGTGAGGCGGAGGGTTTGCTGAAGCAGTGGGAGTCTTCTGCACAATGAAGGGCGGCATAACGTGGTGATGAAGCCTTGCAACCCTTGTCATCTCGATCTGTCTCTTTGTCGAGCGTTAGCGAGAAATGCCGGAGAGGGGTGTCATCGCGACCTTCGCCCACTGTCATGGCGACCTTCCCATGCTGTCATCGCGACCTTCCCCCGCTGTCATCTCGACCTTCCCCCGCTGTCATCTCGACCTTCCCCCGCTGTCATCTCGACCAACGGGAGAGATCTTAAACAGGGCATGACCAGGACTCATGACCAGGAAAAACAAGATTTCTCGCTTCGCTTCGAAATGACCGCGGGGGTGTCGTCGCGACCTTCGCCCTGACGGGAACACCGAGATTTCTCGCTTCGCTCGAAATGACAAGAAAAATGTTCGACAGAGGAAGAAAACGAAATGACAGGAACAAGGCTGTTTTCCAATTTTTGGCCCGGCCATCGCGACCTTCCCCCGCTGTCATCTCGACCAACGGGAGAGATCTTAAACAGGGCATGACCAGGGCTCATGACCAGGAAAAGAAAGATTTCTCGCTTCGCTTCGAAATGACCGCGGGGGCGTCGTCGCGACCTTCGCCCTGACGGGAACACCGAGATTTCTCGCTTCGCTCGAAATGACAAGAAAAATGTTCGACAGAGGAAGAAAACGAAATGACAGGAACAAGGCTGTTTTCCAATTTTTGGCCCGGCCATCTCGACCTTCCCCCGCTGTCATCTCGACCAACGGGAGAGATCTTAAACAGGGCATGACCAGGACTCATGGCCAGGAAAAGAAAGATTTCTCGCTTCGCTTCGAAATGACCGCGGAAGTGTCGTCGCGACCTTCGCCCTGACGGGAACACCGAGATTTCTCGCTTCGCTTCGAAATGACAGAGAGAAAAAAACGAAATGACAGCGGGGACGGGATAACGGCTTTCGCCCTACCGGGAAGGTCGAGATGACAGAGGCGCAGGTCGAGATGGCAAGAAATGAGAAGTGGTTCAGGAACAGAAGGAAGCAAAAGCTGCCGGACGGCCCGATTGCCGCCGGAGTCAGATGAAGAAGGAGAACCATCATGAGCAGAAAACCATCGATCGCCGTCATCCTCGCCGGATGCGGCAACAAGGACGGAGCCGAGATCCACGAGGCGACCCTGACCCTGTGGGCCATCCACCGCCATGGGGCCGATTACCAGTGCTATGCCCCGGACAAGAAACAGCATCACGTCCTCAACCACATCACCGGCGAGGAGATGGCGGAGGAGCGCAACGTCCTGATCGAGGCGGCCCGGATCGCCCGGGGCGACATCAAGAGCCTGGCCCAGTTCGACGCCCAGGCCCACGACGTCCTGATCCTGCCCGGCGGCTTCGGGGCGGCGAAGAACCTCTGCACCTACGCCTTTGACGGCCCCGAGTGCACGGTCGATGAGTCGGTCGCCGCCGCGGTCCAGGCGATGTACTTGGCAAAGAAGCCGATCGGGGCGCTGTGCATCGCCCCGGTCATCCTCGCCCGCCTCCTCCCCAACGTCATGGTGACAATCGGCAGCGACGTTCAAACGGCGGGCCATATCACCCGGATGGGGGGCCGCCACCAGAACACCACCCATGGCGAGATCGCCGTCGATACCGCCAACCGGGTCGTCACGACGCCATGCTATATGCTCGATGCCCGGGTGGACCAGATCGGCGAGGGCGCAGAACGGCTGGTCCTGGCCCTGTTGGAGATGATCGAGAAATAAGCGTTTGAAGAGGCGGCGGGAGCAGCTATTTGCCCAGGCAGAACTGGGTGAAGATGACGTCGAGGATGTCATCGGCGGTGGTGAGACCGACGATCTCCCCCAGCTGCTCCAGGCATTCCTGGATATCGACGGCGATCAGGTCGCAGCTGCTGCCTGCCGCCAGTGATTCGGCAATGCGGTTGCCGGCGGCCTCGGCCCGGAGCAGGGCCTGGCGGTGCCGCAGGTTGGGGGCGCAACCGTCCTCCTGCCACTGGTCGCGACCGCCGACCACGGCGGCGAAGATCGCCCGCCTGAGATCCTCGATCCCGGTCTGGCGCCGGGCCGAGATCCACACCGCGGCGCCGGTGATTCCCTGCGCCGCAAAGTCCCTGACCCCATCCTGACACAGATCCGCCTTGTTGATCACGACGATCAGCGGCTTGGCCGCCACCAATCGGTGAAGGCGGAGGTCGGCCTCGCTCAGGTCGCGGCTGCCGTCGACCATGAACAGCACGAGGTCGGCCTGCTGCAGCAGCACTTTCGCCCGCTTGATCCCCAGTTCCTCGACCTCCTCGGCATGATCGCGGATCCCGGCGGTATCGATGATCCGCACCGGAATGCCCTCGATGTCGAGGTACTCTTCGATTGAATCCCGGGTCGTCCCCGGGATGGCGGTCACCAGCGCCCGCTCCTCCTGCAGCAGGGCGTTGAGCAGGCTCGATTTGCCGACATTGGGGACCCCGGCGATGACCACCGAGATGCCGTCGCGCAGGATCCGCCCCTGGTCGGCCGAGGCGATCAACCTCTGCAGCGGCTGGGCGACCTGCTGCTCCAGAATCTGCTGCAGACCGCCGAGGTCGACGATCTCCGCGTCCTCATCGGGGAAATCGATCGCCACCTCGATATAGGCCTTCATCTGCATCAGCCCCTGGCGGATCGCCTCGATCCGCTGGTACAGCGCCCCCGCCAGCTGGGCCTGGGCCTGGTCGATGCCCTTGCGGGTCTTCGCCGCCAGGATATCGATCACCGCCTCGGCCCGGGTCAGATCGATCCGGCCGTTGAGAAAGGCCCGCTTGGTGAATTCACCGGGATCGGCGAGGCGAGCGCCTGCGGCCAGGATCAGCTCGAGGATCCGGCTGAGGAGGAGATAACTGCCGTGGCAGTGGATTTCGACGACATCCTCGCGGGTATAGGTGCGGGGGGCCGGCATGTAGACGGCGAGGACCTCATCGAGAATCCGATCTGCGCCTGGCTGAACGATATGGCCATAGTGAAGGTGGTGGCTGCGGAAGCGGCAGCCGCGGTCATGGGGCTGGAACAGCCGTTGCAGGATCGCCAGGGCCTGGGCGCCGCTGATCCGGATGATGCCGATCCCTCCCGACCCCGGCGGGGTGGAAATGGCGGCGATGGTGTCCTCGGTTCTGTCTGCAGGCATCACGGCACCACGTACCGGTGACCGGCACCGGCAGTCGATGAAATCAGGTTAGAGCGCGCCGGTCAACTCTCATTCTCATCGGCCGGCGAGCCGTTGCCCCGGCCTTTCCGTCCCCGCGGGGCCGGCTTTTTGCGGCCGCCGGGCTTGCCGCCCTTGCCCGGCTTGTAGATCAGAATTTTCTTGAACAGGCCCTCGCCGACGGAGCGGCTGCGGATCTCCTTGTCCTCCTGGAGCGCCATGTGGACCTCGCGCCGTTCGGAGGGATTGAGGCCGGGGATGGTCTGAGTCTTGCCGTCCTCCTTGACCAGGGCCGCCAGTTCAAGGGCTTTTTCCCGCAGTTCCTCGATCCGCTTCTGCCGGAATTCACCGACGTCGATCGAGACCCGCAGCCGTTCCTCGGTCTTGCGGGCCACGATCTTGCGCAGCAGGTACTGGAGGCTGTCGAGAATCTTGCCGTCCTGGCCGGTCAACTCCGCCTCGTGCTCGCCGTGGATGGTGCAGACCACCGCCAGGCCGTGGACCTCGACCTCGACCCGGGACGGGAACTTCATCAGCTCGAGAAGGGTCGTCAGTTCCGCCTGAACGAGGGCAACCGCCTCGGCGCTGGCCTCACCCGCCTCTTCCTCCTCCGTCGGGATCTCATCGACGGGTTCCTCGGCCGGGCTGACGACGGCCGCTTCGGCCGCGGCCGCCGGCTTTTCCCTGGCCGGGGCCTCGTTCCGCGGCCGCCCGACCGGTCTCTCTTCCTTTTTCCGTGCCGGCGGACGCGGTGGCGGCGGTGGCGGCGGCTCGCTGCTGGCTGCCGGCTCAACGCTCACCGCTACCGGTTCGACGTCACCTGTCGGCTCGACGCCGGCTGCCGGCTCGGCGCTCCTCCCTGCTGCCGGCTCGATCCTTTTGACCGCCGCCCGGATATGGGCCTTCTTGCGGCGCAGACCGAAGATCCCGGTCGAGCCGATCTCGACGACCTCGATATCCAGCTGTTCCTGCGGCACGTTCAATTCGGCACAGGCCTGCCTGATCGCATCCGTAACTTCCTTGCCATAATAATCTTTCTTTTTCGACGACATCGGATATCTGCTCCAGGTTATTCTCGATTCAGCGTAGTCTCACTGCCTGTCGGCCGCTCATCGCGCCTTTTCGGGCACGGGCTTGCTGGTCCGGTTGATCATGTACTGCTGCAGGATCGCCAGCAGGTTGTTGACAAACCAGTACAGCACAAGGCCGGAGGCGAAGTTGAGGAACATGAAGGTGAAAACGACGGGCAGAAACATCATGATCTTGGCCTGGGTCGGGTCCGCCGTCGTCGGCGTCAATTTCTGCTGCAGGAACATCGAGGCCCCCATCAGCAGCGTCAGGACCGGCAGCCCGCCGAGATAGGGAAGATCGAACCCGATCCACAGCCGATCGGGGGCGGACAGATCGGTGATCCACAGCATGAACGGGGCATGGCGCAACTCGATGCACTGCAGCAGGACCTTGTACAGGGCGAAGAAGATCGGAATCTGCAGGACCATCGGCAGGCAGCCGCCGAGGGGGTTGACCTTGTAGGTCTTGTAGAGGTTCATGACCTCCTGGTTCATCTTGGCCGGATCGTCCTTGTACTTCTCCTTGATCTTGACCATCTTCGGCTGCAGTTTCTGCATGTTCTTCATCGACTTCATACCCTTCTGGGTAATCGGCCAGAACACGGCCTTGAACAGGACGGTCACCAGGATGATGGCGATGCCGTAATTGCGGACGAAACCATAGAAGAAGTTGAGCAGCCACAACGTCGGCTTGGCGATGACGTCGAACCAGCCGAAATTGACGGCCTTGTCAAGGTTGAAGCCGAGGTCCTGCAGCAGCGTCAGCTTCTTCGGCCCGTAAAAGACACGGTAGGCGTACTCTTTCGCCTGCCCCGGCTGCAGCGTGTCGAGGTTGCCGGCAACGGTGGTCGCGGCGACGGCGTCCGTTCCCTGCATCGTGAAGTTGACCCCGCTGTCGGCCACCGGGAGGATGCCGCAGAGGAAATAGCTGCTCGCATACCCGGCCCACTCGATCTTGCCGGAGATCGTCTTGGCGCCGTCGGCGAACTCCTTGGCCTTGATTTCATGGAGCTGGCCGTTGATGAAGGCGGAGGGGCCGGTAAAGAGAAAGGTGCTGGAGGCATTTTTCCCCTCGAACGGGCTGTTTACCTGATGCAGCTGGGCAATGCCCTGCAGCGGCTGGTTGGAGGTGTTGGTGACCTTGACGGCCAGATCGATCAGGTAGCTCTTGGTATCAAAAGAGAATTTGCGCTCGATCTCCAGCCCGTTGCCGGCGCCGGCCTTCATGATCAGCTCGGCCTTGCCGTCCTTGCCGAAGACGACCTCCTGGGCCGCGCTGTCATACAGCAGGTCGGCCGGGGCGGCACTTCCCCATGAAAATTTCAACGGCATTCCCTGGTCGGCAGCGGCCATCAGCAGTTCCTTGCCCGGCGAGTCCTTGGCCATGCTCTCGGCATGCTCTTTCAGCACGAAACTTTTGAGCGCCCCGCCGTCCTCGGTCACTACCGCCTTGTAGAGATCGGTTTCGACGATGATCTCCCGGGCCGGGCGACTCGGCCGGGTCGGGACGACCGCGGCTGCCGCTTCGGCCGGGGGCGCGGTCGGCGCCGCGGCGGTATCGGCCGTCGTCCCGGGGGCGACGACCGCCGGCTGCTCTTGCGTCTGCTCCACCGGCGCCGGGGATTTGTTGCCGAATCCAACAAAGAGATATTGATATCCGAGCAGAATGACGAAGGAGATGATGATTGCCACGAAGGCCCTATAGGTATCCATGCATGTACCGTCTGATGTTGATCCGCCTGCACACCGGTGAAATGTCGGCCCGGGGGCCGACATTCAACGCGGTTTTACCGGACAGGGTCGTAGCCGCCCTCGGAAAAAGGGTGACAGCGAAGGATGCGGCGGAGAGAGAGGAATGAACCCCGGAAGACTCCATATTTTTCAATTGCCTGAATTGCGTAGGCGGAACAGGTAGGGGTGAAGCGGCAGCATGGGGGGAACAGCGGGGAGATGAGGTACTGGTATCCTCGAACGAGGACCACAAGGAAACGTCTGGCTGCCTGAGAAATGCCCACTCAGACCTCCCGGTTCGTATGTCTGCCGGCGAGTGAGGCCACGAACCGGCTGATATCAACAGGTGCGGACAGGGAAAAATCAGGGCGAACGGCGAAGACGATATCCGCAGCGGGCGGATACAGTTCCCTGTCGAGGCGGAACGATTCGCGAATGATCCGCTTGATCCGGTTGCGCTTCACAGCCCCTCTGATTTTTCCATGCACGCTGATGCCGATCCTGCTGCGCCCTTCGGTGTTTGCACGGCAGATAAGCGAAAACCCCTTGCCGTGCAGGCGCTTTCCCTGACTGTACACCTTGTCAAACTCCCATCCCTTGCGAATCAGGGATTGCTTGGGAAGTCCATGCTGTTTCAAGGGATCAGGCTGAAAGACGTTTCCGCCCCTTTGCCCGCCGGGCATTGAGTATGGCGCGGCCGGAACGGGTCCGCATTCTCTCGCGAAAACCGTGGGTTCGTTTGCATTTCAAGTTGCTGGGCTGAAAGGTGCGTTTACTCATGAGTTAATCCCTCTGCTGTACATCCATGCGATCCATGGGGCTTTTGAAAGTGATAAAGATCCCGGCCGGCCTGTCCGGCAGGTATTCTGCCGACCGAAGATCTCTTGCCGCTACTGTTGCCGTTACCAGAACCTTCCGACGGGAAGGACAGGAAATCAGAAAATTACAAAAGACGTATATTAATCATAGAAGCCGAATACTGTCAAATAATTTCACCAGGCCCACTGCCCTCGTCTTGCACAAGAACCTGCAGTATGCTACTGTTGAGTGCAGTTTTTCCGTCTCAATGCCGGGAACCCACTCCCTGTCGCCCCCTTCGTTGCCATCCGTTGTCCCCATAAAAAACCTATGACTGCAGACCCCCTTGCCACCTACTCCGCCCTCGACTGGGACCAGCTCTGGCGCAACGCCCGCTCCAGGAAATCATGGAGCAACAGCAGCGCCGCCGACTGGGACAAAAAAGCCGTTTCCTTCGCTGCCCGCAATCAGTCCTCCCCCTTCGCCTCGCTGGTCCTGGCCCATATCCCCCTGGCCCCGACGGCGACGGTCCTCGATGTCGGCTGCGGCTCGGGCACCCTCGCCCTGCCGATCGCCAGGCAGGTCAGCGCGGTCACCGCGATCGATTTTTCCGCCGGCATGCTGACCGCCCTGAGGCAGATGGCAGCCGCGGCGGACATCACCAACATCACGACCATCCAGGCCGGCTGGGAGGACGACTGGGCGTCGCTGGGCATACAGCGGCACGATATCGCCATCGCCTCCCGCTCCCTGGCCGTCGCCGACCTCAGGTCGGCCCTGCAGCGTCTCGACGATTATGCCGCGGAGTTGGTCATCATCGTCGACCGGATCGCCCCGACGCCCTTCGACCCCGAGGCCTTTGCCGCCGTCGGCCGGCCGTTCGAGTGCGGACCGGATTACATCTACGTCCTCAACACCCTCTACTCCATGGGGATCCATGCCAATGTCGACATCATCGGCCTTGACCGGGAGACGGCGTTTGCCGATCTTGACGAAGCCATGGACTCCTATCGCTGGATGATCAGGGACATGTCGCCCGCGGAGGAATCGGCCCTCCGCCTGCACCTGGCGCAAAAAAGCCGCCCCGGCGACGATGGCCGGATCGTTGTCGACCGCGGCTTCCGCCCGCAATGGGCCTGCATCTGGTGGGACAAGAAACGATGATGCCGCTGTATCGTTCATCCTCCCGGCCGCAGGGCGCCAACCCTGGCCCGGCCGCTGCCGCCCGAGGTCTCCACCCATGCGTATCATAATCGTCGGCGCCGGACAGGTCGGATTTCATATCTGCGAGCGGTTCTCGCTGGAAAACCAGGACGTCGTCCTGATCGACACCGACGAGAAGAAGCTCAAGCGGATCGAACGCGATCTCAACATCATGACCATCCACGGCAGCGGCGCCTCGGCCCGGATCCTCGCCGAGGCCGGGATCGCCAAGACCGACCTGTTCATCGCCGTCACCGACAGCGACGAGGTCAACCTGATCGCCTGCATCATGTCCAGCCAGTACAACGTCAAGACCCGGATCGCCCGGGTCCGCAACCAGGACTTTCTCGAAGAGGGCATGTTCCCCGACACGAAGGTCCTGGACATCGACATGATCATCAGCCCGGACCAGGCGATGACCGATGAAATCGTCAGCCTCTGCCACATCTCCGCCGCCTTCGACATGGCCAAGTTCGCCGACGGCCGCCTGATGCTGCTCGGTTACCAGATCAAGGCGGGCAATCCCCGCCTCGGCATGACGCTGAACAAACTGATGAAGGTCCACGGTTCCCATAACTTCATCATGACCGCGATCATCCGCGGCAAGGACACCATCATCCCCCGCGGCGACGATGCCATCGAGGCCGGCGACAAGATTTACATCATGGTCAGGCGCGAGGACATCTTCCGGGTCGAGAAATTCTTCCACCTCAGCAGCCGGACCCCGCACAAGGTCTTCATCATCGGCGGCGGCCGGATCGGCTATGCCGTCGCCCGGGCCCTGGAAGACCTCAACATCGAGGTCTTTCTGGTCGAAAACAACCGCCAGCGCTGCGAGTTCCTCTCCGAAAACCTGGGGCGGACGACCGTCCTCAACATCGACGGGCTCGACTCCCATGACCTGCTCGACGAGGGGATCGACCAGGCCGACCTGGTGATCTCGCTGACCAGTGACGACTCGAACAACATCATGTCGAGTCTTCTCGCCAAATATCATGGCGCCAGAAAGTGCATCACCAAGATCACCCGCCACGATTTCGTGCCACTGCTCGGCTCGCTTGGCATCGACATCGCCCTCTCCTCCCGCCAGGTCGCCGCCAGCATGATCCTGCGCTTCGTTCGCCGGGGAGCGGTCGGGACCGTCGCCACGATCATGAACAGCGATGCCGAGGCGATGGAGATCAAGGTGCCGATGAACCGCAATTTTGAGAATGTCGCCCTCAAGGATCTCGACTTCCCGAAGGGGGCGATCATCGGCGCCATCGTCAGGGGGCGGAAGATCCTCATTCCCTCCGGCAATACCCGGGTCCAGGCGGATGACAATCTCGTCGTCTTCTTCACCCGCGACGCCGTGAAAGTGCTCGAGCAGTACTTCGAATAGGAAGAACAGGCAATGCGGACGAGCGGTGTACTCAACCTGCTGGGCAAGCTGCTGATGCTGCTGTCCCTGACCCTCATCGTGCCGATTCCCTTTTCGCTCTACTACGACGACGGGATGCTCCGGTCCTTCGTGCTGTCGTCGCTGATCGGCGCCGGCAGCGGCGGTCTGCTGCTGCTGCTCTTTCCGCCGGAGGAAGACCTCGGCTACCGCGAGGGCTTCGCCATCGTCACCCTGAGCTGGCTGGCGATGGCCTTCCTGGGCGCCCTCCCCTACACTGTTTCCGGCGAGATCCCGTCCTTTGTCGACAGCTATTTCGAGGCGATGTCGGGGTTCACCACCACCGGCTCGACGATCCTCGTCACCGTCGAAGACCTGCCGAACAGTCTGCTGTTCTGGCGCTCCCTGACCCAGTGGCTCGGCGGCATGGGGATCATCGTCCTGACGATCGCCGTCATGCCGCTGCTGAAGGTCGGCGGCACCCAGCTGTTCCATGCCGAGATGCCCGGCCCCACGAAGGACCGGCTGGCCCCCCGCATCCAGGGGACGGCCCGGATCCTCTGGACCGTCTATGTCTTCTTCACCCTGGTGGAGACGATTCTCCTCATGGCCGGGGGGATCGGCTTTTTCGACGCCGTCTGCCACTCGCTGACGACGCTCGCCACCGGCGGCTTTTCGACCCATACCGCAAGCATCGCCTACTTCGAATCGCCCTACGTCGAGGGGGTGATCATCGTCTTCATGCTGCTCGCCGGGATCAACTTCACCCTCCATTTTCATGCCATGACCGGCAACTTCCGGACCGTTTTCAAGAATGAGGAGCTGCGCTTCTATCTTGCCATCGTTTTCGTCTCGACCCTGATCATCACAGTCGCCGTCACCGTGGCCGATCCGGTCCATGATATCCTCGGAAATTTCCGCGACGCGATGTTCATTGTCGCTTCCCTCGTCACCACCACCGGCTACGGCACCGCCGACTACGATCTCTGGCCGCCGGTGTGCCTGATGGTCATCGTCGTCCTGATGTTCATCGGCGGCTGCGCCGGCTCCACCTCCGGCGGGATCAAGAGCGTGCGGATCCTGCTGCTGTTCAAATACGCCCTGCTCCAGCTCCGCCGTCTCGTTCATCCGCACCAGGTGCAGACCATCAAGCTGGGGGCGATACGGGTGCCCCAGGAGATCCTGATCGCCATCCTCGGCTTCTTCGCCCTCTACCTGGTCTTCTTTTTCCTGGCCAGTATCGTCGTCACCGCCACCGGAGTCGATATCCTCACCGGCACCAGTGCGGTCATCACCACCCTCAGCAATGTCGGCCCCGGCTTCAAGATCGTCGGCCCGACCCAGAATTTCAGCACCCTGCCGGAGCTGGCCAAGATTATCCTGATCGTCTGCATGCTGGCCGGCCGGCTCGAACTCTACACCGTCGTCGTGCTGTTGACGCCGGTCTTCTGGCGGATGGCGCGCAAGCCGTCCCTTCGCACCTTCTCCCTGGACAACAGGCAATCGGGTCCTGCTGCCCGAATCACCACATCGAAAGACAACCTCCATGAATGAGTATGATATCGCCGTCATCGGCGCCGGCCATGCCGGCTGCGAAGCGGCCCTGGCCGCCGCCCGGATGGGTTGCCGCACCTTCGTCGCCATCATCAACGCCGACACCATCGGCGCCATGTCCTGCAACCCGGCGATCGGCGGCCTGGCCAAGGGCCACCTGGTGCGGGAGATCGACGCCCTCGGCGGCGAAATGGCGAAGAACATCGACGCCACCTCCATCCAGTTCCGCCGCCTCAACACCAGCAAGGGCCCGGCCGTCCGCTCGTCACGGGCCCAGGCCGACCGCCTGCTCTACCGCCTGCGGATGAAGGCGGTGCTGGAGAACCAGCCCAACCTGACTCTCTGCCAGGCCACGGTCGACAGCCTGCTGGTCGCCAACGGCCGCATCGTCGGCCTCCGGACCTCGATCGACCAGGAGATCCGGGTCCGGGCGGTCGTGGTCGCCACCGGCACCTTTCTCAACGGCCTGGTCCACATCGGCCTGAAGAACTTTGCCGCCGGGCGGCTGGGCGACGCCCCCTCGACCCGGCTCGCCGCCTGGTTCAAGGACCAGGGCTTCACCGTCGGCCGGATGAAGACCGGCACCGTCCCGCGGCTGGCGGCCCATTCCATCGACTACTCGGAACTCGAGGCCCAGTACAGCGACGACCCGCCGGCCCATTTCTCCTTTGCCTCCAGTGGCCGCTACACCCTGCCGCAGCTGCCCTGCCACATCACCTACACCAACGAGCGGACCCACGAGATCATCCGCCGGGGCATCGACCAGTCGCCGATGTATGCCGGCGTCATCGAAGGGATCGGCGCCCGCTACTGCCCGTCGGTCGAGGACAAGGTCATGCGCTTCCCGGAGAAGGGGCGGCACCAGATCTTTCTCGAACCGGAGGGGCTGGACACGGTCGAGGTCTACCCCAACGGCCTGCCGACCAGCCTGCCGCTCGCCACCCAGACCGCGATGGTCCACAGCATCAAGGGGTTGGAGCGGGCCCAGATCATCCGTCCCGGCTACGCCATCGAATATGACTATGTCGACCCGCTGGAACTGCACCCGTCGCTGGCGACCAAACGGCTCGAGGGTCTCTACCTCGCCGGCCAGATCAACGGCACCTCCGGCTACGAGGAGGCCGCCGCCCAGGGCCTGATGGCCGGGATCAACGCCGTCCGCTACATCCAGGGCAAGGAGCCGCTGGTCCTCGACCGCTCCCAGGCCTACATCGGGGTCCTGATCGACGACCTGGTGACCTGCGGCACCAAAGAACCGTACCGCCTCTTCACCTCCCGGGCCGAATACCGGCTGCTGCTGCGGGAGGACAACGCCGACACCCGGCTCAGCCGGATCGGCCATGGGGTCGGCCTGCTCGACGACGAGTCCTATAAGCGCTTTCTCCACAAGGAGGAGGGGATGGCGGCGGGCATGACCCTGCTCGACGCCGTTGCCGTCAAACCGACGGCCGCGGTCAACGCGGCGCTGGCGGCGCTGGGCCAGACCGCGATCAAGCAGAAGAACAGTCTGACCGAGCTGCTGCGGCGGCCCGGCCTGACGATCGCCGACCTCGCCGCCCTGCCGCTCGATCCCGCCGAACAGCAGGATGTCGCGGCGCTGGCGCAATCGCCGGTCAAAGACGAGATCCAGCTGCAGATCAAATTCGCCGGTTATATCGAGCGGCAGCATGAACAGGTGGAGCGTTTCCGCAAGATGGAATCGCTGCTGCTGCCCGACGACATAAACTACAAGGCCCTGTCCGGCCTGTCGAACGAGGTCGTCGAGAAGCTCAGCCGGGTGCGGCCGCGCTCGCTCGGCCAGGCCTCCCGCATTTCCGGGATCACGCCGGCCGCCATTTCCGTGCTGCAGGTCCACATCAAACGGCTCAAGGCCCAGAACTGAACCCTTCATTCACCATGCCGACACCCTTCGTCCACACTCTCGACCCGGTTTTCCTCACCCTCGGCCCGCTGCAGATCCGCTGGTACGGCCTGATGTACGTCCTCGGCTTCACCGCCAGCTACTTCCTGGTGCGGCACCAGATCCGCCGCCACCACTACACGGAGTTGGGAAAGCATTTTGAAAACCTCAACCTCGTCCTGATCCTGTCGGTGATCATCGGCGGCCGCCTGGGCTACGTCCTGTTCTACAACCCGGGCTACTACCTCCGCCATCCCCTGGAGATCCTCGCCACCTGGGAGGGAGGGATGTCGTTCCACGGCGCCTGTATCATGTTGATCATCAGCGGCTGGCTGTTCTGCCGCCGCTATGGGCTCGATTTCTGGAAGGGCGCCGACATCTATGGCGCCACGATCCCCATCGGTCTGGGCCTGGGCCGGCTCGGCAATTTCATCAACGGCGAGCTGTTCGGTCGGCCGACCGCTGCGCCCTGGGGCGTGGTCTTCGCCGACGGCGGCCCGGTGGCGCGCCACCCCTCCCAGCTCTACGAGGCCCTGCTCGAAGGAGTCGTACTGTTTGTACTGCTGTGGGCGGTCAAGGGCCGACCGTGGCAGCGGCGGCCGGGCTGGCCGCACGGCAGCGTTCTTGCCCTGTTCCTTGTCGCCTATGGGATATTCAGGATGGTGGTCGAGCAGTTCCGGGAGCCCGATCCGCAGATCGGTTTTCTGTTCGGACTGGTGACGATGGGCCAGAGCCTCAGCCTGATCATGGTGATCGCCGGCCTGCTTCTCTGGCTGTTGCGGGTCCGGCAGGAGAAGAACAGGGGGGGATCGGTTGCCGTCGCTTCCGATCGGAAACGTCCCTGATGCTGTCGACGCCGCAGCCCACGGTCACCCATGCCGACGACCGCCGCCCCCTGCCGATCAACTGGGAGGAATGCCGACGGCGGGGCTGGGACGAGCTCGACATCCTCCTTGTCACCGGCGACGCCTACGTCGATCACCCCTCCTTCGGCGTCGCCCTGATCGCCCGGCTCCTCGACAGCCGGGGCTATCGGGTGGCGATCCTGCCGCAGCCGCGCTACGACCGGCCCGACGATTTTCGCCAGTTCCCGCCGCCCCGCCTGTTCTGCGGCATCACCGGCGGCAACCTCGATTCGATCGTCGCCAACTATTCCGGCAATGGCAAGGTCAGGGACTTCGACGCCTTTTCCCCGGCCGGCAACCCCTGGCGCGGGGAGGAACGGTCGCGGGCCAACCGCCGCCGCCCCGATCGCGCCGTCCTGCTCTATGCCCAGCTGGCCCGCGCCGCCTTCGGCGCGACACCGCTGGTCCTGGGCGGGATCGAGGCCTCGCTGCGCCGCTTCATCCACTACGACTACAAGCAGGACAAGCTGCGGGCCTCGTGCCTGACCGACGCCAAGGCCGATCTGCTGGTGTATGGGATGGGGGAGAGGGCGGTACTGGAGATCGCCGAGCGGATCGCAGGCGGCGAGGCAATCCCGGACGGAATCCCCGGCACCTGCCGCCGCCTGAGCGAAAAAGAACTGCAGCAGGAGCTGCCCGATTTCACCGGCGCTCCGGGCGATCCTTACCTGGTCCTGCCGTCATGGGCCGACATCGGCCGCGATCCCGCCCTGTTCCTCGACCAGGAACTGGAGCTCGACCGCCATGCCCGGGCCGCCGCCGGCACGATCGTGCTCCAGCGCCAGCAGAGCCACTGGGTGCTCCAGTATCCGCCGGCCGCCCCGCTCGACAGCCGCGAACTCGATGCCCTCTATGCCCTGCCCTTCAGCCGCCGGCCCCATCCCGCCGCCCCCGACATCCCGGCCTACCGGATGATCCGCGATTCGATCACCATTGTCCGCGGCTGCTCCGGCAACTGTTCGTTCTGCGCGATCACCAGGCACCAGGGACCGAAGGTCATCAGCCGCAGCCGGGAGTCGATCGTCAGCGAGGCCCAACAGCTGAGCGCGATGGCCGATTTCGGCGGAACCATCAGCGACCTCGGCGGGCCGACCGCCAATCTCTGGGGCACCAGCTGCGCGATCGGCGGCTGCGCCAGAAACGACTGCCTCTACCCGCGGGTCTGCCCCAAGCTCCAGGTGGCGGAAGCGGAGTTTCTGCAGCTGCTGCACGAGGTCGCCAGGGTTGCCGGCGTCGAACACGTCTTCATCTCCTCCGGCCTGCGGATGGAACTGCTGCTCAAGACCCCGGCCCTGTTGCGGCGGATCATAAAGCGCCATACCCCGGGGGCGCTGAAGATCGCCCCGGAGCATACCGATGCCGACTTGCTTACCCTGATGCACAAGGAACCGCACGCCGTGCTGCGCCAATTTATCCGGACCTGCCGCCGGATTGCCGGCGAGCTCGGCCGGGATCTGCGGTTTTCGCCCTATATCATCACCGCCCATCCCGGCTGCAGCGAGCGCCAGGTCCGGCAGCTGGTCAACGATCTGCGGGCCCTCGACCTCCAGGTCCGCGCCTTTCAGGACTTCACCCCGACCCCGGGGACGATCTCCACCGCGATGTACGTCACCGGCCGCCGCCGCGACACCAAAGCACCGTTGACCGTGCCGAAAAATAGCAGTGAGCGGAAAAAACAGCGGGAGATCATCGAGAGGGAATATCTGAGAACTGCAGGACCGGCACGCCGAAAACCGCGGGGGTGACGACTTCACCCCCGCGACCGGAAATGATATCGTGTTTGCTCCTTTCTCCCTGTCATTTCTACTTTTTCCCTGTCTTTTCGACCCACCCCTGACATTTCGACCTTTTTTCCTGTCATTTCGAGCGATAGCGAGAAATCTCGTTGTTCCCGGTAGGGCGAAGGATGGGATCACGCCCCCTCTGTCATTTCGAAGCGAAGCGAGAAATCTTGTTTTTTACTGCTGAAAATTGCTCCAGGGGCTGTTTAAGATCTCTCCCTCCGGTCGAGATGACAATGGGGGTAGGTCGAGATGACAGCGGACAAAGGTCGTGATGGCAGCGGGCAAAGGTCGTGATGGCAGCGGGCAAAGGTCGTGATAACAGCGGGCAAAGGTCGAAATGGCAGCCGGGTAAGGTCGAGATGGCAAGGTGTTCAGACCTTCATTTTACTCCAGGCTGGGCTGTGTCCGTTTTATCATAGGAACCGTAGTAGGTATACTGCCCGAGCATCTTCTCCTCGAGGTAGCGGCGTTCATAGCCGTTGAAGACGATGCCGATGACCTTGTCCTTGCCGATCAGGTCGATGATTTTCCTGATCTGGGTCCGGCTCGAGGCACCCTGGCGCACGACCAGCACCACCCCGTCGATCTTCTGCGCCAGCACAATGACCTCCGAGGCGGCGAGGATCGGCGGGGTGTCGAAGATCACGAAGCGGTCATCGTATCCCTCCGCCAGCTCCCGGATCAGCCCGTCCATCCGGGCCGAGCCGAGCAGCTCCGCCGGGTTGACGGGTGGCTTGCCGCTTGGCAGGATGCTCAACTTATTGATTGAGGTTGTGACGATCAGGTCGGCGATATCGCCCCCGGTCTGCAGAAAGGTGGACAGCCCCTGCTGTTGGGACAGGCCGAAGAGACTGGCCAGCATCGGCCGACGCAGGTCGCAATCGACGAGCAGGGCCTGATCATCAACCCCCTGGGCCATGACGATGCCGAGGTTGGCGGCGACAAAACTTTTCCCCTCCTTCGGGGCGGTCGACGTCACCATAATGGTGCGGCACGGGGCGGTACCGGTATCGGGATGAAGAATCCGCGAGCGCAGGACCCGAAACGATTCGGCCGTCTCGGTCGAGAAACTCACGGCCTGGCTGAGCCGTTCATCCCACCGGCCGGAAGGCTGCGGCGTTGATCGGCCTGATGGTCGCGTCGTCGCAGGCGCAGCAGTCTGCACTTCCGCCCGCGGCTCGACAGCAGCCCGTGCTACACCGCGATTTTCCGTATCGCGCTGTTCCGCATCACGCCGTTCTTCTGTAGTGGTAGTGCCAGCTCCCGATTTCTCGAGGGCCTGCGTAAATTTTCCCATGCTGTTCTCCAGTTCAAGCCCGCTATAAGATCAGGCGCTGCCATTGTTGAATTTATCCGTTGGTATACGCAAGATACAGCCCAAGGCCCATAGCCGCAAGAAGGGCGATGCCGGCGGCAATCCATCCTGGTTTCATCCGTCGGTCAGGTTGAGGCAGCGAAAAAGACGCCTGCTCTCCCGGGATCGCCAACTCGGCGACACAGGAGCGGATGATTGCGTCGTCGATCACCAGGGCATCGGCGGCAAAGGCGCTGACGAGCGCGTTGTCGCAAAGGATGTTGATCAGCCGGGGGTTGCCTCCCGTCGCCTGGTGAATGAGTTCCAACGCCTTTTCGGTAAAGAGCTGCCTCCTCACCGCCCCGGCCCGTTCAAGGCGGAAGAAAATGTACTCCCGGGTGTCGTCCATCGACAGGGGTTCGATATGGAAGCGGATGGCGACACGTTGCCGGAGCGGGAGCAGTCGCTCGTCGGTCAGACGGTCGAGCAGTTCCGGCTGACCGATCAGGAAGATGCTGAGGGCGACCTGATCCTCCGGCGGCAGATTGGCGAGGAAGCGGATTTCCTGAAAGAGCTCGAACGGCAGGGCATGGGCCTCGTCGAAAATCAGCAGGACCCGGCGCTGCTCTTTCCGGCAGTTCTCGATGAACCGGGAAAACAGGATCAGGAATTTGGCCTTGTTGCCATCGAACGGCAATTCCAGCTTCGATGCCAGATAATAGTAGAAATCGGCGATTTCCAGGGTGGGGTTGGACAGCACGCAGAGGTGGTGCGGGCAATCGAGACCTGCCGCCAGGACATTGACCAGCGTGGTCTTGCCGGTACCGATGCCGCCGGTCAGAACCAGAAAGCCCTTGTTGGCGACGACACCATAGCGCAGCACCGACAGGGCCTCCTTGTGCGATTCGCTCAGGAAGAGGGTCCCGGCATCGGGAACCAGCTCAAACGGCTTGTGCAGCAGACCAAAGTGTTGTCGATACATGGCGGCTTCCTGAAGTATGGTACCGGCTAGACGACGATCAGGCCTCGCCGCCAGCAATAGGCAAAGAGCACGGCGATCGCCGCACAGGCTGCGACCGCGGCCAGCAACCCGATCTGGAACTTTCTCCGGCCCCAGGTTTTCTCGCGTTCGGTTTCGATCAGGGGAATGGTGCACAGGACCGGCACCCCGAGATAGGTCTCGATGTCGTTCTGGTCGCGGAACGACGGATCGAGGAAATCCCAGACGAAGGGAACGCCGAAACCGAGGCCAAGACTGCAGAACAGTGTCACGGCTAGGATCTTGACAAAATCGGGCTTGATCGGCTTTTCCGGGACCCGGGCGGAATCGACGATCTTGAACTGGCTGCCCTTCTGTTGTTTTTCGAGGTTGAGCATCGACTTGGCCTGGAGATCCGAAGACACGAGCATATCGTAATGCCGTTTCAACTCGCCATACTCGCGGGTCAGGGCCGACCACTCCGCCTCGCGTACCGGCGCGGCAGCGACCCACTCCTCGTACTGGGATATGCTTTTTCTCAGCGATTCTTTCTCTGCTTCGATATTTCGGATACTCAGTTGGATGTTCTTCAGTTGGGTCTTGAGTTGAAGGAGGATCGGATCAGTTGAATCCGGCGACAGTGCCGATGGACCGTCTCCAATCCCTGCCTGCTGTCCTCCACCATTCGCGAGTTCTTGTTCTAATCGGGCAATCCGCTTTTTGGTTCGCTTGACCTCCGGATGATTTTCCGTGTACTTGAGTTGGAGATTCTTCAACACTTCCCTGAGCTCGATCAAACTGTCCTGCATTCCCCCCCCGGCAGCCCAGTTCGTGTCGTCGGCCGCGAGCAGATCGGTCTGGGACGTTATCATTCTGCGGAGGTTAGTTATCTGATCTTGGACCAGGGCCGCCGTCTTCTCGAGATCCTGAATGCTCTCCTGCTTGGCCTGGTACTGTTCCTGCAGAGCGATCAGGCGTGACACATTGGTCTGTCGGTGCTCCGGCAGTTCATTGTAATGTTTGAGCTTATAGTCGCGCATGATCGCATCTTTCCGATCCATGACCGTCTTGGCCATCTCCAGCTCGTCACTGGCATAGGCTGAGGTTTCGGTGGCCCGCTCTGCCCGGAATTTGAGGTTCTCTTCGATGAATTTGGCGGCCAGGGCATTGGTGACCTTGACGACCTTGTCAGGCTTACCACCGGAATAGCGGATCTCGAAGATATCCCCCTGATTCATCGGTACGATTTCGATATTCTTGCGCATCATATCGATGACATCTTCCATCGGCAGTCTCTGCCGCATCTCGGGATAAAGATCGAGGGTGGTGATAACGTTTTCGAGATTGGTCCGGCTGGTCACCATCTTGGTCAAGGTCGAGACCACATCGCGGATGGCGGAGGCCATATCCGGCGACAACCTACTCTGACTCGGGTTGATCGACCGCTGCTCATAACTGAGCAGGGAAGTGGACTGATACACCTTGGGGGTCGTCAGATACACGGCGAGACCGACGGGGAGGCTGATCAGGATCGCCGCGACGATAAAGCTCTTCCAGCGGACGAAGAGATCGAGATACTTTCTGATTTGTTGATGCTGTTGTTGTTCCATTGTTCTTGAGCATCCTTGTTGGCAGGCGATTAAACAAACGGCAGGAGTCACTGTCCATCAATAAACATATGGCACGATAGCATCTTTGCAGGGGTTCACGCCACTGTTCTTTCTCTGAAGGCAAACCGGCGGGCCGTATTGAAATCGTCGGGAACGGACTGCTCAGAAATCATCCGGACCAAAGGGCACCGCCCTGCCGATCTCACCATAACCGGCAAGCAGCATGAACAGCCGATCCACCCCCAGCGCTATGCCGGCTGCCGCCGGCAACCGCTCGAGATCGGCGAGGAAGCGCTCCGGCATGCCGCCGTGGCTGCCGCCCATCGCCTCGATCCGGGTCAGCTCCCGGGCGAAGCGCTGCCGTTGTTCGCCGGCATCGGTCAACTCGGAATAGCCATTGGCCAGTTCCACCCCGTGCAGATACAGCTCAAACCGTTCCGCCCAGTTCGGGTCCCCAGGTTTTTTCCGCGCCAGGGAAGCCATTTCGACAGGATAATCGTAGAGAAACAGTGGTTTGACAAAGCCAAGCTTCGGCTCGACGTGTTCGACCAGCATCTCCTCGAAGCAATCATCGGCCATGCTCCGTTCCAGAGACAACGGGCTGTAGCGGCGGAAGGCATCGTCGACGGACAAGCGGGGCCACGGTCTTGCGAGGTCGAACCGCCCGCCCCCGCCGTCTTCGCCCCCGGGCCCGGTGCCCGCCCCATCTTTGGCCATGCCGAAGGCGACCTCGGCGAGGAGGAATTCGCAGTCGTCCATCAGATGCCGATAATCGGCATGAAGGCGATACCATTCCAGCATCGTGAACTCTTCGAGATGGTAACGGCCCCGTTCACCCTTGCGAAAACAGGGGCAGAGCTGAAAGATTTTATCACAGCCGGCGGCCAGAATGCGCTTCATGCAGAGCTCGGGCGAGGTCTGCAGATACTGGCCCTCGGCGGCGAGGGGGACAATGTTGCTCTCAGGGATGATGACGGGCTGCCGCAGCGGGGTATCGACCTCGAGGAAGCCGCGGGAAGAGAAAAAATCGCGGATGGAAGCAAAAAGGGCCGCACGGAGGTGCAGCCCCTGGCGGTCGAGCATGACCGGGGTTATTCCTTGACCCTGGTCACGTAGGCGCCGGTACGGGTGTCGATCTGAATCCTGTCTCCCTCCTCGACGAAGGGCGGCACCTGGAGAACGTACCCTGTCTCCACCGTCACCGGTTTGGTATCAGTCCCGGAAGTGTCTCCCTTGGCCCATGGGTCGGCCTGGGTTACCACCAGATTGACGAAAATAGGCAGGCTGACATCGATGGCCTTGCCGTTGAAGAACAGCACCTCGACCTCCATATTGTCGATCAGAAAATTGACGTTGTCGCCGAGATGGTCCCTGGTGATGAACAACTGTTCGTAGTTGTCGGTATCCATGAAATGGTACTCGTCTTCCTGGTTATACAAATACTGCATCTTCCGCTCTTCGAGGTCGGCCTTCTCGAATTTGTCGACCGAGCGGTAGGTCTGGACGAGCTGGTTGCCGCTGATCATGTTGCGCATCTTGCACCGGTACAGGGCCTGACCCTTGCCGGGCTTTGAGAATTCGAAATCGATAATGATATAGGGATTGCCGTCAATCTGAACCTTGAGGCCCTTGCGCAGGTCGGAAGCAGTGTACATCGCAGTTCTCCGTGCTGTTTCGGTCGTGCCGAAAATGGATAATGAGACGTCCCCACACTTCGAGAGTAGGTATATATGGGACATCCAGTTTTGATGAGTTAAATATTATAATATAACTTTTCATGACGGCTTTCCGCAATCATTATCATTTCCCGGAAGTCTGCCGCCGGTCTCCAGGCCGATATCTCTTCAGGATGAGGGCTTTTGTCTTCATCAGGTTTTTTCCTATGGCCCGGGGAGGCAAACCGGTATAATGCGTTTTTTATTTTTCTGGAGGCGTTCGTCCATCATGTTGCGCATCGGCGTTCTTTCTGACACCCATATATCTGAGTGCACCGACCTGTTCCAACGGCAGGTCAGGCATGCGTTTTCCCACTGCCAGGTTATCATTCATGCCGGCGATCTGATCGACAGGCGGATTCTTCGGGCTTTTTCCGGCAAGGAGGTCCATGCGGTCCATGGCAATATGTGCACTATCGACACCCAGACGGCGCTTCCGCCTCACAAGATCGTCAAATACTGCCGGTTTACCATCGGCATCTGCCATGGGGCCGGCAACAGACAGACGATCGAGGATCGGCTCCTGCAGTTGTTTCCGGCCGTCGACTGCATCATCTTCGGCCATACCCATGTTCCCCAGCGCACGAAGATCGGCAGCATTCTACTGCTCAATCCCGGCAGTTTCAGGGGCACCGGCCGTCATGGGGCCATGGGCGCCTATGCGGTGCTGACGATTGACGAGCATGGCCTCTCCGCTTCGCTGCACGAATTGCCGGCCGATCTATGAAAAACCTCTGGCGACAGGAACCTGCATGACGACCGTAGTGAAAATGACGCCGATGCTGCAGCAGTATCTCGAGATCAAGGGCCAGTTCGAGGATGCCATTCTCTTTTACCGAATGGGCGATTTCTATGAAATGTTCTTCGACGACGCGATCACGGCCGCGAAGGTGCTCGGCATCACCCTGACTTCCCGGAGCAGCAAGGACGATGAAAACCGGATCCCCATGTGCGGTGTGCCCTTCCATTCCGCCTCCGGCTATCTGGCCAAGCTGATCGCCGCCGGGCACCGGGTGGCCATCTGCGAGCAGACCGAGGATCCCGCCGCCGCCAAGGGCATCGTCAAACGCGAAGTCGTGCGGGTGCTCTCCCCCGGGGTGGTGACCGACAGCCAGGTCCTCGACGACCGGAGCAACAATTACATCTGCGCCCTCGCCCGTCCGGCCAAGGCCCCGGTCTACGGCCTGAGTTTTGTCGATGTCAGCACCGGACAATGCCTCGTCGGCGAGGTCGAGGACCCCTCCAGCGACGGCAGCCTCGTGCTCGATCAGCTCACCCGCCTCGCCCCGGCCGAGATCCTTCTCGATGAAGCCGAGACCGAGACCCTCGCCGACCTGAAGCGCGCAATCACCGCCATGCTCCCCGGGGTCTGTTTTACCGAACGTCACTCCCGCTGCTTTTCACCCCACGCCGCGACCGAACTGCTGCACGAGCATTTCAATGTGGTGACGCTCGATGGTTTCGGCTGCGGCGCCTTGACCTCCGGTATCGCTGCCGCCGCGGTCATCATCGAGTATGTCGGGGAGACCCAGAAAGCGGCGATCAACCATATCGAGAAACTCACTCCCCTCGATCTCTCCTCCTACCTCCAGATCGACGACGCCTCACGCCGCAACCTCGAGTTGACCCAGACCATCATCGGCGGCAAGCGCGAGGGCAGCCTGCTGTCGGTCCTGGACCAGACATGTACGCCGATGGGGGCACGATTGCTGAAACACAATCTGCTCTTTCCTCTCCAGGAGTTGGAATCGATCATCAGCCGGCTGAATGCCGTCGATTTTCTCTATCAGCACAGGGACATCCGCGAGCAGTTGCGCGCACTGCTGAGCCGGATTTACGATATCGAGCGCCTCAACAGCCGGATCATGCTGGGCACCTGCAACGGTCGGGATCTGCTCGCCCTGCGCGACTCGGTGGTCTCACTGCCCGATTGCGTCGCCCTGCTCAACCGCTGCGCCGGCGAAAAATTTACCGCTATTGCCGCCGCCTTCGACCCTCTCGTCGACATCAGGGCCCTTCTGGAATCCGCCATCCATCCAGAGGCGCCGGTTTCGCTACGGGAAGGGAACCTGATCAGGGAGGGGTTCAACGCTGAGCTCGACGAGCTGATCCGGATCCAGAGGGACGGACGGCAGTTGATCCTGTCCCTGGAAGCAAAGGAAAGAGAGCAGTCCGGTGTCCCGAAACTGAAAATCGGGTTCAACAAGGTCTTCGGCTACTATATCGAGGTCAGCCGGGTCAACCTCGACAAGGTCCCCGATCACTATATCCGCAAGCAGACCCTGGTCAATGCCGAGCGTTTCATCACCCCGGAACTGAAGGAGTTCGAGGGCAAGGTTCTTGGCGCCGAGGAGCGCCGACTCGAGTTGGAATATCACCTGTTCTGTGCGCTCAGAAGCGACCTGGCGGCGATGAGCGAGCGGATTCTCGCCACTGCCCGGGCGCTCGCCGAGATCGACTTTCTCTGCTCCCTCGCCGAAACTGCCCGTAACCACGCCTACCACCGACCGCTGATCGACGAATCCGACGTGATCCACATCCGGGAGGGCCGCCACCCCGTCATCGAACGGGGCATGCCGACCGGAAGATTCGTCCCCAACGACATCCTCCTCGATCAGGAAGGGCAGGAGGTCCTGATCATCACCGGCCCGAACATGGCCGGGAAATCGACGATCCTCCGCCAGACCGCGCTGATCGTACTGATGGCCCAGATGGGGAGTTTCGTTCCCGCCGACTACGCCAGGATCGGCATCGTCGACCGTATTTTCACCAGGGTCGGGGCCATGGATGATCTCCGTCGCGGCCAATCGACCTTCATGGTGGAGATGAGTGAGACTGCCAATATCTTGAACAACGCGACCTCCAGAAGCCTTGTCATCCTCGATGAAATCGGGCGCGGAACCTCGACCTACGATGGTCTCTCCATTGCCTGGGCAGTTGCCGAAGAACTTGCCGGGAAGGACGACAAGGGGGTGAAGACGCTGTTCGCCACCCACTATCATGAACTCATCGATCTGGCCCTGACCCAGGAACGGGTGAAAAATTACTCGGTGGCAGTCAGGGAATGGAATGATTCAATCATCTTTCTCCACAAACTGATCGAAGGTGGAACCAATAAGAGTTACGGCATCCAGGTCGCCGGACTGGCGGGGGTGCCGGCCCATGTCATCCAGCGTGCCGAAGAAATTCTGAAAAACATTGAACAAAGCGAATTTGATCGCGAAGGTGATCCGTATATTGCCAGGACCAGCAAGCCGAAACGAGGCAGGCGCAAGACCCATCCGAACCAGTTGCCCCTCTTTCAGCCGAGCCCCGATCAGGTCAGAGAGTTTATTCAGCGGTTGTCAGTCGACGATCTGACCCCGCGGCAGGCGATGGAAGCCCTGTACACCTTGAAAGGCCTCTGCAGCCTTAAGGAGAGCAATTGATATATTGACTTTTGTGGAAAAGTACCTCATCTATTTATTTTGTCTTGTAAAACTCTTTTTTGTACATTGGCGTATACTGATGGGGCCGACTTTTTCACTCTCCACACAGAGGCGTCCAACCACCACCTAACCATTCCGGTGCCCTGGATTGTAATCGACGACATGTTTCGGTTTTGCATCTTTCTTTTCGTCCTGGTCGGACTCATCAGCTCAGACCCCACTGTTTCGGCGCAACCCACTGGCCTTCCCGAAGCAGGTCAACCGTCTGCCCCGATATCTTCCAGCCCAGGCCAGCTCTACGAGCAAGCCAAGTTTTATTTCAATGAACTACAGAACAACAGTACACTTGCCCGCTCACGGGAGAACTGGCTCAAAGGCACGCGTAATTTCCGCAAGGTCTACCTGTTGACCCCCAAATCAGGCCAGGCTCCGGCCTGTCTGTATATGCTCGGCAACATGTACCGCAGCATGTACGAACGTTTCAGTCTCGGTATTGATCTCGAAGAATCCCTCTCATATTACAAAGATGCCTCCCGCCTCTTTCCCGAACATACCCTCGCCGATGATGCCCTCTACTTGGAAGCGCTTCTCTATCTTGAATTCAAGAAGGATCCGAAAAACGCGACGATCGCCCTCGAGAAGATCATAGCACAGTATCCCCAGGGAGATTTTCACGCGAAGGCGGCAGAAAAGCTCAAAACCCTCTCCAGGGATTACGACATTCCCTTGCCTCGATCGCTTGTCGACAATTCACAGATCAACCAGCTCGTTACGATTCATCCTGTCAAGTTCTGGTCCTCCCCCGAATACACCCGTATCGTGGTCATGGCCGACAGCCCTGTCACCTACAGCGAAATTGTGGTCAAAGAGCCGCAGGGGCCACCTAAAAAATTGTATATTGATTTTAACAACAGCTATATCCCCCCCGATCAACGACGCCGGATAGCTGTTCAACAAGCTTTTCTCAAACAGATGCGGATCGATCAGATACGGGCCGACACAGTACGCGTCTTCCTTGATGTCGACGAAATCGATAGCTACAAGATTTTCAGTCTCCCGAATCCATTCCGCATCATAATCGACGTTCACGGGGCCAGACAATCTGCAGTGACGGCCGCCAAAAAACCGACCGTTGGCAAACCTGCAGGTTCAACCCCCGCATCATCAGAATCGCCACAATCAGAGCTGACCGACATCCAACAGCAGCCACCTGCAGCTGAAGGAGAAAAACAACCTGCGACAGCCGTAGTCGTCATCCGCCAGGATCAAAAAAAACGCCTTCTCCCGCCCCCGGCCATGCCAAAGGAAGATGCCCTTCCCAAGGGTCAAAGCAAACTTTCCCTTGCCCAGCAACTGGGACTAGGGGTCAGAAAAATCGTGCTTGATCCCGGCCACGGCGGCAAAGACCCCGGGGCGATAGCCAACCAGATGCAGGAAAAGGATATCGTCCTCAAGATTGCCCAGATCCTCAAACCGAAATTGGCAAAACAGCTCAACTGTGAAGTGATTCTGACCCGCAACGAAGACATCTTCCTTCCTTTAGAAGAGCGGACGGCAATTGCCAACACCGAGGAGGCCGACCTTTTTATCTCCCTGCATCTCAACGCTCATCCGTCACAAGAGACACGTGGCCTTGAAACGTATTTCCTGAACCTGAGCACCAACGCCGAGGCAATGCGGGTTGCGGCTATGGAAAATGCGACATCGACCCATCAAATGAGCGATCTCGAAGGTATCCTCTCGGATATTTTGAAAAATTCCAAGATCGACGAATCTTCGCGACTGGCCAAATATGTCCACAAATCCATGCTGACCGGACTTGATGGCAAGAACTTTGGCGATGTTAAAAATCTTGGCGTGAAGCAGGCGCCGTTTTACGTCCTCATCGGCGCCCAGATGCCCTCAATCCTGCTGGAAATCGCTTTTATCAGCAATCAGATTGACGCGGAAAATTTGAAGAATCAGCAATTTGTTGAAACCGTCACAGACGAGATCGTCAAAGGAATCAGTTTATACGTCCAAACCACTACTGCAAGCCTCAGTGCCTCTCCGTGATCTGAAAATCGTGACTTCGGCGCGCCGCTGTCACAAGCCCTTCTGCCGTTTCTTCCTCAACAGTGTCGACTGTGCCCTTGATGAAAGTTTGAAATGAGATGTTATGAGTGCAGTGCAAAAAGCAAAGGCCATCTGAATACAGATGGCCTTTGCTTTTTACTATAAACGAATATCAATCAGATATTTTTTGCGGTCTTGATCCTGGCCATCGCCCTTTTGAGCGCAGCCTCTGCGCGAACCCTGTTGAACTGCTCATCATGCTGAGCAGCCTGAGCCAATCGCTTCTCAGCGCGTTCCTTGGCTCGCATTGCACGATCAACATCAATCTCACTTCCAAATTCCGCACTTTCTACGAGGAAGGTTATCTTGTTGTTCGAGACCTCACAGAACCCGCCACTGACCATCAGAGTTTCACGTTTACGACCTTGCTCATACGTCAGTGTCCCAATCTTTATCGTAGATAAAAAGGGCGCATGATTTGCAAGCACACCAAAGTCACCCCCGTATCCCGGTGCGTTAACGATATCGACATCTTCGCTAACGACTGCACCTTTGGGAGTTACAACCTCCAGTCTTATCTGTTGTGCCATGAAATTTACCCCTTCAAAAAATTAGGATTGAGCTTTTGACTTTGCATCCTTAGCTACTGCTTCATCAATTGATCCAACCATGTAGAAGGAGTTTTCATTCAGGTCGTCATGTTTGCCTTCAAGGATCTCTTTGAAGCCCTGAACGGTGTCGGCAACCTTGACGAATTTGCCGGCCATGCCGGTGAAGACCTCGGCAACACTGAAAGGCTGCGACAGGAACCTCTGGATCTTCCGAGCTCGAGCGACGAGCATCTGATCCTCTTCGGAAAGCTCCTCCATCCCGAGAATGGCGATGATATCCTGCAGATCTTTATATTTCTGCAGAGACACCTGAACTCCACGCGCGGTGTGATAGTGATCCTCGCCGATGACATTCGGATCAAGAATACGGGAAGTGGAGTCAAGAGGATCGACCGCCGGGTAAATACCAAGCTCAGCTATCTGACGCGAGAGAACAACGGTACCGTCAAGATGGGCGAAGGTCGTTGCCGGAGCCGGGTCGGTCAAGTCGTCAGCAGGGACGTAAACACACTGTACGGCTGTAATCGATCCCTTTGTCGTCGAAGTGATACGTTCCTGCAGCGCCCCGAGGTCTGTGGCCAGAGTCGGCTGATAACCAACGGCTGAAGGAATACGACCCAGCAGAGCGGAAACCTCCGAACCGGCCTGAGTGAACCGGAAGATATTGTCGACGAAGAAGAGAACGTCCTGGCCCTCGATATCACGGAAGTATTCGGCCGCGGTCAAACCGGTCAAGGCGACACGGGCACGGGCTCCTGGAGGTTCGGTCATCTGACCGTAGATCAAAGCCGCTTTCGGCAGTACGCCGGACTCCTTCATCTCATGGTACAGGTCGTTGCCTTCACGGGTCCGCTCGCCTACGCCGCAGAACACCGAGATACCACCGTGATGCATGGCGATGTTGTTGACCATCTCCATCATGATTACGGTCTTGCCGCAACCGGCGCCGCCGAACAATCCCATCTTCCCGCCCAGAGGGAAAGGAACGAGCAGATCGATGACCTTGATTCCGGTTTCGAGAACCCGCACCTCCGTGTCCTGTTCGGTGAACAGCGGCGCATCCCGATGAATCGGCATCGTTTTGTCGGAATCGATCGGTCCCAAGCCATCAACAGGTCGGCCGACAACATTCATGATCCGGCCAAGAGACGCTGGCCCTACGGGGATGGTGATCGGCTTTCCGGTATCCCTGACCTCAAGTCCGCGCACGAGCCCATCTGTCTGGTCCATGGCGATGCAACGGCAGAGATTGTCGCCGAGATGCTGAGCGACCTCGATGACGAGGTTGTCAGGCACATCGGATATGCCGGGATTGCTGACAAAACATGCGTTCATGATGTTAGGAAGATTGCCTGCCTCAAACTCGACATCGATGACAGGGCCAATTACCTGTGTAACTTTACCAATTTTTTGCTCACTCATAGGGCTTTACCCCTCCTTAGATGTATTTGATTTTCGAAGGTCAATTATTATTTAAGGGCCTCGGCACCGCCAACGATATCCATCAGTTCATTGGTAACGGAGGCCTGGCGAGCCTTATTGTACACAATTGTTAAATTGGCCACGATATCTTTACAGGCGTTGGTGGCATTATCCATTGCCGTCATGCGTGCCGCATGTTCACTCGCTCCGACCTCAAGCATCGCTTGATAGATCAAGACGTTCAGATAGAGCGGCTGAAGGACGTCCATGATCTCCTCGGTCGACGGTTCGTATATATAATCGCCGGAGATTTTCTTTGCCGTCTCCGTGCCGACAACTTCGACCGGTTGCACAGGCAGGAAGTGGGAAAATGTCGGGGCCTGTACGGCCACCGACTTGAACTCACCGTAGATCACCTCGACTTTGTCACTGTTGCCCTTGAGGAAGTTGTCGGCGACATCGGAGGCAACCTCACGAGCGTTGAACATCTGAAAGGTGCCCATGATATCGACGAATTTTTTTCTGACCTTCCCGGTCTTGTTGAAGGCTTGGAAACCTTTTTTCCCGACACAGACAACACTGACCTTCTTGCCTGCGGCTTCGTATTCCTTGATCATTTTCAAGGCCAGCCTGACAATATTGGCGTTGTAGGATCCGCACAACCCACGGTCGGAAGTTACGACAACCAGTTCCACCGTTTTAACATCACGCTTTTCCATCAAAGGGAACTGATCGGTCGTTGCCCCCCCGGACAGATTGGACATCGCCTCATTGAATTTCCGGGTATAAGGACGAAACGCCTCCATCTTCTCCTGCGCGCCGCGCAGCTTTGCCGCAGCGACCATATTCATGGCCTTGGTGATCTGCGATGTCTTCTTGACACCCTGGATCTTGGTTTTGACTTCTTTTAAGCTCGGCATATTTGGACCTATCTACTATTAGTTAAGACCCTTGGTTGCCTTGAACGTATCACCAAAGCTGGTCAGTGCTTTATTGAGTTTCTCCTTGATTTCGGGGGTAAACTCTTTTTTCTCCAAGAGGTCTGCAAAGATCGACGGGTCATTCGACTCGATATAAGAGTAAAGTTCCTTCTCATAATCAGCCAACGCACTCACCGGCAGCTTATCAAGGAAACCGTTTGATCCGGCATAGATGATCGTGACCTGCTTTTCCATCGGCAGCGGCTGATACTGTGGTTGTTTGAGGATTTCGACCAGTCTTTCGCCCCGCGTAAGCTTTGCCTGAGTGGCGGCATCGAGATCTGAACCGAAGGCGGCGAAGGCGGCCAACTCACGATACTGAGCGAGATCTAGTCGAAGTGTACCGGCTACCTGCTTCATCGCCTTGACCTGGGCTGCACCACCAACACGAGAGACGGAAAGACCAACGTTGATGGCCGGCCGTACACCTGAGAAGAACAGGTTCGGTTCGAGATAGACTTGGCCGTCGGTGATCGAGATAACGTTCGTCGGAATGAAGGCGGAAACGTCACCGGCCTGGGTCTCGATGATCGGCAGGGCTGTCAAGGAACCGGCGCCGAGGGCGTCATTGACCTTGGCGGATCGTTCGAGCAGACGAGAGTGGTTGAAGAAAATATCGCCGGGATAGGCCTCACGTCCCGGTGGACGTCGAAGAAGCAGTGACAGTTCGCGATAGGCAACGGCCTGTTTCGACAGATCGTCGTAGATGATCAGGGCATGTTTGCCATTGTCACGGTAGTACTCACCCATAGAGCATCCGGCAAACGGAGCGACATACTGCATTGGAGCCGGATCGGAGGCGCAGGCGGCGACGACCGTCGTATACTCCATCGCCCCATGTTTCCGCAGGGCTTCAACAACAAGAGCCACCGTCGACTTTTTCTGTCCGACCGCAACATAGATGCAATAGACATCAGTATTCTTCTGAGCGATGATCGCGTCGACGCAGAGTGCGGTTTTACCGATCTGACGGTCGCCGATGACAAGTTCACGCTGGCCGCGTCCGACCGGGGTCATGGCATCAACCGCCTTGGCACCGGTATAGCATGGCTCATGCACACCCTTTCTGGCGATAACGCCGGGGGCAAGAACCTCGATCTTGGATGAAATATCTGATTTGATCGGTCCCTGACCGTCAATCGGCTGGCCGATACCGTCGACAACCCTGCCGAGCATTGCCGGTCCTACGGGGACCTCGGCAATTTTTCCGGTTCTTTTGACGACATCGCCCTCTTTGATGTTGGAGACATTCCCGAGAACGGCGCAACCGACGTTATCTGCCTCCAGATTCAGGGCGAGGCCCATGATTCCACCAGGAAACTCGAGAAGTTCCATGGCCATGCAGTTCTGAACGCCATAGACACGGGCGATACCGTCACCGACAGAGATGACAGTTCCAGTCTCGTTCAAATCAACACTGGTCTCGTACTCACTGATCTGGTCCTTGATGATCTGACTAATTTCTTCAGCTTTGATCTGCATCTATTCTCTCCCCTTAATGGAATCTTTTAAACCTGCAAGTTGTGTTTTGATACTGCCATCCAGTACGAGATCGCCGACCTTGGCAATAATCCCGCCGATAATCGATGGATCAACGCTGGTGGTCAGTTTCACTTTCTTGCCTGTCAGCTTTTCTAATGTTGCCTGAACATTCTCCTGCAATTCAGCACTGAGCTCGATTGCCGAAACAACATGGCCATGACTGATATTCTTCTCACTATCAACCATGACCTGAAACTCTTCGGCAATCTCCGGCAGGATCATGGTCCTTTTTTTGTGAACCAGTAAGGTGAGGAAATTGCCCATGACCTTGTCGACGCCCATGGACTTGATCATGCCGGCCATGACCTTTTCTTTGATATCCAAGGGGTACAAAGGATTTGTCAACGCATCGACCACCTCGGGGTTGGACACGTAGAGATTGGCAACCCCCTGCAGGATCTGATTGTATTCGTCATAATTTTTCTGCTCTTTGCCAACGATAAAGAGCGCCTTGGCATATCGGCGTGCGAGGATAGTCTGTTTCACTGTACGGCCCCCACTTTTGCTAGATAATCTTCGACAATCTTCACCTGATCGCCAGGGGTGAGATTTTTCATGATCAGCGATTCAGCCATAGCAGCAGCCTTGTCAGCCACTTCATCCTTCAAATATCGCCTTGCATCCATAATTTCCTTCTGGACCGCCAACTCGGCCTGCCGTTTGATATCGGCAGCCGCCTGTTCCGCTCTCTCGAGAATCTTGACTTTCTCGAGTTCGGCCTGGGCAACTGCTTTCTCGACAATTTTATCGATATCCTTTTCGACCGTCGCAAGTTTGGACTCGAAATCCCGATACGATTTCTCTGCAGCAGCCCGCTTGGCCTCCAGCTCTTCTATCTCGTCTTTGATCTTCTTCTGTCTGCCGGCAAGACCGGCGCCGATAGGTTTTGCACCGAATTTGACCAGAATGATCATCAACGCGATAAAGTTGACAACGCGCCACCCCAGATCTTTCAGTTTTTCCGCCGAAAGACTGTCTTTGACCGCACCATGCCCACCTTCAGCCGCTGCTCCATGGCCAGGCTCGACAGTAGCAGCATCTTGCCCCTGTCCCGACGCAACCTCCTGGACCGCACCCGATGCCTCATGACTCGTCTGTTCAGCCGCCCAAACAGTTCCACCGGACAAGGCAAACCATAGAGCTGCCGTGACCAGAACCATCAGTCGGGCTACGTGTTTCACTCCTCTCATCTCTATAGACTCCTTCCCAGAATTTTACTGGCCATATCGTTTGCGAATCCATCAAGATTTGCCTTAAGGCCTGCCCTGGCACTATCGATCTGAGCCTTGATCTCAGCAAGCTGCCTGTTCTTGCCCTCTTCAGCCTCCGCCTTGATCGCACCGAGCCTCTGGTCTCCAGCAGCCTGGGCTTCAGCCCTCGTGGAATCAAGAGCGGCCTTGGCTTTTCCCGACGCCTTTGCCATCTTTTCATCAACTTCCTGCTGGCGAAGCCGTGCATTCTTTTCAAATTTCGCAATTTCGCCCTGCATTCCCTGCTGCCTTTCCGCCCTATCCTTCAGAATCTTCTTTACCGGCTTGTAAAGAACTCCATTAAGGAGGAACATGAGAATGACCATGTTCACAATCTGGATCAGCAACGTGATGTCCATCGTTATCATGTTAGTAAGCTCCCGATTAACTTTGATAACTTAAAAAACTTAACATTCAATCAATGAATGTTGACCGCATTGCGCACATGCAGAAAATTGAAAATTTTCCGAGCAAAACAAGATTATTCCACGTAAAAATGAACCACCATTCACTACAGCAAAAAAATCTTTACTGTAAATATGTCAACGTGTCAACCAATTTATAAAACGGGGAAAATGCCATTTTTCTGGTATTTTCAAGGCTCCCACGGCTTGTCGAATCTACCGGTCGGTGATTTTTTGCATTCGTCGATCACTGATTATTTTTTCAATATTGCCCCGACAATCATTGGAACCGAGGCTATTGCCTCTCCGATCTTGTCGGTCAACGGCCCTCCAGCTTGAGCCATGTCCGGCCGACCGCCGCCTTTGCCCCCGACAATCGCCGCAACCTGACGGACCAGGTCTCCCGCCTGTATCCTTGCGGTCAGATCCTTTGACACCAACGCCAGAATCGCCGCTTTCCCCTCGATCTCGCCGCCGAGGACGGCAACGCCGGACTGGAGAAGATCCCTGACCTTATCCCCGACCTCCCGCAACGTCTTGGCACTGTCGAGTGAAAGTTCCAGAGCCAGGACCTTGACGCCGGCGACATCAATAGTTTTTTCCAGCAGGCCGTCAAGCCGGGTGGCAGCGAGACGCGTCGACAGATCGGCGATCTGCTTCTCCAATTGCTTCTGATTGTGGAGCAGAGATGTTATTTTTGATGGCGCCTCTTCCTCACGGGCGTTCAACAGCCTGCCGATCTCACTGTCACGGCGACAGACCTTCCGCACATACTCGAAAGCCGTCCTGCCGGCCACTGCCTCTATCCGGCGAATTCCGGCAGCAATGCCATTTTCGGAGAGAATCTTGAACAACCCGATCTCACCCGATGATCCTGCATGCGTGCCGCCACACAATTCCATGCTGACCTCGCCGATATTCACCACCCGGACATCGTCAGCATATTTCTCGCCAAACAGCGCCCTCGCCCCTTCCCGGATGGCCTCCTCCTTCGCCAGTATTCTCGTTCGTATCAGAAAATCAGCCCGAATCTGCTCGTTGACGATATCCTCGACCCGCTCGATTTCTTCCTGGCTCAACGGTGAAAAGTGAGTGAAGTCAAAACGCAGTCGGCCAGGCCCGACGAGGGAACCGGCCTGCCTGACATGATCGCCGAGCACCTGGGTTAGCGCCGCATGGAGCAGATGCGTGGCCGAATGATGAGCGGCGACCTCCTTGCGGCTCTCATTCGTGACCGCCAGGGTGACCTTCTGCCCGACAGCGAGTTGTCCCTCGACGATCACGGCGTCATGAAGAACTATTGCCTCCCCCTCCAGTGACGTCGTCTTCACCTCCGCCTTACCGTTCGCCCAGCGTATTTCGCCACTGTCACCAACCTGCCCGCCGGATTCAGCGTAAAATGGAGTCCTCGCAACGATGACTTTCGCTTGATTTCCGGCGCCGAGATCGTCGACGCAAGCCCCTCCGTCGTCAATCAGTCCCTTGATTTCCGACTCGATCTCCAGGCAGTCATAGCCGACGAAGGTTGTTGCAACTCCGGCTTCAATCAACGATTTGATGCCATCCTCCCGCAGGCGCAGCCCTTCATCCTTACGCGAAGATCTCGACTGGCGGCGCTGGCCTGTCATTGCCGCCTGGTATCCGGCCTCATCGATGACCAATCGCCGTTCGTTGGCGATATCGCGAACGATGTCATAAGGAAAACCATAGGTGTCGTACAGTTTGAAGACAAAGGCGCCGGGAAGGATCCTGGCGCTCGCGGATTCGAGCTTCGCAATCTCCTCTTCAAGGAGTTGCAGCCCGTGCTCGAGCGTTTCCCGAAACCGCTCCTCTTCGTTGCGCACGACCTTGGCGAGCAGGGAGGTAGCACCCTCCAGCACAGGGTAGGCTGCTCCCATGGAGACGACGACGGTTTCGACCACCTGTTCGAGAAAATTCGTGGTCAGGCCGAGATTTCTCCCATAGCGGACGGCCCGTCGCATGATCCGCCGCAGGACGTACCCTCGCCCCTCGTTGGACGGCAACACCCCGTCGGCAACAAGAAAGGCGGTAGCCCGGGCATGATCGGCGATGACCCGCATCGCCGTGTCGTCGCCGTTGTGTTCCTTGTACCGTTTCCCCGAGAGCTGCTCGAGTTTTGCGATGATCGGGGCAAAGAGGTCGGAATCGTAGTTGGTCAATTTCCCCTGGAGGACGGCCGCCACCCGTTCAAGCCCCATGCCGGTATCGATACTCGGCTTGGGCAAGGGGGTCATGGATCCGTCTTCGGCTCTGTTGAACTGCATGAACACGAGGTTCCACAATTCCAGGAAACGATCGCAGTCGCACCCCAGGGCGCAGTCGCTCCGGCCGCAACCAGCCTCGACCCCCTGGTCGATATGGATTTCGGAGCAGGGACCGCATGGCCCGGTATCCCCCATCGCCCAGAAATTATCCTTCTCGCCCATGCGGACGATCCTTCCCTTCGGCAGACCCTCGACTTTTTCCCACAGATCAAAGGCCTCGTCGTCATCCTCGAAGACGGAGACCCAGAGTTTCTCAGGCGGCAACCCGAGTTCCCGGGTGAGAAACTGCCAGGCGTAACGGATCGCATCTTCCTTGAAGTAGTCGCCGAAGGAAAAATTACCAAGCATTTCGAAAAAGGTATGGTGCCTGGCGGTGTACCCGACATTTTCCAGGTCGTTGTGCTTGCCGCCCGCCCTGACGCACCGTTGGCTGGTGACGGCCTTGGAGTACGGTCGCTTATCCTCGCCCATGAACACCATCTTGAACTGAACCATACCGGCATTGGTGAAGAGCAGGGTGGGATCATCCTTGGGGACGAGGGGAGAACTGTCGACGACGGTGTGTCCTTTGCCTTCAAAGAACCGGAGAAACTTCGATCGAATTTCGCTACCTTTCATGAACAAGTCAACTCTTTGGGTCAAGTGAATAAAATCGAGTCAGCAGGACGGTCTGCAGGACAATGAGATTAAAAACAGCATACTCTTCTTATGAAGTATGGCTGATGATCAGCGGCAACACCTCTTTGAAAATCGGCGTGCCGGCACGTCCCAGAAGTTCGTAGATGATCATCTCGGCCGGGCCGATAACAGCGCCGAGATCCCTGAGACGCTGCAGGGCCAGCTGATGGTTTTCCACGTCACGCGACGAAACCGCATCGGCGACAATCCATGGTGTTTTGCCCATCTCCAGGATCCCAACCGCTGTCTGGTAAATGCAGATATGCGATTCGACCCCGCAGAGAATGACGGTCGTGACCGATTCGGGCAAAGATCCATAGAGTTCTCGAGTCTGCACATTGGCAAGGGCTCCGAACTCCACTTTATCAGGTCTCGGGATATCGCCCATCATCGATTCGAGATCGGCGACATACGGCCCGAGACCTTTTTTATACTGAGTATTGGCGATGATCGGCAGCTTTACAATTCTGGCGAATTGCAGCATCAACTTGGTGGTCGCCGCCACCCGGTCCTTCCCATGGATCTGGGCCATGAGACTTTCCTGCAGATCGACCAGATGCAGACAGCAGTTTTCCAACCTCAGCAATCCAATGTTCTTTCCGTCCATCCAGCCTCCTCTTCAGTGAATTCTCCACCAATCCGGTGAAGCAGAAATATTCCCAGGGAAGGAAAGCCGCCTTCCCGGCTCCATTGACTGAATTTGAGTTCCACTGCAGACGACAACCCAATAAACTCTTTTCTCTGCAGAGATTCAAGTTTATCCTCTGCACCGGCAAAAAAAAGCCCCTGGCATTTCCCCTCGGATCGTCCCCCCGCTGGCCACCGTCGTTCCTAACCGTTTCATCGCTCAACCGATAAGGTTTTCAGCCACGCAACCGGTCTGTATCGTTCTGAGCCGATGGAATCCATCCGCCACCGTTGTCGCCATGGTTTTATTCTGCTGAATCCTTGAAATTTTTCTTTACAAACCACTCCAGGCTAATTAATTAATTTGTGAAATATTTTTTACCCCACAAGGACGCATGCATGAAAGATGAACAGATCGATGCGGTTTCAAAACTGCTCAAATCCATGTCCCATCCAATCCGCCTGAAGATACTCTGCCTGCTGCAGGACCAGGAGCTGTCGGTCGGAGAAATCAGGGACAGTGTAAAAACCACGAACGCCAATGTGTCCCAGCATCTCAACATTCTGCGGAGTCAGGGAATTATCGATTTCCGCAAGGATGCCAACTTCATTTACAACAGGATCACGGACAAACGCATCCTGGAACTCATCCAGAAGATGCATGTGTTGTTTTGTCCGGACAATTGAAGGGGGAAAAGCAGGACGTTCGTCAGACAGTAAAAGGAGAACAGCAATGATTATACTGGACTGGGTTCATTCTCTGGCAGGTTTCTTCATACTTCTCAGTCTCTCCCTCGGAGTTGAGGCGAGTCCGATCTTTCACAGCAAGTACTGGCTTTGGTTTACTGCATTTGTCGGTCTCAACCTACTTCAATTCGGCATTTCCAAATTCTGTCCACTGGTGCATATTCTCAAGAAACTTGGCGTTCCCGAAAAGCGTTGACATCGAATCGCATCGCGGGCATGTACCGGCCTTTTTATTCGGCAGTCATCTTGGCATTACATGATGCCTGCCAGCAGCACTGGAGCTCATGGCATATCTCCCGCCGCTGGAAACAGGGTTCGTATCCCTCCTTCTCCTGGATGCTGCAGATCAATTCCGCCAGTTTGATGCCCTTGGTCTGCGGCAGGCCAAAATGCAACGCCTTTTTCCTGGCCAGCGAGAACAGCTTCGGCCCTTTGACAAACTCTTTTTTCGACATAGCCTCCTCCTTACATGCCACAAGGGCGTGACAGCCCAGATCCATCATATCGGCAAGATGTGATATTCTTCGCGGATGAGGTGCGTGCCACGCAGGACCGCCCCGGTCCTGCCGTCAATGGAGACCTCATCTCCAAACCCGAGACGGATGCCCCCGATCTCACAATATTGCCCGGTATCGTACACCCGCAAGGCCTTGCAGCCAACCACACAGGTCTTTTCGAGCCTGACGGCGACCACGGACGCATGCGATGTCTGCCCACCGCGCGAGGTCAGCAGTCCATCCGCCATATTGATGACCTTGATATCCTCCGGTACCGTATCCTGCCGGATCAGGATCAGCGGAGTGTTGGGCAGACGCCGCCGCAGATCGTTGATATTCTCTTCGGTAAAAACAGCGAGGCCTGAAAGCGCCGATCCGGACACCCCGATGCCCTGGCCAAGATGCGAAGGCACAAGTTCATCGCTGTCGACAAAGACATTGAGATGCTCTTTCTTCTTGATGGTGATCATATCCCTGGTCTGCAGGAGATAAAGATCCTCCGGATTCGGCCCTTCGAAGGTGAATTCTATCTCCTGGGGATTCCATCGTTTCTCATAGACCAGCTCCCTCGATATCTCGAGCAGGCGCGCGTATATCGCCGGGAACCGCCGTTCAAGAGTATCCTCCACCGCCCGCCCATCGAGCTGGGCCTGTTCCATCGATACGGCGCAGCTGGTAACGAGACCGGAGACGATGTCTTCGCCCTGGTCGCCATAGGCATAATCGCCCCACAGGGCAACCCGATGGACCTTGCGATACGGATGTGAGGTGAATACGACTCCGGCGCCGGCAGTATCGCTGCGATTGCCGAACACCATGGCCTGGACGATGACCGCAGTTCCCCAGGCATCGGAGACATCCATGATCTTGCGGTAATCGATGGCCTTGTCGGTACCCCAGGAATCGAGCACCAGCTCGATCGCATTTACCAGCTGCAACCAGGGGTCGTCAGGAATCCCAAGGCCCCGCTTGCGGATCAGTTTCTGATACGACAGGGCCAGTTCCCGCATCTGTTCCGGCGAAAAATGCCTTTTCAGACTGACCTGATGCTTGGCCTTGGCCTCATCCATCAGGACCTGAAAATCCTCCCGCTCCATACCGGACACCATCGCCCATGACTGCAGGAACCTGCGGTAATTGTCCCAGGCGAGGTAGGCATTGTCGTGGCGCTCGACATACTCCTCGATCAGATCCTCGTTGAACCCGACATTGTGGACGGTGGCCATCATGCCCGGCATCGAGATCGCCCCGCCACTGCGGACGGAGAGGAGCAGGGGCGCATCGGGGGAACCGAAGACCTTGCCGGTCAGCCGTTCGACCTCGTTGAGCGAGGACCTGATCCGGCGCATGAAATCTTCACGGGCCTGGGAGAAACCGAAGACGACTTCGCGACAGCGAAATACCTCGGTGGTGATGACAAAGGCCGGCGGCACCGGCTTGCCGTCCGATATCAGGGTGGCGAGATTGTACCCCTTGTTGCCGAGATGAATGAGATTGTGGGTGAACGGGTTGAGCCGATGCAGCAGGGAAACGGCCTTGTCGGGATTATAGGTCATCAACAGATCGAGACGGTTCTGGTCGAGGATGGTCTTCTGATTCTCCAGGGTCTGGATAATGCGCAGGATGAAGTTGTCGAGATGCTGCAAGCCGAAGGTCGAGGCGATCAGATCACGGAAAAAGGCTTCCGACAACCGTTGCACCGAAGTACCGATCTCACCCTCATCGTACAGGCTCATGAATTTCGGCAGCAGGTTCTTCCGGCCGATCTGAGGAATGATCAACGACAGATTGTTCTGGTGAATATTGGTGTAGTAGGCATAGATGATGTCTTTGACTCCTTCCGAGAGGCCGCGGAAGATATCGAGGTACTGGGTGTAGGAGAAGCGCCGCACCTTGAGCGAGCTCGAGAGCAGCGACAGGTAGGTGTTGAGCCGGCGGGAGCTGATGCCGTCGATCCGCAGGGCCTGCATGAACAGCTTGATCGACCTGACGATGCTGAAGAACGTGGCCTGGGTGATGAAGGTCAGGTTGACGGTGACCGAAAGTTTCTCCAGGTAGATATTGGCCAGGTTCTCCAGCCTGAAGGTCAGGCTCAGGGCGTCGAATTTCCTTTCCTTGTACCTGCCGTAGACGGAGGGGATGTCGACCGCGATATGACGTTTGTAATAAATATCCTCCCGCGCCTCGAATTTCTCCGGTGACAGGATGATCTCCTTCAACCCCTCGAGACTGTCGAGCAGGGCCTCGAGACAGCTTTCGGTGTCATCGTGCTGAAGATTGACCAGTAGTTTTTCCATCTCCGGAAAACCGTCATGGACGGCTTGGATCAGTTCCGACCGCAGCTCCTCGAAGCCGAGCATGTACTTCTTGTACAGGAGCCTGTACATCTTGACCAGGAGTTCGAAGCGGCGGACCTCAGCGGCTTCGATATCCTCCTGCCGCCTGAGAAACTGTGTTACGGCCTCCTGGTCAACCGCCAGCAGATCGCTGATCCGCCTGAACGACATCTCGTCCCAGAGCCGCTGGACGAGCAGACGCTGACCATCGACGAACGGTCCATTGACCTGCACCTGATTAAATACTTCGACCGGAAGAAAAGGGTGGAGCAGGTTTTTGTCCCCGGTCTTCCAGAACAGAAAGATCGCCTGGATGAAGTCGACGATCAGGTTGGAACTCTCGACATGACCCTGCTTGCGCAGGAAATGGATCAGGACATCCTTGCGCCGGTGAATCTCGTCGAGTTCAGTCGAGACATCCCGCAATTCCCCTTCCGACCCGATCTCGTTGTAAAAGACCGGCATCAGCTTGGTGAACTGCTTGGCCAGGTTGTAGATCGGCTCGATCGGATGGTTCAGCAGTTCAGTGATGTCACGCTGGAACAGATCGGTATCCTTGACGCAGGTGCCGGACAGTTTCAGATGGATGATGAGCGCGGAAAACAGCGTCGAACACCATTTCGGCTCGCGCATGATCAGATGCAGCCACACCCTGATATTGCTGAGATGGGCAGGGTTGGCCAGCGGCTGCCAGTCTTCGTCGACCCCTCTGACATTGGCATGCTGGAAACCAAACCGCACCACTCCCCAGAGAAAGGCTTCAACCATCCGGCTGTTGCCGCGATCGAAGACTTCACCGCCAAGAACCTGGATGCATTGCAGCGAGGTATGCGGGTATTTGCGAACGTTGACCTTGAGCAGTTTGAAGGTGATGAGCAGGAACTCTTCGATCTCTTCGAAACTCTGCTGGCGAATCAGTTGGACCAAGCTGCGGTTGATTTCCCGCAGCATCTCCTCATGGATCAGGTGCAGACCGGCCGTATCCATGATTTTAAAAAGAAACAACAACTTGTCGTTTTCGACGCCCGGATCCAGGGCGGAGGGTTGCCCCTCTCCCGGCCGCCCATCCCCCATATGCTCGACCAGCAGGTTCGGTATTTCACGGTAATACTTGACGATATCGATCCCAGCCGGAAGATCCAGGACGCATCGCAAGCTGCCGATCGGATCCTTCTCGAAATCAAGCCCTTCCACCGTCGCCAGGTGCCCCCTGAGGGTTTCATGGGAAATCCTGGCAAAAATCCCACCGAACCGGAAGTCTTCCGCCTTTATGCCGCAGCGATCGAGGAACCATGGCAGCGGATCGTCCTCCTGCAACCAGGAGAGGTAGGTCTTCTGCTGGACTGTTCGGGCGAATTCGGCGAGCGGCAGGAAATCGAATGACGATGTGTTGTCACCCGCCAGCTCAAGGATGCGGCCGGCGAACTTCTTGATCGGATGCTGGCCATGGACGATATGCGTCAGGAGAAGATTTTCTTCTTCTCCTTCCTCTCCGAGCCGGCGCAGCAGCTCGTTCAGAGGCTCGGCAAACCGGGGGATACTGTTCTCGTCAAGCAGTGAAACGATCTTCTCCAGCCACAGGATCAAGGCGCCGGCCGTCTGGTCGAGAAGGCCGGGACTGCGGCGGGAATCCTCCACGACGCCGAGGAAAATCCGGGAAAACAGCCGAAATGACTCAGGGCCCTGGGGGTGGGCGATGAAATGGTTGCTGTTTTTGAGGACAAAACTGCGGAGTTGGGGAAGGATCAGGTTCCAGTTCCGGAATGGATGGCAGATCTCGTACAGCAGCTTCTCGAGATTGGCATGGATCCCCCTGTATTTCCGGACAACCTCGAGGAGCAGTCGCAGGTCATCGGCGATCACCACCTCACCGGCGGTCTCCAGCAGGTTCGCCCGCAGGGCGTCGGATTCGATATCAAGTTCGATATTCAACGTTTCCACCATGACATTTCACAGGAACAAGGCCGGGGGGGTGCCCCTCCGGCCCAACCGTTCGCGGGACCCCATCTCCCTGACGCCAGGCCTGTCTTCTCAGAGAAGCCTGGCGATTCCCGGGATGATCCGGAACTACAGCAGCTTGTTCGCCTCCATATGGAGGATCAGATCGAGCATGCGATTGGAGTATCCCCATTCGTTGTCGTACCAGCTCATGACCTTGACCGACTTGCCGATGACCTTCGTGCACTTGCCATCGACTGTCGACGAGTGGCTGTCCCCCTTGAAGTCGATGGAGACGAGCGGCAGATCGGTATAGCCGAGATAGCGGTTCGCCGCCTCGCGCAGGGCCTGGTTGACCTCATTGACAGTCGTCTCCCTCTCGACCTCCATGACCACATCGACAATGGACACTGTCGGGGTCGGCACCCGGATGGCCAGACCATCAAATTTCCCCTTGAGTTCCGGTATGACCAGAGAGACCGCTGCCGCCGCCCCGGTCTTGGTCGGGATCATCGACAGGCCGGCCGCCCGCGCCCGGCGCAGGTCGGAGTGCGGGAAATCGAGCAGGCGCTGATCCCCGGTGTAGGCGTGGACGGTCGTCATCAGGCCCCTCTGAATGCCGAAGTTGTCAAGAATGACCTTGGCTACCGGGGCCAGGCAATTGGTAGTGCAGGAGGCATTGGAAACGATATGATGGACGGTGGTATCGTATTCGTCCTCGTTGACTCCCATCACGAACGTCTTCACCCCTCCTTTCGCCGGCGCGGAGATGATGACCTTGCTCGCACCGGCATCAATATGGGCCTGAGCCGAATCACTGTCGACAAAAAAACCTGTACATTCGGCAACATAATCAACTCCGGCATCTCCCCAGGCGATATCGGCGGGATTGCGATGGCTGGTGACGGCGATATGCCGCCCGTCGACGATGATGCCTTTGTCATCGGCGGCGACCTCCTTCTCATACGTCCCCATCACCGAATCGTACTTCAACAGGTGGGCCAGGGTGGCATTGTCGGTAAGGTCGTTGATTGCCATGACTTCGACCTCGGCAAAGGCCGCATCCCTGCTGATGGCCCTGAAAATGTTTCTGCCAATGCGGCCGAAGCCGTTGATTCCGATTCGTATAGTCATATCTATCTCCTGTTATTCAAAGTGATTTCCGGGGTCAAGTCCGGATTGTCGGCCACCGATACGGACGCGCTCATCCAACGCTGCAGCCGGGCCTTTTCATAGAGTCGCTGATAGGCCTTCATGACCTGATCCCAGGTATGCCGTTCCTGGATGCGCAGAACTGCATCTCTCTGCATCCGTCGCATCCGTTGCGGCTTCCCGAAGAGGACGATGGCGCGTTCGAGTGCCTCCTGCAGGTCGGCTATCCCTCCGCGATAAGCGATGCCGGTCTTGCCGTCGACAACCTTGACCAAGCCCCCGACATGATGCACGATCGGAATGCTGCCGAACAGCTGGGCGATATAATCGGTGAGCCCGCAGGGTTCGTACCGTGAGGGAATGACGAAGAAATCTCCAGCCGCATAGACCTGGTTGGCGCCCAATGGGCTGTAGCCCCGGAAAAAGCAGACCCTTCCGGCCAGCCCCTTCGTTTCCGCCAGGGATCGCAGTCTTTCCTCCTCGCCCCTGTCGCCGCTGCCGAGAAAGAGCATCTGGCATTGTGGATGGCGGCGCAGAAAGCTCACAAGCGCGGCGATGAGAATATCGATCCCTTTCTGCTCGCTGAGACGGCCGATGAACGTAAAAAGCGGGATTTCGCTGTTGTTTTCCAAGGTGCCGATTATTTCGAGCCCACCCGTCGGCGCTCTCCTGCGCACTGCGTCAAGAAGCGCGGTCTTGCACATTTTTTTCCCGGCGAGCGCGTCGGCAGGGTCTGCCGGATCAAAAGCCGCGGCAATACCGGCCTTTTTCGGGTCAGACGGATTGAAATCCGCCGGATCGATGCCGTTGGTGACCCCTTCGATGACCACCCCGCGATCAGCAAGGAGATGACCGAGCCAGCCGGTATTCTGATCATCATCCGTTTCCTGGAGTTCGCGGGCATAATTCTCGCTGACGGTATTGAGCAGGGCATAGGGGCCGGCGGCGAGAAACGGGTCGAAGGCCGCAGCCAGACAGTTCGATTCGATGAAGCGTAGCGGCAGGCCGGTAATGGCATGGGCGAAGGGTAAGTCGGCCACCTCCTGATGGTAACCGACCCCGGCGTTGTGTATGGTCACCAGACAACCGGTCCGGCGAAAATAACTTCTGTAGCCGGGGCACTCGTTGATCAGCGCCGGGACCAGCGCCGTATGACCATCATGGCAGTGAATGACATCAGGGCGCTCATCAAGCAGCATCATCAGTTCCAGAGCCCCTTTCTGCAGCAGGACGTTCATCGCAAAATAGTCGATATGTCCCTTGCCCGCCTGTTTCCAACTCTCATCGACCTCTTCCCGGAGGGTATAGGTGTACACATCCATCTTCTCCCGGAATCGGTTCGACTCCAGCAGATACACCGTCACCCCTCCCAGCCTGCAGGTCCAAACCCGAACATCCTCCCGTCGTTCCAGACCGACATAGTTCATATCGACTGTGAACAGGAGCGGACGCCGAACGAGGTTGTCCTGCAGCGGCCTGCACTCGAATTTCGCCGGATCGATAAACCCATAGAAGGGCAGCACCACCCGGACATCGCAGCCCGCCACTGCGGCGAAACTTTCGGCCAACTGCTTGCTGACGTCTTTGACGCCTCCCGCTCCGGCAATTTCGCCGTATTCCCTGGTCAGCATCCATATCTTGCGAATGGTCTGTGCCTGTACGTTGTTTCTTTTCATTTCTCAACGGCCTGCGCACTTTGCCGGAGGAGGTGGTCGAGCAGCGTCAGGCGGACCATGGCCTCGCATACCGGAATAATCCGCGGGATCGCTGAGATGTCATGCCTCCCCCCGACCTTGATAGTGACCGCCTCTCCGGCACGGTTGATTGTCGTCTGCTCAATGGCGATGGAGGGGATCGGCTTCACCGCCACCCGCATCACCAGTTCCTGTCCACTCGAGATACCGGCAAGCACGCCGCCGGCATTGTTGCTCGCAAAACCTGATGTACAGATACTATCATTGTTTTCCGATCCCAGCAAATCGGCGGCGGCGAAACCGGCGCCGAACTCGACTCCCTTGACGGCGCCGATCGACATCAGGCCATGCGCCAGATCCGCTTCGAGCTTGTCGAATACCGGTTCGCCGAGACCGGGGGGACAACTTCCCCGTATCTCGACGATGCCGCCGACCGTGTCTCCCCGGCCGCGAACCTCCCTGACGCGCTGTTCCATCCGTTGAGCCGCTTCCGGGTCCGGGCAGCAATAGGGATTGTCATGGATGGTCGCCATATCACGACGCGCAATCCGGATACCGCCAAGGGCGATGGTACAGGCGACGACCTCGATGCCATGCTGCGCCAGGACCTGAGCGGCAACCGCTCCGGCGGCCACCCGGGCGGCGGTCTCCCGCGCCGAGGCCCGCCCGCCGCCGCGATGATCACGGATCCCGTATTTCGCCTGGTAGGTAAAGTCGCCATGCCCCGGACGAAAGACATCCCGCAGGTTGTCATACGACTTCGAATGGGCATCCTTGTTGAAAATCACCAGGGAAATCGGGGTCCCGGTTGTTCTCGGCGCTCCCTCTCCCTCGGGAGTGAAAACGCCGGACAGGATTTCGATTGTGTCCGGCTCTTTCCGCGGGCTCGAGGCCCCGCCCTGGCCGGGACGTCTTCTCGCCATTTCTCTCTGGATTTTTTCGAGGTCCAGAGCGATACCGGAAGGACAGCCGTCGATGACCGCCCCTATCGCCGTGCCATGGGATTCACCCCAGGTCGTGACCCGAAAGACCTGCCCGAATGTATTACCTGCCATCACTCCACTCCATCGCCTTGTCGCCGGCGGCATTTCCCAGGGACCACTGACACGCTCTCCACCCGGAAAATCTATTTGCATATGCTATCAGCATCATCCATTCTCAATACTCAATACTCAATACTCAATACATTCTTCTTATTCTATGCTGATGCCGGGCCCTGTCAAGCCAAGAGATAAGAATATCAAATATCTATCTGATAATCTGCAATAAAATTTGACAGCAGGAGACTCGAACCTATATTCCAGGTCTGGGACGTTGACTGTGAAGAAGAAAAACCATATATTGAGTATTATTGAAAATCATGACCTTGACATTGTAATCCGCACCTTCTCAATCGGTCGTTGTTCCTTTCGTTTTGAAGGTTCCGAGACCGATCTCACTTTTTCCACAAGAGTCCTGCCTGAACCATTACCTCCGGAGCGTACATGCAGAGCGGCCGACTGTCAGTCTCCTCCAGGCGTCACATGGAACTGATCGATATTACTGACGAGATAAAATCATTGCTGAAGCCTGGCGCGATCGGCATGGGTCTGCTTTATCTCTTCAATCCCCACACCACCGCCGGACTCACCGTCAACGAAGGGGCGGATCCAGCGGTTCGGGAGGACATCATAGCCGGTCTTTCAGCGTTCATCCCCGCGAGCTTACCGTTCAAACACGCCGAAGGCAACTCTCCCGCCCATATCATGGCCTCGCTGATCGGTTCTTCCCTCACCCTCTTCGTCGAGAACGGGCGGCTTGTTCTCGGCCAATGGCAGCGGGTTTTTTTCTGTGAATTCGACGGTCCCCGCAATCGTCACATCCTCTGGCGTTTCGCCGCAAACCTCTCATAAGAATGTACCATGGACAACAGCGCATTATCACCGTCCCAGATCTGTTTCGGTCTTGATCTCGAACTCGATCGCCGCTCTTTTTCCTGTTTTCTGCAACTTGCCGGCAACAGAGAATTCGCCGACATCCTCGCGGCACGCGTCGACAGCGACGAAATCGAGCAGTTTGTCGACATGTTCACCGGGCTGCTGCGAAAGCATATTTCCGAATCCGAATACCATCATCATTTCCTCCACGACGATTCCCATCACCATGATGAGAGCGAGGGGTAGACAGTGGCCGGACATACGCTAATCGATCTTCGCAGTTTTCTCGACCTGCTGCAGCGTGAAAACGAACTTCTCGTCATCGATGAAGAAGTCGATCCTCACCTGGAAATCGCCGAAATTCACCGACGGATTATTGCCAGAGGAGGCCCGGCTCTCCTCTTCACCAAGGTCAGAAACTCGCGGTTTCCAGTCACGACCAACCTCTTCGGAACAGCGAAAAGGCTGGAACTGGCCTTTGGTCGACGACCGCAGCATTTCGTCAAGGGAGTTGTCGATCTCGCCGAATCGATCATGCCGCTTTCGATCGGCAAGGTCTGGCAACATCGCAATCTCCTGCTCGAAGGACTCAGAATTGGTCTCAAAACCTCGTCGACCGGACCGATTCTTGAAAACTGCCAGATACCACCCCGCCTCAGCAGCCTGCCGCTCCTCACATCCTGGCATTCGGATGCAGGCCCGTTCGTCACGCTCCCGCTCGTCTATACCGAGCACCCCGGCGGGCGCGGCCACAATCTCGGCATGTACCGCATCCAACGGCATGATGACCAGACGACGGGCATCCACTGGCAGATCCACAAAGGCGGCGGGTATCATTATTTCGAAGCTGAGAAATTGAACCAGCCGCTGCCGCTGACACTGTATGTCGGCGGCCCGCCTGCCCTTATCCTGTCGGCAATCGCGCCCCTGCCCGAAGATATCCCCGAACTGATCCTGACGTCACTGCTATTGGGGTCGAAGCTGCAGATGACGCGAGATCCGCGCGGCGGCCATGACCTGGTGTCCCATGTCGAATTTGCGATCAAGGGCGTGGTGCCGCCGCACGAGCGGAGATCGGAAGGTCCCTTTGGCGACCACTACGGCTACAACTCGCTGCAGCATGACTATCCCGTTTTCAAGATCAGCCATATCTACCACCGGGACAAGGCAATCTACCCGGCCACCGTCGTCGGCAGGCCACGGCAGGAAGATTTCTTTATCGGCGATTTCCTCCAGGACCTGCTGTCTCCGCTATTCCCACTGGTTATGAAAGGTGTGCGCGAGTTGAAAACGTTCGGCGAGACCGGCTTCCACTGTCTCGCCGCCGCCCGCGTCAGCGACCGTTATCCGCGTGAGGCGTTTGCCAGCGGGCTCAGGGTACTTGGGGAAGGACAACTCTCTCTGACAAAGTTCCTCATTGTCACCGACGGCGACATCGACATCACGGACTTTTCAATTCTCTGGCCCCATGTCCTCGAACGAGTTCAATGGGAGCAGGATCTCTTCATCTTCGCCAACGTTTCCCAGGACACCCTCGACTATACCGGACCATCGGTCAACAAGGGCTCGAAAGCGATGCTGATGGGACTGGGGAAGGAAAAATGCCGCGAGCTCCCGCGTACATTTTCCGGCAATCTGCCCCCGGGGTGTTCGAAGCCGCATGTCTATCTGCCGGGGACACTGATCCTTGAGGGGATCGCCTACGCAACCGACCCGACACTTGCCGCCACGGTCGCCGACTGGGCCGATCTGCGCGAATGGCCTTTTATCCTGGTCGTCGATGATACAGACGAGGCCACCGGTTCGATGCAGGAATTTCTTTGGACTTTTTTCACCCGATTCGAACCCGCCGCCGACATCCATGCCTCAGCCGTCACCATGAATCGGTTCCATGTCGGCCTGCAACCGCCTGTCGTCGTCGACTGCCGGATGAAACCCTGGTACACCGACGTGCTCGAAGTGGACGAAGAAACGAAAAAACTCGTTGATTCAAGATTTGTTAAAATGATTCCGAAGACATGGCGATGAACGATCCGGTACGACTGCAAAAGTTCCTGTCGCAGTGCGGCCTCGCCTCACGTCGGAAGGCAGAGGAGATGATCAAGGCGGGAAGGGTTCAGGTTGATGGGGCCATTATCACCGATATGGGATACAAGATCATCCCCGGTCAAAATATCATCAAGTGCGACGGCCAGCCTCTCTCTCCCCGGAACAGGCTGACCTACATTCTCCTCAACAAACCCAAGGGCTACGTAACCACCCTGTCCGATCCCCAGGGCAGGCCGATTGTGACATCCCTCCTGACAGGAATTTCCGAACGGGTATTTCCGGTCGGCAGACTCGACCTGGATACCGAGGGAGCGCTTATCCTGACAAACGATGGGGCATTTGCACAGAAGGTACAGCATCCGAGCCATGAAGTCACCAAGACATACGAAGCTCTTGTCGCCGGCCATCCGTCCAAAGACCAACTTGCACAACTGGAAAACGGGGTTCTCGTTGAAGGGAAGATCACTTCGCCGGCTGAATTGACAGTTTTAAAAAAAATAAAACACGCCACACTGGTCCAAATCACCATCCATGAAGGTAGAAAACGACAGGTAAGGAAAATGTTTGAAGCCGTCGCTCACCCCGTTCTACATCTGAAGCGGATTGCCTATGGTTGTCTGCGATTGCACCGCTTGCCTAGCGGAAAATTCAGGTTGCTCAACTCCGGAGATCTGGAAAAAATATTTTTAAAATTCCCTTTACAAACTAAAAAATAGCTGATTAAATCTAAACAGTTAGATAGGAGCTTGGTGAAATATTCAGCAATCCGTGCTGTATTTTACTGATTATATTCAATAAATACTTGAACTTCTGTTTATCGACGATTAACGAGTGAACTTTATTTGGCTTTTTCGCTGACCGCCACACTGAAAAACAGCCTTTTTCAGTACCACCCCATGTTCGGGGGCGCAATTCGACTTCCGGAAAACAGGAGAAAGGTATGAACAAATCAGAACTCATCGAAGCTCTGGCACAGGAAATCAATATACCTCATCGCGAGGCTGCCGCGATCACCAACACCATCATCAATACAATGACGGAAGCACTGGCCAATGGCGAGAGTATCGAGATACGGGGGTTCGGCAGCTTTGTCATCAAGAAATATGATTCATACGAAGGACGCAATCCCAAAACCGGCAAAAAGATCAAGGTCAAACCGAAAAAATTGCCATTTTTCAAAGTCGGCAAGGACCTGAGAGAGCAGGTCAACGCCAACAAAAAATAATCGCAGGATCACGAACGACGATTTTCTTACTGAGTCGCGATTTTCAACCCGCTCGCACATTCACCCCTCGGTGCCTGTCGCAACAATCTCTCCGACCAGATCATATACATGGGCCTCGGTGATATGTACTTGAACAATATCACCGGGGTTTGCTACACCATCGACGATATAGACACAGCCATCGACATCCGGGGCCTGAAATCGAGTCCGCCCCTCCAAGAGCAGTTCGGTTTCGCTGCTGAGCCCTTCGATCAAGACAGGTTCCACACGACCTATATATTTCTGCTGCACCTGAGCGGATATATCTGCCTGAACATTTAACAGATGCTGGCGCCGCGCATCCTTTTCCTGTTCCGAGCACTGTTCTGGAAAATACTCCGACGCACATCCTTCCTCGTTTGAGTAGGCAAAGATTCCTACGTGATCGAAGCGCATTTCGCGGAGAAATTGTTCAAGGAGGAGAACATCCGCCTCCTTCTCTCCGGGAAAGCCAACAAGAAGCGTGGTCCGCAAGGCGATCGCCGGTAGCCTGGAACGGATTTTTCCTACAAGGCTGCAGAGATCTTCCCTCGAGTACCGCCGATTCATCGCCGCGAGGATCGGCGTACTCGCATGTTGTATCGGAATGTCAAGATATGGCACAATTCTCGGCTCATCCACCATGATGTCCAGCAGGTCGTCATCGACTCCGGACGGATACAGATACATCAGTCTCACCCAGGGGATTGTTGTGGCAGCGAGTAGAAGTTCAAGCAGTGAGCGCAGATTTTCCTTTTTATCCTGATCGGTCCCAAACGCAGTGAGATCCTGAGCGATCAGCGACAGTTCTTTCACCCCCTTGTCCTGCAGAAAGAGGGCCTCACGAACAAGATCTGCCATGCCCCGGCTTCGGAGGCGGCCACGGATAGCCGGGATCATGCAATAAGAACACCTGTTGTTACACCCTTCTGTAACCTTTAAAAAAGAGCGGAAATGAGGAGTCGTCAGAATTCGTGAATGGGTACTGTCGGGAAGATGAGGCGATGGGAGGTCAATCCGGACCGAGGGACGGCCACGCAACAGCGCCTCGAAATATCCTGCCATATCCTTACCGCCCTCAGTGCCGATAAAAAGATCAACCTCCGGCAGTTCAGGCAGCAGCTGGTCTTTATAACGCTGCACCAGGCAACCGACAACGACCAGTTTTTTATCGGGAAATTCCGTCTTCACCTTCACCAGCTGCAGAATTTCATCAACCGCCTCTTCCACGGCAGACTGGATAAAACCGCAGGTGTTGATCAACAATATCTGCGCGGAAGATGCGTCTTCGACGATCTTCCATCCTGCCTGAACCAAAGAGCCGAGGATGACCTCCGAATCAACGAGATTCTTGGCGCATCCAAGACTCACGATGTATACAGTTCGTTGCATATTAGACCACGGCAAATATATCTTCTGAAACAAGAGCCTGTGTCAGTCTCTTATTGATTTCCTGAAAATGCCGGTCTTTGAATCCAGGCTGCCATCTTTCCCCCAGGAGTTCATCGGAAACCAGAAATAGAGCGGCAAATTCAATACATCGGAAAGTACAGACCGAGCATAGAGCGGAATATTCCATATCGACGCCAAGAACGTTGTCATCTCGCCAGAGTTTGTGCAGCAAGGCTCGACTCTCCCGATACGGCGCATCAGTTGACCAGATTCTTCCTGACACGGGCGCGAGACCTTGGTCGGACGCCAATTGCGACAGCATGTCCGATAGTCTGCTCGAGGGAGCAGCCGGAACCTCGGTCTGGTAATACTGTGAAGTTCCCTCTCCAGATAACGGGTTCCCGCCGATCACGACATCGCCGATCTTGAGTTCCGGCGACAGGGCGCCGCACCAACTGAGCATAAAAATACGTTCGACCCCAAGGACAATCAATTTTTCTACCACCATGGCCGCTATCGGTGCACCAACGGCAGGTCCGGCAACACAGTAACGATTGGCATTGACCGAAACCTTTGAATGGGGAAATTTTCTCATTTCGCCTCCCAGTTCAACAACCAGGGAGTGGCCGAGAGCAGCCTCGTTCGGATTGATGAGAAGTATCCCTGTGGGCGGAAGGGCTTTCTCATGTTTGCCCCGTCTCGGGGTGATTATCGCATCATCTTTCCAGGCTTCCATCTTGTCAGCAATCATTTCAGCACACTTGAATATAAACACAAAAAGGGCCGCAGATTTCTCTGCGGCCCTTTTTGTCCAACTTTTTTCAACAACTACTCTTTAACTTATCCAAGCAACGGGTTTGCATACAGAAGAATCAGGGAAATAACCAGTCCATAAATTGCAATCGACTCGGCAAGAGCCATGCCAAGAATCATGAACACCATCAACTTCGGCTGTACTTCGGGATTTCTTGCCAACCCCATTGTCGCACCCTGACCAACAGAACCGATACCGATACCGGCACCAAGACCGGCAAGGCCGATAGAGAGGGCTGCACCGATACAAATCAACGCCAACTGAATGTTACCTTCCATTTTTTTTCTCCTTTAAAAATTATATATGTTTGGCCTTCTTCCTAAAAACCTGACGTTTTGCATTCAACACTGCATCCCGGATTGTCAATGGGCATGTTCCTTCGCCTGACCAAAATACACCACGGTCAGCAGGACAAATACCATTGCCTGTACGAGTGAGACCAGGACGCCGAGAATCATGATGGGTAATGGGGCAAAAAATGCGCCGGCGAGCATAAAGAGAATACCCAGAAGAGTTTCCTTCGCCATGATGTTTCCAAAAAGACGGATGGAGAGGGAGAGCAGACGGGCAAAGTTACTGATCAGTTCGATTGGTAACATCAGCGGAATAAGCCACCACATCGGGCCAATGAAATGTTTGTAATAGCCAATTCCATGGGTGCTGAAGCCGATGACATGATGGGTAACCCACACGATGATCGTCAAAGCCAGAGTCGTATTGATACTGGCGGTCGGAGACATGAACCCGGGGATCAAGCCGATCAGATTGGCGACAGCAATATAAATACCGAAGGTCGCGATCATCGGGAAGAACTTGTCCGTCATTTCACGGCCCATGTTGTCGGCAAAGAATTCGTCCATCCCTCCGACCACGATCTCCCAGAAATTCTGGCCTTTGCCGGGAATCATCTCGAGATTTCCAAGGGTCAGCTTTGAAACGACGAAAAGAAAGGCCATGACCAGCCATGTGTAGGTCATGTATGGAGCGCACAATTGCTCAAGGATGGTATGCCCCACAGGTCCGTGCGGTACTGGAAGCCCAAGTTTCTCAAGGATGATCGAAATAAATAGTATCGGATGTTCCATAATCCCTTCTTACCTCCTCCCACTGAAGAAATAGCGCCAGGCCACATTTACCGCGGTAATCGTAACCGTAAACACTACCGTTGACAACCCCAATATCAATCCAAAGATATTGACCTTCTCATACTTAATCAGGACAAGCAGGACAATACCTATAATTACAATCCGTACCCAGAACTTGACGATGTATCCGATCCTGCTCTTTTTAACCTTTTCCTTTTCAGCCATCGGCCCCGTTGAGGCCAGTGTTCCGAAAAATTTGGTTACATCGTTATGTGATACCCAAAAACTGAGGATCGAAATGACGCCTCCGACAAACACCGACCATGAAAAGAAAGCGGAGTGAAAAATCCATGCCCCAAGAGTCAGAACTACAAGATACACCCAACTCATGACCTGCATCTTATGCAGGGACATCAAGTCATCCGTCACTCTCTCGCCTTCCGGTCAATCACTTCTTTTTGTCCTGATGACGCCATACTATGTCTAACAGGTTTTTGAAACCGGCGGCAATGCCGAACGCCAGACCGATAAATGTAAACCATGGCGCCGTCCGGCCGTCGAACACCTTCTGGTCAAGGAGGATCCCACCGCCCAGACCGATGAAAATTGCGGCCACAAATGTAAACCCGACATGACCGTAATTTGCCAGCAAGTGGATCCATTCATTTTTCAAATCCGACATCTATGTCTCCACTTTCAGGGGCGTGATTTCGGCCCTGATATAACAGGTTTTGGTAGCACGCCTCTATGCCAAAGTCAATCGGTTTTTCACTTTTCGAGCAATTTCTTGAATGACCATTCAGTCATTTTTGCCGCCGTATCGAGATCTTTTTCCGAATGGGCCATGGACACGAAGGCAGCTTCGAACTGCGACGGCGCCAGATATATTCCAGTGGACAGCATCTGGCGATAGTGTTGGCCGTACCTTTCGGTGTCCGATCTCATCGCCGACTCGAAATCACTGACCGGATCCGGGGTGAAAAACACCGTCATCACCGAGCCAACCCTGTTGAGTTGCGTCGGAACCCCGGTTGCTCGGCTAATCCCGTTCAACATCTCTTCGAATCGCGCCGATTTGCGTTCAAGTTCCGTATAAACACCCGGCCGTTGCAGTTCTTTCAACATGGCGATTCCTGCCGCCATTGCCAGAGGGTTCCCGGAAAGCGTCCCGGCCTGGTACACCGGTCCATCCGGTGCGACGCAATCCATGATCTCTGCCTTCCCCCCATAGGCCCCGACCGGCAAGCCGCCGCCGATTATCTTGCCCAGGCAGGTGAGATCGGGGGTAATCCCGAACCGTTCCTGAGCACCGCCATAGGCTACACGAAAACCGGTAATGACCTCATCAAAGATCAGGAGAATATTGAGTTCCTTCGTCAGCCGACGGATACCCTCGAGAAATCCGGGAGCCGGAGGAACACATCCCATATTGCCGGCGACCGGTTCGACGATGACACAGGCTATCTCCGCGGCCTTCTGCCTCAGGGTGTCTTCCAGGATCTCCAGGTTGTTGTAGGGGATTGACAGAGTATTCTTGACTATATCCTCCGGAACCCCAGGGCTACCGGGAATTCCGAGCGTCAGGAGCCCCGATCCGGCCTTGACCAGGAACGAATCGGCGTGGCCATGATAGCATCCATCAAATTTGACGACGATATTCCGCCCGGTATACCCCCGGGCCAGGCGAACCGCACTCATCGTCGCCTCTGTACCGGAGTTGACAAACCGTACCTTCTCGATCGACGGAACCGCCTCAACCACCAGCGAAGCCAAATCCACCTCTGTCGGCGTCGGCGCCCCAAAACTGGTGCCGTCAACCGCTGCCGCCTGGATAGCAGCAATAACGGACGGATGTGCATGTCCGAGAATCATCGGCCCCCAGGAACAGACGAAATCGATATACTCGTTGTCGTCAACGTCGGTCAGCACAGCCCCCAGGCCTCTTTTGATAAATAACGGATCGCAGCCGACCGATCGACAGGCCCTGACCGGACTGTTCACCCCCCCGGGGATGACCCGCCGGGCGGCTTCAAACATTTCATCGGAAACGGTTCTTTTCATATATCCCCTTCTCATGGAACTCAGGTCAAGGTGTTGACGGCAGCAAATCAGCCCTTATTGTGGTGAGTGACGGCCGTCAGCACAAGTACATACCGCAGGCCGAGCGGCACGAAATATAGCATGCAGTCTGAAGAACTGTCAAACAGGAACCTTCTTGATTCCTCATTGATAATGCCATCATTTGAAGGATTTCCCGTGCCGGCAACCGGTCTTCCCGCCGATATTTTTGCTTGTCAGCGAAATATCCAGCAGGTAAACTGAATGCACATTTCTTCGGCTGCAAACCAATCCAGCTTGATCACGGCTGAATGATCCAATTCCGAATGAGAGGAGAGACACGCAATGGCAAATGATAAGGTCCAGCAGATGAATGATGCGGATTTCAATGCAATGATCGGTTCCGAACAGCCAACTCTGGTTGATTTCTGGGCTCCGTGGTGCGGTCCCTGCAAGGCGATCGGACCAGTGGTTGAAGAACTGGCCGAGGAATATGCCGGCAAAGTGACCATTGCCAAGATGAATGTCGACGAGAATCCCGTTACTCCCGGAAAGTATGGAATCCGTGCAATTCCGACTCTCATCCTGTTCAAGAAAGGAGAAGTCGTCGATCAGATAACCGGAGCTGTCGGCAAGGGCCAACTGATCGACCTGATCAAAAAAGCCCTCTGATTCTCCCCCGCGCTGTCTGCCGTCCAGGGGCACCCCATCCGCAGACAGCGCCTTCCCTCTTATCGAACGTTCTCACTTCATGCGGAAAAACCATTTTGACCTCGTTATCCTCGGCGGAGGGCCGGCCGGTCTGTCTGCCGGACTCTATGCAGCGAGGGCACGACTCGATCATGTCATGATCGAAAAAGGAGCCCCTGGCGGACAGGTGCTCCTTACTGACTGGGTCGATAACTATCCAGGCTTTCCCGACGGAATTTCCGGTTTCGACCTGGTGGAAAAGATGTCAGCCCATGCCCGGCGTTTCGATCTCAATACTCTTACCGCAGAAGTAACGCGTGTCGACGTGAGTGATCCTGCACGGAAACGCCTTATCCTCGACAACGGCTCGGCGATCGATTGCCGCTCCCTCATCATCTGCACCGGTGCCAGGGCGAACACCCTCAACATCCCAGGCGAACAGGAACTCCGGGGCAAAGGGGTCTCCTACTGCGGCACCTGCGATGCGCCATTCTACCGCAACATGCATGTGGCGGTCATCGGCGGCGGCAATACCGCGATCCAGGAAGCCGAGTACCTGACGAAGTTTGCCAGCAGAGTAACCGTCATCCATCGCCGGGATCAATTGCGGGCGACCAAGATCATCCAGGAGACAGCCTTCGCCAATAGCAGGATCGACTTTATCTGGAACAGTCAAGTAACCTCCATCGAAGGAACAACAGAGGTGGAACGGCTTAACCTTGTCGACAACGAAGGGAGAGCGTCGACTCTCGAGGTCGAAGGTGTTTTTGTCCTCATCGGTGTGACCCCCAACAACACGTGCCTGCCTCTCGACCTCCTACAGGCCGACAAATGGGGCTTCATTCCAACCGATGCCGAAACCTGCACCGCTGTTGCCGGTGTCATGGCCGCCGGCGACATCCGCAGCAAGGCAGTCCGCCAGATCGTCAATGCGGCCGGGGAAGGAGCAACCGCCGTGCTTGCCGCTGAGGCCTATCTGCAAAGCCTTAAACGTTAACACCGGAGAGCAATGCACAACTCAAGCCTATATCCGATCAGAGCAAACCGGGGATCGATACTCATCAGAATCTGCATCCTCATTCTCCTGTTGAATGTCGCCGGCTGCGCAAAGATGAAGGACATGCTGACCTTTACCGGAGAAGCCGAGGACGCAGCAACACTCACCGTCAACAATCTGGTGACAAAGGGGATGGACGACTATGCGGTCGGCAAATACTTTACCGCCCTCGAATATTTCCAGGAAATCCTCGACCGGTATCCCTTCGCGCCGGAAGCCACTCTTGCCGAACTCAAGGCTGCCGACTGCAATTTTTTCCTCGAGCACTATGCCGAGGCCCTGGTGCTGTATGAGGCCTTTGAGGAGAGGCACCCGACCAACGAAGCAATGCCTTACGTCATTTACCAGAAGGCAATGTGCAACTACAAGCAGATAGACCGAATTGACCGTGACGTCTCAGGGGCGGAGAAGGCCGTCCAACTCTTCAGTCAACTGATACGTGCCTACCCGAATTCACCGTACACCTCCGAGGCCAAGGCGCGGATCAAAGCAGCCCGTCAATTCATTGCCAACCATGAATTCTTTGTGGTTGATTTCTACATCAGGAGAAACAAGATAAGCGAGGCTGAAACACGATTGAAGTATATCCTGGCGACCTACCCCGATGCCGAGATAGCTCCTCGGGCCAAGGAACTTCTGGCCCAGATTCAGGCCGGCAATCCCCCGAAGCAGACCCTTTCCTCCTGGTTGCCCAAGGTCGCTCTACCCGACTGGGCAAAATTTTCATCATCGGAGGACGAGGCTTCGGAAAATCCCGCCGCGAAGGACTGATTGTAACGCTGAAACTTTGCTCCGTATGTCCGAAACGCCGATGAAACAATTTCATCGGCGTTTTCGTTTTCAACCGGGCAAACCGCTGTCGATCAAACGATCAGTTCCTCCGGCACAACCCATTCCTCGGCGAGCGACACCGCCATCGCCCGCACCGGGCACACCGTCACGCAGAGGCTGCAGCCGGTGCATTTCTGCGGATCGAACAGTACCTCCATCGATGGCCGCTTGATATAGAGAGCGCCAACAGGGCAGACTCCGGTACAAGCGCCGCATTGAAAACATTTCTCGTCATCGCGATGGATACGTGCCGCCAGTCGCTCGACCTGGACACCCAATCCTTTCAGATACTCGAGACCGGCATTGACATTGTGCTTGCTGCTCCCCTTCAGTTCGAGGATCATAACCCCCTCTCTCTGCAGCAGGATATCGGCCTTGAGGATATTGAATTCAATATCATATTCCTTGACCAGCTGATAAATATAAGGCTGGTCGCTTGTCTCTTTAGGGAAGCGCAATACGTAAATCTGAGTAAACACGTGGTGTCCTTCATTGGTCCCTGACTGATCGGACCGCCTGGTATGTATCTTCGCTCCTGCATCGCACCGCTTGCCTCACCTTACCGGCTTAGCTGCATGAGCCCCGTTGATCTTCTCCTGCACCGCCTGTTCCAGCGCAGCCAGCAACACAGCCAGCGGCCTGTCGGTATCGATGCTCACCACCTGACCTGGTTCCAATTCGTCGGGAGGCATGAAATGCACCTTCTGGTGCAGATAAATTTCCCACCGGCCATCGGAAACCGCATGGCGGTCGACAGCCCTCTCGGCCAATCTTTTTTTCACCGTCGATTCAGGACAGGTGCAGTGGATAAAAAGCAATAGGCACTGCGCTGCAAGTTCCTGCCGAAGACGATTGCGCTCCTCTCGCGACTGATACGAGGCATCCAGAACAACGCAGACATGGCTGTCTGCTGTAAGGTACGACTGAGCGCGACGCAGCAGTTCGTCATAGGTGCGACGGGTGAAGCCGGGCGTATAGATGCCCTCGTTCCAGGAGGCCCTGCTTCGATCTCGCTGTTCCAGCCCCGCCAGCTCCTTGCGAACGATATCGGAGTTGAGATAAAGTCCCCCCTGCCGTTCGGCCCAGGCCCTGGCCAGGTAGCTCTTGCCTGTGGCCACCATGCCGAAAAACACATAGACTGTCTTTCTCGTCCCGGCGTTCACAATGACAATCCGGCATAGGACTCGGCCAGGACGAAATAACGTCCGGCCTGCTCTCTGCATTCACCGGCTGTGTACTTGTCCACCCCGGGATCAATAGCCGTCAACAGATTGATCTTGCCACGCACATAGGCACGATAGCAATTGTAGAACCCGAGCATGGACAAAAGTCCTGAATCCCCTGACGCCTCCATGAACCGTTGTATAAAATACTCAGAGAGATTGTGCAAGCCATGGAAATCGAGGTCCATCGCCAGAAAAGCCACATCAGCGGCGACATCGGTGCAGCGTAGGCGGCGGCTGAACTCGATACAGTCAAAGATGATCACCTCGTCGGCGAGACAGATGTTCGCCGCGTGCAGGTCGCCATGACAGTCACGTATCCTCCCCTCCGCCATCCTGTGGTCGAAGAGGCGACGATTGGCGAGAAAGCCGGCGGCGAAATCGCGTATCCTGTCGAAGCATGCCTGTGTCAGCCCTTTCTGCCCGATATACGGAGCCGTCTGTTTGAAATTCTCCATGACGCTGCGGCCGACTTCCCTGACACTGCCGAACTCCGTCACCTTCGCCGAACTCTCGCTCCGTTGATAAAACGGCACCAGCCGGGTCACGATCCTGTCGATATCCCTTCGGCCGACCCCACCTTCGCGGATCAGCCGATTCATCATCCGCTCTTCCGGGAGCCGGGCCATCTTCACCCCATAGTCCACCTTCCGGCCACGGCCCCCAAGGCGAAACGCCCCGTTCTGACACGTCAGCGCCACCAGATCGAGATAGACGTTCTTCGGGCAGAGCCGGCGATTGAGCAGGAGTTCCTGCCTGCAGTAGTAGCGCCTGCGGGGAAGCGTCGAAAAATTGAGAAAACCGAGATCGACCGGCTTTTTCCATTTGTAGACAAAGGAGCCGGCAAGGACAACAAAGGAAATGTGGGTCTGGATCAGCCGTACCGCATCGACCGGATGCGGATACGCATCGGCATTCATGAGAAACTGAATGTATTCCGGTAATCTTTCCGGATTCATCACACACTCCCGACACCTATTTGACCATCTATTCGACGGGCCATGCATCTGTTGCGATCACACATCGATAATAGCACGAAATTGACCGGGACGTAAATCTCTCCATATCCTTTACCGCAACGCCATAACATGCTAGTCTGCATGCTGGCTTCGCAACCGATCGCATCATCTCTGCAGTTCGCTGCTCACATTTCCCGGCATCGCCTGATGGAACAGAATTTTCTCAAACACCTCCTCCTGCTTGTCCAAGACGGCCGATGTTCTGTCGATAGCGCTCTCGAACAGCTGAAACATTTCCCGGCCGAAACGACGACCGATGCCTGCATTGACCATCATCGTTCTCTGCGCACCGGGATGCCCGAGGTAATCTACGGGGCTTCAAAATCTGCAACGCAGATCATCTCCATTGCCAAAGCGCTGCTGCCCCACACCTCTCCAGTGCTCGTCACCAAGGTTGGGGAGGACAAGGCGAGGACCGTCCGCGACGAACTGCCGACAATGGTCTATCACCAAGCCGCCGAGATGCTGAGCGCCCGCGAAATACAACCCGGCAGCAGTGATCATGCCGGAACGATTGCAGTGATCTGTGCCGGAACCTCAGACATGCCGATCGCGGAGGAGGCCGCCGTTACCGCTGAAAGCCTCGGCAATCCAATCGCCAGAATCTACGATGTCGGTATCGCCGGCATTCACCGTCTCCTCGCCCATCGCCCCCTCTTCGACAAGGCAACAGCCATCATCGCCGTCGCCGGCATGGAGGGCGCGCTTCCCGGGGTCATCGCCGGACTGGTGTCGTGCCCGGTCATCGGCGTGCCGACCTCGATCGGCTATGGCTCCAGTTTCGGCGGGATCGCCGCATTGCTGAGCATGCTCAACAGCTGCGCCCCAGGATTGGCGGTCGTCAATATCAACAACGGTTTCGGGGCCGCATGCATGGCCCATGCAATCAATCTCGGCCGGATCTGCCCCCTTCCCCAAAAATAATCGCACACTCCCTTCGTCACAACGGGAGATTCGGTCTCATTTTCCGGCAGATACCTCCCTGGACCTTGCAAGATTCATGCGTTGGGGTATAATCCCGAGGTTCTGAGGCAGGAATTCGCCGCTTTCCATTCATATCTGACAACCTGTAGCACATCGGTTACGCAAACTTCGGGATATCCATGAATACATCACTCAAACTCAAACTGGGCCTGCTGGTCTTTCTCGTCGCCCTCGCTGTCGTCACGATTGTGCCCTCCTTTTACTCGGCGACTCCGGACTGGTGGAAAAAGTACATGGCCCCGGAGGGGCTTCGGCTCGGTCTTGATCTGCAGGGCGGCATGCACCTGGTGCTGAAGGTCGATCTGCAGAAGGCGGAGGAAAACTCCCTCGAACTGGCGGCCAACGATCTCAAGGATACCCTGTCGGAGCAGTCGATCAGTGCCATCCAGACGCCATCTCCTGCGGCTGGTTCGATCGTTTTCACCCTCCCCAATACCGGCAGCGTCGAGCAGGTGAAAAAACTGATCGAAGAAGATTTTCCCGATATCGACACGAAGATTGAAACCCAGGAGGGCAGCTTTCCCCGTATCATCATCACCTTGAGTGATGAGAAAAAAGATTATATCAAGACCCATTCAGTCGACCAATCCCTTGAAATCATACGAAACCGTATCGATCAGTTCGGTGTCGCCGAACCAGTCATTATCCGCCAGGGCACCGATGAAATCGTCATCCAGCTACCGGGTGTCCGCGATCCGAAGCGGGCGATGAAACTGCTTGGCGATACGGCCCAGCTCGAATTCAAGCTCGTTGCCGAACCGGCCGGCCTGAACCTGCCGGAATTGATCGACCAGACAAAGAAATCCGGACAATGGCAGGATGGCGAAGACCCGAAAAAACTCACCCGGGCTCTGCAGAACAGGTTGCCCGCCGACACATCGATCCATTTTGAGAAAAACGTCGATCCCAAGACGCGGGTCGAGACCCTGAGCCCCATCCTGCTGGAGAACAAGGTGCTGATGACTGGCGATATGGTGAAGGATGCCCAGGTCCGTATCGGCGGCAGCTTCAACGAACCGTACGTCAGTCTGGATATGACCGGCAGAGGCGGCAAACTGTTCGGCCAGCTCACCGAAAAAAATGTCGGCCGGCGCATGGCCATTGTCCTCGACAACAACGTCCGCTCCGCGCCCGTCATCCGCGAGCGGATCCTTGGCGGCTCAGCCCAGATCTCCGGCAATTTCACCCATGAGGAGGCCGCCGATCTGGCCATCGTTCTTCGTGTCGGCGCCCTGCCCGCCCCGGTCAACATCATCCAGAACCTGACCGTCGGCGCCAGTCTTGGCCAGGATTCAATCAACAAGGGTCTGGTCTCCGGTGTCTTCGGGACAATCCTCGTCGTCGGCTTCATGCTGATTTATTACCGGACCTCCGGTGCCATCGCCAACGCCGCCTTATTCCTTAACATCCTTTTTCTGTTCTCCGGCCTCGCCATCCTCAATGCCACCCTGACCCTTCCCGGCATCGCTGGCATCGTGCTTTCCATCGGCATGGCGGTCGACTCCAACGTTCTGATATTCGAACGTATGCGGGAAGAAATGGCGGTGGGGAAAACGGTGCGATCGAGCATTGAAGGTGGTTTTGACAAGGCCTTTTTTTCCATCATGGATTCCCAGGTCACCACCCTGATTACCGCCGTCGTCCTCTTCATGTTCGGAACCGGTCCGATCAAAGGGTTCGCCATCACCCTCACCCTCGGCATCCTCTTCAATCTCTATACCGCTCTCACCTGTTCGAAGATGATGTTCAATGTTCTCAATTATTTACGCCCAATAAAACAAATCGTTTATCTTAATATTATCAAAAAGCCCAATATCGATTTTTTGCGGATCAAAAAAGTCTCTTTCGTGATCTCCGGCATCACCACCCTTATCGGCATTGTAGCCTTGATTCAGATCGTACTCGGCAATGCCAACCTCGGAGTCGATTTTGCCGGCGGTTCGCTGCTCAATTACCAGGCGGAAAAGCCATTTGAACTGGCGGAAGTTCGCAAGGTGTTCGCCGACAACAACCTGGAAGGAATCGACCTGCAGGAAGTCGAGAACGAATCGCGGCTGATCGTCAAGGTCAAAAAAAGCGAAGAGGTCCTCTCCGGAATCAGCGACAGCATTACCACTCTCCTCAACAAGGAGCTACCCGGTAGAAATTTCGTCCTCGAAAGCCAGTCCGAGATCGGTTCCTCGGTCAGCTCCACCCTGCGCAACAAGGCCCTGCTGGCGATCACCCTGTCCCTGTGCGGGATCGTCTTCTACCTGGCGATCCGGTTTGACCTCCGCTTCGGCCTGGCCGGCATGCTCGCCACGCTGCACGATGTCTTCTGCGTCATCGGCATCTGCTGGCTGCTGAATATCGAGATGAACCTGCTGCTGGTGACCGCGTTGTTGACTCTCGCCGGCTACTCGATCAACGACTCGGTCGTCGTGTTTGACCGCATCCGTGAAAATATACATAAAAATCAAGAGAAGTCTCTGTACGAAACCATAAACATGAGTATCAACGAGGTGTTGAGCCGGACCGTCGTGACAGGGATGACAACACTGCTGGTCCTGTCCTCCCTCTTCTTCATGGGAGGATCAGTCATCCATGATTTCTCGCTGGTCCTGATTATCGGCATCGTGATAGGCACCTATTCCTCGGTCTTTGTCGCCAGCCCCATCCTCACCCTCTTTCAGGAAAGGAAGATCTGACATGGGGTTGAGCCAGGCCGATATCGCCCACTTTCCGGTCAACGCCCAGACACTGGAAAAAGATACCCAGTTCACCTTTTCCTGCCACAGCGGCCTGAAATGCTTCACCGAATGCTGTCGCCTCCTGGAACTGGCCCTGACACCCTATGACGTCCTTCGCCTGCGGCGGGCTACCGGTCTCAGTTCCACCGATTTTTTAGAAAAATTTGTCATTATCGAGCATCCTGAAGGCGAGGTGTTCCCCAGACTGTATCTCACGATGATCGATGACGGGCGGGCGAGTTGTGTTTTTGTCAGCGCTCTGGGCTGCACAGTCTACCAGGATCGTCCCGGGGCCTGCCGTGCGTATCCGCTCGGTCGGGGGGCGTCGAGGCACAACGCCGCAGGAAGCACTGAGGAACATTACATTCTGATCCAGGAACCGCACTGCCACGGTTTTCTTGAGCAAATAACCCAGACGGCCGAGGGCTACTGCCTCGATCAGGGACTGAGTGAATACAACCGGTTCAACGATGAGGTCGCGTCGATACTGCAACATCCTCAGGTTCGCCGTGGTAAAATACTGCAGCCTGAAGAACGGGAGCTGTTTCTTCTTTTCCTATATGATCTCGATCGCTTGCGAATCGAAATCAGCGGCGGGATGATTCCAGACATGACCCCGATCACCGTCCAGAAAGTTATGTCCTTTAACGACCCGGAACTGCTGCTCTTTGCCATCCAAAGGCTGAGAGAGCGGCTCTTTGACTGATATTTTCCGTCTTATTTTTGGTTTCGCAGCCCATGCTCAAGCTCATCGTCTTTGACTGTGACGGCGTCCTGTTCGATTCCAGGGAATCAAACCGGCATTTTTACAATCACCTTCTGCACCACTTCGGCAAACCGCCGATGACGGAAGAAGAATGTGATTTCGCCCATATTCACAATACCATGGACGCGATTGCCCATATATTTCGCCATTATCCCGAGTTGGACCTGCAGGAGGTCGACCGCTTCAGGTTGTCATGCGATTACGCTCCATTTCTGCAAATGCTTACAGTCGAGAGGGACCTGACGACCTTCCTCGATACCGTCCATCCCCACTATCACCTGGCGATATCGACCAACCGCACCAACACGATGGAACCCCTGCTGCAGAAATTTCAGCTGCGTCACTATTTCGGCAAAGTGATGACGGCGCAAAATGCCAAACGTCCCAAGCCCGCCCCGGATGCGCTGCTGGAAATTCTCTCTCACTATGATTGCAGCCCTGATGAGTCGATCTATATCGGTGACTCGACCATAGACCAACTCCACGCCGGCTCCTGCTCCGTACCCTTTATCGCCTTCAAAAATCGGCGACTGGACGCAGCTTACCATGTCGAAGGCTTCATGGAAATCCTCGCCCTCCCTCCGTTTGCAGGGCAGCACCTGGGGCAAGACGCCTGATGCTGCCTGTATATCATCTATAATTCTAACCCTTACCGCAACCATACTGCCCGTCCCTGCACCTTCACAGGCTGCAAATTCGCAGCGCAATCCTGTTCTGCCAAATCGAGATCCTGCACCAGTGCCTCCTTCATTCAATTGGAGTTCGGGTCCTAGGCAACTATCTTTTCATACCGATCCATTCGTGCAAGTAGCATGTTCCATCGCCGAGGCGAATCGAGTGACCAACTGATTGAGCTGCGATTCAAACCTCATATCGGCAGCCGCTGCGTTTTTTTTTGTGTTATGCAAAGAAGTTGATATACTGCCAGGCAAAATTTGCCTGACCGCATTCAATTCTTCTGGGGAACCGGCCACCATGAGTGCTGACACACAGCAGTTGGTTGTGATTTGTGAGGAGATCGAAACATATTTTGCCAACCATCCATTCATAGCCGTCCGACCCGCCAAAGGCGATCCCCCGGACCAGTACGAGGCAACCTACTCCATTCAAGGGATCTGCAAGGATGACAGCGGCCGTCTCCAGGTTTCTTCGCATCACGTCGTCTCCATCGCCATTCCTTCCGGCTTTCCTCACATTCCTCCACGCTGCAGACCGCTCACTCCCATCTTCCATCCCGATTTTGATCCGGCAGCCATACGTCTCGGTGGGTTCTGGAACAACGCTCGTTCCCTTCCGGAACTGATCATCTTCATCGGCAGTATGATCAGTGGCGAATTGTTTTCAAAGGAACATGCGCCTAATCAGGATGCCGCGGCATGGTACCTGGGCAATACCGAAAAACTTCCCTTTTCCAGACTCCTAAACCGTTCGGATGCCAACCCGTCCGCATCGTTGTCGACCGAGCGTGTAGCCGAACCGATGGAGATTAATGCGATTGAAGAGGCGGAATTGTTATCCGATCTCTCGCAGATCAGTCGTGTTCGCACTGCTGAATCACCAACGAGCCAAAATGATACCTCATCGACTGACCATGCGGAAACGCCAGGCTCAGACATTGATCTGGCAACCATCTGGCTCCTTGTCGGGCAGAAGCGGTTCTATCAGCTACGGAACATCCTCAAAAATCCTGCTGGCACTATCTTCTTTGACGGAAAAGAAGAAGTAGCGGATCAGATCAGGACGTCAATCCAAGCGGCTCGTCAAATCTACAAAGAAGGGGAGGACCTCGAGCTCCGAGGACTTCCGGCGCAAGCGCTTGAGAAATTTACTGCCGTCGAGCAACTGGTAAGCGATTTTCCAAAAATTGACGAAGACATTCGTCGCACGGAACAGGCCAAGGAGCTTCTCGGTGACTGGGTTCAGGGCAAGGAAGACACTTCCCCGCAAAAAACAGCATCACCTCTCGGCAAAACCGGGGCGAACAACAAAAAACAACGCGCTGGAACCCCTCTGCCCGTCGACAGAAAACCGTCCAGGTTTTTCAGCAGCTTGCAGCGCATCAATTTCGTGCCAGTCGCACTTTTTGCCGGTCTGCTGAGCGTCACTGTTCCGCCAGCGTACGTCTACCTTTCCGATACCGGTCGATACGATCAGGCGCTGCGATTGTACTCCGAATGCACAGGCCATATCCATAACAGGAGGTTCAACGAAGCAACCGAGGACTGCAGTGCCGCCCTCAAGCTGGCACAGGACATCACCATCTTCAACAAGCAGGAAAGTAATGAACTGACAGGAAAGATTGACGCCCTTCTCAACTCTGAGGATCTGCGACAGGGGTTGGCGGGCAATGTGCTCGTCAACGGCGCATATTTTCCCCAAACGTTGGCCGAAACCCTGAACAGCATTCGGAAAACAATGGACGAAGGTGACCGGCTGGCTGCCGGTGCACACTGGGAAAAAGCCATTGAGATGTACAGAAATGGAATATTGAAGCTGGAGAAAGAACCACAACTCGACCCTTCGGTTCTGGGTGATCTTAAGTTGAAACTGCATCGAGTCCAATCTCAACTTTCCATAGAAAAAGGGATTGCGGCAATGCAGAAAAAGCTATGGCAGCAGGCAATTGATCATTTCGACAATGCGTCAACTCAAATACAACCTCTCCCTCCTGATGAACAGAAGGATATCAGGGCCTCGCTGCAACCACAGCTCGACAAAAGCACCTTTCTGCTTCTCAAACAGCAGGGAGATACGCTGTTTGCCTCCGCCGATTGGACGGGAGCATTCACCTCCTTTCAGCAAGCCATCAACCTTGGAGTCAAACTCGACCAGGCGGAGGAAATCACTCTCAATGCAATCCAGACTGATATCGTCAGGGCCGATCTTTATGCGACGATCAAGGCTGGAAAGGTTGCCTTTGCAAAAAATGAGTGGAACGCGGCGATCGAACAATTCGCACGCGCCAGCAAGATTCTTATGGATAATCCACAATTGCTGGATCAGGAAGATGCCGCCAGGAACCTGCGCAAATTGTCGAGGATCATGCTGCAGGCTTCAATTATCAGGGATCAGCAGCAGGTCGAAAAGCGTATTGCGGAAAAACAGTACCGCGAAGCGATAAAAATCCTTCACCAGATTGCCGGATACATTGACAGGAGTCCGTTGAAAGCGGAAAAAGAGTTCGCGGAAATTCGCCGAAAGGTCGGTGAAACTCTCGCCACCACCCGGGAGGCCCAGGTTATCAGTGACAAGAAGACCTATCTCGAAGAGCATTTTCGAGCCTTCTTTGCCGAAAATTATCCTGCCGCTCTCCCTGAATCCCTGACATCGCCTGTCATTACCTTTATCAAAGAGGAAGAGGACAAACTCCTGTTCAAAATGCAATGCACGGAAAGCGGCAGAGGAAAACCCATGAATTTGATAATGTATTACAGTTTTGCAAAAACCACGGGAGCATGGGGATTCCACAGCGAAACTGCCGAATAGAAGGGCAATCCGGTGGCTGATTGCTCCCGGATCACCACCTAGACCAGAAAGCGAAATTCTCCCTTTCCGAGAAGATTGTGGAGGTGAAGGATTCCGACCAGTTTCTGTTCGCTGTCGATTATCGGCAGAACCGTAATTTCATGACGCTGCATGATGGACAAGGCATCAGCCGCCTGCATGCCAGGTTCGATGCAGATCGGGTTTACCGTCATCAGTCCACTGACCCCTACTTCAGCGAGACCAGCATCTCCCAGCACGTACCGGCGAACATCTCCGTCCGTCACAATTCCGACGACATGGTCAGCCAGATCGACAACCAGGACCGCACCCAGGTTTTTCTCATTCAGAACACGAACTGCCTCTGCTGCAGAAAATTCTTGCGTTATTACGGGAATATCCTGCCCAGTTAGCATGACCTGTGACACCCGGACCTTCAAACGTTCTCCGAGACTTCCACCGGGATGATTGAATCTAAAATCTTCAGCCTGGAATTTTTTGCGATTGAGCAGCACAACAGATAAAGCATCTCCCATCGCCAGGGTTGCCGTTGTACTTGCGGTTGGTGCAAGCCCCAGGGGACAAGCTTCCTTCGGTACGGCAATATCCAGGACGACATCGGCAGCCTGGGCAAGCAGTGAATTTTTGCCTCCGGTCATTGCGATGATCGTATTTCCGCGTTTTTTCATACTGGAGAGGAGCGCGTTTAATTCGATGGTCTCTCCTGAATACGATATTGCCAATATCACATCCGTAGCGGTAACCATGCCAAGATCGCCATGCATCGCCTCCACCGGATGAAGAAAAAACGATGGGCTCCCTGTGCTGTTCAATGTTGCTGCTATTTTTTGACCGATGATGCCTGACTTTCCAATTCCGGTAATAACCAACCGGGTCGGGCACTCCATGATGAGGTCAACAGCACGAAGAAATTCCTGATTTATTTTATCTCGTACTGATGTAAGACCTTGGATTTCAATGGTAAATACTTTTTTCGCTTCTTCAATCGACATTATTCAGCCAAACCTCGCTTCTCTATCTTGATGTAACCTTGCCGAAGTGTTTTTTCTTTGGCAGGATGCTACATTATCGATTTTTGCCGTCCACTTTCAAGGCCCAGTATTCTACTGGTTTCTGTTGAATGTTCAAGCATTGACATCGAGAACCTGATCATTGCAACAGCTTGAACCAAAAAGGCTAATCCAAGTTATTACAAGATATCAGCGACCTATACGGTTTACTTGCGCAGAAACCCTCCTTGTTTTAACTCAAGCTTTTCTTGCCGGTTTAGATTAAAATAAATGGTTTTGAGAAATCAAACACCACTATCTCAACAGCCATTTGCATTTTTCAAAATCACATCCAACACCCAGTATCAGGGTATTGTCAAGCCCCTCAGAGGGGTACACACATCCCATCTCTATTGCAAACGGAGTTATCCATGTCCAATTACATCTTTACCTCTGAATCAGTCTCCGAAGGCCATCCAGACAAAGTTGCCGATCAGATATCGGATGCAATCCTCGATTCCATTCTGCTCCAGGACCCCCATGCCCGGGTCGCCTGCGAAACCTTGGTTACCACCGGCATGGCAATCATCGCCGGTGAGATTACAACCTCAGCCTGGGTTGACATGCCGGATGTCGTTCGTCAAACCATCAGAGAAATCGGCTACAACTCCTCCGACATGGGCTTCGACTGGCAGTCATGCGCTGTCTTGACTTCCATCGATAAACAATCAGCCGATATCGCGCAGGGTGTTGATGAAGGCAAAGGTCTAGATCTCGATCAGGGCGCAGGGGATCAGGGACTGATGTTCGGCTATGCCTGCAATGAAACCGACGTGCTGATGCCGATGCCGATCTACTACGCCCACCTCCTGACCAGACAACAGGCGGAAATCCGCAAGGCTGGAAAATTGGCATGGCTGCGGCCGGATGCCAAAAGCCAGATGACCATCGAATATGTCGATGGCCAACCGAAACGTATCGAGGCGGTCGTCCTCTCGACCCAGCACGACGAATCCGTCAGCTACTCCGATCTCAAGGAAGCGGTGATGGAGATGATCATCAAACCGGTGCTGCCGCAGGATATGATTGACGCCAACACCAAATTTTTTATCAACCCAACCGGTCGTTTCGTAATCGGAGGCCCAGTCGGCGATTGCGGAGTCACCGGTCGGAAAATCATTGTCGACACCTATGGCGGCAAAGGTTCTCATGGCGGCGGCGCCTTTTCAGGGAAGGATCCATCGAAAGTCGATCGCTCATCATCGTATATGGGAAGATATGTCGCCAAAAATATCGTCGCTGCCGGAATCGCCTCCGAAGTCGAAGTGCAGATTGCCTATGCCATCGGAATATCACAACCCGTATCAGTCAACGTCAACAGCTTCGGAACCGGCAAAATTTCCAACGATGCCATTCGCGAACTGATTCTTGAATTTTTTGACCTCCGTCCCAAGGCTATTATTCAGCAGCTTGATCTTCTACGACCGATATATCGGCCGACCGCAGCATATGGTCACTTTGGCAGAGAAGAGGCTAATTTTACCTGGGAACGTACAGACAAGGCCGCTACCCTGCGGGATGCCGCCAAGATCTGAGGCTAATTATTCCAATCCTCAAATATTGACCTTATCAGGTGCCTTCATGACTAATTCTACTACAGATTACAAAGTTGCCGATATCTCACTTGCAGAATGGGGCAGAAAAGAGATCGCCATCGCTGAAACCGAAATGCCCGGCTTGATTGGCCTGCGCGAGGAATATCGCGACAAACAACCGCTCAAGGGCGCGCACATTGCCGGTTGCCTGCATATGACCATCCAGACGGCGGTTCTGATGGAGACCCTCGTTGCACTCGGTGCCGAAGTGCGTTGGTCCAGCTGCAATATTTTTTCAACCCAGGATCATGCTGCAGCGGCGATGGCTGCTGCCGGCATTCCTACGTTTGCCTGGAAGGGAGAAACTGAAGAGGATTTCTGGTGGTGCATCGACCAGACCATCTTCGGTCCCAATGACTGGCGCCCCAATATGATCCTTGATGATGGCGGTGACCTGACGCTCGTGATGCACACCAAATACCCCGTTGAACTTAAGAATATTCGTGGCATAAGCGAAGAAACGACGACCGGAGTGCATCGCCTCAACGAGATGGCCAAAGCGGAGACGTTGGCGTGCCCTGCCTTCAATGTTAATGATTCTGTGACCAAATCGAAGTTCGACAACCTCTATGGATGTCGCGAATCCCTGATTGACGGCATTAAACGTGCCACCGACGTCATGATCGCCGGAAAAAACGCCGTCGTCGTCGGCTACGGTGATGTCGGCAAGGGATGCGCCCAGGCATTGCGGGGGATGGGAGCTACCGTTTTTATCATTGAGATCGACCCTATTTGCGCTTTGCAGGCAGCGATGGAAGGGTACAAGGTCGTGACGATGGCAGACGCCTGCTCATATGGGAACATCTTCGTGACTTGCACCGGTAATCTCAAAGTCATTACCAGAGAACACATGGAGAAAATGCCCGATCAGGCAATCGTCTGCAATATCGGCCATTTTGATTCCGAGATCGATATAGCTGCCATCCGCAGCCTCAAGTGGGAAAACATCAAGCCTCAGGTCGACCATGTCATCTTCCCTGATGGAAAAAGAATTATCATCCTTGCCGAGGGGCGACTCGTTAATCTCGGGTGTGCTACCGGTCATCCCAGCTTTGTCATGAGCAATTCCTTTTCCAACCAGGTACTGGCCCAGATCGAACTATGGCAGAACGCAGAGAGATATGAGAAGAAGGTCTATTTCCTGCCGAAGAAACTCGACGAGATGGTGGCAATGATGCATCTGAAGAAAATCGGGGCCCAATTGACCAGACTGAACCAGGAACAGGCTGATTATATCGGTGTTGATATCGATGGTCCTTTCAAGCCTGAGTACTATCGGTACTAGCAATTCATTACAACATACATATTTTCAGACAGTTCGTTCATGAGTGCGAGAGCTGATTTCCGATTCGGCGAAAAAACGCTTCGTTAAATAGTAAATTGAGGGCAACATAATTGTCCTGACTTAATATTAAACTGGTTTTGTATTTCTCAAAGGTTTCTGAATCTAAAAACGTCTCATCTGTCTTTCAATGAGATTTTTTTCAAAATCAGTCGGCAAAAAGAAGGGGCGTTGAGTACTCTCAACGCCCCTTCCTTGATTGATATGAAAACCGAGTATCTTTAATTTCCGATACCGCCTTCACCCTCTTCGTTTTTAATACGGCTTTTCAATGCATACATCGTGGTCGAACCTGATGACCAGAACATCAATTTTCCTTCTTTCACCAGATCATTGGCAGCGTTTTTGATATCACGTGGCTTGGCCTCAGGATCGCATGCGTAGAAATCCTTGACGTACAGCTGTGGCTTAGGAGATTTCTCACTTTTCTCCAAGATTGCAGCTTTCAGATCTTCTTTACTAAGGGCCATGGTAGATCTCCTATTTAGAGGTACTTCTAAGAGCACCAGTAGGTCTGACCAGCTGATGCTGGTCAGACCTCACTATAACAACCTACTTCTTGATATGGCTGATGTATTTAAGCAGTATATTTGGCCGTATGGCTGGTGTATTTAAACTGCGTGCTTGTGCGCCATGTATCATACGCCAGCCGATAGTCATCGATGCTCTTGTCGGTGAAAGGAATTTCGCACTCCTCAAAGAACTTCTCCCAACCGATTCTCTCTGCCCACTCTCCAAGCCGCTCATACTTCTTGGCGCCCTTGGCATAGGCCTCGAGGATCTTCTTGATGGCGGCTACAGTCTCCGGCCACCGAGGAGTTGTGTTCGGGAGGAAAGGAATAACCAGTTTCGAAAACTTCGGCATCGATCTGGAGTTGGAAACCTTACCACCGACGAGGATGGCTATACCGTCACCCTCAGGGTCGGCAAGAGGCATCGCCGGGCACATGGTGTAGCAGTTGCCGCAGAACATACACCGGTCAACGTTTACCTGTACCGTTTTGATTTCTTTTCCTTCAACAGTTGCCTTGGCCGGTTTTACAGCGCCAAGCGGACAGGAAGCGATTGCCAGCGGCAGCTCGCAAACGCCGGTGATGCGGGAATGATCGATCATCGGCGGTTTACGATGGACACCGAGGATGGCGATATCCGACGCATGAACTGCGCCGCACATGTTCAGACAGCAGGCCAGAGCGATACGACACTGGGCCGGCAGAGTCATCGAGGTGAAGTAATCAAACAACTCATCCATGACGGCCTTGACCACACCAGATGCATCCGTTGCCGGGGTATGGCAATGGACCCAACCCTGGGTGTGGACGATATTGGTAATGCCGGCACCGGTACCGCCAACCGGAAACTTGTTGCCACGGCTGGCAAGGTCGTCGAGCAAAGGCTGAACCTTGGCCTTATCATCGACCATGAATTCGACGTTGTTCCTGGTGGTGAACCTCAGGAAACCATCACAGTGTTTATCGGCGATGTCGCAGATCTCGCGGACATGCTCAATTGACATCAAACGAGCAGTACCGCAACGAACTGTATAAACCTCTGCACCGGTCTCCGATTTATGCATCAGGATTCCAGGTTTCAGGATCTCATGCCAAAGCCATTTCCCCTTGTTCTCTTTAATGACCGGCGGATGGAACTGCTCATAGTAGGGAGGGCCGAGATCCGAGATCCGACCGTCCATTGGTTTATCGGGATTATAACCCATGGTAAGTCTCCTTATATTGATTATGAGATGAAACTTTGATCAAAGCTTGTACTCATTAAGCCGCATGACGACGGCGGAATTCCTCGACATCACGCTCGAAACCACCCGGAACCTCTTCGTCCTTCCAGAAGACATACGGGTTGCTTCGCGGCTCTTTTACATGCTGGGGAATCGGATCAACTCCCATGATGCTCAGGAAGGTCGGCAGACCAACACGCTGCATGGTCTCACCCACACGCTCGCGGTTCTTGCCGACTTCCATCCACCAATCCCAGATCTTTTCAATGAACTCAATAAGTTCCTCGAACTCGTTGTCCGCGGAAATCTTCATGAACGGAACGATCAGGGTCGCAAACTGGGCGCCGTCAAGAATCGGGGCCTTTGCTCCAACACAGACTGTTGCACCAGTATCGACACCAGGACGGAGCGCACGCGGCATGACGTTGATGCAATGCATGCAACGGGTACATTCCTTGTCATCAATCTTCAGTTCACCGCCTTCCATCCACATGCACTTGGTCGGACAGAGATCAACAACCTCTTTCTGTATGTCGAATTTGCCCCAATCACGACCGCTGTGGGCACCACCATTTGATGGGTAATTACCTGCGATGTATTCCTTTACGGCAGCCTGGTCAATACGGATATTGTCCTTCCAGGTACCGATTACCGCCACATCGGAACGGGCAATCGCAGCAACGCAGTCATTCGGGCAACCGGAGAATTTGAATTTGAATTTATACGGGAAGGCTGGTCGATGAATCTCATCCTGGTATTTAATAGTCAGCTGATGACAGCATTCCTCGGTGTCATAACAGGACCATTCGCAGCGGGACTGGCCAAGGCAGTTGGCAGGGGTCCGGAGGTTGGAACCGGAACCACCAAGATCCTGGTTTAAGTCATGGGTCAGATCCCAGAACAAGGGCTCAAGGTGCTCGGTACGGGTACCAAGCAGGATGATATCGCCGGTCGAACCATGGAAGTTGGTCATACCGGAACCGTGTTTCTCCCATATCTCCATCAAATGACGAAGATGCTTGGTCGAGTAGTATTTCGAAGCCGGCTGAGCGACGCGAACCGTGTGAAAATGCTCAACACCGGGAAACTGCTTCGGCACATCTGAATACCGTCCAACAATACCGCCGCCGTAGCCGAAAACACCGACGATACCACCGTGTTTCCAGTGGGTGATCCTGTCTTTGTACGACAACTCGACCTGACCAAGAATATCCCAGCACTCCGGCTTTTTCTCAGCCTGCCGCTTGAGGTCGGTAACGAAGCTTGGCCATGGGCCACTCTCCAGTTGATCCAACAAGGGCGTCTCATGCTTTGCCATGAATTCCTCCTTTGAATTTCTGTTTATACTGCAACCTTAACCTCTAAATCCTATCAGCAGTTCTCATTTCCCGGCGAATGAATGAAAATCTCGTACTCATCCACCCGGCCTGCTCATCGCTCCGTCACAAGCTGCGAAAAGACAGGAAAAAACTCAGCCTTTGACTATTCATTCAGCAGTCGAGAATATCGTTGTATATCTCGTTTGTCAACAAAAATCACGCTTTCAGGGATGCCTTGAATGAACAACCATTCACCTGCAGCCCCTGTCTTTCAGCCGGTGTTGCAGGCGGCTTTCAGGAGTTTCGACTCAAGACCTTGAGGTTGACTTTCACTGCCGGTCATACACGCGAGCAATCGGGTTGCCAACGCCTTTCCCAATTGTACTCCTTCCTGATCAAATGAATTAATGTTCCACGCAAATCCCTGAAGCACAATTTTTGCTTCATACAGAGCAAGCAAGGACCCCATGACCTCCGGAGTCAGGCTGTTTCCTATCAATAGAATCGATGGGCGGTTGCCGGGAAAATATTTATTCGGATTTTCGTCCTCTTTCCCCGTTGCCAGGGCTATGGATTGGGCGAGAAGATTGGCGATCAGTTTTTGCTGCGACGAAGTCCCCGCCACCTCCAGGTCTTCACCCCGCTGGCTCCTGAGAAATCCGATAAATTCCACCGGCACGAGTTCCGTGCCCTGGTGCAGCAGCTGATAGAAGGCATGCTGCCCATTCGTGCCCGGTTCACCCCAGAGAACCGGTCCTGATTTGCCGACGAGTTGACGACCATTCCTGTCGATTGATTTGCCGTTGCTCTCCATATCGCACTGCTGCAGGTGCGCGGGAAATCGATGCAGGGCCTGGCTGTATGGCAGAACCGCCACCGTCGGATAGCCGAGATAGTTATGGTTCCATATGCCGAGTACAGCCAGGAGCAGGGGAAGATTGCGGCGGATATCGGTCTCCTCGGCCACAAGATCCATCTCGGCGGCGCCATGCAGAAATTCAACGATTTTCTCGTACCCCAGTGAAAAGCCAAGTGTCACCAGGCCAACCATCGAGGTGAGGCTGTACCGCCCGCCGATGTAGTCATACATGTAAAATGCGCGAAGGTACTGCTCGGGATTGTCCATCGGACTGCCTTTGCCGGTTACGGCAATGCAGTGATGCCGGGGCTCGAGACCATCTCTGCGCAAGGCCTGACAGACAAGCTGCTCGTTGGCCCTGGTTTCCATCGTCGTGCCGCTCTTCGACACAATCACCACCAGCGATGTCGCCAGATCAGTTTTTTCGAGAACAGCCGCGGCATCATCCGGGTCGACATTGGAAATAAAATGGACGTCCTTGTCCTTTCTACCGAACGCCTGCAGAGCTTCATGCACGGCCCGCGGGCCGAGATCCGACCCGCCTATGCCCACATGGATCAGCGTCCGGAACTTTTTCCCATCGGCATTGCAGACACCTCCGGAATCCACATCGTCCAGGAAACCCTTCAACTTTTCCAACTCACTCTTTGCCTGGGCAGTGGCAGCGGGAGCAGCCGGATTCTGACAAAATATGTCACGACAGGCTGTATGCAGAACCTGTCTGTTTTCGCTGGGCCAGCCTGCGATGCGATTGATCACCGCCCCTCGCCGCATCTCTTTGAATTGCTCGACCAGGCGGCATTCATCAGCCAGATCCTGCAGCGCATCCAGCACCTCATCGGTTATCCGCTGCATCGAATAGAGCATTCTCAATGATCCTGCCCGGCAGACATACCTTTCCAGCCGTCCTGCCGCGGTCAAGGCATCCGGCGCCGTCAGGTCATACGGCCGCCCGGCGAGTTGCTGCAGCCGTTTTCCGGCATCAGTCTCGTACATGCTGCAGTATCCGTTCCCCATAGTTGCCCTCCCCCAGAATTTCAACCCCGCGCCGATCGCCCTCCGGTTTCGGCGAGACTTCTCAGTTCAGCGATAGTGGCAGCGTAATCGTCGCTGCCGAAGACAGCCGAACCAGCCACGAAAATATTGGCGCCGGCCGCAACGGCATCACCGATGGTCCTGCTGCTTATCCCGCCGTCAATCTCTATATCCACCTCGATCCCCAAGGTGTCGATGCGATCCCGCAGTTTTCTGATTTTATCCAGACAGGAGAGAATGAATGACTGCCCGCCGAAGCCTGGATTGACCGACATCAGCATCACCAGGTCGACCTCCTCAAGGATGTAATCCAGAGTGGACAGCGACGTCGCCGGATTCAGCACGACCCCGGCCCTCTTGCCAAAGTCCTTGATCCTGGAAATCGTGCGGTGCAGATGTCGCCCGGTTTCAACATGAACTGTTATCCAATCGGCACCGGCATCGGCGAACGCTTCGATATATGCGTCAGGATTGGAAATCATCAGATGGACATCGAGTTCTTTGGAAGTCACCGCCTTGGCCGCTTTGACCACAAGCGGCCCAATGGTGATATTGGGAACAAAATGTCCGTCCATCACGTCAACATGGATAATGTCGGCCCCAGCCTGGTCTACCGCCCGGATTTCATCACCCAGGGAAGTAAAATCAGCCGAAAGGATCGACGGGGCTATCAATATCCGTCGCATCTCGCATTCCTTTTTGATGTCAATTGGTTGATCTATTGATACCGAACCCGACCCGGCCCCGGCATCGCTCACACGTCTCCGGGACACAGTCTCCTGACGGCGTCGCCCGGCAGCATTTCAATGAGCCCCTCCAACTCGAGCAGGAGGAGGAGTTCGTTGATTCTGGCGGCAGTCAGGCCGGAATCGTTGCACAGCCGCTCGCGTGCCTGCGGGTAGGGTTCGATGTGGTTCAGCAGCTGCAGCGCCTCCGGATCAACGGAGCAGGCACGGCTATCGGCTGCCTTGCCGTTCGCACTGGTGGAATCCGCTGCCAGATTCAACTCCTCCAACACGTCACGAGCAGATTGTACCAACTTTGCCCCCTCTTTCAACAACCAATGCGTCCCTTCACTTTTGAAGGAATCAACTTGGCCGGGAACGGCAAAGACCTCCCTGCCGCTTTCAAGGGCCATCTCCGCGGTAATGAGTGATCCTGATTTTCTTGCCGCCTCAACGACAAGGACACCGAGGCTCAAGCCGGCGATGATCCGGTTTCTTGCCGGGAAGCGGAACCCTTCCGGACTCGTCCCAAACGGGTATTCGGTAACCAACAGCCCGGATTGGCCGATCTGTTCATAAAGCCGGCGGTTCTGCATCGGGTAGATCACGTCAAGGCCGCAGCCAAGGACAGCGATCGTCCCCCCGCCTGCGGCGAGCGCCCCGCCATGGGCCTCGGCATCGATGCCCAGCGCCATACCGGATACGATGGTGAGATAGGGAGCAAGATCGGCAGCAAGTGAACGTGCCGTCCTGCGCCCATAGGCCGTCGAGGCCCGGGAACCGACGATCGCCAGACTGTTGCGATGCAACAGTTCTTTGCAACCACGAAGAAACAGGACGGGAGGAGGATCCGCTATCTGACGAAGGAGCTCGGGGTAAGAGACATCGCTGAAATCAACGGCGAAACAGTTTTTTTTCAGGAGCAGCTCGAGCTCAGTGCTCCCGCGCTGCCGCAGCCCCTTGGGACAGGCCAGCGCCCCGACCTGTCTTGGCTGGATTCCAGGGACTTTGAGTAACTCCGTTTGGCTTGCTGCCAGTACCCGCCCCGGGCTGCCGAAATGCTCGACAAGACGCCAAAAGCCGGCGAGACCCAAACCAGGCGCTAGGCAAAGACTGATCCAATCAAGGACCATAGACCATCCTCCTCTATCTGAATCGACTTTCGTAATAAAGCAGGAGATGGCCCGTCAGTATCACGGATCAGGGGCGCTCGCAGCATTAATCGGTCATAAAGACGCGAAGCTCTTCAATCCTCGAAGGGTGTTTCAGCTTGGCGATGGCCTGCGCTTCAATTTGTCTGATCCGCTCCCTGGTCACAGCGAAGCACCTGCCGACTTCTTCCAGGGTGTGGTCGCAATCGGCGTTGATTCCGTACCGCATCCGCAGGACCTTGGCCTCACGCGGTGTGAGGGAGGACATCACCTGACTCAGACATTCCCGCAGACTCGACACCATAGAGACCTCATGGGGACCAGGCCGCTCGCTGTCTTCTATGAAGTCGCCGAGATACGTCTCGCCATCATCCCCGACCGGGGTGTCGAGAGAGATTGCGTCCTTGGCTATTTTCAGCGCCGACTTGACCTTGGAAACCTCGGTGCCGAGCTGTTCAGCCATCTCTTCCGGGGTGGGTTCCCGGTGTTCTTCCAACAGAAAATCTTTCGATACCCGAAGAAGACGGTTGATCGTTTCGATCATGTGCACCGGCAGGCGGATCGTCCGCCCCTGGTCGGCGATGCCGCGGGTGATCGACTGCCGTATCCACCAGGTGGCATACGTACTGAACTTATATCCCCGGTGGTAATCGAATTTTTCCACGGCCTTCATCAGGCCGATATTTCCTTCCTGAATGAGGTCGGAAAACTGGAGGCCGCGATTGGCAAATTTTTTTGAAACCGAGATGACCAGACGCAGGTTGGCCCGAACCAGGGCCTCTTTGGCGTATTTGGCCATGTCCCTGCCCGCCTCGATCTCATAGAGGGCCAGCTTCAGGCTCTTGTGGTCGATACCGGACTGGCCGAGCAGCTGCCTGTCCACCAGTTCCTCGATTTCATGGGAGTTCAACTCGGCAGTCGGGGAGAGCGATTCCATGTCCCGCGCGCTCATCAACTCGACAAAGACCTTGCGAAACCGTCGTGACAGATCTTCAAGACCGCCGGCTACGGCATTGACACATTCAGGGCAGACAATCCAGTTGCGGAACAGCTTGACGATCTTTTCGCCGATTTTCTCGACCTCGCCCTGAAGTTCGCCAAATCTGGCCGAACCAGGGGCAACAGTCAGCATCTCCAGCAACATCTGCCCTCTTTGTCTGTCCAGTTCAACCGCGGTATCTACTCCGTCGAGGAAGGCCTTGCTTTCCCTCTCCACCAGGTCGGTCTGGTCTTCAGGTACGCTGCTGACGATACTGCATATTTTCTCTTTGCTTTTTCTGAGATCTTTCGCCACCTCAATCAAAGCGGGGATGGCGAGAGGTGTCTTGAAAGCGGCGTTCTGTATTCTCCGCTTCCCCTCTTCCATCATCCTGGCCAGTTTCAACTCCTCTTCATGACTGAGCAGAGTCAGAGAACCCATTTCACGAAGATAGATGTTCATCGGGTCGATGGAGTGCGATCCATCCTTGCTGGTCCCTCGCGAAGTGCGACGACGATTGCTCTTCCGCCGTCCGGGCACAGGAATGTCATGATGATCTCCCGCCGCCGCTATTCCGTCCTCCGGATATTCTTCAGGCAGTTCAACAGGGATGGCTTCATCATCTGTCTTATACATCCCGGTAAGTTCATAGATCGATGCATCATCGTCATCGACGGCAAAGAAATCATCGTCTACGTCAAACCGGTTGCGATTCTTAAAGTCCCGTTCATTCGCAGCCATGTGCTTTCTCCCTCTCCCTAACCACAATATGCCATACTGGCCGACAAGGGACATTCTACCCGGTAATCCGCCTATCCTTTGGCATATACATAATCAATAAGATCACATAATTCAATCACACCGTGTGATATACGGATAAATAAAAACCACTGACAAGCCCTCTTTTTCCCTGCACTCAGGCAGGTCGCAGGGCCGGGATAGAACAGGTTTCACCCCTCCACACCCTGCAGTTGCCGGTCGACATCCTGTTTTTCCACCACCAGGAGCTGAATCAGCTTGAGATCGCCCTGCTGCTGCGACACAAGTATTTTTTTCTGCAATTCCATAGACTTTTTTCGCAATATTTGAATCCGCAGCCAGCCGACCAGATCTTCGAGTTCTTCCTCGGGAGAAGTAGGGAAAGCCGGATCGCCGGATCGACCGGCGGCTTTCATCAAAAGATCGGAAACAAGACCCCGCTCTGCACCTTCCGGCAGCAGAGAAAGCAGTTCTTCCGGCTCAATGTGACTCTTCTCCGCCAGTATCGCCTGCATCTGGAGAAAGAGGACTTCCCCCACCGTGCCGGCAAGGAAATCGCGTAATCCCGTCGCTGCGAGCTTGGGAAAAAACCGGGGATGAAGCACCATGAAACCGACAAGGTGCCGCTGCGTCCCTGAAAGCGATGTTCCCCTTTCGTGGTCGGAGCCACCGGTTGTCGGCCCGGACGACTGTTCCCGGCGCCCCTCGCCTGTCGCGACCCTGGCAGTCCAGAACGATTCCATCTGTCCTGCCGGCAGCCCGAGCTTTTCACTGAAATGGGCCAGGACCACGGAGCGCTGCAATGGTGAGGGGGCGGCATCGGCGATGGGTTTCAACTCCTGGATGATCCTCATCTTGCCGTCAAGGGTCAGGCCATGGTCCCGAATCAGCGACGCAAGGACGAATTCGGGAAGAGGTTCGGCCTTCTCAACAATCTTCCGGAGCGCATCGACCCCTTCCTGACGAACGAAGGTGTCCGGGTCGTGACCGACAGGCAGGACAGCGATCCGACCGGCCATCTGCTCTGCAAACAAGAGCGGCACCGCCCGCATCGCCGCCTTCTGCCCGGCCGAATCGCCATCGAAGAGCAGGACAATCTCTTCGGCGAAGCGATGGAGCAGACGCAGCTGTTCACGGGTCAGGGCGGTTCCGAGCGGGGCCACGACATTGCCCTGTCCATGCTCGACGAGCGAAATCAGATCGAAATTTCCCTCGACCACAATGGCCTGCCGCAACCGACGGATGGACTCACCCTGCTGAAACAGCCCGAGCAGAGCCCGACTCTTATTGAATACCGGACTCTCAGGTGAATTCATATATTTGGGCTGCCCATCGCCGAGTATCCGGCCGCCGAAACCGACCACCCGGCCCCGGATGTCGAAAATGGGAAAGAGGACTCTGTCACGGAAACGGTCATAGGAGCCACCATTGTCCTTTTTGACCAGAAGTCCGAGTTCTTCGGCGATGCGCCTCTCTTCCGCCGGAAGTTGCCGGGCAAGAAAGTCCCATCCGGCAACGTCAACGGCAGGGGCATACCCGATCCTGAATCGATCGCGGACAGCGGCGCTCACACCCCGCCGGACAAGATATTCGCGGGCCACGGCGGCTCCCGGTGATTCCAGCAGGTATCGGCTGTAGATCGTGGCACACCTGTCATTGACCGCGAACATGGCCTGTCGTTTCCTGGCCAGTTTTTCCTCAGCCGCGGAACGAGGCTTTTCCGGCAGGGCGATCTGGTACCTGGCGGCAAGCTCCTTCAAAGCAGCGGGAAAGTCGAGGTGGTGGTACTTCATCATAAAGGTGAAGACATCGCCGGACTCGCCGCAGCCGAAACAGTGGAAGAACTGCTGCCCCGGATGCACCGTGAATGATGGCGTTTTCTCGCCATGAAAAGGACACAGGCCGAGGAATCTGGTACCGCTTTTTTTCAGGTCGACAGACTCACCGATAATCTTGACGATATCCGCCTGGTCCTTGATCCGTGCCGCGATGTCTTCCCGGGATTCCTGAAATTTCATTTCGTTATCCAAAATGGGTGGTGATTCTCGGCCGGCAAGAGACTATACTGCAACCATATCCGACCGCCTCCATCGATACCGGCCGGTTACCGAAGATCTGCCGCAATGGCCTGGAGGGCATTACGCCATGGATGATATTACAAAGATACTGTCGCTTGAGGTCAAAAAAGAGATTGCCGAACGCTATTTCGGTTTTCGCAAACGCATAGAGGACGACACAGACCTCTATCAACAGCGGCTCACGGCCTCCTCGCTCGAACTGGAAAGCAGCATTGGATTCGATCTGATCCGCATCTATATCCTCCTCCATGACGAACACCTGATCCATCGTTTTATCGATCTTGTCGGTCTGCCGCAGGAATTCTACTACGATCCCTATTTCGTCCAATCGGCGTCAATCCGGAGACGGGTCTTCAGCGGGATGAAATCCAGGGGATGGTCCAGACGGTCACGATTTCGCAACATGTTCTACGATATCTACGAATCGCTTGCCGGCCATATCGAATCCTATCGCAAAACATTGTCGGAACTGACCGAGGAACAGGAAACAATTCGCGAACAGATCAACCTGTTCTATCGTAGAAACGATATCGACAGCATTATGAGCTTTATCCGCCGGATTGACAACCCCGATCCCAACGAGTTGATGGCATCCTCCACCATAGACGCCCACCATGGCCTCGATGAAAAAATGCGACTGCATCCTCCCCTGCCTGCCTGCGACCTTCTGCCGACAATCTCGCCTCTTCCCGCTTTGAAGGATATACGCCCCCAGCTAAAGCAGTTGATCAACGAGGCGTACACGTTACCACGAAAATGGCGCCTTCGAGACGAGATCCTGCCGCTCGCATGATATCAAGCTCTCTCCATCCCACACGACCTGGAGGGGAACTCTGCCGGTCCGGACAAGCCTCGGTGACATCGGTCAAAAGACGGCAACGGTTCATTCGATTTGCTTTTTTTTCCTAAAAAAATATATGCTTCAACAAGCAGGGGGGCTCCCTCTGATTTCACCACAACACCCTCGGAATATGCCCGACAGCCGCCGCACAATTTGATTTACCGGTGTCCCTCAGCCATTGATGACCTCGCCATTCCATGAAAATAACGACCATCACCCGGACCATTCGCAATACCAAACGGCTGGCGGAGATCATCAAGGTCCTGTCCGCCTATGGATTCCGCCAGGTCCTGATCGATTCCGGCATCAGTCGGCTCCTCGACAGGGAAGTCGAAGGTCCGGATGCCGCCGCCTCCAGCAACATCCCCAGGCCGGTGCGGTTTCGCCAGGTCCTCGAGGAACTGGGCCCGACCTTCATCAAATGCGGCCAGATCCTGTCGACCCGTCCCGACCTGATCCCTGCCGAATGGGCCGAGGAGCTGAAGAAGCTGCAGGACAACTGTTCCGAAGTCCCGTTCAGCGAGATCTACGAGGTCCTGAGTATGGATTTCCCCGGGCGGCTCGACGAGCTCTTCTCATCGATCGAGGAAACACCCATTGCCGCCGCCTCGATGGCCCAGGTGCATCGGGCCACCCTCCGCGATGGCCAGAATGTCGTCATCAAGGTGCTGCGACCGGACAGCCGGCAGCTGGTGGAAGAGGATATGGCCCTGCTCGAGAGCCTGTCCCAGATCGTTGAACAGTACTTTTCCAACCTCGGCTACAGCCCGGTCGCCGTGGTGAAGGAATTTTCCCGGGAACTGGCCAAGGAGGTCAACCTGATCTATGAGGGGCAATCGACCGATCGCCTCCGCCGCTATTTCGAGAACGATCCGAACATCCACTTTCCGAAGGTCTACTGGCCGGCGACGACTCGCCATGTCCTGACCCTCGAGGAAATCCACGGCCGTCTCCTTTCAACCATCCAACCGGACAGTCTCAGCCCGCAGGAACGCAGGGCCATCGTCGCCAAGGGCACCGACGCCGTTTTCAAACAGTGTCTGCGCTTCGGGTTCTTCCATGCCGACCCGCACCCCGGCAACATCTTTCTGCTGGCGGACGGATCGCTCTGTTTCATCGACTGCGGCATGACCGGCCAGCTTGACCGGAAGACCACCGAGCAGCTCATCGATCTCGTCGCCGGGGTCATCCGCGGCGACATCGAAAAGCTCTGCCGGGTCGTCGTCGAACTGACCGACACCGACCCGGCCAAGACGGATCGACGCGATTTTCGCGCCGATCTGCAGCACCTGATAAGCCACTTTCAAAATGCCGATCTGCAGCATCTCGATATCAGCACACTGCTGACCGAATTTTTCGAGATGTTGCAGAGCTATCACCTGCAATGCCCCGGCGACCTGATGCTCCTGACCAAGGCCCTCACCACCATCGAAGGCGTCGCCGCCCATTTCGACCCGACTTTTGATGTCCTGGCCCACGTCGAACCGCAGATCCAGGAAATCGTCATCAACAGGTACGGCTACAACGCCCTCAAGGACCGTCTGCTGAAGGCTGCGACTGGATATTTCGAACTTTTAGAGTATATCCCAAAAGATATCCAGAGGTTTCTCGACCATATCCGCCATCGCCGTTTCACGCTCAATCTGGAGATGAAACGAATAGAGCATATGGCCGACAAGATCGACCTGGCCAGTCGGGTGATGGGGATTGCGATGATCATCGCCGCCCTGATCGTCGGCTCTTCGATCCTCATCCTTGCCGATCAACTCTCCGACAGGCAGGGATTCCTCGGCACCATGGGTCTTTTTGGTCTCGGCCTGGCCGGGGTCTACGCAGTTGGATTTGTCGTCTCCTTCCTGTTGCCGAAGAAGCGTGAATAACCCTGACGAGACGGGGAGACAACGGATGGAAATCGAGCCTACCGGTTCTGTTCCTCGATAAACGCCTGCACCGCCGGGCTGAGGCCAAGCCCCGTGGCCAGCTCGTTCAACCATGCCCTCTCGACCTCGGCATCGACCTCGACTGTAGAAAAGGCCAGCATATACATAACTTTGGCGGTCGAAGAATCACTCATTCCAGCCACCAGAGAGGCAACATCCCTGGGGTGGTGCAGTTCATCCAGCAGAAACATCCTCTCTTCCTGGGAGAGATCGATTGCACGCAGCTTGTCGAGAATCGCCCTCTCCTCCCGCTCATCCATCGTCCCATCGGCATGGGCAGCGGCAACCATGACCTGGATCATCCGACGGGCAATTTCCTCAGAGCCCAACCTCGGTGCAGGACTTGCGGAAACCGGCGCAACGGGAGGAGCGGTTGTCCACTGGGGGGGTGGAACCGGCGGTGGTGATGAAACCGGGTCGCTGGCCGTCTGCCCAGGCCCGGGAAATGGAGGAGGTGGCGGACCCGGCATTCCGGGCATCGCCATCGCTCCGCCCGTCTTCTTATCCTTCAGAATCTCGTAGGCACCGACGGCAAGGCCGATGGCCGTCATCAGCCCCGCCCCTGACGTCAACCCGTTCATCAGCTTTTTCTTTCCTTTGCCGTTCTTCTTGCCAAGAACTCCCCCTAGAACCTGTCCCAACAATTTTTCAGCGTTTATCATATCAGTCCGTTGTTCATAAATGTTTTTCAGTCCACCAGAGTTTCCCGCATCGCCTTCGCATGAGGTCCAGCCTCATCAACCCGACAGGATATGATCCGGAACATCGATCCATTCCGAGAGTGCCGTTTCAATGGGCCCCGGCCAGATTACATATGTTGGCAAACGATTCAGCCTTGAGACTCGCGGCACCGATCATCACCCCGGAAAGTCCGGTCAACGCCAGGTACTCGGCAGCATTGTCAGGCGTTATCGAGCCGCCATAGACTATCGCCCGGTTCGGATGCATCTCGGCGACAAACCCGATTCCCTCACCGACCTTCTCCGGCGATTCCGGTATCCTGAAGGTCAGCGGATCGACCGGGCAGTAGGCGATAATCATCTTCTCACAGTCGATATCGGTCAATGGCGCCAGTTGCGACATCGCCGATGCCGGTTCGACGCAGAGAACAGGCCGCAGTCCGAAATCCACCGCCTCGTGGACCTTGTTGACGACATCCTGAACTGTTTCATGAAAATAGCGCCGGCGTTCCGAATGGCCGACAATGACGTAGTCGGCGAGACCACGGACCATATCGGCGGCGATTGCCCCGGTGTAACCGCCTTTCGGGAAGGGTGAGATATCCTGGGCCGCCAGGGATACATTATGGAGACCGAGTTCCTTCACATGAACGGCCAGGTCCGCCAGGCAGATGAACGACGGGGCGATGGCGACCTCAACCCCCGGCGTCGGCCGATAGAGCGAAGCGAAGGTATCGAACCAACGGCGGGCATCATCGATGTTCTTGTTGCATTTCCAATTACCAATGACAAATCGCTTCATCCTTTCCCCCTTTTCAACAGCGTCATGATTATCCCCTCAGGACGATCGGCATGATCCGCTCCTGCAATTCAATCAGTGTGCTGCCAGCGATCCCGAACAGTTTGCGTCGGGATTTGTCACCACTGATCAATCTTATGTTTTTCCGGGGTATATTCAGAAAATCGGCAAGAAATGCGGTAACGGCGCGATTCGCCTTGTTATCGACCGGAGGGGAGGTGATTGCCAGTTTCAGGCATCCATCATGCATGCCGGCGATGGCGGATTTCGAGGCCCTGGGTTGCACGTATATCCAGATGCCGACCGAGCCGTCTCTCTGTACTGTAAGGCAAGGCAACGCCGATTCGTCGGTTTCCATCGTCATTCCCCAAGCCATCCGGTCGATTTCGATTTCCCCTTGCCGGCGTTGATCAGGAAAGATCCGGATTGAGAGTGTCGATTTCTTCGGAAGGAAGCGCTCCGACATCCGGCAACTGGATAGTCTGATACAATTCCATCAGGTCTCCCTCCGACTCGGAATCCTTACTGCCGGGAAAGGTATCAAGTTGCTGGAGGTAGGTGCTCAACAGTGATTTCAACTCCTCACGGACCTCGACCCGCCTGTTCTGCAGCCTTTCGATCTCGATCGGCAGACGGGCCAGTTCTTCATGGGCCTTGCGACGGAAAAGCTCGACATCCTGCCTTGCCTTCTCCATCAACTCCGCGGTCTCTTCTTCCACTCGTCTCCTCAGGTCTTCAGAGAATTTCTGGGCGGCAACAATGGCCGTCTTGAAATCCATTTCGTCCTTCTTCAGTTCCTGGTGCTGTTGTTCGAGCAGTTCCAGACGCTGGCGCAGTTGTTCATTTTCAAGTCTCAGTTGACCGCTCTGCTCCCTCTCCTCGGCAACCCGTGACTCGACAGCCTCCACTTCCTCCCGCAACCGCATCGCCGCCTTTTCCTGTTCCGACTTCATCCGCCTCTCAACCGCGTCCACGACTTCTTTCGCCAGGTCCGTCTCTTTACGGCTTCCATCGAGTTGGGACTTCAGTTCCTTTATCTCCTGCTGCAGAGCGGCAAGATCATCATCCTTGCGTTCCGCCCCGGTTCGGGCTTGCTGAAGTTCGTCCCGCAGGGATTTGATTTCCTTCTCCAGTTTTTCCCGCTCCGACTCGAGGGTCTGTTTTTCTACGGTCAATCCTTCGATATCCTCGGCCAGAACCCTGTTCTGCTCGTACAGTTCAAAAAACTCCTCTGCCAGCAGATCCAGATAGGCCTTTACCTCAATTGCATCATATCCCCTGAATTTTATTTGAAATTCCTGATCTTTTATAACCTGTGGCGTCATAGACATGAGGAAGCTCCGTTGAAAATAATTGAACTATGTCCCTGCAATCCGCTACCCCAGACCCATGGCAAGACGTTTCAATGTCGGGACGAGGAAATTCTGGAGAAACATGATCACCAGGATCAGGATCATCGGCGAGAAATCGATACTGCCCATATTGACCGGCAGATACCGGCGGATCCGCCGCAGCGGCGGCTCGGTCACTTCATAGAGAAAGCGGACGATCGGATTGGAGGGATCGGCGCTGACCCAGGAGATCACCGCCCTGCCGATGACGATCCACATATAGGCGACCAGAAGAAACTCCACCAGTTGCGCCACGGCCATCAGAAAATTATTGAGTACGAACATGTCCCTCCTCCTGGCTCAAGCCACCTTGCTGCCTGCCGGCATCTCATCACTGACGGTCGACAGGACCAGACGCTCCCTGCCATCGACCATGGTCCTCGCCGCCAGGACCATCCCCTGGGATTCGATACCCATCAGGGTGACCGTTTTCAAGTTGGCCACCACCAGCACCAGTTTTCCCACCAGGTCCTGCGGTTTGTAGTATTCTCCGATACCGGCGACGATGGTCCGCTGCTCCGGAACCAGGACCGTCAGCTCCAGCAATTTTTCGGATTTTTTGACCTTCTGCGCCGCGATGATCTCGGCGACTCGCAGGTCGACCTGCTGGAACTGGTCAAAGGTCAGGACGTTGGCGGCAATGACCTTCTCGACCGTAGGCTCCGGAATTTTCTTCCCGGCCGCCGGCAACGTCTCCTTGGTTTTTTCCTTTTCGACCCGGGGAAACAGCGCCGCCGTCGGCTGCAGTTCGGTGCCGACCGGGAGCAGTCCCCAACGGCCGCACATGGACAGGCTGGAAACAAGCTCGTGCTCGGGGTCCAGCCCCAGGCCGCGGGCCATCTTCGCCGCCGCCCCCGGCATGATCGGCCGCAGGACCATGGTCAGCAGCCGCAGACACTCGGTCAGATTGTAGAGGACCGTATGGAGCCGGGCGGAACGGGTCGGGTCCTTGGCCAGGACCCACGGTTCGTTGGTGACGATATACTTGTTGGCCTGGCTGATGACCTCCCAAACCGCCTGCAGGGCGCGATGGAACTGGAAACCGTCCATCGCCTCGCCGTAAATCGGCAGCATCTGCTCGACCGCCTGTTGCAGCACCGTATCGTCTGAACCGTCGGTGGCCGGGGCGGGGACCCGGCCGGCGGTATATTTCTGCAGCATCGCAATCGAACGACTGAAGAGATTACCGATATCGTTCGCCAGATCGGAATTCTTCCGGGCGATGATCGCATCCCGGTTGAAGGAGGCATCGAGGCCGAAAGACATCTCCCGCAAAGTGAAATAGCGCAGCGTATCGACGCCGTACTCTTCGACCAGCTGGGCCGGGCGGACGACATTGCCGATGCTCTTCGACATCTTGGTATCATCGACGTTCCAATAGCCGTGGACATGCAGCCGGCGGTAGAGAGGCAGGCCCATGGACATCAGCATCGTCGGCCAGTAGATGGCGTGCGGCTTGAGGATGTCCTTGGCGATCACGTGTTCGGCGGCGGACCAGAAGCGCTGAAAATCGGCGCCGTCAGGGTAGCCGATGCCGGTCAGGTAGTTGATGAGGGCATCGAACCAGACATAGGTGACAAAACCGGAGTCGAAGGGCAGTTCGATGCCCCAGGTCAGACGGGATTTCGGCCGCGAGATGCAGAGGTCTTCCAGCGGTTCGGAGAGAAACGACAGCACCTCGTTGCGATACCGTTCGGGGGTGATGAACTCGGGATTGTCCTGGATATGGCTAATCAGTCGTTCCTGATAGCGCGACATCCGGAAAAAATAGTTCTGTTCGGCGATCTCCTGCGGCGGTACCTGATGATCGGGACAGACCCCGTCCACCAGTTCCTTTTCGGTCAGGAACCGCTCGCAGCCGCGGCAGTACAACCCTGAATACTCGTCGAAATAGATGTCGCCACTGGCATGGACCTGCTGCAGGATCGACTGGACGACCGCGACATGCTGTTTGTCGGTGGTACGGATGAAATGATCGGGATGAATGTCGAGCAGCGGCCAGGTCTCCCGGAAAAGGGTGCTGATCCGGTCGGCATAGACCTTGGGCGGCACGTCCTCTTTCGCTGCGGCCTCGGCGATCTTGTCGCCGTGTTCATCGGTGCCCGTCTGAAAGCGTACCGTATCTCCGATCAGGCGGCGATAGCGGCTGTAGGCATCGGCGACAATGGTGGTGTAGGCGTGGCCGAGATGCGGCTGGGCATTGACATAGTAAATTGGGGTTGTGATATACGTCGTCATCGATTGATATGCCTGTAGCTGTGCCGGCTGGTTGCAGCCGTCATTCCTTGACCTTTCTGTCTTTCCTGATGGGCCGTTCGTTCTTCAACGGTTCACAGGCCTGCCATTGATCTTTCCGCAGATGCTCGTCCTCACCTTTTTCATTACTCACAACTATCGATTCCTGCAACGGATTCTGTCGTTTCACCAGGTAACATGCGTCACCGATCATGATTTTCTTGCCGACCTTCGGCATCCCCTTACGCTGCCTCCGATAGATATCGTACTCGTAAGTCAGGCAGCACAGCAGCCGGTTGCATAGCCCTGAAATCTTGGAAGGATTGAGGGGGAGATCCTGTTCCTTGGCCATCTTGATGGAGACCGAATCGAACTTCTTGATGAAGGAGGCGCAACACAACTCCCGGCCGCAGGTTCCGAGGCCGCCCAGCATTTTGGTTTCATGACGAACACCGACCTGCCGCATCTCCACCCGGGTTCGAAACTCCTGGACCAGGTCCTTGACCAGGTTGCGGAAGTCAACCCGATTGTCGGCGGTAAAGTAGAAGATCATCTTACTGCCGTTGAAAAACTTCTCGACCCGGACCAGGCGCATCTCCAATTCATGCTTGGCGATCAGGTGAACGCAGGTCGCCTGCGCCTGCTTTTCCTGATCGATCAGCAGCGCATAGCGTTCCTGCTCTTCCGCAGTCATTTCCCTGGTGGTCTCAAACGAGGCCAGCCGGGGCTTTTCGGTCCACATGCAGGGGGGAGCGACGGCGACGATATGCGCCGGTTCGAGACCATGATCGGTTTTGACCATTACCCCCGTCTCACGTTTCAACCCCGCCGTCGAAGACGAGGCGGTAAACTGCTGGCCATCTTCCCGGAAGCGGATGTGATAGAAGACGTCGTTGGCATCGGCTACTTGCTCCGGTTCAGACGTCCCGTCATCCTTTTCGGTCATTTCACGAAACTCCGTTGATTCCATTGTTACACTCGATTCACTCCACCTCACTGCCATTGAAGGGGGCGGATAATTTGAACAGCAGGACCTCGCAGACCAGGTGGCGGTTGCAGTTTCGGGCCAATTGCCGCTCTGCGGCGGTGATCGTCTCCAATGTATCAAAAAACCTGGGTAAACTCCAGTTATTCACCCTGTCCCGCCCCGTGCCGTATCCTCCCCCCTCGGGCCGTCCGGAGCGATCAGACAGGCCGCAGACCAGCATCAGCCGGTCCCGCAGCCAGAGGCGGAGAAGGCCGAGCAGAGAAGGGAGATTCTCTTTCGAATCCGCCATTATCCCGGCAGCCTGCAGCAGAGCGCCGGTATCCCGATCGGGATGGAGCGAGGGGTCCGAAAGCACCGCCGTCACCTTCCGCATCACGGCGATCATCTCCGTTTGCAAAAACAGCCGGGCCCGGCCGGGACTTCCCTCGGCCAACCGGGCCACCAGTTCGGCCGTGTCCTGATCCAGTCCGGCGTCGCAGCCGAGCAGCACCTCCACCGTCTGGCGTTGACTGAGGCTGTAGAACGGGACCAGCTGACAGCGCGAGGCCAGCGTCGGCAGAATCTCTCGCGATGAATCGGCGGTCAGGATCAGCAGGTTGTCCGGCGGCGGCTCCTCCAAGGTCTTCAGCAGACAGTTGGCGGCCTCGGCCCGCATCCCATGCACATCCTCGATCAGCACGACCCTCGTCTGCGATTCATAAGGAGGGTAGCTCAGCGCCAGACTGGTCTGTCGCACCTGCTCAATCTTGATCGCCCCCTTGTCCGGACTGACCACCATGAAATCGGGGTGGCTGCCGGAACGGAACTTGCGACAGGAAGAACAGGCGCCGCAGGGTCTTTCCCTCTCCCGACTGCGACAGTTGACCGCTGCAGCCATCTCCCGGGCGAAAAGCTGTTTCCCCACCCCCTCCGGCCCCCGGAACAGGAAGGCATGGGGCATCCGCTCGGAGGAAAGGGCGCGGCGGATCAATTTTTTGGCCTTTTCCTGGCCCAGCAGACCCGAAAAGGCCGTACCGGTCCCGCTCATCCCCATCGTCACGTGCGCCTCAGGAGAAAAGGGACTGCTGCCTGGCCGGGGTGTTCGTCGCTTCCGCCGTCTCTTCCGCCATTTCCTTCTCCTCAAATCCGCCGAGATACAGGAACCGCTCGAGCGAACGCTGGTATTCCGTCCACTGCATCGATCCCCCCTCCATCTTGCGACGCAACTGCTCGATCAGATTCATCTTGGCATCGACATCGTCGATAAAGCTGAGCAGCAGGGCCTCCACCGTCATCGGCACGATCGGCGAACCGAACTCCTGGCGGCCATGATGGCTGAGGACCAGATGCTGCACCTGGTCCAGCAGCTCCGGGGGGAAGCCGTTGATCTTCGCCGCCGCCGCCGCCACCATCTCACAGCCGATCACCAGGTGCCCCTTGAGGCGGCCGCGGTCGGTATACTCGACCACGCCGATCTCCATCGCCAGTTCATCGACCTTGCCGATGTCATGGAGCAGGGCGCCGGTAATGAGGAGCGAACGGTCGACCCCCTCATAGTGGCCGGCCAGCATGTCGGCGACCCGGGCCATCGACAGGCAGTGCTCGAGCAGGCCGCCGGCATAGGCGTGGTGGATGCCCTTGGCCGCCGGGGCCATCTGGAACTTGTCCCACACCGACCCCGATTTGAAAAAATGATTGAGCAGTCTGCGAAGATAGGGATCCTTCACCGAACGCACCAATCGCTGGAGCTCCTCGGCCATCTGCTGCGGATCTCTGGTGGTGGCGACGACGAAATCGGCCAGATGAACTGCATCGCGATCGACCGGCTGCACCGAATCCACCTTCAGCTGCGGCTTGTCACGATAGGCCTGCACCATCCCCTTCAAGCGGATGAATTCGCCGGCACGGCAGATCTTCTGCCAGGCCTCGACATTGTCCCAGATCGGTCCGCTCAACTCGCCGCTGCGATCCATCACCGTCAGGATCAGATAGCTGTTACCGGCCTTGGTTTCGGACAGCCTGACCGATTTGACCAGAAACAGGTCATCGAAACGATCGCCCTCCTTCAGCTCCTCGACAAACGTGTTTTTCGTCATCTCCACCTCGCCGCCGTTGCCCCGGTTCAGACGTTGAACCGGAAATACATGCAGTCACCGTCGGCCACCACATACTCCTTGCCTTCCACCCGCATCAGACCCTTTTCCTTGGCCCTGGCCTCGCCTTGGCAGGCGACGTAATCCGCATAGGCGATGACCTCCGCCCGGATAAAGCCGTGTTCAAAATCGGAATGGATCTTGCCGGCGGCGGCAGGGGCCTTGGTCCCGATCGGGATCGTCCAGGCCTTCGTTTCCTTCTCGCCGACGGTAAAAAAGGTCTGCAGACCGAGCAGGGCATAGCCGGCCTTGATCAGCCGGTTGAGCCCCGGTTCCTCCATCTCCATCTCCTGCAGGAATTCCCGCTGTTCTTCCCTGTCCAGCTGGCTCAACTCCTGTTCGATGCTGCCGGCGATCATGACCACGCTGTCGCCATCGGCCAGGGCCGCCGCCTTCAGACGGCGGACATGGTCGTTGCCGGTGCGGATGTCCTCCTCGCTGACATTGGCGACATAGAGAATCGGTTTGGCCGTCAGCAGACAGAGGTCGCGGACCAGTTCCTCTTCGGTATCCGACCGGAGCGGCAGGCGGCGGGCCGGCTGCCCGGAATCGAGATGGGCCATCAGCTTCTCGAGAAAGGCCACCTGCTCCTTGAAGAACCTGTCGCCCGACTTGGCCTGACTCTGGCTCTTGCGCAGCCGTTTCTCCACGGTTTCGAGATCGGCCATGATCAGTTCCATGGTGATGATCTCGCGATCACGGTCGGGATCGATCGATCCATCGACATGAACGACATTGTCATCCTCGAAGCAGCGGATGACATGGACGATGGCGTCGACCTGACGGATGTGGCCGAGGAACTGGTTGCCGAGCCCTTCCCCCCTGCTGGCCCCCTTGACGAGACCGGCGATATCGACGAATTCCATCTGGGTGTGGACCTTCTTCCGGGTCTTGACGATGTCGGCCAGGATATCGAGCCGTTCGTCCGGCACCGGGACGATGCCGACATTGGGCTCGATCGTGCAGAACGGATAATTCTCGGCGGCGATACCGGCCGCGGTCAGAGCATTGAAGATCGTCGATTTGCCCACATTGGGCAGACCGACGATGCCACAGCGAAATCCCATATCGAACGACTCCTTGCTGAGGAAAGGGCGCAACCCGGCCCCCATCCTCTTCATTTTTCCAGAAAATCAAACAGCTACGACAATTTGTCCCGAACACCGGACAGGGCGAATTCATTCAGGCCAGCGGCAGCTTTTGCCGACAATTTTTTCGAGAACTGTGTATTATACTTGGATTGCCTGAAAATGCCCACGTTATAAAATCATCTCCACCCAGCCGCCTCGCCGATATGTCAACAACGCTGTTCACTCATTGTACGCTCTTCCCCGGAGCCTTCTCCGCCGTCACCGACAATGCCTACATCCTCATCGAAGGCAACCACATCGCCGCGATCGGGCCGATGGCCCAGGCGCCTCCCCCCGGTGCGGCCAGGGTCATCGATGTTCGCGGCAAACTCGTGATGCCCGGTCTGGTCAACGCCCATGCCCACTGCGCGATGACCCTGTTCCGAGGGATGGCCGACGATCTCGACCTCCACACCTGGCTGCATGGCCACATCTTTCCGGCCGAGGCCCGCTGCATCTCGCCGGAAATGGTGTACTGGGCGACGAAGCTGGCCGCCGCCGAAATGATCCTCTCCGGCACGACCTGCGTCGCCGACGCCTACTTCTTCTCGGCGCTGAGCGGCCGGGCCCTCGGTGACTGCGGCCTGCGGGCGGTCATCGGTCACGGCATCGTCGATTTTTCCGTCCCCAGCGTCCCGGACCCGGCTGAAAACATCGCGACCGTCGCCGCCTTCATCGCCGAGTGGCAAGGCAAGGATCCCCTGATCACTCCGGCGGTGTTCGCCCACTCTCCCTACACCTGTTCCCCGGCCACGCTCATCAAATCGTGCCGGCTGGCGGAGGAGGCCGGGGTCCGGTTCTTTGTCCACCTCGCCGAGAGCCGCAACGAGATCGATATGATTATCGACCCCAGGGGCACCAGCCCGGTACGGCATCTGGCCACCCTGGGGCTGCTCGGCTCCAACACCGTCTGCGTCCACGGCGTCTGGCTCGACGACGATGACCTCGACCTCGTCGGCCGGAGCGGCACCCGGATCGTCACCTGTCCGCAGAGCAACATGAAGCTGGCCTCCGGCATCGCCCGAGTGCCTGACATGCTCCGCCACGGGATCGCCGTCGGTCTCGGGACCGACGGCTGCGCCAGCAACAACAGCCTCGACATGTTCAGGGAAATGGACATGCTGGCCAAGATCCAGAAGGTGGCCGGCGGCGACGCGACGAGCCTTCCGGCCCAGGCCGCCCTGCACTGTGCGACGGGCGGCGGCGCGACACTCCTCGGCCTGGCGGATATCGGCCGACTCGAACCAGGATATCGCGCCGACCTGATCGTGGTCGATCTTCACCAGCCCCATCTCACCCCCTTCTACCACCCCGACCTCCTGGTTTATGCCGCCAGCGGCGCCGATGTCGATTCCGTGATGGTCGACGGCCGACTGCTGATGGCAGGCCGACGCATCCTCTCGTTCGACGTCGAAGAGGCGAAGGCCAGGGTGAGGAAACTGGCCAGCACTGCCGGATCAGCAAACTGACTGCACCCATGGCCCGTTCTGTACCTGTATCGAGCCGCCGGCGCCCAGCCGCCTGGAGAAGATGGCTCCGCCGCCTGGTCCTCGGCTTCGCCGTACTGAGCGTCGTCTCCACAATCATACTGCGCGTTGTCCCGCCGCCGGCAACACCGCTGATGATGATCCGCGGGATCCAGGGCATGGCCACCGGCCAGGGCTTCATCATCCGCAAGCAATGGCAGCCGCTGGAGCGGATATCGCCGGCGATGGTCCGGGCGGTCATCGCCGCCGAAGACCAGAAATTCCTGGATCATTCTGGCTTTGATTTCAATGCGATCTCGAAGGCCTACGAGAACAACCGGACTGGCGGGCGCCAGAAGGGGGGCAGCACGATCACCCAGCAGACGGCCAAGAACGTCTTCCTCTGGCCGGGCGGCTCCTATCTCCGCAAGGGCGTCGAGGCCTATTTCACCCTGCTGCTCGAGTTGTGCTGGAGCAAGGAGCGGATCATCGAGGTCTACCTCAACGTCGCCGAATTCGGCCCCGGGGTCTACGGGGTCGAAAGCGCCGCCCGCACCTATTACCGGACCTCGGCGAGGCGGCTGACGAACCGTCAGGCCGCCATGCTCACGGCGATCCTGCCGGCACCGCTGCGGTGGAACCCGGCCCGACCGACCGGCTACCTGATGCAGCGGCAACGCTGGATCCTGCAGCAGATGCGCCATATCGGGCCGCTCTTGCCGCCCTGAGCCTCCCCGTTTGATCGCTGCAGGGCCTCAACTCGATTCCCGTTCCGCGCACGGCCGTTCTCTGGCGCTGCCGCGTCCCGACAGACTCGGGTTGGTCATGAAATAGGTGTGCGCCGACATCCCGGAGCCATCGGTTTCCAGTCGGCGATAGCGGCCATCGGGCAGCAGTTCCCAGCTTTGCAGTGTATCCTCGAGGCAATGGACCATGATCTCGTTGAGAACCTGCTGGTGCACCGTCGGATTCTCGATCGGCACCAGCAATTCGACCCGACCATCCATATTGCGGCCCATCCAGTCAGCCGAGCTGATGAAGACCTTGGCCTGCACCGACGGCAGCGCATTTCCCGCCCCAAACACAAAGATTCGGGAATGTTCGAGAAATCGACCAACGATGCTCTTGACGCTGATATTGTCGGAAAGACCCGGCACCGCCGGTCGGAGCGAGCAGATGCCGCGGACAATGGCCCGTATCTCCACCCCCGCCTGAGAGGCCCGATACAGCTCATCGATGAGATCTCCATCCGTCAGGGCGTTGACCTTGATCCAGATTGCGGCCGGTCGCCCGGCCTCGGCCTGCTCGATTTCCCCCCGAATGAGGTCGACCAGCGCCGGCCGCAGCGTCATCGGCGAATAGGCCAGGCGATTGAGTCGCAACGGCAGATCGTAGCCGGTCATATAGTTGAAGATGTGGAGGGCGTCACGGCACAGTTCTTCATTGTCGGTAAAAAAGGACAGGTCGGTGTAGATCCTGGCCGTCACCGGATGATAGTTTCCGGTACCGAAATGGGCGTAGGAGCGCAGCCGCCCGCCCTCTCGCCGCACCACCAGGCTGAGTTTGGCATGGATCTTCTTGTCGACGAAGCCGTAGACGACGTGGGCGCCGGCCTCCTCCAGTTCCCGCGCCCAGCGGATATTGGCCTCCTCGTCGAAACGGGCCTTGAGTTCAACCACCGCCGTCACCTGTTTGCCCGCCTCGGCAGCCTCGATCAGGGCGGCGACGATCGGGGAATCGCTGCTGGTCCGATAGAGGGTCTGTTTGAGGGCGATCACCGCCGGATCATGCGCCGCCTGACTGACGAACTGGGCCACCACATCGAAACTTTCGTAGGGGTGATGGACAATAAAGTCCTTGGCCCTGATGGCAACGAAGATATCGCCGTTGAAGTCGCGCACCCGCTCCGGAAAACGGGCCTCGAAGGGGGAAAAGAGCAGATCGGGACGATCGGCGACGATCAGTTGCCGGATATCGACCAGGCCGAGGATTCCCTCTCGCAGGAAGATGGTCTCCTGGTCCACGCCCAGTTCATCGACGATGATGCGCCGCAGATCAGGATCGATATCGGCATTGACCGACAGGCGGATCACCGAACCACGGCGGCGCGCCTTCAGCGCGGTCTCAAACGTCTCGACCAGATCCTCGGCCCGCTCGTCGATCTCCACCACGCTGTCGCGGATGATCCGCAGGTTACCGGCCCTGACGAGTTTGAAACTGGGGAAAAGGTGGTCGAGGAAGAGGAGGATGGTATCCTCCAGCGAGACAAAGCGGATCGCTCTGCCGCCAGGCAGGCGGATGAATCGATCAACCTGTTTCGGGATCGGGATCAGGGCGTACATCCGTTCCCCATTCGGTCGCTCCATCTGGAGAAAGAGACAGAATCCGAGGTTGGGGATAAAGGGAAAGGCGGTCGCCGGATCAACGGCAATCGGGGTCAAAATGGGGAAGATATGCTCATTGAAGCAGGTCTGCAGCCATTGGCGCTCGGCAACGCCGAGTTCCTCCGGCGCCAGCATCGCGATCCCCTGCCCCTTCAGCTCTTCGCGCAGCTGCCGCCAGCAGGCCTGTTGTTCCTGCATCAGGGAAGAGGCCCTGGCGAGGATGACGGCAATCTGCTCCTGCGGACGCAGGCCGTCAATACTCGGCGAGGTTATCCCCGCCGCAATCTGGCCCATCAGCCCGGCAACCCGCACCATGTAAAACTCGTCCCAGTTCGAGGCCGAGATCGACAGAAAGCGGACCCGTTCCAGAAGCGGGTGGTGGACGTTCTTGGCCTCTTCGAGCACCCGTTCATTGAAGGCCAGCCAGCTCAGTTCCCGGTTGAAAAATCGTTTGGGCGAGGTTCGGAGGAAACTCTCCGCCCCCCCGTCATGGTCCATGCCCCCAGGCTCTGCCTCGCTGCGCCCGCCCCGACGGCGAGCCCCCCGCTTTTCAGTGATTTGCACCCGACACTCCTGTTATGCAAAAAAATTCGATTACCATAGAGCTCTCCTGCAACGGACTTTTCCATCACCATTTTCGTCCCCGCTGCCGCGTCCAGCCACCACCGCCGGTCATTACCGAGCCGTTGAGATCATATCCCCGACAGTTGCGTCGACAATGGTCCGGCACGAAGAGCGATACGATGCTGCCTGACCTTGGCCGTTGCCAGGCGGCACCTCAATGTTACAGGGGAAAATCTTCCCACAGACTGGAACGGATGACATGGGGTTGTGGCGGGTGGACCAGAATGCCGTTCTCCTGCAGAAACTCGACCACTATCCACTCGTAGCGTGAATACAGTATCCCGATGTGTTTTCCCTGCTGGTCGGACAGGCGGTATCCATCGTAGGACATTCGCCCGTGACTGCGATCATCGTACCAGGTCATGCTCTGCAGGAAAAATTTACGCCAATCTTTCATCTGACGATCGTCGAGATCGATCTCGGTCCAGAAATCGGACCGGAGCGCATACTCCCGGCTCAGACCGAGAATCGCCACCGGCTCGCCTTTGACGCCGTTGTAAAAATAGCGGTATTCGGCCGGGAGTGGTCCGGAAAGAAAGATTCTATCAATCGCGATCGACTTCGCAGCCGAGCCGTATTGTCCCGTTCCGGCGGCGCAACCAGCCGTGACCAGCACCATCAGGACCATCATTGACCGCAAAGACCACATCAGCATGGAACCCCTCCTTTGTCATCATCGATTGCCGGTGTTATTGATATGCCATTCAATAGAATAATCTTTTTTTGCCCGGCATCACAGGGCACGGCATATTTTTCCTTCTTTTCCGCTCCGGAATCGGTGCAGTCCATTAAAATATTGATGATTGCCGCAAACAGTGCCATATTATCAGGTCCAATCCGGCCGGCGGGGCAACCCGCCGGAACATGGATCAATCCACCTGGCAGCACCCTGAAAGGAGCGACACTGCATGAGCAAACAGATGATCATCTCGGTGATGTCCAAGGACAGGCCGGGCATTATCGCTGAAATTACCGGGGCGATCTACGCGCTGAAGGGGGATCTCGCCGATCTCAATCAATCGATCCTCTGCGGCTACCTGACCATGATCCTCATCGCCTCTTTCGAGGAGGACATCACCCGCGAGGATGTCCTGGCCGAAATCTCCCATATCCAGTCGGGGGAAAAATTCGACGTGCTGATCAAGGAAATGGACATCCCCATCGAAATCGCCCACATTCCGCCGCCGACCGACACCTATGTCCTCACCGCCCAGGGCCGGAACCGCAGCGGCCTGGTTCACAGTATCAGCCAGTTCTGCTACAGCCACGGCATCAACATCCTCGATCTGGCCACCACTCTGAGTGAAGATCAGTACACCATGGTCCTGCAACTCGATATGCGCAATATCGCCTCGATGGATACCGTCATCGTCGACCTTGAGATCTTTTCCCGCGACAGCAGCCTCAAACTGGTGCTCCAGCATAACGATATCTTCCGGGTGACCAACGAGATCACCCTGCACTGAACGCGATACCACACACATCGCCGAGTCGGCAGAGCCGACGACCGGGAGGACTCCACCACATGCTACGCTCAGACCAGATCCTGTCCACCGTCGAGATGATCCAGAAGGAAAACCTTGATGTCCGTACCGTCACGATGGGGATCAACCTCCTTGACTGCCGCACCGGTGACGTCGCCGGCACCTGCGACCGGATCGAGGAGAGAATCAAGGCCCTGGCCGGCAACTTCGTCGCCACTTGCAACGACATCAGCCGGAAACTTGGCATCCCGGTGGTCAACAAACGGATTGCAGTCACCCCCATCGCCTTTGTCGGCGCCGGTTTTGACCGCTTCGGCTTTATCGATCTGGCTATATGCCTCGACCGGGCCGCCGCCGCCGTCGGCGTCGACATCCTCGGCGGCTTCTCGGCCCAGGTCGAGAAGGGGATGACCGCCACCGACCGCGAATACATTGCCTCTCTGCCCGAGGCCCTGGCCCGGACCGAAAAGGTCTGCGCCTCCATCAACATCGCCACCAGCCAGAAGGGGATCAACATGGACGCCCTGGCGATAGTCGGCCGTACCATCAAGGAACTGGCCGAAAAGACCCGGGACCAAGGCGGATTCGGGGCCGCCAAGTTTGTCGTCTTCTGCAATCAGCCGGGCGACAACCCCTTCATGGCCGGGGCCATCCACGGCCTGGAAGAGGCCGACGCCGTCCTCAATATCGGGGTCAGCGGCCCGGGCGTCATCGCCCGGGCTCTCGAGCGGATGATCGGCCATCATCAGGGCAAGGAACCCCTGCGCCTCGATGAGATCGCCGAAGAGATCAAACAGACCACCTTCCGTGTCACCCGCTGCGGCGAGTTGATCGGTCGCCAGGTCTCGAAGGCCCTCGGCATCGAGTTCGGCGTCGTCGACCTCTCCCTGGCTCCGACCCCGACAATCGGCGACAGCGTCGGCGAGATCTTCAAGATTCTCGGCGTCGACGCGGTCGGCGCCCCCGGCTCCACCGCGATTCTGGCGATGCTCAACGATGCGGTGAAAAAAGGCGGGATCTTCGCCAGCAAGACCGTCGGCGGCCTGAGCGGCGCCTTCATCCCGGTCATGGAGGACGCGGTCCTTGCCGAGGCCGTGGGCGAAGGCTCGCTCTGCCTCGAAAAGCTCGAGTCGATGACCTGCGTCTGTTCGGTCGGCCTCGACATGATCGCGATCCCCGGTTCGGTCGACGCCGACACCATCTCCGCCATCATCGCCGACGAGATGGCCCTGGGGATGGTCAACCACAAGACGACCGCCGCCCGGATCATCCCGGTACCGGGCAAAGAGGCCGGCGACCATGTCAGCTTCGGCGGCCTGTTCGGCGCCAGCCCGATCATGGAGATCAGGAACGCCGGCAAATCCAGCCGGTTCATGGCCTGGGGGGGACGCATCCCGGCGCCGATCCATAGTTTCAAGAACTGAGCAACTCAAACCACCCATCTCAACGGGGAAATAATTCCATGCCACAGAAAATTACGATGACCACCCCCCTCGTCGAACTCGACGGGGACGAAATGACGCGGGTCCTCTGGCCGCTCGTCAAGGAAAAACTGCTCCTCCCCTTCATCGACCTGAAGACCGAATACTATGACCTGGGGATCGTGGAACGGGACCGGACCGACGACCAGGTCACGGTCGACGCCGCCCGGGCGATCATGCAATACGGGGTCGGGGTCAAGAATGCCACCATCACCCCCAATGCCGACCGGGTCAAGGAATATGGCCTGAAGCAGCAGTGGAAATCACCCAACGGCACGATCAGGGCGATGCTCGACGGCACCGTGTTTCGCAAGCCGATCATGGTCGACAACATCCGTCCGGCGGTCCGCAGCTGGGAGAAACCGATCGTCGTCGGCCGCCATGCCTATGGTGATGTCTACAAGAATGCCGAGATCTTCGCCGCGCACGGCGGTAAACTCGAGATCGTCGTCACCAGCAAGGACGGCAAGGAGACCCGGGAGACGGTGATGGATGTCGATGGACCGGCCATCCTCCAGGGTGTCCATAATACCGTCGCCTCGATCGAAAGCTTTGCCCGGGCCTGTTTCGAGTATGCGCTCGATCAGAAGATCGACTGCTGGTTCGCCACCAAGGACACCATCTCGAAGATATATGACCAGCGGTTCAAGGACATCTTCCAGGAGATATTCGCCGCCGAGTACCAAAAAAGGTTCACAGCGACCGGTATCGAGTTCTTCTACACCCTGATCGACGATGTGGTGGCCCGCATGATGAAGACCAGCGGCGGCATCCTCTGGGCCTGCAAGAATTACGACGGCGATGTCATGAGTGACATGGTGGCCTCGGCCTTCGGCTCGCTGGCGATGATGTCCTCGGTGCTGGTGTCGCCGCACGGCTACTTCGAATACGAGGCGGCGCACGGCACCGTCCAGCGTCACTACTACAAGCACCTGAAGGGGGAAAAGACCTCGACCAACCCGGTGGCGCTGATCTATGCCTGGACCGGGGCCCTGCGCAAACGGGGCGAACTCGACGGACTGCCGGATCTCATCAGCTTTGCCGCCACCCTCGAGGGGACGATCATCGAGTGTATCGAACAGGGCTACATGACCGGCGACCTGGCCCTGATCTGCGAGCCGAAGGCCGTCAAGGTTCTCAATTCAATGGAATTCCTCGACGAACTGGCGACACGGCTTACAGCAAAGCTGGCGTAACCACCGCCTCGCACCATCCAAACAAAAAACCCCATCCGGAAGAACCGGATGGGGTTTTTTGTTTTTGGTCAGTCAACCAGTGCTGATCAGAACTGGAAACGGAGCCCCACGCCGAGACGGGTGGCGAGACTGGATACCAGCTCGTCGGCCTCGAAGCGGCCTTCCACGAACAGGGAGGTCTTCACTTTCTCGTTTTCATGGATCTTGTAGCCCATATTGGCGATGAGATCGATCTCGGTCTCGTCATCGGCAGAATCGTCTTCTCCTGTCCAGAGCCCGACACCCCCGCCAACAAACAGCTTATCGTTGAAATAGTAGTTCATCAGGGCATCGGCGATAAAGGCGCTGCCGCCGTCGTCACCGTGGACACGGACGAACCCGCCAATGGCACCGATTACGGACACCCTGTCGTTGAGGAAATACTCATAGCCGACACGACCAAAGAGGTAGTCGGCCGGATCAGTCTGACGGGCATAGCCGAGATCGACAATCGGACCACCCTTTTTCTCGGCGACGGTTATCGTCTGGGTACAATCGGTCGGGCTGGACTCGGCTCCGGCGGCATCGACCACCACAACTTTGACCGTGTACTGGGTCGATTCGCAGGGCACCGTGAATTCCTGGACATACGGGGCTTCGGTGTCAACCTGCTCGGCGACAACCTGGTTGTTGGCGTCGACCAGCCTGAAGATGACCTGGGCGATGGCGCCTTCAGCGTCGGTTGAACCGCTGGCATCGACGGTGATCGTCTCGCCGCATTTCACCTCGCCGCCGGAAACGGTCATGCTGCACACCGGCTCCTGGTTGACCGGGGCCGGGACCGCGGCGATGTTCATCAGGCTGAAATTACCGCAGGCATAGGGGACGATGAAATTGTAGCGCTGTTCGTCCTTGTCGATGGCGAAGCTGAAGGCGTCGAATGGAGCCTCGCCGCCCCAGGTGACATCCTTGACTGTTTTGACCGGCCCCGTTCCCTTGCGGCGGAAGAGCATCCAGTCCATATGGTCGCCGGGAGCAACCTGAATCGTTTCGACCTCGGCAGTCGGGAATTGAGCGACAAACTCAGGGTACAGATCTCCGTACCCGGCCTGTTCAAAACCGAGTTTGATGTCCGCCCCATTGTTATCGACCATGGCCCGAAATTCAGCTTCCGAAGTCAGAGGCGGACTGAAGAACGGATGATCACCAAGCCTCTTGAGGGTGACAGCGGCAAAGGCGGTCGAACTACAGGCCATCACCAGAAACAGACCAAACAACAGCAACAGTTTTTTCCTCATCTTTTCTCTCCCTATCTTTTTTTCTCAATCGGCTGCCATCTTCTCGTATGACAGTCGCATCTCCCCAACACCATCAGCAACCTCTCTCAATCGAAAAAAATTGTCGTGATATCGATTACCTTCAGGCGAAAACCGTTATCAATAAACATCAACACCGGACTTGAACACCCGGCGACATACGCCAGTGAACATTGTGCAGTGTTCAAATAATTATACTCCTTTTATACCAAAATAAAGAGACAATCAAGTCTTTCCCCGAAAACATATTGTTTTCGAACAGTATTTTGGCTATATCTTCAATAAAGACAGATGCACGCCTGACCAATGGCGCATCTGATTCTACCTATCCACATGGGGATTTGAATACCGCATCGTCAGAGACGATCAGCTCCGGGCATCATCTTTGCCACTTCGTGCTGCCGACGCTGGTCATCGCCTCCGCCTTCAGGGCCCTCTTCGAATCCAACGGTATTGTCAACAGCGGGATGATGGATCATTATCATCTCGACCTGCCGTCGATCCAACTCGACCAGACCATGCTCCTCTGCCGATCTGCCGCTCGACCCGGTTCCGCCCCAGACCGGCGGCACCATCCGGATCGGGCCTGATCCCACCGCGATGAGAAGGTCCTAAAGAACATGAGGTGAATATGAAGTGTACAATCTTCGCCAACGGTCCGTTTTCCCCCGATGCCCGAATCGACCCGAAAATGCTGCGGCACGACTACGTCATCGCCACCGACGGCGGCGCCCTCCACTGCCATGCCCTCGGCCTGACGCCGGATCTGGTCGTCGGCGATATGGACTCGATACCCCAATGGCTCCTCGACGAATTTCGCCAACAGGGCGTGGAAACCCGCACCTATCCGGAGCGAAAAGACCACACCGACCTGGAACTGGCCATCGATCTGGCGATTGAACGTGGCATGACCGACCTGACGATCCTCGCCGCCCTCGGCCAGCGCTGGGACATGAGTATCGCCGCAGTCATGCTCCTCACCACCCCGCGGTTTGCCGGCCTGCGCATCATCCTGCGCGACGGACCGACCGACCTTTTCTGCCTTCGGGGCCGGCAACGCCTCGATCTCGCCGCCGTGCCGGGCGCGCGGTTATCGCTGATCCCGCTTGGCGGCCCGGCTCTCGGGGTGACGCTGCAGGGGCTGGAGTACCCCCTCGCCGACCACTGCATCCCCATGGGCTCGACGCTGGGTATCAGCAATGTCGTCACCCGGCCGGAGGTATCGATCGAGGTCCGGGAGGGGCTGCTGCTCTGCCTCGTCGAGGAACCCGGTCCGGCCTGATTACCGCCAGCACCTTGCCAGAGGCCATTGACAATGACCACCAACCATGCGATAAGCAAAACATTATCGTTTTCTGACGATCTCCGTTTCCGTAGCCCTCCCGAACTGACCAGCAGATGCCGACCAATCCGACCCGACCGTTTTTCGACAAGGACGACTACGAACTCCTCCGTATCGTCAAGAAAGTCCTGAGCCGCGCCCACAAGCAGCAGTCGATGAGCTCGCTGATGATCGCGAGCATGCATCCCCACGGCATCAAGGAGATGGCTGCCTCCAGCGGACTCCGCATCGCCCATGCCATCGCCCAGCTCCTCGGCTCGCTTGAAACCGGCAAAGCCGATGACCGCCTGGTGGCCCTGCGTTCACTGCGCGATGAGGTCTTCCTCTCCGCCACCACCTATTTCCAGAAAAACACCGCCCGGGTATTGATGCAGATCATGAAGGAACTGGTCCGCAACCGCGGCAACACCCTCCATCAACTCAAGCTTGCCCATGACTTCCGGCTGGTCTCCACCGGCCGCCCCCGCCTGGTCCGCGCCGAACTCAGGCACTACCATCTGCTGGAAATGCCGGAGGAGTGGAACCAGTTCACCTTCGACGATCGGGTGCACGACGCCAACACCAAGGGGCGAAAATCGGCCACCCACCTGGTGATGGATGCATGGATCAAAGGCATCCGCAACCTGACCGTCATCTACTACAACTACGTCGACCCGGAGGTGGCGGAGGAGCTGCTCGAGGCCGGCGAAATCCTCGACGTCCACATCCGCATCGGCATCGAGATGTCGTCCCGCTTTCTCGACAAATATGTCCGGATGACCTGGAGCCCGCACGGATTCACCGACAGCCACTCGCTGCTGCATTTCCTGCGGGAGCAACAGGTTGAGGCACTGATGGAGGAGGGCCGCCAGGTTTCACGCTACCAGCAACGGTATGTATTCCAGGTCCTGGATGCCTTCAACCGCGGACATCGGCATACCTTGGCGGAGGAGCTTGGATTCGAAATCAGGGCCTTCGACAAACAGGCATTCATCGATTCTGTTGGCACCGGCCAGCCGTCCCTCCTCCATCTCGCCAAATTCATCCACAGCTCCCTGCAGCCGGCAATCAAGGACGAAATCAAGAGACTGGGAGAGCGGTACAACACGATCGAGATCGATAACCGTCACGAACTGCACTCCCGGCTCAAGCTGTTCGGCTCCCTGACCAGGGAAGTGCTGATCGACCGGTTTCTGCAACCGGTCCGGAACCCGGAAATCGTCGACCCGAATATCCCGCACGACGATGCCGATGTCCCAAGCCTGCTGCACATGTCGTCCCGGGAGTTGCTGCATCGCCTGTCGGCCCTCCATTCCGGCTCGCACTTCATCCTCAACCTGAGCAACCTCTCGATCCAGGACACCCTCGAGCTGCTGTACGACTGCCAGGGCAGGATAACCCATATCGAAAGCTACAATCTCAAGGACGCGTCGCACGGCATGGTTGCCGGGCCCGACATCCATGCAACCGCCGGAGCGGCGGGCGAGGCGGTCACGATCGTCAACCCGGAACGCACCTACAGCCTGACCAACACCCTGCAGAAGGCCCTCAATGAAGACAACGTCATCGTCCTCAAGCGGACGATCCGCGAGATCATCTGGGATTTCGAAAATTCCAGGGTCGCTCTCCAGCGGAATCTGGAACAGTTGCAAGAGACCGGGACCTCTACAGAAACGACGATAAAGGCGAAGACCACCGAGCTGATGGCGATGGATACCCGCAAGGAAAGGCTCCTGGGCATCCTGTTCGACATCGAAACGTTCCACACCTACTATCGCAAGCGCAATCTCGGCTCCCGGATCGGCAGCAGCTCCACCGGCCAGTCGGAACACCAGTACGGCATGGGACTGGTGGTCCTCGACACCCTCCCCCCCCGGGCCCGTCGCGAGGCGGTCCGGGAGGTCCGCCACACCCGCCGCAAGTGCCTGCCGGTCACCGCCCGGATGGTCAATCATCGCCACACCCGCCGCAGCGCCCGGCCACAGCGCCTGCTGGGACGGATCCTCGGCTGCCTCCCCGGCAGCCGCTTCGCCACCCGCAGCGAATGGAGGGACTGGAGCCTCGAGGCCATCGAGCTCCACCCGGGACGAGAGGGCAACGTCGTCACCCTGGGAGGACTCCGCCACCCCGCCGATTACCCGATCAGACTGGGGACCGGGGCGGCGGCCGAACGCATCGGCAGGCCATTGAAATACCTCAATACCGGATTGAAGAACCTGTTGAAGGTGGCGATCGGCTTCATCCCGGCCTTCCTGACCTTCAGCCTGACCAAGGACTGGTGGCTGCTCGCCTATTTCGGGGCCTTTATCTGGCTCGGGATCACCTGCCTGCGCAATATCATTCAGTCGGTCCTGGGGGGCGGCGGGCTGGTCCGCTCACCGCTGCTGCAGTGGAACGCCTTCATCAGCTGGTCGCGGATCGCCGATTCCCTGCTGTACACCGGCTTCTCCGTTCCCCTCCTCGATTACCTGGTCAAGACCGTCCTGCTCGACCAAACATTGGGAGTCAACACCTCGACCAATCCGGTACTCCTCTATTCGGCGATGGGAGTGGCCAACGGCCTGTACATCTCGAGCCATAATTTCTTCCGCGGCCTGCCCCGAAGCGCCGCCCTCGGCAATATGTTCCGCTCGATCCTCTCCATCCCGCTCGCCATCCTGTTCAACGCCCTGATCGCCGCCATCCTGCATGCGGCGTTGATCCCCGGGATCGACGGGATCCTGCAGAAGTGGGCGGCCGTCATCTCCAAATTCGCCTCCGACTGTGTCGCCGCAGTCATCGAAGGTCTCGCCGATCGTCAGGCCAATATCCGTATCCGTCTTGCCGATTACAGAAGCAAACTGACCCATCTCTTCGGACTTTTCGCCCATCTCGACATGCTGTTCCCGGAAGAGGATGTCCTTGACATGCTGCAGTCGCCGAAGATGTTTATCGAAACGATGAACTACGAGGCGCGGGACCTCGAACGGGCCTTCATCGTCACCGCCCTCGACCTGATGTATTTCTGGATGTACCAGCCCCGGGCCCGCAAGGCTCTGGAGATCGTCGTCCAGGATATGTCGACCGAGGAATGGCTGATCTTCTATCGTTCCCAGCTCATTCTCAAGCGCTACCGGGAGATCAGCCAGATCTTCGTCGATGGGCTGGTCGGCAAGCATTTCTCCAGGGCTCTTGCCTTCTATCTCGAGCAGCACGGGGAATATCTCGCCGGCATGACCCGAATTTCACAGGCCAAGGGCCTCACGGTACGCTGACGATCGCAACAGTATCCAGCCAGCTTCTCCACCTCCTCTGTCGTGTTCAATCCCCTCGATTCAGCACCCCACTCAAGTAGAAGATCATCAGACAAAAGATCGCACTTGACCCACCCCTTTAATTTGAATATTATTCTTTTAAAGGAGTTTATTTCTATATGATAGACGATATTGATCTTGAAATATTGAACATAATCCAGAATAACGGCAAAATCGCCAACGCCGAACTGGCACGGCGGCTCGGCATGGCACCCTCAGGGGTCCTCGAGCGGGTGAAAAAGCTGGAGAAGGACGGCGTCATTGTCGGCTACGAGGTCCGTCTCGATCCCAAGGCCGTCGGCCTGGCCCTGACGATCTTCATGCACCTGAAGACGGCCGATGCCGTCGGTTGTACCGCAATCGGCCGGGAAGTGGCGAAGATCGACGGCATTCAGGAGGTGCACTGGATTGCCGGGGAATACAACTATCTCATCAAGGCCAGGGTCAACAGCACCGACGGCCTGACCGCGCTGATGAAAAGCATCGGTGCCATTCCCGGGGTCCAGGACAGCCGGACAACCCTCGTCCTCGGCACCCTCAAGGAAGAACAGAGGCTCGACACCGCCTTCGCCGAAACAAAGCAGAACCAGAAAAAGCTGAAAAAGGACACCTGATCCCCTCTCCCTCCCTTTGCATGAGGTACATCCATGGATATCAATTCCCTCGATCAAAAGATCACTGCCCGCAGCAGGGAGTTCTTCACCAGCATCAGCGGCGAGGCCCCCTCCATCTTCAACAAGGGCTGGTGGACCGGCAAGGTCATGGACTGGTCGATGAAGAACGAAAATTTCAAGGTCCAGCTGTTCCGCTTCGTCGACGTCCTGCCCTACCTCACGACCTCCGAATCACTTTCCCGTCATATCCGGGAGTATTTTGCCGGCGATGACCAGGATGTGCCGGCGGTGATGAAATGGGGGGCGCTCGGCGCCGGTTTCGGCGGTAAACTCACCGGCGTCATTCTCAACCGGACCATCCGCACCAACCTCGAAAGCATGGCCAGGCAGTTCATCATCGGCGAGAACGTCAAGGACGCGTTGAAGACCATCAAGAAAATCCGCAAGGACGGCTTCACCCTGACCGTCGATATCCTCGGCGAGGCAACGGTCAGCGAGATGGAGGCCGCCTCTTTCATGGAGATGTATCTTCAGTTGCTGGCGGCGCTGGAAAAATCCTACAAGGACTGGCATGCGATCGGTGACGACACCCTCGACTGGGGGCACGCACCGCGCATCAACATTTCGGTCAAGCCCTCGGCCCTGTTCTCGCTGACCGATCCGATGGACTTCGAGGGATCGGTGACGGGCATCTCCAACCGGCTGATCCCGATCCTCCGCAAGGTCAGGGAACTGGGCGGCTTCATGCGCATCGACATGGAGCATCACCGCTTCAAGGATATCACCCTCGAGGTGTACCGCCGCCTGCGGGCCAGCCAGGAGTTCCGCGACTATCCTCACCTCGGCATCGCCCTCCAATCCTACCTGAAGGAGACCGATGCCGATCTCAAGGCCCTCCTTGCCTGGGCCCGCAGCGAGGGGTTGCCGATTTCCATCCGCCTGGTCAAGGGCGCCTATTGGGACTATGAAACGGTCATCGCCAAACAGAACGGCTGGGAGATTCCGGTCTACACGATCAAGGCCGAATCCGATGCCGCCTTTGAGCGCCACACCCGGATGATCCTCGAAAACCAAGATATCTGCAGCTACGCCTGCGCCTCCCACAACATCCGGTCGATCTCGGCGGCAATGGAGATGGCCAGGGAACTTGAGGTCCCCGAGCACCGATACGAATTCCAGGTCCTGTACGGCATGGCCGAACCGGTGCGCAAAGGGTTGCTCAACGTCGCCAGACGGGTGCGGCTCTACGCCCCCTACGGCGACCTGCTGCCGGGAATGGCCTATCTGGTGCGGCGGCTGCTGGAGAATACCGCCAACGAATCCTTCCTCCGCCAGTCCTTTGCCGAGGCGGCGGAAATCGACCGGCTGGTCGAAAACCCGTTCACGACCCTGGTCCGCATCGCCGAACAGAACCCGGACAAGGCCAGGCCGGCGGGTGCCAGGTCTGATCGCTTCGTCAACGAACCGATCGCCGACTTCACCCGCCGGGAGGTCCGCGACGGCTTTGTCGCCGCCATCACCGCCGTCCGTGGCAAACTCGGCGCCACCTATCCGCTGGTCATCGGCGGCCGCGAGGTCGTTACCGACGACCGGCTGCCCTCGGTCAATCCGGCCCGACCACAGGAGATCATCGGCACAATCTGCCAGGCCTCGACCCGGGAAATTGACGCGGCCATCACCGCCGCCGCACAAGCCGCTCCGGCGTGGCAGGCCTTGACGTTTGCCGAGCGGGCCCAGTACCTGGTCAAGGCGGCAGCCGTCGCCCGCCGTAGAATCTACGAACTGAGCGCCTGGCAGATCCTCGAGGTCGGCAAACAGTGGAACCAGGCCCAGGCCGATGTCGCCGAGGCCATCGACTTCCTCGAATACTACGCCAGGGAGGCCGTCCGGCTCGGCACTCCCCGACGCATGGGCACCAGCCCCGGCGAAATCAACCTGCTGAGCTACCAGGCCAAAGGCATCGCCGCCGTCATCGCCCCCTGGAACTTCCCGCTGGCGATCAGCTGCGGGATGTCGGCGGCGGCCATCGTCACCGGCAACCCGGTGCTGTACAAACCGGCCGGGCCGTCGTCGGTGGTCGGCTTCAATCTGGTCGAGATCTTCCGCGAGGCCGGACTGCCCGCCGGGGTCTTCAATTATGTCCCCGGCCGCGGCGCGGTGATGGGCGACTACCTCGTCGAGCATCCCGACATCGCCCTCATCGCCTTCACCGGCTCGATGGAGGTCGGCCAGCGGATCATCACCAGGGCCGCGACGGTCAGGCCGGGGCAGAGGCAGATCAAGAAGGTGGTGGCCGAAATGGGGGGCAAGAACGCGATCATCATCGATGACGACGCCGATCTCGATGAGGCGGTCAGGCAGGTCATCAATTCGGCCTTTGCCTTCCAGGGTCAGAAATGTTCGGCCTGTTCCCGCGCCATTGTCGTCGAACCGATTTACGAGAAATTCCGCGAGCGACTGGTCCAGGCTGCCGCATCGCTGACGATCGGTCCAGCCGAAGATCCTGCCAATTCGCTGGGACCGGTGGTCGACGAGACGGCCCGGAAGTCGATCCTCGAGTATATCGAACTGGCGAAGCAGGAGGGCAAGGTCCTGCTCAGCCGCGAGGTCCCGGCCACCGGCTGCTATGTGCCGTTGACGATTGTCGAAGGCATCCGGCCGGAGCACCGTATCGCCCAGGAGGAGATCTTCGGGCCGGTGCTGGCACTGTTGAAGGTCAAGGACTTCGACCAGGCGATAGAGTGGGCCAACTCGACCCGTTTCAGCCTGACCGGGGCCATCTTCTCCCGCAGCCCGGAACATCTCGACCGGGCCCGGGCCGAGTTCAACGTCGGCAATCTCTACCTCAACCGCGGCAGTACCGGCGCCCTGGTCGAGCGCCACCCATTCGGCGGCTTCAATATGTCAGGAGTCGGCTCGAAGGCCGGGGGACCTGATTATCTCCTCCAGTTCGTCGACCCCAAACTGGTCAGCGAGAATACGATGCGACGCGGTTTCGCCCCGATCGAGGCGACCGACGACTGGATCAATTGATGGGTTGAGGCGTCAACGTGGTATCGACAACGGCCTCCGCAGCGTAAAGGCCTTTGCTTTTTTGGTGGAGTTCAGACCAGGCTGATCAGCATCCGGGTGCCGACCACGTAGAGCAGGACGGCGAACACCCGCTTCAGCTTGTCGACCGGCAGGCTGTGGGCCAGGCGGACACCGAACGGGGCGGTGAGGACGCTGGTGGCGACCAGGCCGACCATGGCCGGCAGATAGACATAGCCGAGCGAGTAGGCGGGAAGCGCGGCAGTGTGCCAGCCGTTGACGATATAGCCGATCGTCCCGGCGATGGCGATCGGGAAGCCGATCGCCGCCGAGGTGCCGATCGCCCGGTGCACCGGAATGTTGCACCAGGTCATGAACGGCACCGACAGGGTGCCGCCGCCGATCCCAACCAGGCTGGAAAAGGCGCCGATGACGTTGCCGACGGCAAAAGTTCCGAGGTTGCCGGGCAGTTGGCGGGACGGCTTCGGCTTCGTGTTCAGCAGCATCTGGGTGGCGACGTAATAAAGAAAGAGGACGAAGAAGCCCTTCAGGAAACCGGTGGACATCCTCGCCGCCAGGCACGAGCCGAGAAACGTGCCGACAAAGATGCCGAGAACGATGCGCCGCACCAGGGGCCACTCCACCGCCCCCCGCCGATGGTGGGCCCGAAAGCTGGAAACGGAGGTGAAGATGATGCTGGCCATCGAGGTTCCCAGGGCCAGGTGCATCGTCACCGCCGGGTCGATATGCTGCAGCGAGAAACAGAAGACCAGCATCGGCACGATCACCAGTCCGCCCCCGATCCCCAGGAGACCGGCGAGCAGACCGGCAACGGCGCCGGCGGCCAGATAGATCAGCAGAATGGATTCCATGGCCTCTACCCCTTAAAACAACGGATCACGACAAATCAGAGCAGAGACTGTACCTTACCCGACAGACCAGTGGCAAGCACTACCTCCTGGTGAACTTGAAAATCATCGACTGACCGGCAACCTGTCATGACACCCGGGTCCAGGCCTCCCGGCAGCGCTCCTGAAGGTATTCAATCACGCCCGCATCATCGCCGGCTACGTCGAAACAATAGCCGTCGGCACCGGCCAGACCGCCGGGGATGACCTCGCCCCTGCCCTCCGGATCGCTGATCATATGGCCGTAAAAACAGACGGACAGCCACCGAGCCTGGGGATCGTCATCGATGACATCGATAATGGCGAAAAATTCGCCCTCCCCCTGGCGACGACCTCGTGGCCGGAGCGAGTAACTGACACCCGGCCGGCCGACAAAATCCAACGTCACCCCGGCCAGCGCCCGGACATGGCGGTAGAGATCGAGAAATCCCTGCCTCGCTGCAGAGTCGTCATCCTCCCAGCCGTTGATAAATGCCTCGATTTCCTGATTCACTGCTGTCGACTCGATCATGCTCGCCTCCTGTTATTTGCAAATACTCATAATTATTCCTGTCAGAATACCTCTTCGCCAAGCAAATGCATCTGATTTTTCGATCCGGCGCAAAATTGGCCGGCGGTCATCGAGAGGTTGCCGGTATCATGGCAATCGATGGGGAGGAAGATGTTCGAGTGGCGGCGCCGGGCCACCTGTTCAGGTCTGTGCGGAAAGAAGAGGGATACACAAGCTCAAAGAGCGGCAGGCATCCGCATGGTCGAGGTCGTTCTCAGCGCCCCCAGCCATGCTCGCCGATGAGTTCGACAAAACGGACACTGGCCAGACGATCGATCCGAATTTCCCCCTTCTCTTTGGTCACAAGGTGCAGATTCTGGATATCCTGGTCACCGACCGGGATGATCAGCCGCCCGGGATCGGCCAGCTGGTCGATCAGAGGGTGGGGGACCTCGGGGCCGCCGGCGGTGACGATGATCGCATCATAGGGAGCGAACTCCGGCCAGCCGAGGGTGCCGTCATCCATCTTGGCGACGATATTGAAACAGTGGAGAGTATCGAAAAGCTTCCTCGCCCCGGCCAACAGGGTATTGACCCGCTCGACGGTATAGACCTTGCGGCAGAGGCGGGAGAGGATTGCCGCCTGATAACCCGATCCGGTCCCGATCTCCAGGACTTTTTCATGCCCCTGCAGTTCCAGGGCCTGGGTCATATAGGCGACAATAAAAGGTTGTGAGATCGTCTGGCCGGCGGCGATGGGCAGGGGATAATCACCGTAGGACCGGCCCTGCATCGCGTCGTCGACAAAAAGATGGCGCGGCACTTCCCCCATGACGGCGAGGACTCGCGGATCGGTTATCCCCTTGGCCGCGAGTTGTTCCTGTACCATCCGCTCACGGGCTGTGGCAAAACGATCGGTCACTTTTCACCCTTTTGCCAGGAAAAGTCATCCGTCCAATCGTTTTCGTCGGCGTCGTGTGCCTCATACCGGCTATCGACCACCACATTATCCTTCAGCGTCACGATGACCTCGACGATGCCGGGACTACCGAGATACTTGCCCACTACCGGGGTCCTTTCCATGACGGTGGAGGTCTTTTCCCTGAACAGCCACTGTTCGCCCCCCTTGTCGATGACCTTTTGTTCATCCGGCTCACCAAGGTAGGTCAGCACATCATCGCCGGTTGACTGCCCCACCTTGATCAGCAGCACGTCCGAGGCCAGGTTGCGAACGGGCTTGTTGTAGCATCCGCCCAGAAGCAGCACGGTTGCCAGGAAAATCAGGCAGTAACGGCAGAAAAAGGGCATAGCACCTCCCAGTTGGTTGAAATCGGAAAAGCGGGACAACATGTCGATCTATAGCCTGAAGACCACCACTTTTCAATGGTTATGTCGTCGCATGACCGCCTGCCGGATCACCACCTCCGACGCCCTGAACGCCGCATTGGCCCGGTATCTCTCTGTGAGCGCACTACTTCAGAACGATGAACGACGTTTACCCTTGTACCGCCCGCTTGAGGATCTTGTAGTTCCTGTCGACCATGACCAACGGATCGACAACCAGTCCCGCCTGAATCATCGCGTTATCATAGATCTGCCTGGCCACATCGACGGCAAACTCCTCGTCCGATTCCTGCAGGTCCGCCAGCCGTTTGATGAGGGGATTCCTGAGGTTGATCTCCAGGTTCTTTTTCGATGTCTCGAGTCCGAGCCCCTTCTCGAATCGCGATGCCGCCAGGACCCGCTGCATCGATGAGGTCATATGGCTGTCGGGATTGACGATCATCGCCGGGGCATCGACCAGCCGTTTCGACACGATGACATCCTGCACCCCGTCGGCCAGGGTCTGCTTCAACCAGGCGAGAAGGGCCTCGGTCCGTGTGCTGTCAAGCCCCGCCTCCTGGTCCTCTTCGGCCTTTTTCTCCTCCTCGGTCTCGGGAATGGCGAGATCGGCCCGATCGGCGGAGACCAGTTTCTTGCCCTCGAACTCACCGAGATGGCTGAGAACGAAATCGTCGATCGGTTCCATCGTATAGATGATCTCGATATCCTTCTTCCTGAACATCTCGACATAGGGGCCGGCCTCGATCGCCGCCCGACTGGTGCCGTTGATATAGTAGATTTCCTGCTGGTCCGGGTTCATCCGCAGCAGGTAATCGGCGAGGCCCACCGGTTTGCCGGCCTCAGACTTCGAAGACTCGAATCGCAGCAGCTTACCGAGATCGTTGCGGTACTCAAAACTGGAGGTGGCGCCCTCCTTCAGGAAGATACCGAAAGTCTTCCAGAAACCCAGATACGCATCGGCATCCCGTTTCGCCTCTTCCTCCAGGTATTTCAGGAACCGTTTGGTAATGACCCGGCGCAGCTTGCCGACCAGGGCGTTGTCCTGCAGCGCCTGACGGGAAATATTCAACGGCAGGTCTTCGCTGTCCACCACACCCTTGAGGAACCTCAGCCATTCCGGCAGGATGTTCTCAGAATGCTGATCGATCAGAATCCTCTGGCAGTACAGGTTCACTCCGGACTCCATCCGGCCGAAACCCATGACTTCAAAGTTCTCCTTCGGGACGAAGAGCAGGGCATTGATCGCCAGCGGCGCATCGGCCGAAAAATGCAGGCGGTACATCGGCTCGTCGATGGCATTGCCGACGAATTTGTAAAAATCGACATATTCCTGTTCGCTGATCTCTGCCTTGTTTCGGGTCCACAAGGCCTGGACGGTATTGACAATCTCGCCCTCGAGCTTGATCGGGAAAGAAACAAAGGACGAATACTGTTTGATGATCGATTCGACCTTCCATTTCTGGGCATAATCATGGGCGTCTTCTTTCAGGTCGACAATGATCCTGGTGCCGCGGTGCAGACCCGGCATCTCGCTGATGGTGAAGGAGCCGGTGCCGTCGGAGGCCCATTCATGGCCCTCACTGCCGTCCCAGGACCGGCTCTGCACGAGAACGCGGCTGCCGGCCATGAAGGCGGCGTAAAAGCCGACACCGAACTGGCCGATAAGGCTGACATCCTTCTTCGCCGCCTCCGCCAGCTGGGACAGGAAGGTGTTCGACCCTGAATGGGCGATGGTGCCGAGGTTGGCTTCGAGCTCATGGCGGGTCATGCCGATCCCGGTGTCGGTGATCGTAAAGGTGTGGTTCTTGTCATCAAGGCTGATGTTGATCTCGAGCGGCACGTGGGCATCGAAGACATCGGTGGCGGTAATGCTCTCATGCCTGAATTTCTCCAAGGCATCCGCGGCATTGGAAATTAATTCGCGGATAAAGACATCCCGCTCGGTGTACAGCGAGTTGATGACGATATCGAGGAGCTTCTTGGTCTCTGCCTGAAATTCGTGGGTTGTGGTTTTCACTGTCATTACGAATACCTCTTATGCTTTGGTCGGAACGGTACGGGAACATGCAGCTCCCTTGCCATTGATTTATCTGCCAATTTTGGCGGTAACGCTAAGCATATCTGCGTGGTTGTCAAGCCATGGCGGCCACCGAGCCACGACCCTTCAACGCCCTTCAGCTCAGCGCTGCCTCCGGACGCTGTTCCATCGCGGCGGATCCCAGCCGCACGGTCCCCGGCTTTTGAAAAGGCGAACACGCGATCGTGTCAGCGACAGTTCAAAGCAGGAGGGGAATCACCCCTGTATTGGGTATTTGCCTTATCTTGCCGTCGGCCATTGAAATTGTCTCGGCGGATTTGATAGGATGAATAAACATGAGAGCCGTGTATCGGCCTCGACACAAGGTCGGGGATCGCCGGGTCAACCATGGAAATCAAAGGAGAAAACGGAATGAAAACGGCAAAAACAATGTTTGTTGTTTTCGCGGCGCTTCTTCTGGCCGCCGGGTCGCTGCTGGTCGGTAAGGGTACCGCAGCGGAGGACAAAGTGTCCTTTTACGCCAACATCACGGCCATCGAGCCGATCATGGATGCTTTTTCCAAATCGACGGGCATCAAGGGAGAATACACCCGGATCTCCACGGCCAAGTTCCTTTCCACCGTGTTCACCGAATTCGAGGCCAACAAGCTGATGGCGGATGTCATCCAGGCCCCGCTGCCGGTCCTGGAGATGCTGAAGGAAAAGGGGGTCATCGCCCCCTATGTTTCTCCCGAGGCAGCGAAATACCCGGAATGGACGAACAAGAACGGCATCCAGCTCTTCGGCATCGAATATGTGGGGATCATCTACAACAGGGAGCTGGTCAAACCGGAGGACGTGCCGAAGCGCTATCAGGACCTCGCCGACCCGAAGTGGAAAGACAAGATCGTCATGGCGAATCCGGCCAGCCATGCCACGACCATCTGCTGGCTGATCGGCCTGCGGGAAAACGTCTTTGCCTCCGATCAGGAATGGCGGGAATTCCTCAAGGGTCTGGCGGCGAACCGGCCGATGTTCGTGGCCTCCTTCGGTCCGACCCCGGCCCCGATCGAGAGCGGCGAGAAACAGATCGGCATCTCGATGCCCAAATATATCGTCACCAAAGCCCCGGCTCCCCTCGACTGGGCCCGGGTGGAAAATCAACCACTGATGGGGACCCCACGGGCGATGGGCATCTCCTCGAAGGCCCCGCATCCGCAAGCGGCGAAAAAATTCATGGACTACTGGCTGTCCAAGGACGCCATGACCCTGCTGGCGAACGACGTCGGCGAATACGTCCTCGCCCCCGGCGTCTTCCCCCCCATCGCCGGCATGGACAAGGCCCAGGTCATACCCATCAGGGAACTCGCCGATGACGAGATAGCCAGGTGGGGCGAGGAATTCAAAAAGATCTTCGCGATCAGATAACCCTCTCCGGCCATGGAAATCCGCATCACCGGCCTTCGCAAGCATTACGCTTCCGACGGCCGGATCATCAAGGCGCTGGACGATGTCGACCTGACCATTCCGTCCAACCAGATCTTCACGTTGCTCGGCCCATCCGGCTGCGGCAAGACCACCCTGCTGCGCAGCATCGTCGGCCTGGAATCCCCCGACGCCGGCGAGATCCGGATCGGCGACGACATTGTCTACTCGTCGGCGCAGAACATCAGCCTGCCTACTGAAAAACGGGGGCTCGGCATGGTCTTCCAGACCTACGCGATCTGGCCGCACATGAACGTCTACGATAACGTCGCCTACCCGCTGCAGAACCGTAAGGTGCCGAAGGAGGAAATCCGCCGGCGGGTGGCCGAAACCCTGGCCTTCGTCCAACTCGAAGGCTACGAAAACCGGCCCGCCACCAAGCTCTCCGGCGGCCAGCAGCAGCGGGTGGCCCTGGCCCGCGCCCTCGTGGCGAAACCCCGGGTCATTCTCTTCGACGAGCCCTTGAGCAACCTGGACGCCAAGCTGCGTGAGGAAACCCGCAAGGAATTGAAGACATTCCTCTACGATCTCCAGATAACCGCCGTTTACGTCACCCACGACCGGGTCGAGGCCCTCGCCCTGTCCGACACCATCGCCGTCATGCGGACCGGCCGGATCATCGAGATCGGTTCGCCGAAAAAGATCTACTTCGATGCCGAAAGCGAGTTCGTCGCCGACTTCATCGGCCGGGCCAACCTGGTCAAGGCGGTGGTCCGGCAGCAGCTTCCCGGAACGACCATCGTCGATTCCGGGATCGGTCGGTTATCCTGTCGCAAGGGCGATTTTCCGCCCGACACGAAGGTGACGCTCTGCCTGCGCCCGGAATTCATCTCCCTGGCCCGGGGTGACCACCCCGGGACCAATGTCGTCCAGGGGACCATCGTCTCGATGGTGTTCGTCGGCGATGCCTTCGAGGGTGAGATCCGCGTCGGCGACCAGCACCTGCTGGCCCGGATCGAACCGGAGACGGATCTGGCCGTGGGCGACGAGGTCGGTTTCCAAGTGAGCCCCGATCATTGCCTCCTCGTTGCCGGGTGACAGCGACCATGACCGGCAGACACTCGGGATTGACCCTTCTGCTCATCGCCATCGTCGGCTTTCTCACCATCTGCCCGGTGATCATGCTGATCTTCGGCAGTCTCTCGGAAGGGTTGACCGCCTCCGGCAAGTTCACACTGGCCAAATACATCACCGCCTATACCGATCCGGCACTCCTGGAAGTCATCTGGAATACGGTGATATTCGTCGGCGGGGCAGCGACGACCGCCACCGCCCTGGCCCTCTTTCTCGCCTACCTCAACATCCGTACCGACATCCCCTTCAAGTTCATCTTCGGCATCATCTCGATTATCCCGATGATGATTCCCCATCTCCTGTTCTCGGTCAGCTGGGTACTGCTGCTCAATCCTTCCAACGGCATACTGAACCTCATCCTGCAACAGGCCTTTTCTCTTCATCATGCCCCGTTCAATATCTACTCCCTGCCCGGCATGGTCCTCGTCGAAGGGTTGCTCGATCTGCCGATCGCCTACCTGATCATCGCCCCGGCCATGGCCTCCTTCGACGCCTCGCTGGAGGAATCGTCCCGGGTCTGCGGCGCCTCGACCGCCAAGACGATTTTCCGCATCACCCTGCCGGTGTTGCGACCGGCGATTCTCGCCGCCTTCATCCTCTGCGTCATTCGCGGCCTGGCCTCCTTTGCCGTACCTTCGGTCATCGGCATGCCGGGGCGGATCTACGTCCTGGCCACCCATCTCTACCAGATGGTTTCCACCGGCTTCGCCGCCGATTACGGCAAGGCCGCCGCAGTGGGGATGAGCGTCCTGCTCGCCTCGATCATCCTCATCTACCTCTACCGTTACCTCACCTCGGCCAGCGACAGGTTCGTGACGATTGCCGGCCGCGGCTACAAGCCGACGATCATCAAGCTGCAACGCTCAAAGATTCCGCTCTTTCTCATCCTCGGATTTCTGTCGTTCATCCTGATCATCCTGCCGGTCGTGGTCCTCTTTTACACCTCCCTGGTACCGTATTCGATGGTGCCCAGCATGAGGGCCCTGTCGATGATGGGGCTGAAGCACTGGATCGAGGTGCTCAACGATCCGATCTCGCTGCTGTCCCTCAAGAACAGCCTGTTTCTCGGGGTCGTCGGCGCCACTCTCGGCATCGTGCTGTCGATCTTCGTGGCCTACGTCATCGTCAAGGTACGGAGCCGGAGCGCCGGGATCCTGGAATCCCTCAGTTTTCTCTCCTTCTCCTTTCCCGGCATCGTCATCGGCGTCGGATTCATGTGGTTCTTCGTCCGCACCCCGCTCTATGCCACGGTCTGGGCCCTGCTAATCGGATATATCGCCACCTATCTGCCCTATGGGATCCGCCCTTTGTCCAGCGCCTTTGTCCAGATACACGACCATCTCGAGGAATCGTCGCTGGTCGCCGGCGCTTCGTACCTGACGACGCTCCGGCGGATCGTCATTCCGCTGCTGGTACCGGGAATCGTTTCCGGCTGGGTCCTGATGGCGACCATGTTCGTCCGGGAACTGTCCCTGTCCGTGGTCCTGTCCCGACCGGGAACCGAGGTCCTGGCGGTGCAGATCCTGCGTTTCTCCGAGGACGGACTGTGGGGCAAACTGTCGGCCCTGGGAATCATGATGATCGGGGTTTCGACCCTGCTGGTGCTCCTGGTCACCCTCATCGGCCGCTGGTTTCGTCCGGTCGACCGCTGACCGTTGCCTCTGCCTCCTCGGCCCTCGACTGCAGCCTGCTGTTCATGCCGATCGCAACGAGTCGCACTGACGACATGGATCCAGATCGTGTATACTTGCCTACGGTGATCGACACTCCTCCGGACAACCGGCAATCAACGTCGCGCAGTCATCCTTTGATTTTTGTCCATGCCCATGAATGAATCCCTGGATATCTGGAAGCTCCTCGCCGGCCTCTCCCTCTTCCTGTACGGGATGTACATGCTGGAGGACGCCATCAGAACCATGTCCGGCAAGGCCTTCCGCCAGATGATCAGGTACTGTACCGCCGGCCGCCTCCGTGCCATCGGCAGCGGCGCCCTCATCACCGCGATCCTCCAGTCCAGTTCGGCGGTCTCCCTGATGATCCTGGCCTTTGTCGGGGCAGGGGTGATGACGATGCAGAATGGAATTGGAGTGATGATGGGCGCCAATATCGGCACCACCCTGACCTCCTGGATTGTCGCCGTTTTCGGCTTCAAGCTCAATATCGAGGTATTCGCCCTGCCTCTGGTCGCGCTCGGGGGACTGGTGTTCATCGCCTTCGGCCCGTCATCGAAACTGTTTCAGGCCAGCCGGTTGTTGATAGGTTTCGGGTTTCTCTTCCTTGGCCTCGAATTCATGAAGACCGGAGTGGAGAACTTCGCCCGCCATATCGACCTCAATGCCATCATCCATTACGGACTGTGGGTCTTTCTGCTCATCGGCATCCTCATCACGGCCCTGATGCAGTCGAGTTCGGCGAGTATCGCCATCATCCTGACCGGGCTCAACGGCGGTCTGCTGACCCTCGAGCATTCAATGGCCATGGTTATCGGCGCCAATATCGGCACCACCGTCACCGTTCTCCTCGGGTCCATCGGAGGAATCCCATCGAAGAAAAGGGTCAGCACCAGTCACCTGATCTTCAATCTCGGTACCGGGATCCTGGCTTTTCCCCTTGTGCGTCCCCTGTCGCAACTGCTTCCCACCCTCTTCGATATCCCGACCGATGCCGTCATGGTCCTGGCCTTCTTTCATACCCTGTTCAACGTCACCGGCGTCGTGGTCTTTTTCCCCTTCATCGGAATCCTCTCCCGACTTCTGGTTCGCGCTTTTCCGGACCGCAAGGAGATGGTGGCCGTCTACATCAACAATACCCCGACCGAAATCACGGACGCGGCCACCGCTTCCCTGCGCAAGGAGATCCTCCATCTGTTTGAAGAGTCGCAGTTGTACAGCCTCAGGACCTTTAAAATTGACGACAAGCTGATCTTCGACCACCCCCTGCCCCTGGAACAGAGTCCACGGCGTACCACATTGCCCGGCCTCTACGACAACATAAAACTTCTACATGGCGAGATTGTTGAATTTTATGCGAAAATGCTGCGATCGCAACTGGAAGAATCCGAGGTCAAGGAACTGGAACGGATGGCGTACGCCTCCCGCAATATCATGAACTCCATCAAAAACATCAAGGGGATCAAAAACGATCTCGATGACTTCGAAAGCTCGGACAATGAGCACCTCAACCGCCAGTACAAGCTGTTTCGTCGTCGCCTGGTCGAGCTGTACTACGACACCAATCACCTGCTGGAAAGCGACAATCCCCGGGACCAGCACCGCGATCTCCTGCGAACGATCTTCCACCTCGAACAGAAGGACAAACAGGCGCTCGAGGAAGTTATGAAAAGGGCCGCCAACGGCGAGATCAACGAACTGGAAATCGCCTCCCTGCTCATGGCCAACCGTCTGTTCAACCAGTCCTCCCGGCTCCAGGTCTTTGCCCTGAAGAATCTCCTCCTCACCGAAGAGGAAATCCATGAATTCGACAAGGCCATGGACATGAAGGAAATCCTCGACGAGGAACAGCAACGGCCGGCGCGGTCGGTCGCTGCCTGATCGCGGCTGCCATCGCAATCTCCAGCAAAACAGCCGGAATCTCCGCTTTCAGCCACGGGATGCGGCCCACCGATCGGCCATTCCTGCATTGCCGATATCAAGGATTCCTGGTAAAGAACGACAGCACCTTCACTGGAAAATCCACCTCTGCTTCGGCCCTGCAATGACAGCACAACTTCATACCATCATCATCGGCGGCGGGCTCTCCGGCCTGACAATCGCCCATAAACTGAAGAGCCATGCCCCCGACCACCGTTTCCTGCTCCTCGAAAAATCGGATCGAACCGGCGGGGCGATACGGACGCACCGGGAGCAGGGATACGTTACCGAGATCGGCCCGCATGGATTTCTCGACAATTGTCCCGAGAGCCGGGCATTGCTGAGCGAGACCGGACTTGACCGGGAGTGTGTCAAGGCCCCGCTCAAGCAGTTTGTGCGCTATGTCTACCTCCACGGCAAACTCTGCTGCATCCCGCAGAGTCCGGGCAAAATACTGATGGCCCCACTGGTTCCCTGGACGGCCAAACTGCGCGTGCTTGCCGATCTCTGGCTCCGTCCGCTCGACGGGGAACCGACGGTCGCCAAATGGGTCGACCATCGTTTCGGCCCGGCCCTCCTGCCCTTCGCCGACGCCGTTTTCACCGGCACCTATGCCGGCGATTTCAACGAACTGACGATCGACAGCGTCATGCCCGGCATCCGCCGGCTCGAGAAGGAACGCGGCTCGGTCATCCGCGGCATGCTGTGGAAGATGCTGAAGGCCAGGCGCTCGGGCACCGCGAAAAAATTGACCATGCCGGCAATGACCAGTTTTCCTGACGGCATGGCCCGCTTGGCACAACGACTGACCGAATCGCTGCAGCCGGGCACCGATCTGCTGCTTCAGTGCGGGGTCACGGCGATCTCCCGTACCGAATCCGGCTGGCGGGTGGAGTCGGAGCAAGGAGTCCATACCGCCACCAACCTGGTTCTGGCCCTGCCGGTCAATGCCTCCCTCGCCCTGCTGGCCGACATCGACCCCACCGTGCCCGCCACCGCCGTCCCGGAGGCATGGATTGCCACCGTGGTCTTCGGTTTCGGCCCAGGGGCCGTCCTGCCGCCGGGGTTTGGTTACCTGACCCCGGAACAGGAAGGGCGATTCACCCTCGGAACCCTCTTCTCGTCCAACATGTTCCCCGGCCGAGCCCCGGCCGGTCATATCGTCTGCGAGACCCTCGTCGGCGGCCGGCGTCATCCGGAACGGCTGGAACTCGACGACGCGACCATCACCAGGCTCGCCCTCGACGACGTCCGCGAGGTTCTCAATCTGCCCGGCAATCCAGTCTACAGCACGGTGCTCCGGCCAAAGGCGGGCATCCCCCAACTGGAGAAGGGCTACAGCCGGCTTCTGGCCTGGCGCAACCAGCTGATGCTGGACCAGCGGGGACTGGCGGTCTGCGGTTTCGGCTGGGAGGGCATCGGCATCAACGACATGATCAAGAGTGCCACCAGTGTTGCCGAACGGATCCTCAGACCTTCCACCGCCGCCCCCGAAGGGGCGGAGATCAAGGGCGTCTATTTTTAAACCGGCGCCGGAAGAAGCCTCGTAACAAAAAAGGGGAAGATCGCAGGCGCGGTCTTCCCCTTTCATCCTTTCTTGCGCCTTATCGCATCAGAGTTGCTTGACCTTGTCGGACAAAAGGTTGAGCTGGGCGTTGACGGAGGTATCGCGGTTGGTCAGGTTGGTGACGACCTTGATCGCATGGAGAACGGTGGAATGGTCCCGGTTGAAGTTCCTGCCGATATCGGCCAGAGACTCGTCGGTATATTTACGGCTCAGGTACATTGCCACCTGGCGGGGAAAGGTTACGACCTTCTTCCGTGATCGGGATTGCATATCCTTGACGCTGACCTTGAACTGGCTGCCGACCAGATCGCCGATCATCGCCGAAGTCAGGACCTGCTGATGTCCGACGACGCTGGAGACGACCTCCCTTACCAGGTCCAGGTCAATATCCCCTTTGCGCAAAGAGGCCTTGGCCCGCAGGGCGATCAGCGCCGACTCGACCTTGCGGATATCGCCCCTGATATGCTGGGCCAGGTAATCGACATACCTCTCCTCCAGGACGAGCTGGTGCTGAACGGCCTTGCGGCTGACGATGCGCAGCCGGGTATCGATATCCGGCGGCTTGATGCTCGTCACCAGACCGGCCGACATCCGTGAGCGGAACTCGTCGTCGATTCCCACCAGATCCCGCGGGGCGCTGTTGGCGGTCAGTATCACCCGCCTGCCGGACTTGACCAGGGTGTCGAGCAACTCGTTCAATTCCTCCTGGGTCTTCTTCTTGCCGGTCAGCGAATGGACATCCTCAACCAGCAGGATGTCGCAGTTGTCGTGGTATTTGCGCTTGAACTGGTCCATCGTATTGGACTGGATGCCGCGAACCATTTCCGAGGCGAATTGCTGGGCGGTGACATAGTGCAGCCGGGTCATCGGCGAATCGGCGATGATCTTGTGGGCCACGGCGTGGGTCAGATGGCTCTTGCCAAGACCCGTGCCGCTGTTGATGTAGAGGCAGGGACCGACCAGGTCCTCGCTCACCGATATCGACCGGCAGGCGGAGTGGGCGAGGATGTTGCAATCTCCGACCATGAACTCATCGAAGGTATAGCGGGGATGCAGGGCGCGGAGCCGGGTAGTGTTTTCCGGTACGCTGGGAAGACGCATCTGGCCTTTGGCGAGTTTTACCGGTAGCGGCTTCGCCTCCTTTTCACAGAGCACCACCTTCCGGGCCGATGCCCCGCACTCCTTGATCTTTTCTTCAATCAAGCCCAGGTAATGCTGAGAAATGTACGCATTAAAATACCTGTCCGGGCTGGCGAGGAACAGGGCGTCAGCCTGAACCTGGACACACTCCAGCGGTTCTATCCACAGCGCATAGACATTTTCCGTCAATGCGTCCTTCAATCTCTCTTTCGTCTTCTCCCAGATCATCCCTAATCCTTCCCGTAACAGGTTTTACAAGCGATCCAGATCCATTTCAGCCAATTCAGCAGAAATGAACGATACTGTACGCTTTATATCCCAATGCCCGGAACCACCCGTCAGCCAAAAAACGGAAGGAGGACCTCCCGTGATTTTCGCCTCGCATTGGATGGCGGATGATTAACTCCATTTCCCATTTCCAGTCAAAGACGATATCGAGAAATTTGTTATTAGTGCAACATCTTATTGTTAACAGCTGCAAGACCAGAACCAGCCTGAGTCTCCGCCCCCCCCCTCTCGAAATCCTTATTCTCAGAGGCCTTGCGGCGATAGCCTTTTTCCACCGTCAAATAGACAGCTTAGTCTGATTCCCCACAACTTATCAACAGTTTTACAAAATGGTTCAACTCAATATTTCTCAAAATTAAGGGACTAAATTGCTTTTTACTCAATATATCTTTACATCCACCGCGAGATGTACGTATTTCCGCACCTTCTAGAAGGTAATTCATCCTTAACCTCAACCATATTTTTTCTGAACAGAACCGGAACATACTACACTGTGGAGACAACCATGGCCAGGGTCAGGACATAGACCTCTTCCGCCCCGGCCAGACGAAGCGCCCGACTGCATTCCGACACCGTTGTGCCGGTGGTGAAGACATCATCGACGACACAGACCGTCTTTCCCTTCACCAACGTCAAATCCTTCACCGCAAAGGCGGAGCGGAGATTTCTCCTCCGGGCGGCGCCGCTCAGTACTGTCTGGGGGGGAGTATCCCGTATGCGATGAAGGAGATCGAAACGAATGTCGCTATCGCGTCCGGGGTAGAACAGGCGGGCGAGGTGAGCGGCCTGATTCAGCCCCCGCGCTTTCAGACGTTTTCGATAGAGAGGGACGGGGACGATAATGTCAGGGTCACAAACCCCGGCGATAGCGGCCTGCTCGATGATATGCCTGAGACCAGGCAGCACCGCCGTGTCGCCATGGTATTTCAAACGATGCAGCAGCAGGCTCGCCGTCTGGTCATAGCGGATGCAGGATCGGGCAACGCTGAACGGCGGCGGGTGAACAAGACAGTCCTGGCAGCGATGACTGCGCCCCGGTTCCCCTGCCGCCATCATTTTGCCGCAGCAGGCGCAAAGAGGAGGCCGGATATAGTTTATCCCCTGCCTGCAGTCCCGACACAGGTGTTCAGGATTTTCCCATCCGGGGTAGGCGCCGCAGAGCAGACAACGAGGGGGAAACACCAGATCGAGAAAGATTGTCGCCCAGGATTTCGGCGGCGGCATGGAGTTCAACGCTGCCGATCCCGCGAGACGCGACGACTCAACGCCTCCCCGAAGGATTGTGTTTTCATGTTATATTTCAAAATATTAATGAAACGCCCGACCTCAAAGAACTCTTCAACCGGCCGCCATCATCGCCGGAGACCATTTTCTCTCTTATCCAGATGCTCTCTTTGCATTTCCTGCCAAACATGGCATAATGGTCACGATTTTTACCCTTGGATTTCATGCACAGTGCAATACCTGTCTTATCAGACTATTTACCCACAGACCGTTGATACACCCACGTCCAACGATGCGTATACACTCCACCGTATCCTCAAGGGCATCTCAAACAGAAAGGAACTCCGCCATGGATCACACCGGAAAAACGCCGTCTCCCCTCCGTCATCTCCACATGTTCCGTCTTCTGCAGCTTTTGGTTTTCGCCCTGGCAACGGTCATTTTTACCGGTCCCGCGATCTCGGCCGACCAGAACACCGCCTTTCTGCCGTTGAAAATCAACAGCCAGCAGGAGGTGGACAAGTTGACGGCACAGGCCGACACCTTCATGGAGGAGGCCCTGGTCAGCAACGGGCAGACCATGCTGTCCCGTACCAGGGTGGAATCGATGGCCGACTACACCAAGGTCTGGCCGCCGGCAGTGCCGCAGATGCAGAAAATCGCGGAAACCACCGGTTTCGACAACGTCGCGGCAGGCAGTCTCACCTATGTCGGTAAACAGATAAGCATCGACATCAAGGTCTTCGACCTGCTGTCCCCGAACGCTCCGCGCTATTATTTCAAGGATGGACTGACCGTTGAAACCCTGCGTGACGGCATCGCCGCCGTCATCGGCGACATCCTGCTCTACTCCGGCAAGGACCTTCGGATCGCCACCATCACCCCGCAGGGCAACAAACGGATCGATTCAGGCGCGATCCTGCGCAAGATCAAGAGCAAGGTCGGCGATATTTACAGTCCGTCGACATTGCGGGAGGATCTCAAGTCGATCTACTCGATGGGCTATTTCAACGATGTCCAGATCGACGTCAGCGACAGCGAGAAAGGGAAGCAGATCGTCTTCAAGCTGGTGGAGAAACCGGTCATCGCCTCACTGGTGTACGAGGGCATCGACGAACTCAAGGAAGAAGACGTCAAGAGTGCGGCCAACATCAAGGAGCACTTCATTCTCAATCCTGCCAGGATCAACACCGCCGTCGAGGCCATCCGGGAGTTGTACAAATCCAAAGGCTATTACAACACCCAGGTCAAGGCCGAAACGACCTTCCCCAGCGATGAAGGCGCCGTCGTCCGGATCATCATCGACGAGGGAGAGAAGATCTATATCAAGAAGATCGATTTCGAAGGCAACACGACCTTTGACGACGGTGATCTCGCCGATGAGATCGAGACCAGCGAGAAAGGCTTCTTCAGCTGGCTGACCGCATCAGGGACGCTGAAAATGGATGAGGTCAAACAGGATGTCGGCCGCATCGTCGCCTTCTACAACAACCACGGATTTCTCGAGGCGAGGATTTCCGAGCCCACGATCCGGCAGGAGGAGGAATGGCTCTACCTGACCTTCATGGTCGAGGAGGGTCCGCGGTTCAAGGTCGGGACCATCGATATTGCCGGCGATCTGATCACCGACAAGGACGAATTGCTCAACCTCCTCGCCATCCGCAAGGAAGAATTTCTGAGCCGGCAGGTCATGCGGGACGATATCCTCAAGATCACCGATTATTACGCCGAGAGAGGGTATGCCTTCGCCACAGTCAGACCGGATATCAGGAAATCGGCATCGGGCGGCAGGCTGGATGTCGAGTTCAAGATCGAAAAAGGCGATCTGGTCTACATCGACCGGATCTCCATCAAGGGCAACACCCGGACCCGCGACAATGTCATTCGCCGCGAACTGAAGGTTTCCGAGGGCGGCATCTTCGATTCCAAGGCCCTGCGGCAGAGCACCCAGGCCCTGCAGCGTCTTGAATATTTCGAGGAGGTCAATATCACCCCGGAACCTTCTCTCGATCCGACCAGGATGAACATCGTCATCGCCGTCAAGGAAAAAAGCACCGGCAACTTCAGTATCGGCGCGGGTTACAGTTCCGTTGACAACCTGATATTCATGGGCGAGATCTCCGAAAACAACTTCCTCGGTCGGGGTGACCGGCTTTCGCTTGCCGCCAATATCGGCGGCTCCAGTTCACGCTACAATCTCGGTTATACCAACCCCCATCTCAACGACTCCGATCTGTCCTGGGGCGCCGACCTGTTCGATACCGAACGCGAATACGACGATTACACCAAGGATTCACAGGGGGGCGATATCCGCATCGGCTATCCTGTATGGGAAAAATGGCGCATGGTCGGCATGTACAGCTACACCGATACCGACCTGACCGATGTTTCCGACTATGCCTCCTATGTCATCAGAAATTCAGTCGACCTGCATGTCACCAGTGCCGTCAAGGTGTCGCTCGTCCGCGATTCCCGCGACCGGATTCTCAGCGCCTCGAAGGGTTCCTACAACCTGCTCAGCGCCGAGTATGCAGGAGGACCGTTTGCCGGCGACGCCGAGTTCACGAAACTGGAGGGTTCGACCAGCTGGTATTTTCCGATGTTCTGGAAGACGGTATTCCACTTCAAAGGCTCCGCCGGCCAGGTGTTTGAAAATGAGACCGACAAACTGCCGGTTTACGAGCGCTTTTATCTCGGCGGCATCAATACCGTACGAGGGTTCGATTACGGTGATCTCAGTCCGCTCGATCCCGTTACCGGTGAGCGTATCGGCGGTGATAAAATGTGGTACACCAACTGGGAAATTCTCTTCCCCCTTGCCGAAAACCAGGGGGTTCAGGGGCTGGTTTTCTTTGATGCCGGCCAGGTCTTCGATGACGACGAGGACTGGTCGCTCGATTCCTACCGGGAGTCCGTCGGCCTTGGCCTCAACTGGCTGTCGCCGATGGGACCGTTGAAGATTGTCTGGGGTTACAACCTCGATCCGCTTGACGACGAGGATGATTCCGTCTGGGATTTCAGCGTCGGCGGTACCTTTTAGACCTCTTTTCTGTCCGTCTTCCTTTCCTGCCGGTTGCTCCTCTGGGTGCAACCGGCACTTTTTTTTACCAATGCGCAATCAACTTCAGCAACTCTTTCAATCTGCATCGACCGTGAAGTGCACCGGCCTGCGCGGTTCCAGTCCCGCCCTGCTCGGGGCCCTGCTCGCCGAGCAGGGCCCCTGCTGCTGCATCGTTCCGGACGAGCAGATGGTGGCCCCATTCGAACAGGACCTGCGGCTTTTTGCTGCCGGCAAGGTCCTCAGTTATCCGGCCCACGAGATTCCGCCCTACACCCCGCTGGCACCGGACCAGCAGACGACCGCCCTTCGTCTCTCAACCCTGTACCAGTTGACGGACAGCAACTCCCCGCCCCTCGTCGTCACCTCGATCGAGGCCCTGATGCGGCGCGTCATGCCCAAGGGTCTGCTTACCCGGATTCCGGAGCTGATCCTTGCCGGCGAGGACATCGATATCGAGCGACTGATCTCCAGTCTGGTCATGATGGGGTACGAACAGGTCGCCCTGGTCCAGAGCGTCGGCGACTTTTCGCTCCGCGGCGGCATCCTCGACATCTATCCCCCTCCGTTCCCCCTGGACGATTCCCGCCTTTACGATGGACCGGTCCGCCTCGATTTCTTCGGCGACACCGTTGAATCGCTGCGGGCCTTCGATCCACTGTCGCAACGGTCGACCATGGAGATCGCCGAGGCTATCCTGCTTCCGGTATCCGACATCCTGCTCAACCCGACCGACAAAACGGCGGCGATCCGGCTCAAGAGGAGCTTTCAGGACTACAGCGGCAGCGCCGGCTGGGAGCAAGAACCTGCCGCGGCCCTGATCGAGCAGGCTGTGAGCGGCCGGCGCTTTGCCGGCATGCAGTTCTATCTCCCGCTCTTCTATCCGGCCGAACCATCCGGCAGCTCCGCGGTTCTCGATTTTTTCCCTCGGGAAACTACACTGCTGCTGGTCTCGCCGGAGGCGATCAACCAGAACATGGATCTGGTCGAGGAACGCATTGTCAGCAATTTTGCCGCCGCCCAGGCCGCCGGCCGACCGGCCTTGCATCCCGACCGACTGTTTCTCGACGCCGCGGCAACCAGAGAGCGGATGGCCGGTTTCCATCAGGCCCTGTGCAGCGATTTCAACGTCAACGCGACCGCCACGATTTCCCTGACAACCCAGAGCCATCTGCCGCTCAAACAGGATATCCATCTCCAGCGTCGCGACCGCGGCATCCTGACTCCGCTCTCGGAACAGATCAATAGCTGGCAGCGAGAAGGCGACCGTATCATCCTCTGCTGCCGGTCAAGCCGGCACATGAAAAACCTGCGGGATCTTCTGGCCCGGCATCATCATCTTACCGCCGAGGCCGCACCACCACTCGATCTCGACCAGTTTGCGGGCACCGAAGCCGAAAGGACCGTCTTCCTCTGCAATCATCCCCTGACCCAGGGGTTCTCTCTTACTGACCTGAAGATCCATCTCCTTTCCGAAAGCGAACTGTTCGGCGAGATGCGTCTCGGCAAAAGGCGTAAAGGCAACCAGGAAGGGGCGCCACTGCGTTTCGCCGAACTGAATGACGGCGACATCATAGTCCATCGCGACCATGGACTCGGGGTCTACCAGGGACTGGTGACAATGCGGTTCAATGACGTCACCAACGACTTCGTCCAGATTGAATACCGCGACGGTGACCGGCTCTATGTTCCGGTGGACAGGCTCAACCTGATCTCCCGCTACGAGGGACTGTCCGATCAGACCCCGAAAATCGACAAACTCGGCACCCAGACCTGGAAGACGACCACCGCCAAGGTCAAGGAGGAGGTGTGGAAGGTGGCCCAGGAACTGCTGGAGATTTACGCGACCAGGGAACTCCGCGAAGGCCGGCAGTTTTCACCCCCGGCTGAACTGTTCCACGAATTGGAGGAGTCCTTCCCCTTCGACGAGACCCCGGGGCAGGACAAGGCGATCACCGAAGTCATCGACGATCTGATCTCCGACAAACCGATGGACCGGCTCGTCTGCGGCGACGTCGGTTACGGCAAGACCGAGGTGGCGGTGCGGGCCGCCTTCAAGGTCGTCGAGGACGGGATGCAGGTGGCGATCCTGGTGCCGACGACCGTGCTCGCCGAACAGCATGCCAAGACCTTCCGGGAGAGGCTGCAGGGCTTTCCGGTGCGGGTGGAATGCATCAATCGCTTCCGGACGACGAGCGAGCAGAAGAAACTCGTCAAGGCGCTGGCCGAGGGCGGCATCGACATCCTGATCGGCACCCACCGCCTGTTGTCGAAGGACATCGTCTTCAAGAGTCTCGGGCTGCTGATCGTCGACGAAGAGCACCGGTTCGGCGTCGCCCACAAGGAAAAGGTCAAGAAGCTGCGGGCCGCGGTCGATGTCCTCACCCTCACCGCCACCCCGATTCCCCGCACCCTGCAGATGTCCCTGCTCGGCATCCGCGATCTGTCGGTGATCTCCAGCCCGCCCGAGCACCGCCGTCCGGTCAAGACCTTCGTCGCCCAGTATGACGATCTGGTGATCAAGGAGGCGGTGACCCGGGAAATCCGGCGCAACGGCCAGGTCTTTTTCGTCCACAACCGGGTCCGTTCGATCCACCAGGTCGCGACCAACATCAAAAAACTGGTCCCCACCGCCCGGATCGCCGTGGCCCATGGGCAGATGGCGGGTAAGGAACTGGAAGACATCATGGTCGCCTTCGTCAACCATGACATCGATGTCCTGATCTGCACGACGATCATCGAATCGGGGCTCGACATCCCGTCCGCCAACACGATCATCATCAACCGCGCCGATCAGCTCGGACTGGCCGAGATCTACCAGCTGCGGGGCCGAGTCGGCCGCTCGAGCCTGCAATCCTATGCCTTCCTGCTGGTGCCTTCCCTCGACAGTCTGACCAAGGACTCGCGGGATCGACTCCAGGCCCTGATGGACTGTGACGAACTCGGGGGCGGCTTCCGGCTGGCGATGAGCGACCTCCAGATCAGGGGCGGCGGCAACCTGCTCGGGGTTTCGCAGAGCGGTCATATCGCCGCCATCGGCTACGACCTCTATCTCGACCTGCTGCAGAAGACCGTCGCCGATCTCAAGGCCAGTGCCGGTCAGGACCTCCAGGCCCGGGCCGTCGACGATATCGACCCGGAAATCAACCTCCATATATCGGCCTTCATCCCCCAGCAGTATATGCCCGACATCAGCCAGCGCTATATGACCTACCGCCGGATCGCCGCCCTGACCTCGGCCCCTGCGGCCAGTCATGATGAACTGCAGGAAGAGCTGATCGATCGCTACGGGCCCCTGCCGCAGGAACTCCGCAATCTCTTCCGGATCGTCAGCCTGAAGGCCGATCTCGCGGCCTTGCGGATCAACAAACTCGAACGGGGAAACGACAGCCTCGTTTACTCCTTCATGGCCGACACGCCGCTGCAACCGGAACGGCTGCTGAGTTACCTGCAGCGACAGCCGAAAAAGCGCCGAGTCCAGGCCAAGCTGACCCCCGACGGCCGTCTCGTCGTCACCGGCCAGCCGGTCGCCGGCGATGATCTGTTCGAAACGATCGGCTCGACCGTCATCGAACTGCGGAGAATGAGCGATGACCCCGACTGAACCGTCACAGATCAGACCGGCCTTCACCTGGGACGCCATCGACTGCGTCCTGCTGGACATGGACGGGACCCTGCTGGACAAATATTTCGATGATTATTTCTGGGAACACTATGTTCCGGAGGTCTACGCCCGGCTCAACGATCTCAGCCCGGACGAGGCCCGGCGCAGACTGCTCTCCCGCTACCGCCAGGTCGAAGCCACCCTGCAGTGGACCGATCTCGACTACTGGTCGGAACAGCTCGGGCTCGATATCCCCGAACTCAAGTGCCGGATCAACCACCTGATCCAGATCCATCCCCATGTCATCGATTTTCTTTCCTTTCTCGATAAAAAGGGAAAACAGATCCACCTCGTCACCAACGCCCATTCGAAAACGCTGGCCATCAAGCTGCGCAAGACCCGGATCGGATCCTATTTTTCCGGCATCATCTGCTCGGAGGTGGTGGGGAAGGCGAAGGAACAGCCGGTGTTCTGGGAAAAGCTGGAGGAGATCATCGGTTTCGATAAACGGCGGACACTGCTGGCCGACGATACCGTCCCGGTCCTGGCCTCGGCCAGGGAGTACGGCATCGCCTATCTGATCCATATCGCCAGGCCCAGTTCGCGCCAACCGGTCAGTTACTCCGCCGAATTTCCATCGATCGCCTATTTCGACGAACTCATCTTCTAAGCTCCCCGATATTTTCCGAATCGGCAGATGCCGACCGCCACGGCGCAAATCGGCCCCGGGACCATTGGAAATCACAGGCCGTCAGATGATGAGGACCATCCCGGCAACCCAGCTCGCCGCCTCGTGACCCTGGACAGCCGGCCGGGTCTTGTCCGGTTCGGTGAAACCGGCGTTCTCCAGCGTCCTGGCTACATTGACGCCAAAACCGGACATCGAAGGCCGGGCGGCCTCCGGGTTGCGGCAGGGGCCGTTTTGGGAGAGGACCTGACATTCGGGGTGATCGAAACAGAACAGGTCTTTGCAGGAACCGCCGGCGAAGGCCCTTGATCCGGTATAGCCGCGGGCGATGGCCGATCGTTCGATGCCCGCCACGATCTCATGCAGCAATCGCATGACTTCGCGCCGTTCCTCGGAGAACAGCACCGCCGAGGGGACTTCGATCCGCACCACCAGGGCCGCCCTGCTCCTGGCCTGCAATGCCGCGAACGCCGCCGGACCGGCGACATGGGGCGGACAGCTGAGCGATTGACCGTAGTTCGGGCAGCCCGGTTCCCGACAGTACGCGGCCATCTGCTTCTCGACGACGATGTCTCCGGGGGCCAGCCTCCTGACCTCGGTGGCCCCGGCAAGACTGGCTTCATTGATCAACAGGTCGATATCCTGATCAAACTTCGACAACTCCGGACTCATTCCGTTCTCTCTCGCTGTTCATGTTTCGAAGATCAACATTCCCATCCGTCCCGGTCTCATCGTTCACAGGAGGAGATCGGGATTCTTCGACACGTTGTCGAGATACCATTGCATCGGGTCGAAGAGTTCAAAACCGGCATCGAGGAGCCGTTTCTTCACCCGGGCAACGTTATTGGTGAGGAGATAGGGGAAAATGGCCTTCTTGTCGACATCCCAGGTCCGGGAGACCAGCACGCTGCCCAGCCGGATCTTTTCTTCGGTAACGATATCGACAATCTTCTTCAATTGGCCGCGCTCCGACCGGGCCAGGATGCAGAGCAGCGTTCCCGGCTCACCGATGCCCATCACGTTGGCCAGAGAGGAGAGGAGATCCCGCGTCGACAGGATGCCTTTGAGATAGCCGTTCTCGTCGATCACCGGGAAGGCCCCGACCCGCTTCTGACGCATCATCAGAAGGGTATCCTGGATGGTGTAATAGACCGAGATCGTCAACGGATTCGCGGTCATGATCTCCTCGGCCCGGTGTGTTATCACCCGCTCCAGGGCCCGTTCATACGCCTCCCTGCCAAGCAGCGATGAAGGGAGCGCCGCACGCATGTCGCGGTCGGAAATGATGCCGACGAGCAGCCCCTCCCCGTCGACCACCGGCAGATGCCGGATATTGTGCTGTACCATCAAGTCCCTGACCTCGGAGAGTAGCGTGTCGGGTCGCACCGTTATCAGCTTTTTCGCCATCCTTTCACTTACAAACATAGCCCCTCCTGCAACATTTTTTTATACACCGTTGGCCCTGGTGGCCGCACTCATCGGACTCCGGTCATCATCCGGATATGGTTTTCGACAAGCAACGCCAGAACCGGATAGTTGTATCCCCCCTCAAGAACAGAAATCACCCGACCGCCGGCAAACTTGTTCGCCAGGTTGAGAATGACCTCGGTAATAAAATCGTAGCCCTCGGTCGACAGGTTGGTCCCTGACATCAGATCAGTGACATGGGCATCAAACCCGGCTGACAGCAGGATGACTTCCGGCGCGAATTTCTTGAAGGCCGGCACCAGATCCTGCATGATCATCTTCTTGTATTCGTCATCCCCCCGGCCGGGCAGGATCGGCGAGTTCAGGGTATAGCCGAGCCCTTCGCCGATACCGGTCTCGAACTCGCGCCCGGTTCCCGGATAGGCGAAAGAGGGATGCTCGTGGATCGAGTAGTAGTAGACCGTGGGATCCTGCTCGAAGATATGCTGGGTGCCATTGCCGTGATGGACGTCGAAATCGATGATACCGATCCGCTTCATCCCCCATTTGCGCTGGAGGTATCTGGCGCCGATGGCGACATTGTTGAAGTAACAGAACCCCATGGCCCGATCCACCTCGGCATGATGGCCGGGAGGGCGGACGGCGCAGAAGGCGTTATCGATATTGCCCTTCATCACCTCGTCGATCGCATTGAGGACCCCGCCCACGGCAAGGAAGGCGATGTCATAGGTATCGCGGCAGATCGAGTTGTCCTGGTGATCGATGTCCGGCATCCCCATGATGCATGCCTCCTCGAGACGCATCATATAGCGGATGTTGTGCACCATTTCGATCCAGCGCTGATCTGCACGCCTGACCTCGATCGGGACAAGCTTCTGCAGCAACCCCGAAGCGGCAAGATTCTCGACGATCACCCGGAGCCGGCCGGGAGATTCGGGGTGGGAGGGGAAGGTCACATGCTGAAGAAACCTGTCATCGTATACGAAACCTGTCTTTTTCATATCACCCGCCATTGGCGCTCATCACCATCGTGATTTTGTTCTTCCTTACCGGTATCGTCCCGTCATCTTTGTCCCAGATTGACCACGATCCGCCCCTTCTGACCGCCCTGGAGGATCCTGGCGATCTCACCTTCCAGTCCGGCAAGTGAGACTTCACGCCCCATGCTGCCGAGTTTTGCCGGTTTCCAATCGTGCGCCAGTCGCTGCCAGATCATCGCCCGCTCTTCCATCGGCAGGTTCTGGGAATCGATGCCGACCAGAGTCACCCCCCGGAGGATGAAGGGGAAAACCGTGAGCTGGAGGTCGGGCGAGGCGACGTTGCCGCAGCAGGTGACGATCCCCTTATGGGCGGTGGATCTGATCGCCGTGGCGAGGATGTTGCCGCCGACGGTATCGATCACCCCGGCCCAGCGGGTCTTCAGCAGGGGCCGATCACCGGCGTCGTCGACTTCGGCCCTGGCGACAACGCTTTTCGCTCCCAACCCGAGCAGGTAGGCGGTGTCCTTGCCGCTGGCGGCGCAGACCTCGTAGCCGAGCCGGGCCAGGATGGAGACCGCCATGCTGCCGACGCCGCCACTGGCGCCGGTCACCAGGATCTCGCCCTGCTCCGGTCCGATCCCGGCGCGCAGGGCGGTGATCGACATCGCCGCCGTCAGACCGGCGGTGCCCAGGACCATGCTCTCCCGCAACTCCAGGCCGGCCGGCAGCGACACGACCCAGTCGGCCGGCACCCGGATGTACTGGCCGAACCCGCCGGCGGTATTCATCCCGAGGTCGTAGCTGGTGACCAGCACCTGGTCGCCGGGACGGAACCTGTCGTTCCGGCTGTCCTCGACGATCCCGGCAGCGTCGATCCCCGGGGTGTGGGGATATTTTCGTGTCACCCCCTTATTGCCGCTGGCGGAGAGCGCATCCTTGTAATTGAGTGACGACCACAGCACGCGGATCAGGACTTCGCCGGCCGGCAGATCATCCACCGTCCTCTCCCGGATTGTCCTGGTATAGCTCCCATCCGCCTGCTCCTCCACGACCATCGCCAGAAACATCGTTGCCATCGTACCAGCTCCCCTTCAGATTGCGATCCTCTCACCTTGTTCCCGGATCATCTGCATCACTCGGCCATCGAACCCGTGCAGTCCCCGCCCTGCCCCGAAGCCGATTCGGGCCAGGAGGCAATGATCCGGTAGGCCGGATCGATCTTGATCGCCCGGTGGAATGGATCGTGATACAGGGTGAACCAACTCCCCCTCGCCAGGTATTTGGTCAGATACTGTTTTTTCCGCGCGATCGCCTCCAGCGGAAAATTATCGTAGGCCATGACCCACAGGGGGTTGACATGGGCATGGGTGGGACAGAGATCGCCGAGATGCAGGGCCGTCCCACCCCCTGAGGTCATCTCGACCATCTGGTGGCCGCGGGTATGGCCGCCGCTGTGACGAACGATGACGCCGGGACAGATCTCCTCGTCACCTTCGACGAGCTGCAGCCGTCCCTGGCGGCGAAGGAGGACGAAATTCTCCTCCAGATAGGTGGCCTTGGCGCGATCACCGGGGTGGCTCAGGTCCTGCCACTCGGCCTTTTGCACGACGTGCGTCGCCTTTGGAAATGTGAGTTCGCGATCGCCGGCGGTGGTGATCATCTCGATGCCGCCGGCATGATCGAAGTCGCCGTGGGTCAGGACAACGTAATCGACGTCCTCGCGACTGATCCCAAGCTGTCCGAGCTGTGCCGGGATATCCCAGCAAGAGGACACCTGGTAGATCCGTTGCTGTTTTTCCGAGAGCTTGTTGCCAAGACCGGTGTCGATGACGATGACGGCATCCGGCGTTCTGACCAGCAAGGGGTCGTTGCGCATCAGGATGCAATTGCCGGCATCGACCGGATAGCGCTTCTGCCAGAGGACCTTCGGCACCACCCCGAACAAGGTGCCGCCATCCAGTTTGAAATCGCCGCCGGACAGCCAGCGGATCTCGATGTCACCAACCTTGAGAGGGTCCATGTGTTCCATCCGGCCTTCCTTGATTTTTGACGCGAAACCGAGCCGACACCCGGGTTTGTCTGCGGCGTCCCGCCGACTTTTCATCTTCTGTACAGTATTCTACTGGAAAATGCTCAAAAGGGAACAGCACTTCGATTTTTACTCTTGACAAAACCCATGCGAATAAGGTCGAGTAACATCGTTCTTTCACTATTATCAAGTGAAGAAAGAATAATGAAGCTTCCCATAAAGGAAATATATCATTGGATTCGCAATACATATCGGCACATTGCCCTATTTTTTCATCTCGCCTCGACTCAACAGGCGACACGAAAATCGATCTAACCATGCACAGGATGGTCAGGTCATGATTATCCAGATAACTATTTTCGTCAAGACAGTAACAATGTTAAAGCAACGATGGCCCGGTTCCACCCCTGTCAGCAACCCTCTATTTTCGTCCTGTTGAAAAAGGAAGCCAGAGACATGAGCATCGACAAACGCCAATTCCTGCAGAACAAAAAAGAAAAGATCGCCCTTGGCGGCGGCCAGGCCAGAATCGAGAAGCAGCAGGCCCAGGGCAAGATGACCGCCCGCGAACGGCTGCTGGCCCTCTTCGACCCGGGCACCTTCGTCGAACTCGACGCCTTCGTCAAGAACCGCTGCACCAGATTCGGCATGGACAAGCTCGACTTCGAAGGCGAATCGGTCGTTACCGGCTACGGCCGGATCGACGGCCGGCTGGTCTACGCTTTCTCCCAGGACTTCACGATCACCGGCGGTGCGCTCGGCGAAATGCACGCCCGCAAGGTGGTCAAGGCAATGGATGCGGCGGTCAAGGTCGGGGCCCCGATCGTCGGCCTCAACGACTCGGGCGGCGCCCGTATCCAGGAGGCGGTCGACGCCCTCTCCGGCTACGGCGACATATTCTATCGCAACGCCATCTATTCCGGCGTCATTCCCCAGATCTCGGCCGTAATGGGGCCGTGTGCCGGCGGCGCGGTGTACTCGCCGGCCTTGACCGACTTCATCTTCATGGTCAACAAGACTGCACAGATGTTCATCACCGGGCCGCAGGTCATCAAGGCGGTCACCGGCGAAAACGTCTCCGCCGAGGAGCTCGGCGGCGCCATGACCCATAACAGCATCAGCGGCAATGTCCATTTCATCGCCGACAGCGATGCAGACTGTCTCAACGACATCCGCCGCCTGGTCGGCTATCTTCCCTCCAACAATATGGAGACCGCCCCTCCGGTGGAGACGACGTCGGACGTCGACCGCCAGGTCGATGAACTCGACTATATCATCCCGGACAGCCCCAACAAAGCCTACGATATGCACGAGGTCATCGGCCACATCGCCGATGCCGGATCAGTCTTCGAATATCAGCACTATTTTGCCAGGAACCTGATTACCTGTCTGGCCAGAATCAACGGCCGGTCGGTCGGCATCATCGCCAACCAGCCCCAGGTCATGGCCGGCTGTCTCGACATGAATGCCGGCGACAAGGCTTCGCGGTTCATCCGAACCTGCGATGCCTTCAACATCCCGTTGCTCACGATCGTCGATGTCCCCGGCTTCCTCCCGGGGACGACCCAGGAGTACGGCGGCATCATCCGCCACGGAGCCAAGATCCTCTATGCCTACAGCGAGGCGACCGTCGCCAAGGTCACACTGATCACCAGAAAGGCGTACGGCGGCGCCTACGTGGCGATGTGCTCCAAATCTCTCGGCGCCGACATGGTCTTCGCCTGGCCGACGGCCGAGGTCGCGGTCATGGGTTCGGACGGCGCCGTCAACATCATCTTCAAGAACGATATTGAAAAGGCCGAGGACAAGGAGGCGATGCGCCGGCAGATCCTCGAGGAGTACGCCGCCGAATTCGCTACCCCCTACAAGGCGGCGGAACGGGGGTTTGTCGACGATGTCATCGAACCGCACACCACCCGGCAGCGGATTATCGACGCCTTCCTGATGCTGGCCGGCAAGCGGGAGAAACGACCGGCCAAAAAGCACGGCAACATACCATTATAGGCCGGGGAGAACGCAACAATGGGAATATCCGAACTGTTAGCCCAACTTGCCGATCCTGCAACCATCAAGACCCTCTCCTTTGCCGACAGGATGCTGGCAGGCCTCGTCGTCACCTTTCTCGGGATGGGTATAACCTTTATCGCCCTGGTGATCCTCCAGATCGTCATCACCCTGCTGGCCAGATTCACCGCCCAACCCAGCCGCCAACCGGCACCCACTTCGCAACCGGCTCCCGCTTCGCAACCGGCTCCCGCTCCGCAACCGGCGCCGGCGGTCCGGCCGGTCGTCGATACCCCAGTGGCCACCACCGACGATGACGAGATCCCGGCCGTCATCTCGGCGGTGCTCGCCATGTATCCGACTCGTGCGACCGGAGATATCGTCATCCGCAATATCCGCAAGATAGATTCAACCCCGGCATGGGGCAAGGCAGGGATTGTAGACCAGATGAACAGCAGATTCTAACCATGGGAAAAACAACTATGAAGAAATTCAGAGTACGCGTCAATGGCAAGGAGTATGAAGTCGAGGTAGAGGAGATGGGAGGATCGTCCTCCACTGGATATGCCGTAGCCCCGGCGCCACGCCCCGCCTCTGCCGCCCAACCGGTGCCGGCGGCCAGCCCCCGCCCGGCGGCACCCGCCCCGGCTGCCAGCGGGCCGGGGACGATCCCCGCCCCGATGCCGGGAACCATCCTCGAGGTCAAGGTCCAGGCCGGCGACCAGATCGCCAAGGGGCAGCTGCTGATGATCCTCGAGGCGATGAAAATGGAAAACGAGATCCTGGCCCCGCACGACGGCACCATCGCCGAGGTCCGTGCCGTCAAGGGCGCCTCGGTGAACGCCGGCGATCCCCTGGTCGTCTTCGCCTAACCAAAGGAGAACAACATGCTCGCGGCACTGGCGGAATTCATCCACAGCATGGGGATATTCAACCTCACTCTCGGTCATATCCTGATGATCGGCATCGCCTGTCTGCTGATCTATCTGGCGATCGTCAAGGGCTTCGAGCCCCTGCTGCTCATTCCCATCGCCTTCGGCGTCCTGCTCACCAACCTGCCCCTGGCCGACATGATGGCCGAACCGATCATCGAGATCAAGGATAAGGTCATCCATACCGTCCAGCCCGGCGGCTTGATGTACTACCTGTTCCAGGGCGATCACCTGGGGATCTTCCCGCCCCTGATCTTTCTCGGAGTCGGGGCGATGACCGATTTCGGGCCGCTGATCGCCAACCCCAAATCCCTGCTCCTCGGCGCCGCCGCCCAATTCGGCATCTTCATCACCTTCCTCGCCGCGATCGGCTCAGGCCTGTTCACCGCCCAGGAGGCCGCCTCCATCGGCATCATCGGCGGGGCCGACGGGCCGACCGCGATATTCCTCTCCTCCCGGCTGGCCCCGCATCTGCTCGGCTCGATAGCCATCGCCGCCTATTCCTATATGGCGATGGTGCCGATCATCCAGCCGCCGATCATGCGCCTGTTGACCACAAAGGAAGAACGGGCGATCAAGATGACACAGCTGCGCGAGGTCAGCAAGAAGGAGAGGATCCTCTTTCCGATCCTCGTCACCATCGTCGTCGCCCTGATCGTTCCGCCGGCCACCACCTTGATCGGCATGCTGATGATCGGCAACCTCTTCCGCGAATGCGGCGTCGCCGGTCGCCTCGAGGATACTGCGAAAAACGCCCTGATCAACACCATCACGATCTTTCTCGGATTGTCGGTCGGCGCAACCGCCACCGCCGAGAATTTCCTTCGGGTCGAAACCCTTGCCATCCTCTTCCTGGGGGTGACCGCTTTTGCCATCGGCACCGCCGCCGGCGTGTTGCTTGCCAAACTGATGAACAAGGTCATGGGCGGGGGCATCAATCCGCTCATCGGCTCGGCCGGAGTCTCGGCGGTGCCGATGGCGGCCCGGGTATCCCAGGTGGTGGGACAGAAAGAGAATCCGTCCAACTTTCTTCTCATGCACGCAATGGGACCCAATGTCGCCGGCGTCATCGGCTCCGCCGTCGCCGCTGGAATACTGTTATCCCTGTTCAAGTAGAGAAGCCGGAGGCATACACTGCCGATCCGGCCGACAGCACCTGTCGCCACCTGCAGGCATGAAAGCCGGAGCCGTTTGCTCTTGACAATTCTCCAAGAGTAGCATACAAGTGCAATAGTAACATTGTTACTTTTCAGACCGTTTTCGGCAAGCCCCTGACTACAGGGACGCCACGACACCCAAGAAGAGAAAAGAAATTTTATATTTTAATAATTATATCAATATGATTTTTAGTTTCGCAACTAAATTTACAATCACCGGGCAATTGTCTGCATCCATGCGTGGCGATCTCCTTCTTCAGCAGAGAGTGACTGTGCAGTAACAATGTTAAACGAATTGAATCCCGATATCCAGAAACGCCTTGAATCAGCGGTTCTCGAGGTCTTTTCCAACTCCGACTTCCACAAGGCGAGTATCCGGGATATCGCCGGTCGCGCCGGTGTCAGCTTCACTACGATCTACAAACATTACGGCAGCAAGGAGCGTCTGGTCTTCGCCTTCGTCGACGTCTGGATGGGAAAGCTGACCGATCGCATCGTCGATCATCTCCAGGGCATCGAGGATCTGAAGGAGAAACTGCGCAAGGTCTTCTGGCTGCAGCTCGACTACTACGAGCGGCACCAGGGGCTGGGCAAGATCGTCTTCATGACCCTGCCGATGAAAACATGGATGGCCGACGAGACCTTCAACCAGCGACGGATGATGAACCTGCTGATCGGCGTCCTGCGCCAGGGCCAGAAGGAGGGCGTGCTGAACCCCGACGTCCGGGCCGGCACCCTGCTTGACTTCCTGATGGGATTCGTTCAGCGCAGTTTCTTCATGTGGATTCTGCGCGGCCAGCAGGGAAGCCTGTCCGAACAGGCCAACGCCATGTTCGAGATGGTATGGCGCGGCATGGCCAATCCCCACTCCTCTGTCAATCACTTCAGAAAACCCGAGTAGCTGAGCTTCGAACCTGCATGGCCGCAAGGCCTTGGACTCTTACCCTTTCCGATGGAGACGCAAATGAAGATTCTGAAAATCGATCATCTCGGTATCGCAGTCAACAACATGAATGAGGGCAAATCATTCTGGTCCGAGGTCCTCGGTCTCTCCTTCGAAGGCGCCGAAACCGTGGCCGAGCAGAAGGTGACGACCGCCTTTTTCCCGGTCGGAGAAAGCGAGGTCGAACTGCTCGAATCCACTTCTCCCGATGGGCCGGTGGCGAAATTCATCGAGAAGAAGGGCGCCGGATTCCAGCATGTCGCCTTCCGGGTCGAAAACATCGAAGAGGCACTGGCCGAACTGAAGGCCAAGGGAGTCCAGCTTATCGACCAGGTTCCGCGCAAAGGCGCCGGCGGCGCCAAGATAGCCTTCCTCCATCCCAAGGCGACCGGTGGGGTGCTGGTAGAATTGTGTGAACGATCCTGATCCGCTGCATCAACCTAAGCGAACAACCGTATCCTACCAGGAGGACAGAGAATGGCATCACATCCGGAAAAAACGAGGTGGGAAGAGCTGGCCAGCAAGCAGATGAAGGGAAAAAACCCGGATTCCCTCGATTGGCTGACCCCGGAAGGGATCAAGGTCAAGGCCCTCTACACCGCCGAAGACCTCGAAGGCCTCGAGTCTGTCAACACCCTCCCCGGGTTGCCCCCGTATGTCCGTGGGCCGATGGCGACGATGTACGCCGGCCGCCCCTGGACCATCCGCCAGTACGCCGGCTTTTCCACCGCCAAGGAATCGAACGCCTTCTATCGCAAGGCCCTCGCCGCCGGCCAGAAGGGCCTGTCGGTGGCCTTCGATCTCGCCACCCACCGCGGCTACGACTCCGATCACCCCCGGGTCGCCGGCGACATCGGCAAGGCCGGGGTGGCCATCGATTCAGTCGAGGACATGAAGATCCTGTTCGACGGCATCCCGCTCGAACAGATGTCGGTGTCGATGACGATGAACGGGGCGGTCATCCCGATCCTGGCCGGTTACATCGTCGCCGCCGAGGAACAGGGCGTACCCCACGACAAGCTGACCGGTACCATCCAGAACGACATCCTCAAGGAATACCTGACCCGCAACACTTACATCTACCCGCCCAGCCCTTCAATGCGGATCATCTCCGACATCATGGCCTTCTGCTCGAAGGAGATGCCGAAATACAACACGATCAGCATCAGCGGCTACCATATGATGGAGGCCGGCGCCAACAGCGTGCTGCAGACCGCCTTCACCCTGGCCGACGGGGTGGAGTACGTCAAGGCCGCCCTGAGAAGCGGACTCGATGTCGACACCTTCGCCCCGCGACTGTCGTTCTTTTTCGGCATCGGCATGAACTTCTTCATGGACATCGCCATGCTGCGGGCGGCCCGTTTCCTCTGGCACCGCCTGATGAGCCAGTTCAACCCGAAAAACCCGCAGTCATCGATGCTCCGTACCCACTGCCAGACCTCGGGCTGGAGCCTGACCGAGCAGGATCCGTACAACAACGTCATCAGAACGACGCTCGAGGCCCTGTCGGCGGTGCTCGGCGGCACCCAGTCGCTGCATACCAACTCCTTCGACGAGGCCATCGGCCTGCCGACCGACTTCTCGGCCCGGATCGCCCGCAACACCCAGATCATCATCCAGGAGGAGAGCCAGATCTGCCACGTCATCGACCCGCTCGGCGGTTCCTACTACCTCGAATCGCTGACCCGCAGCATCATCGATGAGGCCCAGAAGATCATCGACGAGATCGAGGAACTGGGCGGCATGGCCAAGGCCATCGAATCGGGGATGCCGAAGATGCGGATCGAGGAGTCGGCCGCCCGCAAGCAGGCCCGGATCGACCAGGGCCTCGACGTCATCGTCGGGGTCAACAAGTACAAGCTGCCGGACGAGAAGATCGATTTCGAGGTCCGCGAGGTCCCGGCGACGGTCCGCGACGAACAGGTCGAGAGGCTCAGACAGATCCGGGCCAGCCGCGACACCGCCGCGGTCGAGAAGGCCCTGGCCGACCTGACCAGGGCGGCCGAAGGCGACGGCAATCTTCTCGAGGCGGCGCTGCCGGCAGTGCGGGCCCGGGCCACCGTCGGCGAGATATCCGACGCGATGGAAAAGGTCTTCGGCCGCTTCGTCGCCACCACCCGCTGCATCTCCGGCGCCTATGCCTCGGAGTATGCCGGCAATGCCGAGATCATCGCTTCGCTGCGGAACAGGACCGCGAAATTCCTCGAATCGCAGGGGCGGCGTCCACGGCTGCTGGTCACCAAAATGGGCCAGGACGGCCATGACCGTGGCTTCAAGGTTATCGCCAGCGCCTATGCCGACCTCGGTTTCGACGTCGATATCAGCCCGATGTTCCAGACTCCGGAAGAGGCGGCCAAGATGGCGATCGAAAACGACGTCCATGTCGTCGGCGCCTCAAGTCTCGCCGCCGGCCACAAAACCCTGGTCCCGGCCCTGATCGAAGAACTGAAGAAACAGGGCGGCGAAGACATCCTCGTCGTCGCCGGCGGCGTCATCCCGCCGGGTGATTATGCCTTCCTCTTCGACGCCGGCGTCAAGGCGGTCTTCGGCCCCGGCACCCCGATTACGGTTTCCGCCGACAAGACCCTCAGCCTCCTGGAGGAAAAATTCCGGCGCTGAGATGCACCGCTGTCAACCATACCCTGCAACCCGGAATGGACGCTTTCCATGCCGGGTTGCAGGTGATCCGCTATTGTTGTGATGCGACCTGATAGCGACAGCTGTTCGCCAACCCAGCAGAGATATTGCCAGTGAAGGAAGCGCAGTACTATATTGAGGGTGTCCTCCAGCGGAACCGCTTGATTCTGGCGCGGACCATTACCCTGATCGAGAGCAGCCTGCCGGCCCACCAGGAGATGGCGCGGACGATCATCGACCGGCTCCTGCCCCATACGGGCAAATCCTACCGGCTAGGCATCACCGGTGTCCCCGGGGCCGGCAAGAGCACCTTCATCGAAGGCTTCGGAACGATGTTGACCGAACTCGGCCATCGGGTGGCGGTGCTGGCCATCGACCCCAGCAGCAGCCGGAGCGGCGGCAGCATCCTCGGTGACAAGACCAGGATGGAAAAACTGGCGGTCAACGACCGGGCCTTCATCCGACCGTCCCCGTCCCAGGGGACCCTCGGCGGGGTCGCCCGCAAGACCCGGGAAACGATGCTGGTCTGCGAGGCGGCGGGTTACGATGTCATCATCGTCGAAACGGTCGGGGTGGGACAGTCGGAGACGACGGTCGCCTCGATGGTAGATTTTTTCCTGGTCCTGATGATCGCCGGGGCCGGTGATGAACTGCAGGGGATAAAGAAGGGGGTGCTCGAGGTTGCCGACGCTATCGTCATCAACAAGGCGGACGGAGACAACATCCTCCGGGCGCAGATGGCCCAGAAGGACTATCAGACAGCTCTGCACCTGCTGATGCGGTTCGACCCGGTCTGGTCACCGCCGGTGCTGACCTGCAGCTCCGTGGAAATGACAGGCTTGCAGGGAATCTGGCAAACCATTGCCGATCACCGGGCCGCCCATAACACCGCCAACCTGCTGGAGGCCAAAAGAAGAGAGCAGTCACTCGACTGGATGAACTTTCTCCTCGATGAGGGTCTGCGCCAGTGGTTTTACGGCAATCCGGCGATACGTTCACAGTTGCCCGGCCTGCGAACGGAGGTGGCCGCCGGGAAACTGTCGCCGACAGCTGCAGCTGATCAGTTGCTCGACTATCTGCGAAAAATCAATGACACCGGGGCGAAGGCCTGAACTGCCCCCCGCACTCGGTCCGGATTATTTCTGTTGGTACCAACCTGAATACTTGACGTAGTTGTCGGCAATCCTCTCGATCTCGCCCGAAATCAGCTTCTCGCTGATATCCTTGACCTTCCGTGCCGGCACCCCGGCATAGATACTGCCGCCCTCAACCCTCGTGCTCTGGGTGACGACCGCCCCGGCAGCGATGATGGTATGACTCTCCACGACGCAGTCATCCATGACGATCGCACCCATGCCGATCAGGACATTGTCATGGACGGTGCAGCCGTGGACGATCGCGTTATGGCCGATCGACACCCTGTTGCCGATATTGACGGGAAATTTCTGATAGGTGCAGTGGATGACCGCCCCATCCTGGACATTGACCCGGTTGCCCATCCGGATGTAATGGACATCGCCGCGGATGACGGCATTATACCAGATGCTGCACTCGTCGCCCATCACCACGTCGCCGACCACGACCGCGGTTTCGGCGAAATAGCAGCCGGCACCGTATTGCGGGGTCTTGCCGTTCAATTCCCGGATGATCATATCCTGCCCTCTTCCGTGGTAACGGGGAGCCGACTGCCCTGCAGAGCAGGGGCTCCCCGGAGATCACCTAGCCGATGACGCAGAGCGAAGCCCCTTTGGCCACCGTATCGCCGCTCTTGAACGGTATCGATTTAATAACGCCGTCACAGGGGGAAGGCAGCGCGTTTTCCATTTTCATCGCCTCGAGGACGACGATGGCTTCACCCTTGACGACGGTATCGCCGACATTCTTCCGATACTTGACGATCATCCCCGGCATCGGCGCCAGGAGATGGGTGCCGGCGGTATCGCCGGACGGCTGCACCGGGGCCGGAGCCGGGGCGGCAGCCTGGGCAGAGGCCTGGGCAGAGGCCTGCACTGGTGCCGGAGCAGTCGCCACCGGAGCCGCAACCGAGGCCGAAGGCACGGCCACTACCGGTCCGCCGATTGGATCGACCTCGACGTTGAAATGCTCGCCGTCGATAAAGACATTGAAGGTGCGCAGGTTGGCAGTCTTGACCGGACTGTCGGCCTTTTTCTCGATGAGTTCCCCGGCCAGAGCCTTTTTCAGCAACGCATCCCGCTTTTTCACATCTTCGAGGGTGATCGGCTTGACACTTGCCGGCGGCTCGCTGCGGCCGTATTTCCATTCAAGGAACTTACGGCCGGTAACCGGGAACTGGGCATAAAGGATGACGTCGTCGATATCGGCCGCCAGGTCGCCGATCTCGGCCTTGGCCTTTTCCAACTCCGGTTCCAGGACCTCGGCCGGACGGCAGGTGATCGGCTCCTCGCCCCGCGGGTAGCCCTTCAAGGCCTTTTTCTGCAGCTCGGGGTCGATCGGCACCGCCGTCTTACCGTACAGGCCGTAGCACAGATCCTTGACCTGGCCGGTGATCATCTTGTACCGCTCGCCGGGGGTATCGTGCAGAACATTGTTGACCGTCTGGACGCCGACGATCTGGCTGGTCGGGGTGACCAGCGGGATCTGGCCCAGGTCTTTCCGGACTCTCGGCAGCTCTTTGTACACCTCATCGATCTTGTCGAGGGCATCCATCTCCCGCAGCTGGTTGACCAGATTCGACAGCATGCCGCCCGGGGTCTGGTGCAGCAGGACGTTGATGTCGATGATCGAGACCTTCGAATCGTCGAGCAAATGCTTGTACTTCGGCAGGATCTGCTTCTCGAGGATCTCGTTGATCGCCGCCAGTTTCTTGATGTCGAAACCGGTATCGCGACTGGTGCCGAGCAGGGCCATGACCAGCGGTTCAATGGCGGCATGGGAGGTCCGGTAGGCATAGGGAGTCATGCAGGTGTCGATGATGTCGACGCCGGCCTCGATGGCCTTGAGATGGGTCATCGGCGACATGCCGGAGGTGAAATGGCTGTGGAGATGGATCGGCGCCTTGACCGCCTCCTTCAGGGCCTTGATCAACGGATAGGCGTCATAGGGGGCCATCAGCCCGGCCATGTCCTTGACACAGATCGAATCGGCCCCCATATCCTCCAGGGCCTTGGCCTTATTGACGTAATATTCGAGGTTATAGACCTCACCGCCGAGACGCGGTTCGGTCAGGGTATAGCAGATGCAGCCCTGGAAATGCTTACCGCTCTTCTTGATCTGTTTCACCACCGTCTCGAAGTTGCGGTAATCGTTGAGGGCATCGAAGGTCCGGAAGACGTCCATGCCATTTTCCGCCGCCCGCTCGACAAAGGCCAGGGCCAGGTCATCGGCGTAGTTACGGTAGCCCACGAGGTTCTGGGCCCGCAGCAGCATCGAGAACGGTGTCTTCTTGATATAGCGTTTGAGGGTCCGCAATCTCTGCCATGGATCCTCGTTGAGAAAACGGTGCATGGTATCGAAGGTGGCCCCACCCCAGGTCTCGATCGCCCAGAAGCCGACCTCGTCCATCAGTTCGGCGACCGGGATCATATCCTCGGTCCGTCCGCGGGTGGCAAACAAGGATTGATGGCCATCCCGCAGGGAGAGATCCATGATCTTGACAGGGTTCTTGGCCCTGGGACGATCGCTCTCATATTTCAACGCAGTCATCTGTACATTATCGCTCATCGCGCATCTCCCTTTCGCATCGTATTGCGTTCGTCGCGCAGACTAGCCGATCCGCCCTAAGGCCCGCATCTGGATCAGTCTGCGCATGGTCATCATCTCCATCCTGCCGCTTATCACCCAGCCGCTCTCAACCGCCGGAGCCGGCTGGAGCGCCGGTTCGGAGGTTTGTGCCGCCACCTGGGCCTCTTCCTGCTGCAGGTAGGCATTTACGGCCGCCAGGGCCGCTGCCGTCTTCTTTTGCCTCATTTCCATGTCCAGTCCTCTATCCCCGCCCCGGTTTCACCTGACACACCAGGCGCCGGCATGATCGTTACCTTACGGTATCACGCCCGCCGGGCCTTCAGATGCCGTGGCCGGCATCACTTATTCGTAGATGGCGTACTCGGTCTCGGTACCCAGCAGGGCATCGATCTCGGCCTGGACCACCCGCCGGCGATCGTTGTTCACCCATTTGTTCCAATCTTCGACCGATCGCCAGGTACTGATGACCATCCATTCGTCGTTTCGATCGATTCTCCTGAGGGTCTCCCCCGAAATGTACCCCGACTGGTTCAGGGTCAGACCCCGTAATTTCTGGAGCAGCAACGACAGTTCGATGCTCTCCTTGCCCGTCACCCTGCGCTTGATGAAGATCTTGACTGCCATGAATCTCTCCCATGAAAAGAATTGATCGCTCCCCGGATACCTTCTCCTCGGGTTACAGTGGAATATTACCGTGCTTCTTCATCGGATTGCTGTCCCGCTTGTTCTGCAGCAGGCCAAGGGCCCTGATGATGCGCGAACGCGTCACTGAAGGTTCGATAATGTCGTCGATATATCCGCGCTGGGCCGCCACATAAGGGTTGGCTACCGTATTCTGATATTCCTTTTCCTTGTCCGCCAGAAATTCGACGGCATTCTCCGCCTTTCGCGCCTGCCGCCCGTACAGGACCTCGACTGCCCCGCGTGCGCCCATGACCGCAATCTCGGCCGAGGGCCAGGCGTAGTTGATATCGCCGCGGAGATGCTTCGAAGACATCACGCAGTAGGCCCCGCCATAGGCCTTGCGGGTGATGACGGTGATTTTCGGTACCGTCGCCTCGGCATAGGCGTAGAGGATCTTGGCGCCATTGCGGATGACTCCGCCATACTCCTGGGCCGTTCCCGGCAGAAAGCCAGGGACATCGACGAAGGTCACGATAGGGATATTGAAGCAGTCGCAGAAGCGGACGAACCTCGCCCCCTTGATTGACGAATCGATATCCAGGACCCCGGAGAGATAGGCCGGTTGGTTGGCCACGATCCCGACGCTGACGCCGTTATAGCGGGCAAAGCCGACGATCAGGTTCGGCGCGAACATTTCCTTGACTTCGAAAAATTCACCGCCGTCAACGGTGTGGAGAATGATCTCCTTCATGTTATAGGCGGCGTTGGGGTTTTCCGGGATGATCGCGTTGAGGTGCTCGGCCGCACGGCCCGGCGGATCGTCGCAGGGCTGGAGCGGTGTCGTCTCGAGATTGTTTTGAGGCAGATAGGACACCATCCTCCTGATATAGTTGATGGCATCGACTCCCGAGGTGGCGGCGTAATCGGAGACGCCGCTGCGCGAGGAGTGCATCGCCGCCCCGCCAAGTTCTTCAACGGTGACATCCTCATGGGTCACCGACTTGACGACCTTGGGGCCGGTCAGGAACATGTAGGAATTGTTCTGCACCATGACCACGAAGTCGGTCAGGACCGGAGAATACACCGCCCCGCCGGCACAGGGCCCGAAAATCGCCGAAATCTGCGGCACCACCCCCGAGGCCATGACATTGCGCAGGAAGATCTCGGTATATCCGGCCAGGCTCTCGATGCCCTCCTGGATCCGGGCGCCGCCGGAATCGTTGAGACCGATGACCGGGGCCCCGTTTTTCATTGCCAGATCCATGATCTTGCAGATCTTTTCGGCAAAGGTCTCGGACAGCGAGCCGCCGAGAACGGTGAAATCCTGGGCAAAGACATAGACGATCCGCCCATCGATAGTGCCATGGCCGGTGACCACGCCGTCACCCGGAAAGACCGTCTCCTCCATGCCGAAATCACGGCAGCGATGGGTCTTGAACATATCGAATTCTTCAAACGATCCGGGATCAAGCAGCAGTTCGATGCGCTCCCTGGCCGTCATTTTCCCCTGAGTGTGCACTTTGTCGATCTTGTCCTGACCGCCACCCAGGCGGGCCTGCTCCCTGAGTCGGACAAGGTGGTCCAGCCGATTCTGCGTATTCATATCCTCTCCATCATGGTCAAACGATCGGGATGCTTTCTGTCATCGAATGCAGGCCGGCAAAACAACCAACCGGAAGGCACGCCAGGGCCTGCATCATTTCCTCATCGATAGTGCCGATTCGGAATCAGGAAAATGCCTCTTTGCAGAGGCGGCCGAGGCTGCCAAGATCCTTGCAGACATAGAGACCACTCTCTTCCATTGCCGTGATTTTGGCTGCGGCGGTACCCTGGCCGCCGCTGACGATGGCGCCGGCATGGCCCATCCGCCTGCCCGGCGGAGCAGTGAGCCCGGCGATAAAGCCAACCACCGGTTTCTTCATGTTCTCTTTGATCCAGGCCGATGCCTTCTCTTCGGCATTGCCGCCGATCTCGCCGACCATGACCACCGCCTCGGTTTTTGGATCGGCATTGAAGCGCTCGAGACAGTCGATGAAGCCCGTGCCGTTGACCGGGTCACCGCCGATGCCGATGCACGTGGTCTGGCCGAGGCCGACCTTGGTGAGCTGGTGCACGACCTCATAGGTCAGGGTTCCAGAGCGGGAAACGACCCCCACCGGGCCACCCGGTTTGTGGATCGCCCCGGGCATGATGCCGATCTTGCACTCACCCGGGGTGATGATACCGGGACAGTTCGGTCCGATCAAGCGCGATGGAGTCTGGCCGAGATAATTTTTGACTCGAAGCATATCGAGAACGGGGATTCCTTCGGTGATGCAGACTATCAGTTCGATGCCGGCATCGGCCGCCTCGAGGATGGCTTCGGCGGCGAAGGGCGGGGGTACCAGGATCATCGAGGCGTTGGCGCCGGTCTGCTGCCGTGCCGATCTGACCGTATCGAAGACCGGGACCGAATCCATGAACTGCCCGCCCTTGCCGGGGGTCACGCCGGCAACGACCCTGGTCCCGTATTCGATACACTGCCGGGCGTGAAACTGCCCTTCCTTGCCGGTGATACCCTGCACAAGAACACGGGTCTCTGAATTAACGAGGATACTCATCTCATGCCTCTAGTGGTAATGGAGCTCCCGCTCCCTTGAATGCAGACAATTCCGAAATGTGTACCGGGACCGGGATCGCTGAAAGCTGATTTTACGGCCTCGGATATGGTAATTGAACCGCGACGATTCGATCAGGCCACGATCTCCGCCACCTTGCTGGCGGCATCGGCCAGGTCGGTCGCATTGATCAGCTTCATCCCCGACTCGGCCAGGATGCGGCGACCTTCGTCGACGTTGGTCCCCTCCATGCGCACGACCACCGGAACGCTGAGGTTGACATGCTGGGCCGCCTGGACCACGCCCTGGGCCAGCACGTCGCAACGGAGGATGCCGCCGAAGATGTTGATCAGGATGCCCTTGACGTTGGGGTCGGCGAGGATGATGCGGAAGCCGTTCTCCACCATCTCGGCGTTGGCTCCGCCGCCGACATCGAGGAAGTTGGCGGGAGAGGCCCCGGCCTGCTTGATGATGTCCATCGTCGCCATCGCCAGGCCGGCACCGTTGACCATGTTGCCGACGTTGCCGTCGAGCTTGATGTAATTGAGGTTGAACTTCGCCGCCTCGGCCTCGGCCGGATCGTCCTCGAAAGGATCGTGCATCGCGACGACATCGGGGTGGCGGAACAGGGAGTTGGAGTCGATATCCATCTTCGCATCGAGGGCGATGATCGCGTTGTCCTCGGTGATGATCAGCGGATTGATCTCGACCAGCGAGCAATCGTAATCGACAAACAGTCGGTACAGGTTTCTCAGTACTGCCGAGACCGACTTCATCAGCGCCGGATCGAGTTCGAGGCCGAAGCAGACCTGGCGGAGATGGAAGCCCTGGATGCCGACGAGGGGGTTGACGGACACCTTGATGATCCGCTCCGGCGACTTTTCAGCCACCTCCTCGATATCCATCCCGCCGTCCTGACTGGCGATGATGGTGATGCTCGCGGTCTCCCGGTTCGGGATGATGGAGAGATAAAGTTCTTTCTTGATCCGGACGCCCTTCTCCACCAGCACCTTCCTGACCAATCGCCCTTCCGGCCCGGTCTGTTTGGTGACCAGCTGCATGCCGAGGATGGCGCCGGCAGCGGTCTCGACCTCTTCCGCCGATCTGGCGACCTTGACGCCACCGCCCTTGCCACGGCCGCCGGCATGGATCTGCGCCTTGACCGCCACCGGGAATCCCATGGTTCCGGCCAACTCCACCACCTCGGCGACCGTCTCGCAGACACTTCCTTCAGGGACCGGTACGCTGTACTTCCGGAACAACTCTTTCGCCTGGTATTCGTGAATCTTCATAAAAATTCCTCAAGCGGACGGAAGACCTCCGTCCGTGTTTCTGCCGAAAACAGAACAACCGGGCCGGCACCCCTTCGATGCACAGCCCGGTTGTTGCCGTTCTCAGCGTTTGGGGTATCCCATTTTCGCGAGGGTGGCCGTGATTTCATCGAGGATCGCCGGATCATCGATGGTCGACGGCATATTGTAATCCTTGCCGCCGGCGATGGCCCGCATGGTCCCGCGCAGGATCTTGCCGGAACGGGTCTTCGGCAGTCTTGCGACCTGGGTCGCATCGCGGAAACAGGCAATCGGGCCGATGGCGTCGCGGACCATCCTGACCAGTTCCTCCTTTATCTCGTCGCTGCTTCTGGTGACGCCGGCCTTGACGACAAAGAGACCGAGCGGCAGCTGGCCCTTCAGATCGTCATGGGTGCCGAAGACGGCACACTCGGCGACATCGGGATGGTTGGAGATGATCTCCTCCATCGCCCCGGTGGAGAGCCGGTGGCCGGCGACATTGATGACGTCGTCCATCCGCCCCATGACATAGACATAGCCGTCCTGGTCGATATAGCCGCCGTCGCTGGTATCATAATAACCGGGAAACTTGGTCATGTAGGACTTGACAAACCGCTCGTCGTTGCGCCACAGCGTGACGAGGTTGCCGGGAGGCAGCGGCAGCCTGATGACGATGTTGCCCTCCTGGCCGGCCGCAAGTTCGGTCCCTTCCTCATTGACGATGTGGACATCGTAACCGGGCAGAGCCTTGGTCGGCGACCCTTCCTTGACCGGCAATTCCTCGATACCGCGGCAATTGCCGACGATGGCCCAGCCGGTCTCGGTCTGCCACCAGTGGTCGATGACGGGGACCCCGATCAGTTTTTCGGCCCAGTGCAGGGTGTCGGGATCGAGACGTTCGCCGGCGAGGTAGAGGCACTCGAAACAGGAGGTATCGTATTTCTTGAAATACTCGCCGTTCGGGTCTTCCTTCTTGATCGCCCGGAAGGCGGTCGGGGCGGTAAACAGACTCTTCACCCCATGCTGGGAGATGACCCGCCAGAAGGCCCCGGCGTCGGGAGTGCCGATCGGTTTGCCCTCATAGAGGATGGTGGTGGAACCCTGGATCAGCGGGGCATAGACGATATAGGAGTGACCGACGACCCAGCCGACATCCGAGGCTGACCACCAGACCTCACCGGGGTTGATGTTGTACAGATTCTTCATCGTCCAGAGCAGGGCAACGGCATGACCACCGTTATCCCGCAACACCCCCTTCGGCATCCCGGTCGTGCCGGAGGTATAGAGGATGTAAAGCGGGTCGGTGGCATCCAGTTCGACACAGCCGACCGGCTTGCTGGCCGCCACCAGCTCGTTCCAGTCGAAATCCCGACCCTCTTTCATCTCCGATTTGATGATGTCGCGCTGAAAGAGAATGACCTTCTTTACTTCATGAACGGACTGATCGATGGCGCTGTCGACCAGCGGTTTGTAGGCGAGAACTTTTTTGCCCTCGATCGCCCCGGAGGCGGTGATGATGAGTTTGGGCTGGGCATGATCGATACGGATTGCAAGCTCATGGGCGGCAAAACCGCCAAAGACGACGGAATGAATGGCTCCCAGCCTGGCACAGGCAAGCATCGCTACCGCCGCCTCCGGGATCATCGGCATGTAGATGACGACCGTATCGCCTTTGGTCACCCCCTGACTCTGCAAGGCCCCGGCAAAGAGAGCGACCCGCTCCTGCAGTTCCTTGTAGGTGATCTTGGCGATGGTATTGGTCACGGGGCTGTCATAGATGATGGCGGTTTGATCGGCCCGGCCATTTTCCACGTGACGATCGACAGCATTGTAGCAGGTATTCATCTTGCCGCCGACGAACCAGCGATAGAACGGCGGATTGGAGGAATCGAGCACCTTGTCGTACTGTTTGTACCAGGTAATACCCTTTGCAGCTTCGGCCCAAAACGCTTCGCGGTTTTGCACACTACTCTGGAACACAGAATCAAAATTACTCATAAGCACTCCTCATCTGGTCTGAATGTTAGCTGTCTGTCCTGCTGCCTTCCCCATGTATACAGTAAAGAAATTCAATCTTCAAGGGTTGAATTAAACATTGTTACCATCCTTTTCCATCAGCAAAAACAATGAAGTGACATTTTTAAGAAAATTCAAGCTATTACATCAACCATACCTTATTAGCCGTAAATCAAGAAGTTCACGCAAAAAATCACCAATATGTCATCTCAATAAATACAATGATATGTTTTCATGTGGAATATTAAAATACCATTTGACCCCTTCAGATCGATGCGTAACAATGTTACCATTTGTATTCTATTAGACAAAATTTTCAAGAACGTCATTTCGAGGGTGGATTGATCGCCGATGTACCCTCAACTCCTCAAGAAAAATTCATATCACATATATAGCTTGGTTTTATTTGATTTTTTCACTCCTGGACAACATGATCGTCGATGATGTCCCAATCATATTGCCCAGCGCGACCCATCATATCAATCCAATGATTCCAGCAACATCAGGACAGGCAGAATGTTGTTCTTTACGTAAAGCAGCACCGTGTTACAAAAAAAGGCCGTGTTCCGAGAACGGAAAAGGGATGGATTTGGCGAAAAGGCCGGGTATGATATCGTCATGATCCTTCACGAACCAGTACACCCCCAGTTCTTCAAGGAACGTCGACTTCGCCTGACCCTGTTGACGGTGATGATCGCCGCCTTTATCTTCGGGTTTGCCGACCTGATTTCCAACCGCAACTTCGAACGATTGCACATCTTCCTCTTCAATCTCTGCAGCGGCGGTTTCGTTGTCATTTACCACACTGAAAACACGGCGCAACCGTCGTCGAGAGCTTACGGTTTCTTCGTCCTCAGTCTTCTCTACGCCCTTTTCGCGTTTCTCGAGATGTACCTGCCGGCGGCGATCATCTCGGTGGTCCTCGCCTTCGTGGTGGAATCGATCCGGATCCAGAAGTTTCCCTTCGTCCCGGTCGATCTCATCTCCACCCGGACGCCGATCGTCGACAAGTTTCACCACGCCGCGATCCTCTGCCTCTCCATCGCCCTGGTCATCGCCGCCTTCGTTGTCGTCAACAATGACGCCCTGCACTGGATCGCCAACAAGAACCTGACCCTCAACCTCTTCTTTCTCGGCTACTCCTTCCCCCTGTCGCTGCTGTCGATGTCGGTGATGTTCTCCTTTGTCGAAGAGTCCGCGGCGCCTCTGCCGAGGATGCTGCTGAACTTTTTCTTCTGGTTCATCACCCTGGGGGTGGTGATCTTTTTCGTCTTCATCCTCAAATCGATGGCAGTCGCCAAATTCGCCATCGCCACCGCGCTCTTTGTCGTCGTCGCCCTGATGCTCGTCTTCTTTCTCCGCTACGGCCGGCCGGTGCAGCAGAAACATTTTCTCCTTTCCGGCATGTTTTTTCTGCTGTTCACCGGCATCACCGGGGTCCTCTACATCATCCTGGCCCACTTTCCCGGCCCCTATGCCACCTGGGGCCGCCTGCTGCTCAACAGTCACAGCTACCTCGCCCTCTACGGCTGGAGTCTGAGCGGCATGCTGGTGTTGATCCGCTGGAACGATTTCCCGCTGCGGGTCAATTCGCTCCGGGTTATCGGCATCCACTGGATAGCGCTCGGGATCATGGCGCCGCTCGGCAAAACCAGCCTGACCGCCGCCCTGATCACCATCTCGCTCTATCTGTACTTCCTTTCCCTCTTCTTCCAGCGTGACCGATGATAAACGAATCGATGGACTGAAACGGCAACCGTCCGAGAGATATTGACGGCGGCCATGTTTTGCCGATGGCGTTTCTCGGTTGATCTTTCAAAATGCAGAGTATACCCTTTCATTAGACAAAAACTTTCACAGGAGCATTCCATGCACACAGTCTGCTGCCAGATTCGGCGAGCCGTCATCCCGACCGGGATCTGTCTCGCCCTCCTCGTCCTGACCGGTTGTTCCCAGACGATGTACGGCGCCGCCAATATCACCAGCTCCCCCGAGGGGGCGGCGATCGTCAACCTCCGCGACAATTCCCAGATCGGCACGACCCCGGCCCGGGTCGTCTGGAAAGGCGAGGAAGGCACAGCCGAACAGGTCACCCTGCAACTCCGCAAGCAAGGTTATATCGACAAGATATCGACAATCTGGATCAACCACCGGCATCGATCGGAGGCGGAGGCCAAGGCCAATGCCGTCGACATCACGGTTGAACTTGAAAAGCAATGACCACCGCAAAGGATACCGACCGCATGCGAACGACCACCTTATTCCCCGTTCCCGGCCTTCTCACCTGCCTGCTGCTCTCCCTGCTGCTGCTACTCGGCGGCTGCAGTTCCCGGGGCTACATCAACCTCAAGATCCACAGCGAACCGGAAGGGTCCTTCCTGGTGTACAAGATCGACAAACTGAGGGCCGACAGGCCGGCCCCCTGGATATATCTGGGCCAGACGCCCTTCGCCGGGGTCAGCCTGATCGAGGGGGATGAAATGGATTCCGGGGACCGGGTCAGTTTCAAGGTCATGCGCAACGGCTACCTTGACCAGGTCAAGGAATGGAACGGCCAGCAGTTTCTCGACGAGTACGACGAACAGGGTGTGATTTTCTGGACACCGAGACTCATCAAATCCAATCAGTGAGCCGCCATGAACACCACTATGCGCACAATCTGTCTGGTCTTCTGTTTGATCCTTTCCGTCAGCGTGATCACCTCGTGTAAAAAAGGCACCCCGATCCCGGCCACCAAGCCGGAGGCCCAGGGCATCGGCACCGATGGCCAGGTGAGCACGGAGATGGAGGGTCTGGCCGAGAACGACCTGCTCGACAATGCCGGCAAGGACGATTTCAGCCTGATGGGAAACCAGGACGACGAGTACAAGAAGATGTACGGCCGGTCGACCAAGCCGCTGCTGCCGGTCTATTTCGATTTTGACCAGTTCACAATCAGCCCAGATCAGGGGGAACGTCTCCGCCAAAATGCCCGCTACATGCTCGAGAATCCCGAGGTCAAGGTCGTTGTCGAGGGCAACTGCGACGAACGGGGAACGAGTGAGTACAACCTCGCCCTGGGAGAAAGACGGGCGCAGAGCGCCAGGGAGTATCTCGTTCAGCTTGGCGTCGATCCATCCCGCCTGAGAACCGAGAGTTACGGCGAGGAACGGCCGCTCTTCCCCACCAGCGGGGAGGCATCCTGGGCCGAGAACCGCCGGGATGATTTCGTCATCGAGCAATAGTTTTTCACCGCCGTGCCGACAGGCAGAGCTCCGCCTGTCGGCCGAAGGGAATTCGCCATGGCCTGATGCACCCCGGTGCATCAGGCCATCTTTTTTCAGCGGACAGCCGAATCCCTGGCTATGGCTTCAGACAAGATCTGCATTCGGGCGATGCCCGGATCGACGCGCCTCCCCGCTTGATTTTCCTCCTCTATTGTATTACCTGGTATTACCGAAATCATCGACTCCGAGGAGAACCGGTATGGGCAACACCAAAGAACGCATCTTTACCTTCAAGGCCGACGCCGATCTGGCCAATCGGCTTGACGGTATCGCCAACAAGTCGGAGTTCATCCGTCGGGCACTCCTCGCCGCCCTCGCCCAGGACTGTCCGCTGTGTCAGGGCACCGGCGTCCTCAACATAAAACAACGTCGGCACTGGGAACATTTCCTCACCATGCATACCCTGGAGCGGTGCCACGAATGCAATGCCGTCCATTTCGTCTGCAATGACGGCCACCGTAACGATTTGCAATAGACTGGAGACAGCATGGCAACACCGCTACTGCGAACCGGATTCCTGATCCTGTTCTTCCTGCTCGCCCTGACCTCGACGGCGATGACGGCCCCGCTTCAGGTCGCCGTCTCGATTCCGCCCCAGAAATGGCTGAGCGACCAGATCGGCGGCGAACATGTGATCACCACTGTTCTGGTCGCCAGGGGACAGGATCCCCACACCTTCGAACCGACGCCGAAGCAGATTACCGGTATCTCCCGCTCGAAGCTGTATTTCACCATCGGGATGGAGTTTGAGCAGCAGATCACCCGGAGGCTCGATGCCGCCGTCGCCGGTCTGACGCTGATCGATACGACGACAGCGATCAGCCGGATCGCGATCGGTGAGCATGGACGGGAAAGTAAGAACCACGGCGACCGCCATCACGGTGGGGTTGACCCCCATGTCTGGCTGTCGCCCCCGAATCTGATCCGGATGGCGGAGATCATGGCCAGGGCGATGAGCGACGCCGATCCCGACCATGCCACCAGCTACCGGAAGAATCTGCACCAGACCGTCGCCACGCTGCAGCAACTCCATCACGAGCTTTCCCTGGAACTTGCGCCGTTCACAGGCACCTTTTTCTATGTCTTTCATCCCTCCTTCGGCTACTTCGCCAGGGAGTACGGACTGCACCAGGAAGCGGTGGAAGTATCCGGCAAATCGCCTACACCGAAGCAGTTGGCGGCCCTGATCGCCAGGGCCAGGCGGGACCAGGTGCGGATCATCTTCGCCCAGCCCCAGTTCGACAGCAGGAGCGCCACCGCCGTGGCTCGCGCCATCGACGGGGTGGTCGAACCGCTCGACCCTCTCGCCGAGGATGTCGCCGCCAACCTCCGGACCATGGCGGCCCGGATCACCAAAGCCCTCAGCCATGACCATCAGTCACGACCATGAACGAAGAGACCGCCGCCATAACGATCCGGGATCTGTCGTTTGCTTACGACGATATCCAGATCCTCTGCAATGTCCGCCTCGATATCTGGCGGGGAGACTCGATCTGCATCGTCGGCCCCAACGGCGGCGGCAAGACCACGTTGATCAAGCTGATTCTCGGCCTCCTGTCCCCTGATCGCGGCATCATCCGCATCTTCGGCCGGAGCCCGGAAGAGGAGCGCCAGCGCATCGGCTATGTACCGCAGTACGCCAAATACGACCCGCAGTTTCCGATTTCGGTGCTCGACGTGGTGATGATGGGAAGGCTGGCCGGAACCCTGCGCAATCGGTATTCCCCGCAGGACCGCGACCAGGCCATGGCCGCCCTTGGCCAGACCGGGCTCGCCGATCTGGCGGCACGGCCCTTCGCCTCGATCTCCGGCGGCCAACGGCAGCGGACACTGATTGCCCGGGCTTTGGCCTCCGGCGGCGATATCCTGATCCTTGACGAACCGACGGCCAATATCGACCACGAATCGGAGGTCCGGTTTCTCGACCTGCTGAAGGGGCTCAACGAGCGGATGACGATCCTGATGGTGACCCACGAGGTCGGTTTCGCCTCGAGTTTTTTCAAGCGTATCGCCTGCGTCAACCGCCAGGTCGTGGTCCATCCGACCAGCCGATTGACCGGCCAGCTGATCCAGGAGATGTACGGCGGTGACCTGCAGATGATCAGGCACGACCACCGCTGCAGCGAGGAGGGGCATCGCCATGATTGAGTTTCTCGCGGCCCTCACCGATCCCAGCCTTCCCTTCTTCCGCTATGCCGTGCTCACCGGGATCTTCGCCTCGATCCCCTTCGGCGTGATCGGCACCTACGTCGTGGTCCGCCGCATCAGCTACATCGCCGGCGCCATCTCCCACTGCATCCTCGGCGGGGTCGGGGCCGGGCTTTATCTCCAGAACGCCCTCGGCATCAGTTGGTTCGGGCCGCTGCACGGGGCCATCGTCGTCGCCCTCCTGGCCTCGCTGATTCTGGCGGTGGTCAGCATGTACGCCAAACAGCGCGAGGACAGCGTCATCGGCGCCCTGTGGTCGGTCGGGATGGCCGCCGGCCTCCTGTTCATCGCCAAAACCCCGGGCTACAGCGACCCGATGAGCTACCTTTTCGGCAATATCCTGCTCATCACCCGAACCGACTTCTATCTCGTTCTCGCCCTTGACGTCCTGGTCATCGGCATCATCGGTTTTTTTTACAACACCTTTCTCGCCATCTGCTTCGACGAGGAATACGCCCAGCTGCGCGGCATCCGCACCCACTGGCTGTACCTGCTGCTGCTCTGCCTGGTGGCGTTGACCATCGTCCTGCTGGTGCGAATCGTCGGCATCGTCATGGTCATTGCCCTGTTGACCCTGCCGGCGGCCATCGCCGGTAATTTTGCCCGCAATATTCTGCAGATGATGGTGCTGTCGACAGTCTTCTGCATCCTCTTCGTCATTCTCGGCCTGGGGACGAGCTACAGCCTTGACCTGCCGAGCGGCCCGGTCATCATTCTCTTTGCCGCGGCGGCCTATCTCCTCGCCCTCCTCGGCCTGAAGGCGGTGGGTCGCAAGTGACGGTCTCTCTCTATTTCGGCAGACGGGACAATGCCGTATCGACTATTCTGCGGCTGATCTCAAGTGTCCCCTGGCCGCCCGGACCGGCCGACAACAGCAACATGTGACGATCGGTAAACACCGTCAGCTGTCTGACATCCTCGTTCCAGCAGGCCTTTCGGCCGATACCCTGAACCTCCGTCATCTCCAGGCCGGCCCCCTTTTTCAGGCTTGTGACATACCGTTCATACGCAACAGCGGCATCAGCATCACCATGGGCGCTGACAAACAGGGAAACGGAAACCATCACGTCATATTCGGTCCCGTCGGTCTCCTCGGTACTGACATAGGTACAGGTCGTTGAGTCTCTCTGTGTTTTCTCCTCGGGAATCTGCATCGGCCGACCGATGATCGTCTCCATCTCGGCCTGGGTAACCAGCCCACAGGCCCTGATCCCCCCTCCCTCCGCCGCCAGTTCGCTTTCCCCCGAGCATCCGGCCAGAAACAGCGACAAGAAGCCGCAAACGGCGATCATCAGCATCGTCGGCAGGCGGAAATGTCCAGACGATTGTGGATACGCTTTGTTATCCGGTGTGGTTGGTTCCATATGCGGCACCAAAGGTTGAGTTGCGGTTTTCTGAATCGCCTTTTCCCTTAAAAAGAGCCGGAGTTTGCCGGTAGAGCGCTTCAGCCTGATACGAACTGCGAACGAAGGGTCCGGCGGCGACGCCGGCAAACCCGCAGGCCAGGGCCTTCTCCCGCAGCCTGGCGAATTCTGCGGGCGGCAGGAAGCGGGCAACCGGCAGGTTGGCGGCCGACGGCTGAAGATACTGGCCCATGGTCAGCAGATCGCAGCCGGCCCGGACCAGATCGCCCCAGACCAGCCGCAGTTCATCCCCGGTTTCGCCGAGACCGAGCATCAATCCGGATTTGCAGATCAGCTGCGGCCGCGAAAGTTTGGCCGCCGCCAGCAATCCGAGCGAGCGGGCGTAGCGGGCCTGGGGCCGGACTTGGGGATAGAGGCGGGGCACCGTTTCGACGTTGTGGTTCAGCACCTGGGGACCGGCGGCGAGGATAGTCTCGAGGGCCCGCCGGTCCCCCTGGAGATCGGGGATCAGCACCTCGATCAGGGCCGTCGGCTTCTTCTCCCTGATTGCCTCGATGGTGGCGGCAAAGACCGAGGCCCCGCCGTCGGGGAGATCGTCCCGGGTCACCGAGGTGATCACCACATAACGGAGGCCGAGCAGCGCCACCGCCTCGGCCACCCGCTCCGGTTCACCCGGATCGAGCGGCCCCGGCGGTTCGTGGCGCACGGCGCAGAACCGGCAGCTGCGGCTGCAGCGGTCGCCGAGGATCATGAAGGTGGCGGCGCCCCTGGCGTAGCACTCGAACTGGTTCGGACAGTGGGCCTCCTGGCAGACGGTATGCAATTCCCTGGTCCGCAGCAGTTGCCGCATCTTTTCGTATTCCGGACCGGAGGGCAGCCGCCGCCGCAGCCACGAGGGTTTGCCGCCCCTGAGCCCCGCCTGATCGCAACCCATCAGGCCACCTCCGGCCACGGCAGCTCGAGGCGGTCGATCGCTGCAACCGGCCGGCCGAGCAGGTCCTGCAGGATCTGCAGCAGGTGCCGGGTGACCCAATGAACAGTCACCTCCCGGCCGCTCTCCCTGGCCAGCGAGGTCATCCGCACCCCGCTCAGTCCGCAGGGATTGATCCAGGTGAAGGGCAGCAGGTCCGGAGCGACATTGAGCGCCAGCCCGTGGCAGGCGACACCGTGGCGGACGGCGATGCCGACGCTGCCGAGCTTGGCGCCGCCGCACCAGATCCCGCGGCCGCGGCCATCGCGGACGGCGGTAACGCCGCAGTCGGCGGCCAGGCGCAGCATCAGCTCCTCCAGAGCGCCGACATGCTCGGTGATCGAGCGGCGCAGCCGCCGGAGATCGAGCACCGGATAGATGACAAGTTGCCCCGGGCCGTGGTAGGTGATATCGCCGCCCCGCTCGATATGGATCAACTCGATCCCGTGCGCGGCGAGAAAGGATTCGGAGACCAGCAGATGGTCACGACGGCCGCGCCGGCCGAGGGTGAACACCGGCGGGTGTTCGGTCACCAGGATGACGTCGTCCTCCGCTCCCGCCAGCCGCGCCGCGACCAGCCGCAGCTGCAGCTGGTGCACGGCCTGGTAGTCGACCAGCCCCAGGCGGCAGAGCCGGATCGCCATCGCTAACCGCGGAGGCAGGGATGGCGGGCGGCCCGGGTCTCGTCGAGCCGCCGGACCTTGGTGCGCACCGGCGCCTGGCGCAGCAGCTCGGGGTTGTCCCGAGCCTCCTGGACCACGGCCTTGAGCGCGGCGACAAACTGGTCGAGATCATCCCGGCATTCGGTCTCGGTGGGCTCGATCATGATCGCCCCCGGCACCACCAGCGGAAAATAGATCGTCGGCGGATGGTAGCCGTAATCGATCAGCCGTTTGGCGATATCGAGGGTCGTGACCCCGGCGCCGTGCTGCAGCAGATCGGAGAAGACGCACTCGTGCAGGCTCGGCTGGTCGTAGGGCAGGTGCAGCGTCCCCTTGAGCCGTTCCTTGAGATAATTGGCGTTCAGCACCGCCAGCCGGCTGGCCTGGCGCAGATTCTCCGGCCCCATGCTGCGGATATAGGCCCAGGCCCGGACCAGGACGCTGAAATTGCCGTGGAAGGCATGGAGTCGGCCGATCGACTCCGGGCCGCCGGCGGCCAGGCGGTAGCCGCCGTCGTCCTGCACGACCCGCGGCCCCGGCAGAAACGGCTCCAGCACCCGCACCACGCAGACCGGCCCGGCCCCCGGCCCCCCGCCGCCATGCGGGGTCGAAAAGGTCTTATGGAGGTTGAGGTGCATGACGTCGATGCCGCATTTGCCGGCATCGGCGATGCCCATGACGGCGTTCATGTTGGCGCCGTCGCCGTAGACCAGACCGCCACCGGAGTGGACGACATCGGCGATCGCACGGATATTGCTCTCGAAGATGCCGAGGGTGTTGGGATTGGTGAGCATGATGCCGGCGGTTTCGCCGTCCATCGCCGCCGCCACCGTCTCGACCGCCAGCCGGCCGTCGGCGCCGGACTTCAGCGGCACAGGGGTGAAGCCGCAGAGGGCGGCACTGGCCGGGTTGGTGCCGTGGGCGGTGTCCGGGATCAGGATCTTGGTCCGACGCTCACCGCGGCTTTGAAACCAGGCGGCAAAGATCAGCATCCCCGCCAGTTCCCCCTGGGCCCCGGCCGCCGGCTGGAGCGAAACGGCATCGAGGCCGGTGATCGCCGCCAGGAACTGCTGGAGCTCGAACATGATCCGCAGCACCCCCTGGCAACTGGCATCGTCGAGCATCGGGTGGACGCAGGCGATCTCCGGCGTCGCCGCCAGACGGTCATTGAGCTTGGGGTTGTACTTCATCGTGCAGGACCCGAGCGGGTACATGCCGGAATCGACGCCGAAGTTCCACTGCGACAGGCGGGTGTAATGGCGCACCACGTCGATCTCGCTGAGGTCGGGGAAATCGGGGCCCTCGCCGCAGAGCTCGGGGGCGATCGGCGCCTCCGGCACCTCGGCCGCCACCATGCTCATCCCCCGCCTCCCCTTGCCGCCCTTTTCCCACAGCAGGAGTTCATCCAGTATCAGGCCGCTGGCCCCGACGATCCCGTTCATGGCCGCACCTCGCTGATGACCGTGTCCAGATCCCTCTTCATCGCCTTTTCGGTGACACAGAACAGCCAGCAGTCGGCAAGCTGCGGATAGGAGGCGCCGAGCTCGATTCCGGCGACGATCCCCCGCTCCTGCAGCCGTTGCCGCACCGGCGCAAAATCGTCGCCGAAGCGGAGAACGAACTCATTGAAGGTCGGGCCGCCGAACACCAGTTCGGCCCCGGCCCCGACCAGTCCGGCCTTGAGATATTCGCTCCGATCGTAGTTTTGCCTGGCCAGCTGCCGCAGGCCGCCGCCGCCGAGCGCGGCCATGTAGATCGCCGTCGTCAGCGCGCACAGGCCCTGGTTCGAGCAGATGTTCGAGGTCGCCTTCTCGCGGCGGATATGCTGTTCGCGGGTCGACAGTGTCAGGACGTAGCCGCGCCGGCCCTCGCAATCGACGGTCTCCCCGACCAGCCGCCCCGGCATGCTGCGGACAAACTCGCCGCGGCAGGCGAACATGCCGAGCGCCGCCCCGCCGAACGACACCGGCAGGCCGAGGCTCTGCCCTTCGCCGCAGGCGATATCGGCCCCGTCCTGGCCGGGGTTGCGGTACAGCCCGTAGGCCAGTGGTTCGGTGAACGCCGTAACCAGCAGCGCCCCGGCATCATGGACGGGATCTGCGGCCCGGGCGAGGTCCTCGACCACGCCGAAGAAGTTGGGGGACTGGAGGGCCACCGCCGCCAGGCCGTCGATCCCCTGCAGCAGGGAAAGGTCTGTGCGGCCGTCGGCGCCGAACGGCAGGTCGATGATCTCGTAGCCGGTCGGCCGCAGGTAGGACCTGACGACTTCGCGATAGTGGGGATGAACGGCGGTCGAAACCGCCACCCGGCGACTGCGCTTGACGATCCTCAGGCCCATCAGCAGCCCCTCGGCCAGGGCCGAGGCGCCGTCATAGAGGGAGGCGTTGGCGACGTCGAGGCCGAGCAGCCGGGCAGTCAGGGTCTGGTACTCGAAGATGCCCTGCAGGGTGCCCTGGGCCATCTCCGGTTGATAGGGGGTATAGGAGGTCAGGAACTCCGAGCGGCCGGCGAGGGAGCGCACGATCTCCGGGATGTGGTGATGGTAGCGGCCGGCCCCGACCAGCACGCAGTGATCCGGACGAACGGTCATCGTCGCGGCGATGTCCCGCATCAGGTCGCTCAGCTGCCACTCGGTCAGCGCCGCCGGGACCGCAATCACCCCGTCGCAGCGGCAGTCGGCCGGAATCGAGATGAACAGATCGTCGAGGTCGGAGCGACCGATCGCCGCCAGCATCTCCCGGATTTCTTCCGGCGTATGGGGCAGATAGCGCATGGCTCAGCCCCTCAGCATCTCGATATAGTCCTCGGCCGACATCAGCTCATCATACTCGCCGACATCGGTCGCCCGGATCTCGACAATCCAGGCGCCGTACGGGTCCTGGTTGATCAATTCCGGCGTGTCGACCAGGACCTCGTTGACCGCAACGACCTCGCCGCCCACCGGCATATAGATCTCGGAAACGGCCTTCACCGACTCCAGGGTGCCGAACTCGTCGCCCTTCTCGAAGATGTCGCCGATCTCCGGCATCTCGACATAGACAATATCCCCCAGCTGATCCTGGGCGTAGTCGCTGACCCCGATCCGCACGACCTCGCCGTCGACGGCCGCCCATTCGTGATCCTCGGTGTAGCGCACGGTCTCGGGAAAATCGAGTTCGCTCAAATCCTTCATCGTCTCCATCCTCCAATCGGTTTTACAGCATTGAGGTTATGGGGTGCCGCGCCGACCTGTGGGGCCGGATGTCGTTGCGGATCTCGACTCTGATCCGCCGCCGGCCGTCGGTGATCACGACCACGTCGCCGATAGCCAACGGCCGGTTGACCTTGATGAAACCGCAGCTGAGACCGCGCGGCTTGAAGTCGGCGGGCCGGCCCGCGGCGGGTGGAGTCGCCTTGCTGACGATGATCGCACCGACCCGGTCGATCGCCATATCGGTGACGCAGGTCAGGACCTGACCTATTGTATCACCTCGCAGATCGGTTACAAAGGTGTCTTTTCCGACCGTGATCTTTCGCGGATCGAAGCCGGCAAAGGGCAGGGTGAACGCATCGCCCGGATCGTCGCGCAGGGCCTGGGCGCCGAGGAAATCCTTGCTGAAGCCCTTGCCCCCGTCGCCCCACGGCAGGGCGAACAGCCAGGGATTGTTGACGAAGGGCCACGGGCCGATGTCCTGATGGGACAGAGGCAGAACCGCGCCGGTGCGGAGCGAGTCGCGGGCGGCCAGGCCGCAGGGCAGCAGGCCGAGATCCCTGCCGGCGGCCAGCACCGTCTGCCACAGCGGCTCGATCCGGTCGCCGGCGACGAACAGCTCGAAACCGAACTCACCGGTGTAGCCGGTCCGCGACAGCAGCAGCGGCGTACCGTCGCGCAGTCGCACCGGCATCGGGGTCTGTATCTCACCGAAGCCGCCCTTGCAGGAAAAATACCTCATGCCGGCCAGGACCGGACCAGGGTCATGGAGAACCGCGGCGAGGATCCTGGCGGCCAACGGCCCCTGGAGGTCCATCTTGCCGAGGCGGTCGGAATAGTCGGTGATCCGGACCCCGGCCCCGCCCTGGCGCTCGAGATGACCGCCCACCAACGCTCCCATGCCGGCGTTGACCACCACCATCCACGCCGCCTGATCCAGGCGGTAGACGATGGCGTCATCGATGACCGTACCGTCGGCGGCGAGAAAGACCCCGTAGACGCCGCGGCCGACTGGCAGCGGGCCCTTGTCCCGGCCCTGGCAGCGGTCCAGGTCCTTGGTGAAGCTGCGCTGGAGCAGGTCCCTCGCCCCGTCCCCCCGCAGACCGAGCACCGCCATGTGGCTGGTGTCGAAGATCCCGGCGGCTTCGATGACCGCCAGGTGTTCGGCCCTGGCCCCGGCCGGATACCACAGCGGCATGTCATAGCCCCCGAAGCGGGCCATGTTGGCTCCATGTTCGAGATGCCATCGATGCAGCGGCGTCGTTCGCGATTCGTCCATCGTCTCACCTCGCCTGTTGTCTTCGGCGGCAGCCGCGCCCCGCTCAGCGGGTCAGCGGCAGCTTGAGATTGCAACTCCTGTTGACGAAAAAGGTCTCGACCGCGGCGACATTGTCGATCGTCGCCGCCTGCTGGCCCGGGACCGCCGCAGCGATCTTCTTGCGCGGCGTCCGGCCGTCCTGGAGGTGATTGAGGCTTCGTCCAGGTTGCAACAGGTCTTGCTTTTAATAAAAAAGCTACGCTATACTGGCTATATTGTCAATGTCACTACTAAAAATAGACAACATCATCCTTTTGGGTGAGATTTTATTACGGATTCCGCAACGATCGGGAGGAGACCGCCAATGCAGATCGCCATCCTCGGCGCCGGAACCGGCGGCTATGTCGCCGCTATCCGCGCCGCCCAGTCGGGCGCCAGCGTCACCCTGGTTGAAAAAGGGCCTATCGGCGGCACCTGTCTGAACTGGGGCTGCATCCCCTCGAAGATCTTCAAGCAGAGCGCCGATACCCTCGCGACAATCCGCAACGCCGGCGAATTCGCCATCGCCGCCGACCCCGCCGCCCGCTGCGACATGGCGGCCCTGGTCGCCAGAAAGGAGCGGATCATCGCCATCCAGGCCGGCGGCATCCGCAACCTGCTGCAGAAGCATGGCATCCGGGTCGTCGCCGGTAGCGGTCGGATCAGCGCCATGCACGAACTGGCGGTTGCCGCCGCCACCGGTGAGGAGATCGCGATCACCTGGGACCGGCTGATCGTCGCCACCGGCAGCCGGCCGGCCCCGATCGCCGCCTTCCCCTTCGACTGCCACCGGATCCTGTCGAGCGATGATATCTTTTCCCTTCAGGCCATCCCCGCGTCGCTGGCCATCGTCGGCGGCGGCGTCATCGGCTGCGAACTGGCCTGCATCTTCGCCGGCCTCGGCAGCCGGGTAACCCTGATCGAGGCGATGGACCGGATCCTGCCCCTGCCGTCGGTGGACGAAGAGTGCAGCAAGCTGCTGCTGCGGGAGATGAAGAAGCGCAAGATCCGGGTGCTGACCGGCGCCACCGTCCTGGCGGCCACCCCGGTCGGAGCGCGGCTTGAACTGCGGCTCGGCCCGGCCGGCGCCGCCCCTTACGGCGGGCCGCTGCAGGAATCGTGCGACAAGCTGCTGGTCTGCATCGGCCGGGAACCCAACAGCGCCGGGATCGGCCTGGAGCGGATCGGGGTCGACTGCGACGCCCGCGGCTGGATTATGGCCGATGCGCAGTTGCGGACCAGCAACCCCAAGGTCTACGCCATCGGCGATATCCTCGGCCCGGCCCGGATCATGCTCGCCCATGTCGCCGCGACGGAAGGTGAGATCGCCGCCGCCAACTGCCTCGGCGACAGCCGCGAAATGGCCTACGACCATGTCCCCGGCGCCATCTTCACCATGCCCGAGATCGCCACCGTCGGCCTGACGGAGACCGAGGCCGCCGCCCGCGGCTGCCAGTTCCGGGCCGACACCGTCCACTTCCGCAGTCTCGGCAAGGCCCATGTCATCGGTGAGATCGCCGGGTTCGCCAAGATCGTCGCCGACCAGCCCAGCGGCCGGATCCTCGGCGTCCAGATCGCCGGTCCCCACGCCACCGACCTGATCGCCGAGGCCGTGCTGGCACTGCGCAGCGGCACCACGGTGGCACAGCTGGCCGAAACCATCCACGCCCATCCGACCCTGGCGGAGATCATGGTGGAGACCGCCTTCAAGGCGGTGGACCACCCCCTCCACGGCTGACAGCCGGCGGACGGCAACGATATCACCATGAAGTTGCGTCCATTAGCAGTTGATAAGCAGTTGATAAAACCACCCGAAACAGGCACAATACGGTCGTGGCGGAGCAGGCCGGCCTTTGTCGATTTGACCACCGCCATTACCAGCGCCATGAACCCTCCCCTTTCCTTTTACCAGCCGGTACCCTGAATCCCGAGAACATGCCCCGATCCACACAGCAACTACCGGCAGCAAAGCTACCGCCGACGGCCCGAAAAAAATCATCGCGCCCGGCTGCCGCTCCGAAGAAAAAGAGTAAAAAAAAGAGTCGAGGCAAGAAGAAACCGGCAATCTCCCTGCGCCGTAATGTTCTGCTGCTGAGCGTCGAGATCGGCGGGCTGGCGATAGTCGGGATTGCCGCGAGCATCGCCCTGCTCGGCTATTCGGCCAACCGCTTTGCCGGCACCCGGATCTTTTCCAGCCTCCTTCCCTTTGCCGGCGGGATCTTCGGCTTCATCGTTCTCACCGCCCTCCTGCTTTTGGGCTGGAAAAGGCTGCGCACCCGGCTGCAGGGCTGGTCGCCCCATCTCCCCGCCACCATCGCCTTCGGCCTGGCGCTCGCCGCCGCTCTGCTGACGATTCAGGACCGTTTTACCCAGACCTTCGGGCACTATCGGACCCTGGTCGGCGGCAGAGCAGAGGCCGGTCGCGTCACCCTCGCCCATCAGGTCTTTGCCGCCTACCGCCGCCTGGAGCCACCAGCCCTGGAAAAACTGATCGACCGCGCCCAGCCTTACCACCCGGCCATAGAAGAGGCGGCCAGGACCTACGCCATCGATGTCGACCTGCTGCAGGGCCTCGCCGCCACCGAATCCTCGTATCTGCCGCGGCAGAGCCATGACGGCGGCCAGGGACTGTTCCAGATCACCCAGATTCCGGCCGCAGCCCGAGACAGGGTCGACCGGCTCTTCGCCCCGGAGCTGAGGGTCCCGGACAACCCGCGCTACAACGCCCACCTCGGCGCCGCCACCCTCAGACATTATCTCACCGAGATGAAGGACGACCTGTTTCTCGGCCTGCTCGCCTATAACATCGGCCCGGCCAACGGCGGCCTGCGCTTTATCATGAAGCAGTACGGGGCGACCGACTTCGTCACCATCCAGCCTTACCTGCAGCGTCTGCCGCGTGACTATCCGATCCGGGTCCTGTCCTACTCCCTCGCCTTCCGCATCCACCAGCGGGAAGGCCGGCTCCTCGCCTATGAAGAAGGCGGCAACGCCCTCCGCATCCAGGGCATCGGCATCCCCGGGATCGGTCAGGGGGTATCGCCGTGAACCCCGTGATCAGGCATATCCGGCCGCAACCGGAATACTGTATCGACAAAGGCAGCGGTATATTTCAGCCCGAAAACTACGAGGATATCGAAGAACTCATTGGATCCGAATGCAACCCGAGGAGGAAGCCATGACCATTCGCACCCTGCAGCAGATTTCCCGGAGCATCCCCACCATGGAAGGGGCCGGCGTCCATCTCCGCCGGGCCTTCGGCTTCGGCGGCACCGCTCTGTTCGACCCGTTCCTGCTGTTCGACGACTTCCGCTCGGATCGTCCCGACGAGTACCTCAAGGGTTTCCCCTGGCACCCGCATCGGGGGATCGAGACCATCACCTATGTCCTGGCCGGCAATGTCGAGCATGGCGACAGCCTCGGCAACCGGGGCACGATCACCTCCGGCGATGTCCAGTGGATGACGGCCGGCAGCGGCATCATCCATCAGGAGATGCCGAAAGGCGATGATGCCGGCAGCATGCACGGCTTCCAGCTGTGGTGCAACCTGCCGGCGGCCGAAAAGATGTGCCTCCCCCGCTACCGCGATGTGACGGCGGCAACGATCCCCACCATGACGACCGCCACCGGAGCGAAGGTCAAGGTCATCTGCGGTCAGGTCGACGGCGTCAGGGGACCGGTCGAGGACATCACCATCGACCCGCAGTACCTCGACATCACGGTCCCGGCCGAATCCGGGTTCGAGCACCCGACCCGACCAGGCGACACGGTGATCGCCTATGTCATCGGGGGCGAGGCCTCCTTTGCCCCGGCAGAGACGGACCGCCAGGGGAACTGCAGCATTCTCGTGTTCTCCGACGGCGACCGGATAGCGGTCCGCACCGCCGCCCAGCCGGTGCGATTCCTGCTGATCTCGGGCCGCCCCCTGCGCGAGCCGATCGCCTGGCGCGGCCCGATCGTGATGAATACCGAGGCTGAACTGCAGACCGCGTTCCGCGAGTATCACGACGGCACATTCCTCAAGCATCACTGAAAAAACGGAGGGACACGGCCGGGGCCGTCAGGTCTGGAGCCGGCCGCAGTCCGCCAGCAGCGGCGCCAGCCGTTGCCAGACCGTGGCCACGCTCAGGTCGCGCAGGTCGCCCTGTTGCAGCCAGGCGAAGGCGCCGTGCTGGATGCCGGAGAAGGTGGGGGGGATATGGTCGCTGAACAGGGCCAGTCCCGGCCGCTGCAGGTGAACGGCGATATGGGTCGGGCCGGTGTCGTTGCCGACCACCAACATCGCCCGGCGCAGGACCCCGGCCAGGCGGAAGATATCGAGGACGCGGCCATCGGCCTCGAGCAGCACCGCGCCGCCGATTCCCCGGCAGAGCTCGACCTCGCCCGGCCCGGGCACGGTCGCCACCCGGATGCCGTTCTGCCGCAACCGGTCAGCCAGTTGCCGGTAATAGGGCCAGCGCTTCTGCGGATGCTCCGGCGAGCCGCCGGGAACCAGGACGACATAGGGATCAGCGGCGAGCCCCGCCGCCGCCAGGATATCTTCGACATCGTCGACCATCCACGACACGTCGCAGCGGCGGGTGTGGACCACCGGCACCCCGGCCAGATCGAGACAGCGGGCGAAGTGGTCGGCGGCACAGCGATCGGCCGGCCGCCGGCAGTGGACAGAGCAGCCCTGCGCCCCACCCACCCACGGGGTGCCGCGCAGAAACCAGCGGTAATAGCAATCGGTGCGGCCGACCTGCTGCAGGTCATAGACCAGATCGAAATCCTGCTGTCGCAGACGGCGGCGCAGGCTCAACATGCGGTCGAGGCGAAAGCGACTGGCCCGGGGATCGATGAAAATCCGGTCCACCCAGGGGCAGCGCTCCATCAGTCGCCGGTACGACGGGGTGGTCATCACCGTGATCTCCGCCTCCGAATGGTGGAGACGGATATCGTGCATCGCCCCTTCGGCCTGGACGATATCGCCCAGGGCGCTCAACTTGATGATCAGGATCCGCCGCACTTCCCGCTCATCCCTAGCGGCCATAGGCGGCGTAGGACTTCTCCTCGACGACCGGCGAGCCCATCAGGCGGTTGATCCGGTACTTGAGCGCGGCCCGCCGATCGTTGCTGAAATAGACCGACCGTGCCAGTTCGACGAAACGCTCCCCGAAGTCCTGGTGCCGCTCGCACTCCCGGATGGCGTCCTCGATCTCCCACAACATCTCGTTGACCGAGCGCAGCTCGGCCACCAGTCCGGCAAGACTATCCGGCACCAAACCCTGGCGGTCGCGGACCCCAGCCAGCAATTGGAGTTCGTGCCGGACATTGGCCAGCTTGACGGCATCGGCCATCCGCTCACTCTTGATCTCCAGGATGGTGATCTTGTCAAGGAGTTCCCCCCAGGAAACGGGGACCAGCAGGGGCCTATCGGTGTTCTCATTCATGCTTGTCATTGTGGCGATGGGGTCAGAACGGTGGACGGCTTTCGCGTTTCGGGTCCGGCATTATCGTCAATGGGCGGACGAAAGTCAACCGCGGCACTCGAGGTCTCGGCAATCAATCCCGTTCCGATAGTTGACTTTCCCGTTTCGATCACGTAACCTCCCAAGAGAAGAGGACAAAATGCTCCTCTCCGACAACAGGGTGCCGCTGCACCCTGCCGTTCGGAGCTGTTGAGATACCTTAAACTGAAATGCATGGAGGTCGATTATGGGTTTGCTGTCATGGATTGTCATGGGGCTGCTGGTCGGGGTCGTCGCCAAATTCATCATGCCGGGCAGTGACCCGGGCGGATTCATCATCACGATCCTGCTGGGGATCGGCGGCGCCTTCGTCGGCGGCTATATCGCCTCCTTCCTCGGGATCGGCTCGTTCACCGGCTTCAATCTCGGCAGTTTTCTGATCGCCACCGGCGGCGCCATCCTCATCCTGATTCTGTATCGCGCGGCAAGAAGATGATCGACGCAAGCGATCGGTGACCTCCATGGCCAGCGACAGGGACACCCGGCAGTGGCGTCTGGCCACCCACCCCCTGGAGACATCGAACCTGGAGATCACCTTTTCCGGCCGCTGGTGCCTCGATCAACGCCTCCCCTCCCCCGATGACCTGGCGCCGGTGCTGAAAACCGGCACCTCCCGCCTGACCTTCAAGACCGACCTGTCGTCCTGGGATTCCGCCTTCCTCGCCTATCTCTCCGTCCTGCTCAAGCTGTGCGCCGCCAAGGGCATCGAGGCCGACCGGGACGGCCTGCCGGAAGGAGTCCGGCACCTGCTGGCGATGGCCGCTGCGGTACCGGAGCAGAAGATCACCGGCCGCGGCGGTGGGCGGCACAATTTCCTCCACCGGATCGGGGTGGCGGCGGTGGAATTTTCCCATGGCGCCCCGGCGATGCTGCGCTTCCTCGGCGAGATCGTCTTTTCCTTCGGCCGCCTGCTGTCCGGCCGGGTCCGCCTGCGCTGGCACGACCTGTGGTGGGAGGTCGAGGAGGTCGGGCCGCGGGCCCTGCTGATCGTCTCGGTCATCAGTTTTCTCGTCGGCCTGATCCTCGCCTACCTCGGGGCCGACCAGCTGCGGATGGTCGGGGCCCAGATCTTCATCGCCGATCTGGTGGCGATCGGGATGGTGCGGGAGATCGGGGCGCTGATGACCGGCATCATCATCGCCGGCCGGACCGGCTCGGCCTTCGCCGCCAAGCTCGGGACGATGCAGGTCAACGAGGAGATCGACGCCTTCAGGACGCTCGGCATCTCACCGATCGATTTCCTGGTCCTGCCCCGGACCATCGCCCTGATGCTGATGGTGCCGTTGCTGACCCTCTATTCCGGCTTCGTCGGGATGCTGGCCGGCCTCTTGATCTCCACCACCATCTTTGACATCGGCCTGTTCGAGTACTACAACGAAACGATCAGTGCCCTGGAGCTCAAGCATTTTGCGGTCGGCTTGGTCAAGGGCAGCGTCTACGGCGCGATGGTCGCCTATTCCGGCTGCCTGCGCGGCATGCAGTGCGGCCGCAGCGCCGAGGCGGTCGGCGAGGCGGCGACGTCGGCGGTCGTGACGAGCATCCTGCTGATCACGATCTCGGCCTCGATACTGACGATCATTTTCTACCAGCTGGGGATCTGACACTATGGCGACGGCGGTTCCCATCGAAGTCCGCAATCTGACCATGGCCTACGGCGAGTACGTGGTCCAGCATGACATCTCCTTCACCGTCAACCGCGGCGAAATCTTTATCATCATGGGCGGCAACGGCTGCGGCAAATCGACGCTGATGCGGTCGCTGATCGGTCTGCAGCGACCGGCCAAGGGCACGGTACTGTACGATGGCCAGGATTTCTGGCATGTCGAGGCCGCCGAGCACGAGCGCCTCAAGCGCCGGCTCGGGGTCATGTTCCAGGGCGGGGCGATGTGGAGTTCACTGACCCTGGCGGAGAATGTCGCCCTGCCGCTCGGCGAATACACAAACCTTTCCCCGCATCTGATAAACGAAATCGTCTCCTTCAAGCTCGCCCTGGTCGGCCTGGCCGGGTTCGAGGATTTCTATCCCGCCGAACTGAGCGGCGGGATGCGCAAGCGGGCCGGCCTGGCCCGGGCGATGGCGCTCGATCCGGAAATCCTGATCATCGACGAACCCTCCTCCGGCCTCGACCCCCTGACCGCCCGCCATCTCGACCACCTGATCCTCGAGCTGCGCCAGAACTTCGGCACCACCATCATCATCATCACCCACGAACTGGCCAGCATCCTCGGCATCGGTGACAACTCGATCTTTCTCGATGTCCAGACCCGGACGATGATCGCCACCGGCAACCCGAAACAGGCCCTGCGGAGCGGCGATCCCCGGGTCCGTCATTTCCTCACCAGGGGGGAAGCATGAGCAGAAAGGCCAATCCCACATTGATCGGGACCTTCGTGCTCGGCGCCTTGATCCTCGCGATCATCGCCATTCTGCTGCTGGCCGGTGACGAATGGTTCCAGGATCGTCAGCAGTACATCATGTATTTCGACGAAGCAGGCCAGGGACTGCAGATGGGGGCGCCGGTCGTCTTCCTCGGCGTCAGGGTCGGCACCGTCAAGCACATTCAGATCGGCCTCGAGGAGGAACACCAGCGCTTCACGGTGCAGGTGACGATCGAACTCGACCTGCAGATGATCAATACCCGCAGCGGCGAACCGATCGCTCCCCAGGACCGGCTCACCATCGGTCAACTGGTGGAACGGGGCCTGCGGGCCCGGCTGAAGATGCAGAGCCTGCTGACCGGCCAGCTCTATGTCGATCTGGGCTTCTATCCCGGCAAACCGGCACACTTCGTCAACAAGGCCCGGGACAGCAACGAAATCCCGACCATCCCGACGACGGTCGAGGAACTGGCGTCGATGCTGGAGGATTTCCCGATGAGCGAGTTCCTGGCCGATCTGGCATCGATCGGCGACTCTATCAGCAAATTCCTGTCATCGTCGGCGATCGGCAATATCCCGACCAGGCTGGAGGCGACCCTGACCCATCTGGAATCTCTGACGGCCCGACTCGACAGCAGGGGCGGACCGTTGCTGGCCGAAGCCGAGACCGCCGTGGCCGATCTGCGCCGGGCAACCGAGGCGGTCCGCGCCGCGATGACCAAGGTCGGCCGGGCCGCCGATCAGGTCGGGGCCTTGACCGCCGGCGATTCCCCTCTCGCCCGCGATTTCTCCCAGGCCGGCACCGAACTGGCCAATGCCGCAAAGGCGGTACAGCAGCTTGCCGACGACGAGTCCCCCACGATCCAGTACCTCAACGCCTCGCTCCAGGAGATATCCCGGGCCGCCCGGTCGCTGCGCCTTTTGGCCGAGAACCTGGAGCAGCAGCCGGAGGCGGTTCTCCGCGGCAAAAACCCGAAGGAGGAAACCCCATGATCGAGTTCGTCTGCCGCTGCCGGCGCCACTGGCCGGCCATCCTTGTCGCCCTCGCCCTGCTGCTCCCGGGATGCACCCGTTCCCGACCGGCCGCCTATTACCAGCTCACCGCCATCACCGCGGAGCAGGGGCTCGTACCGTCAGCGACGACCGCCACCCTCGGCATCGGTCTCGGTCCGGTGCGGTTGCCGGAGATGCTGGATCGACCGCAGCTCGTCATCCGCACGGGGGCCAACCGGATGGAGATTGTCGACGACCGGCGCTGGATCGAGCCGCCGGCTGTCACCATTTCCCGGGTCCTCCGGGAAAATCTCGCGGTATTGCTGGCGACCGAGCGGATCGTGGCCTATCCCTGGACCCGGAATGACGCCTTTGATTACCAGGTCGTCGTCGAGATCCTCCGCTTCGAGGGACAGGGGCTGGGTGCGGCAGAGCTCGAGGCGATCTGGTCGGTGCGGAACCGGCAAGGGGAACCACTTGTCTCCGAGCGGAGAGCCAGGTTTAAGGTGCCTGCCGCCAACCCGGACTATGACGGCCTGGTCCGGGCCCTCAGCGACACGCTGTCGCTGTTGTGCCGGGAAATCTCCCGAGAAATCAAAAATCTGCCCGCCTCGAGGCAATAGGCGGAACCGGGATGTTGAAGGCCTCTGCCGCCGGGACTCCGGGCGCTCAGGGTTCGAAGCCTTCGGCCGGCAGCGGGAAGACCCGGGCCACCTCGGGAGGAATGGCCCGGGGACGGCCGCTGCCGGCATCGACGAACACCCATTCGGTCTCTCCCCGGGCCAGCAGGGTGTTGTCGGTTTCCCGGATGAACCGGTAACGGCGGCGCGATCGCGCCCGGCGGAAATCGACGACCCAGGTCAGGGCCACGACCTCGTCACCGGCAAAGGCCGGAGCCAGGTACTCGATATTGTGGGACCGCACCACCCAGGTCGCACCGAGCCCCTGGACGATCCGGGTCCCATCGACCGACTCGGCATGGCGGATGGCGACATCCTGCATCCATTGGACATAGACGACGTTGTTGACATGACCGTTCCGGTCCAGGGCGCTTTCCGGCACGATGAACCGATAACGGTAGACGGCATTCGACAATTCCCGTTTCATTGCTCTTCCTTTCTCTCAGCGGAATGACAGACTTTTCCCGAACGGTCGATTGTCCTGTTTTTCTCGCGAAATTTCAACGTTCATGATCCCCATCGAGCGCCGGTGCTATGTGTTCCTTGACAATCTATCTGCTTTATATCACGACGATCATTCAGCTGCAGTCGACCTGACGCGCGCCCACGATCGATACTTTTTCCGATTGTACCTGTCATTTCCGCGAATCCCACGTTAAGATGACGATAAGAAGACGGGTACGGTTGCATTTCTCTCCCCCATCACCCTGTTACTCTAGATTACAGGAGGATCCATGCGCACGGCGGATGAACCCCTCTGGGATTGGACCCTGCGGCGAATTCGGAGGATCTGGCCCCTAGGTGACTCTGGCAAATTGAAGAACGTCGTCGAACCCGATCTGCCGACCGGCGATATCGAAAAGCTGCGGAAAAAGATCAAGGCCTGCCTCGACGGCCGCGGCGGCGAGATGTCCGCCCGGGCCAGGGCCGCTGAACTGGGCGAGGCCTATCTGGTCCTCAACCCCCTGGGGCGCCGGCGCTTTCTCGAACTGCTGGCCACCGACTACGATGTCGACAACGATGCCGTCGAGGCGGCGATCGAGCGACGGCGGGCCAGCGAAGGCCCGGAACAGCTGCAGCTGGCGACCAATGATCTGCGCCGCCAGCTGGAACCGCCACGGACCCGACTGCTGCGCCAATTCAACGAACTTCGGGAAGGGGTCAAATTTCTCGTCGACCTGCGGGCCGAGCTGATGCCGTGGGCCCGCGAGGACCCGGCACTCGCGGCCCTCGACCAGGACGTCTTCGGTCTGCTGGCATCGTGGTTCGACATCGGCTTCCTCGACCTGCAGCAGATCACCTGGAGAACGCCGGCGGCCCTGCTCGAAAAACTGATCGAGTACGAAGCGGTGCATGCCATCCGCTCCTGGGACGACCTGAAGAACCGGCTTGGCGACGACCGCTGCTGCTACGCCTTCTTCCATCCGCGGATGCCGGATGAGCCGTTGATCTTCGTCGAGGTTGCGCTGGTCAACGGCATTTCGACCAATATCCATGACCTGCTCGACGAGCAGGCGCCGGTCATCAACCCGAGAAAGGCCGATACCGCGATCTTCTACTCGATTTCCAACTGTCAGAAAGGGCTGGCCGGGGTCAGCTTCGGCAATTTTCTGATCAAGCGCGTGGTCAGGGACCTGAGCGCCAGGATGCCGAACCTCAAGACCTTCTCGACCCTGTCGCCGATCCCCGGATTCATGCGCTGGCTGCGGACCGAGGCCCGCGACGCCGACCTCAGCGAACGCGAGATGCGGATGCTCGAACTGCTGCAGCCGGCCGAGGGCGAACCGGATCTGCTCGAGATCATCCGCAGCGGTGAACCTGCCGAGGCCAACAACAGGAACACCCTCCAGGGACCGCTCCTGAAGCTCTGCGCCCGCTACCTGACCGCGGCGAAAAAAGGCCGGCAGGCCCTCGACCGCGTCGCCCATTTCCACCTCGCCAATGGCGCCCGGATCGAACAGATCAACTGGGCCGCCGATCTTTCCGACAAGGGGCTCCACCAATCGGCCGGGATGATGGTCAATTATCTCTACAAGCTGCCGGATATCGAAAAAAACCACGAATCCTACAGCGGCAGCGGCGGGGTCGCCATGTCATCGGCGGTCCGGAAACTGCTCTGAGCGCAACAAAAAATGGCGGAGACCAGGACGGGAAAATCCCCCTGCGAACTCCGCCATTGAACGATGGCCGCAAACGGTAAAGAACGACGTTTCCTGCTGATTGAACGCTCAGACCCCGCCCCGGATAGCCTCCCGGACCTGGCCGTCGCCAAGGATTCGCTGGAGCACGTCCGAAAGCTGGTTGTTCAGCATCTTTTCGAGGTCGCCGATGTCTGGTTTGGTCGCCGTTTCTTTGCTTTCCTGGCGATTATAGTCTTTGGTGAGAACCGAGCCCCGATTGTTGATCGTCAATTTGATACGGCTTTTGGCATCCGACTTGTACAGCAGCCCGTTCTTCGTCCGACCGACCGTCACCAGCAGATCCTCGACCGCAATCGTCACCACCACCGGCGTCTGTCCGCCGCGCAGGAGCCCCTGCTGACTGAAACCGTCGGCCAGCCGTTCGGCCATCAGGACATGGGGCGCCACCTGATTGGGCAGCATGGCCGGTTCGTTGTGGACCTTATAGAAAACGACCTGTTTCTGGCGACGATTATCCCGACCCTCGACGGTGATGAGGATACCGGGAGAATACACCCCGGCCGGTTGTTCGGCCAGTTCCGGGTTGAGGTTGGTCTTGTTCGGCCCCGTTCCGGCACAGCCGGACAGGATGACAGCCATGAGCACCAGCAGCAGTTTTTTCATCGGTATTCCTCGCCTCGTTGTTGCAGGAGCGACGCCCCTGTTCAGCACCTGGACCCTCGGAAATGACGGCTGTGACCCGATCTTTATGCCGCTGCGGCAGCGGTCGAAACAGCCAAAGGCCCGGATACCACTTTATATATATTCAACTATTTGTATTTATTAGCATAAAATAATTCATTCCTCAAGTCCTATTTACCCTCCCCATCATTATCTCGTGTTGATGGGTATGGATACAACTGCAAAAGAACTGATTGACCGGACCATCCGTGACACATTTTTTGCTTGCAGATATCAAACATTCGTTTTATTCCCTTGTTTGAATCATTTGTTTAACATTCGGAGCGATATGACCGGACAGCCCGTCACCACGAAGGAAAAAATCCTCGAAGCGGCCGCAGACATCTTTGGCCGCGAAGGGTTCAAGGCGACGACGATCCGCCGGATCGCCGAGAGCGCCCAGGTCAACGTCGCCGCCATCAACTATCATTTTCGCGACAAGGAAGGCCTGTACGCCGCCGTTCTCGAACACGTCTTCCATACCGGATTCGCCAGATTTCCCTCGCATGGCGGCATCGACGACGGCATGCCGCCCGAGAGGCAGCTGTATTTCTTTATCAGGACCATGTTCTACCGGTTGCTGAGCAGTGAGGGATGGGGCGGTCGGCACGGCAAGGGAAGGCTCATCGCCCGTGAACTGCTCGATCCCTCCCCGGCCTTCGAATCCGTGCTCGACGCTTACATCAAGCCGCACAAGGAGCTGCTGCTGTCCATCCTCGTTGCCATCAGCGGCAGAAATCCCGGGCCGGAGCTCCTGCTCCCCTGCGCCGTCAGCATCATCGGCCAGTGCCTCTACTACGCCCTGGCGGCGCCGGTTATCAAAAGGATCACCGGCAGCGATGTCCCGATCGAGACCCAGCTCGACCGACTGTCCGAATTCGTATGGCGGTTTTCACTCGGCGGCATCGCCGCGATCGTCAGCGGCGTGGGTGCCGGGAGCGTCCCCGACCCGCAGCCCCATTCAACCCCGTTTTCCCCATTGGATGAACCATGAACAAACGGATCCGCATCGTCCTCGTTGTTGTCGTCCTCGTGGTGGTCGCAGTCTTCGTCTACACAGGTCTCAACCACCGCGACGATTTCACTTCCCTCACGGTTTCCGGCAATATCGAGGTGACCGAGATCCGGATGAGCTTCAGGATCCCCGGCAAGCTGGATCAACGGCTGGTGGAGGAGGGAGACGCCGTCTCCGCGGGACAGCCGCTGGCCCGGCTCGACGCGACCGACCAGCGGATCGCCGTCGCCCGGGCCGAGGCCGATCTGGCCTATGCCGGCGCGGTCCTTGCCGAACTCCTGGCCGGCAGCCGGAGCCAGGAAATTGAAACGGCCAGGGCCGAGTACGACCGGGCGGTGGCTCTGGAAAAATCGGCCATCGTCCAGCTCGAGCAGGCTCGCCTCGACCACGACCGTTACGCTGTCCTGTACACAGCAGGCGGGGTCAGCCGCAAGGCCTTCGAGAACTACCGCACCCTCCATGAAACCGCCAAAAACGCCAGAGACGAGGCCCACGCCCGGGTCGCCGCCGCCGCCGAACTGCTTGATCTGCGCAAGACCGGGCCGCGCCGGGAATCGATCGATCAGGCCCGTGCCAAGGCCGGCACGGCGGAAGAGGCGGTTAAGCAGGCCAGGCAGCAGCTCAGCTATACCGACCTGTTCGCTCCTGTCGACGGCATTGTCCTCAGCACCTCGGCCGAGGCCGGCGAATACCTCAACCCCGCCGCCCCGGTCCTGACCATCGGCCAGACCGCCCGGCCATGGCTGCGGGCCTATATCAACGAGACCGATCTCGGCCGGGTCAAGCTCAACCAGGACGTCAAGGTGACGACCGACTCCTACCCCGACAGGACCTACAACGGCAGAATCAGCTTCATCAGCAGCGAAGCCGAATTCACCCCCAAAGCGGTGCAGACCTTCGAGGAACGGGTCAAACTGATGTATCGGATCAAGATCGACCTGCAAAACCCGGAGAACGAGCTCAAACCCGGGATGCCGGCCGATGCCGTCATCGATTTCAGCGAACGGTGAATCAACCGTTGCGAGCGTGAACCGCCAATGGGACCAGATCAAGTGACAACCCATCCCCTGCCGGCGATAAAGGCGGAGCAGTTGAGCAAGGTCTTCGGGCCGCTGACCGCCGTCGACGGTCTGAGCCTCGAGGTCTTTGCCGGGGAAATCTTCGGCCTGGTCGGCCCGGACGGGGCCGGCAAATCGACCAGCCTGCGCCTGCTCGCCTCGATCATGACCCCCACCTCCGGCTCGGCCCAGATCGCCGGGTTCGACGTCGCCACGCAGGCCGCCGCGGTCAAGGACCATCTCGCCTATATGAGCCAGCGTTTCGGGCTGTACCAGGATCTCACCGTCCTCGAAAACATCCACTTCTACGCCGACATGTACGGCGTCGCCAGAACGGGCCGGCAGGAGCGCATCGGCGAGCTCCTCGACTTCAGCCAGATGCGTCCCTTCGTCCACCGCCGGGCCGGCAACCTGTCCGGCGGGATGAAACAGAAGCTGCAGCTGATCTGCGCCCTGATCCACACGCCGCAGGTGCTGCTGCTCGATGAGCCGACCAACGGCGTCGACCCGGTCAGTCGTCGCGATTTCTGGCGCATTCTTCATCAACTGCTGCAGACCGGGGTGGCGATCCTGATCACCACCGCCTACCTCGACGAGGCCGAACGCTGCGACCGGGTCGCCCTGCTCGATCGGGGAAAAATCCTCGCCGCCGGCAGTCCCGACGAGATCCGGGGGCTGATGCCGGGCCGAATCCTGACCATCCGCAGCAGCCGGGCCCGCGAGATCACCGCGACCTTGAAGGGGCAGACCTCCGCCACCGCGGTCAACACCTTCGGCGATTCGGTGCACCTGGTCTGTGCGGATATCGACCAGGCCGCCGAGGAAACCCGCAGCCTCCTGCAGCAGGCGGCAATCGCCTGGGACCACATCGGGGAAGCCCAGCCCTCGCTGGAGGATGTCTTCGTCAGCGTCCTCGACCGCACGGACGGCAACGCCGCCGAACCGGAGGCAACCGCCCACTTCGCGCCGCCGCCTGCCGCCGCCGCCGACGGCATCGTCGTGACGGTCGACAACCTGACCCGTCGCTTCGGGAATTTCGTCGCCGTCGACGATATCGGTTTTCAGGTCAAGCGGGGCGAGATCTTCGGCTTTCTCGGCCCCAACGGCGCCGGCAAGAGCACGACCATCCGCATGCTCTGCGGCCTGCTGCGCCCCACCTCCGGCGCCGGCACGGTGGCCGGGTTCGATATCCGCCGCCAGGCCGAGCTGATCAAACGGCAGATCGGCTACATGAGCCAGAAATTTTCGCTGTACGAAGATCTCAGAGTGGAGGAGAACATCGATTTCTACGGCGGCATCTACGGCCTTTCCGGGAACCGGCTCGAGCGCCGCAAGGCCTGGGCCCTGGAGATGGCCGGCCTCACCGACCACCGCGCCAGCCTCACCGCCATCCTCAGCGGCGGCTGGAAGCAGCGCCTGGCCCTGGCCTGCGCCATCCTCCACGAGCCGCCGATCGTCTTCCTCGATGAACCGACCTCCGGCGTCGACCCCCTCAGTCGCCGCCGCTTCTGGAATCTGATCTCCACCATGGCCGGCCAGGGGATCACGATCTTCGTCACCACCCACTACATGGAGGAGGCCGAATACTGCGACCGGATCGCCATGATCTACGGCGGCCGGATGATCGCCATCGGTTCGCCGCTCGAGCTGAAGACCCGGGCGATGCACGATGAGATCATCGATCTCCGCTGCCCCGACCCCCAGGCCCTCGTCGCCGCCCTGCGTTCCCTGCCCGAGGTCCGCGACGCCTCGCTGTTCGGTTCCGGTCTCCATATCGTCGCCGCCGATGCGGCCGTTGCATCCCGGGCCATCACCCGCCGGCTCGAGGAACTGCACACGCAGGATGCCACCATGACCACGATCCTCCCGAGCATGGAGGACGTCTTCATCTCGCTGATTGAAGAGGTCGATCGCCGCCAGGGCCCCGGCGATCCGGAGGAACGGTCATGAATTTCCGCCGCCTGGCCGCCGTCGCCAGAAAGGAGACGCTCCATGTCCTGCGCGACTGGCGCAGTCTGACCCTGGCGCTGGCCATCCCCCTGGTCCTGATCCTGCTCTACGGCTACGCCCTGACCCTCGATCTGCGGCTGGTGCCGACCGTCGTCTGGGATCAGTCGAAGACCTCTGCCAGCCGTGAGCTGATCGAGCTCTTTGCCGGTTCGCCCTATTTCTCGATCCGCAGCTATCGTGACGACTACGATGGCCTGCAGCAGGATCTCGACCGCGGCGCGGCGATGGTCGCCCTCGTCATTCCCGCCGATTTCGCCGCCCGGGTCGATGCCGGCCGGCCGGTGGCGATCCAGGTCATCGGCGACGGCAGCGACGCCAACACCTCCCGCCTGGCGATGAACTACGCCACCACGCTCGGCGCCATCTACGCCGGCAACGTCGCGGCGGAACAGAAGGAACTGCAGGGCCGCGGCACGTTGCAACCGGCGGTGGCGATGGAGCAGCGGTCGTGGTACAACCCCGACCTGCGCAGCCAGACCGTGCTCATCCCGGGGATCATCGCCCTGGTCATGGTCGTCGTCGCCGCCATGCTGACCAGCACCACCATCGCCCGCGAGTGGGAGAGCGGGACGATGGAGCAGTTGATCAGCACCCCGCTGACGGCCCCGGAGCTGATCTTCGGCAAGGTTGTTCCCTACTTCGCGGTCGGCATGATCGATGTCGCCCTCGCCGTCCTCATCGGCCGCTGGGTCTTCGCTGTGCCGATCGTCGGCAACGCCGGCCTGCTCTTCGCCCTGGCCGCCCTGTTTCTCACCGGCATCCTGTTCTTCGGCCTGCTGCTCAGCATCCGCCTCAAGTCCCAGGTGCTGGCCAACCAGATGGCGATCATCACCGGCTTCATGCCGACGCTCCTGCTCAGCGGCTTCGTCTTCGCCATCGAGAACATGCCGGTGCCGCTGCAGATCCTGACCTATATCTTTCCGGCCCGCTATTTCATCGCCATCCTGCGGGGAATCTACCTCAAGGGGATCGGCCTCGAAATCCTGTGGCTCGACGCGGTGTTTCTCGGGATCTATGCCCTGATCATGATCGTTGCCGCCAACCGCGCCTTCGCCTTCAAGCTGGAGTAAGCGATGCTCAACCGGATCCGGAGAATGCTGGTCAAGGAGTTCCTGCAGATGCTGCGCGACCCGCGGATGCGGGTGGTCATCTTCGGCGTGCCGGTCATCCAGATGACCGTCATGGCCTTTGCCCTGACGACCGACGTCATGAATATCCGCACCGCCGTCCTCGACATGGACAAGACCCCGGCCTCACGCGAGCTCATCAGCGCGTTCACCGGCGGCAACTATTTCCGCATCGTCCACTATGCCCTGGCGGAACGGGAACTGGCCGAGCTGCTCGACCGCAGCGAGGTGCGGGCGGTGCTGCGGGTGCCGGCGGGATTTGCCGCCGACCTCGCTTCCAACCGCACCGCCAAATTCCAGTTGATAACCGACGGCACCGACAGCAACAGCACCGCCATCGCCCTCGGCTACGCGGCGATGATCGTCACCGCCTTCAACGACCGCAAGCAAACCGAACGCCAGGAGCAGAAAGGCCTTACCACGCCGCTGGTGGAGTTCGAGATCGTCAACCGGGCCTGGTTCAATCCCAATCAGGAAAGCCGCTTCTACTACGTCCCGTCGCTGATCGCGGTCATGCTCTTCATCTTCAGCATCATCCTCACCAGCATCGGCATCGTCCGGGAAAAGGAGATCGGCACGATCGAGCAGGTCATGGTCACGCCGATCCGCGGCCTCGAGTTCATCCTCGGCAAGACCATTCCCTACATGATCACCGGCTATATCTCGATGTCGATCATGCTCGCCGTCGCCTATCTCGTCTTCGGGGTCCGGATCCAGGGCAGCCTGGCCCTGCTGTACCTCCTCTCCGGCGTCTATCTCATCGGCAACATGGGCCTGGCCCTGATCATCAGCGGCAGTGCCGCCACCCAGCAGCAGGCCCTGCTCACCAGCTTCCTGGTCCTGATGCCGTCGGTCATGCTCAGCGGCTTCCTGTTCCCGATCCACAACATGCCCGATCTTGTCCGCTATGCCACCATCCTCAACCCGATGCGCTGGTATCTCGAGATCCTGCGCGGCATCGTGATGAAAGATGTCGGCGTCGCCGTTCTCTGGCCCAGCATCGCCGCCCAGACCGCGCTGGCCCTGGCTTTTGTCGCCATCGCCGCCGCCGGATTCAAGAAGACCATTTCATGAACGGAACCTACTCAAGGTACACCCTATCCCAAGCTTAACACATCCGCTCCATGTAGCCGTTATAACCGCTCCATCGTAACCGGTAACTATTGGTATTTCTGCGTGATAATTGTTAGCCCGCATTTCTCATCGAAACTCAATCCTGTCAAATTACAGCGGTCAATGGCCTGGAACTTCTTTGTTGGGATTTCAAACTACCGACTCAAT
>NZ_JACHEO010000001.1 GCF_014201505.1 Desulfoprunum benzoelyticum | reverse complement strand
TTGGGCGAGCTGGTTCTCGACCCAACAGTTGTTAAACATTATACCCACATGGAGGTTTCTTCCGTTCTTGGGGCTTATGCATTCAAACAGAGTAATTTTATATTAATTTTACTCTGACCCCATTTATCCGCTGACCCCATTTATCCGCGATTACTGGCTGGCGCTGGAAATGACAGGGGGCTTCGACATGACAGCGGGGGAAAAAAGAAATGACAAGGGTGGAGGGAGAAGGCGAAGTGAAGTGCTGGAATCCTTCATGCATGTTGAGGGAGTAAATGAGGGAGTAAGTGAGGGGGTAAATGAGGGAGTAAGCCGCCTCTATCAGGCTGTTAAGCACAATCCGGGAATACGGCTTCCTGAGCTTTCGACTAGGCTGAACGTCCCTGTGAAGACCCTTGAGCGCTGGGTTAAACAATTACGCAGTGAGAAAAAGGTCGTGTTTCGAGGGGCTGCGAAAACGGGCGGCTACTATGTCGTTGACGGTGAAAGGTGATGCATGCAAAAAGTGAAGATTTGAAAAATATGAAGGTAATGACCGTGGTCGGGACCCGGCCCGAGATCATCCGCCTCGACCTTCCCCCGCTGTCATCTCGACCTTCCCTCGCTGTCATCTCGACCTTCCCCCCCTGTCATCTCGACCTTCCCCCCCCTGTCATCTCGACCTTCCCCCCCTGTCATCTCGACCGCAAGGGAGAGATCTCCGCAGGACCAGATCTCAGCGGAACAACAAGATTTCTCGCTTCGCTTCGAAATGACAGCGGGGGTGTAGGCTTGACCTTTGCCCTACCGGGAATCATGAGATTTCTCGCTTCGCTTCGAAATGACAGCAGGGGTGGGTCGCGATGGCAGGTTGATCATAGCTTGACAGCTATATAGCATGATGGTTATGTTGAGACATGAAATGGGAAATCGAATACACTGACGAATTTGAACGATGGTGGAATACTCTTTCCGAAGCCGAGCAGGAATCAATCGCTGTGTCTGTAGGTCTTCTTGAAATTTTGGGGCCAAATCTGCCTCGACCGCATTCGGATTCCGTCAAAGGTTCCCGTTTCAAGAATATGAAAGAATTGCGCACCCAGCATGCAGGCAGACCCTATCGAACTTTATATGCCTTTGACCCCAGGAGGACAGCTATCCTTCTCATCGGGGGAAACAAGACCGGCGATGATGGATGGTATCAAAAGCATGTCCCACTGGCTGACAAGTTGTATGAGCAACACCTGATAGAACTGGAAGAAGAGGAGGGCTGAGAAATGGCAAAATCATTCAATACCCTGAAAAGCAAGTTGTCTGAGGCAAGCCGGGTACGCATTGAAAAGCGGGTGGAAGCTGCATTGGAGGAAATGCCGCTGGCCGAGCTACGGCAGGCTCGCAAATTCACCCAACAGCAGATTGCGGAAACGTTGAATATCAAACAGGCATCGGTATCCAAGATGGAAAGTCAGGCCGATATGTATATTTCCACCCTCCGCAGGTATGTGGAAGCCATGGGGGGAGAACTGGAAATAGTCGCTAAATTCCCTGAAGGGAGCGTGAAGGTCGAGAATTTCCAGGGTTTGGAGGTGGTGTAGGCCCTTTTTGCGCGACTGCTGCACAGGGAAAAGAGGGGGACAAGTAATGCCTTATCATCACAGACTATACCTCAATCCCACGCTTCCAGAACCATACAATGCCATGATACAGTGGGTCAAAGCAGACATGTTTGCGACGGTATCGTTTAAACGCCTCAACCTCCCATTTATACGAAAAGATGGCGGAGGCAAAAGAGAATACGATATGAGAGTTATAGACAGTGTTGATTTGCTTAAAATCAGGGAATGTATGCTTCACGCCCTTGGCTTATCATACTTGACGACTCACCTCCAAGATGTTACATTATAAATGTTCCCGCTCTGCGACGGCATCGGGCTTAAGTCCACTCAGGTGGCCACTATACTCAGGAGATTGCAATCCCGGTATAGTGTCTGTAATTAAAAGGGCTTCATACTGAAAATCAGTGTGAAGCCCTTTTTCATTGAAGCTGCGAGAACAAAAATCAAAAAATATCGCACTCCAGTCGCATCTGTCAGACCCGGCTATCTCAAACAGGCCTGGTAATCATCCCCCGCATGAAAAAATCAGACTTCTCGCTTCGCTTCGACAGAACGGGGTGTCATCTCGAATTTCGTCCTATCGGGAACAACGCGATATTGAACAGGCGAAAATCATTGCCAAAGACTGGAGAGATTAAGATATGGCTGAGAAATTCACCAGGTATGATACCGCCGAATATCTGAAAACCGACACGGATATGGCGGCTTATCTTGATGCCTGTCTGGAAGAAGCGGGGGATGACCCGGCTTTTATCGCGCATGCGTTGGGAGTGATTGCACGGGCCCGCGGGATGTCGCAACTGGCACGCGATACCGGCCTGGCACGGGAGAATTTGTACAAGGCGCTTTCATCGGATGGAAACCCCGAATTCGGAACGATTCTGAAGGTGATCAGGGCTCTTGGCTTGAAGCTCCACGTTCGATCGGCATAAAACGAGACTGGTTGTACTGGAAACTGAGGACAGCATGGGCGGAGCTGCGCAGCCATCCGACCAAACCCAGATGTCGATTCGGACATAATGTCAAATTATGTCGGAAACGCAATAACAGAAATATACGTCGGAATCGACATCGGAAATGACAGGGGGGAAACGCAGGCTGAAGTCGTCCCCGGATTGACCGGCTTTATCCGGGCCACCCGTCCCCTTAGACGGAACGGTTTGTTTTTTCAATATATTGTACGTTTTCAAGCCCTTTGAAATGTGCATCCTGGGTCCAGACAAGAGCTCCATGGGCTCGTGCCGTGGCCAGGATGACACTGTCGGCGAGGGGAAGTTTCCATAGGCTGCCGATCTTCGCGGCGTTGAGAGCAATGTCCGCATCCAAAGGCACGACCTGCCCCTGGTGCATGACGGCGGCAACCTGGAGCGCGGCTTCTTCACCGCGTTGCGACAGCACACGCTTACATACCTCGAGGATGCAGATGGTTGGGACAATGAGCGTTCCATTGTCCTCTATGACAGGGGCGTAAAAGTCGGCGAGAGGGCTATCGGCAAAGTATTCGAGCCAGCCACAGGAATCGACGAGGTTCATACCCGGTCTGGCTCCCTGTCCACGCTGGTATCGATCCCCTTGAGGAACCCGCGAAAATGCTGTGGTTTTTTGAGCGGGATGAGTTCGATCCGGTCTGCATAGCGGAGCACCTGAATCCTGGCTCCGGGTTGAATGTTCATGGCCTCCCTCAGGTTACGCGGGATAACGATCTGGAACTTGGGAGAAACAGTGACTTCGTTCATGGCAGCCTCCTTCGATAAGGGTTCTATCTTATTATAGCGCAATCGATCCGACCGGACAAGGGAGGGGCCGCTGTCATCTCGACCGCCAGGGAGAGCCTGCCATGAAAGACGAGATTTCTCGCTGTCGTTTCGAAATGACAGGGGGGCGGGATATGACAGCGGAAGAAGTCGTTGATATTTCTCTCGGATGTTCATACAATGTAATTACATTATCCATTTGATCCCGATCCGGGAGGTCAACATGAAAGCATCGATAATCAGAATCGGCAATTCACAGGGATTGCGGATACCAAAATCAATACTTGACCAGTGCGGATTTGAAGGCGAGGTTGAACTGATCGTCAAAGATCATGATCTCATCGTCAGGTCAACAAAGACACCACGCGCCGGTTGGGATGAAGCATTCAAAAAAATGGCTGAAAATGGCGATGATGAACTGTTCGAAACAGATTCACCGATTTCGACCAGGTGGGATGAGGAAGAATGGGAATGGAAGTAAAACGTTTCGATGTCTTCTTGATCAACCTTGACCCAACCATAGGGCACGAAATAAAAAAATCACGCCCATGTGTGGTGATCTCTCCGGACCAAATGAATCACCATATTGCAACTGTCATCGTTGCCCCGATGACAACCACGATCCGCAATTACCCTACCAGGGTGAACTGTGTCTTCCAGACTACGAAAGGACAGGTCGTCCTGGATCAAATCCGTACAGTTCATAAAGCTCGGCTGATGAAAAAATTGGGACAAGTTCAAAAGCGGACTCAGGAAAACATTCTTTCCATCTTGCGGGAGATGTTTGCGGCGTAGTCCATGGCCTCCTTCGGGTTACGCGGGATCGCGATCTGGACCTTGCTTCAAGCGAAAATGAGACCTATAATAGGTATGTAATTGTGGTCTAAATAAAATACATGGGTGTGGTCATGGAATCGATATTGGCGAATTTCTCGGTAAGCATCTCGGAATTAAAGAAAAATCCTTCTGCCCTGATTGAGCAGTCCGGCGGTGATCCCATTGCCATCCTCAATCATAACAGGCCGACGGCGTATCTGGTCCCGGCGGAGACCTACGAGGCGTTGCTTGAACAAATCGAGAATTATCAATTAGGGGTAATTGTCAACGAACGTCAGCATGAGAAAGATTCCGCCATAGAAGTGTCTTTGGATGAGCTATAAATTAAAGTTTCTGCCGACGGCGCTGAAGGAATGGAACAAACTGGACAGGGCTATCCAGTCTCAATTCAAGAAAAAATTGCGGGAACGGCTGGAGTTTCCACATGGGCCCGGGAGTCAGCTTTCAGGTTTTAAAAACCATTACAAGATCAAGCTCAGGGCGAGTGGGTACCGGCTCGTTTATGAAGTCATCGATGCAGAAATCTGTGTCCTGGTGATTGCAATCGGCAAAAGAGACAAAAACATGGTGTATAAAAAGGCCGATGACAGAAAGTAGTGTGGGGTAAAATGCCGCTAAAAAATGATCATTATACGTATCGAGTTACCTGGTCGGTCGAAGACGATGAATATGTCGGATTATGTGCCGAATTTCCGAGCTTGAGCTGGCTTGCGGAAACACCGGAATCTGCCCTGGAAGGTATACGAGAGCTCGTTGCCGATGTAATAAAGGATATGCAAGACAATGGAGAAGAAGTTCCCCAAGCCATAGCCGGTAAAAAGTACAGCGGCAAATTTGTGGTCAGGGTTCTACCTGAAGTCCACCGGAATTTAGCAATCCAGGCCGCCGAGGCGGGGGTCAGCTTAAACCGCCTCGTCAGTTCTCGTCTCAGCCGGTAGGAAAGAGCAGGGTAGATCTATTGTTGCTCCAAAAATAAACCTGTCTCCTTTTCCTGATCGTTTCGAATAATTTTTATCGTTTGAAGGAGTTGCGGAATTTTATCTCGGCAGGTATGAAAAACAGCTTCAGCATTGATATCGGCATAATGATGGGTAAGGATATCACGCATTCCTTTCGCCTTTTTCCAATCGACTTGAGGATAATTACGAAGTAGATCGCCACCCGTGATCTTATCCAGATTTTTTAACGATTCGCCAATGACTATCAGCATCATACAGATGGCGTCCAGTTTATCAACCCCGGCAGTGCCTTCGACGAAATCAGATGCCTGGCGAATTGATGCGAAACGAACGATAATCTTGTCCGCCGCCTCCTCAATCTGTCTCAGAATCTCCAGTGCCAATTCCTTGTCATACATACACAGCCTCTCGATCAATTCTTTTCTTTAAAAAAGGATTCATGGTATCACGATAGGCAACAATATCGATCGAGCGATGAAACGTCTCTTCCAAATCATATTTCAATCCTGCAAGAAGAAAGAGATCCTGCTTCTGAAGGCGAACCACAATATCCACATCGCTTTCATTGTCATAATCTCCTCGAGCGACGGAACCGAAAACACCGATATCGAGTATCCCGTACTGCTTTGAAAATCTTTTTTTATAAACACGCAATCCTTCAAGTATTTCTTTCTGCTCCATAGCCGCCTCAAGATGTCAAAGGGATATACATCTGTCTCTTGTTATGCTTAGAACATATTTTCTCGCTTCGCTTTGACCCACATTTCGACCTTCTCCCGCCCTCATCTTGACCTTTCTCTGTGGTTGGCAACAACGGTGAAACATCGAAATTGGCGTCGAGGACGCACGTTGGGAATGCATTACCGTTCTTCCCTTGTGTGCCACAGGCGTAACACATAGATGGTCTCGTTCTGAATCTCATATCGGATTTCATACTGGCCCACGAGTATCCGCCGTACTTCTCTCGGCTCGAACTCGAACAATTGCTCGCCGATGCGTGGATTGGTCGGCAATTGGGCCGGCGCCCTGGTCAGCGACTGCACCGTACAAGCGGCAGCCGTCTTGTTTAAAGGGGCCAGGAACTCGTACAACCGTGCCAGGTCGGACAGGCCCTTGCTCGCCCACTTCAAATCCATCAGCGTGGTACCGGCAACGGTTCGTCACTGCTCAGACTATCCGCCCAGGCCTGCACAGTCTGATGGTCAATCACATGGCCTGCGTCAACATCAGCCAGGGCCTCTCGGGTCAACCGAGTGCGTTCTTCCTCCTGTTCAATCCAGGCTGACAATGCCTGCTTCATGATCCAGCCGCGTGAGCGCTCAAGTCGTGCAGCTATCTGGTCAACTTTTTCAGCCAACGAGACAGGTACGTGGGCGGTTACTACACGGGTATCGGTTTTTGCCATGGTTACATCTCCTTGTGCTCAGGTCGCTGTCGATGCTGGGTTGTCAGTAATTGAATCAATTTTAATCATAGTGATTAACATTTTGGGCGTCAAGAAAATCGTCAACGTGGAGTAGGTCCTGACCTTTCTCGACCTGCCCCCGCTGTCCTGTCAACCTCCTCCGCTGTCATCTTGGTCTATCCTATCACTGTCATCTCGACTTGCCCCCGCTGTCATCTCGACCTGCCCCCGCTGTCATCTCGACCGCCAGGGAGAGATCTTAAACCGGCCAGGTTGAAGGCTCACCGCCATGAAAAGACAAGATTTCTCGCTTCGCTTCGAAATGACGGCGGGGGCTGGATGGTGGCCTTCGCCCTACCGGGAACGTCAAGCACTTTCATCTCGACCTACCCCTGCTTTCATCTCGACCTATCTCCGCTGTCATCTTGGTCTATCCTCTCACTGTCATCTCGACTTGCCCCCGCTGTCATCTCGACCGCCAGGGAGAGATCTTAAACCGGCCATGGTTGAGGGCACACCGCCATGAAAAGACAAGATTTCTCGCTTCGCTTCGAAATGACGGCGGGGGCTGGATGGTGGCCTTCGCCCTATCGGGAACGTCAAGCACTTTCATCTCGACCTACCCCTGCTTTCATCTCGACCTACCTCCGCTGTCATCTCGACCTACCCCGTTGTCATCTCGACCTACCCCCGCTGTCATCTCGACCTGCCCCCACTGTCATCTCGACCGCCAGGGAGAGATCTTAAACCGGCCAGGTTGAAGGCTCACCGCCATGAAAAGACAAGATTTCTCGCTTCGCGTCGAAATGACGGCGGGGGCGGGATGGTGGCCTTCGCCCTGCCGGGAAAGACAAGATTTCTCGCTTCGCGTCGAAATGACGGCGGGGGCGGGATGGTGGCCTTCGCCCTACCGGGAAGGATGAGCTTCATCGTCGGTACTCGATATCACAAGGCAAGCAGACGTTCATTTTCCAACAAGCCCTGATTATAATGAAATCTTGAGGAATCGAATGTGATAAGGTGAGTTACGTTAAGCTGGACAGGGTCGGCTGTCTGCTCATGGATATGCAAGCCACATGGGAGGAAGGATCAAAGTTGAAAGAATTACTGAAGCAGGCCATCATCGAAGTTATTGAGGAAAAAAGGGAAACGGTCCAGGATATACTCATGGAGGTGATGGAAGATGCTGCCTTGATGCGGGCAATACAGGAAGGCGAAAACTCGAGCGAAGCCGACAGAGAAGAAATTTTTGGGATACTCCGAGGCGACGAAAGTCATGGGTGAACGTTGAATTTACCACGATTACCTCCGGATCTCACACCTGTCGTGGATGGAGCGAGCCGGCAAGTATATCGGCAACCCACTTGTTGATGCTTTTTCCGGATTTAAGGGCCTCGGCCACTATCCGGCTATGAAGTTCAGGGTCAAGCCGAACAAGAAACTTTCCCGAGCATGGTTTGTTCGGTTCCCGGCCCGCCTTTGCACAACTTTCCAGATAGAAATCAACCGCCTCGCCGAACGCCTTCTTCAATTCCGTAACTGATTCTCCGTGAAAACCAACGGTGTCACGGATGCCGATGATATTCCCGAAGAAGATATTGTCGTCCGGATCGAATTCGATCTTTGCGGTATATCCCTTGTAACTCATGGTATTCATGGTTGTACTCCTGCTCTGCTCAAAAATTCCATGGCATGTCGCACCTGATACCGCTTGGCCTCTTTGCCCGGATGCGGCCGGTGAAAGTCGGCTTTTTCGTCATGTATGATGAACGAGACACGCGAACCATCACCCTCAATCATTTCTGCACCAAGGGCCAGAAACAAGGCTTCTATTCTGCGCCATTCAATATTCCCCGGAACAGGCAGTGAAAAGATAGCTTCCAGCGTCTTCCTGTGTCTACTGTTCATGGTTAAATAGTATCAATCTATAGTATCATTGTCAACGAGGGAATCCCTTTCTGCATTGCCACAATCCCTCGTAGACAGCTGAACGGCAACAACATTTTGCGTTTGTCAGCCAGCTTTTGGTAGCGAATTCCGATGATACGTGGTCCAAAGATGACATGAATACCATCGAATTCCCTCATACCCTGCTGATCGTCGATGACGAGGAGAACATGCGCCACATGCTGCAGGCGCTGGTCGGGCGCCACGGCTATGCGGTGGAGACGGCGGCCGACGGGACCCAGGCCCTGCAGTTGCTGGCCGGGCGCCATTTCGATTTCATCCTCTGCGATGTGCGGATGCCGGTGATGGACGGGATCGCCTTTCTCGCCGCCGCCCGCGACCACCTCGAGCGGACGACGGTCATCATGATGTCGGCCTACGGCAGCATCGACACCGCCATCGAGGCGATGAAGGCCGGCGCCTACGACTTCATCTCCAAGCCGTTCAAGGCCGACGAGGTCATCATGGCCCTGCGCAAGGCAGAGGAGCGCGAGGCCCTGCGTCAGGAGAACCAGCAGTTGCGGCGGGAGATCGAGGCGATGCGCGGGCAGGGCGGCTTTGCCCGGATCATCACCGCCAACCCCGAAATGCAGGCGGTGCTGAAACTGGCGGCCAAGGCCGCCCGCTATGATTCGACCGTGCTGATCACCGGCGAGTCGGGCACCGGCAAGGAGCTGGTGGCCCGCGGCATCCATGATGCCAGCCCGCGTCGCGACCAGCCGTTCATCGCCATCAACTGCGGCGGCATCCCCGAGAACCTGCTCGAAAGCGAGCTGTTCGGCTACCTTAAGGGGGCGTTTACCGGCGCCGATCGCAGCCACCGGGGGCTGTTCGAGGAGGCCGAGGGCGGCACCCTGCTCCTCGACGAGATCGGCGAGCTGCCGCTGTCGCTGCAGGTCAAGCTGTTGCGCGTCCTCCAGGAACGGGAGATCCGGCCGCTGGGGGCGAGCGCCTGCCGCAGGATCGATGTCCGCATCCTCGCCGCCACCGCCCGCGACCTGGCGGCGGAGGTGCAGCAGGGGCGGTTCCGCGAGGATCTCTACTTCCGCCTCAACGTCATCCAGATCGTGCTCCCGCCGCTGCGCCGACGGCGATCCGACATCCCGCTGCTGTGCCGCCATTTCCTCGAAAAAGTGCGGATCGACATGGACATCGAAATCACCAGGGTCATGCCGGAGGTCATGGAGCTGTTCGATCGCTACGACTGGCCGGGCAACGTCCGCGAACTGGAGAACATCATCCACCGCGGGGCGGTGATCGCCGACGACCGGACGATCCGGGTCGAACACCTGCCCCCGTATATGCGGGATCTGCGGCCACCGGCCACATGCCTCGACGATCTCCCCGGCTTCTCGTTGAAGCAGGCCCAGGAGGCCATCGAGGCAAAACTCATCGCCGGCGCCCTGCACGAAACCGGCGGCAACCGGGTCCAGGCCGCGAAACTGCTGGAGATCAGCTACCCGTCGCTGCTGTCGAAGATCAAGAAGTACGGGATCGAGCTGGGGTAGGGGCGGTTTGCCGAATGAGAGCTGCCTGGTGAATATATGGCTTAATCTCCACTCCGCAAAGCTCGAATTATCATGTCTTCAACGGAACGATTCGCTCTTATAAAATAAATCTGAATATCAGGATGTTGATTTTTAAAGACTCTGAAAACTTCGTCGGCAAAGGCCTGGCCAATTTGATCAACATTTTCAAAATCGAAGATAACAATTTTAAATCTATCAATTCTCGCCAGCAGTCTCTTTGCCTGCGAGCGCGAGACAAGGCTTTCGTTTCCATACCTGGCCAAAGAAACCGGGACTACGGTTTTGTCAAAGCCATAATCATTGCCACCAGCATATTCATCAAAAATGGCTTTACTTTTTCTGGAAGAGTTGTTGGACAACTTCATAAAAACAGTAGTCCCTTCGGTTGGTGATTTGCTTTCAATGATCCAATCTTCCGGCTTGTTGTATTCATGGCTGAAATAGACGCCTCCAGAAAGAATAGCGTATTCATCAAACATTCTTGAAGAAAAAAATATTCCTTCTCCGGTATGATGGTCAGGGTCCGTCGTCAGCTTCCCTTTGGAAAGCTCAAGAACAGCATGCCGCTCATCATGTAAATTGAGTAGTTGTTGTATCCTCCTGAAAATGCCCACACCGTTGTCGGTTATGACTATTTCAGAAAACGAAGGGTATTTTTTAATGTTTATTACTACGTGGCTCCCCTGAGAATGATCTATCGCATTATTGAGCATCTCGGTAAAGCCATAATTCCATATTTCAATAATATTATCTGGAAGAGGTCCAAGTTCTGGTTTTACATCATCGCGCCACACTCTGTCTTCTTCAAGACCATGTAATTTGAAACTTATCGTATCTTCAATCAGTGGATGGAGCTTATAGCTTATATTTCTTGTCTTACCCTCGGTCGTAATCGATTTTTGAGATATCAGTTTTTTCAAATGGGCATTAACCGCCTGACGGGAGATGCTGAAAGTTTCAGAAGTCAACGTCACAATATCATTCGGATGGCTGTCGACGTTTTCAATAATGAATTGCCGTATCATTTCCCCTCGATTTCTGACTCCCGGCATAACACCCTCCTATTGTCAATATTATTCGATGATATTGTAAATGTTATAAGCGGCTTTGTCAATGATATTTTGGCAAATGACTAATATATATATTATAATTGCAGTGGGTGAGCAGATTGGGCAACGGCGCCGGTGCACCGAGCCGGACGATTTCATGCAGCGACCATCACCCGGAATGAAGGGCACCCTCGGCAATACGAGATTTCTCGCTTCGCTTCGAATATGACAGCGGGGGCGGGATCTCGGCCTTCGCCCTTGCGGGAACAACAAGCACTGTCATCCCGACCTGCCCCCGCTGTCATCTCGACTTTCCCCCGCTGTCATCCTGACCTTCCCCCGCTGTCATCCCGACCTTCCCCCGCTGTCATCTCGAATTTTCCCTTCTGTCATCTCGACCGGAGGGAGAGATCTCAAACAGGCCAGGCAGTCATCCCCAGCAGGGAATTACGGTGATTTTTCGCCGGTTTTCGGTATTTCCTCCAGGAAGGCATCCGCATGGCGACAATCGCGGAGCGATGTTACCTAATCGTCCCGTTCCAAGTCCTCGATACGCAAATTGCAGTAGAGTTTCACCGGGTTGGCAAAGAAAATCCGGCTGCGTTGTGTTTCCAAGCCGTATTTGCTATAATTGAGTCTGCTCAGAATCAAGCAATTACAGCCGGATTTTCCCGATAAACCCGATATCTGCCGATACTTCAGCATAAAACCTGGTACGAGTGACTATCAGCAACTATGAATAGCAAGGTTACATATTGGGTTGATTTATCGGAATATGATATTGTTACAGCCGAAGCAATGTTGGAAAGCAAGCGATACCTATATGTCGGCTTTATGGCCCATCAAGCGATCGAAAAAATCCTCAAAGCATATTTCGTCCACATATCAGGAGAAACAGCTCCATACTCTCATAGTCTCTCATTTTTAGCCAAGCGGTCTGATCTTTATCAATATTTTTCAGAAGAGCAGCAGGAATTTATCGATCTGCTCGAACCAATGAATATCGAGGCTCGTTACCCGATTAACAAAAAGAAACTGCTGGATGGCTTAACAGAAGAAAGGTGTGCCTCAATTCTGGATAAAGCGAAGGAATTACGAGAATGGATATTGCTGAAGTTGTAGAGAAACTTAGGAGATACAAGCAACTCCTCAGAAAGCAAATCAAATTTGATCAACTTGTTTTATTCGGCTCCTATGCAAAGGGCACCGCCCATGCCGATAGCGATATGGATGTAGCCGTAATAGTTGATGAACTTAAAGCTGACTATTTCGTCACCCGTCCTCTGTTATGGAAAATCCGGAGAGAGATCGATGACAGGATTGAGCCTATACTTTTGGAGAAAAACTCCGATGACAGTGGGTTTATAGCGGAGATTATGAAGCACGGAATAATCATCTGATTTATCTTCGGCCATTTTTTCAACATTTCCTGTCCTGTCATCTCGACTTTTCCCCGATGCCATCGCCAATTTCCCCGGATGGTATCTCGACCTTCCCCCGATGCCATCGAGACCTTTCACCGTTGTCATCCCGAATTGCCCCCACTGCCATCTCGACCTTCCCCCGTTGTCATCTCGACCCCAAGGGAGAGATCTCAAAAGGACTGGTAGTCATCCCCGCTGAGAAAATCTTCAGTTCCTCCGGTGGAAGCGTACTTTTCAAACAAAGCCGCCGCCATCATTGCTCACTCCATCCCATACCAGGCAGGCATCGTCTGTCAATCCAGATGATGCCGACGATCAGCGCCGGCCAGAGCAGATGTTTGATGGCCAACGTCAGGACGAGGAAGATGTCAGCGCCGCCGCCTGGGCGAAAACCGGCCGGACCCTGCCGATAATCATCATCCGGGCAAGAAGCCTCGGGACCAGATCCTGAAAAGCCTGAACTCGAGCACGGCGATCTATGGATAGATTGTAAGTCGAATTGACAATCCATGCAATTTCTTGCTATCATCCTCCCATGATACAACGAAAACTCAGTGCCAAACTCCTTGAACTTACCCGCCATTATCCCGTCGTTGCCGTCACCGGCCCCCGGCAGGCCGGGAAAACCACGTTGTGCCGGGCCACCTTTCCGGATAAACCCCGTGTCTCGCTGGAATCCCTCGATGTGCGGGAGTTTGCCGCCCACGATCCGCGGGGTTTTCTGCATGAATACCGGCAGGGGGCAGTCCTCGACGAGATTCAACAGGCGCCGGAGCTGGTCAGCTATCTGCAGGCCGACATCGACGAACGGCCGGAGCCGGGGCGTTTCATTCTCACCGGCTCGCAGCATCCGGCAATATCTCAGACCATCTCCCAGTCGCTAGCCGGCCGCTGTGGCATGCTCACCCTGCTTCCCCCTGATATCGATGAACTGCGGGGTTTTCCCGAGATCCCGGACGAACTGTTTACGCTGCTCTGGCAGGGCAGCTATCCACGGATCTATGACCGGAAAATTCCTGCCGCCCAGTGGCTTGCCGATTATATCGCCACCTACGTGCAGCGGGATGTCAGGCAGGTGGTGAATGTCGGCGATCTGATCGGTTTTACGAGCTTTCTCAGGCTCTGCGCCGGACGCACCGGGCAGGAGATCAATCTGTCGGCGCTGGGAGCTGATGCCGGAGTCTCGCACAATACCGCCAGGGCCTGGCTGTCCATCCTCGAGGCGTGCTATATCATCCACCGGGTTCCCGCGTACCATGCCAATATCCGCAAACAGGTGGTCAAGGCGCCGAAATTGCATTTTTTTGACAGCGGGCTGGCCTGTGCCCTGCTGCAGATCAGGGAACCAGGGCAACTTCGACTGCACCCGCTGCGCGGCGCTATCTTCGAGAGCTGGGCCGTGGCCGAATTGTACAAAACGCTCGCCCATCAGGGGGAGCAGCCGCTTCTGCACCATTATCGGGAAAGCCGGGGCCTGGAGGTGGATATCCTGGTGCAGCGCGGCGATACGCTGCATGCGGTCGAGATCAAATCCGGAGCAACTGCGGCTGCTGATTTCTTCAAGGGATTTGGACCGTTCAGAGAGCGGATGCGAGGGGCCGGCTTTGCCGGAGAAATCGTCAATGCGGTGATCTATGGCGGCGATACGTCGCAACGGCGAAGTGCGGCAAGGCTTGTTGGCTGGCGGGATGTGGGCGGTTTTTTCGCCGGTGCCGAAGCAGAAAAGGGGTGACACGCCGCTTGCTCTGCGCGACCTGCCGGTGCCGGTCGGTTGAAGCCGTCGATCTCCGCCTACGCTGGGAAAACGACGTTTGCACGAGGGTCATGTTGCTGCGTCTGTAATTTCTTACAATCTCAGTCACTTAACGACCTGATACGCGAAGATGTGCTTGAGTTTTCGCGTCTGCACGAAATCACCACGATGCGCCTTTTTGTCGAGTTGTTGCGGGAACGCGTGGGCTCGCCGCTGTCGCTGGCATCCATGGCACGGGACCTGGCGGTCGCCCCCGCGACCTTGAAACGCTATCTGGATATCCTGGAGGCTTTGTTTATCGTCTTCAGTGTTCGCCCTTGGCGCCGCAATATCGCCCGCGCTATTCTGCAGAGCCCCAAGGTGTATTTTTATGATACGGGACTGGTCCGGGGTGATCGAGGTGTCGTTCTGGAAAATGCCGTTGCCGGAATGTTGCTGAAACATATACATTTTCTTCAGGATAGCGGCGGTCGGACTGTCGGCCTGCATTATATCAGGACAAAAGACGGCACTGAGGTTGATTTTGCCCTGAGTGAGGATGGACGTTTGACGCAGATGATCGAGTGTAAATTGGCTGATGCCAGGCCGCACCGTGGATTGGCCCGCTTTGGCGACCAGTTTCCCCAGGCAGAGTCGGTACAGATTGTCCATGGCCTGCGACAGGAAGAATTCCGGAACGGTATACGAATTACCGATGCCGGCACCTGGCTCATGGGTCTGTCGGCATAGCGAGAAATGTCATCCCGAATTTTCCTCTTTTTCGTACGTAATACAACCATTGACCTATATACACACATGTGTAATAATGTCTATATGAAAGGGAAAATGTGAAGAAACAACATCTGATAAGGGAGTTGAAGGCAAGAGGGGCCAGGTTGATACGGCAAGGAGGGAGTCATGAGTTTTGGGAGAGTCGGAAGGGATACAGGTTCCCGGTTCCAAGACACAACGAGATTGACGAAAGGCTGGCAAAAGAGATCATCAGACAAGCGGAAAAATGACAGGAGGGTCCAACTGGCCTCTCCCCCATCATCTTTTCATGGAGAGGGAACACCATGACCACGTATTATGCAATATTCTACAAACTGGAGTCCGGCGGCTGGGGCGTACGTTTCCCCGATGCCCCGTCGATCCATACGAGCGGCAAGGATCTCGACGAGGCTGTGGCAATGGCCGTCGATGCCTTGAGCGGTATGCTGGTGGTCGGCCGCAAGGGTCGGGAATACTCGGCTCCGAGCGGTTACGAGGCGGTCATGGCGCAGGCCGACAAGGGGGAACTGGTTTTCCCGATAATCCCCAGCGAGGCGACCATGGAAGAGTACCGCCCGAAAAAGAGGGTCAACGTCATGGTGCCGGTGGATCTCTTGAAGCGCATTGACGAGCGCGTCAAGGCGACCTCCGGTATGGACCGGTCCAGGTTTTTCAGCCAGGCGGCTGAAAAATCGCTGCGTTAAGACCATCTCTACGGCTTCGTCCGGGACTGACCTCCCCTCTTTCTGTCATCTCGCCCTGCCCCATGGCATCTCGCTCGACCCCCGCTGTCATTTCGTTTTTTCCCGCTGTCATTTCGAAGCGCAGCGAGAAATCTCGTTGTTCCCGATAGGGCGAAGGGCGTGAGGCTGCCCCCGCTGTCATTTCGAAGCGCAGCGAGAAATCTTGTTGTTCCCAATAGGGCGAAGGGCGTAAGGCTGCCCCCGGTGTCATTTCGAAGCGAAGCGAGAAATCTCGTGATGCCGTGGTTGCCTTTCTCGGAGTGTCGCCACCGACCGGGACCACCTCGAGCGGACGACGGTCATCATGTTGTCGGCCTACGGCAGCATCGCCATCGCCATCACCGCCGCCCTGCACGAGACCAACGACAATCGCGTCCAGACCTCGAAACTGCTGGAGATCAGCGATCCGTCACCGCTGTCGCTGGCATCCATGGCACGGGACCTGGCGGTCGCCCCTGCGACCTTGAAATGCTATCTGGATATCCTGGAGGCTTTGTTTGTCGTCTTCAGTGTTCGCCCTTGGCGCCGCAATATCGCCCGCGCTATTCTGCAGAGCCCCAAGGTGTATTTTTATGATACGGGGCTGGTCCGGGGTGATCGAGGTGTCGTTCTGGAAAATGCCGTAGCAGGAATGTTGCTGAAACATACACATTTTCTGCAGGATAGCGGCGGACGGACCGTCGGCCTGCATTATATCAGGACAAAAGACGGCACGGAGGTTGATTTCGCCCTGAGTGAGGATGGGCGTTTGACGCAGATGATCGAGTGTAAATTGGCCGATGCCAGGCCGCACCGTGGATTGGCCCGCTTTGGCGAACAGTTTCCCCAGGCAGAGTCGGTACAGATTGTCCATGGCCTGCGCCAGGAAGAATTCCGGAACAGTATACGAATTACCGATGCCGGCACCTGGCTTATGGGTTTGTCGGTATGACGGTACAGAAACTGCTCGATGGCTTACCTCCAAGGAGTACTCAGCCTGCCCCTCTCCTTTTTGCCCCCATTTTTCATCAGATAATTACCTGGATTCCTTTCCTTTCTATTAGATCAAGCAACCTTTTCGAGGCACCGGCAGGTTTCTTGGCGCCTCGTTCCCATTGCTGTACCGTGGAGGTACTGACATTCATCGCAACCGCAAGAGCAGATTGACTGAGTTTATTTTTTTTTCTCAACCCAACTACTTCAGCGGGAGAATACTCCTTCACATCTGGCAGACATAGAGCCGCAATGTTCCTCATTGTGATTTCATCGACAAGGCCTATCTTTTGAAGATCGGCCATGGTATCCATAATCGAATTTTTTATTGATTCCCGCATAACTTAACCTCAATCAATACTCCGGTTTCTATAGATTTTTGAATGTCGGCCGCAGAATAGGCAAACAGTATTTTGGCGAACGCCTTGAGAGCATCGAGTTCTTTTGATGAGAGGTTTGATTTTTCGTTTCTTGATTATCTTGCTTCCAAGACTGGCTTCAAAAGCGCCTTGTTCAACTTCTTCAAGGGTGTTGGCTAAATCTCCAATGGATACGCCCTGATCGGCAGCCCATTTAGAGAATCTCTTTGTCATCAATCTCTTCATTCTGCTAATATAACACCTGGTGCTATAGTTGGCGATTGTGAATCAACATTCAGGATAGAGCCGCCCCGGGCATGTCATCTCGATCTACCCCCGCTGTCATCTCGACCGCTAGGGAGAGATCTCAAACAGGCCTGGTAATCATCCCGCATGAACGACCAAATTCCTTGCCGCCGTCTGGGACCACCTCGAGCGGATGTCTGTCATCATGATGTTGGTCTACGGCAGCATCGACACCGCCATCGAGGCGAGGAGCGGGAGGCCCTGCGCCAGGAGAACCTGCAGTTGCAGCAGGCGCTCGGAATTCAACATCTGCCGCAGTATATGAAGGACAGGCGGTCGGCGGTGAGATGCCTGGGCGATTTCGACGACCTGTCGTTGAAACAGGCATAGGAAATCATGGAACAGGTGCTGATGGTCAAGGCCCTGGACGAGACCGGCGGCAACCGCGTCCAGGCCTCGAAACTGCTGGAGATCAGCTATCCGTCGCTGCCGGCGAAGATCAAGAAGTACGGGATAGATCCGGCGTAGAAAGCGGGCGGTGGCGGTGGGGGGCTGGTAAAATTGTTTTCATCTATAAAATGTTTTAATAGTGGATCGCAATGGGCTGATTTTGGAGCCGTATCACTGCGTAGTATGGCAAAATACAAATGTTTTTATTTGCAGCTGGTTATGACTTTTTTCTGGCTCTGTCATAACTGGCGTGAAAATTGAAAGAGTTTCTGCGGAGTTGCAGCGGGCGATATCGCAGCCAAGAGGGCAGGGAAACAGGCCCTGGCAAGGACGGACGATCTGGAGGAAAGGGGATCTATGGTGGCGCTGAAAAACAACAGAGGGTTCTCGCTGGTCGAGACGATGACGGTTATCGGGATTGTGGCGATCATGGGGACGTTCGCAGTCCCGCCAATGATATCGTGGCTGCAGAACAAAGGCCTGAACAGCGCGGCGAGGGATCTGTATTCAAATATGCGCAAGGCGCAGTCGATTGCGGTGAAGAATAATCGGAACTGTGCGATCAGCTTTGATGGTGATAAGGGATATACGGTGTATGTGGATAAAAATAAGAGTTTTTCCTATGATGCTGGGGATGAAAAAATAATGGAAGTGGCTTGGTCGCAATATAGAAATGTACAGTTGGATAAATCCATTTCTTTTGCGGCAAACGACGAGGATTATTTTGATGAGAACGGCGAAACTTCGAAGAAACCTACAGTCGCATTTCGACCTAACCTGATTCCAGTTGATCCTGGTGGCTCTGGAAATGGAAAAGTCGTACTTCGAAATAGTAACTCCACAGCAGAGATAGCAGTCAGTGTCAGTGGCAATATATCTTTGAAATGGAACTGAAAATATGAGAAATAATGAAAGCGGTTTTACCCTTATCGAGTTGATGGTAGCTACGGCAATGGTGACGATTGTGGTTGGCGTCATCTATGCTGCCTACAATATCCAGACCAAGATATATACCGAACAGGACAAGACGGCTGAAATGCAGCAGAATATTAGATCCGGGATGTGGTATCTGCAGCGTGAGGCGCGAATGGCAGGGTATAATCCCGAAAATATTGAACATGATTCCTGTAGTGCAGGTAGTGCTACTTTAGCAGCCCCTGGTATTCACACCGCTGAATTAGATTCGTTTGGTTTTTCCATGGATTTTCGGGGAGATGATATAACCGATAAAGAAGGTGATGGTGCTTGTGACGATCCTGGTGAAAACGTCACTTACTCAATTAAAGATGGAAATCTCGTGCGCGCAGCTCCGACTAATAGAAATCCAATAGCCGAAAACATCACTAAAATTGATTTTCTTTATCTGCTCGAGAATTCGAATGGTGTCAAGACTCTTTCACGTGATCCGGGAAATTTAAATGATATTGTGGCTGTACAGGTTTCAATACTCGCGCGGACAAAAACTGAAGATCGAAAGGCGGCAACCACCTCAACATTCATCCTGCCAGTTCCAAAGCCAGCCTGGGGAGATGATGATACTGAAACAATTGAATGGGAAGAGAAAGATAACAGCTACCGCTATCGCCTGCTAACCACGACCATCAATCTCCGCAACATGGGGCTGCTAAAATGAGGTTTGCACTGAAAGAACAGGGGTTTTCGTTGTTGGAAGTTATTATCGCTCTGGCGATTTTTTCCATCAGTATTATCGCCCTGTATGCAATTCAAACGCGGACGATCACTCAGAATGCAACAGCGAGCCGGATAACAACCGGGAGCACTTGGGCATCGGAGAAGATAGAGGAACTCATATCTGCTGATTATGATACAGTTGCTAGCGATAATGATGAGTCTCCGGATAAAGTCTATAAGCTTGATTGGACAGTTACGAACGAAGTTCCGTTGCCGAATACCAAGACCATTAAGATGGTCGTCACAACCCCAGGGCGGACTGGAACGGGGAGTAAAGTGGAACTGGAATACATCAAACACAAGGGTATATGAGGACGGTTATGCAGCAGTTACGCAACATCTCGCAAAAAGAAGATGGCTATGTCCTCGTTGTCGCCCTTCTGGTGATGGCGATCCTTTCCCTTCTGGGCATTGCCGGCATGAATACATCGACATTTGAAATGCAGGTCGCCGGCAACGATTGGAACGCCAAAAGAACCTTTTACAAGGCGGATGGAGGGATCTCGCGAGGTATTGAATTGCTCGAACTGAATATTGCATGCGCTCCTGGATTCAGCGGCGATATCGTTGAAGATATTCACGTAAAATCGAAATCATTATATTTTAATTCTCCATTTGACCCTTACCCTGCCACTTCCCCTGAAATTCCTGGAGAATCTGACTCTGTAACAACAGGAATCAGCCTATTTGACGAACCAAAAGTAAAATACGATGCGGCTTATCCACATAATATTGACGATTTTCCTCCTGACTATGATGTTGGTTATCTTTATTTCGGTGGTGAAACCAAAATGTTAGAGGGCGGGGCCTTGCAGATGGCTGCTGGCTACGAGGGAAAAGGAAAATCAGCCGCGCAAGGCGGCGTTGCCAAAATCTACGATATCTATTCGCAGTTTCTTGGCCCGAAAAACAGCGAGTCCATCATTGTTGTCAATTGGCGGCACATGATTGGATCTGAAGGAACTTGTGGCGAATATTAAATGGTTTTTCTGGAATATTTATTTTTTTAAAATCTAATTATAGACAGAAAACAGTGTATTCAGGAGATTGTTGAGTGATTTCCAGTTTTACTTTTAAGGTGAGCTATATGCAAAAGAATATTTTTTTCCGATTGATCAAGATATTTTCCGTCGTATTGGCATGCAACACTATGACTGGTAATGTATTTGGCGCTGATGTTTGCAGTACCGGCACCGGGAAGCCGCCCTTTCTCACCTCCGGGGTGGATCCCAATTTGCTGCTGGTCCTAGATAACTCAGGCAGCATGCTAGATATGGCATATACAGATAAGGACCTGGATGCGGATACAGACGGAACTGGCCCTATCAAAGATGGTCCTGATACGGCAAGTTATTGTTCAGATTCGACATATAACGATCCGGTTCGACCCTACACAGGGTATTTTGATCAGGAAAGTTGGTACAGCTGGGATGACTCAGGTGTTTCCTATTGGGAGCCTGAAACTGAAAAACCACTCGTTTATGATAATGGAATACTTTACCAGTGCAAATCTGGCTCATGCGTTGGAGAACCGAGGGAAGACGACGGGTGGGAACCGGTAATTAGTGAAAATGGTACACTCCCTGAAGGTTTTACTTTCGTTGATGGGAAACTTTTTCAAGGCACTACCCCTGTTGATGAAGGTTTTTTTGCTGTAAGCGCCTCGGGATGCGTCGGCAAGGCCAGCGAAACAGCTTACTCTAACGATGATGTCTGCATCATCATTAATGAGTCCTTAATTCCCCAGAAAGTGGTCAAGTTTGCTGCCACAGGAAAATTTCTGAACTGGCTGTCTGCTTCCAAGTTCGACATCCAGAAAAAGATTTTGACTGGAGGCAAATACAATGCTGAGGCCAACATACTCATCTCGGAAAATCGCGGTTGCGCTGGGTCAGGTTTTCTGAAGGAAATCAAGGTGTCAAACGAGACAAAAGGAAACAAGGTTCTTTCCTTTAAGGTCAGAGGTCCTGTGTCTGGGAATCCTCTCGAATATGAAAATGACAAGATAGGAACTTCGGATAACACGACCAGGATAGAGATACTCGGCTTAACGTCCGTGGCCGAAGATCAAGACTCCGCTCTCCCCGAGGAATGTCAACTGGCAATCAACGAAATAATGTCTGGAGCTAATCTCAATGGCGTTTCTGGAAATATCGATAAATGTTTAGAATCATTTCGAGATGCAGAAAATGAGGAATTGACCGATCAACGGCCTGCTCTTAACCTTGCGCTACAGTTTTGTCAAGACCTTATAAATGATAGAGAGAGAAACCTTAACGCAATAATAGGAAAATGTGAAGATATTTATGAAGGTAACGCCCCCACGAAAAATGCTTATTTTCCTTCTGAAATCAATCCGTATTACGGGGGATACGTGTGCTATGGAATCTACGATTATCGTAAACCTCATGCTTCGCGATCTGGGTATATAGGACGCTGTTGGGATCCATCTGCTGGTGGTGAGACAAGCGAGTTACCATGCGCACCGAAACTGGCAACAGAAAATTGCAAGTTGGCTCCAGGTGCTACTTTTTGTGAATATTCTGACGAGACAACATTGCCAGGTTATACGTTGTTTAGAAATATTCTGGAAGATGGCAATGTGTATAATAAGGCTTGCCCGGATAACCAAATCCAAACAACAAAAGATGGTTTTAAAACTTGCAAAAAAGATGATTATTTTATTCTTTTACATACGAATACCATTTCCACATTCGATGAACCGACTTGTGGTGTATCAACAGATCAAAATTTAGATGACAAATGGGTGCCACCTGATCCACCTATTAGTCCGGAACTTGATGACACTACCCATTGTATCCTCCAAGCATCAATTGATTATTGCAACACGATGAGAGTGCCAGAGGTTATCGATCCTTCTGACGTGGCTTCCACCACTTCAGATTTCTGGAACGCCCCGGCCACCCTGATCGATTCCGGGATTATTGTCGCCTTTGGCACGGATCGTCCTTTAGCTGTCATGAAAGGACATGTAGGACTTCCTGAGGTTGAGGATAGTCCGGTCATACCCCAGGGTGTGATACATGAGGTTAAAGATGATCTGCGTATGGGTGCTATGGCTTTCAACGTTAATGGAGCCGGAACAGAATGTCCTATAGCTCTTGAAGACAAAAGTAGTCCGTTTTTGGATCCTTTTTGCGTTTCAACGTACCTTGACGGGGCAACAGTTATCGTTCCGATTAGAAACAGTGACGCAACTATAGATGGCAAAACTCATCTGGCCAACCTAACGCAAGAAATTAATCGGATACCAGCTACGTCGTGGACTCCTATTGCAGAAGCCATTTATAATGGACTTGGCTATTATGGGCAAAATGAAAACTGGAGGATTAATCCTGAAGATTTTCAAAATAATCTCGTTACAGACGATCCAGTTAAGGCCTGGTGTCAATCAAACAATATCCTTGTTATTACGGAAGGCGCTTCGACGGCCGATATCAATGTGAGCGTGAAAAATAAGATAACTGAATTGGCAGAGCTAGATGAACCAGTGAAAGATACTACTGTTGCTCCAGGGGCTGAAGGTGAATGTAAAAAAATAGTAAAGACCGGCGAGCAGCATTATTTGTACGGTTCAACGTATCTTGATGACCTCACTTACTTCGGACAACATGCCATTGGAGCTGGTATATACAAAGACCCGGTAATGCTGAGTGATAATAACGTTCCGGAGAATAAGCAGAATATTAAAACATATATAATCAGTACAAGTAATGCCGTTGGTGATCCGACGGATGAGTGCGTTCCGGCTACTTTGATGAAGAACGCAGCTGAAAATGGTGGTACAAAATTGTTGTTCGGAGAGAATCCGGAGGCGCTTGAGAAGAGTCTAAGGGATGCCTTAGCAGACATACTGTCTCGTGTTTCTTCCGGTTCATCCGCCTCCGTTGTTTCTTCAGCGCGAAGCGGTGAAGGAGCCATCTACCAGTCAATTTTTTGGCCGGAAAAGGAGAGTTTCTATAACAATAAAAAATACATTATCAACTGGGTCGGAGACGTACACGGGTTGTTTACGGATGATAAAGGCTATATTTATGAAGACACTAATCCTAATCGAACACTTGATCTGGATAGGGAAGATGGAATAAATGACAGACGTGTTGTCGTTTATTACGACGATTCAGATAAAAGGTCAAAGGTCTGTTATGGGGAAACTACTGTCATAAATGGAGGGGTTACATGCACAAATTCAGTTGAGCTTGAGGTAGTCAAATATCTTTGGTCGGCAAATGACAGGCTCTATGATCTGTCTGATGTTCAGAAGAATAGAGAAGTGAGTGCGAGTACTGGAGAATTCGACTTTGGCAAATATAAAGGTAAGAAAAGATATATATTCACTTGGAATGATCTAAACCACAACGGATATGTTGATTCATCTGAAGTCATTGGATTGGAAAAATCACCTATTCCAGAAACTCCTGAGTGGATTACCTTCGCCAAAGAGTTCTTTCCTGATGATTCATATACAGACGAAAAACAATATGGCTATGAATTGAATAACCTCATCAGCTGGTTGCGGGGTGATGACTGGACCGTTGACGAAGACCTCAATGATGACAATATACGGGATATGGTAGGAGATAGTGATCCAATTCCATTTGACAAAGATCCAACCGATGGACCTTTCCCTAGACAGGCAATGCGCAGCAGAACGATAGACACTTCTGAAGGTCCGTTCACATGGAGACTGGGCGATATCATCAACTCGACTCCGCAAACGGTGACCGCTCCCGCCGAAGGATATCATCTTATCTATAATGATATGTCGTACGCCAAATTTTATAGCCACTACAAAACCCGTCGTCATGTGGTGTATTTCGGTGGTAATGACGGCATGCTGCATGCGGTCAACGCCGGTTTCTACAGTGAAAAAGAAAAAAGGTTCTGTCTTGAAAAAACTGAGAGCAAATTAACTCTAGACGAAACCCAAGACACTCTTGATATCGGAAGATGTCAGAGTAGTGTCGAGGAAGAGGATGCAGGAGTCGATGCCCCTGCCTTGGGTGAAGAATTGTGGGCCTACCTGCCGTACAATCTGCACCCTCATCTTAAATGTCTGACTGACCCTGATTATACCCATAAATACTATGTGGATTTGAAACCGAGGGTATTCGACGTTCAGATTTTTCCCATTGATACCGATCATCCTGAAGGCTGGGGTACGATTCTGGTGGGTGGTTTGCGCCTCGGAGGTACGCCGGTCACGGTCCCGTATATGGACGGTACAACTTCCAAAAAACAACCGTTTGTTTCGTCATATTTTATCCTCGATATCACTAATCCTGAAAAACCGCCTGTACTTCTGGGGGAATTGACGCAGGAGCTAAATACTGATATGACAAACAAATGGGTTGATCTCGGATACTCGACTGTTATCCCAACTATGGTTGTCAAAAAAAATGGAACGACGAGCGAATGGTATCTGGTGCTTGGAAGTGGCCCCCATGGTGACGACGGTCTCAAGGGAGTGAGTGATCAGCAGGCCAAAGTAAGTGTTATACCTCTCAACAAACTCGTTAATAGCACCGCAACACCAGTCTTACGCATTTCAAACGATGAACCGACGGAAGATAATAACAGCGGAACATTTTTCCTTCCCGCTGGTGAAGAAGAAGAACCGACCTATAAAGGGTATGTTTCCGATCCTATTACAATCGATTTTGACATCAATCCGATTCCTAATGGTAGTTATATATCAGATGCTGTCTATTTCGGCACGGTCGAAGGCAATTTTGATCCAAATGCTACTCTGCCTTACTGGCAGGGAGGAGGGCATCTGTATCGATTGGTCATGGAACCATTGGGGCATGAGGTGGGAAAAGACGGCGATAAGACTCCTTACGATTGGGAGATCAAACCTCTGCTCGACCTGAGTGGTAAATTTATAACTGTCCCACCAACTGTCCCATCAGATCCATCAGTAACGAAGTTTGTCAGTACTGTGCCAGGGAACCCGATTCAACCGATAACCGCTGCTCCTTCAGTAAGTACGGATGGCTATAATTATTGGATCTATTTCGGTACTGGCCGTTTCTTTGACAAGGATGATAAAACTGATTCTACACAGCAGAGTTTTTACGGTATCAAAGAGCCGAGATCGTCTATAGGTAACACGCTTACCTGGGAAAAAGTAGAGTTGGACAAAACCGTAAACGCACCTGGTGGTAAAGGCCTGTTGCAGGTTGATCAAATACTGGTCAAACAAAGTGAAAACAATGATGCTGATCTGTCTTGCAGGCAAAATGCAGTGGAGCCTGATCCTGGTTATTGCTTGCCATCTGGCATCAGCAAATTTAGCCAATTGGAGAAGTATATTGCCGGAACAGGTAACTGTACTGCCTCGGACAAGGATCCTTCTTCGGTCATAGATAACTGTGTTGATGGATGGTACAAGAATTTCTTCCCTTATAATAATCGGGAACGAAATCTTGGGCAGGCTACTATACTCGGAGGACTGGTGACTTTTACCACGTACCAGCCATTCGGAGATATCTGTAAACCTGAAGGGGACTCGTATCTTTATGCGGTATATTATAAGACTGGAACTTCATGGCATAAAAATATATTTGGGGACTATGGACTCGATGATGAGATGTATGTCAAAAACAAACTGGAGCTTGGCCGTGGCTTGACCACGACACCAAACCTCTTCACCGGTGATGGCGAGAAGGGGGCTAAGGTATTCGTTCAGACCAGCACTGGTGAGATAGTTGAAATCAAGCAGGTTAACCTGCCGATTGAAAACTACAAAACCGGGCGCCAGAGATGGAAGGAATTTGAACGGTAAGATCAGTAATCTGTTGAATCGGTAATAAAAAAACCGGGCATCATCCGCATCGGATGTTGTTCGGTTTTTTTATTTGAAAGCTTTCCAGGGACGTCGTGGCGTCCTACCCAACCACCTCAAACCCAATCCTGCTGATCGCCGTCTTCACCGCCTCTACGGCGACTTCCCCATCATAGTTCGCTTCGTTCTTCGCCAAATCCACTTTCACATTGGAAATGCCGGGTAATTCCGACAACGCTTTCGTGACTGAGGCAACGCAATGCTGGCAGCTCATTCCCTTTATTTTGATTGTCGCCATTGTTGATCTCCCAGTGTTGAATTAAATTCTTAAATGCCTAGGGTAGATAATAGATGTTGGCGGAATGGAAATCAAGGTGGTTGGTGGGGGGGGTGATGGCGGGAAAAGCAAGATTCCTCGCTGCGCTCGGAATGACAGCGGGGGCGGGGGCGTGGTCTTGGCCCTATCGGGAAGGATGAGATTCCTCGCTGCGCTTCGAAATGACAGCGGGGGTGGGGGCTTGGCCTTGGCCCTATCGGGAAGGGTGAGATTCCTCGCTTTGCTCGGAATGACAAAAAAAGGGCTCGGAACGACGGTGGGGGTGGCGAAAGGGCAGTGGGGGCGGGTGCGTGGCCTTGGCCCTACCGGGGAGGATGAGATTTCTCGCTGCGCTTCGAAATGACAGCGGGGGAAGGTCGAAAGGGCAGAGGTAGGGTTGATAGGGCGGAGGTAGGGTTGATAGGGCAGTGGTAGGCTCGGAATGACAGGAGTAAGGCGGGCAAAGGAATGACGGATATGGCGGATCAAAAAAAAATTAAAAATATCGTGGTCAGGGGCATGCACTGTGCCGCCTGCTCGGCCCGGATCGAAAAGGTCGTCGGTGGTATGGACGGGGTAGCCGGGGTTGCCGTCAACTTGGCGGCGGAGACCATGGAGCTGGAGTGGGATGAGGCGAAGGTGCCGTTTGCTGACGTTGCCGCCCGGGTCAAGGATCTCGGGTTCGAGTTGATCGCCCCGGCCGCCGATGAAGAGATCACCCAGACCCTGGCGATCAGCGGCATGCACTGTGCCTCCTGTTCGGCCCGGATCGAAAAGGTTGTCGGCGATCTGCCCGGCGTCGTCGCCGCCGAGGTCAATCTGGCGACGGAGACGGCCAGGATCGTCTACCGCAGATCGGAAAGTTCGCCGCGGAAGATCCGCGAGACGATCGCCGCCCTCGGTTTCGAGGCCAGTGCGGTCGTCATCCGCGCCAGCGATTTCGAACTCCGGCAGCAGGAGAAGAAGGAGGAATTGGCGGCGATGCAACGCCGTCTGGTGCTGGCCTTCTGTTTCACGATCCCGCTGCTCTACGTGGCGATGGGGGAAATGGCGGGGCTGCCGCTGCCGGCCCTGCTCAGCCCGCATCAGAACCCCCTGGCCTTTGCCCTGATGCAGCTGCTCCTCGTCCTGCCGGTGATGTGGCTGGGGCGCAGTTTCTATCTTATCGGCTTTCCGGCCCTGGCACGGCGCAGCCCGAACATGGATTCGCTGATCGCCGTCGGCACCGGCGCCGCTTTCGTCTATTCGCTGTGGAGCCTGATCGAGATCGCCCTCGGCATCGATCCCCACGCCCGGGCGATGGATCTGTACTTCGAGTCGACCGGGGTCCTGCTGGCCCTCGTGTCGCTCGGCAAGTACCTGGAGGCCCGGGCCAAGTCGCACACCTCCGACGCCATCATCAAACTCATGGCCCTGACCCCCGATACCGCCATTGTCCTGCGGGATGGCGCCCAGACGACGATGCCGACGGCCGAGATCGAGGCCGGTGACCTGCTGCTGGTCCGGCCCGGCGACCGGATTCCGACCGACGGCGTGATCGAATACGGCGCCTCGGCGGTCGACGAGGCGATGCTCAGCGGCGAGAGCATGCCGGTCGACAAGAAGGCGGGGGACAAGGTCTTCGGCGGCACGGTCAACAGCCAGGGCGAGCTCCATGTCCGCGCCCAACAGACCGGGGAGGACACGGTCCTGGCCCGGATCGTGCGGATGGTGCAAGAGGCCCAGGGCTCGAAGGCGCCGATCGCCAACCTCGCCGACACCATCAGCCTCTACTTCGTCCCGGCGGTCATCGTCCTGGCGATCGCCACCGGCCTGGTATGGTTCCTGATCGGTGACGCCCCCTTTACCGCCAGTCTCCGCTACTTCATCGCCGTGCTCGTCATCGCCTGCCCGTGCGCGATGGGGCTGGCGACTCCGACCTCGATCATGGTCGGCACCGGCCGCGGCGCCCAGCTCGGGGTCCTGGTCAAGAACGGCGCCGCCCTCGAGACCGCGGCCAAGGTCGATACCGTGATCTTCGACAAGACCGGCACCCTGACCGTCGGCCGGCCGGCGGTGACCGATATCGTCCTCTTTGGCGATGAGCTGACCGAAGACGAGATCCTGCGGCTGGTGGCCTCGATGGAGCAGTCCTCGGCCCACCCCCTGGCCGAGGCGATCGTCCGCCAGGCCCAGGAGCGCAACCTTGCCCTCGTCCGCCCAGAAAGGTTCGCCTCGCTGACCGGCCTCGGCGTCGAGGCGAAGATTGACGGCCGGCAACTGTGTTTCGGCAACCGCGAGCTGCTGGAATCGCGCGGGATTGCCCTGCAGCCGGCGGAGGAGCGGGCGCTGGCGCTGGCCGGGGCCGGCAAGACCGTCCTCTACTGTGCCGTCGACGGTCGTTTTGCCGCCATTGTCGCCATTGCCGACGCCCTGAAGCCGGAGGCCGGGGCGGTCGTCGCATCGCTGCGGACCATGGGGCGGCGGGTCATCATGCTGACCGGCGATCACCCGCTGACCGCCGAGAGCATCGCCGCCCAGGCCGGGGTGGACGAGGTCCACGCCCGGGTCCTGCCCGAGAACAAGGCCGAACGGGTGGCGGCGCTGCAGCAGCAGGGACGGATTGTGGCGATGGTCGGCGACGGCATCAACGACGCCCCGGCCCTGGCCCGGGCCGACCTCGGGATCGCCATGGGCACCGGGGTCGACATCGCGATGGAATCCGGCGATGTCGTGCTGATGCACGGCAGGCTGAAAGGGATCATCACCGCCCTGCGCCTGTCGCGGACGGTCATGCGCAATATCCGCCAGAACCTGTTCTGGGCCTTCGCCTTCAACGTCATCGGCATTCCGGTGGCGGCCGGGGTCCTGGTGCCGTTCGGCGGCCCGGCCCTCAACCCGATGCTGGCCGGGGCGGCGATGGCGCTGAGCTCGGTCACCGTCGTCAGCAACGCCCTGCGTCTCAGGTTCTTTCGGGGATGAGGGAATAACGGCGGCGGTGTACCGCTTTTGACGTTTTCCCTTGACTTTTCCCTCGTTTTTTTTATAAGTGGTACGTTGTGACTGAATGTCGATTCATTATGTTGTCGGGCGCGGAAGGCTGTGTCCGGCGTATGATTTAACCATTACAAGAAAGAGGAAATCTATGTCAAAATTGGTTGCACCTCACGGTGGAAAAGGCTTGGTATGTGCTTTGCTTTCCGGCAGCGAACGTGATGCAGAGTTGAAGAAGGCCGCTGGCCTGAAGCAGATCGAAATCTCGGCTCGCGCCAAAGGCGACTTGATCATGATGGGCATCGGCGGTTTCAGCCCGCTGTCCGGTTTCATGACCAAGGCTGACTGGAAGGGCGTCTGCGAGAAATTCCAGATGGCCGACGGCACCTTCTGGCCGGTTCCGATCACCCTCGATGTCTCCGCCGCCGATGCCGCAGCAATCAAGGAAGGCGACGAGATCGCCCTCGTCCGCAAGGGCGAGACGTTTGCCACCATGAAGGTCACCGAGAAGTATGAGATGACCGAGGCCGACAAGAAGTTCGAGTGCGAGAAGGTCTTCAAGGGCCTCGGCGACGACTCTGCCGATGACAAGTTCTGGAAGGTCGCGATGGAAGATCATCCCGGTGTCCAGATGGTTATGGCTCAGAAGGAATTCAATATCGCCGGTCCGGTCAAGGTTCTGTCCGAAGGCGAGTATCCGGCCGAGTATCCGGGCGTCTACCTGACCCCGGCCCAGACCCGCGCCATGTTCGACGAGCGTGGCTGGGCCAACGTCGCCGCCCTGCAGCTGCGTAACCCGATGCATCGCTCCCATGAGTATCTGGCCAAGATCGCAGTCGAAGTCTGTGACGGCGTTCTGATCCACTCCCTGATCGGCAACCTGAAACCGGGCGACATTCCGGCTCCGGTCCGTATCAAGGCGATCGACATCCTGATCAACAACTACTTCGTCAAAGAGAACGTCATCAGCGCCGGTTATCCGCTCGACATGCGTTATGCCGGACCGCGCGAAGGCCTGCTCCATGCCACCTTCCGTCAGAACTACGGCGTCAACGCCATGCTGATCGGCCGCGATCACGCCGGTGTCGGCGATTTCTACGGCCTGTTCGAGGCTCAGGACATCTTCGACCGCGTCCCGGTAACCGGCGATCCCGGCAAGGATCTGCTGTGCAAGCCGATGAAGATCGACTGGACCTTCTATTGCTACAAGTGCGACGGCATGGCTTCGCTCCGTACCTGTAACCATGGCAAGGAAGACCGCGTCATCCTCTCCGGAACCAAGCTCCGCAAGGCGCTGTCCGAGGGCGCCGAGGTTGTCGACCACTTCGGTCGCGACGAGGTTCTTACCCACCTCCGTGCCTACTATGAGGGTCTGACCGAGAAGGTCGAGGTCAAGATGCAGGGTGCTGCTTCCGGTTCCAAGATGTAATTGATCCACTGAAGCAGGTTTGCAAGGAGATACTTCCTGGTTTGGAAGTATCTCCTTTTTTTTCCATTGATCGCAATGGTTGTGGGCGAGGGTCGTTATGGCCGAAATTCAGGTTGGGCTTGGTGAGCGGAGCTATCCGATCCGTATTGAACAGGGCTGTCTGGCCCGGGTCGGCGAAGACCTGGCACGGCGTAGATTCGCCAAGCGCTATGGTGTCATCACCGATGACCGGGTGGAGGGCCTGTATGGCCAACAGCTGGTGCGACACCTCGCCGCTGCCGGGGTCCAGGCCGAGCTGTTCGCCTTCCCCCACGGCGAGGTCAGCAAGCACCTGGCGACGATCGGCGCCCTCGCCAGTCGCCTTGCCGCTGCCGGGTTTGACCGTCGCGATGGCCTGATCGCCTTCGGCGGCGGGGTCGTCGGCGACATCACCGGTTTTCTCGCCGCGATCTACATGCGCGGCATTCCCTTCGTCCAGGCGCCGACGACGCTGCTGGCCCAGGTCGACAGTTCGGTCGGCGGCAAGACCGGCGTCGATATCCCGGAAGGGAAAAATCTGATCGGCGCCTTTTACCAGCCGCAGGCCGTCTACATCGACCCGGAGGTCCTGGCGACCCTGGAGCCTGCCGAACTGCTCGGGGGGCTGGCGGAGGTCATCAAGTACGGGGTCATCCGCGACCCTGACTTCTTCGCCTATCTTGAGCGGAAACGGGAGGAGATCCTGGCCCTTGAAACCGCGGCGATTGAGGAGACGATCCTGACCTGCTGCCGGATCAAGGCCGAGGTCGTTGAGCAGGACGAGCGCGAGGGCGGGATGCGGCGGATCCTCAATTTCGGCCACACCATCGGCCACGCCGTCGAGGCCGCCTCGGGGTTTGCGATCAGCCATGGCCATGCGGTGGCGATCGGGATGGTGGCCGCGGCCCGGCTCGCCGTTGCCAAGGGGATGCTGGCGGTGGCGGCGGAGCAGCGGATAACGGCGCTGATTGCCGCCTACGGCCTGCCGGTCGCCATCCCGGCCGACCTTGACAGGGAGCGGATCAGGACCTATCTGAAAACAGACAAGAAAGCCGTGGCCGGCAAGGTCTTCTACATCCTGCCGACCGCCATTGGCGCCACCTCTATTACCGATGCGGTCTCCGAACGCCAGCTCGATCAGGTCCTCTGATCCGGCCGAGCCGGGCGGTGACGGCGGCCGGCTGCAAATCGCTGCACAATGCGCTGAACCAGGATGGTGACGAGATGCCGATTTACGAATTTTTCTGTGACCGCTGCAATGTGATCTTCAACTTTTTTTCCCGCCGGATCGACACCACCACCGCCCCTTCCTGCCCCCGCTGCGGCAAGGAAAAGCTGGCCCGGCAGATGTCGACCTTCGCCACGATCGGCAAGGCCGCCGGCGGCGAGGGCGAGGATCCGCTGAGCGGCCTCGACGAGTCGAAGATGGAGCAGGCCTTCGGCCGCCTGATGCAGGAGGCGGAGGGAATGAACGAGGAGGACCCGCGGCAGATGGCGTCGCTGATGCGCCGCTTCAGCCACGAGACCGGGATCAACCTCGGCGGCAATATGGAAGAGGCCCTGTCGCGCATGGAGGCGGGCGAGGATCCGGAGCAGATTGAACAGGAGATGGGGGATGTGCTCGGGGACGACGATATCTCCTTCGAAACCTTGAAGAAGAAGGCCGCCGTCGGGGGCAGGCGGCCGGGGCGGGACGAAAAGCTGTACGATCTCCATCCTTGCTGAAGATCATCTTGAAAGCGGGCAGCCGGTCCCTGATGCGGCGATTGACGCAACGAGAGCCGGCCGCCCCGGAGTTCAGTGGACCGTGTCCGAACCGCCGGTGAACAGGTGCTGCATCTCGTGCTCGTTTTCTTTGCGGCGGATGATATCCTGCGCTATTTCTTCACTGATGCCTAAAGCGCGGGCGAGTACGGCGACGTCGTAGTACGGTTCGCCGTCGGGGCCGCGGTAGATCGGCTGCAACTCGGGAAAATAGGTTTCGGAGGCGATGCCCGAGGCCTTGAGCAGGATCTCCTTGATCTCCGGCGGTCCGAACAGCATCAGCCATTCGACCGCTTCGGCCCAGACCTGCGAGTCGACCGTCTGGTGCCGCAGTATTTTCAGGGCGGTTTCGAGGTTCCATTGTTCTTTGAATTTCATGCGTCACTCTCCAAAGGCGTTGTTGTATTTCAGGTTACGGTGGTGATACTATAGTGTCTTTGTGGGGCACTGCATAGTACCGGTTGCAATAAATCGGCATCCGGTTTCACTATTCAACTCATCTATGGCGGAAACGATATGAACAGGTTCGACGGCGGGCTGTTTCTGGAAAATATCGAGTGGTTCGACGACAGCGGCAAGGAGCTGGTCCATCGGCTGCCGGAGGCAGGCTCGGGCGAGATCAAGTACGGGGCCCAGCTGACGGTGCGCGACAGCCAGGCGGCGGTCCTGTTCTACCAGGGCAAGGCCTGCGATGCCTTCGGCCCCGGCCGCCACACCCTGAAGACCGCCAACCTGCCGATCCTGACCAAGATCCTCTCCATCCCCTGGCGCGGCGACAGTCCGCTGCGGGCCGAGGTCTACATGGTCAACCTCAAGTATTTCACCGATCTCAAGTGGGGGACGATGGACCCGGTCGCCTTCCGGGACAGCGAACTCGGCCTGATCCGGCTCCGCGCCCACGGGGTCTACAGCCTGCAGATCGTCCAGCCGGTGCTGTTCATCAACGCCCTCGTCGGGACGATGGGCAGTTTTGCCACCGATGACATCGCCGCCTACCTGAAGAAGGTCATCGTCTCGCGGTTCAACGATTATCTAGGGGAAAGGCTCGATACCATCTTCAACCTGCCCGGCCAGTTCGAGGCCTTTTCGGTCGATCTGCAGCAACGGCTGGTGGAGGATTTCGCCCACTTCGGCCTCCGGCTGAGCCACCTCTACATCACCTCGATCACCCCGCCGGCGGAGGTCCAGCAGGCGATCGACGACCAGGGGCGGATCAATGCCATCAAGGACATGGACAAATTCGTGCGGATGAAGGCGGGCATGGCGATGGAAAAGGCGGCCGCCGGCCAGGGCGAGGCCGGCGCCGGCATCGGCATGGGGATGGGATTGATGCTGCCGGCGATGTTCGCCAGAAATCTCACCGCCACGACCCCGGTTCCGGCCGAGACGGCGCTGAAATCGATCTGTCCCGACTGCCGCAACGCCATCCCCGAAGAGGCGCGGTTCTGCCCGATCTGCGGCCACCAGCAGGTCATTCTCAGCCAGTGCCGTCATTGCGGCAAGAATCTCTCCCCCAAGGCCCGTTTCTGCTCGCAGTGCGGCCGGCCGACGGACCAGGCGGTCGCCGTGTCGCACTGTCCCGAATGCCGGGGCGAAAACCTGCCGGACGCCCTGTTCTGCAACCATTGCGGTCGGCGCTTGTAGGCGGCCATGGAGCTGGTCGTCGAGCAGAACTGTCCCTCCTGCGGCGCCCCCATTGTCCTGCATGAGACCGATCGGCTGGTGAGTTGTCCCTATTGCGACGTCAACAACTACATGGTGGGGGGAGGCGGCCTGCGGTTTCTGCTCCGCGCCGGATGTCCGGCCGGGATTGGCCCCGAGGATCTTCTATACCTGCCCTACCTCCGTTTCAAGGGCTGCATCTACCAGTGCCAGGGGGTCGAGGTCCGGCACGCGATGATCGACACGACCCGGATCGCCGTCGCCCATGATCGGCTCCCCATGTCACTCGGGCTGCGGCCGCAGGCGATGCAGCTGGTCCAGGGAACCGCGGCGATCGCCGGTCGCTTCGTCCCGCAGCAGGTCAAATCGGAGAGCGTTTTTGCCCAGGCGCTGCGACTGACCGCCCTGTTCAAGCGGGAGGCGAACGGTCAGGTCCGGCATCGGGCCTTTATCGGCGAGACGATCAGCCGGGTCTATCTGCCGGCCTTCGAGAAGGACGAGATGGTGGTCGATGCCGTGACCGACCTCCCAATCATGGAGCAGGGGCTGGAATGGCAGAAGCTCGTCGCCGCCGCCGTGCCCTTCCGCCGGGACTGGGAGCCGAGGTTCCTGTCGACGCTGTGCCCGCGCTGCGGGGCGCCGCTGCACGGCGAGGCCGACGCCCTGGTGCTGCAGTGCCGCAACTGCGAGACGATGTGGGAGGAGGCGGACGGCCGTTTTGCCGCCGTCGCCTGGGGCCGGGTCCCGGGGGCGGCGGCTGCCGACCGGGCGCTGCCGTTCTGGAAGATCGCGATCCGCCAGGATGGCGACGGGGGGCTGCAGACCTACGCCGATTTCCTCCGCCTGACCGGGCAACCGGTGGTGATCCGGGCCGAGGACGATGCCCGGCCGCTGGTATTCTGGACCCCGGCCTTCAAGCTGCAGCCGGCCGCCTTTCTCCAGACCGCCCACTATCTGACGGTGGCCCAGAAGCGGCTGGTTGATGGTGAACCAGGATCGCTACCGATCGCCTATCCGGTCAACCTGCCGCGGCGGGAGGCGGTGCAGGCGTTGAAATCTGTGCTGGCCGCGGCGACGCTGGCGCGGAAGCGGCTCTTCCCGCTGCTCCCCGCCCTTGACCTGCAGGCGGCCGCGACCACCTTGGTGTACCTGCCGTTTGCGGATGCCGGTCATGACCTGATCCAGCGGCAGACCGGCGTCGTCATTGCCGCGGCGGCGCTGCGATTCGGCAGAAAACTGTGAACTGGCGTCAGTGGGGGAGGGACGGATGGTGAGGGCGGAACCGCAGGCGGAACATGAAAAGTTTATGGCCCTGGCCCTGGCCGAGGCCCGGCAGGCCCTGGACCGCAACGAGTTTCCGGTCGGCTGCGTCGTCGTCCATGCCGGCGAGGTCGTCGCCACCGGGGCCCGGCAGCACAGCAGCGGCAGGGTCAACGAGCTCGACCACGCCGAACTCGTCGCCCTCCGGACCCTGTTCGACACCGCCCCGGAGCTCGACCTCACGGCGGTGACGGTGTACTCGACGATGGAGCCCTGCCTGATGTGCTATGCGACGATGGTCGTCAACAACGTCGGCACGGTCGTCTACGGCTACGAGGACGTCATGGGCGGCGGCACGAGCCTGGTTCTGCCGTCGCTGGCGCCGCTGTACGCCGACCGGCGGATCACGATCGTGTCCCGGGTCCTGCGGCCGCAGTGCCTGGAGCTGTTCCAGCGATTTTTCCGCAGCGGGGCCAACGGCTATCTCCACGACAGCCTCCTCGCCCGCTACACCCTCGACCAGTAAACCCGACCCCGCTGTACGACACCATTTTTTCAACCCCCAGGGAGCAGCCATGACCCACGTTGCCAGGACCGTCGCCTTCAAGCCGGGCGAGCGCAATATCTTTTTCCATATCCTCACCGCCTGCAATCTTTCCTGCCGCCACTGCTACATCAACCCGGCCCAGCACGGCAGCGAGACCCTGGCCCTGGAAACGATCCAGCGCTGGCTCGAACTGTTCGTCGCCCCGGGCAAAACCGGCAACGTCATCTTTCTCGGCGGCGAGCCGACCCTGCACCCGGATCTTGCCGCCGCCGTCGCCCATGCCAAGGGTCTCGGCTTCGGCGTCACCGTCGATTCGAACGGCTACCTGTTCCACGACTTTCTCCACCGCACCGATCCGGACCTCCTCGATTATCTCAGTTTCAGCCTCGACGGTCCCGACCCCGAGGTCAACGACCCGCTGCGGGGCAGCGGCGTCTTCGCCACCTGCGTCGCCAATATCAAAAGGGCGGTGGCGCTGGGGTTCCGCACCAGCCTGATCTATACCGTCAGCAGCCGCAATCTCCTCCATCTCGAGCGGATGGTGCCGTTGCTGGTCGAACTCGGGGTCAAAAAATTCTTTATCCAGGTTATCGGCCTGCGCGGCCGGTCGGCCGGTCCGGCGGCCGGCGACCACGTCTTCCAGGTCAGTCGCGACAGGTGGCTGGCGGTGGTTCCCGGAGTTGCGGCGAGGGCGGCGGCGCAGGGCATCCAGGTGACCTATCCCAAGGTCTTCATCGACCAGGATGAGAAGTTCGAATGCGCCGGCAGGGTGGCCGAGAACTACTTCATCTTCCCCAACGGCCGGGTCTACCAGTGCCCGCTGTGCGAGGATTATCCGATCAACGCCTGGCGCATCGAGGACGATGATCTGGTCAAAAACGAGGGCCTGTGCGAGGACCGGCTGTTCACCCTCGATATCCCCGAGGGCTGCGTGATGAACAAGCTGCTGCAGCCGGATACGATCGATTACGACGAAAAGGGGCGGCCGAGCCACAAGATCTCGTGCTGCCTGCTGAAACAGGAGATCGGCTAGATGCTCGGCGAGGCGCTCAGGCGGGGCTGTCCGCCTTTTTGCGGCGGGCGAACAGGGCGGTCAGAAAGATTCCGGCCTCGTACAGGCCGAAGAGCGGGATGGCCAGCAGGGCCGTGGCCATGAAATCGCCGGCGGTCAGCATGAAGGCGAGGACCACGATCACGGCGTAGAAATAGTACCGTTTCTTGCGGAAATATCCGGCCTTGACAAGATCGGCCTTGCCGGCCATGACCATCAGGAACGGGATCTGGAAGGAGAGGCCGAAGGTGATCATCGTCCGGATGACGAAGGTCAGGTACAGGCCGAGCTTCGGCAGCGGCGTCAGCGCCGGCGTGGCGTAGCTCATGAAGTAGATCAGCATCCGCGGCAGGACGGCGAACAGGGCGAAACAGGCCCCGCCGGCAAACAGCAGCGTCGCCCAGAACACGACGATGATCGCGAGCTTTTTCTCTTCCCGGCGCAGGCCCGGGGCGGCGAAGCGCCAGAGCTGGTAGAGAATTACCGGGAAACTAGCGCCCAGGCCGATCATGAAGGCCAGCTTGATATAGGAGAGAAAGGCCTCCGGCAGGTTGGTGTAGACCAGTTTGTCGACCAGCGGGCTCGCATGTTTGAGCGGGGCGATCAGAAAGGCCGCGATCGGTTCGACGAAGACATAGGCGACGACCGACAGGATCAGGATCGACAGGAACGAGGTGATCAGCCGCCGGCGCAGTTCGAGATGATGCGGCCGGAAAAAGGCCAGGCTCCGCTCGATGATCGGCAGGGTGACCTGAAGATGGCTATTGCCGGCCATGATCGTCTGCCGGGGCCGCCGGGGTCTGGTCGGGCCGGGCGGAACCCGGTTCCAGCGCCGGCGCCGGTTCTGCCGCCGTGTCATCTGGAGCTTCGCTGTACTCGGCGTCGACCGCCGGTTGTTGGGTCGATGGTGGCGGCGAGGCGGGCGGGTTGACGCCGGGGAAGGGGGTGTCCTGGTCCCAGCCCGATTGCGGGTGCTCGAGGAGCCCGGTTTTCAGCGACCGGGCGGCATCGTCGAGATCGGAGCGGATCTCGTTGAGCGGGTTGCCCTCCTCCTTGAAGCTCTGCTTCAGGCCTTCGACGGTCTTCTTCAGTTCGAGCAGACCTTTGGCGACCGAGCGGGCGAGATCGGGCAGCTTGTCCGGACCGACGACAATCAGGGCGAGGGCCAGAATCAGGATCATCTCGGGCAGGCCGATGCCAAACATACCAGAACCTCTTTTCTGCAGGAGTCTGCGAACACTCTTCAGGACAGCGATGACGCGGGGTAGTGACCGAAAAGCCGGGGTGAATCCCGGGACGGGCTGACTTCGGTGGAACCGATGGGGCCTGGATCTGATCATGCTCCCGGCATCGGTGGAAATGTACGGTATTTGCCTGGCAGTGTCAACGGCGGAGGCGGACGCCGGCGGCGAGGATCGGCCGCGAGTGACCACTGTGCAAAGGAATAATCTTTAAAAACAAGTAGTTGTCTGGATAAGCAGGGATAGTTTTGAGCAATTGACTTTATCGATTGATTTGGCTATATTTACGAGTTTGTCTCGTGTGGATTTGACTTGATATAGAAGGCCGAGTCTTTTTATTTCTACAAATACATGGAAGGTCCGAGGAGTGTGAGATGGCCAGTGTGGTGGTGGTAGGAACGCAGTGGGGTGATGAGGGCAAGGGGAAGATAGTCGACCTGCTGACCCGGTATGCCGATTTTATCGTCCGTTTTCAAGGGGGCAACAACGCCGGCCATACCCTTGTCGTTGACGGGCGGCAATTCATCTTCCACCTTATCCCGTCGGGTATCCTCTATGAGGACAAGATCTGCATGATCGGCAACGGCGTCATTGTCGATCCCGGGGTGCTGCTGGGCGAGATCGACAGCCTGCAGCAGCAGGGGCTGGCCGTTTCCCCGCAACGCCTGATGATCAGCGAGAACGCCCATCTGATCATGCCGTATCACGGCCGGCTCGACCAGGCCAGGGAGGCCTCGATGGCCAGAAAGATCGGCACCACCGGCCGCGGCATCGGCCCCTGCTATATGGACAAGGTCGGCAGGATCGGCATCAAGGCCGGCGACCTGCTCGATCCGGACCTGTTTCGCGACAAGCTGCAGGCCGCCATCGAGGAAAAGAATTTTATGATCACCCAGCGCTACGGGGGAGAGCCGGTCAGCTTTGAGGCGATCTATGACGACTATATGCGTTTCGGCGAGCGGCTGAACCCGTTTGTCGGCAATATCTCGGTCGAGCTCGATCGGGCGCGCAAGGCCGGGCGCAATATCCTGTTCGAAGGGGCGCAGGGGACCCAGCTCGATATCGATCACGGCACCTATCCGTTCGTCACCTCGTCGAACACCGTCGCCGGCAATGCCTGCAACGGTTCGGGCTACGGTCCGGCCCACATCGATGCGGTCGTCGGCATCATGAAGGCCTATACGACGCGGGTCGGGGAAGGGCCTTTCCCGACCGAGCTGAACGATGAGGTCGGCCGTGAGCTGCAGGCCAAGGGCCATGAATTCGGGGCGACGACCGGCCGGCCGCGCCGCTGCGGCTGGCTCGACGGGATCGTCGTCAACGACGCGGTCCGTCTCAACGGCCTGACCGGCCTCGCCGTGACCAAGCTCGACGTGCTGAGCGGGCAACCGGTCCTGAAAATCGCCAACGCCTACGACCTCGAGGGGAAAACCCTGGCGACCATGCCCTCGAATATCCGCCAGGTGGAGAGGGTCGTTCCGCGCTACGAGGAGATGCCCGGCTGGCAGAAGGATATCACCGGCATCCGCCAGTTCGAAGACCTGCCCGGCGCGGCGAAAGACTACATCCGCCGCATAGAGGATTTTACCGGGACACCGGCGGTCATCGTGTCCGTCGGTCCCGATCGCAGCGAGACGCTGCTGCTCAAAAACCCATTCGAAAAGTGTTAGCACCGGCAGACAGAAGTGCGTTTCACAACCGCAGTTTTCGATTGTTACAAATCAGACAAGGATAGAAGCATATGGCGAGAATCACAGTGGAAGATTGTCTTGCGCAGGTCGGTGACGACAACCGATTCAATCTGATCCACCTGGCAGTCAAACGGATCAAGCAGCACCGTCAGGGGGAACCCTTTCTGGTCGCCGGGAAGAACAAGGAGATTGTCATGACCTTGCGGGAGATCGCCGCCGGCAGGGTGACGATGGGCAATGTCGACAATCTGCCCGACACCTCCGTCAAGGAACAGCCGAAGCCTGCAGAAGATACAGAGCGCAGCGCTGTCGAGTAATGAAGACCATCCTGTCCTTGAGTTGATATGAGCACCGATTATTACGAGATTCTTTCAGTCAGTCGCAACGCCGGCGTCGCCGAGATCAAGAAGGCCTATCGCAAACTGGCGATGAAATACCATCCCGATCGTAACCCCGACGATAAGGAGGCCGAGGCTCGGTTCAAGGAATGCACCGAGGCCTATGAAGTCCTCAGCGACGAAAAGAAACGGCAGATCTATGACACCTACGGTCATGACGGGCTGAAAAACAGCGGCTACCGCGGGCCTGGAAATTTCGAGGATGTGTTCTCCAGTTTCGGCGATATCTTCGGTGATCTGTTCGGCTTTGGCGGGGGGCGGGGACAGGCCCGCCGCGACGGCCCCATTCAGGGCAACGACCTGCGCTATGACCTGTCGGTGACCTTTATGGAGGCGGTGCACGGGGCATCGAAGGAGGTCGAACTGACCCGCCGCGATACCTGCTGGACCTGCGACGGCACCGGAGCCAGGCCGGGACATCCGAAGACCACCTGCCCGACCTGCAACGGCCGGGGCCAGGTTATCCGGTCGCAGGGATTTTTCCAGGTCAGCACGACCTGTCCGACATGTCGGGGCGAGGGCCAGCTGATAACCGACCCGTGCGGCGATTGCGACGGCGTCGGCCTGGTCGAGCAGACAAAGAAGGTCATCATCAAGATCCCGGCCGGCGTCGACACCGGGGCCCGGATGCGTCTGCGCGCCGAGGGCGAAGGCGGGCGTCGCGGTGGCCAGGCGGGGGATCTCTACGTCATCATTCACGTCCAGGACCACGAGTTCTTCAAACGCGACGGCGATACCATCTACTGCCGCCTACCGGTATCGATGATACATGCCGCCCTGGGGACGACCGTCGAGGTGCCGACCGTCCATGGCAAGAAAAAGCTCGATATCCCGGCCGGCAGCCAGTCGGGAGACATCTTTACCCTGCGCAAGGAAGGGGTTCCGAGTCTGCGCGGGCACGGTCGGGGGGACATGATCGTCGAACTGCAGGTCCAGACGCCGACCAACCTCTGCGAAGAGCAGAAAGAGGCCCTGCGCAAGTTCGACACGCTGTGCGAGAAGCATGGCCAGCACAAGGAGCGGGAAGGGTTTTTTACCCGGCTGTTTAACGAGGTCCTGGGAAAATAACGGGGGCGGAGAAGGTATGGCACAACGAAAAGAACCTGAATTCACGCACTTCGATGCCCAGGGCAATGCCCGGATGGTCGATGTCAGCGGCAAGACGGAAACCTTGCGGGTAGCCGAGGCCACCGGCGCCATCAGGATGAGCCGGGAGGCCTATGCCCTCGTCAAATCGGGAGCGATGGCCAAGGGGGATGTACTCGGGGTGGCCCGGATCGCCGGCATCCTGGCGGCCAAAAAGGTCCACGAGCTGATCCCCCTCACCCACCCCCTGCTCATAACCAGCAGCAATGTTGACTTTGCTTTCCAAGATGATCAAAATTTGATACATATCAGAGCTACAATCGGGATCTGCGGCAAGACGGGCGTCGAGATGGAGGCCCTGACAGCCGTGTCGGTTGCGGCTTTGACGATATACGATATGTGCAAGGCCGTCGACAAGTCGATGGTCATCAGCGATATCTGTCTGGTGAAGAAAACCGGTGGCAAGAGCGGAACATACCTTCGCGGGGAACAGCGCGGGTAGTTTCGCACCATTATATGTAACGAAGGAGAAGTTGATGGAGAAAGAGCAGCTCGAAAAATTCAGGCTCCAGCTTTTGCAGAAACGTGATGAGATCCTTGACGAAGCCGGTAAGACGCTGTCGGAAATGACCGACCAGACGACAAATATCCCCGATCCCAATGATCGTGCCACTGTCGAGTCCGGCAGGAGTTTTGAGCTGCGCATCCGTGATCGGGAACGACGCCTGCTCTCCAAGATCGACGAGGCTCTGGGCAGGATCGAAGACGATAAATACGGCATTTGCGAAGGATGCGGGGAGGAGATCGGTCTCAAACGGCTCGAGGCCCGTCCGGTGACGACGCTCTGCATTGACTGCAAAACATTGCAGGAAACGAAAGAAAAGGCACAGGGGCAGGGTTGAGATATGCCTGAGCTGCGCAGGGACCCTGTCCTCGGCCGTTGGATCATCATTTCCAAGGAGCGGAGAAAGCGGCCGAGTGATTTTACGATCGAGACCCATACCTCTCTCGGTGGTTTCTGCCCGCTCTGTCCCGGCAACGAGAATACGACGCCGCCGGAGGTCCTGGCCTACAGGCTTGGGGGAGACCGGGGCCCGAACAAGCCCGGCTGGCAGGTCAGGGTCGTACCCAATAAATATCCGGCCCTGGTCATCGAGGGCGATCTCGGCAAGGAAGGGGAAGGGCTGTATGACCGGATGAACGGCATCGGCGCCCACGAGGTCATCGTTGAAAGTCCGAATCATGACGAAAGCCTGACCCAGATGCCGCCGGAGAAGATTTTTTTCGTCTTCAAGGCCTTCAAGGAGCGGATTGCCGACCTGGAGAAGGACCCGCGCTTCCGCTATGTCATGGTCTTCAAGAATTACGGCCGCGCTGCCGGGGCCTCGCTGGAACATTCGCACTCGCAGTTGATCGCCCTGCCGATACTGCCGCGGATGATCGTTTCGGAGCTGGCGGGCTCGCTCTCCTACTTCCAGTACAAGGAACGCTGTGTGTTCTGCGATATCATCAGGCAGGAGATGCAGCAGGATGTGAGGGTGGTGTGCCAGAACGAGCATTTCATCACCATCACCCCCTTCGCCCCCCGGACCCCGTTCGAGATGTGGGTCCTGCCGAAACAGCATTCCTCAACCTATTGCAAGCTCGATGATTTCCACCTCCTCTCCCTCTCGTCGCAGTTCTCCGAGACCCTGCGGCGGCTGAATGCCTGCATTCCCAATGTCCCCTATAACTTTGTATTGCACACCGAACCCCTCCGGTTCGGCGGTGTCGAGCATTTCCACTGGCATTTTGAGATCGTCCCGAAATTGACATCCATCGCCGGGTTTGAATGGGGCTCCGGGTTTTACATCAATCCCCTGCCCCCTGAGGAGGCGGCCGAGTATTTGCGTGAGGCCCTCTAAGCCGATGTCAGAAAACAGCCTGGCCGAATCAATTTTCAGGTTCGGCATAAGGAGCCGTAACGAAATAAAAAAAATGTCCATGATATTTCGTAACGGCTCCTAAATCGAAAGGAGAAGGATGTGAAAAAGATACTGCTGGTCGATGACGATACGAGCATCCAGCTTCTGTACCGTGAAGAGTTCGTGGACGCAGGATACGAGGTGGTCTGTGCCTACAATGGCGACGAGGCCATCGAAAAATTCAAGAGCGACAGGCCGGATCTGGTGGTCCTCGACATCCAGATGCCGGGTCTGAACGGCATCGAGGTTTTGCGGCAGTTGAAAATGGAGAACGCCGCTGTCCCGATCATCCTCAACAGTGCGTATCACGAATACAAGCAGGACCTGGGGGCATGGGCCTCCGATGAGTATGTGGTCAAGTCGCCCGATATCGGCGACCTGCTCAAGGTGGTACGGAAATACCTCGGCGAATGAAGGATGGAGGTCTCAAATAATGAGCGATGACAGGGTTCACAGCGGTTGCCTGGTGCTTGAACCAGGGTGCACACGCAGGAATCTCGGATGAAGGATATCCAGAATCAGACTGACCATCGTCGGATCAATATCAAGAAGGTCGGCGTCAAGACCATCTCCTATCCGGTGACCGTGCTCGACAAGGCGAAGACCCGCCAGAACACGATAGCCACCGTCAACATGTACGTGAACCTGCCGCACCGGTTCAAGGGCACGCACATGAGCCGTTTCGTCGAGATCCTCAACCAGTTTCATGGGGAGATCGGCATGAAGAGTTTCCATCAGATCATGGCGAGGATGAAGGAACGCCTCGATGCCGAGGCCTCGCACCTCGAGATGACCTTCCTCTATTTTCTGGCCAAGGAACGGAAGCCTGATTCGCTCAACCTCTGTCATTATCGCTGTTCGTTCATCGGCTCTTTCGAACAGGAGCCGGATCTGCAGCTGAAAGTCGAGATACCGGTGGTCCTGCCGCTGATCAGGCAGAAAACCAGCGGGCTTCCCCGCTCGATGGGACAGTGGGGCCGGGCCGAGGTGACGGTCAGGCTCAACAGCTTCATCTGGATCGAAGACCTCATCCTCCATATCGAGCGCGCAATCGGCGACGAACCCCGGCAAGCCGCCGGCAATGGCCAGGAGATGCTGTCAGTCGAGACCCTGACCCGCCGGATCGCCGAATGTCTGTCGCAGTTGGCCGGTGTCGGCTGGTTTTCCCTGCGGGTCGAGAATCTGGGCAACGAGTATTCGACCTTCGCCACCCTCGAGTCAACCGTGTAATCTCATGCCATGCGCGTGCCAACAGATACCTTTACCCTGATAACGACGACTTATGCGCGATTTACTGTTTGAAATTGGTACCGAGGAACTGCCGGCGGGGTTCATCGAGCCGGCCCTGACCCAACTGCGCGACAATTTTGTCAGGAAGGCTCAGGCCCTCAACCTGGCCCACGGCGAGGTCCTGGTCAAGGGCACCCCGCGACGGCTGGCCCTGATCGTCCTTGGCCTGGTCGAGCGGCAACAGGACAGCCGCGAGGAACTGCTCGGTCCGTCGAAGGCCGCCGCCTTCGACCGGGACGGCCGACCGACGCGGGCCGTCGAAGGCTTCGCCCGCTCGAAAGGGGTGACGGTCAACGACCTGCAGGTCGTGGAGACGGCGAAGGGCGAGTATCTGATGCTTGTACGGGAAGTTGCCGGCAGGCCGACGGCGGAACTGCTGCCTGAACTGCTGCTGCAGCTGATCATCGAGATGACCTTCGCCAAGTCGATGCGCTGGGGCAGCAATATCCACCCCTTCGCCCGGCCGATCCAGTGGCTGACCGCGCTGTTCGGCAGCGAGGTCATCACCGTTCAGCACGAAGGGATCGTCTCCTCGGCCCAGAGCCGCGGTCATCGCTTCATGGCCCATGTGCCCTTCACGGTGACCGGGGCTGCCACCTATGTGGAGCAGTTGCGCGATCACCATGTCCTGGTCGATCCGTTCGAACGCCGGCAGGCGGTGGTGCAGGAGATTGAGAAGGCGGTGCAGACCTTCGCCGGGGCGGGTGACGCCCGGGTCGCCGTCGACGAGGAACTGGTCGATACGGTCACCAACCTGGTCGAATATCCGTTCGGGATCTGCGGCACCTTCGAGGACAAGTTTCTCCAGGTGCCGGCCGAGGTGCTGATCACCTCGATGCGCGAGCACCAGAAATACTTCCCGGTCGTCGATGGTGCGGGGCGGCTGCTGCCCGGTTTCGTCGCCGTCAACAATACCCGGGTCGACAACCCCGATGTCAGCCGCAAGGGGCACCAGCGGGTACTGCGGGCGCGGCTGTCCGACGCCCTGTTCTTCTTCAACACCGACCGGGAAACCACCCTGGAAGCGCGCCGGGACCAGCTCGGCGGCATCGTCTTCCAGGCCAGACTGGGGACGATGCGGGAAAAGACCGAGAGGGTGGTCAAACTGACCCGGATGCTGTGCGAAATCCTCCGCCCCGAACTGACGATCTCCGCCTGCCGTGCCGCCAGCCTCTGCAAGGCCGACCTGTTGACCAGCATGGTTGGGGAATTCCCGTCCCTCCAAGGGGTCATGGGACGGGCCTATGCCCAGCGTGACGGCGAACCGGAGGCGGTGGCGATGGCGATCCAGGAACACTACATGCCGAAACGGGCCGGGGCCGAGCTGCCGGCCTCGGACGTCGGGGCGATCCTCGGCCTGGCCGACCGGATCGACACCATTGCCGGCTGCTTCGGGATCGGCCAGGTGCCGACCGGAACCGCCGATCCCTTCGGTCTGCGGCGCCTGTCCCTGGCGGTTCTCAATCTCATTGCCGGCAAGGGCTACAGGCTGTCGCTGTCGGAGGTCGTGCACAAGGCGCTGGCCCTGTACGGCGACAAGGTCGATGCCGGGGCGGCGACCGTGAAGGCGGTGATGGCCTTCATCGAGGGCCGGTTCGTCAACGACTGCGCCGCCAAGGGGATGGATGTCGAGGCCGTCGAGGCGGTGGTTTCGGTCGGTTTCGACGATGTCATCGACAGCCTGGAGCGGATCGAGGCCTTCCGCCGGATCCGCTCCGAGGACGCCTTCGCTGTCCTCGCCGCCGCCTACAAGCGCATCCGCAATATCGTCAAAGACAACGGTGATACCCGGGTCGAGTCCTCGCTGCTGCAGGCCGAGGCCGAGAAGGAACTGCACGTCGCCTATCTGCAGGTCAGGGAGAAGGTCGAGACCAGACTCGCCGAGCGCGACTACCTCGGCGCCCTGAAAGACCTGCTGCAGCTGAAACAGCCGGTCGACCGGTTCTTCGATGACGTCATGGTCATGACCGATGATCTCGATATCCGCCGCAACCGGCTGAATCTGCTGACCGCCATCGGCGAGTTGATCCTGCGGATCGGCGATATCTCGAAGATGCAGGAAGGTTGAGTCCTGCGGTGGCGTGACAACGAGAACAGCTGGTTTTTCCCGGTAGGGCGGAGGCCATGATGCCGTCCCCCGCTGTCATTTCGAAGCGAAGCGAGAAATCTTGCTGTTGAGATGCAACAAAAAAGGCCTCCCGGGGTGTTCCCCGGGAGGCCTTTTCGCGTTCCAGCGACCGGTTGCCGGTTGGATCACTTCGTGTGGCAGGTCGTACACTTGTCGAGTTTTTTCTCCTTCAGGGCCGGATCTTTCTTGACCATTTCCTTGTGGCACTCGAGACAGTTGCCGTGACCGGCGCCTTTCAGTGTGTCGAGCTTCAGTGCGCCCTTGGTCTTGCCGGCAAGTTTTTCCGGGTTGTGGCAGGCCTCACATTTTTCGATCTTCATCCCCTCGGTATAGGCAACCTGCTTGCCGTCCTGCATGCCGTGATGGCAGTCGGCGCACTTAAGGAGTTCCTGATGTTTCTTGTGGGGGAAGGTCGCCGGTTTCGGTTTGTCGCTGCCGGTCGCCGTCATCGTGATTGTCTCCGGACCGTTGTCCGCGGCCAGACTGGTAAACGCCAGACCGCACAAGAGAAATGCCAGAGCTGTTCCGCATGCCAATGCCTTTCTGATCATATGATTCACCCCTTCCGTTGATATGGAAAAAAATTCCGGCAACACTACATTGCCACTCGCCTATTTGTACTTTTTTTCCTGCTGTTTGTCAAATGCCCTGTGCGGTTTTACCGCTGGTGATCCGCACGCTGGGGCGGATCTCAACCCGATCCGTAACTGTGCAGGCCGGACAGGAAAAAGTTGACTCCATAGTAGGTGAAGATGACGGAAAAAAAACCCAGAATCGCCAGCCAGGCCAGTGGTTTCCCCGTCCAGCCCCTGGTATAGCGGGAGTGGAGGGTGATAGCGTAGATGAACCAGGTGATCAGCGACCACGTCTCCTTCGGGTCCCAGCTCCAGTAGGTTCCCCATGCCGAATTGGCCCATACCGCCCCGGTGATGATGCCGGCGGTGAGCCAGATGAAGCCGAAGAGCATCGATTTGTAGATCAGATCCTCGATGATGTCGGGCTCTGGGATGGCGGCGAGCAGCTGACTTCCGCCTTTTTTCTTTTCACCGCCCTTCGAGATCTTGAGGAGAAACATCAGACCGAGGCCGGCTGCCACGGTGAAGGCGGCATAGCCGACGAAACAGGTGATGACGTGGGCGATCAGCCAGTTCGATTGCAGCGCCGGAATCAACGGCGAGATTTCTTTCGAGATGCCGGTTGAAAACGAGGCATAGGCCATGGCCAGAAAGGCGAAGGGCAGAGCGAACAGGCCGAGAATCCGGGTCCTGAATTTCCACTCCATCAGCAGGTAGAGCAGGGCGATGGTCCAGGAGAAGAAGACGACGGATTCGTACATGTTGGTCAGCGGTGCATGGCCGATCCCCATCGCGTACGATTCGTACCAGCGCAGACCGATGCCGGTCGTCTGGATGACCAGGGCGAGGATGGTGACGGTGATGGCGAAAAAATAGGCACGGTATGCCTTGAAGACAAAGATATAGACAAAACACAGTGTCGCCAAAAGATAGGTGAACGTTGTGATTCCGAGAAGTAGTGAGCTTGTCATGAGTTTCTCCGTGTGTTCCGCGAACGCCAGCGAGGTGAGGTCAATTCCGGCAAGCCGGTGAAGGTGTTATGGATGAGTTGCCCTGCATGGATCGAAACCATTGATGTTAACCTCGCAGTCGATCCGCCAGTCTGGTAAAGGAACGGGCAAAACCGGTCTGGTTCTTGTTGCTGGCGCCGGCGAGCAGGATGCTGGTCCCGGTTCCGCCCTTGTCTGGGCGGAGGAGGAGCCAGAGGCGTTGATGGGAAACGAAGAACGAGACATAGAGGCCGATGAGCATCAGGCAGCAACCGAGGTACACCAGCCACACCCCGGGATCCTTCGCCACCTGCAGCCCGGTCGCGAACATCTGTTTGGCCGAAACGGCGATCGTCTTGTCGGCGGAGGGTATGGCTGCGTCCTTGCCGTTTTCGACCCAGAACGTCGATGCCGGCTGCTCCCCATGTTTCATCCAGATCTTGATCCGCGTGACCCTGTCACCCATTCCCTCGGCATTGACGACGCCGAAACGGATGTTTTGTTCGGGCCATTCCATTTCCTGCTGATAGGGTATGGTGAAAACCTTGCCGATCTTTTCAGGGGCGATGACGATGGAGACGATGAAATCCTTGTAGGCCTGGTAGCTCGACTGATAAAAGGTGATGCCTCTGTAGGTCAGCGGCTGGTTGACCTCGATGGTTTGTTTCAGTATTTCCTTGCCGTTTTCCCGGACAGTCAGAACCGAAGCGTATTCCTTAGGCATCCCGTTGGGGTAATAGTCGACCGTGAACGAGTCGCAGAGTATCTCGAACCCGAGATCGATCGGTTCCGAGGAGTTGAAAGCGAAGATTCGTGTCGTGCTCTCCCCTTCCGGTAGCATGACGGTACCCTTGAAACCGAGAATGTTGCCGATGATCGCTCCGACGAAAATCACCAGTATCGAGATGTGGACAACGTAGACGCCGATCCGCGACCATCCGCCCTTGCCGGCAAAGAGAAGGGTGCCGGTCTCGATTTCCCGGGATGCCGGCTTCCATCCCGCCTTTGCCAGTGCGGCGCTGAGTTGGCCGGCACTCTCGCCGACCGGTGACGGCAGCGACCATTCCTGACGTAAATCCATGCCCTGGAGGCGGTCGGGATGGACCGCCAGCTGGTTAATGGTCATGAGCCGCCAGGTCGTGGGAAAGCGGTCGATGCTGCAGATGATCAGGTTGGCGCACAGCAGCCCCAGGAGGATGAGGAACCACCACGAACCATACATGTCAGGGATGTCGAGCACCTGAAAAAACTGGGCCGTTGCCGGGCCGTAGGTCTCGACGTACCAGGAGTCGGGTTTGTTCTGGGGGATGACGGTGCCGATGATCGAGGTCAACGCCAGGGAACAGAGGGTGAAAATTGCCAGCCTGACAGAGGCGAAAAATCCCCAGATTTCATTGGTAAGTTTCATGGATCCGTGCTGTTTATAGGAATAATTCTTGTATGTGAGAGCAATCTGCTACCATGCATGATAACAGATTGCAATCGAAAAAAGGAGAGAAGTCGGCCATTTCGCTCTTTGAGGGGCTTGCCGGAACTGAACCGAACTGTCATCGGTCCAGTATAAGCACGATCCGTCATTGTGCTGAAAAAAGTGACGATCATAAATTACCCGTTCGATCCGGCAATTGACAATCTCAATTTCCACGATCGTTGCGCCATTCGTTCGCGGGACGGATGCTAGGATGTTCAAAAGTCACGATGGAGACGGATCCGAGAGATGAAAATGACGGCGGCAACCGTTTTCGGCGGCGCAGCCGGTGAAAAAATCCGCCCGGGGACAACGAATAGCGCTGGCGCCGGGGTATCCTGACATGGTGGAATCATCAAAATATATTGCTATTCTATGAAAAAGAAAGTAAAAGAACTGATTTTGAAACGGTTGTTCCTGAATGCTGTTAATAATCGTCTCTCTGTCACGTATATGGTTTGCGGCAAGGCGGGATGAGATAGAAGGAGAGTGAAAATGGCTAAGGTATGTCAGATTTGTGGAAAAGGGCCGGAAACCGGCAACAATGTCTCACACGCACACAACAAGACCAGGCGCCGTTGGCTGCCGAACCTGAAGCGGGTTCGGGCGGTCATGGTAAATGGCGGCACCCAGCGGGTCAAGATCTGCACCCGGTGTCTTCGATCGGGGGCCATCATCAAACCGGCATGATCGATAGTGGCTGTGCAACCGTAATGAAGGCGAGTGGGAGATTCCAACTCGCCTTTTTCTTTGGAGAAAATTCAAATGAGCGAAGAGCCGATCAAATTTCTCACTTGTGATCAGGCGATGAAAATCGTCGCCGCCATTCAAGAAGAGGAAGATATCAACAATCCCGATAAACGGGTCCTCACCGTCTATAACCACGACGACCGGGAGGTTTGCTGGTTCGATTACGACGAACTGATCGCGGCGGTCGGGCCGGTGCCGAAAGATCAGTTGAAGGAATCCGTACAGAACTACATTCTCAACCATATCCCTGACTGGGCCTTGGATATCTGATTTTTCCCTCCTCTGTCACCGGCGGTCGGGGCGTTCCGGGGCGGTTTCCGCCTCTGTCCCGCCGTCGATTTCGATCCCACCCCTCCGGTTGCTCGGCAACGTGCTTTCGTCCGGCGAATCTGTCCTCATTCCCCTCAATTGAGCACCCCTTCGCGGCAGGAGTTCTCCTCCGGTGTCAACGGGAGGTCAGCCGCTGCTCCAGCGGTTCGGGGAAGATGGCGCAATGGGAAGTGGGATCGAGACTGTTGCGCTGGCGTATCTCTTTTCCATGCTGGATGACCGAAACCGGGCGATCGGCGGAGACGACGACGATGATGGTGAGGGGGTGTTCGGCCGAAAACCGCAGGGCCGAATTGTAGCGCGCCCCCCGTGCCCGGTCTTCGCCGGGTATGCTGTGGCCGTCGAGGAGGCAGGCGAAGGCGTGGAGCTGCAGATCCGCCCTGAGATGGAGGGCGCCATCGACCTTCGACAGGGCGCAGGCCAGATCCAACTGGTTCGGCAGCCGCAGATCGATGGGGGAAATGATGTCCTGGCCGGAAATTACCGATTTTTCTTCTGCGAGATCGATGACGAGGGTGCAGCCGAACATCTTGTTCTGGGCGCTGTGCACGATTGAGACGATAGCCTGGAAGAGCGTATTCCGGGTGCCGGTGTCGAGATCGTAATCGAGCAGCGCCTCCTCGACCTCGAACAGTTTGGCGCGATGGGTGTTGGATGAGTAACTGCCGTCGCTGAAACTGCAGATTTTTTCCCGGTTGAGGGAAAGGAAGCCTATCTTCCCCTGGAATTCGGCGGTGAGGTGAAACTCAGACGGGATGCCCTCCGAAATACCGATGATGCTGACGCCATCCGAAATCAGTTTCCGGTCCGAAAATTCGACTGTCTGCAGCAGCTTCGTGACATGCTTGAAGTGGTTGACCCTGGGTCGTTCATCGACCCGGAAGCGGGCGAGAAATTCAATGCCGCCGAGGACGCGCGGTTCGACGAACAGGATTTTCCCGTGCGGTCTGACACTTTCCTCATGGGTTTTCGAGACCCCGAGCACCGAATCGAGGATGTGGTAGACATCGATCCTGGTGTCCAGCCCCAGGTTGAGGTTGATCATGTCGACGATATAATCGTGCACGGCATGGGTGGCGTATTCCCGGAGAAAGCTGCCGGAGATCCCGGTATAGAGGATCCGTTCGTCGGCAACGTCGTGAGAGAAGCGGAGGACGGCATGCTCGAGCCACCGTTCGGTCGGTCCGATCGAACACATGTCCGGGTGATGTTCGGTGAACCACATCTGGTAGAATACCGAACCGGATGTGCCGCCGCAGGAGATGCGCCCGTCGAGATGCAGGCTCGGTACCGGATCGATGAGGTTGAAGGAATTGCGATTGAAGATGAAATTGCCCTGGCACCGCCATTCACTGTTGCTGAGATAGATCTCCTTCAGTTTCGGTTCGTAGCCAAGCAGCAGGTTCTGGGGATCGAGGATGAAAAGCTCGTGGTCGGGGGCAAGACAGTAGATGACGGCCACCCTGCTCTGGCCGGAAAAACGGGAGAGTCCTTCCCGGGTGCCGGAGAGAGTATCGGTGATGCATCTGCGTATGAAGGTTTTTTCCTGAAGTGTCTTCATCCCTGGTAACAGCCTGACAGGCAGCGAGTTGTTCTTGCCAGGATGATAACACACATGCAACACTTTGATATACGAAAAAACGCCGATATCATGGAGGATTGCCGGGCAGCCCGCTGCGATCATCGTGATGATCGACAGGGGGAAGGGATCCTGTCGGCTTGAACTGCCGTCGCGCCGGGATCCCTCCCCGATTTCACGCGGAGAAGTCACATCTCCGGGACAAAACGATCTTTACCACCTGACATGGCGATCACGCCGGTCGTAGCGGTAACCGTCATCCCTCCAACCCCCGCGGTCCCGCCAGCCTCCACGGTCTCTGCAGACGGTCGTCGTTTCTTCCCGATAGCGGCCACGGCGCTCGCTGACGACGACCGTCTCCCGACAGACTTCGACCGGCCGGTAGTGATGACGCCGCGGCGGCGGGGGCGGGGCGAAGACGACATGCCGCGGCGGCGGCGGGTCATAGACGACGTGTACCGGCGGCGGCGGAGCGTAGACGACGGGACGGGGAGGCGGTGGCGGGGGGCCGTAGACGACAGGCTGCGGCGGCGGGTAGTGGCCGCCGTAGCCCTTGTCCCTTTCGTTGCCGGCGATATAGCCGAGCATGCCGCCGACGGCCGTGCCGATGAGGGTGCCCTCGGTATCGCGACCGATCGCCTGGCCGACGAGCGCGCCGCCTCCTGCACCCAGCAGCAGGCCGTCGATGCCGTTGCTGCCGGCCATCGCATTCCCCGTTACCACCGTTCCTGCAAGAACTGCTGCCGCGACCGCCATCTTCAGTCTTTTCATGGTGTGATCCTCCTTGGTTGAAATAGTCATGCGAGTGCTGCCTTTGCCTCCTTTATAGATTTGAGTGAAAAAGAAAAATAGAGGACATCAGGGTAAATCGGGACGCAGATGGCCATATATCAAGGCCATGTCGGGTCGATGTCTTGTTGTGAATACAAATAAAAACAGCGAGATGTAAATATTGATGATATTTGCGGTGAGTTGCCGGCAATGAGCGGACGACGGGCGCCGGCAGCTGTTTTCGATTGCCGGCGGCGGTTTTTACCGCCCCGATCGATCAATTTTTGTTGCCTTGTTCGACCGGCAGTTCTAGGTTGTACTGCCCGGAGGGCATTCACGACCCGGGCGGTGAATTTTAGATGGTCAAGATCGTGGTTACTCTCGACATCAAGGTGGATTCCGGCGGTGATCGTGGTCAGCGCCTCCCTTCCTGTCCGGGGTACCGACGGATCCGAGCAGGTCCGTCCCGGCCGACAACCTCGTTTACGCAGCCCTGATGCGGCTGCATCCGTCAACCAACGATGAACTCCCGACGCCTCTTCGGACTGGCAAACTCCCCGTATCTCCTCCTGATCCTGGCCGTGTTTTTCTGGGCCGGCAACTTCATCGTCGGCCGGGCGGTACGGGCCGATGTCCCGCCGGTCGCCCTGGCCTTCTGGCGCTGGTTCATCGCCTCGATCCTGGTGACGATTCCGGCCTGGCGCCATCTCCCCGGTGATATGGCGCTACTGCGCCGCGGCTGGCTCGCCGTCGTGCTGCTGTCGATCGCCGGGATCGCGTCGTTCAACACCCTGCTCTACATCGGTCTTCAATACACCATCGCGGTCAATGCCCTGCTGATGCAGTCGTTGATGCCGGTGCTGATCGTCGCGCTGTCTTTTCTGTATTTTCGCGAACGGATCAGTGCCGTGCAGGCAGGCGGGGTGGTCGTGTCCCTGGCCGGCGCCGTGGTGATCATCGGTCAGGGCAGCCTCGATGCGCTCCTCTCACTGTCGATCAATCGCGGCGACGTCCTCGTGTTCATCGCCGTTGTCGGCTATGCCGGGTATTCAATCGGCCTGCGCAAGCGCCCGGCCGTGCATCCGCTCAGTTTTGTCACCGCGACCTTCATCGTCGGCGATCTGCTGCTGCTGCCGTTCTACATCTGGGAGTTCATGGCCGGCCACCGCCTCCATATCGACGCCGCGACAGTCATGGCGGTTGGCTACGTTTCCGTTTTTCCGTCGATTGTTTCGTATCTCTGTTTCAATCGGGGGGTGGAACTGGTGGGGGCGAACAGGGCCGGGATGTTCATCCATCTCCTGCCGGTTTTCGGCAGTGTCATGGCGATCGTCTTTCTCGGCGAGGTCCTGCGATGGTACCACGCCGGCGGCATCATTCTGATCGCCTCGGGGATATTCATGGCGACGCGGCGGGGGCGCTGAGATGTCGTGATTCCTGCATATATTCAGGGAATGGCGGTCGGGGCGGGGCTGATTATCGCCATCGGCGCCCAGAATGCCTTCGTTCTTTCCCAGGGTATCCGCCGGCACCATCACTGGCTGGTAGCAGCGATCTGCTGCTCCTGTGATGCCGTTTTGATTGCAATCGGTGTCGCTGGCGTCGGCGCGGCGGTGGCCGCCGCTCCGCCGCTGCAGACAGCGGCAGCCTGGGGCGGGGCGCTGTTTCTTTTTGCCTATGGGGCGAGAGCGCTGCGGCGGGCGATGGCGAACAATTCCCTCCAGGCGGATGAGAGGCGGCCGGGCTCGGTGAAAGAGGTGGTTTTGACGACTCTTGCCGTCACCCTCCTCAACCCCCACGTCTATCTCGACACCGTCGTCCTGCTCGGGGCCATCTCCAGTCAATTCCCTGCCGAAGCCCGTCTGGCCTTCGCCTTGGGCGCCTGCTCGGCATCGGTGCTGTGGTTTTTTTCGCTCAGCCTGGGCGGGGTGATGCTGGCGCCGGTCTTTGCCCGCCCCGGAGCCTGGCGATGGCTCGATCTCTTTGTCGGCGTGACGATGTGGATGGTCGCTGCCCGGCTGCTGCCGCTCTCGGTGTGGAACTGAGGAGGTCGAACGCCGGCCGGCATCATGACGGGTTACGGATCGGTGGTGGCCGCGTCAGGGAAGGACCGTGCTCTCGGTGAAAAGGCCGCTGCCCGGATGGCGATAACGCAATGTGGCCTGAATGTCGGCAGACAGGATCGGCTGGTTGAATTCGACCGTGATGGCATACGTCCCCGGCTGCAGATGTTTGAAGATCCACTTCATCTTACCGGCGCTGCGGTTGTATATCTGCGGCATCGGGAAGGCGCTGATGATCTCCAGCCCCGACGGGAAATACTGTTCGATGATCAGGCTGACCGGCGGCGGATAGAGAACGCGGTACTCGAGACGTATGGTCTTGCCGTACGAAGAGAGGTAGTGGCCGGAGACGGGTTCGACCGCCATGGCCGGGGATGAAGAGATCCCATATGCCAGGATAAAAAGGAAAAAAATGAAGCGGTGGAGGTGCGGCGCCGCTGCGGCGCCGGGCCCCATCCCCGCCATCGATTGTTCCGTGGTTCCGGCAGCCTGTGCCGGCAGAGATACCTGGGTCATGGCAGTATCTCGTAGGTTGATTTTTTCTCGTTCCAACGGTAGCCTGAACCCTGCCAGATCTTCTCGATCTTCGTGATATCGATCCCCAGCTTATCGGCCCCGCTGTACTCGTCATGAACGGTCAGCATTTCCTTGTCGCTGAGGATGCCGTCGGTATTGGCATCGGCCCAGTGGTGGGCGCCGGTCCTGATGGTGTCGTTGCCGGTTACAGAATGGGCTTTTTCCGAATCCTGACTGACGGCGATATCGCCGGAAAACCGGAAGACCTCCCCCGGCTCGCCTGTAATGGTGGCGGTGTAGAAGAAACGGGTCGGACCGTCTATCTTTTCCAGCCATTTCAATTCCCGGTCCTTCCCGGCCGCTGCCGAGAGAGAGGGCGAGGTCTTCTGCAGAACTGCCTTGGCCGGCAGGATTTCCCTCAGGATCAGGGTGACCGGTTGGTCAGGGGTGGCGGCGATCTCGATGATGACCGGGAACGGCTGACCGGGCATGCAGTGTCTGGGGAGAATCCGTCGGGCGGTAACGATCGCCTCCGCCGGTCGGAGGAAATAATACCAGCCGCCGAAGGCGGCGGCGATCAGAACGAGAAACAGACCGACGGCGATGAACAGCATTTTTCTGCTCGGTCTGGGGAGAGCCGGTTCTCCGGGTTCCTGTGAGGGCTCGTCGGCGACTGCTTCCGGTTCCTCATCGTCCTGATGCTCCAGCAATTCATCGAGGGAAACGCCGAGGGCCTCGGCCAGTTTCAGGCAGTTTTCCTTTTTCACCGAAGGGTAGCGCTTATTTTCCCAGCGAGAGATCGTGTCGGTCGTCACCTGCACGGCCGTAGCGACATAGAGCTGGGTCAGGCCCTTCTGCTCGCGCAGACGCCTGACCTTGCTCCCGTCGATTTTCACCATCATGATGCCGCCGGGCAGCATTTCTTCTGTCATAGCATCGTCATTGATATCAGAGATGAATTTTCTCCCCCCGCAGCGAATATACCAAGTTCGAATGCGGCATCAAAGCGATTAATCACAACGGGATGGATGCTGCCGTATCGGCAAGGAGAGATCTTCATCACAGGGGGGACTCACCAGTCGAACCGGATCAGGTTGTCAAGGGCATCGGCTTTGAGCAGCCTGATCCTGACGGTGGTGCCGGGGGTCGGTTTGCTGCCGGAGGGGCAGGGGAGATCCACATCCATCAGGATGTCGGTCAGGAGGAGGAAGGTCCGTTTCGGTCCGGATTCGATCACCAGGGCGTCGAACAGCTGGCCCTTGCGGTCTTCCAGGTACTTCAGCAGCCAGTAGCGGTGGCGCAGCTGGCGGACATTGTTGGCGGTCGTAACCGTGCGATTGATGACCGAAGTGAAATCCTTGCACATGTCGGCGGAAAAGCAGGGTTGACGGCGGCGGACAATGGAGTTGAGCTGGTGCTGCATCACGAGGTCGAGCAGGCGGCGGATCGGCGAGGTCACGGTCGTGTAGTGATTGACCCCGAGGCCGCTGTGCATGCCGGCTGCGGTCAGCAATTCGCCGCGGGGGAGCTGCTTGCGCTGCCGGGTGTTCTGGAACAGGTCGTCGTCTTCGCCGTGAACGATGCGGTTCTTCAGCGGACCCTGGGTCCGGAACAGCCCCGGCACCATCCGGTCGGAGATATAGCGGGCCGCCTCGGTGTTGGCCAGGATCATCATTTCGGAGATCAGCGTCCGCGATGGGGTGTCCGACCTGACGAGACTGACGTGGACCTTGCCGTTGTTGTCGATGAAGATGTTGACGTCGGGGAAGGGGAGCAGCAGGGCGCCGTTGTCCAGGCGTCGTCGCCGCAGCCGTTGCCGTAACTGATCGAGGATCTGCAGTTCCGGGTCACGGTCGATGATCCGGTCGGCCTCTTCATAGGTGAGGCGGCGGGCGACCCGGATGACCGACGGCATGATCCGCACCCGCAGGACCTCGGCCGTCGGCGACAGCAGGATCATGAAGCTGAAGGCGGCCCTGATCTCGTCCTGGATCAGACTGCAGACTCCCTGCGACAGATGGCGGGGGAGCATCGGGATCTGCCCCTCCGGGAAATAGATCGAGGTGCCGCGCTGCATCGCCTCCTTGAACAGGGCGTCGCCGGGACGGACATAGTGGGCGACGTCGGAGATATGGATGCCGATCAGATAGTTGCCGTCCTCTTCCTGGACCGTCAAGGCGTCGTCGAAATCAAGGGTGGTGGCGCCGTCGATCGTCAGCGGCGCCAGGTGGGTCAGATCGACCCGGCCGGGATCGTCGAACAGCTCCCGGGGATTGCTCTGCAGGATCGCCTCCGCCTGCTGGCGGGCGGGAAGCGAGAAACTGACCGGGATGTCGTGACGCAGCAGCGGCAGGTTTTCGTTTCTGCCCCAGACCCCGGCGTTGACGAGGAGATGGAACGGGTCGTGAGGGCCGCCGAGCTGGGCCTCCTTGAGGATGCGCCGGGCCAGGTCGGCCTGACTCGCCTCGGTGCCGAACAGATAATAGTCGCGGATGATGCCGAGGCATTCCTGGAGCCAGGGATCGGCCTGGTACCCCGCCGCCGGGTGACCCATGATCTCGGCGATGGCCCTGGCCCCGTTCCTGATCAGCTCCGCCTCCTGGCGTTCCTTCTCGAGCTGCTGGCGGATCTGCTGCACCTGTTCCGAGGTGTGGGTCCTGATCACGCCTTCGCGGAACTTGAAGAAGAGCCGGTCGGCGAAGATGCAGCGGAGAAAGGCCGCCACCTTGTCGTCGGAGGCCGCTTCGCCGAGGGACAGCTCGGCGAGGAAGGCGGGTTCGAACGCGGCGCCCTCCTCCTCGGAGACCAGCTCCCACAGTTCTTCCAGGTTGATTTCCCGCATCAGAGAATTGCGCCGTTCGTGGGCCTCCTTCAGCTCACCCACCAGCGACTCGCGATCGCCGATGTTGCCGTAGCTGTGTTCGGAGCAATGAATGATCCGGGAGACCGGGAGGTTGACTTCACGACCGTTCTGATTGATAAGGTGCACCCGTTTCGACTGGTTCTCGATGACCATGCCGCAGATGAATCTGCCTCCATCAAGATATTCGATGAGTCTGCCGGAGTACGTCATAAAGTCGATCGATCGGTCCTGTGTGGTCATGGATGTCCGGCTGTGCCGCACACCAGCGAAAAAGGGTGTGCAGTGACGGCAGGAAGGGTATACTTTCGCGGTTTTGCCATTGGCGGAGGAAGTCAAAAACCGATTCAGTATAGTGTGAAATCAGGTTTTAGCTACACTATAATAAAATTTTATCGATACTCAAAATTGTCTCTCATGGACTCTACAGCACAGATCAGATCGGGAATGGTCGCCATCGTCGGGCCGCCCAACGCCGGGAAATCGACCCTCCTCAACACCCTCCTCGGTCAGAAAATCTCCATCGTTACCCCTAAACCCCAGACGACCCGCAATCGTATTCTGGGAGTCGTCAGCCACAGCGACTATCAGGTCGTCCTGCTCGACACCCCGGGACTGCATATCGCCCGGGAGCCGTTGAACCGGGAGATGGTGCGGATCGCGATGGACAGCCTGATCGAGGTCGACGCCGTCCTCTTCCTGGTCGACGTCTCGCTGCCGGTACCGGAAAGGACGAGACCGGAGCGGGAGAAGGAGTTTTCGGCCTGGTTCGAAAAGATCGTCTCGCCGGCGATCATGGTTCTCAACAAGATCGATCTCATCGACCGCAAGGAACTGCTGCCGCTCATCGACAGCTATGCCGCGCTCTACCCGTTCAAGGCCATCGTCCCCGTTTCGGCGCTGAACGGCGATGGCTGTGGGGACCTGGTGGCGGAGATCCTGAACCTGTTGCCTTTCGGCCCCCGGTATTTTCCCGATGACATGCCGACGGACGCCAGCGAACGGTTTCTTGCCGCCGAGATCATTCGTGAAAAGGTCTTTCTGAAGACGGGGCAGGAGATCCCCTATTCGACCGCCGTGCTGATCGAATCGTTCAAGGAGGACGAGGCAAGGAAGCTGGTGACGATCCATGCCGCCATCGTCGTTGAGAAGGACTCGCAGAAAGGGATTGTCATCGGCAAAGGCGGCAAAAAACTGCAGAGCATCGGCACGGCCGCCCGTCGGGAGATCGAGGAGATGGTCGGCAGCAAGGTCATGCTCAAGCTCTGGGTCAAGGTCCGGAAGAACTGGTCGCAGGATGAGCGCTTCCTCAAGGAGCTGGGTTTCTGAGGCCGCGGCTCATCCCCTGCGGACGGCGCCGGCGGCTGGCTTATCGTCTGGCCTGCAGTTGGCGGTAGGATGAGAACAGATCGAGACTTTTGAGGATGTTGAGCGCCGTGTTGAGCTGGGGATCGTTTTTGAGCTTCTCCTTGAGCTCCGGATCGATCGCCATCGTCGGCGGTGTCGGCTTTTTCCGATCATCGATGTGGTTGTCGAACTCGGTTTCCCGGAGCGTCTCTCCGCCGGCGGCCTCGTTTTCCGTGGCCGGTTCCTGGGCCGAGACTTCCACGTCCGGATTGATGCCCAGGGCCTGGATCGAGCGGTTGGCGGGGGTGTAGTATCTGGCCGTCGTCATTCGCAGCCCGGAGCCGTCCGGCAGCGGGATGATCGTCTGCACCGACCCCTTGCCGAAGCTCCTGGCGCCGACGATGACCCCGCGTTTATGGTCCTGAATGGCCCCGGCGACAATCTCCGAGGCGCTGGCCGAGCCTTCGTTGATGAGGACGACGATCGGCATCCCGGCATCGTCGGCGGTGCTGTGGGCCTGGAACACCATATTCTGGTCCTCCGTCCTCCCCTTCGTTGAGACGATCGTGCCCTTCTGCAGGAAGATGTCGCTGATGCTGACGGCCTGATTCAGCAGGCCTCCCGGGTTGTTGCGAAGATCGAGGATCAGGCCCCGGATGGTCTGTTGTTTGTGGAGGTTGATCAGTTCCCGCTTGAAATCCCTGGTCGTGTGGCTCTGAAAGTTGGTGATACGGAAATAGGCGAAACCGGGGGTCAGGAACGAAGCCTTGACGGAATGGATCGGGATGACATCCCTGACCAGGGCCAACGGCCGCAACTGGTTCTCGCCCTCGCGCTGGATGGTGATCGTGACCTTCGATCCCCTGGTGCCGCGCAACCGCTTGATCGCCTCGTCCGAGGTCATGTCCTTCGTCTTCCGGCCATCGATTTCGACTATCAGGTCGTTGGCCTTGACGCCGGCCTTATCGGCCGGTGTGCCTTCGATCGGGCTGACGACCGTGAGAATGCCGTCCTTGATCGTGATCTCGATGCCGATGCCGCTGAATGAGCCGCTGGTTTCTTCCTGCAGGTCCTTGAGCTCTTCCGGCTTGAGGTAGGAGCTGTGGGGATCGAGGGTCAGGAGCAGACCCTGGATGGCGCCGCCGACCGCCTTCTGGGTATCGATTTCCTCGACGTAATTTTCCTGCAGGATGCTCAGGACATTGGAGAAGATTTCCAGCTGCCTGTAGGTCTTTTCCCGCTGTTCCTGGGAAATGTCGGCAGACACGGTTCCGGCGAAGACAAAGAGCAGGGAGCAGAGGACGATGATTGTCCATCCCGAACGGGTAGGTGATGCCATGTACATCCTTAACGCACTTGGCGTGCGACGTGTGTCAGCATGAATCGTAACGGTCAGCCAGGGTTTCGTCCTGGAGATTGCAGCCTTCGGGTGTCGAGCCACAGCATCGGATCGAGCGAGTCGGAGCGGTGCCGGATTTCGAAGTACATTCCCTTGTCGATCAGGGTGGCAGTTTCACCGAGTTCACCGATGACGGTGCCGGCGTTGACCTCATCTCCCTTGGCTGCCAGGATTTTTTCAACCCTCGAGCAGATAGAATAATACTGAAATCCATGATGCACAATAATTGTATTGCCGTAGCCGCGCAAATATCCGGCATGGATCACCGTGCCGGGAAAAATGGCCTTGACCGGGGTGCCGCTCGGCGATTCGATGGCGATTCCCTCGGATTTTTTCTTTATGCCGAGGGCGTTGGTCGTCATCTGGTTGAAACCGGTGATGACCGTGCCCGGAACCGGTGGGGGCAGGGCCCCTTTTCGCCGCCGGAAACCCTGTTCGCCGGCCTCTTTTTTCTTTTTCAGGGCGAGCAGTGAAGCGGTGAGATCGGTCGCTGCCTGCTCCATTTCCGTGATCGCCTGCCGGTGCAGTTTCGATTGGGTGCGGATGTGCTGCAGCAGCTGTTCCTTCTTTTCTTTTGTCGCGTCGATATTTTCCTTCTCGGTCACGGTCTGGGCGATGAAGTCGGAAAGGATGTTTTTTTCCAGGACCAGACTGCGGGTGACCCGTTCAAGGTTGGCGATGCTCTTACGGTAGGAGACAACGACGTTCTGGTCGTATTGAATGAGGGTGTGGAATGCATCTTGAAACCGCAGCAGTTCGGGCAGGGTCTGGGCCGAAAAGATGGCGTTGAGCAGCCCGATGTTGCCCATCTTATAGTAGGCGCTGATCCGTCTGGCGAGATGGCGCTGGACCTTGTCCTTCTCGGCCCTGACTGCGGCCATCTCCAGTTCTTGTACGGTGATCAGGGCCTGCTGCGCGCTCAGCTTGCCTTCGAGGGTTTCCAGTCTGGCGACCTGCTCGGCCAGACGGTGGTCGAGCTCTTCGAGTTCCTGCAGCAGGGTTTTTTCCTGGTTCGTTGCCTCGAGATACTGTTCCTGCTGGGTGGCGATGCCCTCCTGAAGCCTCTGGATATTGATACGGAACGTCTCGACCCCCTCTTTCGGCGCCCGACCCGCCTCCCGCGCGACAGCCCCGGAGAGTGCAAAGAGGACGATGCAACTGCAGAGGAGAAGGCAAACCGATTTCAAACCAGTCGGCCGGAGAGGGGCCGGGGCGCTGCCGGGACCGGCGCCGGAGCGCGGCAGATGGCGGATTCCGGCGATGATGCCCCTGGCCTTCATATCCTCAGGTATTTCTGGATCGAGGTGAAGCTGCCGACGGTGCAGAGCAGAATGGAGACGAGGACGATTGCCAGAAAGGTTTGTACCGGCAGGAATGTGAACTCAAAGAGATTGAAGAGTCCCGGTCCCGAGAAGCGGTCCTTGATCCAGTCGAAGAGGAGATACAGCGCCAGCAGGCCGAGGGCCGAACCGAGGAGTCCCTGCACCAGCCCCTCGAGCAGGAACGGGGTGCGGATGTAGTTGTTGGTGGCCCCGACAAGTTTCAACAGTTCCAGTTCCGCCTGCCGGCCCATGATCGTCAGCCTGATCGTGTAGGCCACCATGAACACGGCGGTCAGGATCAGCAGGCTGCCGGAGAGAAAGACGACGATGGACAGGAGATTGGTGAAGGAATAAAAACGTTCGATCCAGTCCTTGCCGTACTGCACCTTGATGGTGCCCGGCAGCTTGGCCAGGTACTCGGAGAACAGTTTGATCTGCTTCAACCCCCGCAGGGTCTTGAGCGGCACGACCTCGATGGAGGCCGGAAGAAAGTCCCTGGGCATGTCTTCGAGCACGTCCCGGTTCCGTGACATCTGTTGCGAGAATCGATCGTAGGCCTGTGTCCTGGAGATGAAATGGATCGCCTCGACTTCGTCGAAACTGGTGATCTTGCGTAGCAGCTGCTGCTGCATCTCCGGTCCCGGCTCTTCCTCGAGGTAGACGATGAGGCGGAGATCGTCGCCGAGCTTGTCGCCGATGGTCAGCATATTGGTATAGACGAGGTAGAAGAACGCAAAGATCAGCACCGAAAGGGTGACGGTCAGCAGTGTCATCAGCTGCGACGGCCAGGTTTGACGAAGATTTCTGCCGACCTGTCGGAAGACGGTGAACCAGAAATTCATACGCTTTCCCCCCCGTGCATGGCGTGCATCCTTCCCCTGCTCAATTCCATGACCCGATGCGGCGTGTTGCGGTAGATCGAGCCGTCATGGGTGGCGATGATCACCGTCGCCCCGGAAGTGTTGCACTTGTTGAGCAGTTTCATGACCCGTTCGGTGGTGATGGCGTCCAGGTTGCCGGTAGGTTCGTCGACGAGGATGAGGGTCGGGGAATTGGCGACCGCCCTGGCGAGGGCGACCCGTTGCTGTTCCCCGCGTGACAGTTCGCCGGTGATGGTGTCGTGCTTGTCGGAGAGGTTGAGCTGTTCAAGAAGGTCGATGACCCGCTTGCGAATGATGTCCGGCTTTTTATAGGACACCTCCATCGAGATGGCGATGTTTTCGGCCGTCGTCCGGTCATCGAGGAGCTTGAAGTCCTGGTAGGCGACGCCGATCTTCTGGCGCAGGCGGGCCAGGGCCGACCCCTTCATCTTGTGGATCGGTTTGCCGGCGACCTCGATCAGGCCGTTGGTCGGTGTTTCCATGCTGCAGAGAAGTTTGAGCAGGGTCGTCTTGCCGGCGCCGCTCATCCCGATAACGAAAAACATCTCACCTCGTCCGATCGTCACCGAAACATCCGAGAGTGCCGTGACGTCGGGCGGGTAGATCTTCGAGACCTTGATCATCTCGATCATTGTATCCGTTTCGGGCTGCTGTAATATCATGCATTCCTGTGCCTGTTGAACGTGGCGGAGGACGGCCGTCTGACCGCGATTATCGATACACTTTAATAAGATCGGGAATTTATGTCAATTTCAAAGGGTTTAGGTCCACCGCTTTTGATATCGGTCGAATTTCCTGAGAAAAATATTTGTTTACCCTGGAACGGCGGTTATTCCCCGATTTTGCCTTGCATCTTGATGTTCAATTGGTAAACTAAGCAGTTTCATCATGGTCGGCTGACCTTTCTTACCCTCGAGGGAGGGGAGGCATGTCTGCCGCAACAGCGCTCTTCCAAACCGGCGACCGCCGCCGTTGCGTGACGATAAAGGAGAACCACATGGACTACCGGGCGACACTCAATCTGCCCCAGACATCATTCAATATGAAGGCCAACCTGACCCAGCGCGAGCCGCTTTTCCTCAAGCGCTGGGACAAGGAAGATCTCTACGGCCAGATCCAGGAGAAGGCGTCCGGCAAGCCGCTCTATGTCCTCCATGACGGGCCGCCGTATGCCAACGGCCATATCCATCTTGGTACCGCATTCAACAAGATTCTCAAGGATATCATCCTCAAATCCAGGCGGATGGCGGGATTCAATGCCCCCTATATTCCGGGGTGGGACTGCCACGGCCTGCCGATCGAGCACAACGTCGATCTCGAGCTCGGCGACAAGAAAAACTCCATTCCGAAGCTGTCGAAGCGGGGCGCCTGCCGTAAGTATGCGGAAAAGTGGATCAAGACCCAGAAGGCGGAGTTCAAGCGCCTGGGGGTCCTGGGGGACTGGGACAAGCCGTATCTGACGATGGATCATGCCTATGAGGCGAGCATCGCCCGGGAATTCAATCGTTTCCTGCTCTCTGGGGCGGTCATCAGGAATAAAAAACCGGTCTACTGGTGCGCCACCTGCACGACCGCTCTGGCCGAGGCCGAGGTCGAATACCACGATCACCGGTCGCCCTCGATCTACGTCAAGTTCCCGGTCTCTGAGGATTTTTCCGACATCTGCCCGGCCCTGGCAAAAACGGACGTTTCGGTCGTCATCTGGACGACGACCCCCTGGACCCTGCCGGCCAACCTGGCGGTGGCGTTTCACCCCGATTTCACCTATGCCGCGGTGGCGGTGGCGGGGGAAACCTGGATCCTGGCCCAGGATCGGGTCGCGCCCTTCATGGCCGAGGTCGGCATTGAAAAATACTCCATTACCGGGACCTTTTCCGCCAGGGGGCTGGAGAAGCGTCACTGTCGTCACCCCTTCCTCGACCGCGATTCGCTGCTGGTGCTGGCCGACTATGTCACCATCGACGCCGGCACCGGCTGTGTCCATACTGCCCCCGGGCATGGCGTCGACGACTATCAGACCGGGCTGCGCTACGGGCTCGAGATCTTGTCGCCGGTCGACAACGAAGGCGTGTTCACCGCCGAGGCCGGCCCCTATGCCGGGCAGCGGGTCCCGGCCGTCAACAAGGTCATCAACCAGGATCTGCACAACCTCGGCCTGCTCATTCACCAGAGCGAGATCAACCACAGCTACCCCCACTGCTGGCGCTGCAAGAAGCCGGTGATGTACCGGGCCACGCCGCAGTGGTTCATCGCGATGGAGATCAACGACCTGCGGGCCAAGTCCCTCGCCTGCATCAAACAGGTGACGTGGACCCCGTCCTGGGGGATGCAGCGGATCTATTCGATGATCGAGGGTCGGCCCGACTGGTGCCTCTCCCGCCAGCGCAGCTGGGGGGTGCCGATCACCATCGTCAGCTGCGCCGACTGCGGCGAGATCGTCAAGAGCGAGGCCCTGGTGCAAAAGATCGATCAGCTGTTCACCGGCGAAGGCGCCGATGCCTGGTTCCGTCACGGCATAGAGGATTTCCTCGATCCGGGCACGACCTGCGGCAAGTGCGGCTCGAAATCGTTCACCAAGGAGGAGGACATCCTCGACGTCTGGTTCGATTCCGGGGTCAGCCATGCCGCGGTCTGCGAGGAACGGGAGGAACTGCGCTCGCCGGCCGATCTCTACCTCGAGGGCAGCGATCAGCACCGGGGCTGGTTCCACAGCGCTTTGCTGACTTCGGTCGGCACCCGCGGCCGGGCCCCGTATCACGGCGTCCTGACCCACGGCTACGTCGTCGACGGCCAGGGCCGGAAGATGTCGAAATCGGTCGGCAACGTCGTCGCCCCGGGCGAGGTCATCGAGAAATTCGGCGCCGAGATCCTGCGGCTGTGGGTTGCCAGCGAGGATTACCGCGACGACGTCAAGGTCTCCGACGAGATCCTGCGCCAGGTCGCCGACGCCTATCGCAAGATCCGCAACACGATCCGCTACATGCTCGGTAATCTCACCGATTTCCAGCCGGACCGCGACCGCCTGCCCCGCCGGCAGTTGCCCGAACTCGATCGCTGGGCCCTGGCCCGCTACGATGAACTGGCCGCCCGGATCGTCAGGGCCTATGAGCGCTTCGAGTTCCACACCGTCTATCAGGCGTTGAACTATTTCTGCGGCATGACGATGAGCGCCTTCTACCTCGACATCATCAAGGATCGGCTGTATGCCTCCGGCACTGATTCACAGCCGCGGCGGGCCGCCCAGACCGTCCTGTACGAGATCCTGCACGGCATGCTCAGGCTGATGTCGCCGATTCTCAGCTTTACCGCCGCCGAGGCCTGGGAGGCCCTGCATGGTCTGAGCGAGCGGTCGCCGCTGACGGAGAGCGTGTTCTTCGCCGAATTTCCGGCGCTCAACCCCGAGGCGGCGGACCAGGGGATGGAGAATCGCTGGGCCCGATTGATCCGGCTGCGGGCCGAGATCACCAAGGCGCTCGAGATCGCCCGCCGGGACAAGATCATCGGTCATCCGCTCGAGGCCGAGGTCCAACTGCGGGTGACGGGCGAACTGGCCGAGTTCATCAACCAGGAATGGCAGACGATCAGGGAAATCGCGATCGTCTCGGATCTGAGCCTGCGGGAAGACCTGGGCGATGGCGCCTTCCTGAGTGAAGAGATCGAGGGGCTGGCGATCAAGGTCGTGCAGGCCCCGGGCAGGAAATGCGAGCGCTGCTGGACCAGGTCGACAACGGTCGGCGACGATCCCGGCCATCCGCAGATATGCGACCGTTGCGCGGCGGTGGTTGGATCGTCGGACCCCAGCCGGGAAGGGCAGGCGTGATCTATACCCTGGTTGTGTTCGGGGCGGTGGTCCTCGATCAGCTGACCAAGCTGTGGATCCTCCGCACCTTCGAGCTCTACGAGTCGCGGGAGATCATTCCCGGCCTGTTCAATCTGGTCTATGTCACCAATACCGGGGCGGCCTTCAGCATCCTCGCCGATGTCGACTCGCCGTGGCGGCACTATTTCTTCCTCGGCATCGGCCTGCTCGCCACGATCGGCCTGACAATCTACTATTACCGGCTGCGGGCCGCCCACCGGGCCTATGCCGTCGCCCTCGGCCTGGTCGTCGGCGGCGCCCTCGGCAATCTGATCGACCGCCTGCGTCTCGGGTCGGTCGTCGACTTCCTTGATTTTCACCTGGCCGGCCGCCACTGGCCGGCCTTCAATGTCGCCGATTCGGCCATCTGTGTCGGAGCGGTGCTCTTCCTCATCATCAGTTTTGTCACAGAACAAAAAGACAGTAAGGAATAACCCATGAACATAGCAGTACTTTTTCCCGGCCAGGGCTCCCAGTTCATCGGCATGGGCCGTGAGTTCATCGACACCGACAGGGACTGCGCCGAGATCTTGGCATCGGCGGAGGCGGTCTGCGATTTCCCGTTGCGACGGCTCATGATGGAAGGGCCGCTGGAGGAACTGACGCGGGCCGTTTATCTGCAGCCGGCCATCACCGTCACCAATCTCATCTGCTGGAAGGCCCTGCACAACGCCCTCGGCGACCGGCTGCCGGTTCGCTGTTTCGCCGGCCACAGCCTTGGCGAATACTCGGCGCTCTGCGCCTCCGGGGCGACAGGCCTGGAAGATACTCTGCGGATGGTAGCCAAGCGCGGTGAGCTGATGGAGCGGGAGGGGGTGAAACATCCCGGCGGGATGCGGGCGGTCATCGGCCTCGACATCGGCGAAATCGAGACCCTGATCGAGGGCTACAGCGGCGGCGGGGTCGTGACCGCCGCCAACCACAATACCCCGCAGCAGGTCGTCATCTCCGGAACGATGGAGGCGATGGATGCCGTCGGGGCGCAGGCCGAGGCCAGAGGCGCGAAGGTCGTCGCCCTCAACGTCAGTGTTGCCAACCACAGCCCTCTGGTGGCTGACGCCGTGCCCGATTTTACCGGATTCATCGAAGACATTGCCTTCAATACCCCGCGCATCCCCGTCTATTTCAACGTCTCGGCCAGGAAAGAAACGGATACGGCGGTCATCCGGACGCTGATGGCGCAACAGATTGCGGCGAAGGTTCGCTGGTGTGAGATCATCAGCGCGATGATTGCCGACGGGATCGACACCTTTATCGAGGTCGGGCCGAAGACCGTGCTCAAGGGGATGATGCGCAAGATCGTCCCGTCCGGGGTCAAGGTCACTGCCCTGCAGTTCGATACCCCCGAAGCGCTGGCCGGCTGTCTGGAAAAATTGGCGTGATCCTGTTGCCGCAGCGATTGAGAGCCGGACAGGTCGATGTGCGGCTGTTTTCGTGTGGTGGCGGAATCCCGATGTCTGCCGTTGCCCCATATTGACCACGCGGTTGGTGGACGGCACGGAATTGAGGTTTGAATGAAGAGGGACGATGGGCTATGAAGAAAGACTGTCTGCACTGCAAACATTACCGGCTTGACGATATCGCTTCCGGTGTCTGCCGGGTTGAAAAAATGGACATCTACCCGATTAAACGGAACGAAGACAGCTGTCCATCCTGGCGTGACTGCGGGCAGCAGTATTACATCAGGCTGGGTTGGATCAAGGCGAAAAAGGAGGCGGCGACTTCCGCCGTGTAGGCAATGGCGGCAGATGACGGCGAGGGGGCTACAGCGGCATTTTGGTGATCCGTACCACCCGGTTGCGGTCAACCTGGATCTTGACGCCGGAATCATCGGCGATCGTGACGGTCTCCCTGTCGACGCTGATGTTTTTGCCTTCGATCCGGCCGCCATCGGTCAATTCAACAGTATAGAGGAAGGCGGCGGCGGTGTCCGCCCCGACCGCAGTGATTTCCTGGGGTGATGCCGCGGATCTATACTGACCCGAGAAGATATCCTTGAGAAAGGGGACGATGGCCTGACTGTCGACCCCGTCGGCAAAATGGGTACTGACCCCGTGCCGGACCGTTGCCGCGACGTGGACGGCGGCGTCGTGGATGGGATGCCGGAAAGAGTACAGGCCTGTTCCGGTGATGAGCGCCAGAATGGCGACGGCAAAGATCAGGAGTATCCGCGATATCAGACGCTTCTTCCTCTGAACCAGGTCGTTGGCAGCGTCAGTGTGGTTGTCGAATCGTTCCAGTCTGGCCATATGCGTCGGGGGATGGGACATGGGATTGCCGTGGACTGCCACTGCCGCCGCCATGTTGGTTTCTTGTTCAAAATCGTTGAGTTGAGAGATCGATGTCGCCCGGGTGAACGCCCAAAGCCAACTGCTGATCTCCTTTCTGCCGCTCGTCCTCCATATCGGTATCTTCGTCCTCCTGCCGCTCTTCCTGCTGATGTATGCGCGGAAGGGTCACCCAGATCCGGTGCTGCCCGGAGATCCCGCGAAGACCTGATTTCAGTGAAACCTCAGTTCTTCAGCAGATTTTCATCCGGCGTTTTGTAGTATCTGGGGTTTGTCGATTCGGAGGGGGCGCTTTTTTCCTGCAGTCGGGCGACGATATCACGCGGCAGGGTCACGATGCTTCTGCCGGTCAGATAGTGATAGCCGTAGGCGATCCCAAGCAGTATCAACAGGTAGATGGCGGTTTTTGTGAACAGATTTACCATGTCATCCCTCAGCAGATAGTGTGTCTCTTACTTCGGAGGCTTGTTCCGATCTGTGATCATGGATGGTATTAACCATATATCTGTTTGAATTTCCACTGTAATGTAAAGTACCACTGAGCCTGCCCGGCAGAAGTCTCTGCTATCGTCTATCAATTTTGAGTGAGCAGTCAATGGAGAAACAATGAACGAAAAAGAATTCCTCCATAATCTGGAGACGGCGCAATCGCTCTCTCTGCAAGGGAACAAGGCCTTGTTCATCAAAGGATACCTGCGCGGTCTGCAGCGGCATTATCATGGGGAGACCTTCGGCTACCCCGGGGAGCACGAGCAGTTCCAGCGTCTGGCCGCTGACGATGACGAGAGCCGATCGGCGCTCGGCCTGGGGTACATGGCCGGACTCAACGGGGAAAAAATTAAGGATCTCGTCGGGGATTGAGCCGGCGCCGTCCGGTCCAGCGGTCTGCAGGGCGCAGCCGCTGAACCGGTTGTTGCCCGGATGTCGTCGTTGCCCTTGCAGGCGCCGTCGCAGACGACCAGGTTTTTGTCAGGCGAGGTCGAAACGGTCGAGGTTCATGACCTTGTTCCAGACAGCGACAAAGTCACCCAGGAACTTCTCCTGTGCGTCTTCACAGCCGTAGACTTCCGCCAGGGCGCGGAGCTGGGAATTGGAACCGAAGATAAGATCGACACGGGTGCCGGTCCACTTCAGTTCCCCGCCGGCACGATCGCGGCCTTCGAAGACGTTGCCGTCTTCCGCGGTTGCCTTCCACACGGTGCCCATATCGAGCAGGTTGACGAAGAAATCGTTGGTCAGCGTCTCCGGGCGCCTGGTGAACACCCCATGTCGGGATTGGCCGAAGTTGGCGTTGAGAACGCGCATCCCGCCGACCAGCACCGTCATTTCCGGAGCGGTCAGGGTCAGCAGCTGCGCCTTGTCGATCAGCAGCTCCTCCGCCGATACACTGTACTTGCCTTTCAGATAATTGCGGAAACCGTCGGCGACAGGTTCGAGAACCGCAAACGATGCCGCATCGGTCTGCTCCGGCGAGGCATCGGTACGGCCGGGCGAGAACGGGACGGTCACGTCGTAACCGGCATTCTTCGCCGCCTGCTCGACCCCGGCACAGCCGCCGAGAACGATCATATCGGCGAGCGAAACACGTTTACCGTCTGATTGGGCGTCGTTGAATGCCTTGCGGACGCCTTCGAGGGCCTGCAGCACGATCTGCAGCTGCGCCGGCTGGTTGACTTCCCAGTCCTTCTGCGGGGCGAGGCGGATACGCGCCCCATTGGCGCCGCCGCGCTTGTCGGAGCCGCGGAAAGTGGCTGCCGACGCCCAGGCGGTCACGACCAGCTGGGAGACCGACAGGCCGGCGGCCAGGATTCCGGCCTTGAGAGAGGCGATATCCCGGGCGTCGATCAGCTGGTGATCGACGGCCGGCACCGGGTCCTGCCAGATCAGTTCCTCGGCCGGGACCTCCGGGCCGAGATAGCGCGAGCGAGGGCCCATGTCCCGGTGGGTCAGCTTGAACCAGGCCCGGGCGAAGGCGTCGGCGAACTCTTCGGGATTGGCGAGATAGCGCCGGGCGATCGGCTCGTAGATCGGATCGAAGCGCAGCGACAGGTCGGCCGTCGTCATCATCGGCCGGCGTTTCTTCGCCGGATCGTGGGCGTCGACGACCATATCCTCTTCGTCCACGTCCTTGGCCAGCCACTGGTTGGCTCCGGCCGGGCTCTTGACCAGTTCCCACTCGTATTTGAACAGCACCTTCAGATAGCCCATGTCCCAGGTCGTCGGGTTCGGCTTCCAGGCGCCCTCGATGCCGCTGCTGATGGTATCGCCGCCGGCGCCGCTGCCGAAGCTGCTCTTCCATCCCAGTCCCATCTCCTCGAGGGGGGCGGCTTCCGGTTCCGGACCGACATGCGAGGCCGGCCCGGCGCCGTGGCATTTGCCGAAGGTGTGGCCGCCGGCGACCAGGGCAACGGTCTCCTCGTCGTTCATGGCCATCCGGGCAAAGGTCTCGCGTACGTCACGGCCGGAGAGCACCGGATCCGGGTTGCCGTCCGGGCCCTCCGGGTTGACGTAGATCAGGCCCATCTGCACGGCGGCCAGCGGGTTTTCGAGATCGCGCTCGCCGGAGTAACGGCTCTTCGGCTTGTCGCTCGTCGCCAGCCATTCTTCTTCGGAACCCCAGTAGATGTCCTCTTCCGGCTCCCAGACGTCCTCGCGTCCGCCGGCGAAACCGAAGGTCTTGAACCCCATCGATTCAAGGGCGCAGTTGCCGGTGAGGATCAACAGGTCGGCCCAGGAGAGCTTTCTCCCATATTTTTTCTTGATCGGCCACAGCAGACGGCGCGCCTTGTCGAGGTTGACGTTGTCCGGCCAGCTGTTGAGCGGGGCGAAGCGCTGCGACCCGGAGCCGGCGCCGCCGCGACCGTCACCCAGCCGGTAGGTCCCGGCGCTGTGCCAGGCCATGCGGATGAAGAGTCCGCCGTAATGGCCCCAGTCAGCCGGCCACCAGTCCTGAGAATCCGTCATCAGCGCGTAGAGGTCCTGTTTTACCGCCGCCAGATCAAGTTTCTTGAATTCCTCGGTGTAGTTGAAATCCTCTCCCATCGGGTTGGATTTGGATGAATGCTGGTGCAGCATGCCGAGGTTCAGCTGGTTCGGCCACCAGTCCTTGTTCCTGGTGCCGCTGCGGGCTGCGTGGTCGGCGGATTTGCCCGTGACCGGACACTTGCTGACGTCGCTCATATATATTCCCTTTATCTTGATGTTGTTGTGTCGAAGATCCGACAGAAGCACAACCACCACTGAGGTGCTGCTGTCGGATCAACCGTCATTTTCCGAGATTAATCAAAAGCCTGATTGGTTTTCCATACCTCCCAGACTTTGCCGACCAGGCCGATCCCCGGTTTCAGGGTCTGTTTGCCTGGTCTCCAGCCTGACGGGGTGGCCTCGGCGCCCTTGGTCTCGCGGACCAGCTGGAAGGCCTGGAGCTGGCGGAGGGTCTCGCTGACATTGCGGCCTACCGGCGGGGACAGGACCTCGAAGCCCTGGACGACACCGTCCGGATCGATGATGAAACGTCCGCGGGTTTCGACGCCGGCACTTTCATCGAAGATCCCGAAGATCTTGCCGACCCTGCCGCCGGCGTCGGAGAGCATCGGGAAGGGAACGCCGCCGCTTACCATTTTCTTCAGTTCGTCATCATCCCACATCTTGTGCACGAACATGGAGTCGATCGACATGGACAGCACCTCGGCGCCAAGTTTCTGAAACTCGGGATATTTTTCGGCGACCGCCGAAATCTCGGTAGCTCAGACGAAGGTGAAGTCTCCCGGGTAGAAGCAGAGCAGCACCCACTTTCCCAGGTAATCCGAAAGCCTGACGTTGACAAATTTCCCGTTCTGATATCCGGGCGCGACGAAATCCGGCGCCTTCTGCCCAACCATGATCATTTTTCTTTCCTCCTTCTGCACGCTCTGTTGTTGACTGTTTTCAGTGCTTGGTTCTTCACCCACTGGTCCGCCGGTCGGCCGGGCACAGCCGACCTCCTCCTGTTCTGCCATGTTAGCCTCTCTGTTCTGTATTTTTCAGTTGAACGGGACGTCACAACGCCCGTCGCTCCAGCCAGATCTACACTGTCGTCTAGTCCCGCCGGCATTTGCTCTCCCTGCCGGGTTAACTGCTGCAACCCGTGATTGTCATCCTGAACGGTCTGACTGTTCAACTCGACACACCACGATGCTCGTACGACACGTAACGAATACTGCAACCGGCAATTATTTAAGATTCTTTCTTAATTACCGGGCAAAAAAAGCCTACTCCCCGCTCTGCTCCAGACAGGCTGTGCACAGGCCGTGCAGTTCCAAATGCCTGGATCGCACCTGGCCGATTGCGCTGATCTCTTCAGGCAAGGCCGTGCTGTCAAAATCGGGCCAATATACATCCTCGACTTTACGGCAGGCATCACAGATAAAGTGGTGGTGGGGGGCAAGGTTAGTGTCAAAGAGATTACGGTTGTTGGCCAGGTGCAGTCTCCTGGCTATTCCCAGTTCATCGAATGTAGCCAGTGTCCTGTACACCGTGTCTATGGCGACAGTCGGCATCCTCTTCTGTAAATGCCTGTGAATATCTTCTGCCGATGGATGATCCCTGGCGGTCATCAACTCTTTGAATATTTCAAGGCGCTGGTGAGTGAGCTTGATTCCAGCCTCTTCACATATTCGTCTTATCTGATCAAGATCCTGATCGTTGAGTTCGGCGTTGGTCATATTCATCATGTTATTAAGAATTATTCTTATCCAAGAATAGAGTGTGATGCTGTCACTGTCAAGAAATATTCGGAGAGAGTGGGATAATGCAGGACAGGTGGTTTCCCGGATGTGCACAAGTTTCAAGATTTTTCAGTCGATGATCGGCGTCCTTTCATGCCGCTGGTTCGTCCGCCGCCGACATGATGGGTACACCGAGGCGGAACGGGCGGCATTGGTTTGTTCGCATGACAACGAGGGCGCAGAGGAGCTTTTTCGTCTCTCTGTGTTTGCATGAATTGAGCAGAGCGACAGCGCACGACAAGTGACATCACGCGTCAATAGCCAAAAGATGAAATCTGACGGATGAGAAGTCCTTCAAAACAAAAAAGCCACTTAGGATGATCTCCTAAGTGGCTGAATTGTTTGGTGACCCCAAGGGGACTCGAACCCCTGTTACCGGCGTGAGAGGCCTCGATAACTGGTTGATTATACACCATGAGGGTCTTCCACAGCTGGCTGCGGGCCCGGAAAAGATGGACGGTGACAATTTCTCCGTCCACCATCGCCTCGACGGTGTACCAGGCCGGCTTGCTGTTCGGTGCAGCAATCTCGATCACGTCGCCGATTTTCAACTCCAATCCCTCATAGCGGACCTGCTGCAGGGGAAACTCGGCGCCGGAGTTTTTCTCAACGAAGCGATAGATGGGCCGTGTGGTTTGTGCTGCCATATCCGGGGCAGACCCGACCGCTTCCATGATCGGTGAGTGGCCGGGGGGCGGCGGAAAGCCGTCGGCGGGTTCGTGGCGGGCGGATTGGTCCTGTCCGGAATGGGGAGGACGGATTGTGTTCTGTGTACTCGACTGGCTCATGATGCACTCGAAATCGTCGGGTTTTCTTCGTCGTCACTCATTCTTGTCTCAGTACGTTGTATGGAAATTTCTCCGCTCAGAGTTCCTGCTCAGGGGGGTGTTGCCGGTCGCCGGGTCCCTGATCGTCATACATGTCGGCGCGTGGGTCAAGTAAAATAGAGGCCGGGGATGTACCTTTCATAACCACGAAGGTGCTGCTTTCCTGGGCCGGAACAATCGTGATGAACTCTTTCCTGCGCAAGTAGAATATAACGATTGCCGAGAAAAGGGAGACGAAAGAGCAGTAAACGAAAAAACCATAAGCTGTGCCCAGTGCCATCATGGTCGTTGAGGCCAGGATTGGCCCTGCGGTTGCACCTAGGCAATAACAGAGCAGCAGAAACGAACTGGCTGGGACAATATCGGCAGCTTCAAACAGATCATGTGCCCTGGCAACCGATACTGGATACACCGTAAAGATAAAGCCGCCAAACATGATCATGCTGAGAAGGAAAAATATGAATTCCTGCTTCGTGGCGAAAACAACGAGAGCACCTGTCAAGGCAACTGCCAGACAAATAAAGCCGAGTATATAGACTCGATCAAACCGGTCGGACAGTGCCCCCACAGGCCACTGAAGTACCAGTCCGCCCAAAATGGTTGCACTCATTACCGTTGCCAGGCTTGTCGCCGGAAGGCCGATCTTGTGGCAAAAGACCGGGACGATCGCATAGAACGCTCCATTCAGGAGGCCTGCAAGGAAAGAACCGAGAGTCCCGACCGGCGCTTTGCGAACCATGTGGAAAACATCAGGCCGACCAAATTCAGGAAGTTCAGGGTGAAGAGATCGTGTAACGACAACCGGAACAATGCACAGCACCAGCAACAGGCTGATGATCATAAAGATTTCCGAGTTTTGGACTTTGCCGATGTTGAGGAAGAACTGGCCGCTGCTCATGCCGAAATAGCACACTATCATGTAGACAGACATGACTCGACCCCTGGATGTCGGAGCGGAGCATTCGTTCAGCCAACTCTCGATAACGGTATACAGTCCGATCGTCGACAACCCTGCAAAAAATCGCAATATCCCCCATATAACCGGCGAAGAGAACAAACCATGCAGCATGACGAAGGCAGTCGTCAGCGCCGCAAATGCCGCGAAAGACCGGATATGTCCAACGCTTTTTATCAGCCGATAACAGTATAATGCCCCTACGCACATGCCAAAGAAATAGAGGGACGTTATATAGCCGATAGATTGTGTCGATATGCCATCAACTGTCAGTCGCAGCGGCAAATAGGTACCAAGGAGGCCTACTCCCGCCATCAGTAAAAAGACCGCCAGGTAAAGAGCAATGAAGGGAATGATGATTGAAGACATTTGAAAGGACCTGTCGGCCACGTCCATCAAAGAAAGTGTATCGATTGTGGCAGTGTGCAATAAGCTCTACAAAAACGAAAAGACCATGGCCTGTGGTGTCTAGCCGGACTCCATATCTTTGAGGAGGAAGCCATGGTGAAAGAGAACTTTATCGTTACTCCGGGCGAAGTGAAAGGTCTTTTGCATGAACATCGCCAATTTTTGCAACAACTCTTGCGCCAGGCCGTTTATGAGCTCCTTTGGAGCTGAAATCGACCGAGGCGTTTGCAGCACGGTACCAGCACAGCGGAAAGGCCCAGGTTTCGGCCATGGCCGAGATGTATGTTCAAGGGGTATCGACCCGTAAGGTTGCATAGATGTGGATACTGCTGGTCGTTTTACGCGGCTTCGCGTTCTGCAAGCAGGTTGTCCAGCCAGTCCGGGTCCATCTGTGGTACGGAACTGAGCAGCAGATCGGTGTAATCGTGATGCGGCGGGGTGAGAATTTCGTTGCGCGGACCCTGTTCGACGATACGGCCGTCGCGCATGACCACGATCTCGTCGGCAATGGCCTTGACCGTGGCCAGGTCGTGGGTGATGAACAGGTAGGAAACATCGAGTTTTCGCTGCAGATCGAGCAGCAGCCTGAGGATGCCTTCCGCCACCAGCTGGTCGAGCGCCGAGGTCACCTCGTCGCAGATGATCAGTGCCGGACGTGCCGCCAAGGCCCGGGCGATGCAGACCCGCTGTTTTTCGCCGCCGGAAAGTTCGGTGGGATAGCGGTCGATATACTCTTCGGGCAGTTCGATCTGGGCGAGCAGCTCCAGGGTGCGTTGCTCTTGTTCCTGGGCGCTGAGCCCGAAGTAGAACTGCAGGGGGCGGCCAATGATCATGCGGATTTTCTGCCGGGGATTCAGTGCAGTATCGGGCATCTGGTAAATCATCTGCAGCCGGCGCAGTTCTTCGCGCCGCCGTGATTTCATGGCCGGCGGCAGCTCTTCGCCCTGGAAGACAATGCTGCCCGATGATGGCGGAAGCAGGCCGGTAATCACCCTCGCCAGGGTCGATTTGCCGCTGCCTGATTCTCCCACCAGCGCCACGGTCCGGCCACGGCGCACCTGCAGGCTGATATCTTCGAGAACGTTGTCCTGGCCGTTGTAGCTGGCGGTCACGTCGGCGACGTCAAGGATCACCTCGCTGTCGGCGTCAAGGGCCTTCTTGGCAAAGGAACGGACCGCCAGCAGATCCCTGGTGTAGGATTGCTGTGGATGGGCCAGCATTTTGCGGGCATCGTTTTCCTCTACCAGGTCGCCATTGCGCAGGACCATGATCCTGTCGGCGATCTGGGCGACCACTGCCAGGTCATGGGTGATGTAAATGGCGGCGGTGTCATAACGGGCAGTGATCTCCCGTATGGCTGCCAGCACCTCGATTTGGGTGGTGACGTCCAAGGCGGTGGTGGGCTCGTCGAATATGATGATATCGGGACGGCAACTCATTGCCATCGCCACCATGGCCCGCTGCAACTGGCCGCCTGAAACCTGGTGGGGAAAACGGTAGCCGATGTTTTCCGGGTCGGGCAGCAGCAGCTGCTCGTAGATGGCCACCGCATTGGCTTCGGCCTCCACGGTGGTCATCAGGCCATGTTGGACCGGGCCTTCGGCGTATTGGCGGATGAGCCGGTGGGCCGGGTTGAAATTGGCAGCGGCGCTCTGGGCCACATAGGCGATCCTGGCCCCGCGCAGATTCCGCAGCTGCGATTCCGGCATGCCGAACAGTTCCTGGCCGTCGAAAACAATGGAACCCGACGCGATGCGGCATCCCGGCCGGGTGTAGCACATCGCGGCCAGGCCGAGTGTCGACTTGCCGGCGCCGGACTCGCCGATCAGGCCGAGGATTTCACCTTTATGCAACGTGAGGTCAAGGCCTTTGACAATGGGTTCCCAGTTTTCACCGGTCTGTCCTTCAATGACGATGTTTCGTATCTTCAGCAAGGGGGGCATAATGATTTGTTTCCTGCAAGGAGTGTTGGTATGAGCACGTCTGCACCGGTATCAGTCTTCCAGGCCGCTGGCGAGGTGGAGGAACCAGTCGACGACCAGGTTGACGCCCACGGTCAGAAAGGCGATGGCGGTTGCCGGCCACAACGGCGTGTAGATGCCAAAGGTGATGGCGCCGGCGTTTTCCCGCACCATGGAGCCCCAGTCGGCGGTGGGCGGCTGGATACCAAGGCCGAGGAAGCTGAGGGCGGCGATAAAGAGAAAGACAAAGCAGAAACGCAAGCCAAACTCCGCCACCAGCGGCGGCATGGCATTGGGCAGAATCTCATGGCGCATCAGCCACCAGAGGCCTTCCCCCCGTAGCCGGGCCGCTTCGACAAATTCCATCACTTCGATGTCCATGGCCACCGCCCGCGACAGTCGGAATACTCGTGTCGAGTCGAGCAGGGCGATGACAACGACCAGCGCTGGAATTGATGTTCCCACCACCGAGAGGATCATCAGGGCAAAGATCAGGGTGGGAAAGGCCATCAAAATATCGATTATACGGCTCAACAGCTGATCAGTCCAGCCGCTCACTGTTGCGGCCAAAAAACCCAGAAGGGTGCCCATGAGAAACGAGAGGGCGGTTATGAGAAAGGCGATAGCGATGGTGTTGCGCGCGCCGAAAAGGAGCCGGGTAAAGAGGTCGCGGCCCAGGTTGTCGGTGCCGAGCAGGTGCTGCGCGCTGCCGGAAAGCCAGACATCGCCGGCAATCTGGGTCTCGCCGTACGGGGCGATGACTGGCGCGAAAATCGCTGCCAGCAGGACGAGCAGGACCATGAGCATGCCCAGGCGGGCGCTCAGGGGGGCGGAGAGGAGCAGGTTCAATCCAGATGTCATAGGCGTTCTTCGTTGGCCTCTGCGGAATACCCGGGCCTCATCGCGGGCTGCGCAGCCGGGGGTTGCAGAGGATGGAGAGGATGTCGGCAAGGAGATTGAGCAATACGTACGTGGTCGCAAAGATCAGGCCACTGGCCTGCACCACGGGGATATCACGTTTGGCCACCGAATCCACCAGCAGTTGGCCGAGGCCGGGATAGACAAAGACAACCTCGACAATCACCACGCCGACCACCAGGTAGGCGAGGTTCAGGGCGATGACGTTGATCACCGGCGACAGGGCGTTGGGAAAGGCGTGGAGTACCACGATCCTCATCCGTTTCAAGCCCTTGAGGTTGGCCATTTCAATATAGGCGCTGGCGAGAATGTTGATGATCGCCGCCCGGGTCTGCCGCATCATGTGGGCGGTGACCACCAGCGCCAGGGTGAGACAGGGGAGGAAGACGGCATAGAGTTTCTGCCCCAGGCCCATGTCCGGTGTAATGCTGGCAATGGACGGGAAAAAAGGCAGCTGCACCGAAAACAGGGCGATCAGGATATACGCCACAAAAAACTCCGGGAAGGAGATGACGCTCAAGGTCGAGGTCGATATCAGCTTGTCGAACAGCGTATTGCGGTACAGCGCGGCCATAAGTCCCAGCACGACGGCGAGGGGAACGGCGATGAGCGCTGTTACCCCGGCCAGGAAAAGGCTGTTGCCGAACCGCCAGCCGATCAACTCGGCGACGGGCCGCTGATTGGCCAGGGATCGGCCGAAATCGCCTTCGACAGCGCCGGACAGCCAGTGCAAATAGCGAATATGCGGCGGCAGGTCGAGTTTCAGCTCGTGACGGAAGGCGGCCACGGTCTCCGGAGTGGCACTCTGGCCGAGAACAGCGTCGGCCAGGTCGCCGGGCAACAGCTGGATACCCACAAAGATGAGCAGGGAGATAACCCACAGGGTCAGCAGCCCAAGGCCGATACGCTGCGCCAGGAGTCTGACGACGGGATGGAAATGCCATTGTTGCATAAAGTGACAGTCCCTTATCCTTTAAACCACCAGCGCTCAGGCGCCTTGAAACCATCGAGTTCCGCGTTGACCGCCAGGTCGCCATGTCCGACCTTTTCGCTTGCGGCGGACAGATCGGAGCTGAACATCGGTACGACCGCGCCGCCGTCGTCGTGGACCAGCCGCTGCATCTCCACGTACATACTGCGCCGCTTGGTCTCATCTAACTCGCTTCTCGCCTGCACCAGCAATTCGTTGAAGCGGGCGTTGTCCCAGAAGGTGTCGTTCCATGCGCCCCCCTTGGCGTAGGCGGTGGAGAACATCAAATCTTCGGTGGGTCGGCCGGCCCAGAAGACGGCGCACCAGGGTTTCTTCATCCAGACATTGTTCCAGTAGCCGTCGTTTGGTTCGCGGGACACATCGATGGTGATGCCGGCCTTGGCCGCCTGTTCCCTGTAGAGCACGCCGGCGTCGACCGCTCCGACAAATGCCGCCTCGGCGGTGTGCAGGGTAAACGTGGCGCTATTGGCCATGCCGGCCTTTTTGAGGTGGAATTTGGCCTTGTCCGGATCATAGGTGCGCTGGGGCAGTTCCGAGGCGAAGTAGCGGTTGCTCGGGGCGATCGGGTGGTCGTTGCCCACAACGCCATAGCCGCGCAGGATGGTCTTGACCATCTGTTCGCGATCGATGGCGTATTTCAGGGCCAGGCGCACATCGTTATTGCCGAACGGGGCCGTATCGCAGCGCATTGCAAAGGTGAAGTGCTTGTAGCCGTTCTGCTGCATGACCTGCAACCCCTTGCTGCGCTTCAGCAGGTGGACGGCCTTCAGTTCGCAGCGGTTCATGACGTCGATCTGCCCGGTCTTCAGGGCGTTGGTCCGGGCATTGACGTCGCTTATGCCCAGGAGTTCGATCTCGTCAAACCAGGCCCGGTCGCTTTTGAAATAGTTGGGATGACGTCTGGCATAGGCGCGGACTCCCGGTTCAAAATTTTCCACCTTGTAGCCGCCGGTGAATATGCCGGTGTTGAAGTCGACATCTTTGGGGCCGATAACCAGATGGTAATCGGTCATGATAAACGGCAAGTCGGCGTTGCCGTTCTCCAGTTCGAAGATGACCTTGTTCTTGCCGTCCTTCTTGATATCGGTGATCGCTTTGACGATCGTCTTGGCCCCCGATTTGCTGTTAGCGCCGCGATGATGGTTGATGGAGTAGATGACGTCGTCGCTGTCCATGGTTTTGCCGTTATGGAATTCCACCCCCTTTTTCAGGGTGAAGGTCCAGGTCTTGGCATCCGGACTGGACTCCCAGCTCTCCGCCAGTTCCGGCACCGGCTTGCCCGTGGCGTCAATCTCCACCAGGTTGTTGCCGAGTGCCCCATAGATAAACACCTGCATCATCATGTCGGTGGTGTTCGCCGGGTCGAGAGCATCGGTGGTCGAGCCGCCCGAGATGCCGATCCGAAGGCGGCCGCCACGTTTCGGAGCCTCACCGGCGCGGGCAATACCGGAAAGCCAGGTTGTATCGAGTGATGCGGTGATGCCGAGCGCCGCCGCAGCCTGTAAAAGCTGGCGGCGATCCATTTTTCCTTCCTTGAGCAGATGCTGCAGCCGCTTCATTGTCTCCTCCATGGTTTTTCTCCATTAGGGTGTATGCATGACGAGATCGTTTCGCCTTCTGCAGGCCAAAACAACCCGAAGTACGGTTAACAGCGCGAAATCAGGCCAATGTGTCCAAACAACTCTTGTCCAGGCAGCAGGCAGGTATCGTCTAAACAACTATTGTCCAGACAGAGTGATACTGACGCAAAAGACGGATTGGAACGGCGGTGGAGGACGTGCAAAGCACAGTCACAGCCTCTTCCCGATCGATGGAAGATGGGACAGAAAAGCCTCTGGCATGAACTGCAAGCCGATGCGCCTGTCAAAGGGAGGACATCTCTCTCCCTTGGGTCAGGTATCATTATCTTCGATACCTTGTTACCTAATACCTATCACATTTTGCTGATGAAATAAACCCCAAATGCGGCGTCCTCCAGACTGAGGCTGTCGTCGCTGGTCTCGATGACCAAGGGGCAGCCAAAGGTCATGGCTGTCTGAGATTGCAGCAAGGTGCCTGGCGGGGAAGCTGACCGGCAGGGTGACGATCCGATTGTGAAGAGTCCGCCGGCGGAGAGGGGAAAAGGTTGGATAAGATTTTCAGGAAACAAAAAAGGACCTACAGAATGAACTGTAAGTCCTTGTTTTGTTGAGTGGTGACCCCAAGGGGACTCGAACCCCTGTTACCGGCGTGAGAGGCCAGTGTCCTAGGCCACTAGACGATGGGGCCAGATGTGCTGACTCTTTTACAAGACTGTCTGGGGCTTGTCAAGGCTTTGTTCTCGTCGATCCGTTTTTCATTCGCGGGGAAAATACCGCTTGATTGCAAGGGTTCAGCCATCATCGGGCTCGTTCCCGGCCAAAGCGCACCGTCAGTTCATTGAGGAACGCTGCCCGCTCCGGGGTCAGGTATTCCGGAGCACAGCGCCAGCGCCAGTTGCCGTTGGCCAGACCGGGGGTGTTCATCCGGCAGTCGCTGCCGAAACCGAGAAGATCCTGCAGCGGCAGGATCGTCAATCGACCGATCGATGCCATTGCCATGTAGATCAGGTCCTCATGGATGCCACTGCCGTCGTCCAGCCGGCGATTGGCATGCCCCTTGATCTCCCGGCGCATCCCGTCGTCGACCCGGTCGCTGAGGAACCAGCCGACGGTGGTGTCGTTGTCGTGGGTGCCGGTGTAGACGACACAGTTGGGGGTAGTATAGTTGTATGGCAGAAAGCTGTTGGCGGGGTTGCCGTCGAAGGCGAACTGGAGGACCTTCATCCCGGGAAATCCAAGGCTGTCGCGCAACGTCAGGACTTCGGGGGTGATGATCCCGAGATCCTCGGCGATGATGTCGAGCCTGCCCAGCCGCTCGAAGATGCCGTCGAAAAAGACCTTGCCGGGGCCGCGTTGCCATTGGCCTTCGACGGCGGTGTCGCATGCGGCCGGGATCGACCAGTACGATTCGAAGCCGCGGAAGTGATCGATTCTCGCCATGTCGACCATGCTGAATATTGCCGCGATCCGGCTCGTCCACCAGTCGGCCAGGAGTTTCCTGGTCGCCGCATCGTCGGTGTGCCAGCGGTAGAGGGGGTTGCCCCAGCGCTGACCGGTGGCGCTGAAATAATCAGGGGGGACGCCGGCGACGTGGGTCGGCAGCAGCGTCCGCTCATCGAGGGCGAAGATCGACTGATGGGTCCAGACGTCGACACTGTCGAGGCCGACATAGACCGGAAGATCGCCGAACAGCCGGACCCCCGTCTTTTCCGCGGCCTGGCGGAGAAGGCGCCACTGACGGAAAAATTCGTACTGCTCGAAGCGGAAATACTGGAAACGCGACATGTTTTCATGTTTGAAGGCAGCAAGCGCCGCCGAATCCCGCCTCGCCAGTTCCGAAGGCCAGTCGAACCAGCCGGCGTTGCCGAACTTCTCCTTGAGCGTCATGAACAGGGCGTAGTCGTCGAGCCACGGCGATGATGTCGTAAAATGGTGGAAGGCGTTGTCGTCGAATCCGGAAAACCGCTCGCAGGCCTCCGTCAGCAGCTCCTCCTTGTAGTCGGTGACGGCGGCGTAGTCGGTGCTGTAGGGGGAGAAGTCGGGGTGATGGCGGAGGCTGTGGTCGGAAATCAAGCCTTCGGCGTAGAGGAGTTCAGGCGAGATAAGCAGGGGGGATCCGGCGAAGGCGGAGGAACTCATATACGGCGAATTGTCAAACAGGGAGTTGGTGGGGACGGTCGGCAGGAACTGCCAGCAACTCTGTCCGGCGGCGAGAAGGAAATCAAGAAAGGCGTAGCTCGAGGGGCCGATGTCGCCGATGCCATACGGCGAGGGGAGGGAGCTGATATGGGCCAGGATGCCGCTTGCCCGTCTTGAGGCTTGGGTGGAATGCATAGTTTTGGTCTCGCTGTATGAAAAAATATGTTAATTCGGTATGATGGGAGCAGCAGGCGGCCTCATGGCGGAAAAGCACGGGGCGCGGGCTTGTATCTCGGTTGAAGAATGATATAATATGAGACAGTGATTACCGCAGCCTTCCTTCCCCTTTGTACCCGTGTATCTTGCCATGGATAACGGCGTTTTTACCAGCACATTGTTGATGGCCCTGTGTCCAATTTTAACAAATTGCTTTTTTGTTGATGATGAATTAACATTGAATGTTTTGCAGCCATGCCGCGGTTCGTTGAGAAGGGATTCTGCCGGTGAATTTTCAAACAAGGATTTCTACAGAGGCAATCTCTATCATATCAGATAGATTATCGATCAACTGCAACCTGCGCACCCGGTAATCTTATAAATCCAAGCAATGGAGTGGTATTTCAGTGCTGTCAGAACTTAAAGAAAATCTTCTCAAGGCCGGAAAATCGGAAGGGTGTATCAGTTTCAGCGACCTGAATGAACTGTTGCCTGAAGATATCAAGGATCCGAGTGCAATAGAGAGTATTTTCAATTTTCTTGGTGCCCACGACATCGAGATTGTCACCATCGAGGAGTCTGGAGAAAAACGGACCCTTTCCGGAGAGATCTGGGAGAAGAAGGATGAGGCATCGCTGGATATTGATGAACTCAAGGACGAGATGATCGGCAGCAGCGGCGAGGACGACGTCCACGAAGCCGAGGAGACCACCACCACCTACCTGCGGGAGATGGGGCGCTTCGATCTCCTGACCCCTGAGGAAGAGGCGAAGTACAGCAAGACCATCCGCCAGGGATTCGAGTCGATCATCCAGGCGATCCGGGAGGATGGATCCGGCGTCAAGGAGATGCGTCTCCTGACCGAGCGCATCGATCTCTGGGAAAAACGCGACCCGACCCTCAAACCGAAGAAGCAGCAGTTGAATTTCATGCGCTATTCGGTGGCCAGTGCATCGAAAAAATATCCGGATATCCGTGAATTGTTCGAGCTGCAGGCCAAGCTCGAGGCCTACAGCCGGTCGATCGAGATCGCCAAGGACACGATGATCCGGGCCAATCTCCGCCTGGTGGTGTCGATCGCCAAGCGCTACATGCACCAGGGCCTGACCCTGGCCGATCTGATCCAGGAAGGCAACCTCGGGCTGATGCGGGCGGTGTTCCGCTTCGACTACACCAAGGGCAACAAGTTTTCGACCTACGCCAGCTGGTGGATCCGCCAGGCGATCACCAGGGCCATCCTCGACAAGACCAGGACCATCAGGCTGCCGGTGCACTTTCTCGAGCTGCGCAGCCAGTTCTTCAAGGCATTCTACGCCCTGTTCAAAGAACTGGGGCGGGAACCGACGCCGCTCGAGATCTCGAAGGCGACCAACCTGCCGATGGACAAGATCCTGTCGATCCTCGAGGCATCGCGGGAACCGATCTCACTCGAGACCCCGGTCGGCGACGATGACTCGACCCTTGGCGATTTCCTCGAAAACCAGGAATCGCAGTCTCCCTACGATGCGGTCCAGACCCGGGAACTGGCCGGCCGGGTGACCGAGATCCTCTCCACCCTCAGCGAGCGCGAGGAAAAGATCATCCGCCTGCGCTTCGGCATCGGTGAGAAGGCGGAATACACCCTCGAGGAGATCGGCAAGCGCTTCAATGTCTCCCGCGAGCGTATCCGCCAGATCGAGAAGAAGGCGCTCAACCGCTTGCGGCACTCGAGCCGGCGGGAGAAGCTGAAGTTCTTCATCGATTGACACTCACCCATTATCTCAAGGACAAGCCGGGTGCATCGCCCGGCTTTTTTATTGCCGTGAAAAAATACATTGAACAGGCCGGTTTCGGCGCGATTCTTGACAAGGTTGAAACGGGTCGACGTCTGACCCACGATGAGGGCCTGCAGCTCTATCGCAGCCACGACATCCTCGCCCTCGGCTATCTGGCCGATATCGTCCGTACCCGGCTCAACGGCGACCGCGCCTACTTCATCTACAACCAGCACATCAACTACTCCAACATCTGCACCAACCTGTGCAAATTCTGCGCCTTCGGTAAGGAGAAGGGGGCCGACAAGGCCTACGAGATGTCGGTCGACGAGGTCAGGCGCAAGGTCCGGGAGCGGCTCGACGAGCCGATCACCGAGATCCACGTCGTCGGCGGCATCCATCCCGATCTGCCCTTCTCTTACTACCTCGAGATGCTGCGCGGGATCAGGGCGGAGCGGCCGGAGGTCCACATCCAGGCCTTCACCTGCGTCGAAATCGCCCATCTGGCCGGACTGGCCGGCAAATCGGTCGGCGACACCCTCGAGGTCCTGAAGGAGGCCGGGCTCGGCTCGATGCCGGGCGGCGGCGCCGAGGTCTTCAGCCCCCGCATCCGCCGGCTGACCTGCGAGAAAAAGCTGTCCGGCGACGACTGGCTCGAGATCGCCAAGACCGCCCACCGCCACGGTCTCCGCACCAACGCGACGATGCTCTACGGCCATGTCGAGACGATCGAGGAACGGCTGGAGCATCTCGCCGCCCTGCGCCAGGCCCAGGATGAGACCGGCGGCTTCCTCGCCTTCATCCCGCTGGCCTTCCATCCCCAGAATACGGCGCTGGCCGGGCTGTCGAAAACCACCGGCATCGACGACCTGAAGAACATCGCCGTCGCCCGGCTGTTCCTCGACAACTTCCCGCACATCAAGGCCTACTGGGTGATGATCGGGCCGAAGCTGGCCCAGATCGCGCTGTCGTTCGGCGCCGACGACATGGACGGCACGGTCAAGGAGGAGGTCATCACCCACATGGCCGGCGCCGACACCGACCAGGCCATCGGCAGCACCACCCTGGTGCGGTTGATCCGGGAGGCCGGGCGGGTGCCGGTCGAACGCGATACCCTGTACAATGTCCTCCGGGTCCATGGGACCGAGGGCTGAGGGGCGGCGATGACGGACCGGCGGATTGCGGACATTCAGGCCCGCCTGAGCGACGGCGGGCGGCTTGGCGACGACGATTTCCTTCTCCTGGCGGAGCGGGCCGGTCTCTACGACCTCGCCTTTCTCGCCGATGCCGTGCGCCGTCGCCTCCATCCCGAGCGGATCGTCACCTACGTCATCGACCGTAACATCAACTACACCGACATCTGCATCTCGGCCTGCAAGTTCTGTGCCTTCTTCAAGACGCCGGAGGATCGGGGCGGCTACCTGCTGTCCTTTGACGAGCTCGGGCACAAGATCGACGAGACCAAGGCCCTCGGCGGCACCCAGATCCTGCTCCAGGGCGGCTTGCATCCCGATCTGCCTCTGGAATATTACGAGGAGATGCTGCGCTTCATCAAGACTCGCGGCATCCACACCCACGGCTTCTCGCCGCCGGAGGTCTGGCATTTCGCGCAGCTGTCCGGTCTGCCGGTGCGGCAGGTGCTGCAGCGGCTGGTCGCCGCCGGCCTCGATTCGATCCCCGGCGGCGGGGCCGAGATCCTCTGCGATCGGGTCCGTCAGGCGGCGGCGCCGCGCAAGTGCAGTGCCGACCAGTGGCTGGAAGTGATGGAAGAGGCGCACCATCAGGGCCTGCGGACGACGGCGACGATGATGTTCGGTCACATCGAGATCATGGCCGAGCGGCTCGAGCATCTCCGCCGCCTGCGCGGGTTGCAGGATCGTACCGGCGGCTTCACCGCCTTCATCCCCTGGCCGTTCCAGCCGGACAACACGGTGCTGGCCGGAATCGAGAAGACGACCGCTACGGGCTACCTGCGGACCCTCGCCCTGTCGCGCCTCTATCTCGACAACTTTGCCAATGTCCAGGCCTCGTGGGTCACTCAGGGGCCGAAAATCGCCCAGCTGTCCCTGTTCTTCGGCGCCAATGATTTCGGCAGCACGATGATAGAGGAAAACGTCGTCGCCGCCGCCGGCATCAGCTTCCGGCTGACAAAAGAGGAGATCTGCCGGCTGGTGGAAGACGCCGGCTTCACCCCGCGGCAGCGGCGCATGGATTATTCCCTTGTCTGAGGTGTCAATCGGTCCTCCTGGTATGAACTTCATGAACAATACAGATCGAAGATCCGGATGCCGGATCGGTATGGTCAACTATATCAATACCGCTCCGATCTACGAGGTCTGGAAGGAGACCGTTCGACGGCAGGACTGGCTGGTGCACGAGGATGCGCCGGCGGCGTTGTGCCGGATGCTGGCCGCCGGCGAGCTCGACATCGGCGTCGTGTCCTCATTTGAATACAGTGAGCGGCCGGAGAACTACCGCATCATGGAAGACCTGTCGATCAGCGCCAACGGGCCGGTGGGATCGGTGTTTCTGTTCTCCCGCGAACCGCTGGAAGGGCTTGACGGCCGGTCGGTGCTGCTCACCAGCCAGTCGAAGACCTCGGCGGCCCTGGTGCGGGTGATCCTCGAGGAATTTGTCGGCGTCAGACCGGTCTACGCCACTGGCGACACCCGGACCGTTGCCGCTCAGGTCACGGCGGTGCTGGCGATCGGCGATGATGCCCTGCGGCTGGCCCGGGAAGACCGCTTCCGCTATCGCTATGATCTGGGCGAGATCTGGAAGCGGGAAACCGGACTGCCCTTTGTCTTCGCCGTTTTTGCGGTGCGGGAGGAGTACTGCCGCAGCCATGCCGGGGAATTGGCCGAGATCCACCGGGAGTTCCTGCGCTGCCGGGCCCGGGGACGGGAGGAGATGTATCTGATCTGCTCCCGGGTCGCCCCGCGCATTCCGATGGATTGCGAGGATTGCTACGCTTATCTGCGGGCGATCGAGCACGATCTCGGGGCGGAAAAACAGCTCGCCCTGGAGAAGTATTTCGGCTATCTGATAGCCAGGGGCGAGGCCTCGGCCGCGGCCCTGCCGCTGAAGATCCACAGACTGCCCGCTGCCGCCTGACAGACGGGAAAGAACCACTACCGCCGGCGGATCAACCATGCAAACTGGAGCCCCCCACAGACTGCTTGTCGCCGTCACCGGCGCCAGCGGCATGCTCTATCTCCGAGCCTTTCTCAGAGTCATCGCCGCCAGCGGCATCGAGGTCCATGGGATCTGTTCCCCCTCCGGGCGCAAGGTCCTGGAGATGGAGGAGGGGATCGACCCGGCGGCTCTCCCCGCCATCGCCCGCTGGTTTGAACATGACGATTTCGCCGCCCCGCCGGCCTCGGGATCGAGCCGCTACGGGGGCATGATCGTCCTCCCCTGTTCGATGGGGACCCTGGCGGCGATCGCCTCGGGCCTCTCTATCAACCTGATCCACCGTGCCGCCGATGTCATGCTGAAGGAGAGGCGAACCCTGGTCCTGGCGGTCCGGGAAACCCCCTTCAACCGCACCCATCTCCAGAACATGCTGACCGCCCATGACGCCGGTGCAATCATCTGTCCGCCGCTGCCCGGCCATTATCTCCGGCCGGCAACGCTGGAAGAGGCGGCCCAGACCTGTGCCTGGCGGCTCGCCGATCAGCTGGGAATACAGGTCGCGAATCGTAAACGGTGGGGGGACGAGCCCCTGTGCTGAAGAAAATCGCCATCCTGGCCGAGATGATCAAGTTCGAGCTGACGATCTTCGCGATGCCCTTTGCCTTTACCGGCGCCTGCCTGGCGGCCGGCGGGGTGCCGGGAGCGACCGTCATCGTGTGGGTGGCTGTGGCGATGGTCGGGGCGCGGACCGCCGCCATGGGGTTCAACCGGATCGTCGACTGGCGTTTCGACCAGGCCAATCCCCGCACCGCCAACCGGGCCATCCCCAGCGGCGAGGTCAAGATGGCCGAGGCCTGGGCGATGGTGGTGCTCTCGGCCCTGCTGTTCTTTTTCGCCTGCGCCCGGCTCAACCCCCTGACCCTGCAGATCTCCCCCTTCGCCCTGGCCCTGACGCTGTTCTACTCCTACACCAAGCGTTTCACCAGCCTCTGCCACATCGTCCTCGGTCTGGCCCTGGCCATTTCTCCGCTGGGCGGCTGGGTCGCGGTGACGGGGAGTCTGGCCGGCTACCCCTTCGTCCTCTCCGCCGGGGTGCTGTTCTGGGTGGCCGGTTTCGACACCATCTATGCCTGCCTCGATGCCGACTTCGACAAGGACAGCGATCTCTTTTCGCTGCCGTCGCGGCTCGGGCGGCAAAGGGCCTTCCGCCTTGCCGTTTTCTTCCACGTCCTCGCCTTTCTGCTGTTCACCGCCACCGGGGTGGTGATGGGTCTCAACCACTGGTACTATCTCGGCCTGGCGCTGACCGCCGGGGCCCTGTTCTACCAGCATCTGATCGTGACCCCGCGCGATCTGTCGCGGATCAAGGCCTCGTTCTTTTCGATGAACGGTTTCATCAGTCTGACCATTTTCATCGCCACCCTGCTGTCCCTGCTGACCATGGAGAACTGAGGAGATGAGACGATATTTCCGGACCATTGTCCTGCTGCTCGGCCTGGTACTGCCTGCCGCTGCCGCCGCTGCCGAGGAGACGTCTGCCGCCGGCGCTCTCCCCTATGGCGTGATTGACCAGGAACTGCTGGAGACGGCCTATGTCGACGGTGAAAAGATGCTGTACGAGGTCTTCTGGACCGGCGGGGTGAAGATCGGCGAGTTGAGCCTGGAGATCAAGCGGATCAAGGGGATGAAGACGGCGACGCACCTGGTCAAGACGGTCATCACCACCGAGAACGGCGCCATCCACGGGATCTACCCGGTCCGGGACGTGCATGTGACGACGGTGCTCGGCCGGGACCGCCTGCCGTCGCGGTACGAAGTCAAACAGAAGGAAGGGTTCAATTACGAGGCCTATCGCCTGACGAGGTACAATCAGCAGACCGGCAGGATCTGGTACAAGAAGAACGACGACCCTTCGACCACCTACATGGTGGAGGCGCCGATCCATAACGAGTTTTCGGCCTTTCTCGGCAGTCGGGTCATGCCGTTTACGGTCGGCCAGGCCTTTCTGGTTCCGACCTTTGCCGATAAACGGCGCAACGAGGTCCAGGTCAAGGTCCTGGCCCGGGAAACCCTGGAGGGGACAGTCCTGGGAACGGTCGAAACCATGCAGGTGACGCCGATCCTCGAGTTCAAGGGGCTGTACGACAAGAGTGGGGATACGGTCATCTGGTATACCGACGATCAGTGCCGGGTGCCGGTGCGGATCAATTCAAAACTGGTGATCGGTTCCTTGACCCTGGACCTGGTCAGCTATTACAATACCCGCTGCCCGCAGTACCACGGGGCGGTTCCGGGCAAGGGGAAGAAGGCTGAGAAGCCGGTGGCGGCCGCCGACCGAGTGTCCGGCGGAACCAATGAAGAACATACCAACTGAAGGAATCTCTATGACGATCGTGAAGACGACCGATTTTGCCGACTTGATCCTTGTGCACCGCGGCAAGGTCCGGGATATGTACGCCCTGCCGGGCTTCGACGACCTGCTGCTGATGGTGGCGACCGATCGGATCTCGGCCTATGACGTGGTGATGGACGATGTCATCCCCGGCAAGGGCGAGATCCTGACCCGGCTCTCGCTGTTCTGGTTCGAACTGCTGGCGGATATCGTCGACAATCATCTGATCACCGCCGATGTTGATGACTATCCGGCGGTCTGCCGTCCCTACGCCGACGAGCTGCGGGGGAGGTCCATGCTGGTGTGGAAGACCCGGCCGCTGCCGATCGAGTGCATCGTCCGCGGCTATATTTCGGGGTCGTTCTGGAGCGCCTACAAGCAGGATACCACCGTCTGCGGCTTCGTCCTGCCGCCGGGGATGCGGGAATCGGACAAGTTCGCCGAGCCGCTGTTCACCCCCTCGACCAAGGCCGAGCTGGGCACCCATGATGAAAATATCTCGCTGGCGGCGATGGAGAAGATCGTCGGCGCCGACCGGGCCCGGGAGATCGCGACGATCAGCACCCGCCTCTACCAGCGGGCTGCCGATTACGCCCTGCAGAAGGGAATCATCATCGCCGACACCAAATTCGAACTGGGCGTGAAAGACGACAAACTCATCCTGATCGATGAGGTCCTGACTCCCGATTCGTCGCGGTTCTGGCCGCTCGACCGCTATGCGCCGGGGCAGGGGCAGCCGAGCTACGACAAGCAGTTCCTGCGTGATTACCTGTCATCGCTGACCTGGGACAAGACCCCGCCGCCACCGCCGCTGCCGGCGGAGATCGTCGACAAGACTCGGTCCCGCTACCTCGAAGCGCTGCAGCGGATTACCGGGGAATAGGACCTATCTCTGTTAATTGCCGGTGCAGGAGAGCAGGACCTGGCGCAGATCCTCCTCCTTGAACCGGTAACCGGCCTCGAGCAGCCGGGTCGGGATGACCCGGCAACTGCTGAGCACCATCTCGTCAGCCATCTCTCCGAACAGCAACCGGACCAGAAAGGCCGGGGCCGGCATGATCGTCGGCCTCCTGAGGACCTCGCCGAGGGTCTTGACAAAGACCCTGTTGGTCACCGGGGTGGAGGTGACGGCGTTGAACGCGCCGGTCGCCGCTTCGTTGTTGATCACGAAATTGACGATCCCGGCGAGGTCGTTGATGCTGATCCAGCCGATATACTGGTTGCCGTCGCCGATAACCCCGCCGACCCCCGCCTTGAATGCCGGCAGCATCTTGTGCAGCGCCCCGCCGCGCGGGCTCAGGACCATGCCGAAGCGGAGGATCACCACCCTGATTCCCGCCAGCTCCGCCTTCATTGCCGTTTCTTCCCACTGACGACACACCTCGGCGAGAAACCCGGATCCGACCGGCGACCGCTCGTCGACGATGGCGTCGCCGCGGTTGCCGTAATAGCCGGTCGCCGAGGCGCAGATCAACAGTTTCGGCCGTTTGCCGGGCTGGCTGATATAGTCCACCAGTTCCCCGGTGCCGTCCACCCGACTGCGCAGGATTTTCTCCTTTTGTTGCGCATTCCAGCGCTTGTTGGCGACGTTTTCCCCTGCCAGATTGATCACGACGTCGAAGGGGGTTTGATCGGCGTCGGCGTCAAGCGCTTCGGTATCCCACAACCGATCCCGGTTCTTGTCCTTGTGCCGGCGCAGCGGCCGGATGCTGTGACCTTGCTGGAACAGTGATTCGGCCAGGGCGCTGCCGACAAGTCCGGAAGCGCCGGTAAGAAGTATTTTCATGATTTTGTCCTGTGCTTGTTCCGGGTTGAAAGACTGCTGTGGTGCCGCTGGCCGGGAACCGGCGCCCGGCGGCGACTGTCGATCAGATGCCTGAGGGCCATCAGCGGATGGGCCCATACCATCCTCGGGCCGGCATAGCGCATGACGCTGCGGACCTCGATACGGTACCGCGGGGCGTAACAATGCACGGTGCAGTTGCCGCAGGTTGGTTTTTTCTGCTGAAACGGGCATTTCGCCAGTCTTCTGGCGGCATAGGCCGCCAGTTCGCGGCATTGCGGGCAAAGTTGCCCCGCTGCCGGCTGATGGTGGTCGCGGCAGTAGATGGCGATCATCGCCGAGACGGTCGCAAGCTCTCTCGCCAGGCGGGGCGGCAGACTGTCTTTCATCTTATCGCTGACCTCCGTCCATGGTGTCCGTGCGATTTTTCAACGCGTCGATAATCTCCTCGCAGACTGCTTCCTGGCTCAGCTCGGAGGCGGCAATGGTGATATCGGCGTAGCGGCGGTACAGTCCCAGACGCTCGTCAAAGAGGTCCTGAAAGCTCTGCTCCGGCCGTTTGGCGAGGCCGCGGGTTTCGTAGTTCCTGATCCGGGTCTTGAGCGTCGGCAGATCGACATGCAGAAAGATGCACAGACCCTCCTGTTTCAGGTGGGTCATCGCCCGGGCACTGTAGGCGGCGCTGCCGCCGGTGGCGATGACATGGTTGCGGCAGACAACGCCCAGCAGCACCCGCTCTTCGATATCACGCAATGCCATGTGGCCGTCGCGGTTGACGATATCCTGCAGCGTCCTGTTCTCGGCAAGTTGGATCAGGACATCGGTATCGACGTAGTTCTTGGCCGTCATTTTGGCAAGGATGATACCGACCGTACTCTTTCCCGATCCCGGCATGCCGATCAGCACGATATTTGATTTTCGACGGTCCATGAGTGTTGATGCTCGTTCCTGTTGAGGCTCGGATTGAATATGTAATAAAGTGTAAACCGCCGGGGCTATTTGGCAACAGGATTTTTCCATCCGGAATTTTTGACGATTCCGAAAACCGACGGGTGTGGATCGCCTTCTCCTCTTTTCCGGAAAGGGGATGAGAAAAAAATTGCTCTTTCATTCCAGCAGTGTATCATTTCGGAATTGTCTCCATGGAGCCGAGGAGTCGGAATGGCGACAAGGATTGATCACGGCCGGGAAGAGGAGGGCTTGCAGCCCAACTTCCTCAGGTCGGGGTGGGCGTTGCGGGCCACGCATCTGTTCGCATGACAGGGACCTTGCCGGTGGAGGCCATGTCCGGAGGAGTTGATGGTGGCAGCAACGGAAGGCAAAAAAATTATATTCATTTTCCCGTGTGAGCGAAATGTGGAATACGATTGTGGAGTGGTTTGATTCGACCCACCTTGTTCAACAGATCATCGAGGTCGACTACGTCGGTCTGTTTACCAATCCCTGGTTCCTGGTGCCGTTCTGCATCCTGATCGCCTATCTGATCTACCGCCAGAGCTGGAAGGACCTGGTCATCATCACCATTCTGCTTGCGGTGTGGTGGGTGTCCGGCACCGAATACATGAATTCCCTGATTGTCGATGGTGAACTGCAGATCTCAAAAATCCTGCCGGTCGCCTTTGGCGGAGCGGTCGTCCTCGGGTTCGTGATCTACCTGTTCTTCGGTCGCTCGGATTGAGGTCGTCCGGTTTGATGAATGAGGGAGGGGTGGACGATGGGACGGCGGGAAAGAAAGAATGAAATTCTGTCGCTGCTTGGCCGGCCAGATCTGGCCGCTATCCTCGAGACAACCGCCTCCCTGGCCCCCCGCGACCTGATCGCGCCCCTGTTCTCCGCCCTCTGCCATCGGGACGAGCTGGTCCGCTGGCATGCCGTCAGCGTCTTCGGCGCCACCGTCAATCGCATCGCCGGACAGGACATGGAATCGGCCCGCATCGTCATGCGGCGCTTCCTCTGGAGCCTCAACGACGAATCGGGCGGGATCGGCTGGGGGGCGCCGGAGGCGATGGCCGAGATCATGTTCCTGTCCCGGCCCCTTGCCGAAGAGTACCTGCACATGCTGGTCTCCTACATGCGCGAGGATGGTCCGGAGGCCTTCCAGGACGGTAACTTCATCGAATTGCCGATGCTGCAGCGGGGACTGCTGTGGGGGATCGGCAGGCTTGTTCCCCGCTATCGGTCGACCCTGGCGGCGATGGGAATAGCCGCTGATCTCCGGCAGTATCTCCAGTCGCCGGATGGGGATGTCCGGGGGCTGGCCGTTCGCTGTCTCCTGCTGCTCGGCGATCGGCTGGAGGGGAAGGACTATGATTTCCTGCGGCAGGATCGGCACCGCTTCAAGTTTTACACCGGCGATGGTTTCCTCCTCTGCACCGTCGCCGACCTTCTTCGCCAGGGGTGGCATGGAGAACAATAGCCCCCCGCCGACAACGCAATCGGTGGGACCGATGTCAGCCGGTCCCGGATCAAACGTGTGATTATGATGATACGCGCAAATGACCTCTTTGCCGGCCTCGGTTTTGTCCAGTACCGGATACAACCGGGCGAACCGGAGCGCAATCTTCAACAGGTCGCTGCCGCCCTGGAGTCGGTCGAAGGTCTTCATCGCAGCCTCGTCGTCCTGCCGGAGCTGTGGGCCTCGGGCTTTGCCTATGGCCGGTTCGAGGCGATGGCCGACCAGACCCCGACGATGCTGGCGGAGCTGGCAATCCTCGCCGGCCGCTACAACTGCATCTTTGCCGGCTCGCTGCCGGAACGGGCGGAAGAGGACAAAGGCGAGATGTTCTACAACACGCTGTATGTCAGCGGCGCCGCCGGTGTCCTGGGGTGCTATCGGAAACAGCAGGTGTTCGCCTTCGGCGGTGAGGATCAGGCCTTCATCTGCGGCATCGAGCCCTACCCGGTAGCGACGCCGCTGGGGCGGCTCGGCTGCCTGGTCTGCTACGACCTGCGCTTTCCGGACCTGGCGCGGCGGCAATGCCAGCAGGGCGCCGACCTGTTGCTCTGTTCGGCGGAGTGGCCGCAGGCGCGGATCAAGCACTGGCGGGCGATGCTCAAGGTCCGCGCGGTCGAGAACCAGACCTTTGTCGTCGCCTGCAACGGCTGGGGCGAGGTCGAGGGGATGAACCTGGGCGGAAGTTCGATGGTCATCGACCCCCGGGGCCGGATTCTGGCCGACGCTGCTGACGGTCCGCAGGCGGTCGTGGTCCCGGTCAAGTGGCGGCGACGGGAGGACTATCGCTCCCATTTCAGCTCTTTCGCCGTTTCTTCGTACCCGTTCCGGGACGTCAGCAAGATCCTGCCGTCGGCGGCAGCCTGTCTCGATCTGCTGGCGGTGAGGCAGGGGGTGAGGCAGCGGTTGGTGTGCTGCGAGGTCGTCGAACCGGTGAACACGGCGATGCTCCAGGCCCTCGAGGAGGCGCGGCGGCAAGGGGATTTTCTGCTCGTCGCCGTCTCGGCAGGGGCACAGGGCGAACCCAATCAGCGCCTGCTGGCCGCCCTCGGTTGCGTCGACGCCGTCTGTTGTCTCGATGCCTTCACGAAGGCCGAGCGGGCCAGGCTCCTTGACCTGACCGCCGGGATGAAGGTCATCCGCTAAATCCCGCCGCTCAGAGGATACCCGGCGGCATCGCCGGCACCCGGTCGCCGCCGAGGACGAAACCGCCATCGAGTCGCAGCACTGCCCCGGTCATATAGGCGGCGTCGACGGCGACGAACAGCACCGCCGTCGCGACCTCCTCCGGCAGACCGGTGCGGTGAAGAAGGGTGTGCCGCACCAGTTCGTCCCGCTGCTCCTGCGACAGCGCCCCCCAGCCGCGGGTCCGGTCGCCGTGGCGGCCATCGATCAGGCCGAGCATGATCTCGTTGACCCGTACCGTCGGGCCGGCCTCCCGCGCCCAGGTCTCGGTCAACGACGACACCGCCCGGTTGGCGGCGCTGTAGCCGTCGTTGAAGACCAGGGCGGCCGGGCCGCTGCGGCCGGTCATCGCGGCGATCGAGGTGACGTTGACGAGCGCCGCCCCGCCGGTTTTTTGCATCAGCGGCAGGCAATGGCGGTAGAGCAGCCACTTGGCGGTCAGCGTCGTCGCCAGTTCGAGCTCCCACTGGCCGCGGTTGTGGGGCTGATCGTAACTGCCATGGACCACCGGCATGCCGCCGCGCTCGATATTGTTGATCAGAAAGTCGAGCCGTCCGAACCTTTCCTCAACGGTTGCCGCCAGGGCCGCCACCGCCTCGCCGACGCGCAGGTCGACCGCCAAGGTCACATAGGCAAAGCCCCGCCCCTCAAATTCCTCCGTCATCTCCCGGGTCGATTCCGGCCAGTCGTGGACGGGGAGGATCAGGGTGGCCCCCTCTTCGCCGAAGCGCCGGGCGATGGCCCGCCCGACCGGACGCGAGGCCCCCGGGATGAGCGCGATCCGACCGTGTAAGCTCATGATATTATCCTTTCCAGCCGGCGCTGCGGCCGGGTTTCTTCTGTTGAATCGCAAGGGGTGGTCTTCGGGGGAGCAGAGCACGTGGTTGCGCCCCGGGCGGCCAGGTGTCTACCGCCTTGGAGGTCGGCTCGCCTCACCCTTTTGTAATGTCTCCGGCGCTTGCCGTCAATCGAAACGGAAGGAAAAAGGAGCGGGCGCCGGCCTCTGGCCGCTTTGGCAGACTGCCGGCCGGCGATCTCAGAAAAAATACCTGACCCGCAACTCCAGTCTGCCGCTGTTCTGCTTTTCGCCGTAATCGCTGGAATCGGGACCGTTCAGCAGGGCGAGGCGCAGCAGCAGTTCCCAGTTGGTGAACCCGGTGTAGGCCATCTCGGGGGTGATCGAAAAGCTCCTGTCATGAAGGTTGATGATCGTTGTCAGGGCCGGCGTGAAGTACAGGATGTCGAAGGGTTCCTTCAACGACAAACGGGCATAGAGGTAGTCCCTGCCCGCATAGGGTCTGCCGTATCCCTGAGTGCTCATCTGCCCGGCCAGGTCGTAGAGACTGGCGGCGCCACTCGTCAGATAGAGGTCTCGGGCCTCGTCGACAAGATGAAAAAACCGCTCCATCTCCGCTTCGCTGTAACCGATGCCGTTATGGTAGTATTCGATGATCGTCGTCAGATCGAAGCTGGTGAGGTAACGGATGCCGGCCAGCAGCGAGGTGCGGTCGCCGGTTTCGCGGCGCAGGCCGCCGTCGCTCCTCAGGATGGTCCGGGGCATATCGGCGAACCAGGCGACTTCGCCATGGATTTCGAAATTGCTGCTGATGTTGCGGGACAGATCGACGCCGAATCGGGTGGTCCGGCTGTCGCCGGTGAAGGCGAGGATGTCGATGTCGGTGTCGAGGTAAAGGAGATAGAGTTTCGCCGCCAGATTGAGATGGTCCTCGTTGCCGAAGTCCTCGTTGACATCGTTCCACACCGGCACGATCGCCGCCGTCAGGGCGATGTTCTGCAGATCCCCCGGCCGGCTCTTGATCCACTCCGCCTCGGCGGCGACATACCCTTCGAGCGCCTCCTCCGGATTGTTCGGATCCTTGGTGCGGTTGATGAAACCGACGGGGTTCCAGGCATATCCCTTGCCCCATTTGTACGATTTCTTGCCGATGGCGGCGTTGATTTCCGCCGAAGGGCGCAGCGTGGCGTACCCCTCGTAGAGGTCGAGGGAGTCCGACCAGCCGAGGTCGTCCTGGGCGGCGATCCCTTTGCCCAGCCAGTTGATGCTTGCCGACTGCCAGGTCGACGAACCATGCAGCTGCAGGCCGACGGTCATCCGGTCGAGGGTCGAGACGGGATCGTCACGGAAGTTGAGCAGGGAGGCGGCGCCATCCTCCCTGATCTCCATGTGTTCGCCGTCGATTTCGACAAATCCCCCGATTTCATGGGTTTTCTTTGTCAGTTCATGAAGTTCGAAAGTGAAGTCGTCAGCCCCGTGAACCGGCGCAGCGGCGACGAGGCCCAGCAGCAGGCCGAGAACGATTGTCCTGCCGCCGGCCGCCGGCAAATCAGCGGAGTTCCTCGACCCTGGGCAGGTAGTTGAGCGTGAAAATCTCATCGGCGAATTCCTTGGACGCGAGCCTGGCGAAGATCATGACCGATTTGTACCCCTTGTGCAGGGGACTGTCGGTCTCGAGCATCGAAGGCCGGACAATGCCGTCGCCGAAGTCCTCGATCTTGCTGTAGCGCAGGGTTTTGATCAGCATGCCGCTGGCGGCGTGGCATTCGATGGTCAGCGGCAGCATGGTCTTGCTGTCCACCTCCATCTTCAGGCTGTCGTAGGCCACCGTGGCGTTGCGGGCCTTGAGCTCGAGATGGTAGCGATCGCCATCCTCCTTGATGTTCTGGACGGTGTATTCGACGCTGTAATCGAGATTGAGGATGTCCGAGTTGTTGAAGACCCCGCCGATGACCGACTGCAGGCTGGTGATGCGGATCGGTTTGCCGACATTGGGGATGTAGAGCCACATGTTGTCGCCGAGGCGCAGGGTGGCGCGGCCTTTTTCGCTCGCCGGGGAGAGAAAGAGGGCGACCATCTTGTCCTGCCCCTTCTTGACTGTATAGAGCACATATTCCTTGGTCTTGCCGTCCGGTTCGACATTGATCAGCTTGCGGTACATCTCGTAGGATTCAGGCTGCATCTTGCGGTCGACCTGCAGCAGGATCGCCGTGCCGTCGAGGGCGGGGGCGGGTGGCGCCCAGACGAGGGGCAGGAGCATGAGGACGCAGGCGAGCACAACTCTTTTCATGGCATATCTCCTATACGTGGCGCAGGGCGGTGATGGGGTCCATGCGGGCGGCTTTCCAGGCCGGCTGCAGGCTGCCGAGAACGGCGATACCGATGACGATCAGGGCGATGGAGATCACATCTCCGGTCTTTATAAAGGGAATGAGGACCAGGCCCTGCTGCTGGCCGAAATTGAAGGTCAACTCCGCCGCCCGCAGGACCGCGATCGCCGCCAGGCTGACGACGATGCCGATCGCCGCCCCGAGGATGCCGAGCAGGAAGCCTTCGGTGAGGAAGAGGGCGAGGATCCGGGTCGGGACGGTCCCCATCGCCGCGATCGTGCCGATCTCGTTGATCCGTTCGTAGACGGCCATGATCATGACGTTCATGATGCTGACGAGGACGATCGCCACCAGCATGACCTTGATCGACATGGTCATCAGGTCGATCATCTTGGCAATGTTGAAAAACGGGGACAGGCTCTCCCAGGTATGGGCCTCGAAGGCCGGTTTTCCAGCCTGGTTGATCATCGGTGCGAGGGTATCGTTGATGGCGGCATAGGTCGAGTCGAGCTTGTCGAGATCCTTGATGCGGACGGCGATCTCGCTGATCTCCTTTTCCTCCAGGCGCAGCAGGGTCCGGGCGTCATCGAGGTGGATGTAGCCGTCGCGGCCGCCGGGGCCGGTGACCCCCTCGACGATGCCGCCGACGGTGAAGGGCTGGCCGTTGACCGACCCGTCGTCGTTGGTCGCCACCAGGACGATGCCGTCGCCGACCTTGACGTTCATCCCCTTGGCGATCAGCTCGGGCACCAGGATCTCGCCCTGCCGCACCAGGCCCTCCCCGCCGCCGTCGATGACGCGCTCCCGCAGCAGCGGCACGGTCTCCATCTCCCGTTCGGGGATGACCGCGTTGAGGCGGATGTTGGTGGTTTCGGTATAGTTGCTGAACATCGCTCCGAGTCTGATCCGCGGCGAGTAGGCGGCGATGGCGGGATGTTCCTCCAGGATCTCCGTGACCTTTTTGACCTGCCCCTCCTTCATGTTGCGGTTCAGCGGCAGCGTGTCGATCGAGGCCAGGTAGCCTTTCTGATGGATCTGCAGGTGACCGAGCATCGAGTCGGTGATCTGGGCGATCATCATGCTCTTGAACGAACCGGAAACCGAGATGAACAGCAGCACCGCGACCACGCCGAGGGTGATGAGCGAGGAGGTCAGCAGGGTCCGGCGCCGATAGCGGCGCAGATTGCGGGCGGCGATCTTGATCGTGTTACGCATGGGAACCTCCGTCAATGTCGCCAACGGCGAGACGACCGTCTTCGATGGTGAAGATCGTTTCGGCGCTGCTGACGATTTTCGGGTCATGGGTCGAGAAAATAAAGGTCGTGCCGAACTCGTCCCGCATCGCCTTCATCAGGCTGATGATGTGCAGGGCGGTCACCCGGTCGAGGTTGGCGGTCGGCTCGTCGGCGAGGATCAGTTCGGCGCGGGTGACCAGGGCCCGGGCCACCGCCACCCGCTGCTTCTGGCCGCCGGAGATCTGGTGCGGGTACTTGTGCCCCTGGTCGGCCATGCCGACGGCGGCAAGCATCGTTTCGACCCGCTGCCGCCGTTCGTCCTGCGGCCAGGTCTGCACCATCTGCAGCGGGTATTCGATGTTTTCGAAGACGGAGAGAACCGGGATGAGGTTGAAGTCCTGGAAGATGAATCCGATGTGCCGGCCGCGGAATTCGGCGGCGGCCCGTCCCCTGAGGGCGGAGACATCCTGGCCGGAGACCGTCAGGTGGCCGCCGGTCGGCGGGTCGAGGCAGCCGAGCATGTTCAGCAGGGTGCTCTTGCCGCTGCCGGAAGGACCGACAAAGGAGACGAAGGACGCGGGTTCGATGGTGAAGTCGATCCCGCGGATGGCCTTGACCGGAATATCGCCGGGATAGGTCTTTTCGAGGTGTTTTGCGGTGATCAGAGACATGGCATGCTCCCGGGAAGAAGGCGTCGGAGACCGGCGTGGTTTGGAATGATGTTATTGCAATGATGATGCCAGAAAAAGGTATGGTTCTGAAACTGGGTGCCGGCTCACGTTGTGTGCATTATCTCATATCGGTGGTGTCGCGGTCAAGGTGGGAATGTGGGTAAAAAGTATCCGTCCTGACGGCTGGAGACGGTAATTTTTACCGGTCTACATCGGCTGGACCGGCAGGTTTTCCGGTCAGAGGTTGCGACGGCTGTTTGACTTCTCCCTTCAATTCGCATACTGTCTCGAGAATTTGGCATCAGGCGAGCAATCGACCTGGTACCGGGTATGATCGGCATTGGCCTGCGCTGTGGAATTGGGTCTGGTGGCAGTGCATGGATGCCATCAGAGTGGGATGAGGGGCGCCATGGTCTGCCGGCGGCTGGCGGCGCGGGGGGCGAGGGACGGATGGAAACGGATACGGTATGAACTCGAGCGCGCGGCATCAGGCCCGTTTTTCCCGGGAATGGCTGATTTTCAGCCTGAGCATGATAATCCTCGGGCTCTGGCACGGCTACTTCACCTGGTACGACTATCAGCACATAGAGTCTCGGGAGCGGCAGCGCCTGGCAACCCAGGCCAGGGTCATCGAGAACCTGATCGCTCTGCAGCTGGAAGCGATCGGCGGCACGCTGGCGCAGGTCCGGCAGGATCTGGGGCCGGAATGGCGCCGTGACGAGGGTTTGATCGTGGCAACCGGAGGGCGGCTCGAAGGTCTGGTGAAGGCCACCACCAGTCTGGGCACGATCGCCATCCTCGACGCTGCCGGGCTGGTGGTGACTTCAAACCTGAAGGAGCTCGTCGGCAAATCTTTTCCGCAGCGGAATTTTTTTCAGACGGTGCGCAAAGATCCGCAGCCCGACACCCTCTATGTCGGTTCTCCGTACAGAACTTCCCTCGGGGCGTGGACCATCAACCTGTCCCGGGCGATTATCGATGACCGGGGGCACTTTGCCGGCGTCGTCACCGCCTCCCTTGATCCGGCGACCTTCAAAGTCGTTTTGAATGCCGTGCTGTCCGCCCCTGACGCCTGGTCCGCCCTGGTGCACGAGGATGGGGGTCTGCTCGTGATCGCAGCAGGGGGAGGGCCTGACCGCAGCGGCATGCCCGGCGTCGCTGACATCGGCGCCTGGACGGAGAAAACCGGGGCCGGGGTCGAGGTCTTCAAGACGACCGCCGATCCCCCCGGACGGCGGCATCTGGTCGGGATTCGCAGTATTGAGCCGGCAGGGCTGAAGATGGATCAAAGCCTGACTGTTGCCGTGAGCCGCGATCTGCATGCGGTTTTCACGGAATGGAGGCTCGACACGCTGGTGCATGGCGCCCTGTATCTGCTGGTCGTCGCCATCGGCGGTTGCGGCCTCTTTGTTATGCACAGGCGGCGGCAGTGTGTCGAAACAGCGGCGGCGGGATCGGGCGAGGCCCGCGCGACCGTCGAAAATTTCTTTGCCATCGCCCCCGACCTGCTGTGCATCGCCGATCTTGACGGCCGCTTCCGCAAGCTCAACCCCTCCTGGGAGAAGCTCCTCGGCTATCCGCTTGCCGAGATGGAAGGGACGCCCCTGCCCCGCTATCTCCACCCGGAGGATGTCGAGCCGACACTGGAGGCGCTGTCAGCCCTGGCGGCGGGGAGGGACGTGATCGGGTTTGTCAATCGGTTTCGGCGCCGGGATGGCTCTTACCACTATATTGAATGGCGCTCGGCGGTCCGAGACGACCTGATCTTCGCCTCCGCCCGTGACGTTACCGAACACAAGGAGATGGAACTGCGGTTGAAGCACATGGCCTATCATGACCGTCTGACGGGGCTGGCCAACAGGTCGCTGCTGTTCGGCAGGCTTTCCCATTCGCTGTCGGCCGCCGGTCGCAACAACACCCGGGTGGCTATCCTGTTCATCGATCTGGACGGTTTCAAGGAGGTTAACGATAGCAGCGGTCATGAAAGCGGCGATATCGTCCTCAAGACCGTGGCCGAACGCTTTCAATCGGCGGTGCGGGCGTCGGATACGGTGGCCCGGATCGGGGGAGATGAATTCGTCGTCGTCCTCGCCGATATCACCAAAACCGCGCATGTGGGACCTGTCGCCGGCAAGCTGCTGGCCTCGCTCGAATCTCCGATCGCTCTGACCGAGGGCCGGACAGGCCGAGTCGGCGCCAGCATCGGCATCAGCATCTATCCGGACAACGGCAGGGAGATGGACGAACTGCTCGAGGCGGCCGACACTGCGATGTACCAGTGCAAAAGATCAGGCAAAAATCGCTACCTGTTCTCCGACCGCGCGCCGTTTGCAGAAGCGGGGGAGGACGGCCGGATCGTTCTCGGCGAGACGTATCTGCTCGGAATCACGGTACTGGACGAACAGCATCGGAGGATGACGGAGTTGGTCAACCTGCTCATCGATGCCGTCCGTACCGATGCCGGAGACGATCGGAGTTCTCGTCTGCTCAACGAGCTGGTCGAGTACACCACCTCCCATTTCAATACCGAGCGGGAGCTGATGGAGCGGTTTGACTATCCGGATCGGGCCACCCACAACGCCTCCCATGACTACCTGCTGGTGGAAATAGCCGATTTCGGCGAACAACTGGCGCAGCAGGGGAAACTGTTCATGGTCAAGCTGATCAGGGATTGGCTGCTGCAGCACATCGCCAGGGAGGATCGGCCCCTCGGCAGATTTCTTCGGGACCGGATGGCGGACAACCATTCTGAACGGATTGCATCTGACGGTTGTTGATCACATCTGAGGAGCGTTGAATTATCACAATGCTATCTGTTTGACTGGTGCTTTGTTGTCAGGGCGCGAAAGAAAATCGACAACGGCGATAGTGAAAGAATGCTGCATGGTTGGACGAACTCCTGTCTATTTATTGTCAGGAGAAACAAGAGGGGGCACAGACAGTAAATCCGTCCCGCTTTCACCAGAAGACTTTGCCATATGCACAGAACGAATGTCGTCAATTATGATGAGGCAGTGTGGGTCTGCATGTCTGGCGATACCCATAGCGCGTGAAACTTCTCTTCGTTTTACCTGTACGAAGAGCAATTGGACAACACCATCGCGACCGTTTCCATCAAAGACAGTCACACGGTAATCCTTTTCTCGAAATCGCTGCGCAACAAGGTGTCCGGATCTTGAGAATATCCTGATAACTTGTTCGCCAATTTTAAGGAGGTTTTCGATGGTCATGCCAACAAATGTACCGGTCGCAAAACCTGTTGCAAAAGCAATCGAAGTGAGAGGATCCTGGATTGATGACAGGACGCGAGATACTGCATAAACCCATATAATCGCTTCAAAAAAGGCGATAATGAAGACGTAGCTCTTGCGCCCACGAATAATCAGCGCATGGCGAATCGTTCCAAGACCTACGTCGCACACACGCGCAATGAATATGGTTAGCGCGATAATGATATTTGATTCAGTCATTATGTAATCTCTGTCTTGTTTTTGAAGTGTCCAACAAGTGACTATGTATGTCCGTGTAGCACGCTATCTGAGATATTATCCGGAAAGCGGCCGGAATAATACTGATTTGTCTCTGCCACAGGCGTGATTGTATGTGTTCTTGAGAAAGATGCCACACCAACGATCAGCGCTCGCCGTCTTCTCCAGAAACACCCACAGAATGCATTCACTTGATGCACGGGACATGTGGCACTCATCGGACCAAACCGCTATTTTTTCAGTAGCTTGAAGGTGTTGTCGTTATTCGTACGAGTCGACTATTCAGCCGCGATCAGAGAGTGTCCGACAATCGTCCCTGGATCACTGCAATCGCCGCATTTGCTCATCCGGCACCAGGTGTGCCGGCCATTCCTCATCGTCGCGGTTTCCCGGTCGGTACCGGAGTGATCCGCGGCCCCGCTCTCCATTACGGCCGAAGCCGGCGGCCGCCGGGCAAAATCCTCATTCCTCGATCTTCTTGTTCAGCCGGACATGCGAAGGCGTATGGCGGCGGCGGACCTTGATATTCAGCATTTCGACCGCGATCGAGAAGGCCATGGCGAAGTAGATGTAGCCCTTGGGGACGTGGATATCGAAACCTTCGGCGACCAGGGTGAAGCCGATCATCATCAGGAAGGAGAGGGCGAGCATCTTGATGGTCGGATGGGCGTCGACAAAGGTGCCGATCGGTTTCGAGGCGAACAGCATGACGACCACCGCCCCGACGATGGCGATGACCATGACCGCGAGGTGCTTGGCCAGCCCTACCGCGGTGATGACCGAGTCGAGAGAGAAGACGATGTCGAGCAGGGCGATCTGGACGATGGTGGCGGCGAATCCGTACCCCTGCTTCGGGCGATCGCCCTCGCTGCCGTCCTCGAGGCTGTTGTGGATTTCATGGGTCGCCTTGGCGAGGAGGAAGAGGCCGCCGCCGGCCAGGACCAGATCCCGGCCGGAGATCTCCTGGCCGAGGACGGTGAACCAGGGTTCGACCAGGCCGATGATCCAGGCGAGGCTGAACAGCAGGGCGAGGCGGGAGAGCATCGCGAAGCCGATTCCCAGGGTCCTGGCCTTGTCCCGCTGTTCTTCCGGCAACCGGCCCACCAGGATGGTGATGAAAATGATGTTGTCGATGCCGAGAACGATCTCGAGCGCCAGCAGTGTTGCCAGGGCGATCCACGCCTCCGGCATCAGAATCCATTCGAACATGTGTCAGCTCCATACAGGTTTGGCGGGAAAGAGGCCCCCTCTCTCCAGCGGGAGGAGGGCGGAGACGTCTCGGGCGGGAGACCGCTGCGTCGTGCACAGGTCATGGACAAAAATGTAGCACAATCGACGATTGTCAAGTGATCCGGCCGGGTTTTGCTGACATCTCAGCGAAGACAGGCCTGTACGCAGAAGCGACGGCGGAAGAAGATCCGGTCGAAGCAAGCGGTGCAGCCATTCATTTCATTGGAATATTGCCGCGAATACGCACTCAACACGGACAGTATACCTCCAGGATCTACCGGATGAAAACCTTTGACAGGGACGGGTACTTCATTTACCATTATTTCGTCAATTAGCGAAACATACAATAGAGGAAATGCACGTGGAACAGACGCTGAACATCGCCAAGGCCCTGGCGGACGGCAGTCGGATGCGGGTGATCGCCGCCCTGATGTCCCGGGAGGAACTGTGCGTGTGCCAGATCACCGAGATGCTCCAACTCGCCCCCGCCACCGTGTCGCGCCACATGACCATCCTTCACAATGCCCGGCTGGTGCAGAGCCGCAAGGAGGGGCGGTGGGTTTTTTACCGTCTGACCGCCGTGTTCCCCGACCTGCTCCGCCAGTGGCTCACCGGATCACTTGATGACGTGACGCAAATTCAGGCCGACAGGAGGAGATTGGAGACCATACTTGCCTGTGATCCGGATGATCTCTGCCGGCAGCAGAAAAAACGAAAAAAATGTCGTGCGCGTGAGTGAAGAACAGAGCGAAAATAATCTTCAATTCAGCGTGTAGGGAAGATAAGGAGGAAGTCTTGAATGAAAAAAAGCAACCTGGAAGGTATAAGTTTCTTTGAACGGAACCTGACGTTGTGGGTCATTCTCTGTATGGCGACGGGTGTTGTACTGGGGAAATACCTTCCCGCCATTCCCGCTGCGCTGGCCAGATTTGAATACGCCAAGGTTTCCATCCCCATTGCGGTGTTGATCTGGCTGATGATCTTTCCGATGATGATGAAAGTTGATTTTGCCAGCATTAAAAACGTCGGCAAAAATCCAGGGGGGCTTTTTGTCACCTGGATTGTCAATTGGCTGATCAAACCTTTTACCATGTTCGGTATTGCCGCATTTTTTTTCCATGTGGCATTCAAGTCCTTGATTCCGCATGATCTGGCCAGGGATTATCTTGCCGGCGCCATTCTTCTCGGTGCCGCTCCCTGCACGGCGATGGTTTTTGTATGGAGCCATTTGACCAAAGGAAATCCGGCTTACACCGTTGTCCAGGTGGCAACCAATGACCTGATCATCCTCGTTGCCTTTACGCCGACTGTGGCATTGTTGCTTGGTGTGGGCGGAATATCAATCCCATGGAACACCTTGCTGCTGTCGGTCGTTCTTTTTGTCGTGATTCCGCTGGCTGGTGGGGTGCTGACACGCCACACGGTGATTAAGAATAAAGGGGAAGAATATTTTAACACATCTTTCATTCCCAGATTCAATAATGTCACGATTGGCGGATTGTTATTGACTCTCGTCCTTATTTTTTCTTTCCAGGGAACGATCATTCTCGGGAATCCGCTGCATATCGTTTTGATAGCAGTGCCGTTGATTATTCAGACTTTTTTAATTTTCTTCATTGCCTATCTGAGCAGTAAAAAGCTGAAACTTTCGCATGATATCGCTGCGCCGGCCGGAATGATCGGCGCCTCCAATTTTTTTGAACTGGCGGTCGCCGTTGCCATCACCCTGTTCGGTGCCTCGTCACCGGCAGTTCTGGCGACTATTGTCGGTGTTTTGGTAGAGGTCCCGGTGATGCTTATCCTGGTAAAAATTGCCAATCGCACCACCTCCTGGTTCCCTGACACCCAACGCATCAGGACGAGAGGGTAGCATAACTATGTTGCTGACAGGTTATACCCTGGAGATCTTTCGCTCGAAGTGCAACGCCGGCGCCCGGACCCTGCACTGTTTCGCCCATCTGCACGATGACGTCGGGGCAGCGCTGCCGTATCTCAACACCGTCCTCGGCGGCTTTGCCTATACGAAGGAGCCTCCCTCGCTGACCCTGAAGACCTCCGGCAAGCTGATCACCATCCATCCCCGCAAGATCGCGGTCAACGCCCTGCAGGATGAAGAACAGGCGGAGAAGGTCGTCGCCTGGCTGCAGCGCGAGATCAACAGCGCCTGGGACAACCGGGCCGACATCGAGCCCAGCGAACAGGGGGCCAGGCAGCCGTCCCTGCTGGAGATCCTGAAACTGCTGCCGCAGACCAACTGCCGGGAATGCGGCCAGCCGACCTGCATGGTCTTTGCCGTCCGGGTGATCGAAGGGGCCAAGGATCACACCAACTGTCCGGCCCTGCAGGGAGAGAAAAGGGAGGCGCTGGCCGCCTATCTCTCGCAATTCCGCTTCGAGTAAGTTTCCTCGCCCCGCCCGTTGACAGCTGCCACGGAACTTCCCGACAGCAATCCAGACGATATTGAGCTCAGTTGCTGGACTAATCGAACTTTTCCGCCTCGGCATAGAGCCGCCGGACCTCCGCCGGCGGCACCAGCGCCTTCATGGCCGCAGCGATCAGGATGATGCCGACGATATCGACCGCCTTGACCCGGTACAGCGGCAACAGGAGAAGAAAGACGATGAAGACGGCGGCGGCCGCGATGACGGCCCTATAGCGGCGCAGGACCGGTTTCACAGGCTCACCGTCCAGCCGACGAAGATCGCGGCAATCAGGGAAAAGCCATAGGCCAGGAGATTGCGGAGAAATGCCGCCCGCTTGCCGAAAAACTGGATCTCCAGCGGCAGGGTGACGATCCCGACCATCATCAGGCTGGAAACGAAGGCGGCGATCTGGGTCGCCCCCGCTCCCCCCTGCAGCAGGGCGGCGGCCGCGGGGAAGGCGACGAATCCGGGAATCAGCGTGACCGCGCCCACCAGGGAGGCGGCCAAGACCCCCCAGACCCCGGAGTCCCGGCCGAGAACGAGCGAGATCGTCGCGGTATCGAGGACCGCCATGGCCATCGCCACCAGGATCAGGACGACGAGGAACTGGGGCAGGATGTTTTCGAAGGCCTTGAAGGCCTTTTTCATCGCGGTTCTGGTTTTCTCCCTGTTCTTCAGGTAGGACCAGGTCAGACAGGTCGCGGCGATGAGGTAGAGCAGCAGGGTGTCCATCTTCGCCTCAGCAGGTGTGATCTTCGTGGACATCGAGATTCAGGGCTCCCGGCAGGGTCTCGACATAGGCCCGGATCTCGTCGCGCACCCTGCGGTAGCACTCGCGCTGTGCCTCCACCCCGGCCCCTTGTGCGGCCAGGTCTCTGGCCATCGCCGGCGGATCGGCAAAACCGGCATGGAGCATCTTTTTGGCCCCGGGAAAGAAGGGGCAGGCCTCGCGGGCATGGTCGCAGACGGTGATCACCATGTCGAAGGCAATATCGCCCAGTTCGTCAAGGTGCTTCGAGCGGTGGCCGGAGATATCGACCCCGGCCTCGGCCATGACCTCGACGGTGATGGGATTGAGACCGTGGGTCTCGACCCCGGCGGAATACGCCTCGATAAGATCGCCCTTGAGGGCCCGGGTCCAGCCTTCGGCCATCTGGCTGCGGCAGGAGTTGCCGGTGCAGAGAAAGAGGATGTTCAGTCTGGGGTTCATCAGTGGTATCGAAGGGGGTGTCAGATGTTGAGAAACGGCTGGACGATAAAATAGATGCCGAGCAGGGCGATCATCGTCCCGGCCAGCCGACGGAAGACCCGGCCGCCTTGTTGCCAGGAGGAGCTGATCAGCAGCTTTTTGACCAGCGCCGTCGAACTGCCGGCCACGGCGATGGGCAGGCAGTGACCGAGTCCGAAGAGCACGATGAAGAACAAGCCGATCGCCAGCTGTTCCTGGACCGAGATGATGGCCAGGATCGGGGCGATGAAGCCGAAGGTGCAGGAGCCGGACAGCACTCCGTAGGCCAGGCCGAGGACGAAGGCGCCGGTCAGGCCCTTGACGGTCAGGCGGGCCATCAATCCTCCCGGCATGGAGCATTTCGCCACCCCCAGCATGTCGAGGGCGAGCCACACCAGCAGCAGGCCGATGGCGATGGTCCAGTAGGGGCCGACATCGCCGAGCATCCTCCCGAGCAGGGAACAGATCATGCCGATCACCGCGATGGTGATGAACAGGCCGGTGGTGAAGACCACCGCGTAGAGTGTCGCCTTGCGACCTGCCACCAGGTGATTCTGGCCGGCGACATAGCCGATGATCAGCGGAATGGAGGCGATGTGACAGGGACTGAACAGGACGCTGACCATGCCCCAGAGAAAGCAGCCGAGGCCCCCGAGCAGGAGGCCCTGGCCCATCCAGGAGTTGATGGTGAGAAAGGCCTGGTCCATGGGTTACTTGAGCCCGAGTTTCTCCAGTTCGGCGACGATTGCCGCCTTCTCCATGAAACCGACGTGTCGGAGGACCTCCTTGCCGTCGGCGTCAAAGAAGATCTGGGTCGGGATCGACATGATGTTGAATTTCTGCCCGGTCCCGGGATGTTCCATGATATCGACGAAGACGACGGCCAGCCGGCCGTTGTATTCCTGTTTCAGCTCCTCCATGATCGGCATCATCAACTTGCAGGGGATGCATCTGGTCGATCCCAGTTCGGCCAGGGTCACCTTGCCGGGAACGGGGATCTCCTGAATCCCTCCGTTGCCGGCGGCGAAAATCTCTGTCGCCGGCAGCAGCAACAGGCAGGCGGTGGCGATCAGCATCTTGATGGTTCTGACAGCAAAAGAAGTGTTCACGTATTTCTCCTGGTTAGATAAAAAAAAACCTGTTGGTCCCTGCCGAAGATCATTTCAGCATGGACTTGATCTCTTCGAGGGAGGGGACCCGGCCCACTGCCTTGACCTCACCGTTGACCACCAGGCCGGGGGTCATCATGACTCCGAACGACATGATCTTGTTGAAGTCGGTGACCTTTTCGATTTCGCAATCGATGCCGAGCTCCTTGGTCGCGGCAGTGACGGTTTCACCAAGCTGGGCGCATTTGGCGCACCCCGGTCCGAGAATATGAATTTTCATTTTTTCCTCCATAGTTGTTAGCCAAAGAACATTCCATACAACATGCCGCAGAACGCTGAGAACACGATGGTCAGAGCCACGAAGGTGGCGGTTTTCTTCAGGCCGAGCACGGTGTTGATCACCAGCATGCTCGGCAGGCTCAGGGCCGGGCCGGCCAGCAGCAGGGTCAGTGCCGGCCCCTTGCCCATGCCGCTGCCGATCAGTCCCTGCAGGATCGGCACCTCGGTCAGGGTGGCGAAGTACATGAAGGCCCCGGCGACGGCGGCAAAGAAGTTGGCGCCGAGGGAATTGCCGCCGACCGCCAGCGCGACCCACTCGGACGGGATCAGACCTTCATGGCCGACCCGGCCGAGCAGGGCGCCGGCGACGAGGACGCCGAAGAGCAGCAGCGGCAGGATCTGCTTGGCGAAGGTCCACGACGAGGCGAACCAGGCGCCGTTTTCACCCTTGTCGGTACTGGTGAAGATCGACAGGCCGATGAAACCGGCGGTGAAGGCGATGATCGGCTGGTCGGGGAAGAGCAGGGCCAGGGCGACGACCGGCACCGCGATCGATCCGACCTTCCAGGCCCGCATGCCGAACCACATGATCAGGATCAGGCCGAGGGCGGCGGCAAAGGTTGAGGTGATCTGCCATTTTGCGGCGAAGATCGCCGCCCACAGACCGGTCGTTTCCTGCGGTCGGCCCCAGTTGGCGAAGACCAGAACCCCGATCATCGTCGCGAAGTAGAGCGTGGTCTGCCACAGCGGCCGCTTGACCTCCTCCTCCGGCATCGCCATCTGGATCGCCAGCTTGGCCTGTTCCTCCTTGCGGTAGATGAAGGCCATCGCGGCGCCGATAATGATGCTCAGCACCACCGCGCCGACGGCCCGGGCCGTACCCATTTCCGGTCCCAGGATCCGCGCCGTCAGGACGATCGCCAGGACGTTGATCGCCGGTCCGGAATAGAGGAAGGCCGTAGCCGGGCCGAGGCCGGCGCCCATCTTGTAGATGCCGGCAAAAAGCGGCAGGATGGTGCAGGAGCAGACGGCAAGAATCGTCCCCGAGACCGAGGCCACGCCATAGGCCATGGCCTTGTCGGCCTTCGGACCGAGATACCGCATGACCGCCGCCTGGCTGATGAACACGCCGATGGCCCCGGCAATGAAAAAGGCCGGCACCAGGCAGAGCAGGACATGCTCCTGGGCGTACCACTTGACGAGGTGGAAGGCCTCGAGAATCGCATTGTCAAAGCGGGCCGAGCCGACCGGCAGGTAATAACAGCCGAGAAAGACGGCGACAATGAGCAACAGGATCTTCCACTCGTTTTTCCAGTTCATTTCACTCCACCCTTGCTGAGGTTGTCATAACGCTTCAATCTCGCTGACAACCTGTTTGTGTTGCATCAGTTCAATATGGCTCTGGGCCGTTGCCTGCAAAACAGCTTCGACGCACGGCATGAAATTGAGGATGCAGGGGACTTTCAGCCGGTAATAGACCTGCTTGCCGCGTTTGTCGACATCGACCACGCCGGCCTGCTTGAGGATCGACAGGTGCTTGGAGATGGTGGAAAAATCGGCATCGATGTTTTTGGCCAGTTCACGTACGCACTTTTCTCCGCCTGCCAGCTGTTCGGCCATCCACAGGCGGGTCGGATGCCCCAGGGCCTTGAGGATGTTGGCCTTGGCCTCAATAAGCGCCTTTTCTTTTGCGTTCATGCGGACCTCCTTTGTTTCACGTATGGTAAAACGACCAAATATGCAAGTCAAGTGCAAATTTCAGGGTGCGTCAAAAAGCATCCACCTGCAAACGTATCAGTCTGTTATTACATTGACAATTTCTAGATCCGCAGGCGATGATCCCGCCTTGTCCCCCGATCGTCCACCTTGATCCGCATCCCTGATCTTCGACAGCCTTCACCCATCTTCGGCAGTGAACCGGAGGCCATTGACGGCTATGCATCCGTTCAATGCGAAACCGCTGCCAATAGAGGATTTTTGTGCACACGGCTCATTTCTGCAACAACGAACTGGCTGACCTTGGCAAAGTAGGAGTCATACTCTGCCAGTGCAGAAGGCCGCATGACAAACTTGCCATCCGGCATTTGAGTCAAAATCTTTTTGCTTATCAGACTTTCAACCGCAGGGTTCGCAAGGTCAAGCTTTATACCGGCAATGGCATAGTCGATAATGACATCGGTAATGGCATCTTTTTCAATTAACGACAACTGTTTGAACGCCTGATGGAACTCGACCTTTCCAAAAGGCATCCGTCTGACAAACGACTTCGCTGAAAAGACTTCCTGTGGTACTTCCTCATGGAGAAGCAGAGGGTGGTTTTTAAAGCCGAATCGACGGAAATATGTCGGCAACCCCACAATCACACAGCCTTCACCCTCCATCGATTTCAGCAGTGCCAACCCATGGTTGATCATTGCCGTGCCTATCCGGCGTCCCTGATAATCAGGCAGCACAGACACCGGACCGAGGGCATGCCAGTTTGTCGTTCCATCTGAAATCGTAACGGGAGAAAAGGCGAGGTGTCCAATGATCCGCCCGTCAACTTCAGCCACAAGCGATATGGTCAGTGCCCCAGCAGTGCGGAGATCACGAATGATGAAATGCTCTGTTTGCTGGCTGAATGAATGGTCCTCGAAAGCTGCCTTTGTGACTTCGGTGATTGCTTCACTGTCTGATGGTTTTTCGATTCTGATAATCATCTTTCTATCGTTGTATACAAAATCTGTACGTTGTATTGGTTCGAGTGAATACTAAAATAATATTCAATCCATAGCGTTTGAGGAGAATTTTTCCATCCCTCAATGACTGTTTTCCCGTTCCTTTGTGACGCAGTACACTCCGTGGCCTTTAAATCCGGGATTGAAGCATAAATTATCGGATGTACATTCGGCTTTCCCGAGATCTCCGTTTTTCCAACGGTTGATCAAGTCAGGCTCGCGAATAAACGGCCTGCTCATGGCAATGTAATCGGCAATCCTTTCGGCAACTATTCTGTCGGCGACCGTGAAGGAGCGCAAGCCGCCAACGAGGATCAATGGTGTCTGTATATTTCTTTTGAAGTCTTCTGCGTATTCCTTGAAATAGGCTTCCTGGTCCTCTGTCGTGATACCGGGTCTGCTCGGCGAAAGCCTACCGGTCCTGATGATGCCGCCACTGACCTCAATGGCATCGAAACCTGCAGCGGCAAAGAGTCTGGCGGCCTGCAACGAATCTTCTCTGGTCAGGCCGTTGTCGATAAAGTCGGCACAGTTCATCTTTATCAGCAGGGGATAATCCGGCCCGACAACTTCCCGTATGGCCTTATACATCCGGAGATGAATTCTGGCCCTGTTTTCAATCGCCCCGCCGTATTCGTCCTGTCGCTTATTGCAGGCAGGGGAGAGAAACTGGCTCAGTAAATAGCCATGGCCGGAGTGGATTTCAATTCCGTCAAAACCGGCCACCTTGGCTCTTTTTGCCGCTTGGGCGAACGATGCAACAAGGCGCTGAATATCTCCTGACGTTATCGTTCTTACGTTTTCTTGTGGAAATCCATCAAGATCTGATAAGGCTAATGCCGGTTGGCCGGTTATCTCCACCTCGGCATACAGGCCGGCATGGGCAAGCTGCATGATGATTCTGCCGTTGTGTTGATGAACGGCTGAAGCCATCGCTTCAAGCTTTGCAATGAGTTTGTCATCATACACCCCAAGTTGCCAGGGGGTTCCCTGCCCTTCCTGCGAAACATAAGCATGACTTGTTACAATCAGACCGACACCGCCCTTGGCGAGCGATGCCATCATTGCAATCAATTCAGGGGTGGCTTCACCTTTTGCGGTTGCCAGTCCCTCCCACGTAGCCGCCCGCACAAATCTATTCTTCAGGGGCATTGTATTGATTGAACTTTCTTCGAACAGTCTGTTCATCGGTGATCTCCGTTGTCTGTTACCCATAACAGGTAATTCCGCTGATCCGTATTATCATCCCTGCTCGTATGGGAGTGGTGGATATTTTTCTGTACCGACACACTCAGACCTTTTGCTTTTCCAGGCCGGAAATCTTCGTAATGTATCAATATTTTGCTGAATAATCTTGAAAAATTGCTGTGCCTGACATTGCTTTTTCTGAATATCATCGGAAATAAAAGAACTTACAAATTCTGGATTCTGCGTATGGTGCAAGATCCTGGTGCGGTGCCGGCACCTTTCGAGACGTGCCTTGTCAACCCTCTATATCTTCACAGTTTTTTTTGTGGGAACGACTATGAGACAACTGTGATATACTGTATCATCTCTATAAGAGTCCTGTATCACGACAGTACCGACGAGATGGATCGACTGAGCCGTATAGCAGCCTCAACTTTGCCGCCACCGTTGCTGTGCAATGAAAAAAAGCGCTCTCTCCGTTTATGCCGTTGCCTATGTATTGAAAAAGATATGGTCGGCGTGTGCCGACCTGCTGCCCATCGTCGTTGTCATCGCTTTTTTTCAATTTGTCATCATTCGCAAGCCCCTGCCTGACGTGGGCGAGATTCTGTTGGGTACGGGGCTGGTGGTTGTCGGTTTGAGCATGTTTATCGAGGGGCTGGAAAGGGCGCTCTTTCCGATAGGGGAGGAGATGGCCTATTCTCTGACCCGTAAAGGCAGCCTGTTCTGGCTCCTGATCTTCAGTTTCGCCCTCGGTTTTTCGACCACCGTGGCCGAACCGGCGCTCATCGCCGTCTCCAACGAGGCGGCGAACATTGCCATCGATGGCGGGCTGCTCGAGAACAGCGACAGGGCAAGGAATTCCTACAGCCTCGGCCTGCGGTTGACGGTCGCCTTTTCGGTGGGGTTTTCGATACTGCTCGGGGTGCTGCGGATCCTCCGCAACTGGCCGCTCCATTACCTGATCATCGGCGGCTACTGCATCGTCATGCTGATGACCCTGTTCGCGCCCCAGGAAATTATCGGCATCGCCTACGATGCCGGCGGCGTAACCACTTCCACGATCACCGTACCGCTGGTTACGGCCCTCGGCGTCGGTCTGGCGACCATCATCAAGGGCAGAAATCCTTTGATCGACGGTTTCGGCCTGATCGCCTTTGCCTCGCTCCTGCCCATGATCTTCGTCATGGGGTACGGGCTGGTGGTCTTTTAGTCATTGGGGAGCGATGCATGCATTTTTTTGCTGAATTCGGGAAAGATTTTCTCCTGACCTGCCGTGATGTCCTGCCGATCTTCCTCCTCTTCGGTTTTTTTCAACTGGTGGTCCTCCGGCAACCCATTGTCAATCTGCGCAGCATACTGGTCGGCAGCGTCTACGTCATCGTCGGCCTGACCCTGTTTCTGGTCGGGCTGGAAAAGGCACTGTTCCCCCTGGGCAAGGTCATGGCCAGCCAACTTGCAGATCCCGCTTTTCTCCAGGGAAGCCGGGCCGGCATCGACCTGACCGACTGGACCAATTACGGGTGGGTCTATCTCTTCGCCGCCTTGATAGGTTTTTCCACCACCATCGCCGAACCTTCGCTCATCGCCGTGGCCTATAAGGCCCGCGAGGTGTCGGGCGGCGCCATCAACACCTGGGGGCTCCGAATCACCGTCGCTTGCGGCGTTGCCTTCGGCATCAGCCTGGGAACTTTCAGGATTGTCTCCGGCACCCCGCTTTACCTTTTCATCCTTGGCGGGTATATCATCGTCGTGATTCAGACGTGCTTCGCCCCGAAGACCATCATGGCGCTGGCGTACGATTCCGGTGGGGTGACGACCTCGACAGTCACCGTTCCCATCGTCGCCGCCCTCGGCCTCGGGCTGTCGGCTTCGGTTCCCGGCCGTAATCCTGCCATTGACGGTTTTGGCCTGATCGCCTTTGCCAGCCTTTTTCCGATCATCGCGGTGCTGGGGTATGGGCAATATGCGCAGTGGTCGATTTCCCGGGCACAGAAAAAAAACAAGGAGAAACGCAATGAAATTTAAGGTTATTCTTGCCTCGGTCAAGACCAACATCACCGACACCGTCGTTGATGCCGCCAAAGCCGCCGGGGCGACGGGCGCGACCATTATTGCGGCCCGCGGTACCGGGATGCGGGAGGCAAAAACCTTTTTCGGTCTGTCCCTGGAGGAGCCGACGGACATCATCATGTTTCTTTTGGAGGAGCACATCGCCCGTCCCGTGCTGACCGCGATCTCCACGGCCGGAAAATTCGACAAGCCGGGAACGGGGATCGCCTTTGTTCTCCCGGTGGAGTCCGTCGTCGGCCTGGAAAGCCAGCTGGAGAGGTTCAAACAGGAGGTCAAGGACCAGTATTTTTAGTCGGATGGGCGTCTCCTGGACCGCAACCCCTTCGTCGTCCGACTCATCTTCAACACAAGGAACAACACCATGGCAGATTCTTCGGACCGCATAGTTCGCGGCAAGGATGTGATGAGCACCAACATCATCTTCATCGACGGCATGGCCACCGCCAGAGAGGCTGCGGCCGCAATGCGTGAAAAAAGGGTGCACAGCCTCCTGGTCACAAAGCGGCACGCCGATGATGCCTGGGGCATCGTCTCGGTTCAGGACATCATCAACGGCGTACTGATCCCGGGCAAGAGGGCGGAAGAGGTCAATGTCTACGAGATCATGACCAAACCGATCATGTCGGTCCCGGCGGATATGGACATCCGTTATATCGCCAGGCTGCTGCACCGGGTGGGGATGCGGCGGGCGCCGGTGGAAGAAAACGGGCAACTGATCGGCATGGTGACCTTGAGCGCACTGGTTCTGGACAACGACCTGTTTCTGAAATGATGGCGGAATGGAAATGCAGGCATTGAACCGATGCCGGGTTTTCAAGAATCCAACCTTGCGCTATCGTTGCACCTGGTTCAGGATGTGCGATCCGGTTGCTGTCAACACAGTGTGTTTGCAAGAATAGGGGGCGTAATGCTCGAGAGGAGTGAAAAGAACTGTAAGAATGGCGCCAAAATGGGGCGGATCGGCGATCGTCCCTATTGGATCTTCAGTCTCTCCATACTGGTCAGGGCGCTGCATCAGGTGGGGGCGGCAATCTTTCTCGCCGCCATTCTGCTTGATCTCCAACCGCAACCGCCTGTCAGGTATATGGTGCTGGGCTTCGTGACGGGCGTTGTCCTCCTGGCGAGCGAGTGGTTGCGCCACCGCCAGGTCCATCGCGAATTGGCGGGGGTAGTCACCTTCGTCAAACTCGTGATACTAGGGGCGGCCTTCCACGGATTGCTGCCGGCCCAGGGCGCGGTATTGCTGGCCTTTATCCTTGCCTCGATCGGTTCGCACGCCCCGAAGGAGTTCCGGCATCGACTGCTGTTCTAGGCCGTATTTCTGATAGAGAGGGCGTCACCGCTGAGGTGATGATGTCAACAGCCATTCATCCAGCGCCGGGTCGGGGCTTTTCTCAGTCCGTCCGGGTCCAGGCGCAGATCCGGCGTTCGAGGCGGTCGAGGAGGAGGTAGAGGGCGAAGCCGAGCAGGGCCATGCAGGAGATCCCGGTGTAGAGGGCGACATAGTCGGCCCGGCCCCAGGAGTCCATGATGATATAGCCGAGGCCCGTGGTGGTGGCGAAGGACTCGACGAAGAAGAGGATGGCCACCGCCGTGCCGATCGATATCCGCATCGCCGTCAGGATCTTCGGCAGCGAGGCGGGGAGGATGACGTGGCGGTAGATCTGCAACCGGGTCGCCCCCAGCGTCTGCATCGAATGGAAGTAGTTGCGGTGGATGTTGCGGGCGGCATCGCGGGTCGTCACCAGGATCTGGAAAAAGACGATCAGGGCGATGAGGAAGATCTTGGAGAAGTTGCCGATCCCGAAGAGGATGATGATCAGCGGCAGCAGCACGACGTGCGGGATCGGGTAGAGCAGGTAGATGAAGGGCGACAGCCGCCGGCGCAGGGAATCCTCGGCCCCGACGGCGAGACCGAGCGGCACCGCGGCGGCCAGGGCGAGGATGATGCCGCTCAGGGCCCGGAAGGTGCTGATGGCGAGGTCGTCGAGAAGGCTGCCGTCGGCGATCTTGGACGCCGTATCGACCAGCACGATCCAGGGCTCGGGCAGGGCCATCGAGTCGAGCAGCAGGGCCGAGACCTGCCACAGCCCGACCAGGATCAGGGCGGCGATCAGGATATCACGCTTCCGGCCCATGATCTTCTTCCTTCAGTATCCGTCGCAACTGGTTGCAGTTGTGAAAAAATTGCTCTGTCTGCCGGTATTCCCGGGAGCCGGCCCCGGGGTTGTCGACGATCTGCAGGATCCGGCCGGGACGTTGGCTGAGGACGATGATTTGGCGGCCGAGATAGACCGCCTCCTCGATCGAGTGGGTGACGAGGATCGTGGTGATGCGTTTGTCGCGCCAGACCTGAAGGATCAGGTTCTGCAGCCGCTCCCGGCTCAGGGCATCGAGCGACGACAGCGGTTCGTCCATGAACAGGATCTGCGGCTCGATCGCCAGGGCCCGGGCCATCGCCACCCGCTGCTGCATGCCGCCGGAGAGCTGGGCCGGGTAGTGGCGGCCGAAGCCGGTGAGCCCCATCTCGGCGAGCAGACCCTCGACCCTGGCGCCGATGCGGTCCTTCGCCTCACCCTTGAGCTGGAGACCGAGGCCGATGTTCTCGACCACCGTCTTCCAGGGGAAGAGGCCGTAATGCTGCAGGATCGTGCCGGTGCGGGGACTGCCCGTAATCGTGATCGTGCCGGCGTCCGGCTGCAGCAGTCCGGCGAGCAGGAACAGCAGCGAGGTCTTGCCGCAACCGGAGGGACCGATGATGGCGCAGCTCCCCTCGGCCTTCACCGCGAAGGAGATCCCCTGCAGTACCTGGTTGACCTCCCCCTCATGGGAGAAGGAGAGGTTGACCGAGTCGACCCTGATCATCTTCAGTTCTTCCGGTCCATGAAATCGGTGGCGACCATGTCCGCATACGGGATCGGTGTCGTCAACCCTTTGGCGGCCAGCCAGTTCACGATCGGGGCGTAGAGCGCCGGGCTGAACGGGGCCGGCTCGGGATAGCGGGGGATAGGGTAGGTCGGGGCGAGGTCCGGTGGGATACGACCCTTGTCGACCACCAGCGCCCGATATGTCTCCGGCGCGGCGTTGATCGCGGTCACCGCCCCGGCATAGGCCCGGAAGAAGGCGGCGACCTCGGCCCGTCGTTTGGTCAGGACCTCGGGACGGAAAACGATGACCGTCTGCGACAGGCTCTCTGTGCCGTCGGCATCGGTCAGCAGCACCTTCGCCCCCTTGCCGGCGGCGATCGAGGCCAGCGGCTCCGGCAGGGTGGCGGCCTTGACCGCAGCGGACAGCAGCATCTGCATCCGGATCGGCATCTTCGCCACCTCGATCTTCTTGATCTCGGCGGGTGCGAATCCCTGCTGCTCCAGCATCCGGTCGGTGACGTATTCGATGATCGTCGAGTTGGAGACGGCGATCTCGACCCCCTTCAGATCGGCGACGGTCTGCAGGCCGGAGCCGGGGGCGGCGAGGATGGCGAAGACCCCCTCGGCCGGCTGGTCGCCGAGGCAGAGGGCGGTGATCTTCAGCCGGCCCTGCCCCCGGTCGAAGAGGATGGCGCCGATCGGGTCGGCGATCGCTCCGTCGATCGCCCCCGCCGCCAGGGCGCTGTCTCGTTCGATGGCACTGAGAAAGGGAATCAGCTCGACCTCCAGGCCCTCACGGGTATAGAGTTGTTGCTGCTCGGCGACATAGAAGGGCGCCGAATCCTCGATCTGCAGCAGGCCGAGTCTCAGCGGTTCGGCGGCTGCGACCGGGATCGCGGCGAGGAGGGTCAGGACAAGGAAAAACAGTCGTTTCATATCTGCACCGATGATGATCTCTTGCCGGCGGTCGGCAGCTGCCGGTCTGCGGCTGAATATAACGGAAAATCAATTGGATATATTTACTCTGTTTCGTAACAGTTGAGGATTTCGCCGAAGTAGAGGGTGTGGAAATCCTGCTGCGGATAGAGCTTGTCGAGCTCCGGGTGGAGGAAGGCGCTGTCCATCGCCGATTTGTAGACGATACGGCACTCGTAATGGACCCCGGCGACATCGATAACCGGCGATTCGGTGGTGCGGGCCTGCTTCAGCTGCAGGCCGCTGGCGGCGAGCTTGTCCATGTCCCGACCCGATTTCGTGCCGCAGAGCGTCAGGGCCTTGGCACATCCGCCCCCTGTCGGTATTGTGACGGTGAAATTGTCGATCGTTTCGAGCAGGGTGAAGGTGTGGCGGGAATCGCGGACTGCCACCATCAGGATCGGTTTCTGCCAGATCCAGCCGATCGTGGCCCAGCCGATGGTCATGGTGTTGACGGCGTCGCCGGCCCTGACGGTGAGAAAGGCCCCGCGTTTGATCTGGTCGAACAGCTGGTCGGTCAGGTGAAGGTAGTTGCGTTCGTTCATGGTCCTCTGTCTCTGCTGGAATTTGAGGTTGATGGGTTTGCCATAGCGGTTTTCTACGAGAAACTACATAACTTGGAGCGTCAGCGCAAGTTTGGAATGATCGGGATGCCGGCGGCGGCGGAAGGGGAAGGGGTGATAGGAAAACTTGTCACGGGCGCCACGCCGGTCCGTGATTATCGTATCTCCGGGCGCTGTAGAGTGGACGTGCCCGGCAACCATTATTGAATACAAGGAGGTTCTCCATGGCAAAATACGGTTTTCTGGGCCTCGGCATCATGGGCGGGCCCATGGCCGCCAATCTGCTGCGGGCGGGGTTCGAGGTGACGGTCTGGAACCGCAACCCCGAGCGCTGCGCCTCATTGGTGGCACTGGGGGCCCGGCAGGGGCAGAATCCGGCGGCGGTCGCCGCCGCCTGCGACATCACCTTCGCCATGCTCTCCGATCCGATCGCCTCGATGGAGGTCTGCTTCGGCGTCGAGGGGGTGCTGGCGGGGATCGGCGGCGGTCGCGGTTACATCGATGTGTCGACGGTCGACGACCACACCGCCCGGCGGATCGCCGCGGCGGTGGGCGAGCGCGGCGGCCGGTTTCTCGAGGCCCCGGTGTCGGGGACCAGAAAACCGGCCGAGGACGGGACCCTGATCTTCCTTGCCGGCGGCGATCAAAGTCTGTTTGACGAGGCCCTCCCGGCGCTTGCGGTCATGGGCAAGAAGAGCCACTATCTCGGGGCCGTCGGCCAGGGGGCGCGGATGAAGCTCGTCGTCAACATGATCATGGGCGGGATGATGACGGCCTTCTGCGAGGGCCTGGCCCTCGGCCGCAAGGCCGGTCTCGCCGGTGAGCGGATCCTCGAGGTCCTCGACGAGGGGGCGCTGGCCAACCCGATGTTCCGGGTCAAGGGGCCGATGCTGCTGCAGGAAGAGTACCCGGTCAGTTTTCCGCTCAAGTACATGCAGAAGGACCTGCGCCTGGCCCTGCTGCTCGGCGATGAGCTGCGGCAGCCGCTGCCCGGCGGCGCGATCGCCAACGAGACCTTCAAACGCGCCGGCGCCGCCGGACTGGGGGATGATGATCTTACCGCGGTGTTCGAGGTCGTGAAGTAGCCGCGGTGTTCGCGGCCGCGCCCGGGCTCAGCGGATAAAGTTCATATAGATCTTGTTTTCCCGCGCCGGGGCCGGAACCGCATCGCGGCCGTGTGCCACCAGCTGCATCAGCCAGGCCATGTTGCGGCCAAGGACCTGCATGATCTGCCGTCCTTCCTCGTCCTTCGTCGCCTCGCCCGGTCGGGCGCCGTGGATGACGTTCCAGTAGTTGGAGGTCGGCAGCAGCATCTCGGCGTAGCACAGGAAATTGTTGAGCTGGTTGAAGGCCGGCAGGCCGCCGGACCGCCGGACCGCGACGACCGCCGCGCCGACCTTGTGCCGCAGCAGGTTGCCGTTGACCCCGTTGACGTAGAAGGCCCGGTCGAGGAACGATTTCATCGTCCCGCCGATGGCCGAGAAATGGACCGGGGAGCCGAGGAGGATGCCGTCGGCCGCCTTCATCTTCTGGATCCACTCGTTGACCTCGTCGTCCTGGATGCAGCGCTCGTTCTTGTTTTTGATGCACTGGCCGCAGGCCAGGCAGCCCCTGATCGCCTTGTTGCCGACATGGACGATCTCGGTCTCGATTCCGGCCTCCTCCAGTTCCTTCGTCACCATCTGCAGGGCATGGAAGGTGTTGCCGTTCTTGTTGGGACTGCCGTTGAATGCCACTGTTTTCATATCGTGTCTCCTGTGGATACGTGTTGTCAGAATAAATTTTTGCCTGTAGTTGCAATATGATGGGACATGAGTCGAGAAAGGTCAAGATCGAACTGCAGTGATAACGGAGGTCAATAATTGCGTAGCCGCTTTTATCGAGCTACCGGGGGCAGGATCGGTTGTGCAATCAGATCAGGGAGGTGCCCGGTGCAGGGTCTGTCGGCACAAGGGGCGTCGGAGCGGGACCGAGGTCATTCCTTGTCGCCCGTCGATGACTTGTCCGGCGGCGTCTTGCTCTTGACCGAGATCCGCTCGACGACATTGCGATAATATTCGTGCTGACTGTTGATCGAGGTGGTAAAGGACCGTTTCGCGTCGATCTTCATCATCAGGATCTCGAGCTTCTTCATCTGCCGCAGGCGTTCGTGCTCGTCCTCGGTGGAGGTGATCAGGTCCTCGAGGCGTTTGACCTCCTTGCGCTCTTCCACCTCCGGCGGCAGGAAGCCGCCGTTCTTGAGGATCTTGTAGGCGATTTTCAGCTCGGCCGGGACGAAGCTGTCATCCTCCAGCGGCAGCGGCTTGTACTTGAAACTGGTGTCACTGAGATCGCGCTCCTCCATGGCCTGGAGGATCTTCTGTTCAGCGAGAAAGGTGAGGATGTTCATCTGTGGTCCTTGCAAGAGTGGAAAAACCGGGTTGCCGACCATTGTAGCACAGGACCGCCGGTCGCGGCACCTGATTTTACAGGATGGCCTCGGTTGCAGTGCCGCGATTGATCGTCACGTCGAATTCCTCCAGCCGGATCTCGGCATCCTCGCCCTCGCCGACGAGATGGAAGGAGAACGACTGTCTGGCCGTGGGGTTGTCGATGTCGAATTCGATCCTGCCCTCGTCGCCGGCCTGGAGCACCGGGAAAGGGGGGTAATCGATGCCGCCGACCAGTTTTTCGAACTGGCGCAGGAACAGCTGGAGCCGGATCCCCTTTGCCGAGGCCTTGAGGGCCTTGACCCGGATCGACACGTGGACCTTCGACCCGGCCGGAAAATCGAGATACTGGGCCCCGGCAAGATTGTCGGTCCACTCGTTGACGATTTTTTCCGGCAAGCGGCGGATTTCGCCGTTGGCGAAGCGCAGCAGCTGCGACTTCTCCCGGCTGGCGAGCTTGTGGTCGAGGACGGCGGCGAGGGCGAACAGCCGCGGGCCGTTGTTGCCGTCGTCGTGGCTGAAATCCTGCGGCGGCGGGCCGATGAGGCTGGTCGCGGCGCCGACGGTGCAGCCGCCGCTGCGGGAACACTCGAACCTTCTGCCGTCACTCGTCTGCCAGCGCAGCTTGCTGTTGGTGTAGGACACCATCTCCCGCGGCTGTCGATAGTCGCGGAACATGCTGCGGCCGATGACCGCCTCCGGCGCCGGCAGACCGAGGTAGTCGAGGACCGAGGCCTCGATGTCGACCAGGCCGTAGCCGCCCGCCTTGATCCGGGGCAGAGTCGGGCCTTCCGGGGCCAGGATCGCCATCATTCCCCAGCTGCTCGCCCACTCACCGATAGTGTCGCCGTGCGATTCGTCGGAGGTGATGAGCACCAGGGTATCGTCGAGGACCCCGTCGGCCCGGATTCCCTGGAGAAAATCGGCCACCGCCTGGTCGAGGATGGCGACGGTGGCGATCATCCGGTTGGGGTAGCGGGCGGCGACATCCTCCGGCACCGCGTACGGCTGGTGGGTGCCGACCGTCAGCAGGGTGAGGAGCCAGGGCTTGTCCGCGGCCCGCAGCTCGGCGATGTACTGCCGGGCGCCGCGGAAGAAGACCGGGTCGGTCTTGCCCCACATGAAGGGGTAGGGGTCCGGTTCGGTGAACCACTCGTTGCCGTGGACCTGCTGGAAGCCGACGTTGGGCATGACCTGGTCCTTGCCCATGAACGACAGCCCCGCCGCCTGGAGGTAGTGGGTGTCCCAGCCGTTGGCGGCCAGCTGGGCCGGCAGGCATTGCCGGGCCTGCTGCGGATTGAACTGGAGCTCGAAGGCCTTCGACATGTCGTAGGAAAATTTGCTGAAATCGCCGCACAGCATCGAGTAGAGGCCGCGGATGGTCTGGTGGCTGTGGGCGACGAAGTCCGGAACGAGGGTGGCGTCGGCGGTGGCGGCCGCCAGGTCTTCCATCTGGTACGGCCCCTCCGGGATGGCGAAGGCCTTGCGGATCTCCGGCAGGTACAGGCCGGGCAGCCCCTCGAGGGCGATGATCAGGACGTTTCTGGCCTTGCCCTTGCCGGCCAGCAGAGGGGTGCCGGAGAGATCGAGGCGGCGGAGGGAAGGGGGCAGGTCGGCGGCCGTCAGCTCCGCCGGCTTCGGCAAGAACGAGGTTGCGGCGGCGTCGCTGATGAACCAGTGCAGCGGGTTGAAGCGGGCGGCGATGCTCCTGTCGTTGAGTTGCCGGCTGAGATAACCCTGGGCGACGAGGAGCAGGACCACGAAGACCGCTCCCGGCAGCAGAACGGAAAGGCGCGGGCGGCGGACTCGGACCAAGCTGGCGACGATCGCGGCAACGACCAGCAGCGCCGTGAAAACCGGATAGGTCAGGTGCAGCCCGGCGGCGCTGTTGCCGATGAAGTTGGGATCGGTGAGGTACTGCAGGTCCTGCCACGACGGCAGCCGCTGCATCGCCGCATACAGTTCCTGCGATCCGGCCTGGAACAGGGCCCAGAGCAGGAGCAGGACGAGGCGCAGAAGGCGGGGGCTGGAGATGGCGAGCAGGTAGACGGCGAGGCCGATGGCGCTGTCGGACAGCAGTCCGGCCGGTTCCCCCAGGCCGTGCCGGAACAGCCGCCAGAAGAATGGGAGAAAGCTTGGAATTGCCGGAATGATAAGGAAAATCTTGTTGTTCACAACCTTGGTCCTCGTTCTAAAGCCAATTGGTCGGTAAAAACCGATTATTATAACCTTATCAAGGAAAAAAAGCGATAAGGACGAAGAATCCAGGCGGTTGCCGGTCATCGTGGTGGACGCTCTCGAAATTTCCTGATACTATCTGCCATCCTCTAACCAATCCGGCAACTGCGCACGGTCAGTGGCCGGGATCCGACAGGTTCTCCGCATGCATCCGAACTTATTTCTGCTTCTGGCCCTGTTTTTTCTCCTCGTGCCGCTGCGGGCGGCAGCCGACGGCTCCGCCACGGTCAAGACCTCGGCGCTGACGGCCGACACTCCGGCGCCGCAACGGTTTGTCGTCAAGGGCACGTCGATTATCGACCTTGCGCGCGGCAAGGCCCCGGTCTTTCTCAAGGGGATCGGCTACTCCCCCTATCTGCCGGGAGAGACCCCGATCTATGGGGCCGCCCCCGGCAACGATCACCGCTATGCCGAGCATGTGCCGCTGATGCGCGACCTCGGGCTCAATTACATCCATGTCTTTCCGCTGAAGCTGCCGGCCAGATTTTTCGAGGAGCTGGACAGGACCGACCTGCTGTACGGCCAGGATATCTGGGTCTGGGCCTACGAGGAGGACTTCCTCGACGAGCAGTTCCTCAACAAGACCCTGACCCAGATCTACGAAGTCATCGATCACACCTATGCCGTCGGCCGCCCCGACCGCCTGGTGTTCTTCTCGGTCGGCGACGAGCTCCAGGCCGATGCGGTGATGCGGACCAATAGCCGCCACCCCGATGTCCGGGACTTCACCGGCCGCCATGTCGTCGTCCGCAACCGCACCCCGACCGAGATCGCCCTGGCCCGCCTGATCGACGGGGCGATGGAGTACGAACTGCAACGCTACGGCCGCCGCCATCTCTACTGCCACACCAGCTGGACCCATATCGGTCCGATCGGCGACCGCCCCGACCTCGAGGTTCCCCGGGAGCATATGATCACCCCCGATATCGGCGACCTCATCTGCCTCAACGTCTACACCTATGCCCGCGGGGTCCGGACCTCGCCCCCCGGTTCGATCACCGGGTCGACATACCAGGGCTATCTCGAAGACCTGGCGGCCAATGCCGGAAAACCGATCCTGATCACCCAGGTCGGCCTGTCGACCTCACCCTTCGAGCCCAAAGCCTGGGTCCCCGGCTTCGGCGGCCACCGGGTCGAGGATGTGCCGGACACCTACCGGGCAGTGTGGAACGATCTCCGCACCGCCTGGGGGCGGGAGAAATTCGCCGGTCTGGTCTTTTTCCAGCTCCACGACGAGTGGTGGAAGAGCGGCGAGGACCCGACCGATGCCACCCGCCATGAGCGCCAGGATCCGGAAGAGTGGTTCGGCATCTTCGAAATCGTCCCTGAAACCAATACCATGGCCCCGAAGGGGAATATTCCCGAGACCGTCCGCTACCTCTTCGGCGATCATCAGGATTCACCGCTGACCCCTGATCCCTGAGAGGTCGGAGGCAGCCTTCGCTCAACCCGGCTTTTGACTTTTTCCCCGGTGCCAGCTACTATGGCAGTCTTCTGCGAACTTTGTGGCTCTCCCTCATTCGTTAAGCATCAATCATGATCGATATCGGACTTGAACACTTACTGGCCGGAGGCGACCGATCTCTCGCCGGTCGGCGGCTGGGCCTGCTGTCCAACCAGGCCTCGACCGACCGGCGCCTCCGTCACGCCCGGCTGCTGCTGCAGCAGCGTTTCGGCCGGGGGTTGACCTGCCTCTTTTCGCCGCAGCACGGTTTTTTCGCGGAGAAGCAGGACAACATGGTCGAGTCGGATCATGCCGTCGATGATGAGACCGGGCTGCCGCTCTTCAGCCTTTACGGCGACAGCCGCCGACCGACGCCAGAGATGTTCGAGAGGATCGACGTCCTGCTGATCGATCTGGTCGATGTCGGCACCCGGGTCTATACCTTCCTCTACACCATGGCCTACTGCCTGGAGGAGGCCGCCCGCCGCGGCATCCGGGTCGTCGTCCTCGACCGGCCCAACCCGACGGGAGGGGCGGCGGTCGAAGGCAATATCCTGCGCCCGGAATGCGCCTCCTTCGTCGGCCTCTATCCGCTGCCGATGCGCCATGGTCTGACCTTCGGCGAGCTGGCGCTGCTGGTCAACGGCGAGGCGGGGCTCGGCTGCGATCTCGAGGTCGTGCCGATGCGGGGATGGCAACGGTCGATGCGGTTCCGCGACACCGGTTTTCCCTGGGTCTTCCCCTCGCCCAATATGCCGACCCCGGAGACGGCCCTGGTCTACCCCGGCCAGGTGGTCTGGGAGGGGACCAACGTCTCGGAGGGGCGGGGGACGACCCTGCCCTTCGAACTGGTCGGCGCCCCGTACTGGGATTGCCGGCGGATCCTCGCCGCCCTGGAGGCGACCCCGCTGCCCGGCTGTTGCCTCCGCCCCCTGGTGTTCGAGCCGACCTCGGGCAAATGGGCGCAGCAGGCCTGTGCCGGTTTTCAGTTCCACGTGACCGATGCCGAGGCCTTCAGGCCGTACCGGACGAGTCTGGCCCTGCTGCAGGCCGTTTTCCAGTTGTATCCCGACGAGTTTCACTATAAACAGCCTCCCTATGAATATGAATTCGAACGCCTGCCGATGGATCTGATTCTGGGAGACGCGGAGGTCCGCCGGCAACTCGAGGCCGGGACGCCGGTCCTGGCGCTTGAAGAGGGCTGGAGCCGGGAACTCGAGGCGTTCGAGCAGTTGCGGCGGCAGTATTTTCTCTATTACTGAGCGTGCATGAGGAGCACCCTGTACTCTTCCTGATCGGTGACAACATGAGTATCCAAGCGATGAAAATAGAAGAGCTGGCCCGGCTGGTCGAAGGGACCGTGGCCGGCGAGGCCGAGTTGGAGGTCAGCGGTTTCGCCCCGCTCGAGGCCGCCGGCCCGAACGAGATCTCGTTTCTGGTCAACAAGGCGAAGGTCGATTCCCTGAAGGCGAGCCGGGCCGCGGCCTTTCTGGTGCCGCTGAATGTCGGCGATCTGCCCGGGGTCACCGTGATCCGGGTCAAGGACCCGAACCTGGCCGGGGCGATCATCCACAGCGCCTTCCTGGCGACGCCGTTTCAGGCCGACGGCATCCATCCCCGGGCCCATGTCGGTCGCGACTGCCGGATCGATGCTGCGGTCAGCATCGCCCCGCTGGCGGTGATCGGCGACCGGGTCAGGATCGGCCCCCGGGTCCGGATCGAGGCCGGAGTCGTGATCGGCGATGATGTGACAATCGGCGAGGGAACGATCATCAAGGCCAATGCCGTGGTCTCCACGGGATCGCTGATCGGCTCCAGGGTCATCATCCACCCCGGCGTCGTAGTCGGGTCCGACGGTTTCGGTTTCGCCACCGATGAGCGCGGCTGCCATGTCAAGCGGCCCCAGGTCGGCATCGTCCGGATCGACGACGATGTCGAGATCGGCGCCAACACCTGCGTCGACCGGGCCGCCTACGGCGTCACCTGGATCAAGTCCGGGGTCAAGATCGACAATCTGGTGCAGATCGGCCATAATGTCGTTGTCGGCGAGAACTCGATCCTCGTCGCCCAGGCGGGGATCGCCGGCTCGACGACTCTCGGCCGCAATGTCGTGTTGGGCGGCAAGGCCGGGGTCAAGGGCCATATCCATCTCGACGACCGGGTGATGGTCGCGGCCGGCAGCGGGGTCCACGACAACCAGCCGGCGGGGACGATGATCGGCGGCTATCCGGCGATCCCGATCCGCAAATGGACCAAGTCGGCGGCGCTCTTTGTCAAGCTGCCCGCGCTCTACGCCGAGGTCAGGGAGTTGAAAAAGGAACTGGCCCAGCTGCTGGGCCGGAACAAAGAGGATCAGTGAAGGAGATGGGAGATGACGGAAACGATTGTGCCACAGAATATTGATGTTGTCGAGATCATGAGGTTTCTCCCGCATCGCTACCCCTTCCTGCTGGTCGACCGGATCGTGTCGATCGACCCCGGCAAGGAGATTGTCGGGATCAAGAACGTGACGATCAACGAACCGTTCTTCCAAGGGCATTTCCCCGGCCGGCCGGTCTACCCCGGGGTGCTGATCCTCGAGGGGATGGCCCAGACCGGCGGGGTCCTCGCCTACTACGCCTTTCCCGAATCGATCGGCACGAAGCTGATTTATTTTGCCGGCATCGACAAGGCCCGCTTTCGCCGCCTGGTGACCCCGGGCGATCAGCTGGTGATGAAACTGGAACTGGTGAAACACAAGCGGTCGATCATGATCATGCACGGCCAGACGTATGTCGACGACCAGTTGGTGGCCGAGGCCGAACTGATGGCCTCGTTTTCCTGATACCGGCCGATAACGGCGATCGGGAGCCGCACCCCGAACAAAAACACCTTGCACCGATGGTGAGAAGACGGTAAGGAAGACCTCCTTGTCCCCTGGCCGTACCCCCCCCTCGATCCCCTGAAGAAGAGTAGAGATCATATGCCAATCCACCCCACAGCAGTCATTGATAAAAAGGCCGAACTTGACTCCTCCGTCACCGTCGGCCCCTATGCGGTCATCGAGGCCGGGGTCCGCATCGACGCCGACAGCCGGGTCGAGGCCCATGCCGTCGTCAACGGGCCGACGACCATCGGCAGACGCAACCTGATCAGCTCGTTCGCCACGGTCGGCGGCGCCCCCCAGGACCTCAGCTACAAGGGGGAGCCGACCGAACTGATTATCGGCGACGACAACCAGATTCGCGAGTACGCCTCCATCCACCGGGGGACGACCCATGACGAGGGCAAGACGATCATCGGCGACCATAACCTGCTGATGGCCTACACCCATGTCGCCCACGACTGCCGGATCGGCAACCATGTCATCATGGCCAATGTCGCGACCCTGGCCGGTCATGTCGAGGTCGGCGACCGGGCCTCGATCGGCGGCCTGGTCGCCGTCCACCAGTTCTGCCGCATCGGCAAATTCAGCTACATCGGCGGCGTCTCGGGGATCAGCCTCGACGTCCCGCCCTATGTGATCCTGGCCGGCACCCGCAACCGTACCCGGATCTCGGGGGTCAACAAGATCGGTCTCAAGCGCAACGGTTTCGCCCGCGAGACCATCAACAATCTCGACAACGCCTTCCGCATCATCTTCCGCACCCCGGAACTGCTGATGAAGGACGCCCTCGAACAGGCGCGGAGCGAATTCCCCAACTGTCCGGAGGTCCAGTATCTGATCAGGTTCTTCGAGCAATCGAAACGCGGCGTCGTCAAGCGGACGGTGGAAGACTGACGAGTGATGGGGAACGACCCGGGGAATATCGGCATCATCGCCGGCGGCGGCCAGTTTCCGCTGCTCTTTCTTGAGGCGGCGCGGCGGGCCGGGCGGACGGTCGTGGTGATCGCCCACAAGGGTGAGACGGCTCCGGAGGTCGCCGCCGCCGCCGATGCGGTGTGCTGGGTCAAGCTCGGCCAGCTCGGCAAGGTCATCTCGTTTTTCAAGGCCAACCGGGTGTCCGAGGCGGTGTTTCTCGGCTCGATCACCAAGACCCAGATCTTTCGCGATGTCCTCCCCGATCTCAAGGGCCTGACGTTGTGGAACAAGATCGACCGCAAGCAGGACGACGCCATCCTCCGGGCCGTCGCCGGGGCCCTGGAGCAGGAGGGGATCTCCGTGCGGGAATCGACGCTTTATCTCCGCCACCTGCTGTTCCCGGCGGGGCTCCTCTCCCGGCGCAAACCGACCAAAGAACAGCGCCAGGATATCGAATTCGGCTGGCGCAACGCCCGTGCCATCGGCGCCCTCGACATCGGCCAGTGCGTCGTCGTCCGCAACCGGACGGTGCTGGCGGTCGAGGCGATCGACGGGACCGACGCGACGATCCGCCGCGGCGGGCTGCTGGCCAAGGAGAAGGCGGTCGTGGTCAAGGTGCGCAAGCCGGGCCAGGATTTTCGCTTCGACCTGCCCGCCACGGGCCTGGCCACGATCACGACCCTGCGCAGCGTCGGCGCGGCGGTGCTGGCGGTCGAGGCCGGCCAGTCTCTGCTCTTCGATCCCGAGGCGATGATCCGTGAGGCCGATGCCGCCGGCATCGTCGTCGTCGGCGTCACCGAGCGGGAAGACGGCACGCTGGACTTCTGAACCGATGCAGGCGATGATCCTGGCCGCCGGTTTCGGCACCCGTCTCCTTCCCCACACCCTGCTGCGGCCGAAACCGCTGTTTCCGATCCTCAACCGGCCGCTGCTGCTGCTGACGGTCGAACGCTTGCAGAATGCCGGTTTCAGTCGTATCATCGTCAACTGCCATCATCTCGGGGAGCAGATCGTCGACCTGCTTCAGGGCATGGCCGGGGTCACGGTGCTGCTCGAGGACACCATCCTCGGCACCGGCGGCGGGCTGCGCGGCGCCTTGCCCCATCTCCACGATGCGCCGCTGCTGATAACCAACGGCGACATCTACCACGACTTCGACTTCGCGCGGCTCTATGCCGGACATCGGCAGGAGGGCCGGCGGGTGTCGCTGGCGGTCCATGATTATCCCCGTTTCAACAATGTCCGGGTCGAGGCGGGTCGGGGGATCACCGCCATCGGCACGAGCGGCGAGGGCTGCCTGGCCTTCACCGGTCTCCACGTCATCGATCCCGAGGTCCTCGAGGACATCGCCCCCGGCCGCTATTCCTGCATCCTTCACCGTTATCGGCAGCTGCTGGCATTGGGGGAGGAGATTGCCGCCGTCAGGATGCATGGATACTGGACCGACATGGGGACGCCGGCCGATTATCTCGCCCTCCACGGCGGCCTGCTGACCGGCGCCATCCCCCGCTGGTCGGAGATCGGAGGGGAGGAGGGCGCTGCGTTTCTGTGCGGGCCGGGGACGAGGATGGAGGCCAGGCCGGAGTGGGAGGACTGGTGCTGTCTCGGTGATGTCGACATCGGCGCCGGGGTGCATCTGGCCCGGGTCGTCGCCTGGGATGGGGTGCGGATCGCCAGCGGCTGCCGGCTGGCGGACGTGCTGCTGTCGGCGTGAGGCGGCAGGGAGGCGATGATGGAGGTGACGGGAGATGACCAGCGAAACCCATCTGCTTGAAGAACTGCTGCCGCTGCTGCGGGATGTCGGCCTGATCGGCCGCGGCGAGGAATCGGGTCTGGCGGTCGCCATGCTTGCCGCCGACGGTTCGACCCGGCGCTTCGTCCGGATCAGCCGGCACGGCCGGGCGCTGGCTCTAGCGATCTTCCCCGAGGTCGCCGAGGGCCGGATGCTGGCCGAGGCCGTCGCCGCCTGGCGGATCGGCCGCCATCTCCAGCGCCAGGGGATACCGGTGCCGGAGCTGTACGGCTGGGACGAGCGCCGCGGCCTGGTCCTGTTCGAGGATCTCGGCGATACCCGGCTCCACGATCTGGTTCAGGCCACCGATTTCGACGATTTCGCGGCCCGCAACCGCCTGCTGGAGTTGTACCGCCAGGTCATCGACCGCCTCGTGGCGATGCAGATCGACGGCGCTCCCGGCCTGGATGGCCGGTGGTGCTGGGACACCCCCCGCTACGACCGGCAGCTGATGCTGGAGCGGGAATCCGGCTACTTTCTCCGCGCCTTCTGGCAGGACCTGCTCGCTCTTCCCGTTCCTGCCGGCATCGATGATGAATTTGCCGCCATTGCCGACATGGCGGCCGAGGCCCCCGCCGGGTTCTTTCTCCACCGCGATTTCCAGAGCCGCAATATCATGGTCAAGGATGGGGCCATCCGGATCATCGATTACCAGGGCGGCCGCTTCGGCCCGCTCGGCTACGACCTGGCGTCGCTGCTGATCGATCCCTATGCCGATCTGCCGCCGGCGTTCAGCGACCAGCTGTTCGACTGGTATCTGGAGCGGCTGGGCGAAAGGATCACCATCGATCGCCGGCAATTCCGCCGCCACTACTCCCTTCTGGCGCTGCAGCGCAACCTCCAGATCATCGGCGCCTTCGCCTTTCTCGCACACGTCCGCGGCAAGCTCTTTTTCGCCGACTATATCCGGCCTGCAATCGGGAAACTCCAACTGCGCCTGCAGGAGCCGATCTTTGCCGGGCAACCGATTCTGCGGGCGATGGCGGAGAGGGCGGTCGAGCGGCTGGGGTAGGGAGGGCGTCCGGGGCCTCGTCGCTTCTCCGCCCGGCCGTCGAATACCGTGCACATTCGGTCCTGATCGGGTACATACAGCCTGTATCTCCACCAAAGGAAAGAATCATGCCCACTTCTTCATGTCCCATCGTCGCCCTGGTCGGTCGTCCGAACGTCGGCAAGTCGACGCTCTTCAACCGCATCACCCGCTCCCGCAAGGCCCTGGTCGATCCCACCCCCGGGGTCACCAGGGACCGGCATTACGACCGGGTGGTGTGGGAAGACCACCCCTTCATCCTGGTCGACACCGGCGGCATCGACGACAACCCCGATGACGCCCTCGTCTCCCATATCCGCGAGCAGGCCCTGGCGGCGATCGACGAGGCCGACATCATCCTCTTCCTGATGGACGGCCGGACCGGCCTGACGCCGGCCGATCACGCGGTGGTCGATATCCTTCGCCGCACCGACAAGCCGATCTTTCACGTCGTCAACAAGATCGATGGGCCGGAGCACGAGCAGGAGCTGCTGGCGCCGTTCTACGAGCTGGGGATCGAGCGGCTGTGGGCGCTGTCGGCCGAGCACATCTACGGTTTCCGCACCCTGATGGACGCTCTCGGCACGGTCCTGGCCGAACGCACCGTCGACGAGATTGTCATCGATCTGCCGGAGGACACCGTCAAGGTCGCCTTCCTCGGCCGTCCCAATGTCGGCAAGTCGTCGATGATCAATCAGATTGTCGGCGAGGAGCGGATGGTGGTCTCGGAGATCTCCGGCACCACCCGGGATTCGGTCGACACCCTGCTGGTACGGGGCCGTTACAGCTATCTGCTGATCGACACGGCCGGTATCCGTCGCAAGGGCAAGACCACGGAGAAACTGGAAAAATTCAGTATCTTGAAGTCGTTGGCGGCGCTCGAGCGCTGTGATGTGGCGGTCGTGCTGATCGATGCCGGCGAGGGAATGACCGAGCAGGACACCCGGATCATCGGCTATGCCCTCGAGCAGGGTCGCGGTCTGATCGTCCTGGTCAACAAGTGGGACCTGGTCGCCGGCGACAAGAAGCGGCAGGAGGAGGTCCTGGCCGCGGTCGGGCAGGCCCTGCCGTTCCTCGGTTTCGCGCCGCTGCTGACCGTGTCCGCCCTGACCGGTTACGGCATCAAACGGCTGTTCCCGGTGATCGGTTCGGTCTACCGCCAGTTCAAGGCCAAGTTCACCACCGCCGCCCTCAACCGCCTGCTCCGGGAGGCGGTCGAGGAGCATAGCCCGCCGATCTACAAGAACAAGCGGCTGAAGTTCTACTACACCTCCCAGATCGGCACCTGTCCGCCGAAATTCGTCATCATGACCAACAGCTCGAAGGGCGTCCACTTTTCCTACGAGCGCTACCTGGTCAACCGCTTCCGCCAGGGCCTGGGGCTGGACAAGGTCCCGATCCGGATCTTCTTCCGCGACAAGACGGAACAGCGGGAGAAGGAGTGATTAAGCGATCAAACGATCAAGCGATTAAACGATCAAACGCTTAAACGCTTAAACGCTTAAACGCTTAAACGCTTAAACGCTTAAACGCTTAAACGCTTGAACGCTTGAACGCTTGAACGCTTGAACGCTTGAACGCTTGAACGCTTGAACGCTTGAACGCTTGAACGCTTGAACGCTTGATCGCTTAAACGTTCCCCTCCTTGGCCTTGGCCATCGCCTTCTGGAAACCCTCGGCCGAGCGGCGGATGACCTCGTCCTCGACGCAGAAGGCGAGGCGGAAATGGCCGGCGGCGCCGAAGCCGACGCCGGGGACGGCAAGGATCCGCTGTTCCTGGAGCAGGGCGATGAAGGCCACGTCGTCGGCCAGCGGCGATTGCGGGAAGATGTAGAAGGCGCCCTTGGGGGCGGTGAACGTGTAGCCGGCCTCACGCAGGATCGAACAGAAGCTCTCGCGGCGCCGGGCATAGACTGCGGTATCGACGGTGACCCCCTGCAACTCGGCGACGACGCGCTGCATCAGGGCCGGGGCGTTGACAAAGCCGAGGATGCGGTTGGCCAGGGTCAGCGCATCGATCAGTTCGGCCTTGGCGTCGATCTCCGGATGGACGGCGAGATAGCCGATGCGCTCGCCGGGCAGCGACAGGTCCTTGGAATAGGAAGAGACGACGATGCTGTTGCGGCAGGCGGCCATGACCCCCGGCACCGAGCCGCCGTCGAAGACGATCTTGCGATAGGGCTCGTCGGCGATCAGGTAGATCACCGTGCCGAAGCGCCGTCCGGCGGTCTCCAGCAACTTCCCGAGGGCGGCCAGCGACTCGGCGTCGTAGATCTGGCCGGTCGGGTTGTTGGGCGAGTTGATGACGATTGCCTTGGTGTTCGCCGAGATCGCCGCTTCGATCGCTCCCAGGTCGAGGTTGAACTCGCCGTCGGTGTTGACGGTCCGGCCGACCCCGCCGTGGTTGTCGAGGTAGAAATTGTACTCGACGAAGTAGGGGGCGAGCAGGATGACCTCCTCACCGGGGTTGAGCAGGGCCTTGAAGACGACGTTCAGACCGCCGGCGGCGCCGCAGGTCATCAGCATGTCACTCCCGGCGATGGTCACCCCCTGCTCGGTCGACATCTTTGCCGCCAGGGCCTCTTTCACCCAGGGGTAGCCGCCGTTCGGCATGTAGCCGTGGACGCCCGGGCGTTCGTCGGCGGTGATCCGGCGGATGACCTCGGTGAATTGCGGCGGCGGCGGCAGATCCGGGTTGCCGAGACTGAAATCGCAGACATTGTCCGCCCCGAATTCGGCCTTCATCCTTGCCCCTTCCTCGAACATCTTGCGGATCCATGAGGATTTGCGGCCGAACAGCTGCATTTTTTCGGAAATAGCCATTGTCACACTCCTTTCCCTCGCGGGATATGCCTGCCGCCGGACCGCCCTGGCGGGACTGCCGGCGCGGCATTACATCGTTTTCTTGAAATAATCGTAAGCCTGGTTGATTTCCTTCATCTTTTCCTCGGCCACGGCCCTGAATTCCTCGCCCAGGTGACTGACCTTGTCCGGGTGGTACTGCATGCTGAGGGTCCGGTAGGCTTTCTTGATCGCCTCCATATCGGCGCCGGACTCGAGGCCGAGGACGGCGTAGTGGTGCGCCGCCATCTCCCGGGGCGCTGCGGTCCCCGTTTCCCGGCGGCGGGTGTACTTGGCCTCGATCGTCCGCCGCTCATATTCCGAGATCTCAAGAAATATTCCGATATTACGGGCAATTTCAAGTTCCGGTGGGGGGATCACGCCCTTGGTCGAGAGAATCTGGTAGATCAGCTCGAGCAGGATCAGGCGCGGTTCGTAGGCGAAGGTCGCCTTGAACTCCTGCAACAGGCTGTCGAGGCTCTGGGGCGAGGAGGTCGCCTCCTTGATCAACTCCTTGACCCACATCATCTGGGTCTGGGAGTAGCGCAGGTTATACTGGAAGAAGCGCTGGATGGTCTGGACTTCGTCACGGGTGATCTCGCCGTCGATCCTGGCGATCCGGATCAGGATCTGGACGAGCAGCGAGACGAAGCGGTTGTGGCTTTCAGTCTGTGACTGTTCGTAGGTGGCGACCCGCTTTTGCACCCAGTAGGAAAATCCCCAGAACAGGGCGATGAACAGCAGCACCCCGGCAAAGCCGGAAAAGATCAGGGCGCCGAGGAAGTTCAGCAGGGCCGGGGCCCCGCCGGTGACCAGGATGATGAGCATCAGGATCAGCAGACAGCCGCCGCATCCGGGTTGCTCGCGTCGTTGATAATTCATGGGGAGTTGTCGTTATCCGTCCGGTATCGCTCAGGGGAGCCGGCTCTCGAAAAGGGCCTCGATGAATTCGTCGGGATCGAAATCGCGCAGGTCTTCCATCTTCTCGCCGACGCCGATGAACCTGATCGGGGTCTTCATTTCCCGGCATATATTGGCGACGATGCCGCCCTTGGCGGTCCCGTCGAGCTTGGTCAGGGTGATGCCGGTGATGCCGACCGCCTCGTGGAACAGTTTGGCCTGGGAGATGCCGTTCTGACCGGTGGTGGCGTCGATCACCAGCATGACCTCGTGCGGCGCCCCCTCGAGACGCTTGCCCATGACCCGTTTGATCTTCTTCAGTTCCTCCATCAAATTGGTCTGGGTGTGAAGCCGGCCGGCGGTGTCGACCAGGACGACGTCGTAGTTCTTCGCTTTGGCGATATCCATGGCGTCATAGACCACCGACGACGGGTCGGCGCGATCGGCGCGGGCGACGACGTGGACGCCGTTGCGTTCGCCCCAGATCTGCAGCTGGGAGACGGCGGCGGCGCGGAAGGTGTCGCCGGCGACGAGCATCACCGAGCGGCCGGCCTTGACGAACTTGTGGGCGATCTTGCCGATGGTGGTGGTCTTGCCGACGCCGTTGACGCCGACCACCATGATGACGAAGGGGCCGCTTTCCGGCATCACCAGCTCGGCGTCGCGCTGGTAATCGATGATGAAGGACTTGATCTTGTCCTTGAGGGCGAGTTTGAGCGATTCTGGATCCGACAGTTCCTTGCGGTGGACCTTGCGCCGGGCGTGGTCGAGCAGTTCCCTGGTGGTGGTGACGCCGAGATCGGCGGTGATCAGCAGTTCCTCGAGATCGTCGAACAGTTCGGCATCGATTTCCTTCCTGCCGAGGAACAGGCGGTCGAGCTGGTACGTGAAGGCCTCGCGGGTCTTCGACAGCTTCTCGGCGAGTCGTCGCAGAAACGAGGGCCGGGATCTGGCCGCTCCCGCCTCTTCCGCCTCCGGCTCCTCCTCTTCTTCGGTGTCGGCTCTGGGTTCGACCGCAGTTGCCGCCTCCGGCACCGGTTCTGCTGGCGATTCTGCCACCGGTTCGGTGGCGACGGGGATCTCGGGCGCTGTGGCGGCCGCCGTCTCCGCTTCGACCGTTGCTTCGACCGTCGCTTCGACCGCCGCTTCGACCGTCGTGACGGCCTCCTCAACGACCGTCACCGCAGGATCCGGGGATGTTGCCTCCGGCGCTGCGGCAGGGAGCTGTGTATCCGGTGTCGCTGCGGGAGTCTCACCCTTCTTCGAGAACTTTTTCTTGAACCAGCCCAGCATGGGATATCCTTAAGCAGAATGGAATAGTGAGGATGGCAGGCGCAAAGCAGCATCGGTCGCCGTGCGAATTTATCATAGTACGAATTGGCTCGGAAGAAATCAACAAAAAGAGGATAGTGGCGACGGTCCGGCATGCCGTGGTTTTTCGGCTGAACCGCGACGATTGCCGCCTGCCCGAATGGAAATGGTTTGCATTTCCCGACATCGGCATTACTGTGTCTGGAGTTGCCCGGAAGGTCGGTGATACCGGGAAACAGCCACTATCTTTGTGCCCTTCAGGGCATTTTGTTTTTTGTCGAAACAGGAGGAAGTACGATGGCAGATTCTTGTGGAAGTTCCTGCTCAAGCGCCAAGACGAGCAATTGCGGTACCACCAGGGAGGCGCAGGATGCGGCTCTGGCCCAGCAGGAAAACGCGATAACCCGATCACTGGGAAAGATTAAGAATAAAATCCTCGTTATGAGCGGTAAGGGCGGCGTCGGCAAGTCGACCGTCTCCGTCAGCCTCGCTCTGGGCCTGGCCCAGAGGGGGTACATGGTCGGTCTGATGGATGTCGATATACACGGTCCGGACGTCGTCCGCATGCTGAACATGAAGGGCTCCCTCGAACCGTCGGCGACAGCGGGCGGCCTGGTCCCGCCGCTGTACTATAACGACAATCTGAAGGTCGTGTCGCTCGAGTACATGCTCAAAGACCGCGATCAGGCCATCATCTGGCGGGGTCCGCTGAAGATCCAGGCGATCCGTCAGTTTGTCGCCGACATGGACTGGGGTGAACTCGACTACCTGATCATCGATGCCCCTCCCGGTACCGGCGACGAGCCGTTGTCGGTCGCCCAGACCATCCCCAATGTCAAGGCCATCGTGGTTACCACGCCGCAGAAGGTGGCGCTGGCCGATGTCCGCAAATCGATCAATTTCTGCAAAACGGTCAATGTCGAGATCACCGGCGTCATCGAGAACATGTCCGGTTTTGTCTGTCCGCACTGCAACCAGACGGTCGATATCTTCAAGACCGGCGGCGGCGAAGAGGTGGCGCGGGAGTTCGATCTGCCGTTCCTCGGCCGCATCCCGATGGACCCACGGATCGTCGTTGCCGGTGATGACGGCACGCCCTACCTGTCATCGAGCGAGGAAAGTCCGGCGACCAAGGCCTTTGCCGGGGTGCTGCAGGCCATCGAGAACCGGCTGCCGCCGGTCAAGACCCCGGTCTCCCTGAATATTGCTGGGGGATGTGGCTGCGGCTGCGGTGGTTCCAACTGAGATCGGCCGCCTCCTTCCCGGAGGCGGGTTTATCATGGCAGGGGGAGGGCGCCGCCTCTTCCCCTGCCTTACCTTACAGATCAAAGAGGTTGAGCAGGGATGGAAATCAGACAGATGTCGGTAGGGACGATGGCGGTGTGCTGCTACATTGTCAGTTGTCCGCAAACCCGCCAGGCCGCGATCGTCGATCCCGGCGGCGACGAGGAGCGGATTCTCGCAGAGGTCAAAAGGGCAGGGCTCGATGTCCGGTACATCATCGCCACCCATGGACATCCTGACCATGTCTGCGGCATCCGCAGGATCAAGGAGGCGACCGGCGCCGAGATCATAATGCACCGCGCCGACGCGGCATTTTTCTGGCAACCGGACACCCAAAACTATTTTTCGATGCTGGGACTCGAGCCTTCTCCTCTCCCCGACCGTCTGGTCGAAGACGGGGACATCATAGAGCTGGGCAACGAGCAGCTGCAGGTCATCCACACCCCCGGTCATACTCCGGGCGGGATCTGCCTGCTGTGCGGTCAGGACCTGCTGACCGGCGATACCCTCTTTGTCGGCGGCATCGGCCGCACCGATTTTCCCGGCGGTTCGCACCAGCAGCTGATGAACTCGATCAAGGACCGGCTGATGACATTGCCGGGCGACACAATCGTCTGGCCCGGCCACGGCTACGGCGGCAGCCGCTCGACCCTCGCCGAAGAGCTGCAGACCAACCCCTTTCTCTGATCCCATGATTTTTCCCCCATCAGCCTATTATGCGTGAAATCGTCCTCGGCACCGCCGGCCATGTCGATCATGGCAAGACCAGCCTCGTCAGAGCCTTGACAGGCATTGAAACCGACCGTCTGAAAGAGGAGAAGAAGCGGGGGATCACCATCGAACTAGGTTTCGCCTTCCTCGACCTGCCCTGCGGTCACCGGATCGGCATCGTCGATGTCCCCGGCCATGAGCGGTTTGTCAAGAACATGGTGGCCGGGGTCACCGGCATGGATCTGCTCGCCTTCATCATCGCCGCCGACGAGGGGATCATGCCCCAGACGAAGGAGCATTTCGAGATCTGCCGGCTGCTCGGGGTCAAGCAGGGGATGATCATCGTCACCAAGAAGGATCTGGTGGAAGAGGATTGGCTGGAGATGGTCGAGGACGAGATCCGCCAGTTCTGCGTCGGCAGCTTTCTCGAGGATGCGCCGCTGGTCTTCGTCTCGTCGATCACCGGCGAGGGGATCGACAAGGTCATCGAGATCATCGACGGTTTTGTCCGCCAGCATCATTTCCAGGAGGTCTTCGGTCCTTTCCGCCTGCCGGTGGACCGGATCTTCGCGATGAAGGGCTTCGGCGCGGTCGTCACCGGCACCTCGATTTCCGGGCGGACTTCCCTGGGCGAGGAGTTGCGGTTCTATCCAAGTGAGCTGGTCGCCAAGGTGCGCGGCATCCAGGTCCACTCCCAGGCGGTCGAGGAGGTCGAGGCCGGCCACCGCACCGCCATCAACATGCAGGGGGTCGATATCGCCCAGGTCGAGCGGGGGATGGTGCTCGCTCCTCCCGGTTCGCTGCAGCCCAATTACATGCTCGATTGCGGCTTGCTCTACCTCGGCTCGAATGCCAAAAACCTCAAGCACCGCACCCGGATCCGGTTCCATGCCGGCACCGCCGAGATCATCGGCCGGGTGTCGCTGCTTGATCGCGACGAACTCGAGCCCGGGGCGGAAACGGGGGTTCAAATCCTGCTCGAACAGCCGGTGGCGGTGTGGCCGGGCGACCGTTATGTCATCCGCAGCTATTCGCCGGTGACGACGATCGGCGGCGGGGCGATCCTCGGCAATGTTTCGCCGCGCAAACGCAAGCGGCTCGGTGAGGCGGACCGGCAGTACAACCGTGAGGTCTTTGCGATCCTCCGCGATGGCAGTCCCGAGGACAAGGCCCTGCTGTATCTGCGGGAGAGCGGGGCCCGGGGGCTGACCTTCGACGACCTGGCGATCCGCTTCGGTCTGTTCGGCAAGCACCTCAGAAAGATCATCGATCCGCCGCTGTCAACCCGCAAGATCGTCGTTGTCGATTCGACGACTCAGCGCTATCTCGCCGCCGATATCGCCGATGCCATCCGCCAGACCCTGGTCGACAACCTCACCGCCTATCATCGTGACAACCCGCTGCAACTCGGGCTGTCGAAGGAGGAACTGCGTTCCGGGCTCGGCCGCAAGGTCGATCAGAAGGTCTACAGTTTCTGCCTCGGCGATCTGCTGCGCAAGGAGATCGTGGTTCAGGAGGAATCGCTGGTGCGGCTGGCCACCCATCAGGTCGCCCTGAAGGCCGATGAGGAAAAGCTGCAGCGGGAGATCATCCAGTGGTACCATGACAAGGGCCTGTTCACCCCGACCTTCAAGGAGACCATGGAGCGGTTCGCCGTCTATCCCGAGAACCAGGTCAAGGAGGTCATCGATCTCCAGCTCCGGGAAGGCAAGCTGGTGAAGATCAGCGAATCGCTGTACTACTCCAGGCAGACGATCGAGCAGCTGATGTCCTCGGTCGAGGCCTTCATCAAAAAGGAGGGAGAGATCGACGCCCCCGGCTTCAAGAACCTCACCGGCCTGACCAGGAAGTTCTCCATCCCGATCCTCGAATACCTCGACCGCATCAAGCTGACGATCCGGATCGGCGACAAACGCATCCTGCGGAAGAAGGCCTGAGGGCCGGCCGCAGGAACTAACGACCGCCCCTCTCTCCCGTCTCCGCAGGTCGCCAGCGTATGACCAGGGCGGTCCGGCTGGCGGCGGTCAGGCGGAAAGACTCGTCGATCTCCAGCCCCGGCAGGGCAACGATCTGCTCCTGCATCATCAGCACCGGATAACAATCACGCATTTCTGATGAGATACCGTGATCACTGAGAAATCGGTTGACCTTGCGGCTGCCGCCGCGGCCGGGGGGGCGGAAACGCTGTCCGGCAACGACCGAGCGCAGGCGGAGGGGGAAGGAGATCCGGGCGGCGTCGACGCAGAGTCGGCCGGCCGGCTCGACCGGGACCTCCTCCAGACGCAGTTCCAGCACGGCGCCGATTGCGGCGATCGGGTAGACCCCGGGGGCCGGGATCGGTGTGTCGATGGCGATCGCGGCCCTGCCGCTGCCGCGAAAGGCCGTTCTGCCCAAGGGGTAGCGGAATTCGAGGCTGTCCGCAGTTCTCCTCATTCGCAGTCCCCCGCCCAGGTGAACCTCGCGGCCGGGCCCGTCGCCGTCGGTCAGTGCCAGGATCCGGTCGATCTGGCGGAAGGTCGGCCTGGCGCCGAGGGTCCAGCAGCAGCGCTCGATGATCCGCCGCCTGATCGCCGGATGGATGGCGTCGAGGGGAGGGAGCGGGACCGCCAGACGATCGGGGCCCTTTTCTTCAATCAGCGGCAGGGCCTGCTTCGTCAAGTCGGCGAGCAGTTCCTCTTCGCGGCCCAGGATCTCCATGGTCTGGAGGATCGTTCGTCGGATCGAGGGATTGAACTGATCCTCGAGGAGCGGCAGGAGGTCGAGACGCACCCGGTTGCGGAGGAAACGCCGATCCAGATTCGACGAATCGACGCAATAGGGGATGTTCCTGGCGGCGAGGAAATGCAGCAGGGTCTGCTTGTTCAGGTTCAGCAGGGGGCGGATGACCCGACCGTGGCGGTAGTCCATGCCGGCCAGGCCTTTTCTGCCGCTGCCGCGCACCAGCCGCAGCAGGAATTCCTCGACCTGATCGTCGGCGGTGTGGGCGACGGCGATGGCGGCGGCATCGTACTCCAGGCGGATGGCCTCGAGGGCCTGGTAACGGAGGATGCGGGCCGCCTCTTCGAGGGAGAGGCCGAGGGCCGCGGCGTAGTCGCGGGCCGGGACGGCACGGCTGCAGAATCTGGTCCCGGTCGTCGCTGCGAGCTGGGCGACCGTGTCCTGTTCCGCCCCGGTTTCGCCGGGACGCAGGCCATGATCGATGTAGGCGGCGATGCACTGCAGGTTGAGGTCGGTTTCGGCGAGGAGGAGCAGGAGCGCGGTCGAATCGGGGCCGCCGGAGACGCCGACAACGACGCTGTCATTCTCTTTGAGAAGCTTGTTCCTGACGATGACTTGTGATATGGTTTTCTGCAGCACGTTGACTTTCCGGGGGGAAATTATGAAGGCGTTCCTTCATCGAGAGTACGACGCCTGTCTGACCAAGCCGATCGACAGTGAAAGGCTGCTGTCGCATCTCCGCTCTATGCAGTTGATTGGTGAACCGGTCTATGGCTCCAGCTTCTGAGAATAGAGAGAATCAACCCATGACCGCGCAGCAGCTCACCATCCGGATCCGGGTCTTTCTCTGCGAGCAGTTCCAGCTCACACCCGATCAGGTGACGGCAATGATGCCGAATTTCATCGCCACACTGTCGGTTCACATGGCCAATCTGGAGCGGAGCCTCGCGTCCGGCGATCCGCAGACCATCGGCAAGGCCGGTCATACGATCAAGGGGGCCCTTCTCAATCTCGGTCTTGCCGATTATGCCGAACTGGCCTTCGCCATCGAGAAAATGGGCAAAGGCGGGGACCGCAGTGTCGATTACAAGGCCCTCGTCGCCAACCTGCGGAGCCGGATTGAGCCGTTGCTCGGCTAGGCGCACCCGGCGTCAACCCGTCTTCTTCCCACCTGCATTCCTCCAACTCCCGCCCCCAACGGCGTTTTCCCTGTCGTGTTCATACCGGGTGGTTTCTCTGCCGCAGGAGTTCCAACAGCCTGACATGGATATTGTCGAAGCCGCCGTTTGACAGGACCGCGACGACATCGCCGGCCACCAGAACAGCTCCGAGGTGAGCGAGCAGGGAGTCGGTGTCCGCAAAGGCTCTGGCCTCCTGCCGGCCGTTGCGGCGCAGATCTGCGGCCAGCTGGGCTGAAGAGAACAGATCCCCGGGCGCGACGTTGGCCAGCGGCAGCGGTTCCCGCAGCAGGACGGCATCAGCGGCGTCGAAGGCCCTGACATAGTCCTGCTGGAAGATCGCCCGCCGCGACGAGTTGGTCCGCGGTTCGAAGACCGCCACCAGCCTCCGGCCGCTGTAGGCCGCCTGCAAGGCCGCAAGTGTTTCGCGCACCGCCGTCGGGTGATGGGCGAAATCATCGATGACGGTGACCCCGGCCTCGACCCCCCGCACCTCCTGGCGGCGCTTGACCCCGCCGAAGGTCGCAAGTCCGGCCTCGATGGCGGCCTGATCGAGGCCGAGATGGTGCAGTACCGCAGCGACCGCCAGCCCGTTGAGGCAGTTGTGGCGGCCGGGCAGACGCACGGTCAGCTCGGCCCATCGGCGGTCGTGGCGATAGGCGGCAAAGCGGGTCAGCCCCTCCTCGACCCGGACATCGGCGAGTGACCAGGGAAGGCTGCGGTCAAGACCGTAGCCTTCGACCGGACAGCGGGCCTCGGCGGCGATCGCGGCGACGTTGGGGTCGTCGAGGCAGGCGACGAGCAGGCCGTCGGCCGGGATCAGGCGGACGAAGCGGCGGAATGTCGCCTTGATCGCCTGAAGATCGGCAAAGATGTCGGCATGGTCGAACTCGATCGAGGTGAGGATCGCGATTTTCGGTTGATAGTGGAGGAATTTCGAGCCCTTGTCGAAGAAGGCGGTATCGTACTCGTCGCCCTCGGCGACGAAGTACGGGCCGTGACCGAGGCGGAAATTGCCATCGAATTCGCGGACGATGCCGCCGATCATGAAGGTCGGGTCGAGCCCGGCTCGGAACAGCGACGAGGCGAGCAGCGACGCGGTCGTGGTCTTGCCGTGGGTTCCCGCCACCACCAGCGAGGTCCGGCTGCCGATAAAGAAGTGGGCCAGGGCCTGGGGCAGCGACAGGTAGGGAATCCCCGCCTTCGCCAGGGCCTCCGCCTCCGGGTTGACCTTCGTGATGACGTTGCCGACGACCACCAGGTCGGGGCGAGGGGTGAGATTCTCCGCCCGGTAGCCGCTGCAGGCCTCGATCCCCAGCCGGGCCAGGAAATCGGACATCGGCGGATACACCTCGCGGTCGCTGCCGGTGATGCGATATCCCGACTGCAGCAGCATGCCGGCCAGCGCCGCCATCGCCGTGCCGCAGATCCCCATGAGGTGGATGTGGCCGATATGGTCCGGGGCGTGGTTGAGCTCTGGGTCGATCATGCCTTGTCCTTTTCGATGCCCGCCCTGATGGCGGCGTGGATGCGCTTGAAGTCCTCAGGAAAGGAGGCCGGGGTTATCCGGCCGACCTCGATGAACTTCACCGCGACCTCCTTGCTGAGCTTGAGCAGATTTTCTTCGGATACCGCCGGTCCCGAAGGCGCTGTGTCGTTGCTGTCGTTTTTTGCCATGTCGTGGATTCCGGGTGGATGGCTGGAAGGACCGGCGTCTCTGCCGCGGGGAAGAAGGCCAATTCGTCTCGGCTGACAGAGACGCCTCTCGTCGGGGATAACCGGGTCGGCCATCCCCGTGAACTGTTCTGTATTACGGCAATTCGATCATTTTTGCGAGAAATTGTTCTTTCTGCCGGCGCCGCATCGATGGCCGGGCGGTGCATTGGGGCGGGCGATGACGAAAAAATCCCGGACATTTGACAAAGATCAAGGATTCCACCGGCGATCATGTCTATAGTGGAGATATCAAGGGCGGTTGGAGCGATCCGATGAGCAGGCGCCGCCGCCGGCAGACAGACATCAAACAGAGGAGAAACGGCATGAAGGTTATCGAATTGGACAAAACACGTGAGTTTACCGAGGGCGGGATGAAACGCTTCTTCCTCGTCGAGGATTCGCCCTTTTTCAAGATCATCAACTTCAACCTCGCCGCCGGCGCGACCTTCCCGGTTCATTCCCACGATCTCGACGGCCAGCTCTCGATCCAGGTGCTTCAGGGCGACGGGTTCTTTCTCGGGGCGGAAGGGACCGAGATCGCCGCCAAGACCGGCGATATCCTGATCTCCGAGATCAGGGAGCCGCATGGCGTCCGGGCGGCAAGCGACATGCGCCTGGTCGTGACGATTGCGCCGCCGATCTGATCCGCTACCCGAGGCCCGGGGATCGGCGGCCGGTCCCGACTCTGCCTATCCCTGGGACATACCGCAACATCCTTGCAGTTTTCCGCATTGCCTGATACAAAAAGGCAGAATCACGGGAGTACGGAGAATTATTACACTTCTATTTTGGTAGAGACTTCTCCTCTGCGGTGAGGGGAAGTGACGGAGTTCGGGGCAGGGCCATACAGGCGGAGATGCGACATTGCAACGACAAGGAGTGGACCATGGATTTCAACAGGATCATGACGCGGGTGCAGGCCATTCTTAAAAACCCGAAAGCGACATGGCCGGTGATCGCCGGTGAACCGACGACCGTCAGGGAACTCTACATCGGCTATATCCTCCTGCTGGCGGCGATCAGCCCGGTCGCCGCCTTTCTGAAGCTGAGCGTTTTCGGGGTCGGGGTGCCGATGATGGGCACCTACCGGATGGGTTTCGGCGCCGGTGTCGGCAATATGCTGTTCAGCTATGGCCTGAGCCTGGCCGCGATCTATCTGGTCGGCATGGTCGTCAACTTTCTGGCCCCGACCTTCGGTGGCGAGAAAAACGACCTGCAGGCCCTGAAGGTCGTCGCCTACTCCTATACCGCTGCCTGGGTGGCCGGGGCCGCGCAGATCCTGCCCTGGATCGGCATGCTGATCGCCCTGGCCGGGTCGATCTACAGTATCTACCTCCTCTATCTCGGCCTGCCGGTGCTGATGAAGTGCCCGTCGCACAAGGCGATGGGATATACCGCGGTGACGATGGTCGCCGCAATGGTCATCAGCTTCATGGTCTCGGTCGTGGTCGGCGGCCTGTTCGGCGGCATGGGGATGATGCCGGGCGGACAGATGAACGGACCGGGCCAGGGCAGTTTCGACAAGGACAGCCCCGGCGGCAGGGTGGAGGAGTGGACCAGAAAGATGGAGTCAGCGACCAGGGAAGTGGAGCAGGCCCAGCAATCAGGTGATGCCCGGCAGCAGAGCGAGGCGATGGGCAAGATGATGGCGACCGCCCTCGGCAACGACGGTCAGATTGAGACCCTGGCCCCCGAGCGGATCAGGGCCTTCCTGCCGGAAATGCTGTCCGGCTACACCCGGTCCTCGATATCGGCCGAACGCACCGCCGCCATGGGGTTTCAGATCTCGACGGCGACGGCTTCGTACGAGAACGGCAGCGGCAACACCCTCGACCTCGAGATCACCGACATGGGCCTTGCCAGGGGCGTGATGGCCTTCGCCGGCTGGTTCGGGGTCGAGCAGGAGAAAACGACCGATACCGGCTTTGAGAAGACCTATCGCCAGGGCAAGAATTTTTTTCATGAACAGTGGGACAGCGGCAGCGGCAGCGGCGAGTACGGAACGGTCGCCGGCGAGCGGTTCATCGTCAAGATCAGTGGGCCGGCCGTCGATATCGAGGTGCTGAAGGAGGCGATGAAGGGCATCGATCTTGCCGCCCTGGCGGCGCTGAAGAATGAAGGGGTGAAGAAATAGGGCCCGGTCGATGCCGATGATCCGGATACAGGCGACGAGGCGGATTCTCGCCCTCGTTGGCGTGGTCTTAGTGGTCCTGGGCGGCGGCGATGCCTGCGGCGAGGAATCTGCGGTGATCTCCCGGGTCGTCGACGGCGATTCGCTCAAGGTGCGTCAGCACAACCGGTCTTTTCAGATCAGGTTGTGGGGAATCGATACCCCCGAACATGGCCAGAGGTATGCGGCTGAGGCCAGATCCCAATGCCGGCGGATCGTTGCGGGCAAAAAGATCGTCCTGCAGCCGAAATACCTCGACAAATACAACCGGGTCGTCGCCCTGGTCTGGGTTGACGGGATGCTGCTGAACGAAGAACTGGTCAGGCGGGGGGCGGCCTGGGTCTATGACCGCTATTGCGATGAAGAGGTCTGCCAGACCTGGAACGATCTCGAGCAGGAGGCGAGGGTGAGGCGGATCGGCCTGTGGCGGGACGACTCCCCTGTCGCCCCGTGGGAATGGAAGGGGCGGCAGCGCTCCGGAAGACCCCGGCCGGAGTGATGGAAAATCGGTGAGAGATGCGGTATCATCTTCCCGCACGGTGCCATGGAGATGTGCGCACGTTGTCGTCGAGATCGTCGACGGTCGGCGAAGACAGGACCTGCTCCCTTCGTCGTTCGGAGACAACCCAGAGCAAGGAGTAGAGATGAACAACAACAGTTTCGTATGTGCCCTGCTGGCGGGCGTGATCGTCTTCGGCGCTTCTGTTCCGACGACTGCGGGGACGGTGGAGGAGAACCGGAGCCAGCTCCTCAAAACGAGAAGCTGTCCCTCCTGCAATCTTTCCGGGGCGAACCTCAACCGGGCCGAACTTGCCGGGGCCGACCTCCAGGGCGCCGACCTGACCGACACCAGATTTCTCCTCGCCAATCTTGCCGGGGCCAACCTGCAGAATGCCAAACTGCGAGGGGCGAAGTTCGGCGGCGCCGATCTCGCCAATGCCGACCTCAGGGGGGCGGACGTCGAGATTGCGGCCCTGAGCGGCGCCTACTATGCGGGAGCGGCCTTCGACCCGGCGATAGCCGCGGCCCTGGGCCAGGGTGGAGGCGATTCGATCGGGCCTGCGGCGGAAGCGGCTGCAGCCGGTAAACCGGCATCTCCTGCCGCAGCTGCCGCTCCGCCGGCAGTTGCAGAACCGAAGGCTGAGCCTGTCCCGGCCCCGAAAGCTGCACCAGTCGCAGCGCCGTCGGCCCAGGAAGCGGTGGAACCGAGTCACCGGGGCTTCGCCGAGAGCGCGACGGCCGCGACCGGGGCCGCACCGATGACACCGGTCGGGGAAGAAGAAAACGTCCAGGGGCAGGAAGTCGCCGCTGCAACCGGGACAGTCGCCGAGGCAACGGCCGGGGGCGATGATGCGGTCGTTCCGGTTCCCGCCGCCAAGGCCCCGCCGGTGAAGATCGCCTCGCCGATGGCGGCAATTGAGATCGATGCCCCGGCGCCGCAACCGGAGACCGTTGCCGCCCCTGTGGCGCCACGCCAGGAGGAGCCGGTCGTCGCAGAGCAACAGGGAAAGGTCGTCGCCCCGATCGATCAGGTTGTCCTGACGGAGGAAGCTCCTGCCGGGGACATCGCGGTCGCGGGGGAAGAGGTGGCCGGGCAACCGGCGGCGGCCGCGGACACAGTGACGATCCCGGCCGACAAGGAAAAACTGGATCGGCTTGCCCGCTTACTGAAAACAAAACGGTGTTTCGAGTGCGACCTGTCGGGACTTGATCTTTCCGATATGCGCCTTGGAAAGGCCGATCTCGAGGGGGCCGATCTGTCCGACTGCAACCTTGCCGGGGCCAATCTCGATGGCGCCAATCTCAAGGGGGCCAGACTGCGCCGCGCCAGACTCAACCAGGCCAGCATGCAGGCCACCGATCTGTACCGGGCGGATCTGACCGGCGCCGACCTGTCCGGAGCGAACCTGGCACAGGCCCTGACCGATGACGCGATCTTCACCGATGCGATCGGTCTGAGCGAATCGCCTTTAGAGAATTGACCGACCTTTTGCGGAGTCCTCGGAGCGCCGCTGAGAACCGCACAACCTCCCGGTCCAGCCGGCGGTTGACGGAGAGGGCCCGGGAGCAGTCGGCCTCAGAGCAGACCGGCAACGGTGTGGAGAGCATGAGACAACAGAGCCGAAAACAGATTCGGATTCGCAACGTCGTCATCGGCGGGCCACTGCCGCTGATCTGTCTCCCCCTGGTGGCGGCAACCCGGGCCGAGCTGATCGCTCAGGCCCAGGGACTGGCGGCCTTGCAGCCGGATCTGGTGGAATGGCGGGCCGACGGTTTCGGCGCGGTCGAGGATGTCGCCGCCTGCCTGTCGGCCCTGGACGAACTGCGCCGCACCATCGGCGAGATGCCGCTGATCTTCACCTGCCGGATTGACCGGGAGGGCGGAATGCGGACCCTGGCGCCGGCGAAACGGCTGGAGATCATCGTCGCGGCGATCGCATCCGGCGCCGTCGATCTCGTCGATATCGAGCTGGGCAACGGTCGGGAGTTCATCGACGCCGTCAGGCAACATACCCGGGCGAACCGCGTCGCCCTGATTCTCTCCTACCACAACTTCAAGGAAACGCCGGACGAAACGTTCATCTACAACACGCTGCTGGCCGCCTGGCAGGCCGGCGCCGATATTCCGAAGCTGGCGGTGATGCCGAGGGAATACCGCGATGTCCTGGTCCTGCTGAGCGCGACCGACAGGGCGAGAAACAGCGTCATCGACAGCCCGCTGGTGACGATATCGATGGGGGAGCAGGGCGCCGTCAGCCGGGTGGCGGGCGGCCTGTTCGGTTCGGACATCACCTTCGCGGTCGGCACGGCGGCCTCCGCTCCCGGTCAGATCCCGATCGCACAATTGCGAAGCGGGATGGCCGTACTGTTCGGCAACCGCCAGGGTGCATGACGCCTCGCCGCCGCCGACAAACGCCGCCCGGGCGGCCTGAAATTCCACACTCCGGTTGGGTATGGATACTCGACACAACAACAGCGAAAATATCATCCTGACCGGGTTCATGGGCACCGGCAAGACGACCGTCGGGAAGATCCTGGCGGCCCGGCTGGAGCGCGAGTTCGTCGACACCGACAGCCTGATCGAACAGCGCCAGGGGCGGACCATCCCGCAGATATTCAGCGAGCTGGGGGAACCGGCCTTTCGCCGGCTGGAAGCGGAGCTGGCGCAGGAACTGGGACAGCGGCAGGGACTGGTGATCTCGACCGGCGGCCGGTTCATGCTCGATCCCGACAATGTCAAGGCCTTGAGCCGCAGCGGCCGGGTCTTCTGCCTGGTCGCCACCCCGCAGGAAATTCTGGCGCGAATCTCCCGGGACACGGCCCATTGCCGGCCGTTGCTGGAGGTCGCCGACCCGGGCAAGCAGATCGTCGACCTGCTGGAGGAGCGAAAGCGGGGCTACCAGCGGTTCGTGAAGATCAAGACAAGCGGCAAGTCACCCGACCAGATCAGCGACGAGCTGCTGGCGCTGATGGCCCGTACGAACCTCAATTTTCCCGTCCACGGGGACAAGGAAAGGATTATGGCGAGAAAAAAACTGAAGGAACACCTGATCAATCGTGAATGGTGCAAGGGCTGCGGCATCTGCGTGCGGTTCTGCCCCAAAAAGGTGTTGGAACTGGACACCATGGAAAAGGCGGTGGCGGTGCGGCCCGAGGATTGTATCTGCTGCCGGCTGTGCGAATTGCGCTGCCCCGATCTGGCAATCGAAATAGTTGTTGAGGATGAAAACGATGAGTGAAAAACTGATGTTTGTCCAAGGGAACGAGGCCTGTGTCCAGGGGGCGCTCTATGCCGGGGTCGACTTCTTCGCCGGCTACCCGATCACCCCGTCGACCGAGATTGCCGAACTGCTGGCGGCGAAACTGCCGGAAAAGGGCGGCAAGTTCATCCAGATGGAGGACGAGATCGCCTCGATGTGCGCGATCATCGGCGCCTCGCTGACCGGCCACAAGGTCATGACGGCGACCAGCGGCCCCGGTTTCTCGCTGAAGCAGGAGGCGATCGGCTATGCCTGCATGGCGGAGATCCCCTGCGTCATCGTCGACGTCCAGCGCGGCGGCCCGTCGACCGGCAACCCGACCCACGTCAGCCAGGGCGACATCAACCAGGCCCGGTGGGGGACGCACGGCGATCACGGCATCATCGCCCTGACCGCCTCCAACCACCAGGACGTCTTCCGGATCACCGTCGATGCCTTCAACCTGGCCGAGACCTACCGCACCCCGGTCGTCCTGCTGTTCGACGAGGTCATCGGCCACATGCGCGAGCGCCTGGTCGTGCCGGAGCCGGGGGCGCTGCCGATCGTCGACCGGCTGCGGACCTCGGTGCCCAAGGACGTCGATTACCATCCCTACCTGCCGCGGGAAGACGGCCGCCTGCCGATGTCGGATTTCGGCGGCCACCACCGCTACAACGTCACCGGCCTGTTCCACGACATGTGGGGCTTCCCCTCCAACAACCCGAGCGTGGTCCAGGAACTGCTCCGCCATCTGGTCGACAAGATCGACACCAACGTCGACGTCATCACCCGTTACAAGGAGCACTACCTCGACGATGCCGAGTATATCCTCGTCTCCTACGGTTCGTCGGCCCGCTCGGCGATCCATCTGGCGAAGAACCGGCGGCAGAAGGGCGAGCGGCTCGGCGTCCTCGAACTGCAGTCGATCTGGCCGTTCCCGGCGGAGCTGGTGCGGGCCCGATGCGCCGACGCCAAGGCCGTCGTCGTGGTCGAGATGAACATGGGCCAGGTCCTGACCCAGGTCAAGGCGGCGGTCGACCACCCGAACCGGGTGTTCCTCGCCAACCGCATCGACGGCAAACTGATAACACCGTCCGACATCAAGGGACTTCTTCGGGTCATCCAGGGAAAAGGGGTGTGACAATGGCTATCAAGGACTATTTACGGGAAAGATTCTTTCCCCACATGTGGTGTCCGGGCTGCGGCCACGGGACGATTTTGAACTCGCTGCTGCGGGCGATCGAGGATCTGGGGCTGAGCAAATCGAATATCGTCATGACCTCCGGCATCGGCTGTTCGGCGCGGATCTCCGGCTACGTCGATTTTCATTCGCTCCATACCCTGCATGGCCGGGCGCTGGCCTTCGCCACCGGGGTGAAGCTGTCCAAACCGGAGCTGACCGTCATCGTCCCGATGGGCGACGGCGACGCCCTGGCGATCGGCGGCAACCACTTCATCCATGCGGCCCGACGCAATATCGACATCACCGCGATCGTCATGAACAACCGGATTTACGGGATGACCGGCGGCCAGTTCTCGCCGCTGTCCGGACCGGGCAAGAAGGCGACCACGGCCCCGTACATGACGATCGACAACGAGTTCGATGTCGTCGAACTGGCGAAGGCGGCCGGCGCGACCTTTGTCGCCAGGAGCACCGCCTATCACTGCCAGGAGGCCACCGGTTACCTCAAGCAGGCCATCCTCCACAAGGGATTTTCAGTCGTCGAGATCCTGTCCCAGTGTCCGACCCATTACGGTCGCAAGAACAAGGAGGGGGACGCCGCCGCCATGCTGGAGATCCAGCGCGACACCACCGCCAGAATCGGCTCCAAGGCCCTCGACGAGAATCCGGGGCTGATCCCCAGGGGCATCTTCGTCGATATCGAGAAACCGGAATACTGCGAGGAGTACGGCAAGATTATCGAGCGGGCAACGAAGAGGAAAGCATCATGAAACGCGTGCGACTTGTATTCTCCGGTTCCGGCGGCCAGGGTGTCATCACCGCCGCCATCATCCTGGCCGAGGCGGCCGTCATCATCGAAGGGCTGAACGCCACCCAGTCCCAGAGCTACGGCGCCGCCGCCCGCGGCGGGGCCACCCGGACCGATATCATCATCTCCGAGGAGGAGATTAACTTCCCCGGGGTCACCAGTCCCAATATCCTCGTCTGCCTCACCCAGGAGGCGTACAACCAGTACGCCGCCGTCATCCGTCCGGGCGGCCTGCTGCTGACCGATTCCCGCTCGGTGACGACGGCCAAGAAGACCGACGCCAAACATATCGGGCTGCCGCTGTACGACACGGTCATGGAACGGATCGGCAAACCCATCGTCTACAACATCACCATGCTGGGGGCCTTGATCGGGATCACCGATATCGTGCGTCCGGAGTCGGTGCTCGCGATCCTCAAGGAGCGCATCCCGCCCGACTTCCTTGCCATGAACCAGCGGGCCTTCGATCTCGGCCTGGTCCTCGGGGCCCAGTACCAGTGCAGACTCTGACCGGGTCGACCGCACCCGGTTGACCCTCGCCGATATCGGTCTGCGGTCGTGATTATCGCTGTATGCCGATGATGGTGACGGTGTAGGTGAGATGGTGGCCGGCCAGAGGATGATTGTAGTCCACCTCCAACTCGGAGTCGGTCGCCCTGACGACGGTCGCCGGCACCATGATTTCCTGGCCGTCCTTCTCCGTTTTCAGGGAGAGAATCATCCCTGGCTGCGGCTTGAGCTTGTCGATCATCTCCTGGTTGGTGATGATCTGGACCAGCTCCTTCTGCCGCGGGCCGAAGCCTTCATCGGGTGCGATCCTGATCTTTTTGGTTTCACCGACGTCCATGCCGAGAAGGGCCTGTTCAACGCTCGGCGGCAACTCGAGGTTGCCGAGCGTCACCGTGAGCGGTTCGTCCGGGCTGACAATTATAAAGGCCTCGCCGTTGTCGAGTTTGCCGGTAAAGGAGAGAGTGACTGTATCATTCGGCTGGATCATGCGGTGTGTGGCTCCTTGTTGGGTGAAGGTCGGAGAAATTTTATCCTGGGCGCTGCCGCCGGCAGGAGGATGCCTTTCGATTGTCTGCAAAAGACGGCAATTGTACCTTGATTCAGCGCGAATTGGCAAGGCTTATGGGGCAATCCCGCGGGTGGAAGGCACCATTTCTTGACAAACCGGGATTGCGGGCATAGTATATGGACTTTTTTGATTGATGAACAGGCAAAGGGGCGGAATGCAGGCCGGTGACAGTTCCTCCGGACCTGCCGGTTCCCTCTGTCGCTACCGTTTGACCAATTCTGCAGGCCGGAGGACATGGTACAGCTCAACTTTGAAAAATCAGCGGATGGTCTCATTCCGGCGATCGTCCAGGAGTATGCAACCGGCCAGGTTCTGATGCTGGCCTATATCAACAGGTTGTCGTGGGAAAAGACACTGCAGACCGGGAAGGCCCATTACTGGAGTCGGTCGAGGAAAGCGCTGTGGCTCAAGGGGGAATCGTCCGGCCACGTCCAGCTCATCCGCCAAATCCTGGTCGATTGCGACGACGATACCGTCATCTTCCAGGTCGAGCAGCTTGGGGGGGCGGCATGCCACACCGGCCACAAGAGCTGCTTCTACCGGCGGCTGGTCGGCGACACCCTGCAGGTCGAGGGGGAAAAGATCTTCGATCCGGCCCTGGTCTACGGCAAAGCGAAGTAAAGGAAAAATACTGCCGGCATCCCGCGGCGGAGAAATTTGATGGAGATTACACGATGAATCAACTGAAGCTCGGACTGCCGAAGGGCAGCCTCGAAAATGCGACCATCAGCCTGTTCGAGAAGGCGGGATGGTTGATCAAGCCGGCCGCCCGCAACTATTTCCCCGAGATCGACGACCCCGAACTGGCCTGTTCCATCTGCCGGCCGCAGGAGATGTCGCGCTACGTCGAGAGCGGCATGCTCGACGCCGGGATTACCGGCAAGGACTGGACGATGGAAAACATGTCCGACACCGTCCTCGTCTGCGACCTGGTCTATTCCAAGGTCAGCCGTCGGCCGACCCGCTGGATCATCGCCGTCGCCGGCAACTCCGAAATCAGGACGATCAAGGATCTCGAGGGCAAGAAGATCTCGACGGAACTGGTGAATGTGACCCGCCGCTTTTTCGAAGAGCAGAAGATCAACGTCGAGATCGAGTTTTCCTGGGGGGCGACGGAGGCCAAGGTCGTCTCCGGCCTCGTCGATGCGATCGTCGAGGTCACCGAGACCGAGAGCACGATCCGGGCCCACGGGCTGCGCATCATCCATGAGCTGATGACCTCGAACACCCAGTTCATCGCCAATCGGGAGTCGTGGAATGATCCGTGGAAGCGGGAGAAGATCGAAAACATCGCCATGATGCTCCAGGGCGCCCTGCGGGCCGATCGCATCGTCGGACTGAAGATGAATGTCGCCAAGGCCGATCTCGACGACGTCGTCAATCTGCTGCCGAGCCTCAATGCCCCGACGATCGCCGGGCTGTACAATCAGGAGTGGTATTCGGTGGAGACCGTCATCTCCGAGGACGTCGTCCGCGACCTGATCCCGAAACTGCGCAAGAGCGGGGCGGAAGGGATCATCGAGTACTCGCTCAACAAGGTCATCTGAACCGGACCGGGCCATGTTCCGGTCTGAATTTCCTCACTTTCTGCGGCTGCTGATGCCCCTGACGGCCGCTCCCTTCTGCTCCGGCTGAAAAAGGCGATGAATTTTTCCGAGGTACAGTTTATTCTAAGCGCTCACTCTCTGAAGCAGCTTCCCGATACGGGTCTGCCGGAGATCGCCTTCGCCGGGCGTTCGAATGTGGGAAAGTCAAGCCTTATCAACTGCCTGATTGGAAGAAAGGCGCTGGTCAAGGTCAGTGGCCGCCCCGGCAAGACGCAGGGCTTGAATTATTTTCAGGTCGGCGACGGCCTCTACTTCGTCGATCTACCCGGTTATGGCTTTGCCCGGGTCTCCAAAACGCTGCAGGAAGGATGGCAGGAGCTCGTGACCTCCTACCTCGAGACCCGGGAAACGTTGCGATGTGTCGTGGTGATCATTGATATCCGGCACGCCCCCAAGACCCAGGACACCCAGCTGCTCTCCTGGCTGAAGCTCAAGGGGATACCGTATCTGCCGGTATATACCAAAACGGACAAGCTGTCCGGCAACGAACGCGTTCTCAACGCCCGGTTGCTCGACGGCGGACATGATATTCAGGCTGGGAGCAGGGTACTGTTTTCATCCAAGACCGGTCAGGGGCGGGAAGAGCTGCTACGGGCAATGGCGGCTTTTCTTGATGTACGGCAAAAAGGTTGAGGATCCGATGACAGTCCCGCAACAAAGTTTTTCAATGGTTCCCCGTTCACAGGGGATAACTGTAAAGGGCGACAATGACGCTTATTGCAGAGTGGCGATGCTGGCAGATCATGCAGTGCGACCCGGATGTCCGGTGCCCTGCAAAGGAAACCCCGGCGGCGGAGTGCTGGGACATCATCGGTTCCCATGACCCCTGCGCTTTCAATATCTGCAGGGACTGTCTGGTCTATGTGGCGAAAAACAGGGATTCCCGCCTGACATCGGCGGAAATCGTCGAAATCCTGTCCCGCAAGGGGTTGGGCTGTTCCGTTGAAACCCTGAAATAGCCCCGGGCTCCAGGATTCGCCGGATCGGTCGCGCTGTCGGCGGGTAACCGCAGTTGCGGGACTGCGCCCATCAGGCCCCTGCTATTCCCCTTTCATCCATCATCGCCATCCACGACGTGCGGGTGCGGTCCGGGGACGCATGACCTTCTCTGCCCGGTCGCCGTCCTCGCGGCACGCTCGCCAGCCTTGTTCGCCAATGCTCTCCCTGCCGCCGCGATCCGGTGTTCCCCTCGAAAAAATATTTTGAGTAAAATTCCAGTGAACTGGTACAATACAGCCGCAAACATCACCGCTATTGCCCCGTAGCCCGCCATATCCTCTGAACACGTGGTTATGGTGCCGGACCATGGCGGCAACTGCCCTTCATTCTTCATGACCAGTCAGCAGAAACGACCATGCAGGAATTATCGAAATCGCAGAAGGCGAGAAACGCCATTCGCACCTTTAAAATTCTAGCCGACGCCCTCACCCTGCAGGGCGCCTACAAGCCGTCGGGCAAAACCGGCGAGAAACTGGCCGAGTCCCTGAAGATGTTCAGCCCCGAGATCTACGGCTCGATGGCCGACCCGCGGATCGTCGAGCTCAAAGGGCTGGAGTATGTCATCGACCGGATGCCCCGGGGGATAGAGAAATGCAACCGGATCATCCTCACCGCCCAGGAGGATTTCCAGGACACCTCGTTCGAGGAGATCATTCCCCTGAAACGGCGCCGGGTTTCGTATGCCGTTTCGGAAAAGGAGATGTGCTTCGTCATCACCCATGGGCAGAGCGAGATCTATGATATCCTGACCCATATCACCTTTCTCACGATCGAGTCGCAGAAGATTTTTCAGCAGATCAGCAACCGGGTCGACGGCACCAGTACCGAGTGGATCGAGCTCGAACGGACCATCGACCGCGAAGCGGAGATCAAGGATGACGAACTCGACCAGGCCCTGTGGAACCTGTCCATCATCCTCGGTCGGACGTACAAGGAGACCCGCAACACCTACGACTATCTTGATGGAAACCGGCGCTTGCACAATTCCAACAGCGGCCTGTTCAACATCGTCCACGCCCTCGGCAAGCGGATGATCGAGGAGCAGACCCTGGCCAGGGAAGAACTGACGATCTACTTCACCCCGTCCCTGCAGGAGATGATCGGCCATCACAAGTACGCCTCGCTGTGGGCCAGTTCGATCAAGGAGAAGCTGTACGATCTGGGCTTCCAGGACCGGCCGTTGCACGTTATCAGCGCCAACATGCATTCCGTCCGCAACATCATCTACGGCTCAGGCATGCTGCTGGCAAACGGCGAACCCGTTCCCGACGACCTGTACGCGATGGTCGGGCAGCTGCGCAGCCAGGGCCGCAAGATCAGCGAATACGCCGAGAAATTCGGCTATACCTTCCACAAGGATTCCTCGGGCTCGAATATCGACGTCAACATCATCGACACGATCAGAATCGATACCGCCACCCTCCACCCCTCCCTGCACTTCAACCTCGAGCTGATCAAGGCGCAGCAGCCGGTGCTGGTGGTGATGGACTACGCCTTCGGCACCCAGGCCTTCGAGCTGATGGACGAACTGCTGTGCCCGTGCCAGATCCAGGACAAGGTCATTTCCTTCAGCATCGAATCGATCTCGGTCATGGGCAAGGCCGGGATACTCCCAGGCAAGAAGGGCGACATCATGCTGGCGACGGCCCATGTGATGGAGGGCACGCCGCACAACTACATCGTCAACAACGATCTGTCTGTCGGTGATTTCGATCCCGGCGTCAATGTCTACTGCGGGCCGATGGTGACCGTCCTCGGCACCTCGCTGCAGAACCGCGACGTCCTCGAACGCTTCCATTCGTCGAGCTGGAAGGCGGTCGGGTTGGAGATGGAGGGCGGCCACTACCAGCGGGCGATCAGTGCCGCGATCATCCAGGGCCATATCCCGATGGACATGAAGACCCGGTATGCCTACTACGCCTCCGACAATCCGCTGCAGAGCGGCCAGACGCTGGCCTCCGGACCGATGGGGGAGGAGGGGATCGTCCCGACCTACATGATCACCAAGGTCATCCTCCACAAGATCCTCAATTACCAGGAGTAGGCCGATTGCGATGAAGTTCCGACTGGTCAACGTGTCGCCGTGGATTCTGGCTGCGGCCTGCTCCCTCCTCGCCGTCATCATCGCCGTCTTTGCCGTCAACAATTACCATCGCGAAAAACAGCTGATGATGGAGGTCCTGATGCAGAAGGGTATCACCATCATCCGTTTCATCAACGCCGGTCCGCGCACCCGTTTCCGCACCGCTGTCGAAAGCCCGGCCGGCTGGGAGCTGCAGTGGCTGGAGCAGGTGCAGCAGACTCTCGACCATGCCACCGAACAGCCGGACATCCATCTGGCGATGCTGGTCGGCAGGGACGGCGAGGTCCTGGTCAGTTCGAACCGGGAAAAGATCGGCGGCAGGATCGAGCAGGAGACCGAGGCGTTCTTCAAGACGCTGCCGCAGCAGGAGGCCGGCAACGCCATCTACCGGATCGGTCGCGAGGCCAGAGGGGACAGCGAGGTGTTTCAGATTGCCGCCTACTATGCCCCGCTCGGGCCGCGCGGGCCGGCCGGCGACGGCCATCCGCCGATGATGCGGATGGGGCGCGGCAACGGCGGGATGCGGGAGCACATGCTGCAGATGCAGCAGGGGTTCAGGCAGTGGCAGCAGATGGCGGAGCAGGTGCAGGCGGCGGGCTACGTCCTGCTGGTCGAACTGGAGATCGACCAGTACAACGCCGCCGTCAAGCGGCAGCTGCTGCAGATCGTCATCCTCTCCGTCGTCCTGCTGCTGGTCGGCGCCGGCGGCGGGTTGTCGCTGTTCACCCTGCAGGGGTACAAGGGAAGCCAGCTCAGTCTCCGGCGGATGCGCGCCTTCAACGATCTCCTGGTCTCGTCGCTGCCGATCGGTCTTGTCGCCACCGATACCGAGGGCAAGATCCAGCTCTGCAACCGGACGGCGGAGGAGCTCATCGAAAAGACCGAGAAACAGCTGGTCGGCAAACGGCCCGGCGATGTCCTGCCGCCGCCGCTGGCGCTCCTGATAAGTCAATCGGAGGCTGGACCGGACCGGCCGCAGCGCCGCGACCTGCTGCTGGAGAGAGGGGAGGGGCGGTCCCGGGCGCTGCTCCTCGCCGCCCTGGCGGTCATCGACGGCGAGCAGCGCCACGTCGGGACGATGCTGCTGATGCAGGATGTCAGCGAGGTCAAGCAGCTCGAGGAGGAACTGAAGCGCAACGAGCGGCTGGCGGCGCTCGGCGAGATGGCTGCCGGCGTCGCCCATGAACTGCGGAATCCGCTGAGCTCGATCAAGGGCCTGGCGCTGCTGCTGAAATCGAAATTCACCGCCAACTCCGCCGACGGCGAGGCCGCCGATATCCTCGTGCGTGAGGTCGAGAGGCTCAATCGCAGCATCAGCGAGCTGCTCGATTACGCCCGGCCCGATCGCCTGGAGAAGGCCAGGGTCTCGCTCAACGAGATTGTGGACAAGGCGCTGACGCTGCTTCGGGTCGACGCCGATGCGGCCGGGATACAGATCGAGACGAAGTACTGTCAGCCGCCGGATCTGGTCCATGCCGATCAGGACAAGCTCAGCCAGGTCTTTCTCAATCTGCTGCTCAACGCCATCCAGGCGATGAAGAGCGGCGGCAGCCTGCAGGTCGCCACCGTTCGGGAACCGGCCCAGCTGCTGTGCCGGATACAGGACAGCGGTTGCGGCATCGAGGCCGACCTGCTGCCGAAGATCTTCGATCCCTATGTGACGACGAAGAGCGGCGGCACCGGTCTCGGCCTGGCGATGTCGGTCAAGATCATCGAGGAGCACGGCGGCCGGATCGAGATCAGCAGCACCCCCGGCCAGGGAACGACGGTGGTCGTGGCGCTGCCGGCCTGGCAGGGATGAGGCGGCGGCAGGACCCCGGAATGAGGGCTGGATCGGGCGGGACCGGCGACCGGCAGAGGCTGCGGATCGTCCAGTTCATGGCCTCGGGAGGCTACGGCGGGGCCGAGCAGGTGCTGATCGAGCTTTCCAACGCCCTGGCCCAGCGGCACGAGGTGGTCGTCCTGCTGCTGCGTGATGCCGTCATCCAGGACCGGTTTTCCCCTCTCGTGCGCCAGGTCGTGCTGCGTTCGCACCCGACGAGCAACAACCCCTTTCTCCACATCGAGCTGTATTCGCGGCTGAAGGCCATCGCCCCCGACATTGTCCACACCCATGCGGCCAAGGCGACGACCCTGGTCGCCCGGGTCAACCGCCTGCTGCGCTATTGCCACCTCGGCACCAAGCACAATGACCGCAAGGGCCGGATCTTCAACGGTCTGCGTTGGGTCAGCGCGGTATCGGCGAAGGCCGCGGCCTCGGTCCTGCCGAGGCGGGGGGCGGAGGTCCGGGTCATCCCCAACGGGGTCACCGTCGCGCCCTGCGGCCCGGTGGCGAAGGAGCCGGTCTTCACCATCCTCGCGGTCGGCCGCCTCGACCGGATCAAGGGCTTCGACGTCCTGATCGATCAGGTGGCCTGCCTCCCCTTCGATTTCCGGCTGCGGATCGTCGGCGAGGGCCCGGAGCGCCGGCGGCTGGAGCAGCGGATCGAGGCCCGGGGCCTGGCCGGCAAGGTCAGCCTCGAGGGTTTCCATGACGACATTCCCTGTTGGATGCAGCGGGCCCACCTCGTGGTGGTCTCCTCGCACCAGGAGGGCGGGCCGAAGGTAATGATCGAAGCGCTGTTCCATGCCGACCTGTTGATCGCCACCCCGGTCGGGGCGGTGCCGGAGGTCCTGCCGGCGCTGTTGCAGGTCGATCACGACCGGCTGGCGGCCAAAATCGCCGCGGTCCATGGCGATTACGAGCGCTACCGGCAGATCTTCGCGGCGGTGGCCGCCGAGCGGCGCGACGATTTCTCCCTGGCGCGGATCGTTGAACTCTACTGCGGCTACTACCGCCATATCCTGTCAGTCAGCCGGTACTGACGTCGTCGGGCGCTCTGGCGGGGCGGCCAGCAGCAGGGCCGAAAGGAAGGCGTAGAAATGGCCCTGGTGGGAATCGAAGAGAAAGGAGTTCATCAGGCAGCCGGTCGCCATCGTCAGGACGATGCCCTGCAGGAGGAAGCGGCGGTGGCGCTCCAGGCCGGCAGCGGCGACCCACTGACTGGCGAGCAGGGCGAGGAACAGGGCCAGCCCGGTCAGCCCGAGCTGGACGCCGATGAACAGGTACTCGTTGTGGGGGTTGTCGCTCGGCATCGTGGCGCCGCCGGCGATCAGCTCCTGCTGCCGGACGGCGAAGGCGCCGGTGCCGTGGCCGAACAGCGGCCGTTCCTTGATCAGCTCGATGCTGTTGCCCCACCAGTCCAGCCGCATTCCCAGCGACGATCGGGAGGTCCCCGGCTCGTAATGGATGATGTCCTGCAGCGCCTGCTGCACCCGCGACGAGACGTTGGTCGAGAGCATGAATCCGGCCGGGATCAGCAGGATCAGGACCAGGCAGCCGGCGAGCCGCTTTTTCAGGTTGAGGCGTTGCAGCGCCGCGAATCCCAGCAGCACCGCAAAGGTGAACATCCCGGTCCGCCCCGGGGTGATGAAGATGAGGTTGGCGGTGGCGAGAAGAAAGGCGGACGCCCAGGGGAGGCGGTGCCGGGGCCGGTCGATCGCCCGTTGCAGGGTCCAGTAGGCCAGCAGGGCCATGAAGAAGCTGTGTGTGATGTGAAACAGCAGTGAGTTGCCGTACTTGGCAGACGGGATGAGGCCAAGGCCCATCGCGTAGGAGATCAGCATCAGGACCATTGCCCCGGCGACGAAGCCGTTCTCCGCCCGCCGGATCAGCGCCTGATCGCCGAGGGCGAGCGACAGCACCAGCGGCAGCAGCAGCAGTTCGCGGTATTTCATCAGGATCGCGACGGCCGCGCCCCAATCGGCCGGGGAGTAGCTGACGGCGACGAGGAAATAGAGGAAGAGCAGGGCGGCGAGCGCCGCCGCCGGTTGCCGGCGCAGCAGCCGGCCAAGGATCGTCGCCCGGCCCGAGCCGAGCCAGAACAGGATGACCAGGGCCGAACCGAGTTCCATCAGTGAGGTCGAGAGCGGGATGCAGAAGCAGGTGGCGATGACGGCGAATCCGCCCCACCTGAGGCATGCGGCCTGTCTCCGATTGGTGGTCATCTCCAGGCGTTCCTTCGCTGTGCTAGCGGTACTGCATGTTGTAGAGCTGCTCGTATTCGCGGCCGAGGGCCAGCAACTCGTCATGGGTGCCCTCCTCGACGATCGCCCCGTCCTTGATGACGATGATCCGGTCGGCGTTGATGATCGTCGACAGGCGATGGGCGATGACGAAGGTGGTTCTGTCCTTCATCAGGTTCTCGAGGGCCTTCTGCACCTCCCGCTCCGATTCGGTGTCGAGGGCCGAGGTTGCCTCGTCGAGGATCAGGATCGGGGCGTTTTTGAGGATGGCCCGGGCAATCGACACCCGCTGGCGCTCGCCGCCGGAGAGGCGGGCCCCGCCTTCGCCGATGATCGTGTCGAAGCCCTGCGGCAGGCTGGTGATGAAATCGAGGGCATGGGCCGCCGTCGCCGCCTGGATCAGCTCCTCCTCGCTGCAGTGAAGATCGCCGTAGGCGATATTGTTGCGGACGGTGTCGTTGAAGAGGATCGTCTGCTGGGTCACCATCGCGATCTGGCCCCGCAGCGACTGCAGGGTGACATCGCGGATGTCGACGCCGTCGATCAGGATCGCCCCGTGTTTCAGGTCGAGGAAGCGGGGGATCAGGTTGGTCAGGGTCGTCTTGCCGCCGCCGCTCGGGCCGACGATGGCCAGGGCCTGGCCGGCCGGAACGGCCAGGTTGATATCGGTGAGGACCGGCTGCTCGTCGTCGTAGCTGAAAGTGACGTCCCGGAACTCGATGGTCTTGCGGAACGGCGGCAGGACCGTCGCCCCGGCCCGGTCGGCGATTTCCGGGACTATGTCGAGCAGGGTGAAGACCCGGGTGGCGGCCGCCATCCCCTGCTGGATCGTGGAGTTGATCCGGCTCACCCCCTTGACCGGCTCGTAGGCGGAGATCAGGGCGGTGAGAAAGGCGAAGAAGGTGCCGGGGGTGGCGTCGCCGTGGATGACCTCGTTGCCGCCGAACCAGATGATCATGGCGATGGCGACGCCGCCGATGAACTCCATCAGCGGGTGCTGCATGCTGCGGAAGCGGGCGTCCTGGATGATGACCGCGAAGAGGGTGCCGATCTGGTCGCGGAAACGCCGGCCCTCGTACTGTTCGCGGCCGAAGGCCTTGACGATGCGGTTGCCGGTGATGGTCTCGTAGAGGATGTTGGTGACGTGGGCGGTCTCCTCCTGGGTCCTGGTGCTCAGCCTGCGGAAGATCCGGCCGAACTTGACGATCGGGTAGGCGGCGATCGGCAGGATGATGAAGGAGAACATCGCCAGCTTCCAGTTCATGTAGAAGACGACCCCGAGGAGGATGATGACCTGGAAGAAGTCGCGCAGGGTGCCGACCAGGGCGTTGGAGACCGCCTGCTGCATCAGGGTGATGTCGGAGATGATGCGCGAGATCAGGGTCCCGGTCGGCATGTGGTGGAAGAACGACAGCGGCTGGCTGTGGATGTGCTCGAAGACCTGGACCCGCAGGTCGCGGATCACCGACTGGCCGACCTTCTCGAGGAGAAAGTAGTAGAGATAGTAGCAGACGCTTTTGAGGAAGAAGATCAGGACGATGACCAGCGGCAGGACGTTGAGGAAGAAGACGTTCTTTTCCATGAAGATCTTGTCGAGCAGATCCTTCACCAGGTAGGCCTGGGCCCCGGTCAGGGCGGCGACGAAGATCATCCCGGCCATGGCGATGAAGAGCCGTGACTGGTAGGGGCGGATGACCGCATAGATCCTGAGCAGAATTTCCTTGTTTGTCATGTGGGACTTTGATGCTAAAATTGGTCGGCCGCCGGGGGCCGGGAGCGGGCGCGCAAATTCGCGACTAGTAATACACCACTCGGGTGCAATTCCAAAGTGATATTTCCCGCTATGGCCGCGGATATATGCCGGTATCCGCCGGCCTGGCGACAGCCGGCGGCCGGCGTCGACGCCGATCACATCGTCCGGAGAAGACCGCATGATTCATGAGTTGCCGCTGCTCGGCAGGACCAAGGACGCCGCGCTGGGGGCGGGGATCGACGACTACTGCCGGCGGCTGCGTCACTACACCACCCTGTCGGTGCGGGTGTTGAAGGACCCGGGCAAAACCCGGGGCCGGGCGGAAGACCTGATGGAGAGCGAAGGCCGGCTGCTGCTGAAGACCGTCCCTCCCGGCGCCTTCGTCGTCGCCCTCGATGCCGGCGGCGGCCAGTACACCTCGGAGCAATTTGCCGCCCTCATCAGCGGCTGGGAACAGCGGGGGATCAGGCAGGTCTGCTACCTGATCGGCGGCCCCTGCGGCCACTCGGGCGAAGTCCTGGGGCGGGCCGATCTGCGGCTGTCGCTGTCGCCGATGACCTTCACCCACGACATGGTGCGGCTGCTCCTGCTCGAGCAGCTGTACCGCGCCTACACCATCAAGGCCGGGGAAAAATATCACAAGTGACGGCGGAGGTAGACGTCGAAGCGGCTGTTCTTCATCAGCACCTGGTGGCTGGGCGGCCGCTGATGAAGCAGCGGCGCCCCCTTGGGGCGTTTGACGACGACCCGCTGCGCTGCCGTCAGCAGGGCCTGGGCCAGCAGTTCCGGGCCGTCGACGTCATCGCCGACGATGGCCCGGATCATCCGCATCTCCTTGCTGTTGAGGGCGGAGTTGGGGCCGTGGGGGTACATCGGGTCGAGATAGATCGTCTCGGGCGGATCGCTCAGCGTCTGCAGTGTCGAGCGGGCGTCGCCGACGATCAGGTCGATCCGGTCGCAAAAGATCGCCGCGATCTCCGGGGCCTGCATCGCCCGTTCGATGGCGTCGGCCAGCAGGGCGCCGACCACCGGCGATCGCTCGTTCATGGTGACGCGGCAGCCGAGGCAGGCGAGGACGAAGGCGTCGGCGCCCATCCCGGCGGTAGCGTCGAACACGGTCGGCCGCACCCCCGGCCTGATGCCGATCGCCCGGGCCAACGGCTGCTTGATCGTGCAGTTGCGGGCGTGGCGGTAGCCGGAGCGGCCGCCGCTGAAATCGATATGGAGGACGCTGGCCCCGACCGTATCGGGGCCGCCCAGCCGCAGCCGCAGTTCCAGTCCCCGTTCGGTGTAGACCAGCTGCGGCGCTGCCGCCGGTCCCGGGGTGCAGGGGAGACCCAGCTTTTTGGCCAGGATCTCGGCTTTTTGGTGCAAAGCGGGGGAGCTTGCGGTACATGAGAGCGGAAGGGTCGGTGCGTGTGCCATGGGCGCCTGCAGCTATCGGGGGTATGGACCGGGAGGATGCCGGGCTGCGTCAATTTCTATCAATGGATCTGGGGTATGGACAATCAGAAAACCGAAGTCATCGCCATTATTCCGGCGCGTTATGAATCGAACCGGTTCCGAGGCAAGCCGCTGGCCCCCATCGCCGGCAAACCGATGATCCAGCACGTCGTCGAGCGGGCGCAGCGGGTCGCGCTGCTGTCCCGGGTCATCGTCGCCACTGATGATAAACGAATCGGCGACTGCGTTCAATCCTTCGGCGGCGAATATGTGCTGACCCGCAACGACCATGTCTCGGGATCGGACCGCCTGGCGGAGGCGGCGGAACTGCTGGGGATCTCCGAGCACGATGTCGTCGTCAACATCCAGGGCGATCAGCCGCTGTTCGCGGCGGAGGTCGTGGAACAGGTGGCCCGGCCGCTGCTCGACGACCCGTCGCTGCCGATGTCGACCCTGATCTACAAGATCGTCCGGCCGGAGGAGATCAACGACCCCAATCACGTCAAGACGGTGTTCGACCGCAATCGCAACGCCCTTTATTTTTCCCGGTCGCCGATCCCTTTCCAGCGCAACCCTGAGGAGGGCATCACCCCGACCTACTACAAGCACCTCGGCTTCTACGCCTACCGCAAGGGCTTCCTGCTGACCTTCGTCGCCCTGCCGGAAGGCGAGTGGGAGCGCTTCGAGAAGCTCGAACAGCTGCGCGCCCTCGAATACGGCTACCGGATCAGGGTCGTGCTGACGGAGCATGATTCGATCGAGGTCGATACCCCCGACGATCTGCGCCGGGTCGAGGCCTACCTGGCCGGCGGTAACGGCTGAAGGCCCGGCTTCCGGACTGACGGGCGACGATGGCAATGCACAGAACCACAGCGGCAGGCGAGGGCGGGGACCTGGACCGGAACCTGACCGATCTCTCGATGCGGCGGATCTCCCCCCTCGAGCTGCTGCCCCATGAGGACCTGCGTGAAAAGCTGGTCGACCTCGTTCTCAACGGCCAGCCGCCGGGCTGCGACCAGCAGACCGCGGCCCTGTTCAGTCAGCTGCGGAAATCACTCGTCGAGCATTCGGTCGACGAGACGAAGGTCGTCGTCTTCGGCGGCGGCACCGGCCTGTCGAATCTCATCGGCGGCGACAGCCGCCGCGATACCTGGACGCGGCGACCGTTCAGCGGCCTGAAAGAGATTTTTCCGTTGACCCGCTCGGTCGTCTGCGTTACCGATGACGGCGGTTCGACCGGCGAGCTGATGAAGGATCTGCCCCTGGTCGCCCTCGGCGACCTCCGCCATGTCCTCCTCTCGTCGATCCAGCTCGAACGGCTGCAACGGCTGTATGCGCTGTCCGGGCAAGCCGCCTGTGCGACCGCCATGGCCCTGGCCGCGATCTTCAATTACCGTTTCGCCGCCCGTCCCGCCGATGCCGTCGAACTGCTGGGCGGATGCGGAGACGCCTTGTCGCGCCTGCCGCCGCCGCTCGGTTTTTTTGTCCAGGAACTGGTCAATCATCTGTTCGTGGACCGCCGTTTCAATCGGGTCCTCGAGCGGCCCCACTGTCTCGGCAACCTGCTGCTCGCCGCGGCGGTCTATCGACAGATCGATCCGTCTTTCGACAACGTTCAGCTGAGCGCCCGCCCGGACCTGCTGCATCAGGCCCTGCTTGCCGGACTGCAGTCTCTGTCATCGCATCTCGGGGCCGCCGACCAGGCGGTTCTGCCCTGCACCTCGACGCCGGCCCAGCTCCGGCTGATCTATACCAACGGGGTTGAGATCCGGGGCGAGAATAAATCGAGCCTCGCCAGAAGGGGCGTGCCGGTCGACCGGGTGTTTGTCGATTTTCACGGTGAACCAAGGACCTATAACGAAATACTTGATGCGATTTCTGAGGCCGATATTGTGGTCCTGGCCCCCGGCAGCCTCTACAGTTCGATCATCCCGATCTTCAGCGTCCCCGGCCTGGCCGACTGCGTCCGCGACAACCGCCGGGCGTTGAAGGTCCTGGTGTCGAACCTCTGGGTCCAGGCCGGCGAGACCGATTTCAGCATTGCCGATCCCGAGCGGAAGTTCCACGTCTCGGATATGATCCGGGCCTATGAGCGCAACATCCCCGGCGGCATCGCCGGTCTGTTCCACGAGGTCCTGTGCCTGTCGCTGCGCGATGTCCCGGCCTCGGTGCTGCAGCGCTATGCGGTCGAGGGCAAGGTCCCGATCTATCTCGACCGCCGGGTCGTCAAGGAGCAGGGATTCGTGCCGCTGGAGTGCGGCCTGTTCTCGAAGGAGGCCCTGATCGAGCATGGCGTCATCCAGCACGATCCGGCCATCCTGGCCCAGGCGATCAAGACCGTGCATCTGGCGCGGACCTTTGTCGGGGAGAGGGAAAACGGCAACCCCAGGCCGAGGGAAGAAGACCAGGCCGAGAATTTCAGCTATGGCCGCGAGCCGCTTGTCCCATGCGTAAAATATCGCATGATCAACGACATACTCGAGAAGATTGAAGTTCAGCGTTACGGGATCTGCGATTGCGAGCTCGACCCGCTGAAGATCAGGGCCGCGATCGGCGACATCATCTGGCGGCACTGTGACATCCCCCTGCAGCATCTCCGCTTCTTCGCCGCGGTCCGCTGTGTTCATGAAGAGGAATGGCGTCGGGATCAGCGCTGGGACAATGTCTATTCGTTTTTCGACCCGCCCAGCCGGACGATCATGATCCGCCGTGACCAGTTCGCCGATCCCAGGCGTTTGGAGGTCGCCTTCCTGATCGCCCTCGGCGAATCGCTCCTCGGCGATTACGCCGCCGAGAAACGGGTCGAGGATGTGGTCAGCGACGGCTTGCGGCTGGGCAAGGTTTACCATCTCCGCCTGCGGCCGGAGGGTGAGCGCACCTGCCTGTTCAGCCCCGAAGACCTGCGCCGCTACCTGGCCCTGGCCCGGATGGAGGCCACCGCCGACCCCTGCCATTTCACCCGCCTCATCAACGGCCGCGAGGGCTTCACTCCCCCCGGTCTGTTCATGGGCCTGATGTATGCCTGGTACCTCGACAACCGCCTCGCCAGCCATATCGAGTACAAGATGACGATCATGAAGATCCGCCAGTCCGACCTGATCCCGGAGCAGCAGAAGATGGTCGGGAGGCGGAAGAACATCATCGCCTTTTTCCGCGAGGCGGTGTTCGCCGGGGAGTCGGGCCAATCCCGGCCCGGCCTCCAGCAACGGTGCCGCTGAGCGGAGGCGGGGCGCCGCGGCCGCCGTTCAGCACAGCTGGCGGATGGCCTGCCACTGCTGCTGCAGTTTTTTCGCCGACACCACGGTCTTCGTCTTGATCTCGGGGGAAAACAGCGAGATCCTGAATTCCTGCAGCATCGTCCGATAGGTCGCGACCAACGGCCGCAGTTCGTCCGGCAGCGGGTCCGGCAGCCGTTGGGCCAGTTCGGCCAGGTTATGGAGGTGTGGCCGGATCTGCGCCGCCTTGGCCTCGTCCTTGGCCGGGTTGGCATGCAGCCGTTGAAGCCGGACCGTCAGGCTTCGCAGGTAGCGGTCGCAGTCATCGAGCTGCCGGACCTCCATGGTGCGGAGAAAATCGGCGGGCAGGATCGAGGCCAGCATCCCCTCCAACTCATTCCGCTTCTCCGGGGTGAAGATCGCCCGGCCCTTGTCGAGGGCGATCAGACGCTGCAGCTGTTCCTGGACCTCCCGTCGCCGCCGCAACAGGGCCATGATCCGGTCGCACAGCTCCTGGCCGCGGGCGTACAGCCCCTCCTGCCTGACCCGGGCGATGACCGCGGCGAACTGTTCCCGGTTCGGGATCGTGCCGTTCAGGGGGCCGAAGATCTGTCGGAGGATGAAGGTCAGCAGGCCGTCGACCGCCTCCTTGCGAGTCGTGTAGCTCGCGAGCAGCCACAGGGCCGAAGGTCCTGACAGGGTCGACGTGCAGGCGCTCTTCAACGACCGGTAGTGATCGGCGAACTGCAGGCGGTAGAGAAGGAGGATGCCCGTGTCGTTGAGCTGCCTGACCTGCGCCGCATTGGCCTCGAAGGTGATGGTGACCGCAGCGTTGCCGGCGGGCACGAGGGCGGGGTAGAGGTGGCCGGCAACCATATGCCCCGGGGTCTGCAGGGTCAGCGATTCCGGGAGGCCGTCAAAATCCCAGACCGTGCATGTCTTCTGCTGCCAGCGGTCCATGAGCTCCCGAGCGGCCGGCGCCAGGGCGGGGGGAGCGGAACGGCTGCCGGCATCGGCGGGAGGGGCGGCGAGCAGGGCCGCGAAATCGCGGCCGGCGGCGATCTCGCGGCCGCTCGCGTCGACGATCGAGAACCGGGGCTGAAGATGGATGGGCAGCGGTGACGGCCAGTCCGAGCGGCGGACGGTGAAGCGGAAAAGCTTGAGGATCGAGGATTCGAGGGCCGGGAGATAGGGCCCCTGCCGCCGGGAAAGGTCGTCGAGGATCGCGTCGATGGCGGTGTTGAGCGGCACCAGGCGTTTGCGCAGGTTTTTCGGCAGGCCCTTGAGGAGGAAGGCGGTCTTCTCCTTCAGCAGTCCCGGCACCAGCCAGTCGAAGGTCTGGAGGGGGATGCCGGCGGCGAGATCGACCGGCACGGAGATTGTCATGCCGTCGCAGTCGGCCCCGGGTTCGAAATGGTAGGCCAGCGGCAGCGTGTACGAGCCGACCGTCAGGGTCGGCGGGAAATCGGCGAGTTCCCGGTCCTCCGGGCGGCGGCGGACGATGTCCTCCTCCGTCATCATCAGAAAGCCCTGATCGCGGCGCGCTTGCAGCAGCCGGTTCAGCGAACTGCGGTCGAAGACATCGGCCGGCAGTCGCGCCGCGTAGAACTGCCGCAGCGTCGTCTCGTCGCAGAGAAGGTCGCGGCGGCGCAGGCGGTCCTCGGCGTCGCGCCAGTCCTGTATCATCTCCAGGTTGTGATGGAGAAAGGGGTAGTTGCCGATGATCTCGCCGGTCAGCAGGGCGGCCTCGATGAAGATCGCCTGGGCCTCGGCCTGGTTCTTCGGGCTGCGGCGGCCAAAATCGACCCGGCGGCCGGCCAGGATCGGCAGGCCGAACAGCGACACCCGCTCCTCGGCCATGACCCGGCCGCTGCGCTTCTGCCAGTGGGGGTTGCTCCAGGAATAGGTGCAGAGCGGGCCGGCGATGGCCTCCAGCCATTGCGGTTCGATGGTGGCGACGGTCAGGGCGTAGAGGCGGCCGGTCTCGAGGAACGAGGCGGCGACGATCCACGCCCCGCCCTTGAGGAACTGGTGCGAGCCGGGGAAGATCATCAGCTCGCGGTTGCCGGCCCCCTGGTACAGCCGCTCCTGTTTCTTCATCGCGATGTTGCGGAGGAAACCGGCGACGATCGAGCGATGGATGCTGTCGTAGGCAGCCTCGTCCTGGTTGTCGACAAAACCGCCGTGCTGGTGCAGGATGCGGCTGAGCTGCTCGTGCAGATCGAGCCATTCCCGCATCCGCTGGAACGAGAGATAATGGGCGGCGCAGAATTTCTTCAGCCGCGACCAGGATTTGACCTGGTCCTGGACCTGGTGGAAGAGGTTCCAGATATTGAGCAGGGCGAGGAAATCGGAGTGGGGGTGGGCAAACAGCTTGTGCGCCGCATCGGCGTCCTTTTCCTTCTCCGCCGGGCGGATCCGCGGGTCCTGGATCGCCAGGGCGGTGGCGATGACCTTGATCTCGCGCAGGCAGTTGTTGTCCCTGGCCTCGAGGATGATCCGCGAGATGCAGGGATCGATCGGCAGGTCGGCCATGATCCGGCCGTGGGCGGTGAGGTGGTGGCGGTCGCTGATCGCCCCCAGTTCCCGCAGCAGGGCGTAGCCGTCGCGGATGGCGCTCCGGTGCGGCGGGTCGATGAAGGGAAAGGTCGCCGGGTCGCCCAGCCCCAGGGCAATCATCTGCAGGATGACCTCGGCGAGGTTGGAGCGCTGGATCTCGGGCAGGGTGTATTCCGGCCGGCCGAGATAGTCGTCCTCGGCGTAGAGGCGGACACAGACCCCGGGTCCGATCCGGCCGCAGCGGCCCTTGCGCTGGTCGCAGGCCGCCTTCGAAATCCTGCTGACCGGCAGGCCGATGGTCTTGGCCCGGGGGTTGTAGGTGGCGATCCGGGCGAGGCCGGTGTCGACGACGAAGCGGATGCCGGGGACGGTGATGGAGGTCTCGGCGACATTGGTGGCGACGACGATCTTGCGCTGCGGAAAGTTCTGGAAGATCTTTTTCTGGTCGGCGGCCTGGAGGCGGCCGAAGATCGGCAGCACGACCGCCTGCCGCAGCTGTTCGCCGAGGAGGCCGCAGCACAGGCGGATGTCCTTTTCGGTCGGCAGGAAGGCGAGGATGTCGCCCGGACCCTCGCTGTGGTGGAGGTCGGTGATCGCCCGCACCGCCTGTTCGATGTAGCCGTCCTTGTCCTCGCTCAGGTCGTCCTCGGGCGGCTGGTAGCGTACGGTCACCGGGTAGGTGCGGCCGGCGATGCGGACGATCGGCGCCCCGTCGAAATGGCGGGAGAAGGCGGCGGCATCGATCGTCGCCGAGGTGACGATGACCCGGAGGTCGGGACGCGACGGCAGCAGCTGCTTGACGTAGCCAAGGAGAAAATCGATGTTGAGGCTGCGCTCGTGGGCCTCGTCGATGATGATCGTCTGGTAGCGGCGCAGCTGCGGGTCGGTGCGCGATTCGGCGAGCAGGACGCCGTCGGTCATGAACTTGATCCGGGTGTCGCGGCTGGTCTCGTCATGGAAACGGATCTTGTAGCCGACGAGGCGGCCGTGGCTGCCGAGCTCCTCACTCACCCGGGCGGCGACGGTGATCGCGGCGATCCGGCGCGGCTGGGTGCAGCCGATCAGCCGCCCTTTAGGCCCGGCAAATTCAAGGCAGAATTTGGGGATCTGGGTCGTCTTGCCGCTGCCGGTGTCGCCTTCGACGATGATGACCTGGTGCGCGGCCAGCAGGTTGATGATCTCCTGACGATGGGCGGTGACCGGAAGATTTTCCGGGTAGTGGATCTGCATGGAAAGAATGGCTGTGGTCGTGGATTTGTGGTATCTGTGGTGAGGCCGGGACCGGCATGTCATACCACATCCGGATCCCTGCCGCCACCGCCAAAGCACGGATTGGCGGCATTATAGTTGAAAGATTGAAGTCAACGCAGCAGGAAATGCCAGTACCATGATCCGTGTCGAAGTCGCCGTTGCCGCCCCCCTTGACCAGCCCCTGACCTATGACCTCGAGGACGCGCTGCTGCCGGCGCCCCCCGGAACCGCCGGCGATCCGGTCGGCCTGCGGGTGCTGGTGCCGCTCGGCGGCCGCGGCGTCACCGGCTACGTCCTGGCGGTCGTGGCGATGGAGGACGTGGCCTATACCGTCCGGCGGGTCACAAAGGTCCTCGATCGCAGTCCTCTCTTCCCTGCCAATATGCTGCCCTTTTTCCGCTGGGCATCATCCTACTACCATTACCCGCTGGGGCTGGTGATCAAGGCGGCCCTGCCGGCCGGGATGGCCCCGCGCTCGGCGCGGGCGATCGCCCTGGTCCCAGGCCGGGACCAGGAGTTGCGTGGTTTTTTTGGAGCTGAACCGCCACCTTGGGTGGGTGAACTGCTGACGAGTCGGCGGCTGCCGGCGGCGGCCAGCCGCAAGCTGTTGGGGGCGAAGGCGACGCGGCCGCAGATCGAGGCGCTGGTCGAGCAGGGCGTGCTGCAACTGCAGGACATCGTCGAGGCGGATGCGGTCCGGGAAAAGATCGAGACCCTGTTCACGCTGGCGCCGGGGCTCCGGGCGGGTCTTGAGCATCATGGAACGGAAACGGGGCCGGATGATGCCGGCTGGAGCCAGGTACTTCCGGGCGATCTCAAACGCAGCGAACGCCAGACCCTGGCGGCCCTGACCGCATTGATGGCCGCATCCGGGGCGGCGAAGGTCCCGGCGCGGGAGCTGTTCGGGCGCTATGGCGGCGCCCGCAAGGCAACCATCGCGCTGGTGGCGAAGGGACTGATCGAACAGCAGACGTGCCGGGTCTATCGCACCCCCTTCGGCGAGCCGCTGCCGCCGACGCCGCGGCCGGAGGCGCTGACGCCGGGGCAGCAGCAGGTCCTGGCGCAGATCGAACCGGCGCTGGCGGCCCGGTCGTACCGGACCTTCCTGCTCCATGGGATCACCGGCTGCGGCAAGACCGAGGTCTATCTGCGGGCGGCGGAGACAACCCTGGCCCTGGGCCGGGATGTCCTGGTCCTGGTGCCGGAGATCGCCCTCGCCACCCAGATCGAGGCCCAGTTCCTGGCCCGTTTCGGCGAGACCGTGGTGCTGCTCCATTCCGGGCTGACCGGGGCGGAGCGGTTCGACCAGTGGCATCTGGCGCTGAGCGGCCGGGCCAAAGTTGTCATCGGCGCCCGCTCGGCGCTGTTTGCACCGCTGGCCGACCCCGGCCTGATCGTCGTCGACGAGGAGCATGACAGCGGCTTCAAGCAGGATGACGCCTTCCGTTACAACGGCCGCGATCTGGCGGTGCTGCGCGGCCGCTGCCACGACGCCGTGGTCCTGCTCGGCTCGGCGACGCCGTCGGTGACGAGCTATTACCATGCCGGCAGCGGCAAATATACGCTGCTGCAGATGAAGGAACGGGTGGGGGACAGAAGCCTGCCGGCGGTGACGGTCGTCGATCTCAGCCGGAAAGGCCGGGGTGGGGAAAAGGGTCTGTTCCGCCGGGAGCTGCGCCAGGCGCTGCTGGACAATCTTGCGGCGGGCCAGCAGAGTCTGCTGCTGCTCAACCGTCGCGGCTTTGCCCCGGTCCTGCTGTGCCAGGACTGCGGCGCCCCGGTCGAATGCCTGCACTGCCATGTCGCCCTGACGCTGCACAGGGCCCAGGGGCGCCTGGTCTGCCACTACTGCGGCTACAGCCTCGACCAGCGGGTGATCTGCAGTCACTGCCGGTCGACCGGGGCGATGGTGCCGGTCGGGTTCGGCACCGAGCGGGTCGAGGAGGAGGCGCGGCTGCTGCTGCCGGCGGCCCGGATCGCCCGCCTCGACTCCGATACCGCCGCCGACCGCAAGGTCTTCCTGAAGCTCTTACGGGCGATGCACGACCGCGAGATCGATGTCCTGGTCGGCACCCAGATGATCGCCAAGGGCCACCACTTCCCCCATGTCACCCTGGTCGGGGTGGTGTGGGCCGACGGCGGTCTCAACATGCCCGATTTCCGGGCGGCGGAGAAGACCTTCCAGCTCATCACCCAGGTCACCGGCCGGGCCGGCCGGGGCGAATCACCGGGCCGGGTCATCATCCAGACCATGCGCCCCGACCACTATTCGATCCGCCTGGCCCAGCAGCACCAGTACGAGGAACTGTACCGGCAGGAGCTGGAGCTGCGGCGCAACCCGGCCTTTCCGCCCTTTGTCCGCCTGGTGGCCTTCCATATCCAGGGGGAGAAGGAGGAGGAGGTGCGGCAGGGAGCGCAGCGCCTGGCCGGATTCTGCCGCGACGAGAAGAAACGGCTGCAGGCGGGGGTGGAGATCCTCGGCCCGGCGCCGGCGCCGCTCGAGCGGATCAACCGCAACTACCGCTGGCAGCTCCTGCTCAAGGCCGCCGATCTCGACCAATTGCACATGCTGTGCCGACAGGTACGGGAGCACCGGCCGGAGCTGGTGGCCGCGAGCTGCCGGCTGCTCATCGATGTCGATCCCGAAAACATGATGTAGTCTCCCGCTCGCGAGGCAGCAGGCTAGCGGAACAGCGGCCGCAGGGACTCGAGGCTGTCGTCGACCTCGAGACCGAGGATCTGGGCGAGGCTGTTGAGGATGACGATGGCGTTGCGGTCGGCATCGAGCACGGTGGCGTGGCGGATCCGCTCCAGGATGCCGTGGTTGACCCGTTCGATATTGGCGTAGTGCGCCTTGATCCGGTCCAGGGAAAAATCGGGCTGGTCCCCCTGCTGCACCTCGAAATACTGGCGCAGCAGATAGGTCGAGGCGGAGCGGAACAGCGCTTCGTCGACAGCGGCGAAGGGGAGGTGAAACCAGGCCATCGGCCGCAGCAGATCGAGGGTGGGGCAGCCGCTGGTGGCCATGATGATCCCCATGATCGAACTCAGCCCGTCCTGGACGTAGGTCTTTTTCGTCACCGTCCGCCCGGCGCCGATACAGGAAACGGTGCAGTCGCGGTAGGAAGCGGTGTCCTGGAAGGCGGCGACGAGCTCGGCGAGGTTGACGGCTATCGGGCAATGGCTGGTGTCGGCCGGCGTCAGCAGGCAGTGCGGGCACTGGTGATGCGGCAGCCGCGTCCATTCCGGCCGGGGCTCCCGGCTGCTGTTGCGGTAATGGGCGCCGGCGTCGAGGGTGATGCGAAAGAGCTTCTGCCCCCCGTCCGGGAACAGGAAATTGTAGCTAAAGGTCTTGTCCAGCCGTTGCATACGCGGATCCTTGGGCGGTTGTGGTCTCTGCAGCGCCTTCCCCTTCGAGCGGGAAAACAAAGGTGTTGCGCCATTATAGCGGCAAGGCCGGCAGGCAGGCAAGCGGGGCGACGGCAATAGCTGTCAGCAGGGGTCGCCGGACTCGGGGTAGGTGCAGGTTTCGCCGCGATAGTTGGCAAAGACGAGGCCGTCGCCGTGCTGAAGGATGTACTGCGGCGTCAGGGGGATCTTGCCCTTGCCGCCGGGGGCGTCGAGGGCGAAGGTCGGCACCGCCATCCCCGAGAGATGGCCGTACAGGCCGCGCATGATCGCGATCCCGGCGCGCACCGGGGTGCGGAAATGATCGGTGCCGCGGGTCAGGTCGGCCTGGAAGAGGTAGTAGGGCTTGACCCGGATCCGCAGCAGGGCCCGCATCAGGGTCCGGATCGTGGCAAGGTCGTCGTTCACCCCGCGCAGCAGCACGGTCTGCGAGCCGAGCGGGATGCCGGCGTCGGCGAGGCGGGTGCAGGCCGCCGCGGCCTCGGCGGTGATTTCGGCGGGATGGTTGAAATGGGTGTTGAGGTAGAGGGGATGGTATTTTTTCAGGATCGCGGCCAGGCGGTCGGTGATGCGCATCGGCAGGGTGCAGGGGACCCGGCTGCCGATGCGGATGATCTCCACCGTCGGGATTGCCCGCAGCGCGGCGAGCAGGGCGTCGATCCGGTCGTCCGGCAGCAGCAGCGGGTCGCCGCCGGAGACGAGGACCTCGCGGATCGTCGGGTGGCGGCGGATGTAGTCGAGGCCCTGGTGGAGCAGGTCGTCGGTGATGCGCATCGCCGCCGTGCCGACCAGGCGCTTGCGGGTGCAGAAGCGGCAGTACATCGCGCACTGGTTCGAGACCAGAAAGAGGACACGGTCGGGATATTTGTGGACGATCAGGGGGGTCGGGCTGAGGCGTTCCTCGGCGAGCGGATCGGCAACGCAGACCGTGTCGGTCAGTTCCCGGATATCGGGGATCGCCTGTTTTCCCAGGGGATCGTCCTGGTCCCGGATCAGGCCGAGGTAATAGGGGTTGATCCGCATCGGGTAGACCGCCGTCACCCGTTCGAGCACCGTCGTATCGATGGGGAAATGGGCCTGCAGGGCGGAACCGGTGGTGGCGCTCGCATGCAGGAGCTTCTGCCAGTCTTCCATGGTCGGTGGCAAAAAAAGATAAAAAAAAAAGGACCCTGCCGGAGCAGGGTCCTTTGGTGCTGCTGATTACTCAATGATCATATCTTGACGACATTATCGGCAGCAGGTCCCTTCGGGCCATCGACAATCTGGAAGCTTACCCGAGCCCCTTCTTCAAGGGACTTGAAGCCTTCAGTTTTGATGGCGGAGTAATGGACGAACACATCCTGTCCGCCATCCTGCTCGATAAAGCCAAAACCTTTCGCGTCATTAAACCACTTTACAGTACCTTCAGCCATGCTACTACTCCTTTTGAACTCAGTTCCCAACTGGAACCGTATGATGTTTCCCGGCTTTGGACGGCCGGATTTCAGCTTGTCGCGTCTGCGATTGCACTATCGGAAATTCGAACAGGTGCGGTGCCGGCGCTGTTTACTGAAAATATCCGCCAGCCCTGAAACACGACAGCAACGCTTAAAATTATCATTTATTGGGGGAAAAGCAACATATTTCTTCAGGTCTTCGATTTGGAGAAGCGGCCTGAATTCGCTGTGCCGGCCAATCCCGGCAGCCAATGATCGCCGGGGACGGGGCAAAAGGATTGACAGCCGGTGCATTCCGGGTATCATTTGGAGCTGCTTTAAAAAAACATGACCATCTGCAGGCCGGCGAGAGACCGGCTCCAATCCCCTGGCGAGAACGTCGCAGTGTATCCAGACTATCCCTTCACTTCCCGGTTTCTTCAGATCTCGGGGCACCGTCTCCATTATGTCGACGAAGGGGAGGGGCCGGTCGTCGTGCTGGTCCACGGCAACCCGACCTGGTCCTACTATTACCGCAAGGTCATCAGCCTGCTGGCCCCGGACCACCGGGTCATCGCCCTCGATCACATCGGTTGCGGCCTGTCGGACAAACCGCAGGACTACAGCTACACCCTGGCGCAGCATATCGCCAATCTCCAGCAGCTCCTCGATCATCTGCGGATAAACCGCTATTCGCTGGTCGGCCACGACTGGGGCGGGGCGATCGCCATGGGCTGCGCCGGCCGTCATCCCGAGCGGATCGAGCGCCTGGTGATGATGAATACCGCCGCCTTCCGCTCGACCCGGATCCCATTGCGGATCCGGGTCTGCCGCTGGCCGATCGTCGGCCGATTGCTCGTCCGGGGGCTGAACGGCTTCGCCGGGGCGGCGCCGACGATGGCGGTGGCGACCAGACTGCCGGACGACGTGGCCCGGGCCTATCTCGCCCCCTACAACTCCTGGCGCAACCGGGTCGCGGTCCATGAATTCGTCCGCGACATCCCGCTCGGCCCGGGCGATCGCAGTTATTCCACCCTGGTGGAGGTCGAAAACGGCCTCGCGGTCCTGCGGCGGCTGCAGGTGCCGCTGCTGCTGCTGTGGGGCGGGCGGGATTTCTGCTTCGACGGCGTCTTTTATCAGGAGTGGTGCGAGCGGTTTCCCGAAGCGCAGAAATATTTTTTCACCGATGGCGGCCACTATGTCCTCGAGGACAAGTTCACCGCCATCGCTCCGTTGCTGCGGCAGTTTTTCGCCGGCGAGGCCACGGCCGGGGCGGAGGGGCGACGATGACGACCAATATCGCCGAGACCCTCGATGCGGTGGCCCGCGATCACGGCCCGGCCATCGGCCTGGTCGAAGTCCGGAGCGGCCGGGAGGTGAGCTTTGCCGAGCTGAGCCGGCGCTCCTCGGCCTACGCCCGCTATCTCCAGCAGCGGGGGGTGCGTCCCGGCGACCGCACCATGCTGATGGTGCGGCCCTCGGCCGACTTCATCTGCCTGACCTTCGCCCTGTTCAAGCTCGGCGCCCCGGTCATCCTGATCGATCCGGGGATGGGCTATGCCAACCTGCGGCGCTGCATCGCCGGGGTCAGCCCCTGGGTCCTGATCGGCATCCCCCAGGCCCTGGTCTTCGCCCGGCTGTTCAGAAAAGCCTTCGCCACCGTCCGCCATTCCTTCTGCTGCGGCTTCTCGGGCGGAATTTTCGGGCCGGATATCAGCCGGGCGATCGCGCGCGACGAGGGTGATTTTCCCTGTCACGTCCCGGCGGCGGACGACCTGGCGGCGATCATCTTCACCACCGGCTCGACCGGGCCGCCGAAAGGGGTGCGGTTCGAGCATGCGATCTTTGCCGCCCAGCTGCGGCTGATCCGCGAATATTACGGGATTACCGCCGCCGACGTCGATCAACCGGCGTTTCCGCTGTTCGCCCTGTTCTCCACCGCCCTCGGGGCCCGGGCGATCATCCCCGACATGGACCCGACCCGGCCGGTCCAGGTGAACCCGGCCCGATTCATCGCCTCGATCAACCGCCATCAGGTCACCTATTCGTTCGGTTCGCCGGCGCTGTGGAACGTCGTCAGCCGCTACTGCCTGCACAACAAGATCGTCCTGCCGTCGCTGCACAAGGTCCTGATGGCCGGGGCGCCGGTGCCGGGGGAGCTGCTGGAGCGGGTCCGGGCCATCCTGCCGGCCGGAGCGGTCATCCACACGCCCTACGGGGCGACGGAGAGCCTGCCGATCGTGTCGATGACAGGCGACGAGATCCTGACCGCCACCTGGCCGCTGAGCCGCCAGGGCCGGGGGACCTGCGTCGGCCGGGCGCTGCCGGGGATCGAGATCAAGGTCATCCGCCTGGTCGACGGGGTCATCGCCGATATCAGTGGGGTCGAAGAGCTGCCGCCGGGGAAGATCGGCGAGATCATCGTCCGCGGCGACGTCGTCACCCGGGCCTACGACCATAACGAGGCGGAGACGCGGCTGGCCAAGATCCGTGACGGCGAGACTCTGTGGCACCGGATGGGCGATACCGGCTACCGCGATGCCGAGGGCCGGCTGTGGTTCTGCGGCCGCAAGGCCCACCGGGTCGTGACCTTGCAGGAGACGCTGTACACCATCCCCTGTGAGGCAATCGTCAACGAGCACCCGGATGTCTATCGCTCCGCCCTGGTCGGCATCCCCAGCGCCGCCGAGCCGGCGGTACAGGAGGCAGTGCTGATCGTTCAGCCGCACGAGACATCCCGCCCCGAGGCCGAGCTCCTGGCCGAGGTCCGCGAACTGGCCGGGCGGCACCCGCTGACCCGGGATATCCGCCATTTTCTGATCCACCGTGACTTTCCGGTCGATATCCGCCATAATGCCAAGATCTTCAGGGAAAAACTGGCGGTCTGGGCCGCCACCCGGGTGAAGACGGCATGAACAGGGCCCTGGTTACCGGCGGCGGCGGATTTGTCGGCCAGGTCATCGTCCGGATGCTGACGCAGCGGGGGATAGCATGCCGGGTCGTCGGCCGCCACCGCTACCCCGAGGTCGAGGCGCTGGGGGCCGAATCAATCCCCTGCGACATCCGCGACCGCGAGAAGTTGGGCTCCGCCTTCCGCGATGTCGACACGGTGTTCCACACCGCCTCCCTGGCCGGGATCTGGGGCCGGGAGGAGGAGTACCACTCGATCAACGTCGATGGCACCCTCAACGTCGTCCAGGCCTGCCGCGACCACGGTGTGCCCCGGCTGGTCTACACCTCGACCCCGTCGGTGGTGTTCGCTCGCCGTGACATCGCCGGCGGCACCGAGGCCCTGCCCTATGCGACCCGGTTCCTCTGCCACTATGCCCGAACCAAGGCAACGGCGGAGCGGCTGGTGCTGGCGGCCAACGGCGCGACGCTTACGACCTGCGCCCTGCGGCCGCACCTGATCTGGGGCCCCGGCGACCCGCACCTGATCCCGCGGCTGGTCGCCAGCGGCCGGCAGGGGCTGCTGAAGCGGGTCGGTGACGGCGCCAACCTGGTCGATATCTCCTATGTCGACAACGTCGCCCACGCCCACCTGCTGGCGGCGGCCAACCTGGAAGGGGAGGGCTCGGCCGCCGGCCGGGCCTATTTCATCAGCCAGGGCGAGCCGGTGGTGCTTTGGCAGTGGATAAACTCGCTGTTCGCCCGACTCGGCATTGCCAAGGTGACCGCATCGGTGCCGTTGCCGCTGGCCTACGCCGTCGGCGCCGGCCTCGAGATCCTGCACAAGCTGGTGCGGCCGGCGGTGGAACCGCGGATGACCCGTTTTCTTGCTGAACAATTGGCCAAATCGCATTATTTTTCGATCGAGCAGGCAAAAAAAGATCTTGGTTACGCCCCGATCGTCTCGACGGCGGCGGGGCTCGACCATCTCGTCTCCTGGATACAGGCCCATGAAAAGATATCTTGAGCGCATCATCGCCCTGGTGATCATCGTCACCCTGGTCGGCCTGGCGCCGGTGCCGCGAGCCGCCGCCTTCACCATCGGCGAGGAGCGGGAGGTGGGGGAGAAGCTCCTCTATACCGTCCGCTCGGCCTTCGATCTGGTGGACGACCCGGATGTGACCCAGTACATCAACGAGCTCGGCCGCCAGGCCCTCAAGGTCACCGGCATCCAGTTCTTCGACTACCGCTTTTTCGTCATCAACGACAACGAGTTCAATGCCTTTGCCGCCCCGTCGGGGTTGATCTTCTTCTATGCCGGGCTGATCTCGATGATGAACTCGGAGGACGAGCTGCTGTCGGTCATGGCCCACGAGATCGGCCATATCTCGAAGCGGCATCTGGCCTCGCGGATGGAGAAGGGCAAGATCGTCGGCATGGCCTCGATCGGCATGGCCCTGGCGGCCCTGGCCTTCGGCAGCGGCACGGCGGCGCCGACCTTGATGATGGGGTCGCTGGCCGCCGGCCAGAGCGCCTCCCTCCATTTCAGCCGCCAGGACGAGGAGGAGGCCGACCTGCTCGCCTATGGCTGGCTGAAGAAGATGGGGCGCAACCCCGAGGGTCAGGAGAAGATGCTGCAGACGATGCGTCGGGTCGCCCGCTACCGCAGCGAGAGGCTGCCCCAGTACCTGCTGACCCATCCCGATTCCGAGGCCCGACTCAGCTATGTCCAGTCGCTGCTCGAAAACGAGCGAGGGGAGACGACGGCGACGCCGCTCGACGAGTTCGAGTTTTTCCGCTTCAAGTACCGGGTGATGGCCCAGACCAAGGACCAGGCATCGTTCCGAACCCACCTGACGAGTGTCATCACCAACCCGCGGTCGACGGCGTTTGCGATCAACATGGCCAAGTACGGGCTGTCCCAGGTCGACCGGCTGGAAAACAACTTCGACAGCAGCCTGAGCCTGATCGATGAGGTCATCGCCGCCATGCCGCAGCACCCGCAATTGCTGGTGGACAAGGCGGTGATCGAACTGGCTGCCGGACAGGCGGGACAGGCGCAACGGACCCTCGAGACGGTGCTGAAGCGGGATCGGTCGAATATGTATGCCGTCTTCACCATGGCCAAGGCCCTGCTGCAGCAGGGGCAGCAGCAGGAGGCGGAACGGTACCTGCAGGAACTGGTGGTCGAGCAGCCGGAATACCCCCAGGTCTACTTCGAACTGGGCCAGATCGCCGCCAACCAGAGGAAAAACGGCGTCGCTGCCGCCTACCTCGGCAAGCACTACCTCTACGACGGCAAGCTGGAACTGGCCCGCAAGAGCTTTGGTGATGCGCTCAGGGACGGGGCGACGCCGCCGGAGGTGAAGAAGGAATGCAAGGAACTGCTGAAGACGGTGAAGCGGATCGAGGAGGGGTGACTATTGTGGTGTCATGGCATCGGTTGAATAATGATTTTCGATGTCTCAGCGAAAATCATGCTCATGCGGTTGTAAAATATGTCCTTATGATGTAATCCTCAACGCCCGGCAGGTAACGCGAATATCCCATGCTCTCAATAGAGCAAGGACTATCCCATCGAGCCCATGACTTCGAAGTGATACCCGTCACTTAGCGAAAGAGTGACAAAATTCTGTTATGAAAAAATTGGTTTTAGAAATTTTCGGTCATCTTTGCGAAGTATCTGGGGCAATCAATGTCGTTACGGTGGATGGCCAATCGCAGGAGGAGATGTCCTGATGCAGCAATTTTCTATGGCCCCGAGTGAAATGGTTGCCAGCCTTTGGCGTAACCGCTATCTGATCAAGACCTCGATCCAGCGGGAAGTCGTCGGCCGATATCGCGGCTCTTTCATGGGCATCCTGTGGTCATTCTTCAATCCAATATTCATGCTGGCAGTTTATACTTTCGTTTTCAGCGTGGTTTTTAAGGCTCGTTGGCATGCCGGCAGCGATTCAAAAACACAGTTTGCCCTTATTCTCTTTGCCGGATTGATGGTGTTCAATGTTTTTGCGGAATGCGTCAACAGGGCGCCGGGTCTTATTCTCGCTAATACCAGTTATGTCAAGAAGGTGGTCTTTCCGCTGGAAATTCTTCCCCTGGTCAATATCGGCGGAGCGCTTTTTCATCTTTGTATCAGTTTTGTTGTGTGGCTCCTGGCTTTTTTGTTCCTATTCGGCACGCCACACCTCACCATTCTGCTGTTTCCGGTAATACTTCTGCCGCTCATCCTGTTCACCGCCGGCATCTCCTGGTGGCTGGCTTCTATCGGCGTGTATCTGCGTGATGTATCGCAAGTCATCAATATCGTTACCACCGCGCTCATGTTCCTCTCCCCGATTTTTTACTCAATCGCCAGTCTTCCCGAGAAGTTTCAGGTCTTCATGAATCTCAACCCATTGACTCCGATCATTGAGCAAACCAGGAATATTTTGTTCTGGAACAAACTTCCCGATTTGCCTGTACTCGCTGTGTGCTATGCTGTTTCGATGGTTGTCGCCTACCTGGGTTTCGCCTGGTTCCAAAAGACGCGAAAAGGATTTGCCGATGTCCTCTGATATTGCGATAAAAGTCGAGCATCTGAGTAAATGCTATCAGATCTATGACAAGCCGCGGGACCGTTTGCTGCAGATGCTGTTTCGTGGCCATCGCCAGTACTATCGAGAGTTCTGGGCGCTGAGAGACGTTTCTTTCGAAGTCAAGCGGGGGGAAACAGTTGGTATTATCGGTCGGAACGGCAGCGGCAAGTCCACTCTGCTACAGATGATCTGCAACACCCTCAACCCGACCAGTGGTGCCGTTGAAACAAAAGGGCGTGTGGCAGCTCTGTTGGAGCTTGGTTCCGGGTTCAACCCTGAGTTCACAGGGCGTGAAAACGTATATATGAATGCTTCTGTACTGGGATTGAATCGTGAAGAAATTGATGCACGTTTTGATAAAATTGCAGCGTTCGCCGATATCGGTGATTTCATTGAGCAACCGGTAAAGACATATTCTTCGGGTATGTATGTGCGTTTGGCCTTTGCAGTCATCGCCCATGTCGATGCCGATATTCTGGTAATTGACGAAGCCCTGTCTGTGGGGGATGCGTTTTTTACACAGAAATGTATGCGCTTTCTGCGAAGATTTATGGAAGATGGGACGGTTCTTTTTGTCAGTCATGATACCGGGGCGGTCATCAACCTCTGCAAGAGTGCCATCTGGTTGGAGCAAGGGTATGCCAAATGTCAGGGAGAACCCAAGGAAATTGCTCAACTGTATTTGAAAAAACTGTATGAGTCCGACCAAGGTGAAAGCTCTTTGGTTGTTGATGAAAATTGCGACTGGGAAAAACAGAATGTCGAAGCTCATATTAGGGATATGAGGCTTGATTATATAAATTCAACCAATTGTCGAAATGATATCGAGTTGTTTAAGTTTGTCCCTGACGCTGATGGATTCGGTAAAGGCGGTGGAAGTATTATCTCCGTCCAGTTTCTTGACACAAATGATAGTCCGATTTCCTGGATTGTGGGTGGAGAAACAATTAGGCTGGCGATAGTATGCCAAGCTCATGTTGATTTGTTCAGTCCGATTATTGGTTTTTTTGTGAATGATAAGTTAGGGCAAAATTTATTTGGTGATAATACTTACAACTTTTCAATAAATGATCCATTAGTAGTTTTTTCTAAAACTAAATTTAAAGCTGTTTTCGAATTTGTAATGCCGATTCTACCTACAGGTGACTATTCAGTTACAGTTGCCTTAGCAGAAGGGACCCAGCAAGATCACATTCAACATCATTGGCTGTATGATGCGCTCTTGTTTAAATCGCATAGTAGCAGTGTCAGCACTGGGTTGATCGGAGTCCCCATGCAAAAAATTAATTTGAGCAGAATATGAACAATATCAGTCTTCTTGAAATAGCTTCATTTACTCCCGGATCGCTACAATTTCCTGGTGGTTGGGTGGGTCATATACCATTCGCTGCCTGGGTGATCCAAGAGGTGCGACCAAAAATGTTTGTCGAGCTCGGAACCCATTCCGGGAATTCCTATTTTGCATTTTGCCAGTCAGTAGCAGAGTCCGGCATTGCTACCAAATGTTATGCTGTTGATACCTGGCAAGGAGACGAACATGCCGGACGATATAGTGATGATATATTTAAAAATGTGAATGTGTATAATCAAGAACATTTTGGTGGATTTTCCCAGTTACTGCGCACAACCTTCGACGATGCGGTAAATTATTTTTCAAATAAATCCATAGGTCTTTTGCATATTGATGGGTTGCATACCTACGAGGCAGTTCTTCATGATTTCGAATCATGGTTGCCTAAACTTTCTCCCGGAGCGGTTGTTATGTTTCACGACATCAATGTCCGCGAGAGGGATTTTGGCGTTTGGAAACTCTGGGAAGAATTGAAAATTGAATATCCTTGTTATCTCGAATTTCTCCATTCACATGGTCTTGGAGTCCTGCAGTTGAACGACGCGCCAGATGACAAGAGATTGGAATGGTTAAGTCAATGCTCAACTGAAAGTCATAAGATTGTAAAATATTTTGCTTCGCTAGGTAATCGACAGCTTCAAGTTTATGATTTAACTGAATTGAGACGACATAGCACCGCGCTGGAACAACATAGTTCCAATCTCGAGCAAGTGGTTGAAGCACGAGATTCTGAGCTAGCCCTTCTCAAACAACATAGTTCCAATCTCGAGCAAGTGGTTGAAGCACGAGATTCTGAGCTAGCCCTTCTCAAACAACATAGTTCCAATCTCGAGAAAACGGTTGAAGCACGAGAGACGGAAATTGCGTCACAATTTAAAAATAATAACTTGGAGATAGCAGGGAAAAGAGAGAAGATCAACGATCTTAATGATGTGCTTAATGTTTGTGACGAGCGGTTTGAGATATATAAAAATTTTCAGAAAGAGCAAGATAATAAAATTTTACTAATACATCATGATATTGTTAATAACCCAATTTTTAAGTTCGGTTCTGTATTGAATAAATTCAGTTTTCGAAGATGGAGTGAGTATCTGAGATTGAAAAAAGAAATAGAGGCACAGCCTTTATTTGATTCGGAATGGTATTTAACTCGATATCCTGATGTGGAAACATCCAAAGATTTTCCCCTTCGTCATTATTATTATTTTGGAGTTGAGGAGGGGAGGGATCCTAACCCCTACTTTGATACTCGCTGGTATTTGAATCAGTATCCTGATGTGGCTGAAAGCGGAAGGAATCCGCTTCTCCATTATATGAAACATGGGGTTGCGGAAGCTAGAAATCCATCTCCTTACTTTGACATCCGCTGGTATCTGAATGAATATCCTGATGTTGCAAAAAGCGGGATCAATCCATTGCTGCACTATATCAAATTTGGTGCAGCGGAGGGGAGAAATCCGAATCCGTTTTTTCATACTCGTTGGTATCTTGAGCGTTATCCGGAGGTCGCGCAAAAAGGTATGGAGCCTCTTGTCCACTATCTGGCGTGCGGCGTCCATGAGGGAAAAAATCCCAATCCCCATTTTCACACGGAATGGTATCTGGACGAGTATCCAGATGTAGCTCGTTGTGGCATAAATCCCCTGCTTCATTATATCCAAAATGGGGTTCAAGAAGGCAGAAACCCCAATCCCTACTTCGATACCCTTTGGTATCTACGACAATATCCCGAGATCGCTGAAAGCGGTATTCACCCCTTTGTTCATTATCTGCAACATGGGCCAGTGGGGGAGACGAACCCCAATCCCTATTTTGACACAGGATGGTATCTGCGAAATTATCCGGACATTGCCACCAATGGGTTGGACCCCCTGTTGCATTATATTCTCTATGGTGTTCGCGAAAAGCGAAACCCTAGCCCGCACTTCGATACCCTCTGGTATTTGCAGCAATATCCCGATGTCGGCGAGAGCGGCGGCGATCCCCTGTTGCATTTCATCAGGCATGGGGTGAAAGAGGGGCATGATCCCAACCCTTATTTCGACACCCGCTGGTATCTGCTCCAGAATCCGGATATCCTCGAAAGTGGGATGAGTCCTTTTCAACATTATCTTCAGGTGGGAATGAAGGAGAACAGGCAACCTCATCCGGACTACGACACTTGGACCTACCAGAGTGATTACTGCAAGTGGCTTAGAAAATTTCACACCCTCGAGGATGAGGACCGGAATTTAATTGCAGGCCATATTCATGATTTCAAATATAAACCGATCATTTCCGTACTGATGCCGGTGTATAATCCGCCGCCGCAATTTCTTGATGAGGCTATCCTCTCTGTCAAGAATCAGTTGTATCCGCACTGGGAATTGTGCATTGCCGATGATGCTTCGACGGATCCTGAAATCGTGCGAATCATTCATAAACATATGAATTCCGATGGACGGATAAAAGTCGTCTACCGAAGCGAAAACGGTCATATTTCAAAATCCTCGAATTCTGCCTTGGAACTGGCTACTGGTGAATTTGTCGCCTTGCTCGATCATGATGATCTTCTTTCGGAGGATGCGTTGTTTTGGGTGGTTGAGGCTCTGCAACGGCAGGTGGATGCCGGATTGATCTATTCCGATGAGGATAAGATTGACGTGCAGGGGAACCGGATGGATCCCTATTTCAAGAGTGACTGGAATCCGTTTCTCTTCCTGGGACACAACATGATCAGTCACCTCGGGGTGTATAGGACTATGCTGGTCAGGGAGGCAGGGGGGTTCCGGGTCGGATATGAGGGATCGCAGGATTATGATCTCGCCGCTCGGATTGTTGAGAGGCTGGAACTTCAGCAGATTGTCCATATTCCCAGGGTACTGTATCACTGGCGGATTCTGCCGGGAAGCACCTCTGCCGGTATCGGAGAAAAACCTTATGCCCAGATCGCCAGCGAGAAGGCGATCAACGAGCACCTGCAACGAATGAATATTCCTGGCAGGGTGGAAATGAACAGGGCACTTGGGGCTATGCACCGGGTAATCGTTGATTTGCCGGCAGATCCTCCCCTGGTCTCCATCATTATCCCGACACGCAACGGTGAAAATCTGGTACGGCAGTGCATCGAAAGCATCTTTGCGAAGACCTCCTATCCAAACTACGAGATCATTCTTGTGGATAATGGATCCGACGATCCTGCCGCGCTGGCCTTTTTTGCCGATCTTTCAAGCAAGGGGAAGGCCCGGGTGCTGCGAGACGATGGACCGTTCAATTTTTCCCGGTTGAACAATAAAGCTGCACGGGAAGCCAAGGGCGATGTTCTGGTGTTGCTGAATAACGATACAGAAGTGATCTCGCCGGAATGGCTGGCCGAAATGGTTTCTATCACCGTGTTACCGAAAATCGGCGCGGTTGGCGCCAAACTTCTTTACCCTGACCAAACCTTACAACATGCAGGTGTCGTCATGGGTGTAGGGGGATGTGCGTCCCATGCGCATACGAGATTTTCAAAAAAATCCGGTGGGTATTTTGGTCGGGCACATCTGCTGCAGATGTATACGGCGGTTACAGCTGCATGTATGGCTGTACGAAAAACGGTCTTTGAAGAGGTTGGTGGGCTTGATGAAGATGGGCTGAAGGTCGGATACAATGATGTTGATTTCTGCCTCAAACTACGAAAGCAGGGATACTGGAATGTCTGGACTCCCTTTGCTGAATTGCTTCACCATGAATCGATTTCCCGAGGGATTGAAGATACACCGGAAAAGAAGTATCGTTTTTGGAGTGAACAATCGATAATTAAAAAACGCTGGCCCAATAGCTATTTTCATGATCCTGCGTATAATCCGAATCTGACCTTAGATAAAATTGATTTTTCATTAGCGCGGCGGCCGCGATTGACTCTTGTCGCACGTTGTCAGCCTCAGGCCTTGCCAAAGTCATTGGTTCGGCCGCCGGCCGATGAAAAATTGCACGTACTGGTAGCCGTGGACCGAAAAAGTCAGGCACGGCCCCACCGGCTGCTGGCCATTGCTGAATCCCTGCTGCATCAGGATCTGCTTGGATCGTATATCGCTGCAGATCAACACGGGGTGGTTCAGAGTTCACCGGGTGCACCGGGGTGGATCAACTGTATTTGCGTGGATGGGGATGCCTCAGATTTCCCTTGGTTTCAACGCAACGTGCGAGCACGGCTCCCCTACCTTGTCGACTGGGTGGTCCCGCCGTCTGGTACGTTGCCGGGAGGGGGAAAATTGACGGAAGATAGCTACCAGTCTCTGGTGCATGCAACTGCGATTTCTGTAAACAGTGCGGAACTCCTGCGTTGGCTAGAACTCACCGCGCAACTTGATCTGATGTTTTGCGGTCAGACCATTCCGGACGGGATGGCCTGTCCTGCAACATCGGCCGTATCTAAAAGACCGTGTGGGATATTCTGGAGACTTGACAGCGTCAATATCTTACCCTCTAACATAGATGAACTGCTCCAGGTGGTGAATGAATTTTCGATGCAGCATCAGCTGCCGGTGTATTGTGAAGGAGAGTTGAATGGAAAACTGCTTGGGAAGTTGAAAAACCATGTTTTGCTGCCCTGTTCAGGTGATGATACTCTTCATTCCCTCCTGCAGGAGCGAGGGCCGCTTATCGGCATTGCTCCGGTGCGTATCGAGGAGGAGAGTGATAACCCTTCCTTCCTCCTCACGGATAACAGAATGGCTGAATTTGGCGGGCAGGGCATTGCCGGGGTATACAGCGCCATTCGGGCCTATCGCGAAACAGACCTGCGTACAGGTAGGGTCGTGGAAAACACTGGTGAACAATGGTTGGCCGCGCTAAGACAACTGTTTGCTGACAGCTGTCTGGAAGAAGCGGGAAAAGGAAAGAGAATCAGAGAACTGAGATCAATGGAACGATTATCCTGGGAACGCTGGTTATCGATTTTGAAAGATGCGACCTTGATTGAACCAGTTTCGGTTTCAATTCTTCTGCCGCAAGAGGATGAAAAAAAATCTTTTAATTGATTCGACCTGCATATATTTTTAGATATCATCAGTGATGAAATAAAATTACTTTTAAGCAATAAAAAAAATTTTTTAGATATCTATCTATTTTTAATGATAAAATGATAAAAAAAGCGGCTCAATTTCTATTAAAAATAATTTTATCTTTATTTTTTTTGATATTTTTTAGTGATGTAAGTTTTGCTAAAAACTCTAATAGTGATGAATTCACTGTTAGTATTAATGCTGAAAATATTAAAATTTATAAAGCAATTGAATATATAAAAGAAAAATATGGATGGGATGTGGTATTAAGTGATAGGTTGAAATCAAAAAATTTTTCTGGAAAATATATAGATGAGCCGCTCAGAACATTTTTCAAAAAGATCCTAAATGAAAAAAATATTGCAATATTGTATGATTACAAAATAAAAGTAATTAAAGTTTGCGCATATGGCCTATCTATTAATAATGGCAATGGTGATTATGCTAACTTATCGATAAGTGAAGTGGATAATAAAATACATCATAAAGAAGACATGCATAGATCAGCGATAACTCATCCGCTCACGGATCTAGAGATCGAAGAGATGAATGAACGTCGAAAATATGAGCAGATGCTGTATGAAAAATGGGCTAATAACCCGGCTTCATATGACCCCATAACTGGAATGACGTTAGGAAAAATGGAATCGATCAAACACTCGGAACAGAAGGCGTATGAAGAATGGGCGAGTAACCCAAATTCAATTGATCCTGTAACTGGAATGACTTTAATGGAGATGGAAACATTAAGAAAATTCGAACAAAAAACTTATGAAGAATTAAAAAAAATAAATACAAACTAAAACTAGTTTTATGATGAGAATTGTCTTGATCAATTCCAATTGATGGAGGGTTTTTTAATGCTTTGTAAAAAATCGATGAAAGAAATGCTATTGGTGAGCACATTATTGTTGAGTTGTGTGAGTATATCTTTTGCTGAAGCTGATGGCGCTTATTGTTCTGGAGTCAAGGTCATTAGTGCTGGAGCTCATACGGACGCAAAGGTAATGTTAGGTATTCATACTAGAACCGATTGTGGTACATGGCCACCTAATATACCAAGGTGGTTTTTTTTTGATAGTAGTGACCCGTCAAATGGTAACGCGATGTTGGCAACCGCACTTACTGCGCAAGTTGCTGGGATGAAATTGCTTTTGGTACCGAAAGTGCCTGGCATGAGCGAATGGAGTACCTTGCGTCAAGTTTATACACAGAGTAATTGATTTCAGTAAGTATCCACCGGCTTTGCCGGTGGATACTTACTGAACAAATCGTAATGACCGCTCCGTCGTTGTATCGCTGGATCGTTACTCGACAAAACAACATCTATGGGTCGCTTAAGTTAAATGGATACCACCCCGTTTGTAAAAAAATAGTTTTAAGCCGATTTGGCGCAAATCACTCAACAGATCTAGTTTCAATGCTGATATTTATCTACCTTCTGCTACTGGCTGGAGTTTTTTTCACCTTAAATCAGAATTTTTTTCTGATTTATATAGGCTGCATCGTAGATGTTTATGTAATATATTTAATTTTTAAGGTCACTAAGAATTGGAGTAATAAATTATTAGCGGTGGTGCCTCTAGTTCTTGGAATTATATATATAGTACAACTATATAGCGTGTATGCGGTAGGTGGGTATCTCTCTCCATTAGCAATTCAAAATGCTCAAACTGCATATACTACAGATATTAAATATACGCTTTTAATATGGGTATTGTTAATATTTGCTTTAGTATATTTAGTTGAGATGGTAAGGCCACAGAAGCAGAATAAGAACACAACTGCTGCTATAATTGTTCCGCTGTATCTTTTGTCGATTCCAATTGCTCCATTGGCTAATAACTTTAGTGTTAATGTACTGGAGTCCCCTATTCGGTCATTCGCCCTCTCCGCCTATGCAGCGTATTTTAACCCAAATAAAAAATCAGACATTAATTTTCTACAAATAGGTTCTTTGAGAAAACGACAAGTATACGAATATCGAAATAAATATATTAATGTTTCTGATAAAAATATTGTGGTCATATTTTCTGAGGGGATTTCTTCGAGATGGATCGCTCCCTACGGTGGAATTTATAGCGATCTCACTCCTAATTTAAACAAACTATATGGTGAATCTTTCGTTATTGATAATTATTATAACCACACAGCTGCAACTTTCAGAGGTCTGCGAGGTCAATTGCTCTCATCCTTCCAAAGAATTGGTGGTTCTAATGTCGAAAAAACAGGATTAATGCAGCGACAAGATTCGATAAAATCGAAGTTTAACTGGACTTATCCTGTAGAAGCACTTAAAGATGAAGGATATAAATCGTATTTTTACCTTTCTCAGGAAAATGTTTTAAATAAGATGTTGGAAACATTAAAATTTGATGAGGTGTATGGACGCACTAAACTCTCTGAACTATATCTAGATGGTAAGATTGACTCTAAAGTTTTGACCGACAAACAGTTGTTTGAATCAATGCTAAAATCTCTTATCGAAAAAAATGAAAAAGGTGAGAAATTTTTTGCGGCGCTTTATAACTTCGATACCCATAATAATTTAAATGCTGAGATTTCATATCGTGGTTTAAACAACGAAGTGCTTAATAGATTAAAAAAATTTGATTCTATATTTGGTGACTTTTTACAGGAATTTAAAAAAAGCAGGTTATCGGAAAATACAGTTTTGATCTTCACCTCAGATCACTCAACTTTCCCAGATCGTCATGCCAGAAGCGCCGACCCGCGAATGCCGCATTTTTTTGTAGATAAAATACCGTTTTTGATATATGGGAATGGGATAAAACACAATATTTTTGATGCTGAAGGTGCAACTTCAATAGCATTTATGCCCACACTCTTGGATTTTCTTGGAATAAAAAATTTCTCAAACATGATGATTGGGTGCTCTATGTTCGAAAAATGCTCAGCGAATCGATTGATTGTTATAGGTGATGAGCGCTTTCAGACATCAAGGGAGGGATTTGTTCCAATAAAAAATAACAATGAGTTTCATAAGCAGCATCAAATAGTCGATTTGAGCCTGAATTTGTCAGACTTTAATTAGTCGATCCTGTAAAATCTCCTCAAACTGCACCAATTCACAACTCTACAAATGCGGTTGCTAGGTAAACTTTGCCCGGTTTGACGCTTGGGGTTAAATCCTGACAGCCGATCGCGTCTGTGCTTACGGGGCCGCCATTGTCGACCGGTATCATTGATTTATTTTCATTTCTCGTTAGGTGGTCTTGGCAATTGTACGATGAAGTTTCGCATCAAGAACACAATGCAAAAGGAATATGTTGAATGCGTTTATTTTTTCTCTTACCCGCGAAGTATACTTATATTATCTGGTTATTTCCTGTCTTCATTATTCTTTTCTCGCTCGGCACTGCGAACTCGAAGTTTATTCCCGATGTTAGAATAGAGCACACACCGCCGGCGACAGTATCGCAGGGCCAGCGGATCCACCTCGATGCCCGTATTGCCGGTTCGGAAAGATTGACCGAGGTGCGATGCTATTTCAAATACGAAGCGGCAAATCCCTATCTGTTTGTCAAAATGAAACAAACGGAACAGGGATTCGAGTGCTGGCTGCCGGTTCCTGCGAGCCATGTCGATCGTGTCGAGTATGTCTTCGTGGCGGTGGATTCGTTCTCGCAGACCGTGCGGTCGCGAGTCTTTTATGCTTCGATAACGGGGCTACCAAAGGTTTCCGCCACACCTCCCGTGGTGATGCAGCAGGGGATAGTGCCTGTGAAATCCGAGTTCCCGATCTCATACCAAACCGCAACCGCTTTTGCGCAAACCGACCAGCCGGTGTATTCGATCGTGGCTGCGAACAAACAGTATGGAGCCCGGGCCGGGATTTATGATTCGACCCAGGAGCCCGGGTATCGTTATGGGTTGTTTGGTGGATTGGTATTGGGCCTGAACGCCCAGTATCTCTCTCCGACCCTGGGATACCAGTCTTTTGTCGCCGTCGTATCATCCGAGGTCCAGGTCCTGCTCGAGCAGGAAGTCGTGCTGGCAACCTATCCGGATATCAATGGCTCCGACTGGTCCGGGTATTTTTATGTCGTCGATAATAATGGCAATCTTCTCAGTGGTAAAAGTCCGTTGACGGCGACTGTCTATCATGACGGAAACGGTGGCGTAAGCATCGCGATTTCAACCGGGAAGTGCCCGGGCCGGGATTATTATGGCAAAGGGGATATGGATACATCTGGATTTATCCATATTTACGACTACTGTGATGACGAGTTGTGGACAACGTATTGGGTGAATGCCACATCGACACGCATCCAGATCATGGATTTCATCGACCCGCCCTACTACAAAAAACTCAACGTCGTCGATATAACCCGGTCCGACCCTCACCCCATACCTCCTGCCCCGACGTTGGTTTCGCCGCCGATAGGGGCCGTCACCGATTCCCGGGAAACGGTGCTGCAATGGAATGCTGCCGCCTATGCCGTGAATTACCAGGTACAATTGGGCAGTTCCTGCACCACAGGGACGTTGTATCAGACTCCGTCACTGCAGTACGCACTGACCGATTTTGAACCAGACAACATGTACTATTGGCAGGTTAGGGGGCAAAACAGCGTCGGTTTATGGGGGCCGTGGAGTTCATGTTGGAACTTCACAACCAGGGCTTCCTGCCCAGCCTGTCCCGCAATCAACCTGTTGCTGTTAGGCAACTAAAGTCCCGTTCGGGTTCCATTCGTCTCAGGTGTCGGCGCGTACTCCCGTCACAGGGCACATCCTTCAGGCACATTCATCGATGAGCAACAACATTTTTCGCAAAGGTTATTCCGCACTCTTCGCATGTGTCAGTCCTGGTTATCGGAAACTGAAAAGTTCCGGTATCTTTGATGAAAAATTTTACCTCCTGACCAATCCTGATGTGGCCTCCCAGGGGGGAGATCCGCTGGTGCACTATATTCGGGGCGGCTGGCGGGAAGGGCGGTGCCCGGGGCCATTGTTCGACATCGGATATTACAATGGTCAACCGACAGAGGAGGAGGCCGGCGCCTCCGAGCCGGTACAGCATTTTATCTCCAAAGGATGGCGAAGGGGGAAAAAGCCCAACCCCTTGTTCGATCCTCTCTTCTACGCCAGGGAAAACGGCGACCTCGATTTCACCGGGATTGATCCTCTCTCGCATTTCATCAGCAAAGGCTGGCGAGAGGGGCGGCAACCGCGTCCCTACTTCGATCCCCTGTATTATCTCCAGCAGTATCAAGATGTCGCAGCCGGCGGCCTGGATCCTCTGAGCCATTACCTCCAGATCGGCAGGGGGGAATCACGGCGGACATCGCTGTATTTTGATCCGGCATGGTATATCGACAGGACCCCGGTCCTGGCCGACTCGGCTGAAGACATCCTTCTTCATTACGACGAATACGGTATTCGTGAAGGCAAGAGCCCGATCCCGGTGTTCGATCCGCTGTTTTACCGGGCCAGTCTGGAGGGGGAGATCGGTGAAGCGGAGGACCCGCTCGCCCATTATCTTCGGAGCGGAGAGAAGGAGGGGCGGCGGCCCTGCCCCTGGTTCGATCCCGTCTACTATCGGGAACGCTACCTTGGCGACGGGTCGGTCTCTTCATTGGGACATTATCTGGCTGAGGGGGTGAGCCAGGGGCTGTACCCGAATCGGAAGATCGCCGAACTGCCGCAGAAACCGACGATCTCGGTGATCGTTCCGGTGTGCAATGCTGCCGCCCATCATCTCAACAACTGCATCCGCTCCGTCCTGCACCAGAGCTATCCCCACTGGCAGCTCTGTCTCGCCGACGACGGCAGCACCCAGGCCCATGTCCGGCCGTTGCTGGAGGAGTGGGCGGCGCGGGACCAACGGATCAGGATAATCTTTCTGGAGACCAATCGCGGCATTGCCGGCGCCACCAATGCCGCTGCGGCGCTGGCCGAGGGCGACTATCTGAGTTTCCTCGGCAGCGACGACGAACTTGCGCCCGAGTGCCTGTTCCGAATCGTGCAGGCAGCAGCAGACACCGGCGCCGATCTGCTCTATACCGACGAGGACCTGATCGGCGACGACGGCCGCCGTTTCAGCGTCTTCCACAAGCCCGACTACAACCCGGAATTGCTACTTTGCCATAACTACGTCACCCACTTTGTTGCCACCGCCAGAAAGCTGTGGCACGAGGTCGGCGGCTGCGCCGACGATAAGTCCGGGGCCCAGGATTACGATCTCTTTCTCCGCCTGAGCGAAAAGGCGCGGCAGATCGTCCACCTTCCCGAAATCCTGTATCACTGGCGGGCGTCAGAGACCTCCACCAGCATCGACCACAGCCGGAAGGAGTACGCCGCCGAGGCCGGTCGCCGCTCGGTGGTCGACGCCCTGCAGCGGCGGGAGATCGAGGGAGAGGTCCTGCCCACCGAGTTCAAATACTATTATCGGGTGAAACGGGAGCTGTACCTGCTGCCGCTGCTGTCGCTGGTGGTCCGCTGGACCGGCGATCGGGACGGGCTCAGGGAATGGATCGGCAACCTGGTACGGCGAACGGAGTACTCCAACTACGAGATGGTCCTCGTCGTCGACCAGGACATCATCGATCCGGGGCTGGAAGAGCAGCTGTTGACCCTCGACCAGCCGGTGCGGCTGATTGTCGCCGACCGGCAGGGTGGGCTTGCCGCCCACTACAATGACGCCCTGGCGCATTGCGACGGCGATTATGTCGTTTTTGTCCGTGACGATCTCGCCATAAACGACGGCTATTGGCTCTCGGCCCTGGTGGAATACTGCCAGCGGCCGGATACCGGGATCGTCGCCGGGCGGGTCGACGGCGATGATGCCGATGTCCCGGAGGTCACCCCGATCCCCGACATCGACAACGATTCCCCCCGGTATTACGCCCGGTTTCTCCAGCAGGCCTCCGTCCTCCTTAACGGCCTGCACTGTCCGCAGAATGTCTGGGCCCCATCCTGGGACTGCTGTGCCGTCAACCGCGATCTGTTCGATGCCTGCAACGGCTTCGACGCCGCCCGTTTCCCCGATCTCTTCGCCATGCATGATCTTGGTTTCAAGTGTCTGGCCGCCGGCTTCAAATCCTACTCTACCCCGTATTGCCGTCTGCGTCTTCACGGCGACAGGCGCAACGCTTCGACGGGCACGGCCGAGTCGTGGAAAAGGGAGCAGGAAATTTTCCAGGGCAAATGGCGGGCGGAACTGGCGCAGGGTGACCCGTACTACAATCGGGGAAGAGTGCAAGAGGCCGGAATTGACATGAGGAGGTTTGTGGGCTGGTTCGCCGGGGCTGATTCCTGACAGTATGATGGGGCGTAACCTGGGCTGTTCTCCCAAGAATAGCTTGACTTTCCGGCTGGATTTCATTACGAAGAATCCATTCCAAGCCATGCCTCCACCGACGTTGTGAGAAGGTGTCCCAGATTCAGGGGCGTTCCTTCTCCTTGTTGACCTTTTCCCAGCCAGAGCGATAGTTGTGAATTATGTCCACACCCCTTGTTTCCGTCATCATCCCGGCCTACAACCACGAACGGTTCATCGGCGCCGCCGTTGAGAGTGTCCTGGGCCAGACCTGCGCCGACCTCGAGCTGATCGTCATCGATGACGGCTCCCGCGACCGCACCGGCGAAGTGGTGCAGAGCTACACCGACCTCCGTCTGTCCTATTACCACCAGGAAAACCAGGATGCCTTCAACACCATCAATCGGGGGCTGGGCCTGGCCCGCGGCGAGTACACCGCCATCCTCAATTCCGATGACGTCTACGCCTTGGACCGGCTCCAGCGCCTGGTCGAATACCGCAATGAGACCGGCGCCGAGTGCCTGTTCACCGATGTCATCCCGATCTCCGACGAGGGCGAGGAGTTCACCGACCCGGCCTTCGGCTGGAACCTGTGGCACCAGAAGAACCGGGCCTTCTACCGGCAGTGCGGCGATCTCTACACCGCCTTCCTGAAGGGCAATTTCATGGTTACGACCTCGAACCTGTTCATGACCACCCGGGCGGTCCGGGCGGTGGGGAAGTTCTGCTCGCTCCGCTACCTCCACGACTACGACTATATCTTCCGGATGCTGCTGGCCAACCCGGGCCAGGTGCGGTACCTTCAGGACGAGAAGTTGCTGTATTACCGCATTCATGCCGGCAACACCCTCGGCGAGGCGGCGATTGCCGGGCGACTGCAGGATCAGGATCTGATCCGCAAATACCTGCTGGAGGTCATCCCGGCGGCGCAGCGCGGCTATGTCGCGGCCGGGACCGATCGGCTCGTCGAGCTTGAGCAGGAACTGCAGGCGGTGCGGGCCGCCCTGCAGCCGGCTGGCGAACAGGGGGTGCGGCCGGCCGTTCGGCAACTCCAGCGCAGCCTGAAGGCCTGGCTGCGCAAGAAGCTGGGATGATGTCCACCGACCACCTCCAACAGCAGGCCGGGATGCAATGAGCTTCGAGAAATTCCATGCCATTGAGGCGCTGATCAGACGCGGACGGGAGGTGGCGGCCGGGATGGACGTCGTCTCCTTCGATCTCTTCGACACCCTGCTGGTGCGGCGGATCCATGATCCTGATCTGGTCAAGCTCCCGGTGGCCCGGTTCATCGCTGCCCGGACCGTTGAGGCCGGGCAGCCCTGGCCGTGGCAGAAGGTCCAGAAGCTCCGCGACGACATCGAAAAGCAGCATCGCCGGGAGACCGCGAAGACCTTCGTCGATCACGAGGCCTGCTACCCGCGGGTCATGCTCGAAGCCCTGGTGCAGATCTTCGGCGCCGAGAAGGGGGGCGCCCTGCTGCCGGAGGTGACGGATTACGAGCTGCGGATGGAGAACAGCATGCTCGTCCCCCGCCGGGAGATGGTCGCCTGGCTGCGGGATCTCGCCGCCGCGGGCAAGCGGATCTTCATCCTCTCCGACATCTACCTGCCGGCGAGCCATCTCGAGGTCCTGGTCGACCATGCCGGATTCCTCGATCAGGTCGAGGCGGTGATCTCCTCTGCCGATACCTTTCTCGCCAAGGCCTCGGGCAAGGGCTACGCGCTGGTTCGGGACCGGTTCGCCCTCGCCGGACTGAAGTGGCTGCATGTCGGCGACAATCCGGTTTCCGACGGTCTCCGGCCGGCCGAGGCCGGGATCACCGCCCTGGTGCTCCATGACGCCACCGAAAAGCATCGCAAGGCGGTCGTCAAACGCTATGTCAATTACAGTGGCGGCCGTCCGTTCTGGCGGGGACGGGCGCTGCAGCAGCTGATGCAGCCGCTCGAGGGGGAAAATCTGCACCGGTCCGAACTCTATGTCGAGGGGTTCAACTTTCTCGCCCCGCTGCTGGGCGGCTTTGTCCAGCATATCGCCGAGCAGTGCCGGGCCCGCGGCATCGGCAAGGTCTTCTTCCTGTCGCGCGAGGGCTGGACCTTCAAGCGTTTCTGGGAACAATCGATACCGTATCTTTTCCCCGACGGCCGATTGCCGGAGATCGAGTATCTCTATGTCAGCCGGATGGCCCTGGCCGGGGCCAGCTGCGCTCATCAGGGTCTGACCCGGGCCAATGCCGACATCGCCTTCCTCCCCCCCGGCAACCGCGATTTCCGCGACCTCTGCCGGATCTTCAACCTCGATGTCGCCGCGCTGGCGCCGCATCTGCAGCGCCATGAGCTGGCGGTCGACACCTGCCTCAGCCACCTCCATGAGGGCTATGTCCCCTGGGACAAGGTGCGGTTCTACGAACTGCTGGAGGATCAGGCCTTCCAGGACGAGATCAAGCGCCAGGTCGCCGAACCCGGGGAAGCCCTGCACCGCTATCTGGCCGGTGCCGGCTTCTTCGCCCACCGCCGGGTGGCGCTGGTCGATATCGGCTGGCTCGGCACCATCCAGCGCTTTCTCTACGAGGCGGTGCAGCATCGGGACGACTGCCCGGTCTGCCATGGCTTCCTCTTCGCCGCCACCCGCGGCATCCCCTATCCGACCACGGCGGGCAACTCGGTCGAGGGGGTGATCTACGACCGCGACCGCTTCGACATGGCCGGCAGCACCATCCTCTACGCCCGTGATCTGTTCGAGGAGGCCTGCCGCGCCCCCCATCCGACGCTCAACGGCTACAAGCTGACCGCGGAAGGGTATGAGTTGCAGTTTCGCGGCACCGACGACAATACCGGCCAGGCCGAACTGCAGCAGGACCGGTATTTTTCGCCGCTGCAGCAGGGGGTGTTCGATGGCGCCGCCCGCTATGGCGCGGCCTCGGCCCTGCTCGGCTACTCGTTGCCGGATTACAAGCCCTGGCTCAACTGCCTGCTGGCCGGCAAACTCGCCTTTCCGCGTTGCCGGGAGGTGACGAGGATCCGGCAGCGGCACCACCTCGATGATTTCTATGGCCGTCATGTGCCAAAAAAGGTACATGTCAAAGGGAGCCGTCATCTCTGGGATTCCTCCCTGTGGCGATTGTCGCTCGACCCTTTGCTACGGTTGCGATACTTTCTGAGGCATCTGCGTGAGCGCATCAAAGAATAACGACACACCGGTGATGTCGAGAAATTTCGACCTTGGCGGGTTTGAATGCCTCCGAGTGGCGAGGCTGCTGATGCTCAACCGGATCATCCCCATCGGCAATTTCGGCGGCGGGGGAGGGGTGCGGTGTCTGGTGGTGCTGGCGATTCTCCATCTGCTCGGCCGGCCCATCTTCAGGTTGTTGATCCATTACGAACACCGCCTGCATTCGCTCTATATGTTTATGAAAAAACTGAAAAACAGACGTTAATGGGAAACCTTTTCGGCCAATTCCGGCGGCACTGGTTCATTGTCGTCGTCTGTCTCGCCGCCTGTGCCGCCTTCTACGCCTTCTTCATCAACAGGGCCCATGTCGACCTGATAATCAACGTCGACAAACGGACGACCTTCAAGATCTACTGGGCCGAGGCCGGCGAACATTTTTCCGAAAAGAAGATGGCCCAGGTCCTGGTCAAGCCCGAGCGCCAGAAATACAGTTTCTTCCTGACCGATCTCAAGAATATTGCCTCGCTTCGCATCGATCCCCAGGAATACGTCGGCCGGAGCACGATCGAGGAGATCCGGATCGAGCAGAATGGCCTTCAGGACATCGTTTTGACCTCGAGCGAGGATTTCGCTCGCCTCAAACCGCTTGATCAGATCGAGGGCCATTCGACCGCCCAGGATACGCTGGTGACCGTTTCCAGCGGCAGGGATCCCAATTTCTCCCTCGAAGTTCGTGCCGTCGCCGAACCGTTCGACTGGGGCAGTGTCGTCGTCGGCTGGGTCTTTATCGGCACGATCATCCTCCTGGTCTACGGCGCCACGCACCACCTCGGTTTTGCCTTCCGCTATGTCCCGGTCCTGCTGATGGCGGTACTGCTGTACGCCGCCACCATGGCGCTGATCAGCGAGCGCAACGTTCACCCGGATGAGTATGTCCATATTGCCGCGGCGCGTTATTATCAGGAGCACTGGCTGCCGCCGGCGATCGGCGATCCGGCGGTGGTCGAGACCTATAGCATCTACGGGGTTTCCCGGCTGAACTCCAACGAGATTTCCTATCTGTTCTGCGGCAGGATCGCGAAGATCGTCGCTCCCTTCCAGCTCCCCGAACACCTGGCCTCGCGGGTCCTCAACCTTCTGCTGCTCGGCCTGATCCTGCTCTTCACCCTGCGGGTGCCTGATTCCCGTCTGGTCGCCTTGCCTTTGCTGCTGAGTCCCCAGGTGTGGTACCTGTTCAGTTACTGCAATTCCGACGCCTTCGCCCTGACTGTGGCATTTTTTGCCGGCTGTCAGGTCGTCGTCCGCACCAGTGCCCTCAACCGCTTCCTGCTGATGCGGCAGGGAGCGCGGCGGTGGGGGTATCTGCTCGTCGCCGCCGTGGTCTTCGGCCTGCTGTTCCTGTTGAAGAAGAATTTCCTCGTCTATACCGTCTTCCTGTTGTGGGTCATCCTGGTGACAATCTGGCGCCAGACCGACAAGGAAGAACGGCTGGCCCGGGTGCGGCGGATGGTCGCCGTCTGTCTCGTCGGCCTGTCCTTGCTGGCGGTGAAAATTGCGGCCGATTATCAAGTCAACGGACTCGACCGCCGGGAGAAGATTCTGGAGATGCGCGACAAACTGGCTCATCCTCTTTATAACCGGCATACGCCGCTGGAAAAGCAGCATGCCAATCTCTACATGAAAGAGCGGGGGATCACCCTGGCGCGGATCATCCATCAGGACCGGTGGTTCGAAAAGACCTTCCGCAGCGCCTTCGGCGTCTATGGCTATTCGACGATTTCGGCCGGCTTCGTGTACTACGATCTCGTCCGCTGGACCGGTTTGACCTTTCTTGCCCTGGTCCTTGTTTCCCTGCTTGTCCGGGCCGGGATCTATGTCAATCTGCAGACCCTGGCGGCGGTCGGGCTGGCGGCGGCGCTGATCGCGGTCGCCCTGTACCACTCGTGGACCAAGGACTTCCAGCCGCAGGGGCGGTATCTGATTCCGATCCTGCCGATGCTGGGAGTGCTGTGCGTCCAGGGCAAGGAGTATCTGAGCGCCAGGATCATGACCTTCTTTACACTGTGCATGTTTCTGCTCTCCAGTTATTCCTTTGTCTGCCTCGGGCTGCTGGAAATCCCGCGTCTGCTCCGGATCTGACACAACTTGCCTCCATCGGATAAATTCCTGTTGACTTTGCCTGTCATATAGCGCGCCAGCGAGAAATTTCGTTGTTCCCGGCAGGGCGAAGGATGTGAAGCCGCCCCTGTTGTCATTTCGACGCGAAGCGAGAAATCTTGTTGTTCAGACAGGATCTCTCCTTTGTATCTTCGGTCGAGATGACAGCGGGGGAAGGTCGAGATGGCAGGAAATCTGTTATGATGACAGGTTGGGAGTAGGTAGGGACAACACCGAATATGTCGAGATGACAGGGTGCATCGCGCCGACAATTCGAGTATATAGAGGACCATCTGCCGGCAATGGCAGCATTTTTATGCAAAAGTACTTCTGCGTTCAAAGAGTGAACTATGTGCGGTATTTGCGGTGAAGTCGGCAGGGCTTACGGTTACCGGGTCGAAAGGGCGTTGATTGGCAGGATGACCGATGCCCTGTCGCATCGCGGTCCCGATGATGACGGCTACCATGTGCACGAGATGGTCGGCCTGGGACAGCGGCGGCTGAGCATCATCGACCTGTCGACCGGCCATCAGCCGATCGCCAACGAGGACCAGACGATATGGGTCGTTCTCAACGGCGAGATCTACAATTTTCAGGCGCTGCGGGAGCAGCTGCTGCAGGCGGGGCATCGGTTTTCGACCAATTCCGACACCGAGGTCATCGTTCACCTGTATGAGGAGGAGGGGGTTGACTGCCTCAACAGGCTGCGGGGGATGTTCGCTATCGCCCTGTGGGATGAGAAGGAAAAAACCCTGCTGCTGGCCCGGGACCGGCTTGGCAAGAAACCGGTGTTTTACGCACAGCTGCCGCAGTCACTGATCTTTTCCTCGGAGGTCAAGTCGCTGCTCGTCGACGACCGTCTCGGCCGACACCTCAATCCGCTCGCCGTCCACGATTTTCTGTCGTTCAAGTTCATCCCTCGCCAGGACGACCTGATCGCCGGGGTCCATAAGCTGCCCCCCGCCTCGTACATGATCTACCGCAACGGCGAGGCCACGATTCGGCGCTACTGGCAGCTGCAGTATGCCACCAACACAAGCATGACGGAGGAGGAGGCCCTCGCCGGCACCGAACAGATCCTGAGCGAGTCCGTCCGCCTGCGGATGATCAGCGATGTCCCGATCGGCGCCTTCCTCAGCAGCGGCCTCGATTCGGGGATGATCGTCGCCCTGATGAGCCGCATGTCCCCCGACCCGGTCAACACCTTTTCGATCGGCGACCAGACCCAGGGCTACAACGAGCTGCCCAACGCCCGGCTGATCGCCGAACAGTGCCGCACCAACCACAACGAACTGGTGGTCCATCCCGATGCGGTGAAGATCCTTCCCGATCTGATCTGGCATCTCGACGGGCCCTACGCCGACGTGCCGGCGCTGCCGATGTACTATGTCGCCAAGCTGGCCCGCGAGCACGTCAAGGTCGTCCTGACCGGCGACGGCGGCGACGAATCGTTTGCCGGATATGATCGCTATATCGCCAATCTGCTGCTGGCGAAGTACCGCTCCTGGCTTCCCGGTCTCATCCGGGAGAAGATCGTGCCGGCCGTTCTCAATCTCTTCAAGGAGAAGACCGAACGCAAGAGCTGGCGGCAGTCATGGCGCTGGTTCAACACCATGTCGATGCTGCCGGACAACGAGTGCTATGCCCGGGGCATCAGCTTCTTCCATTTCCAGAACGAGGACAAGGAACTGCTCTATACCGACGCCTTCAAGGCGATGGTCAGGGGCCACAACTCCCTTGACGGCATCCTGTCGCGCTTCGCCGATGACCGCGTCCACGACCCGGTCAACAAGATGACCTTTTCCGACCTGATGATCCGGGTGCCGGAATACTCGAACATCAAGATCGACCGGATCACGATGATGCACGGGTTGGAGGCGCGCTGCCCGTTCCTCGACCACAAGCTGGTCGAGTTTGCGGCGACGATCCCCACCTCCATCAAGATCCGGCACCTGCGGCGCAAGCATCTGATCAAGCAGCTGGCGAAGCGATACCTGCCGCCAAAGATTGTCGGCCTGCCCAAGCAGGGCTTCGGTTCGCCGATCAATACCTGGCTGCGCGGCGATCTGCGGGGCCTGGCCGAAGGACTGCTGCACAACTCGAAGCTGGTGAAGGACGGACTGTTCCGCCAGGACTATATCCAGACGCTGCTGCACCAGCACGCGTCGCAGCAGTTCAACAACGGCACGCGGATCTGGGGGCTGATCAACGTCGAGATCTGGTACCGGATCAACTTCGGCGACCGCAGCCCGGTGGAGATGAAGGAAAACATCAAGGACCTGTTCCACGCCTGGCAGTACGGTCAGGCAGGAAAATCAAAGAGTTGGCAGCTGTAGACGGTTGCCGGGAAGGGATCGGAGTCCGGAACGTTCAGCTATGAAATTCACCCGCAAACAGTATGTCAGGGCCCTCAAGGTCGTCATCAGCGTCGCCTTTTTCATCGTCCTCTTTTCCTTTGTGCAGGGCAAGGAGCTGATGGCGATGTTCCGGCGGATCGACTGGCTGTACTTCACCCTGTCGTTTGCGCTGCTCCCGGTCATGCTGTCGGCGAGCTGCCTGAAGTGGAAGGTCATCCTCGGCGACAAGGGGCGCCATATCTCCTTCGTCCAGTTGCTGCGGATCTATGCGGTCGGCTATTTCTTTTCCAACCTCCTGCCGTCGACGGTCGGTGGCGATGTGGTCCGGTCCTACTATTCCGGGCGGCTCCTCAACAATCAGGCCCTGGCCGCCGTCAGCATCTTCGTCGAGCGGTTTACCGGCATCCTGCTCCTGTTTTTCCTGGTCGCCTTCGCCCCCCTGCTGGCCCCGGAGCTGTACAGGACCCCGTATATCCTGGTCCCGGCCGGCGCCGGGCTCGTCCTCCTCGCCATCACCTGGTGCCTGTTGCGTCTCAGGGACCCGCTGGCCTTGCCGAAAAAATTCCTCGAGCTGACCTTTTCCCTGCTCCACGCCTTCAGCACCTGGACGGGATCGGCCCTTGTCGCCAAAGCGGTCGGAGTGCTGGAAGGGGGGTGCGGTTTCATTCTGCAGAAGCTGCAGCGGGTTCGAACCGAGCTGGACAACGCGATGAGCGCCTTCCGCCAGGACCGGGTCTATCTGCTGCGGGTGGTCCTGTTGACCGTGCTGTTCTACTTTCTGACCTGGGTCAACGTCTATATCTCGTTTCGCGCCTTTGGCGTCACCCCCGATTTTCTCCATGTCTGCGCCCTGGTGCCGGCTATCCTCTTCGCCGCCCATGTGCCGGTGACCCTGCTCGGCAACCTCGGTTATTTCGAGTCGGTCTTCGTCTTTTATTTCCTGCTGATCGGCATTCCCGGGGCGGAGACCCTGGCCATGGGGATTCTGCTGCGATTGAAGATGCTGACCATGGGGGTTATAGGGTATATTGTCTATCTGTTCTACACCCACAAGCGGAAAGAAGAATTCGCCGGCCTTGAAAATTTTACCCGACAATAATGAAGGTTGACGGTCGGCCGCCGCTCAACCCCTGTATCCATGAGTGAAAAGCTGCAACTTCGGAAAGAACCCTTCGCCTTTCTGGTCGACAACGTCATCGGCCCGGGAATGTGCACCCGCTGCGGGATGTGCGTCGGCGTCTGCCCGCCCGGGGTCATTGATATCGCCGCCACCGCCTATCCCGTGCTCACCGGTACATGCGTCAGCTGCGGGTTCTGCACCGCTTGCTGCCCCGGCCTCGATGTCGATTACCCGGCGCTGTCCCGCCAGGTCTTCGATGAATCCTACGATCCGGCCGATCTCCAGGGCCATGTCGAGCAGCTCTATGTCGCCCACCCGAAGAATCGGCAGATCCGTCACGCCGGCGCCAGCGGCGGGATGGTCACCGGCATCCTCGACCATCTCCTGGCCATAGGGGAGATCGACGGCGCGGTCGTCGTCGGCACCGATAGTCTGCTGCCGTACAAGACCAGGGGCGTGCTGGCGACAACCGGCCCCGAGATCCAGGCCTGTTCCCAATCGAAATACTGCGTCACCCCCTCGCTGGCGGTGCTGCGGCAGCTCCGCCGGCTCCAGGGCCGCTATGCCGTCGTCGCCCTCCCGTGCCAGGTCCATGCCCTGCGCAAGCTGCAACAGGTCGATCGCGGTCTGGCCGGCAAAATCAAATACATCCTCGGACTCTACTGCCACTGCACGATGGAGGTCAACGGCCACGAGGAGGCGATCGAGGCCTTCGGCATCCCGCTGGCGGAGGTTGCTGCCTTCCAGTTTCGCGGCGGCGGCTGGCCGGGAGGTTTTTTTGTCGTCAAGAAGGATGGGACCGAAGTCCCTCTGCATCAAAAGATTTTGATCAAGGACGTGATGAATGTCATGTTCAGGCTCTACGGACCCCAGCGCTGCCTGCTCTGCGTCGATGCCCTGGCGGAATATGCCGATCTCAGTTTCGGCGATTTCTGGGCCTTCGATTTCGCCGAGGATCTGGCGATTCACGAGCGCTGCACCCTGATCTCCCAGCGCACCGCGGTCGGCCGCCAACTGATGGAGGAGGTGCAGCGGTGCGGCGAATTCGTCGTCCACACCGTGCCGCACTCCCGCAACTCGAAGAGGATTCTGCGGATGGCCCAGGGAAAAAAGACCAGGGCCTATGTCGGTCTCCACGCGGCGATGGCCGGCGGCAGATCCTATCCTGACTACCACTTTGCGATCCCCGTGCCGTCGCCCAGGCAGAGGCGGCAGGTCCGGTGGTTCAAGCTGTTTCAACGGATCAGGCACCGGTATTTCCGCACCCTGGTCCTGAAGTTGCTGTTTTCCCCTCTCGGTGTTGTCGCCTATAGAGTCAACACGTTGAGGAAAAAGATCCTGATCGATTATCATGCCTGAGTGCTTCGTCCGCAAAGAGCGTGTCTTGTCGCGGCGCCGGCCGGTGGGCGTCCGGTGGATACTGGTGATCCTGCTGAGTGTCGTCGCCCTGTCCTGGATGCTGCCCGGCGGTCTGTCGGCAGCGGCTGAAGACGGGAAGAGGGGGCAGCCTGCCCCGGCGCCGTTGACGATCTCCCTCGAGCAGGCGATCAAGATCGCCCTGGAGCACAACCGTTCCCTGCGGAATGCAGCCCTTGCCGTGACCTCGAGCGACCTGTCGCTGCAGACCACGGAATCCGAGTTCGATGTCAAGATCACCCCGCAGGGGTCGACCCGATATTCCTCCACCGATGACAGCTACTGGCAGGTCGGGGCCACGGTGTCGAAAAAGCTGTCCCCGGGGCCGACACTGTCGGTGACCCCGCTGTTCGGCGAATCCGGGGGGAGCGGCAACAGCGAGGTCGATGTGGCGCTGACGATACCGCTGCTGCAGGGGGCCGGCTCCGCCTATGCCCTGGATGGCCTGTACAGCAGCCTCTACGCGAACAAGCGGGAGAAACTCTCCTTCGTCCAGCAGCAGACCGACACGGTCCTGAGAACGGTGGCGGCGGTCTACGGCTGCATCCAGACCCAGCAGCAGATCACCTTTCTCGAAAAGCAGCTGGCCGACCTGAGCCGCCATCTGTCGCTTGCCCGGATCAAGGAAAAGAGCGGTATCATCGACGCGATGGATCTGTATCGGGCCGAAATCAGGATCCAGAGCGTCGAGGAGGAACTGACATCGACCCGGGAGCAGCTGGCCAACAACGCCGACGAGGTCAAAGACCTGCTCGCCGTGTCGCAGCAGCAGCCGATCATCGTCACCGCTCCGGTCGCCTACAGCCCGGTCGAGATCGACCTTCAGGAGGCGCAGCAGGTCGCCGTCGCCAACCGGATCGAGCTCGTCCTGAGCGCCATGCAGGTGCGGGAGACGGAGAGACGGGTGGCGGTGGCGAAGAACCGGCTGCTGCCGGAGCTCGATCTGCGCCTGGGCTACAACAATTACCGGGAGGACGATTATGACGCCCTGTCCGAAGAGCGCTGGACGGTGGCCCTGTCGAGCGATACCGATCTCTTCCGCACCGCCGAGCGCAACGACTATGCCCAGAGCAGGATTGAGCTGCAGCAGGTCCAGCTCAATCAGGAGGGCGAGGAGGAGCGGATTATCCAGGATGTCCGGTTCCGGCTGAACAGCCTGGAAAAACTGGAGGAGCGGATCCGCATCCGCGAAGAGCAGGCCCGGCAGGCGCTGGGCAAACTGCGCCTGGCCGAGAGCAAGTTCCGGCACAGTCTGGCCAACAACTTCGACCTGCTCGAGGCCCAGACCGAGATGCAGCAGGCCCGGACCGACCATATGGTGGAAACCATCAATTACATTGTCGGCACCTATCGTCTGCGTTCGTCGCTGGGAACGCTCATTGACCTGAAAAGCCCGGCGACGGCGAAGAGATGAAGAAAGCTGCAGTCATTGTCCTGGCCCTTGTCTGCCTGGCCCTCGTTGTTGCCTATGTCGACGGGAGGGACAAAGCACGACCCGATGCCCCCGTCGATGTCGAGGTTCTGCGCCGAGATTTCCAGGTCGAAATCAACGTCGTCGGCGAACTCGACGCCGCCCAGTCGCACATGCTTTCGTCCGAGATTCAGGGTACCGACGGCAAGATCATCTACCTGATCGAAGACGGGACCAGGGTCAAGAAGGGCGACACCCTGGTCAGGCTCGATCCGCTGCCGTACCAGACACAGGTCGAAGGACTGCAGGCCGAGGTCGCGGAACTGAAGGCGGCGGTCGAGGCGGCGCGGCAGATGATGGCCTTCGAGGAGAACCAGGTCGAGCAGGAGATCGCCAATGCCGAATACAACCTCAATGTCGCCACCCTGGAGCTCAGGCAGTTCGAGGAGGGGGATGGGCCGCTGAAGATCTCTATGCTCCAGGAAGAGCGGCAGAAGGCGAAACTCGAACTGCAGCGCTATGAGGCCTTCTACAACGATCTGCTGCAGTTGAAGAAGGAGGGGTTCGACAACAAATCGGAGATCTCGGCCGCCGAGGAAAAGGTGGCGGTGCTGCGGGAACAGCACAAGGAGGCGAACAGCCGTTTCGAGAGCTACCGCAAGCACGTCTATCCGGCCCTGCTGGAGAGCGCCAGGGCGAAGAAGCAGAACGCCCTGCTGATGCTCGAGCAGACCCGCCAGGGCGGGGTCCACAAGGTCGCCAAGGCCCAGGCGACGCTGGGCCAGATCGCCGGCAAGGTCGCGGCCAAGGAAGCCGGTCTCGATCAGGCCAGGGTCGAACTGGAAAAAACGGAGATCAAGGCGCCGCTCGACGGGATCGTCATCCATTACGAGACGTTCCGCGACGGCGAGAAGCGCAAGCCGCGGGAGGGTGATTCGGTGTTCATGGGCCAGCCGATCCTCTATCTCCCCGATATTTCAAAAATGATCGTCAAGACCAGAGTGCGCGAGGTCGATCTGTTCAAGCTCTCCCTGGGGCAGAAAGGGGTGGTGCGGGTCGATGCCTACCCCGACACGACCTTCAACGGTGACCTGACCTTCATCGGCGCCCTCGCCACCTCCGAGGCCCCGGGCTCGGGGCAGGAAAAATATTTCCAGGTGATCTTCACCGTCGCCGGCGGTGACCCCCGGCTGCGTCCCGGCATGACCTGCCGGGTATCGATCATCGCCCAGGCGGTGAAGCAGGCGGTGGTAGTTCCGACGCCGGCGGTCTTCAGCGGCGAGGGCGGCGAATTCTGTTATGTCCGCACCGGCTGGGGCGCCTATGCGAAGAGGGGCATCACGACCGGGGCCCACAACGAGGATGTCGTGCAGGTGGTCGCCGGCCTCGAGCCGGGGGAAAGAGTCAGCCTGGTCCCGCCCCAGGCTGATTGACCGCGCAGGACCGGCAAAAGATGAAGACGATGCTGCTGCAGGCCAGGAAGATCAGGAAGAACTATGTGCTCGGGGGAGGGGAGATCGAGGTCGTCCGCGGGATCGATCTCGACGTGTCGGCTGGGGATTTCGTCTCCATCATGGGGACCTCCGGTTCCGGGAAATCGACCCTGCTCCATATCCTCGGCGGCCTGGCCCGACCTGACAGCGGTTCCTATCTCCTTGGCGCCAAGGATATGCTGACCCTTTCCGACGACGAGTTGTCGTGGGTCAGGGCCCATTGGGTCGGTTTCGTCTTCCAGACCTTCGACCTGCTGGCCGAACTCGATGTCCGCGACAATGTCGCCCTGCCGTTCCTGTATCACCACGCCCTGCCGGATGATCGCGAGCGGCGGGTCGACGCGGCCATCGACCGGGTCGGCCTTGGCCACCGCCAGCGGCATCGGCCGATGGAACTGTCCGGCGGCGAGATGCAGCGCGTCGCCATCGCCCGGGCCCTGGTCATCGCCCCCAAACTGATCCTCGCCGATGAACCGACCGGCAATCTCGATACCCGCAACAGCAATGAAATACTCCATCTTTTCAAGGAACTCAACGATACCGGGACCACGATCGTGATGGTGACCCATGATCACCAGGTTGCCTCGTACTCGAAAAAGATCATGATTATGGAGGACGGCCTCCTGTCGGTCTCCTGAAATGACGAAAATCCTGCTGCTCATCGCTGTCGCCCGGCGGTCGCTCTTCGTCCATAAGTTGCGGTCCTTTCTCAGCGTTCTCGGCGTCGTCTGCGGCGTCATGGCCGTCATGTCGATGATCTCGACCGGTGAAGGGGCCAAGGAAGAGGTGCTGCAGCAGATCGAGGAGATGGGGATCACCAATATCTACATCAACCGGTTGGCGCTGACAAAGGAACAGCTGCAATCGGCCCGGGAGAAACGATCGTATGGCCTGTCCTGGCATGACGTCGGCCGGTTGCGGGAGGGCGGCCTGTTTTTCAAGGAGGTCGCCGCTCTGCGGGAGGTGACGGCGACGCCGCTCGGCACCGGACGGACGATCCTGCCGAAGATCGTCCTCTGTACCGCCAGCTATGCAAAGGTCATGGGGCTGACCCTGGCGGAGGGACGGTTCCTCCACGATCGGGACATGACCGCCCGAGCGATGGTCTGTGTGCTCGGCGCCCGGATCGCCCGGGCCCTCGGCAGAGAAGGGCGGACCGGCAGTACCCTGCGGATCGGCGACGCCCTCTACACGGTGGTGGGCATCCTTTCCGAGCAGGACCTCGGCGGCGCGGAAAAGGTCAAAGTTTCGCGGGACAATCTCAACGAAATGATCTTCCTGCCTTTTTCCCAAACCGGTATCGAGACCCTTGCCGCCGAGGAGATAACGCGGTCTCATCTAACCAGGATCATTGTTGAAATTGATTCTCAGGCGCATGTGTTCGCCGCTGCCCGGCTGATCGGCCGGATCATGGACATCAGCCACAATTCGGTCCGGGATTACCAGGTTGTCGTCCCGCTCGAGTTGCTCCAGCAGTCTTTGCAGACCCAACGCATATTCAATATCGTTCTTGCTGTAATTGGTGGAATTTCTTTGCTTGTTGGGGGAATTGGTATTATGAATATCATGCTTGCGACGGTGTCGGAGCGCAAGCGGGAGATCGGTATCCGGCGGGCGGTCGGCGCCACCCGCAGAGACATCGTCGTCCAGTTTCTGACCGAGTCGATTCTGCTGACGGTGACCGGAGGGATCCTTGGCATTGTCAGTGGTTTCGTCTTCGTGGTGGCCATGGAGCTGTTGACCGGCTGGTCGATCAGGATCACGGTCGGAGCGATGCTCATTCCGTTTACTCTAGCGGTCATGACCGGGGTCTTTTTCGGCCTCTATCCTGCGTTGCAGGCGGCCCGGCTTGATCCCATCAAGGCCTTGCGAACAATATAGTACCGAGATACAGGAGGGAAGAAGGATGTTACGGCGATATGTACACTCAATAGGGATTGCGCTGCTGATTGTCGGCATGCTCGTTTTCAATCCCCGGTTGACGGCGATAGCGGCTGCAGGGCCGGAGGCTTCGGCCTCGGGGAAGCCGGAGACCAAAGAGACTCTAGGCGCCAAGGACGTGGCGGCGGAGTACCAGGCTGAAAACATCACCCGGCAGGCCAAGGCCGAGTTGCCGCCGCCGGTCGTCACTCGTTCGGGTGGCAAAACCCTGCTCTACGGCGGCATCGCCGCCGCCGCGGTCGTCGGTGCGGTGGCCCTGGCGGCCGGTTCGGGGGGTGGAGGATCGAGTTCAGAGGAAGAGGAAGTACCGGAAGAACCGAAGAAGAACCCGGTGGGGGCGAATCTCGCCGGCGACAACTGGTACGGCCGGCTGATTCTGGTCGACAGCGGCTTCAAGGAGGACGTGACGGCGACTGTCGAGCAGGATGGCGCCAATCTGGTGATCACGACTTCCTCGGCGCAGAAATACGGCAAGAAATTCATCGGCCACATCGAGAGGGATGGCTACATCCAGGTACGAGACCAGGATACCGGTCAGGATTGGACGACCTATTATGACAAGGCACGGTGGAACATGATCGATCTGTATGACTATGTACACGAATTTCATGATATGGACCGGCTGTACCTGACGCGGATATCAAAAGAGTAAGATTGTGGCTGGCGGTCAATCTGCGGCCACAACATGCCGGGTTGCCCGAAAACAGCGTCCACCAGAAGTAATTTGAACCAACGGAGATCGTCCCTTGCTAGTATCCGTAGTTATTCCCCTTCTCAATGAAGAAGAAAATATCGGCTTCCTCTACGATGAACTCAAAGGCGTCCTCATCACTCTTGAGGACGACCACGAGATCATCTTTATCGATGACGGCAGCAAGGACCGCAGCCTGTCGATCCTGCAGGGGCTCCAGCGCAGCGACGACAAGGTCGTCGTCGTCAGCTTCCGCCGCAACTTCGGCCAGACGGCGGCGATGGCGGCGGGATTCGATTATGCCCGCGGCGACGTCATCATCACGATGGACGCCGATCTCCAGAACGATCCGCACGATATCCCGCTGCTGCTCGACCAGATCCGCGCCGGCAACGATGTCGTCACCGGCTGGCGCTTCAACCGCAAGGACACCTTCATCAACCGTCGCCTGCCGTCGATCATCGCCAACAAGCTGATCTCGTTTACCACCGGTGTCAATCTCCATGACTACGGCTGCACCCTCAAGGCCTTCCGTCACGACGTGATCAAGAACGTCAAGCTCTATGGCGAGATGCACCGCTTCATCCCGGCCATCGCCAGCGGTATGGGGATCGATTTCACCGAGGTCAAGGTCAACCATCGACCCCGGCGCTTCGGTTCATCCAAGTACGGGATATCGAGGACGATCCGCGTCATCCTCGATCTCCTGACCGTCAAGTTTCTGCTCAGCTATTCGACCCGGCCGATCCAGGTGTTCGGCCTGATGGGCGTCGTCTCCGGCGGCATCGGCTTCCTGCTTGCCCTGATCATGACCCTGCAGCGCCAGTTCTTCGGCGTGCCGTTGGCCGACCGGCCCTTGCTGTTTCTTGCCATCATGCTGATCTTTATCGGTTTCCAGTTCGTGTCGCTGGGTCTGATCGCCGAACTGCAGGCCCGCACCTATCACGAATCGCAGAACAAGGCCGTCTACTACGTACGATCGGTGTACAGGAAGGAACCGGTCGGGGGCCAGGATCCAGCCAAGGGTGACGATGCCCCGCAATGAGCCGGTTATCGAGATCCTGATCCCGAACTGGAACGGCAGGCACCTGCTCAAAGACTGTCTCGATTCGCTGCACCGTCAAACCGTTGACGATTTTGTCGTCACCGTCATCGATAACGGGTCGACCGACGGCTCCGTTGCATTCATCGCCGGGAACTATCCGCAGGTGCGGTGTATCGCCCTGCCGGACAACCGGGGCTTCAGTGCCGCGGTCAATGCCGGGATCACCCAGTCGGCGGCGCCGTGGATTCTCCTGCTCAACAACGACATGGAGGTGCAGGCCGACTGCCTTGCCGCCCTGCACCAGGCGATCGCCAGCGACCGCGATTACGATTTCTTCGCCCTGAAGATGATGAACTTTCATCAGCGCAACTTTATCGACGGCGCCGGCGACGGCTTCCTGCGGGGCGGGGCCGGTTATCGCCTGGGAACGATGGAGGCGGACGGCCCCCCCTACGACCAGGATCGCGAGGTCTTCGGGGCCTGCGCCGGCGCCGCCCTCTATCGGCGCGAGCTGTTTCACCGGGTCGGCCTGTTCGACGGCGATTTCTTCGCCTACCTCGAAGACGTCGACCTCAACCTGCGGGCACGGCGGCTCGGCTGTCGCTGCCGCTTCCTTGCCGGCGCCAGGGTCTACCATATCGGCAGCGCCACCTCCGGGTCGAAGTTCAACCCGCTGACCATTCGCCTCTCGACCCGCAACAGCATCAATGTCCTGGTGAAAAACTATCCCCCGGCGCTGCTGCTCCGCTATCTGCCGGTCATCGCCATCTACCAGCTGGCCTGGTTCTGTTTCTGCGTCAAAAAGCGGCTGCTGCGCCCCTATCTCCAGGGGGTCGTCGCTGCCGGCCGCTGTTTTTCGAGCATGCGGGCCAAGCGGGCGACGGTGGTCGGCCCGCAGATCACGATGGCCGAGTTTGATGCCATCCTCCGCCGGGGGGAGCAGGACGCCGTGAAGTCGATCATGGCCCGCCGCCGGGCCGAGGGCAAAGGCAATGGGTTGCTCCGGTTCTACTGCCGGCTTTTTCTCCGCTAGCCCATCGATGGCCTGGCCGATCTTCGTCATAGTCGTCACCCACGATTCGGCCCCGGTGCTGCCGCAATGCCTTGCTGCCCTCGATGGTCAGACCCGCCGTCCGGATCGGCTCGTCATCGTCGACAGCGGCTCGACCGACCGCGCCTATCTTCAGTCCCTGGCGGGACGAACAGATACGACCTTGTTGATTCACGACAATATCGGCTTTTCCCGGGCCAACAATATCGGCGTGCGCAGCCTGCCGCCCACCGCTGCGGCAATGGTCGTCTTTGTCAATCCCGATGCCTTCCTGTTCCCCGACGCCCTGGCCACGGCCGCCGTTGTGCTGGAACAGCACGCCGACGTCGCCGTCGTCGGCGGCCGGCTTTATGGCTATGATCCCGTCGCCGGCACGGCTACCGGCCGGCTCGATTCCACCGGGATCTTCCGCACCTGGTATGGGCGCTGGTACGATCGCGGCCAAGGGGAGCGGGACAGCGGCCAGTACGGCGCCGCCGCGTCGGTGCCGGCGATCTGTGGGGCGTTGATGGCCTGCCGTCTCGAGGCCTTGCCGGCAGTGACGACCGGGCGGGTTTTCGATGAGGATTTTTTCCTTTACAAGGAGGATATCGAACTGTCATTGCGCCTGCGAAAAAAAGGCTGGACGCTGAGGTACGAGCCGAAGGTCCGGGCCTACCATTGCCGCGGCTGGGGCGGCAGGCGCCGGGAGGTGCCGTCGGCCCTGCGTCTGGCGGCGGCGAGAAGCGAGGTGCTGCTGTACCGCAAGCATCCTTCGCCCTATATGCTCTGGGCGCTTGCCAAGTATCTCCTGGTGCGATGGTGTCACTGCTGATGGTTGAGGCACAGGATTTCTCCCCCATGCAAGATGGTCAGCGCCAAACCCCGACGCTCTCGGTCATCATTCCTACCTGCAACGGGGCGGCGACCCTGGGTGAGTTGCTGGCGGTCCTGGCCCGCCAGACGATCCAGCCGGATGAGATCCTGGTCGTCGATTCATCGTCGGAGGACGAGACCGTCGCAATCGCCCGGCACTACGGGGCGAAGGTCACGATCATTGCCCGGGAGTCATTCGATCACGGCGGCACCCGGACCCAGCTCGCCGGGACGGCCCGGGGCGAGCTGCTGCTCTTTCTGACCCAGGATGCGATTCCGGCGACAAGGGAGGCGCTGGCGCAGCTGATCCGGCCCTTCGCCGCTCACCCGGAGGTCGCGGTAAGTTACGGCCGGCAGCTGCCCCACCGCGACGCGACCTGGAGCGCCGCCTCGCTGCGCGCCTTCAACTATCCGCCGCAGTCATGTCTGCGTGATTTCAACGATCGCAAGCGCTATGGTCTGCGAACGATCTTCGTCTCCAACTCGTTTGCCGCTTACCGCAGGCAGGCCCTGGCCGAGGTCGGCTACTTCAAGAACGGTTTGATTTTTGGCGAGGATACCTGTACTGTAGGACGACTGCTGCAGCGGGGCTACCGGATCGCCTATGTCGGCGAGGCCAGGGTCTACCATAGCCATAACTACTCGCTGGCGGAAGAATTCCGGCGCTCGTTCGATATCGGTGTCCTCCATGCCACCGAACACTGGCTGCTGGAGACCTATGGCCATGCCGAAGGAATCGGGCTCACAATGGTCCGCCGGCAGTTGACCGAACTTGGCCGCCGGCGACGGGTGGCCCTGATGGCCGACGTGGTTGTCAGGTCGGTCCTGAAATACTGCGGTTACCGCCTCGGGCGATCGTTCAGGAAGATCCCCGCCCAGTACGTTCCTTCTCTGAGCATGCACAGGACCTGGTGGCAGGGAAGATCCGCAACCGATCCATCCTCCCCCGCCGGCACCTGAACCGCCTGCCTCATTTCAAATATCGGCCGGAAAATGCTTTCTACCAATCTGCGTGAGCAGAGTTCCTTTATCGTCAGATGTTTCCATCTCCTTGACTGTCTGCTGGTCGTTGGCTACCTGTGGCTGCTCGTCGTCTGGTACCGGGTCCCCTGGAGTCCGTACTACACCCGGCTGGAGATCATCACCTTCGTTCTCTGTCTGGTCGCCTTCCAGTCGTTTCAGCTCTACCGGTCGTGGCGGGGGTGGCGGTTCTATATCGAGTTCCTGTATATCCTGCGGGCCTGGATAACCGTGGTCGGTCTGCTGCTCTTCTATTTCTTCATCTTCAAGATTTCCCATGCCTATTCCCGGGTGGTCTTCATGATCTGGTCGACGACCACGCCGCTGCTGCTGTTTGCGGTCCATGTCGCCGCACGCAGGCTGCTCAGCATCATCCGGGCGCGGGGCCGCAATGTCCGGCGGGCCGTCATCGTCGGGGCCGGCGACCTCGGGATGAACGTCGTCCGGGAAATCGAGTCGATGCCCTGGGCGGGGATCGAGATCCTCGGTTTCTTCGATGACAAGGTCGACGAGGAAAATCTCGATCAGGTCATGGGCAAGCCGATTCTCGGCAACATCAACAGTATCCAGCCCTATCTCAGCAAGAACGACATCGATTACGTCTATATCGCCCTGCCGATGCGGGCCGAGAAAAAGATCTTCACCATCCTCCGGGAATGCCGGTCACTGGGGGCGCGGATATACCTCATCCCCGACCTCTACGTCTACGGCCTGCACCATGCCGAGATCCAGTCCCTGGGCAAACTTCTGATCCTCAATTTCAATCCCCATACGGAGTGGAAGAGGGGCTTTGACATCATTTTCTCGCTCTGTGTCCTGATCTGTACCCTGCCCCTGTCGCTCCTCGTCGCCCTGCTGGTGAAACTCGACGACGGCGGCCCGATCTTCTACCGCCACAGGAGGATCACCGCCACCGGCAAGGAGTTTGATTGCCTCAAGTTCAGGACGATGCGGGTCGGCGCCGACCAGGAGCTGCATCGCCTGCTGGCCGAGAACCCGGAACTGAAGAAGGAGTGGGATGCCCACTTCAAACTGAAGAACGACCCCCGGGTGACCCGGATCGGCCGTTTTCTCCGCCGCACCAGCCTCGATGAGTTTCCGCAGTTTCTCAATGTCCTCAAGGGAGATATGAGCGTCGTCGGGGCGAGACCGATCGTCGGCCGGGAACTGAAGGATTTCTACAAGGAGAGCGCCGGCCGCTACTGTTCGATGAAGCCGGGAATCACCGGGCCCTGGCAGGTCGGCCGGCGGTCCGACGTCGATGATTACACCGAACGGGTCGAAATGGACGACTGGTACATCCTCAACTACTCGTTATGGAACGACATCAAGATCATCGGCAAGACGATCGTGTCGATGATCAGGGGCAACGGCGCGTACTGAGCCGATTCGGCAGCGGGATCACGGTTTTGCTTGCATACCCGGCGGCAATGATTAATCTTTGCCCTGAACAACCACAAACCGTATCGATTACCACCACTTCAGGAGCATGCAATGTACGAAAACACCAGGCAGATCACCATTACTCAGGCGCGTCAGGAGGCCTCGAGCATCTTCCTTGCCAAGGTCTTCAACTGGATGGCCATGGGACTCGGATTGACCGGCGTCATCGCCTATATGACCGCGAGCAGCGGCCTGGCCCGGGCAATCGTCGGCAGTCCGCTGTTCATGATCCTGCTCTTTGCCGAACTCGGTCTGGTCTTCTATCTTTCGGCCCGGATCGCCAAGATCCAGGCATCGACGGCCGCCGCCCTGTTCATCGGCTATGCGGTCATGAACGGCGTGACCCTGTCGGCGGTCTTCCTTGCCTATACCAGTTCCTCCATTGCCGGCACCTTTTTCATTACGGCCGGGATGTTCGGGGCGATGGCCCTCTACGGCATGGTGACCAAACGCGATCTGTCCGGACTCGGATCGTTCCTGTTCATGGGGCTGATCGGCATCATCATCGCCTCGGTCGTCAACATCTTCCTGGGTAACAGTGGCCTCGGCTGGATGATCTCCGTGCTCGGCGTCTTCATCTTCACCGGTCTCACCGCCTATGACGTCCAGAAGATCAAAACGATGGGCGAAGAGGGGATCCTGGAGCAGGGCGAGGCGGCGGTCAAGAAGGGCTCGATCATCGGCGCCCTGGCACTCTATCTCGATTTCATCAACCTGTTCCTGATGCTGCTCAGGTTCTTTGGCGGCAGTCGGGATTGATCGGGTCTTGAAGCACGTGGCCGATAACGGAAAAGCATGCCCTCCAGGGCGTGCTTTTTCTATTTGGGAGCAGCGAACGACTGCAGGGGAGAGGAGATGAGATCGTCATTTGCCGGGAAAAATATCGTTCTCGGGGTCACCGGCAGTATCGCCGCCTTCAAGGTCGCGGGCTGGGTCAGCACGATGGCCAAGGAAGAGGCCCAGGTCTCCGTCATCATGACCCGGTCGGCACGGGAATTCGTTGCGCCGCTGACCTTCGCCGCCCTGTCCGGCAATCCGGTCCATGGCGAGATGTTCGATCCGGCCCGGGCCGAGCGGATGGATCACATCGCCCTCGGCCGGGAGGCCGACCTTGTGGTGGTCGCGCCGGCGACCGCCGACACCATTGCCCGGCTCGCCGGCGGCCAGGCCGATGACCTGCTGACGACGACGGTCCTCGCCGCCCGGGCGCCGGTGATCGTCTGTCCGGCGATGAACAGCCGGATGTACCTCCATCCCGCCACCCAGGACAATATCGCACGGTTGAAAAAATTCGGCTACCGGGTCCTGACCCCGCCGGCAGGGATGATGGCCTGCCGCGAGGAAGGCCCGGGCAGACTGCCGGAGTGGGAGGATGTCCAGGAGATCTTTCTCAGGGCCCTGACGGGGCAGGATCTCGCCGGTGAGCGGGTGCTGATCACAGCCGGGCCGACGCGGGAGCCGCTCGATCCCGCCCGTTTTCTCAGCAACCGCTCGTCCGGCAAGATGGGCTATGCCCTGGCCCGCACCGCCTACCGCCGCGGCGCCGAGGTGCACCTGATCAGCGGCCCGGTGGCGCTGCCCTGTCCGCCCGGGGTGGAGCGCGTTTCCGTCCAGACCGCCAGGGAGATGCATGCGGCGGTGTTCCAACTGGCCGAGAAGGCTTCGATCATTGTCAAGGCGGCGGCGGTCGCCGATTTCCGACCGGCAGTCGAGGAGAGGGAAAAGGTCAAGAAGGACAAGGCCGGACTCAGTCTGCAGTTGAGCCGGAATCCGGACATCCTCTACGAACTCGGCCGGAACAGGAAAGAGGGGCAGGTCCTGGTCGGCTTTGCCGCCGAGAGCTCCAACCTGCAGGCCGAAGGCCGCAAAAAACTGGCGACCAAGAATCTCGATCTGATCGCCGTCAACAATATCAACTCTGATACTACCGGATTCGAGTGTGATACCAATCAGATATTGCTGATCGATCGGGAACGGGACGTCCTCCTGCCGATGACCGGCAAAGAGCAGACGGCCGACATGATCTGGGACCGGGTTGTCGACTTGCTCGGCAAACGCCGGGACAAGAGCGGTGGCGACTGAGAGAGGCAGTGGGCCGGCACTCAGAACCCCGGCTGTCGTTTGAGATCGAGTTCCTGGGCAACCTGGGTTGCGGTTTCCTCGATCGATCGGCCATTGGAAAAGACCACCGGAATCTGGTACTTGAGAAAGATCTGGTCGGATTGCTGCAGTTCCTGCTCACAGGTCTCGAGATTGGCGTAGGTGCTGCCGGGATAGCGTTTTTCCCTGAAGGCGTGCAGCATCTGCGGCGAGGTGGAAAGACCGACGACGCGCTTCTTGTTGCGGACGATCTCGGAGGGGAGGCGGGCCGAGGTCAGGTCATCCTGGACGAGCGGATAGTTGGCGGCCTTGAGCCCCATCTGGGTGGCGATGAACACCGAGACCGGGGTCTTGCCGGAACGGGAGACGCCGACAATGATCAGGTCGGCCTCGTCGTAATCCTTGGTCCCGGTGCCGTCGTCATGGGCGATTGAATAGTGGATGGCGTTGACTCGCCGGGTCATGGTGTTGTCGTCGAGATGCCTCGATGTCCCGGGCTCGCGGATTGCTTTGGCTTCCAGTAGATCCTCCAGGGTTACCAGGAAGTGATCTATGATATTGAGAAATTCAACCTCGGGGGTATCGAAGATCTGATTGAGTTTGATGCTGAGGAGGGTGGAGAACACCAGCGGATAGCGGCCGTTCGATTGCTGAAGGATCTTGTCGAGCGCTCTGCGCGCCTGACTTTCACTGCGGATGAAGGGTATCAGTTCCTCGTTGAAGCTGATCTCGGGAAACTGGCAGAGAAGCGCCTTGCCCATGTCTTTGGCAAGAATGCCGGTATTGCCGGAAATATAGTAGACATCTTTCGATTTCCACATACGCTCTCCAATACTGTATCGTCTTGATTTGAGGATGCATAATACAATTATTGGCAATGTACCGCGGAATAGGGGCGGCGACAACGGAAAAAATCCGATGCTTAAGAATTGCTTATGTTCTGTATGAGCATGGCTTAAGTAAATTTCCGTTGCCGCAGCCAGCCCTGCACCTCACCGGTGCCAAGGCCGACAGGGAAGGTGTCGGTGTTCCGGGGTTATTTGCGCATATCGCGGGCGAAATCGAGCATTCTCCGGATCGGGATCGCCGCCTTGCGGGCCAGGTCGGCCGAAACGACGATCTCGTTTTTGCCGGTTTTCAACACCTCGGCAAGGTTCTGCAGGGAATTCATCCCCATCCAGGGGCAACGGGCGCAACTCTGACACGTTGCCCCTTCGCCCAGCGTCGGCGCCTCGATCAGTACTTTGCCGGGGGCCAGTTGCTGCATCTTGTGCATGATCCCGGCATCGGTGGCGACAATGAATTCCGGGTTGGGGAGGGTGACGACCGCCTGAATCAGCGCCGTGGTCGAGCCGACGACATCGGCCAGGGCAACGACCTCCTCCGGCGATTCCGGGTGCACCAGGACCGCGGCCTGCGGATGGCGGGAACGCATCTCGGCCAGCGCTTCGGCACGGAAGCGTTCATGGACGATGCACGATCCCGGCCAGTAGATCATCTCGGCGCCGGTCTGTTTCTGCACATACTGGCCGAGATGGCGGTCGGGGGCCCACAGCACCTTTTCACCCGATCGGGCCAGGTGGCGGATGATGGGAAGGGCGATTCCCGAGGTCACCACCCAGTCGGAACGCGCCTTGACCTCGGCGCTGGTGTTGGCGTAGACGACGACCGTGTAGTCGGGGTGCTCGTCACAGTAGGCTGAAAAGAGACCGGCAGGGCAGCCTTCGTCGAGCGAGCAGGTCGCCGCCAGATCCGGCATCAGGACCCGTTTCTCATTGTTCAGTATCTTCGACGTTTCCCCCATGAACCGGACGCCGGCGACCACCAGGGTCGTGGCCGGATGCTCGGTGCCGAACCGGGCCATCTCCAGCGAATCGGCGACACAGCCGCCGGTCTCTTCCGCCAGGTCCTGCAGGGCGCCGTCGGTGTAGTAATGGGCGACCAGAACGGCGTTCTGCCGGCGCAGCATCGTTTTGATATCCTGCTTCAGCCGTTCCTGTTCGGCCGGTGACAGCACCGGCCATTGCGGCAGATCGGGGACACGGATGAACGGAAGGTCAACGGCGGCTTGCTTCACTGAAGTATCGAGTGGCATGGTTTTTCCTGGGGGTAGTGGTCGTCGGGGAGTGGAAAAGCGGCCCTGCATCCTGGCGAGCCGATGGTCATAAAGCGGATATGGACATAGTTGTCAGAAAAATCATATGCATCATACAATGTAAGACAATGGTTGAATGACGACTTTAACGTGCATGGGAAAATAATGGAACCGCGATTTCACCGGAAAATGACAATCTCCAATCGCTGTCGGGAAACACCCTGGTTGCAAATGTCGACGCCAGTGCCATGGGAGGAAGGCGGCGACCGGAGTCAAGGCAGTGCCTTGGCGCCTGCCGGCCAGTCCCGGAATCGGGGGCCGTATCGCGGAGGAGAAATCAAAAAATATCGGTAAGGGATTGCCGGGATAACCGCTTTGTGTCATCATGCGGCCCGGAGGAAAGGGCTTTCAAGATTAATTCGCTGTTCGCCGGAGCAGTCCATGCCGCAATGCCATTTTGAATATACCGACAATATTGCAGACGAGCCGAGTTGGAATGAACTGTACCGGGAGATTCACGCGGTCCTGATCGCCACCGGCGAGTGGCACAGCGCCGAAATCAAGAGCAAGGCGGTGAAGCTGACGAATTACTGCGTCGGCAACGGTCATCCCGACCAGGCCTTCGTCCTGCTGACCGTCCAGATCCTCGCCGGGAGAAGCGACGGCTTGAAGAAGAGCATCTCCGAGAGTTGCCTGAAGATCCTGGTCAGTCATTTCCCGCGGATGCTGGAGGAACTTCAGGCCACCATAGCGGTCCAGATCGTCGATATCAACGCGTCGAGTTTCAGCCGCCGGATCAACCACGAACTTTAACGCCGACCGCATCCCGACGGCGGGGCCGGCACCAGGACCTGCAACACCTATGGCTTTACGCAAATTGCAGCCGCAATCACCGGTCTACTCGACCGAACATGGCAAGATGTGCCCTGCCTGTGCCAGGCCGGTGAAAGAATGCAGCTGCCGCCACCGGCAACAGCAGCCTGGGCCGGGGGACGGGGTTGTGCGCGTGAGTCGGGAGACAAAGGGGCGCAAGGGAGCGGGGGTGACGATCATCACCGGTATCCCCCTTCATCAGGCCGGCCTGGTTGATCTTGCCAGAGAACTGAAACGACGCTGCGGTTCCGGCGGTACCGTCAAGGGCGACCGGCTGGAAATCCAGGGCGACCATCGCGACCTGCTGCTGACGGAGTTGACGAGACGGGGCTGGAAGGTCAAGCGGAGCGGGAGCTGAACATGTCGATACTGGGCACGGAAAATCTCGGGGTGTTTGTCGCTGCCGGGTTGCTCCTCAACGTCACCCCGGGCGCCGACATGCTGTTCATCGCCAGCCGCAGCGCCGCCCAGGGACCACGGGCCGGGATGATCGCGGCGCTGGGGATCGGGGCCGGCTGCCTTTTGCATATACTCTGTGCCGGCCTCGGCCTGTCGGTGGTGCTGGCGACCTCGGCTCTGGCCTTCACCGCTGTCAAATATGCCGGGGCCCTCTACCTGGTCTATCTTGGGATCGCATCGCTGCTGACCATCGGCGCCGGTCGGCGGGCGACGCCCGACGATCCAGCGCCTCTCACCCCCGCCAGGATCTTTCGTCAGGCGATGCTGATCAACGCCCTCAACCCCAAGGTCGCACTGTTCTTCTTGGCCCTGCTGCCGCAGTTCGTGTCTCCGGCAACGAGCCACCCGGCCCTCGCCTTCCTGTTTCTTGGTGCACTGTTCAATTTCAACGGCACGATCGTCAACGTCGCCTTTGCCCTCCTCGCCTCGCATCTCGCCGATCGCTTCCGGCAATCCGCCGTCCTGGTCCGATTGTGCCGGATCGCCGCCGCCGCTCTCTTTATCGGTCTCGGCCTGCGGCTGGCGATGATGGCCCGGAAATAATCCACGGTATTCACCCGCTTTCTCGACGGCCCCGATCCGGGCTGTACCAGGTCGGTATTCCAGCTGGCAAAGTTTGCGCGGAGAGGGTATTCTCCCTCGTTTTCACCGTTGTTCACTCGTTATCGAATCCACGGAACATCTGACGCCGATCTCAATCGGCACATCGGCGATGCGACATCATGTCTGAATCAGGCGGCAGCACGGAAATATTGGGGAACAAGGGGGTCTGGCTGGTCCTGGCCGCAGCGATCCTCTGGGGGACGACGGGAACGGTGCAGGCCCTGGCCCCGGCGGGCAGCTCACCCCAGGCCATCGGCGCCCTCCGGCTGGCGCTCGGCGGTTCAGCCCTCGCCCTCTCGGCCTGGCTCCGCGGCGGGTTGCGGCTCCGCTCCTGGCCGCCGCTGCTGACGGTAGCCGCCGGGGCCTTCGTCGCCCTGTATCAGGTCACCTTCTTTTCGGCGGTGCTGAAGACCGGAGTGGCGGTGGGGACGATCGTCGGCATCGGCTCGGCCCCGGTGTTCGCCGGCATCCTCGAATATCTCGTCCGGCAGCGTCGACCAGGCCGGCGCTGGTATTTCTCCACCGCTGTCGCCGTTTTCGGCTGCCTGCTGCTGGTGCTGCAGTCCGGGGACATCCGGATAGACATCGGCGGGGTTGTCCTGGCCCTCGCCGCCGGTTTCTCCTATGCCGCCTATGCTCTGGCGATCAAGCTGCTGCTGCCGGGCCGGTCGCCCGAGGATGTCACGGCGGTGATCTTCTGCCTCGGGGCGATCTTCCTGTCGCCGCTGCTGGTGACGGCTGATCTGACCTGGCTGGGGCAGGTCAACGGCTGGCTGCTGATGCTCCACCTCGGGCTCGTCGCCACCGCCCTGTCGTACTGGTTCTTCGCCAGTGGTCTGAAGACCGTCGCCGCCTCGACGGCGGTGACGCTGTCGCTGGCCGAACCCCTGACGGCGGCGATTCTCGGCATCGTCGTCGTCGGCGAGCGGATCAATGTGGTTTCGTCGCTCGGGCTGGTGCTGATCCTCTCGGCGCTGGTGCTGCTGATCGTTCCCGATCGGGTGGAGGGCAGGCGACGGTGACGGCGCCGAAGAACCAGCGCCTCGCCTACGTCTTCGCCCTGCTGACCGTCGGCCTGTGGTCGACTGTCGCCAGCGCCTTCAAGCTGTCGCTGCGCTACCTGCAGCCGGCTGAGCTGCTGTTCTATGCCTCCATCGTTTCCTGCATCGTCCTGCTGGCGGTGATCCTGTGGCAGGGGAAGGGGGGCGAACTGCGGCGGCTGCAACGGCAGGACTGGCTGGCCTCGCTCGGGTTCGGGGCCCTCAACCCCTTTCTCTACTATCTCGTTCTGTTCAAGGCCTATGAACTGCTGCCGGCCCAGCAGGCCCAGCCCATCAACCATACCTGGGCGATCACCCTGACCCTGCTGTCGATCCCGTTGCTGCGGCAGAAGATCACTGGCCGGCAGATCGTGGCGATCGCCGTCAGCTACCTCGGCGTCCTGATCATCTCGACCCAGGGCAAGATCTGGTCCCTGCATTTCGCCAGCCCGACCGGGGTCGGGCTGGCGCTGTTTTCCACCGTCATCTGGTCGCTGTACTGGGTGTTTTCGACCCGGGACCGCCGGGAACCGGTGGTCGGGCTGTTCCTGAATTTCTGCTGTTCGCTGCCGCTGACCGGCGGCTATGTGGTGCTGGTGCACGGATTGCGGCCGGTGGAGAGCGCCGGTCTGCTCGGTGCCGCCTATATCGGCGTGTTCGAGATGGGGATCGCCTATGTTTTCTGGCTCAAGGCGATGAAACTGTCGACCGATACCGCGCGGATCGCCAACCTCATCTTCATCTGCCCGTTCCTGTCCCTGATCTTCATCCATTTCCTGGTTGGTGAACAGATCCTGCCGGCGACCTATATCGGCCTGCTCTTCATCGTCATCGGTCTGGTGCTGCAGGGAAGGAGCGGTCGGGAGGACGGCGGACTACGGTCTTGAGGCAGAGAAGGGGGGCTGGGGAGGAAGGGGCAGTGGGGCTGGCCGCCGGCGCAGCGGTGACGATCAGCGGGAACCGTCCGCCGCTTTTTTCCGCCGCAGCGTCGCCTTACGCTCGGCGGTGTAATGATACCACGGCCTGGCCGGTTCACCGGCCAGAAACCGGACGGCGGCGATGAACACGTCGAGGACGCAGGGGTCCTGGTGTTTGCCGGTGATGCGGCAGAGATCCCCGTACAGCAGGTAGGGATCGCGACCGCGCAGCTGTTCCGGCTGCTTTATCCCAAGGAGGTTGAGATCGCGGGCCATCGCCGGGCCGATGTTGGGAATATCGGTCAACCTGACGATCTTGTCGTCGTTTCCTGTCCGCGTGGTCTTCATCGACAGAGGCGAGGCGTCGGCTTATTTCTGCTCGGACCGCAGCACCGCGAGGAAGGCGGTCTGGGGGATATCGACGTTGCCGACCGTTTTCATCCGTTTTTTCCCTTCCTTCTGTTTTTCCAGCAGCTTCCGCTTACGGCTGATATCGCCGCCGTAGCATTTGGCGGTGACGTCCTTGCGCAGCGCCGAGACATTGGTGCGGGCGATGATGTTGCCGCCGATTGCCGCCTGGATCGCGATCTTGAACATCTGGCGGGGAATTTCTTCTTTCAGCATCTCACAGGCGTGCAGGCCACGGGCCCGGGAATTGTTGCGATGCACCAGTTGCGAAAGGGCGTCGACGATCTCGCCGTTGACGAGGATGTCGAGTTTGACCAGGTCACTGAGACGGTAGTCGAGCATTTCGTAGTCGAAGGAGCCGTAGCCCTGGGTGATCGATTTGAGCCGGTCGTAGAAGTCATAGATGACCTCGGCCAGCGGCAGTTCGCAGGTGAACTCGATCCGGCCCGGCATCGGGTAATGGTAGCTGGTATTCTCGCCGCGGCGCTCCATGCACAAGGTCATTACCGCCCCCATGTAGCGTTCGGGGATAAGGATGGTGGCGCGGATAAACGGCTCCTCGACCCGCTGGATCTTGGCCGGGTCGGGGAAATGGGCCGGGTTGTCGACCTCAATTTTCGTTCCGTCGGAGAGATAAAAATTATATTTGACGGAAGGGACGGTGAGGATCAGCGAGACGTCGAACTCCCGTTCCAGCCGTTCCTGTACGACTTCGAGGTGGAGCAGGCCGAGAAAGCCGCAGCGGAAACCGAAGCCGAGGGCGGCCGACGAGTCTTTCTGGAAGCTGAGGGCGGCGTCGTTGAGCTGCAGTTTTTCGAGGGCGGCGGCGAGGTCCTCGTAATCGTCGGTGCTGATCGGGTAGAGGGAGGAGAAGACGACCTGCTGGACCTCCTTGAAGCCGGGCAGGGCCTTGGCACAGGGTCTGTCCCTGAGGGTGATGGTGTCGCCCGGCCTGGTGTCCCTGACGGTTTTGACGCCGGCGAGGATATAGCCGATCTGGCCGGCGGACAGCTTTTTCTCCGCCTCGCGGCGGAACTTGAAAAGACCGACTTCCTCGACCCGGTATTCGGTGCCGTTCGACATGAATCGGATGACATCGCCGGCCTTGATCGTGCCGTTGATGATGCGCACCGAGATGATCGTGCCGCGGAAGGCATCGTAATGGGCGTCAAAGATCAGGGCCTGGAGTTCCTTGTCCGGGTCGCCCTCGGGCGGCGGCAGATGCTTGACGATGGCCTCGAGGATGTCCTCGACACCCTTGCCGGTTTTCGCCGAACAGTACTGGATCAGGCTGCCGTCAAGGCCGAGATCCTCCTCGATCTGCAGGGCGACCTTTTCCGGTTCGGCGGAGGGCAGATCGATCTTGTTGATCACCGGGATGATCTCGAGATCGTTTTCCATCGCCAGGTAGAGATTGGCCAGGGTCTGGGCCTCAACGCCCTGGGCGGCATCGATCAGCAGCAGGGCCCCCTCGCAGGAGGTCAGGGCCCGCGAGACTTCATAGCTGAAATCGACGTGGCCGGGGGTGTCGACGAGATTAAGATCATAGGTCTGGCCATCCCTGGCCTGGTACGGCAGGCAGATCGTCTGGCTCTTGATGGTGATGCCGCGCTCGCGCTCGATGTCCATATTGTCGAGAAGCTGATCCTTGAATTCGCGATCGGAGATGAGCTTGCATTTCTGGATCATCCGGTCGGCAAGGGTCGATTTCCCATGATCAATATGAGCTATGATGCTGAAATTACGTATATGTTTCATTTTCAGGAGAGAATGTTGAGATTCGGGCGAGAGGGAACCGGTTCGAGCCGGCGAGATGTAGGAGAACCCTGATATGTAGCATAAAGCAAAGATAAATTAAATACAATTTTCCACCCGGTGAAGACTGTGATATTATAGAATAGTCGTGCAATGACGGGCAAATGCCACTTTGGTGGGACCACTTTGCGATTGCACTTTCATTGAAGTGCTGTAAAATCTTTAATCTTTCGAATCGAAACGAACGTTCAGCCGGGAGACTGAAGTGCATGAATAAGGACGATACCGATGTGGACACCGATCTCGGGGAGGAGTATTTCGAAGAGGAAATACCGGATCAACCCCTGATCGCCGTACCGGAAGATGAAAATCTGCCGGTTCTCAGCAATCCAGCCCTGCACAGATATCTCCAGGAGATCAGCCAGTACGAGCTCCTGTCGAGAGAGGAAACCGACGAACTGGCCACCCGCTTCCGGGAAACGGGCGACCAGGACGCTGCCTACCGCCTGGTGTCAGCCAATCTGCGCCTGGTGGTCAAGGTGGCGATGGACTTCCAGAAATACTGGATGCAGAATTTCATGGACCTGATCCAGGAGGGAAATGTCGGCCTCGTCCAGGCCACGAAGAAATTTGATCCGTACCGGGGCGTCAAGTTTTCCTACTATGCCGCCTACTGGATCCGCGCCTATGTCCTCAAATTCATCATGGACAACTGGCGGCTGGTGAAGATCGGTACGACTCAGGCGCAGAGGAAGCTCTTCTTCAGTCTCAATAAAGAACGGAAGCTCCTCGAATCACAGGGTTTTGCCGCTGAAACCAAGCTGCTTGCGGATCGTCTCAACGTCAAGGAGCGGGAAGTCATCGAGATGAGCCAGCGCATGGACAACTGGGATGTGTCGCTGGAGAGTCCGGTTCGCTCCGATTCAGAGGACGAACAGAAAAGCTTTATCCCCAGCAACGGGCCGGGAATCGAGTCGATGGTCGCCGGCAAGGAGATGCGGCTGCGGCTGCACGAATTGCTCGAACAGCTGAAGGACAAGCTCAATGACAAGGAAAAGATGATTCTGGAGAAGAGACTCCTGACCGATGAACCGATGACGCTGCAGAATATCGCCGACATGTTCGTCATCTCCCGGGAGAGGGTCCGCCAGATCGAGGTCAATCTGCTCAAGAAGATGCGGAAGTATCTCGAGGAAGAGATGCCCGATATCGTCGACTTCTTCGACGGCGAAAAAATCGCCGTCCATTCCAACTCCAGGGACTGATCGACCACGCAGCCGCTCGGTCCCGTCTCAATTCATTCCCTCTATACAGGAAATCATGAACGTACCTTTGCTTGATCTGCAGGCGCAACTGGCATATCTCAAGGACGAGCTGCAGGCCGCGGTTCTCAAGGTCCTTGATTCAACCCGCTATATCCAGGGACCGGAGGTCGAGGCCCTTGAAAAAGAGGTGGCCGAATACTCGGGCGTCCCGTACGGCATCGGGGTATCGTCCGGCACCGACGCCCTGCTGGTCTCTCTGATGGCCCTCGACATCGGCCACGGCGACCTCGTGCTGACGACGCCGTACTCGTTCTTTGCGACGATGGGAGTCGTGCTTCGGCTGGGCGCCCGGCCGGTTTTCGCCGATATCGATCCGGTCAGCTACAACATCGATCCGCGGCGGATGGAGGAGATCCTTGACGCCGACAAGGAGCGGCGGATCAAGGCGATCATCCCCGTTCATCTCTACGGCCAGTGCGCCGACATGGCGGCTATCCTGGCTCTCGCCGAGCGCTACGGCCTGCCGGTGATCGAGGATGCCGCCCAGGCGATCGGGGCGGAATATCCGCTGGCAACGGCGCAGGGAACCCGGATTCTGCGGGCCGGATCGATGGGAATAAGCGGTTGTTTTTCCTTTTTTCCCAGCAAAAATCTGGGCGGTATCGGCGATGGCGGCATGGTTGTCAGCCACAACAAGGAGTTTGCCGACAAGGTCAATCTGCTGCGGAATCACGGGGCCTACCCGAAATATTACCACTCCATGGTCGGGGGGAATTTCCGCCTCGATCCGATCCAGGCGGCGGCCCTGCGGGTAAAATTACCCTACCTCGACGGCTGGCATAAAAAACGGAGCGACAACGCCAGGGTATACAACACGCTGTTCCAGGCGGCGGGGCTGGTGGGGCAGGGAGCGGTCGTCACCCCGACCGCGGTCTACAGGGACGGCGGCAGTGACAGCGGCGCCGACAACTACCACATCTACAACCAGTATGTCATTCGCGCTCATCGTCGTGATGATCTGCGGGACTGGCTGCTTGCCAGGGACATCGGCTGCGAGATCTACTACCCTGTCGCCCTGCACCGGCAGAAGTGCCTGGGCACTGGCTATGACGACATCTCCCTGCCCATCGCCGAAAAGGCTGCCGACGAAACTCTCGCCCTCCCCATTTATCCGGAATTGACGGTGGAGATGCAGGAATACGTCGTCTCAACCATTGCGCAATTCTATATGAACAGGTAGCATGAACACCTGAATGAGAGAAGGCGTGCGAACTCAATACCGCCGCCTTCTCTCGTACGGCATCATTGCCTACCACCTCAGCTGATTATAGCTCGATCATGTTCCTGTGCAGATGGTGCCGGCAGGCGGCGCGAGCCCTTTTATGGAGCGCGGTGCTCTGCGGCACGATTCCTTTTCCGACCGCATCGCTCTGTGCCGCGACGGCTCCGTCGCGCGACAGCATCATCATCCTTGACACCCCTTCGCTCCCTGCCTGGAAGACCCTGTGGGATGAGGCGCGGGAATTCGTCCAGCGCCGGGATTACATTCTCGCCGCCAGAACGTACGCCGACCTGATCAAACTGAAGCCTCAGGTCATGGAGATCCGCTGGGAATACTGCAACGTTCTGGTCGAGCTGAACGATTGGCTATCGGCCGCGGAGCTCATCGAAAATCTGCTGGAAACCGATGACAGCCGCCATGACTACCTGCTCCTGGCCGGAAGAATCGCCGTCGAGAACAAGGAGTATAAGCGGGCGGTCGAGTACTATGGCCGGGTGTATGATGATGATCCGTCCGGACCCTCGTCAGTCGGTGCGCTCAAGGGTCTGATAAACGGACTCGAGGGGCAGGGAAAAAAAAACGCAGCGTTCCCGTTGATGGAACGGCTGTATCAGAGAACGCCGAACGACAAGGAATTACTGCAGAAATTGGCCGGAACCGCCCAGGACCTGGGGGATTTGCCGAAGGCCAAGGATTACTATGCAGCCCTGGTCAATCAGTTCACCACCGATGAATCGACCCTGATGCGGGCATCATCGGCGTTTGAAAAGTCGGGGGCCGACAAGGATGCCCTGGCGATCTGGGAAAAATATCTTGAAAGGTCGCCCGGCTACATCCCTTTTCATAAGAAAATTGCTGATTATTACATGCTGATCGGTAAATCCGGGTCAGCTCTTCCCCACATCCTGTACATGATTGAGCAGGGCGTGGAAGACGACGAGCTTCTGCTGGTTGCAGGCAGGATTCTGCTTCACGATCAGGCCAGACCCGACAAGGCGCTCCAGTACCTCGAACAATATGTTGAAAAACATCCGGAGGATATCGCCACGGGCTTTGAAATTCAGAAGATCAGAGCGCTGCTCGCCGAAGATTTCATATCCATAGTCGAGAACGATGGCGTCCGGATGCTGTGGGATGATCTCGTCAAGATAACCCCCAACCGTGAGGCGATTTACCTCAAGATAGCCGAGAAACTCGAGCACAAGAAAAAATGGAAAGATCTTCTGAAGATCCTTCTGGTTATCCATCAGAATCATCCCCTCGATCAGGAGAATATGTTCAGGATCGCCAGAATCTACTTCAGGTTGGGGGATTATCAGGCGTCTCTGGATTACCAGCGGAAAATGACAGGCGGTCCGACCGCCGGCTACCAGTATCTTCTTCTCAGAGCCAGAACAGAGGAAAAACTCGGCAGGGATATCGAGGCGCTGCACCATTATTCGGCAATCCTTCACAAGACCCCCGGGGATGCGGTGGTACGATCCAGGGCGGTTCAGCTGGCGGGCCGGCTCGGTCTGGTCGACGACCTGAAAAAACTGTACCTGCAGAGTGGCGGAGATCGTGCGGACGCCATGGACCTCGACCTGTCGCTGCGCTACCTTCATGGCTTGCGAGAGAATCTGCTCTTTGACGAGGCATGGGACCTCTACGACCTGTTGCTGCGGCTGCATGGAGAGAAAACTGAGCTGGAAAGGAAAATCCTGCTGCACAAGGCCGAGGCCTTGCTGGCCTCCCGTCAGGATTTTCTGGCGGAGCAGGTGTTGAGGGAACTGCTGGTCAGAAACGAGGCCTTGGACACGATTGTTCTGCAACTCGGCTACCTGGCCCTCAAGGTCAAGGATACGAAAGCGGCCAGGGAGTGGTTCGCCGTCCTCAAAAAACGGCAGAAAAATAATGACTGGCGGGCCTGTGCAGATCGGCATGGACGCAATCTGTATCGATTGCATATCGCAATTTTGCTGGCGGAAGGCCGGTTTGAACAGGCCGTCGCCGATCTCCACAATCTGCGGGTGCGGCTGCAGGGAAACTCCGGCAATCAGGAAGTTGCCGATTTTCAACTGGAAATGGAGATCGAGGAGTGTCGGGCGCTGTATCAACTCGGCGAATATGATACATGCCTTAAGATTCTCGGACTGTTGCGGGAGCACCGGAAAGACTCCATCGAAACGGCGGTACTCTGGTTCCAGATTACCAAGCGTAAAGGCAAATCAGCAACGGCCTTCAGGGAAATCGACCAGATGCTGAAACAGGCCGGCAGGTTGTCTCCGGTGCGACTGTTCGAGGCCGTCGAGGTCGAAAGAGAATACGGGGAGTTCGAGGCCGGCCTGCATCATCTCGATCTCATCCTGCAAATGCTTCCCCATTCGGTGCGGGCCCGGGCCCTCAAGGCCGAATTGCTGCTGATGAACGGAGATTTCGCCGAATCCCTGCAGTGGTATCAGGCTCTGGTTGGCGAGGTCGGGGAGCAGCAGCTGGTCCGAAACCGGATCCTCGAACTGCAATTAAAGCTCGGCAACCTCGACAAGGTCGTGAAGGAATCTGAAGAGGACGTCGCGCCGCAGGAGAAGGAAGAGAATGGTACGCCCGGAAAGAGACCGATTCCCGATTACTGGCGGCGGTTGCTGCTGGCGAGGGCATTGTGGACGGACAGGCAATGGGATGAGGCTATAAAGGTGTATGAGCATCTTCTCGATGATCCGGTGGAACAGGATTTCCGATCGGCGATGGCGGCTGAAAAAATCGCGGTATTCCACCCGCCGTTGAAGAAGAGCATCTGGCAGATGCTTTCCCTTGATTCGCCCCAGAAAACCGACCCACTCGCCCATTACATGGCGCCGGAGTATGTCAGTCATCATTTCGGGCAACCGGTCGATAGCATAACTGCCCGGATGTATGAAAAATATCGTTGGCAGCGGTTAATCCAGAATGAATATCAGGCGCGAAAGGCCGAAAAGAGAAAGGATATCCTGGCAGCCGAACGTCAGTACAAACAACTTCTCGAGCAGGATGTATCGGCAGAAGGTCTGTACGATCTGGCGCGGATATATGGGCGGCTTGGCGAGTATGGCAAGGAGGCGGAACTGTACCAGGTCATCCGGAGGTATGGTCCGGCGTATCCGGAACTGAAGGAGGCGATCAGGCGCAACGAGGTGCTGAGGAAACCTCGACTCTCCGCCGATGCGGAGACCGTCGAAAAAGAAGGACGGAACGGGTATATCGACACCCTGCGGACCAGCCAGGGAGGGACGCTGTGGATGATGCCGGATTTCGATTCGGAGATCTCTCTGGAATATCGGCGAAACAGCTATACGGACAGTAAGGATATCGACACGATTCGCGGCCACCGGGTGGAAGGGCTGTATTCCCGGGAACTCCCGGGCAATTTTGATCTGCAACTGCGGGCCGGGGCAGAAGATCTTGACGACTTCGATACGACCGCCATCGCTGGAGCCCGGCTGAACAGCCGGTTTGATCAATATGTCAAAGGCTACCTCCTCTTCGATCAGAATGCGGTTTACGACACTCTGGCCGCTCTGCAACAGGGGATATATCTCCAGGATTATGAAACTGGACTGATCGTCGAAACGCCGAAGGGAATCGCCCTCGGTGCCGACTACCGCCGTCGCCGTTACAGTGACGACAACTCACAGAACCAGTTTCACCTGTGGTCCGGCTATGCGATCTACGCTGAGGCGACGACGTTCAAGTTTCAATATGATTACCGGATTATTGACAACAGTGAAGCAAGCTCTGTCGTTTTTCCCACGGTATCGGACGAAGGGTTTGCGGAAACCCCGCTGTACTGGAGTCCGGACGAGTATTGGGAGCATCTCGGCACCATCAGCTTCCAGCACCTGCTGAAGGAGTTCAGTCTCACCCGGGGGACGCCGAGCTACTACTCACTCGATTATTCGATGGGTTTCGAGTCGGGAGAAAACTTCACCCATAAGATCGGATTCGAGATTTTACTTGAAATGAGTCCGCATTTTCTATTAAAAGGTAATCTGTCGTTTGCGACCTCAGATGAATACGAACAGAAGGGTGCCCTCGTTTCACTGATGTATCGCTGGTAATTTTCAACATCATTTCCTGTCAGGATTCTGTTTTCGAGAAATCCTGACAGGAATTTTTTTTATTTTACGGAGGACAGGATGGTCGTACGTATTCCCATGTCGAAGACCGGCAACCAGAAGTTGAGAGAAGAATTGGCGCGTCTGGAACGGGTGGACAGAGTCGAAGTCGTGAAGGCGATCGAGACCGCCCGGGAGCATGGAGACCTGAAGGAAAATGCCGAATACCACGCCGCCAAAGAGCGGCAGGGGCATATCGAAGGGCGGATTCTCGAACTCAAGGACAAACTGGCGCGTGCGGAAGTTATCGATTGCCTGAAAGTTTCGACGAAGTCAGCGGTGTTCGGCACCGTGGTCAAGCTGCTCGATCTCGATACCGACGATCATGTGTCCTATCAACTGCTTGGTCCGGAGGAGGCCGATGTCAAAAAAGGCTCGATCTCCGTCCTTTCTCCCCTCGGCCGGAGCATGCTCGGCAAGGCGGTTGGCGAAGAGGTGCTGGCCAAGACCCCGGGGGGGACGCGAGAGTTCGAGATCATCGACATCCAGCCATCAACATTTTCCTGACCTTCAACCGGAAGCGGGACGCGGTCACGATCCGTATTTCTGCGCAATACGACAGGTCCCTGGTCCAGGCCTGGATGAAGTGTATCTCCGGACCGCAAGACCTCTGTTTCAGGCCGGCTAGGTTGCAGAACAGCCGTCAGGATCGGCCAACCTGCCGTTTGGCGCCGAAATGCCGGTGAGGATGATCTGCAGCAGCTGGCCGGCGATCTCCTCCACCGAATACCGGCCTTCGGCAGAGGTGGTCCAGATGCGTGACACTTCGTCGAGGGCTCCGAAAAAGAAACGTTTGGCGATATCCGGTTCGATATCGTCACGAAATACCCCCTGACTCTGGCCGAGACGAACAATATCGGCCATCATGTCCGTATATTCAATGAACTTGGTGTTGCGGTATTCCTTGATCAATTTGTTGGTCTGCCGAAGCTCTATCTGAATGACCTCGGCCAGGTTGCGGTTCTTTTTCATCGTCTGGAGATGACGGGTGACATACATTTCCAGCATTCTCTTCGGATCTGTCTCCGTCGCCAGTATCTTCTTGATCTGCTCGATGATTTTCCCTATCTCTTCCTCGAAAACAGAGATCAGGATGTCGTATTTATTGTTGAAGTAAAGATAGATGGTACCATCAGCGACCTTGGCTTCTTTGGCTATATCGGATATTCTTGCGGTGAAAAATCCTTTTTTGGCAAAGACCTTCGTCGCCGCCGCAATAATCTTGGAACGTTTGTTCAAATCTTTCATCTTGTTGGTAAAAAAACCTAATAATTTAAAAGGGAAAGGGTGAAATAATACGATGAATGGTCATTCATTCAGTTACAGTGTATGTTCTTTTTTGACATTGTCAACAGGATAACGTGATCAATTACCGTATCCTTTTTCCCTTGAAGAAAATGAGAAGTACTTCGAATCGTTTATTTACCGGAGAAGAAGAATGAAAATACTCGTTGTCGGTTCGGGAGGACGGGAGCATGCACTGGTCTGGAAAATTGGCCGAAGTGCAAAAGTCGAAAAGATTTTTTGCGCCCCGGGAAATGCAGGCATGCAGGGAATCGCCGAATGTGTCGATATCTCGGCTACCGATATCGATGGTCTGCTGGCCTTCGCTCTGGCCGAGAAGATTGATCTGACGGTCGTGGGGCCTGAATCGTCTCTGGTGGAGGGAATCGTCGATGCCTTCGAAGCCAGGAAGCTGCGGATCTTCGGCCCCTCGCAAAGAGCGGCCATCCTCGAGGGAAGCAAGGTGTTCACCAAGGAATTCCTGACCAAATACGGGATTCCGACGGCCTCGTTCAAGGCCTTCAGGAAAATAAAAGAGGCGAAAAAATACCTTCAAAGCTGCAGTCTGCCGCTGGTCGTCAAGGCCGATGGCCTGGCGGCGGGCAAGGGGGTCATTGTCGCCGCAACGATTGAGGAGGCCATGGATGCGGTTGACCTCATCATGAAGGACAATGCCTTTGGCGTTGCCGGCGATACCATCATCATCGAGGACTGTCTGGTCGGCGAGGAGGCCTCGTTTCTCGCCTTTACCGATGGCAAGACGATCAGGGCGCTTCCGACATCTCAGGACCACAAGGCGATTTTCGATGGCGACAAGGGGCCGAACACCGGGGGGATGGGGGCCTATTCTCCCGCCCCGGTCGTCACTCCGGCAATGACGGATTTTGTCATCGACAACATATTGCAACCGACGGTCGAGGGAATGGCGGCGGAAGGTCGGCCGTACAAGGGGATTCTCTATGCCGGGCTGATGATCGACGGCGATAAGATCAATGTCCTCGAGTTCAACTGCCGCTTCGGCGATCCCGAGGCCCAGCCGCTGCTGATGCGGATTGAATCCGACATCGTCGAGGTCTTCGAGGCCTGTATCGACGGCACCCTCGACCAGATCGAGATCCGGGTCGACCCGAGGCCGACCGTCTGCGTGGTGATGGCCTCGGCCGGTTACCCCGGCGCCTACGCCACCGGCAAGGTCATCAAGGGACTGAAGAAGGCGTCGCAGATTGAGGGGGTCGAGGTCTTTCATGCCGGCACCAGACGCGTTGGCGGCAGGGTCGTTACCAGCGGCGGTCGGGTCCTGGGAGTGACCGCCATCGGCGCCGATTTGGCCGAGGCGATCGAGCGGGCCTACCACGGGGTGGATAGAATTCAATTCCCCGGGTGCTATTTCCGCCGGGACATCGGCGGAAAGGCCCTCAAACGTTTGGCCGCTCCGGACCGCCGGGCGATGGTCGGGATCGTCATGGGCAGCGACTCGGATCTGCCGGTCATGAAGGCCGCCGCCGATTTTCTCGATACGATGGGGGTCCCCTGGGAGATGACCGTCGCCTCGGCCCACCGGACCCCGGAGCGGGCGGCCCAGTGGGCGAAAACGGCTCAGGAGCGGGGGTTGCGGATCATCATTGCCGGCGCTGGCATGGCGGCGCATCTGGCCGGGGTGATCGCCGCCCATACCGATCTGCCGGTCATCGGCGTGCCGCTCGATGCCTCGCCGCTGCAGGGGATGGATGCGCTGCTGTCGACCGTCCAGATGCCGCCGGGGATCCCGGTCGCGACCATGGCCATCGGCAAGGCCGGATCGAAGAATGCCGCCGTTCTGGCGGTGCGGATTCTGGCCCTGAACGATCGCGGTCTGGCCGCCGGACTGGTCGCCTTCCGCCAGGAGATGGTGCAAGAGGTTGAAGAAAAGGCCAGCCGCATCCTTCGCTGAGGGCAACAACCTGATCGATGCCGCGGTGATCGACCGGGCCGTCACCGTTCTTGAGGGGGGGGGCGTCGTCGCCTTTCCCACCGAGACCTGCTACGGCCTGGCCGTCGATCCCTACAACGAACGGGCCCTGCAGCGGTTGTTTGCGGTCAAGCACCGACCGGCCGACAAACCGGTGCTGCTGCTGATCCATGCCCAGGCGCTGCTGTATTCGCTCGTTACCGCCGTACCCGATGTCTATGCGCCGCTCATCGCCCGCTACTGGCCGGGTCCCCTCACCCTGATCTTTCCGGCCCGTGCCGGTCTGCCGCTCCTGCTGACCGGGGGGACCGGGACCATCGGGGTCAGGATCTCGCCCCATCCGATCGCCCAGGCGCTGGGCAAGGCCTTCGGCCGGGCGATCACCGCGACCAGCGCCAATCTCTCCGAACAGCAGCCGGCTCGCACCGCCGCCGAGGTCCGGGCCCATCTCGGCGGGGCGATAGATTTGATCATCGATGGCGGCACGACCCCGGGCGGCCGATGCTCGACCATCATCGGCGAACGGGCCGGGGTGTTGCACCAGATCCGTTCCGGCGCCGTCGATATCGATCCTGCCGCCGGCTGAGTTCCTTCAGGCCCGGGTCATCTGCCGGTAGCGGATGCGGTGTGGCTGGTCGGCGTCCGTTCCCAGTCTGGCCTTGCGGTCTTTTTCGTAATCGGAATAATTGCCCTCGAACCACACGACCTGGGAATCACCCTCGAAGGCGAGGATATGGGTGGCGATCCGGTCGAGGAACCAGCGATCATGGCTGATGACGACGGCACAGCCGCCGAAATTCTCCAGCGCCTCTTCCAGCGCCCGAAGGGTGTTGACATCGAGATCGTTGGTCGGCTCGTCGAGCAGCAGGACGTTGCCGCCTTCTTTCAGCATCTTCGCCAGGTGAACCCGGTTGCGCTGGCCGCCGGAGAGCAGGCCGACCTTTTTCTGCTGATCCTGACCGGAAAAATTGAACTTGCCGACGTAGGCCCGGCTGTTGATTTCCCTGGTGCCGAGCCAGATTGTCTCCTGGTTGTCGGCAATCGCCTGCCAGATCGTCTGTTCCGGATCAAGGGCGTCACGGCTCTGGTCGACATAGCAGAGCTTGACCGTCTCGCCGACGCGGATCGTGCCGCTGTCCGGCTGCTCCTGGCCGGTGATCATCTTAAACAGCGTCGTCTTACCGGCGCCGTTGGGGCCGATGACGCCGACGATGCCGCCGGGGGGAAGCGAGAAACTCATGTCGTCGATCAGGATCCGATCGCCGAAGCATTTGCGGACCTGGTCGGCTTCGATGACGACCTTGCCGAGACGGGGCCCGGGGGGGATGAAGATCTCGAGGTCACGGGCCAGATTCTCGGTTTCCTGCGCCATCAGCTGCTCGTAGGAGCTGATCCGGGCCTTCGATTTGCTGCGCCGCCCCTTGGGCGACATCCTGATCCATTCGAGCTCGCGCTGCAGGGTCTTGCGCCGCTCGCTCTCTTTTTTCTCCTCCGTCGCCAGCCGTTTTTCCTTCTGCTCCAGCCACGAAGAATAGTTGCCCTTCCACGGGATGCCGAGGCCGCGGTCGAGTTCGAGGATCCAGCCGGCGACGTTGTCGAGGAAGTAGCGGTCGTGGGTGACGGCGATGACCGTCCCGGCATAGCCCTGCAGGTGGTGCTCGAGCCAGGCGACGGATTCGGCGTCGAGGTGGTTGGTGGGTTCGTCGAGCAACAGGATATCCGGCTGCTTGAGGAGGATCCGGCAGAGGGCGACCCGGCGCTGCTCGCCACCGGAGAGGATCCCGCATCTGGTGTCCGACGGCGGGCAGCGCAGCGCATCCATCGCCATCTCCAGTCGGCTGTCGAGGTCCCAGGCCGACAGGTGATCGAGTTTGTCCTGCACCGCCGCCTGGCGATCGATCAGATTCTGCATCGCATCGTCGCTCATCGGTTCGGCAAAGCTCTCGTTGATCCGGTTGAATTCGGCGAGCAGATCGACCGTCTCCTGAACCCCCTCCTCGACGATCTGGCGTACGGTCTTCTCGGGATCGAGCCGTGGTTCCTGGTCAAGATATTCGATCGTCAGGCCGGGTGCCAGGATGGTCTCACCGTTGAACTCCTTGTCGATTCCGGCCAGAATCCGCAGCAGCGTGCTCTTGCCCGAGCCGTTGAGGCCGAGCACCCCGATCTTGGCGCCATAGAAGTACGACAGGGAAATGTCCTTCAGAACCGGTTTGGTATCGTAGTATTTGCTCACCCTGATCATCGAATAGATGATCTTCTTGTCATCGGTGCTCATAGTATCCTTGTGGTTGATGATATCGTGGGCGGGAGGTCGGACATACCGTGTTCCCGCTGGATCTTCGCCGGGTTGATGCCGGCCGCTTCAGCCGGTCGCCGTCACCGCCGTGGCTGAGACCAGGAACCGGTGGATCATCCGATAGAGCAGATACGGGTCCCTGCTTCCGGCCAGTTCGCGAATGCTGTGCATCGCCAGGGTGGCGGCGCCGATGTCCACGGTCGGCACACCCAGCCTGGCGGCGGTCAGGGGACCGATGGTCGAGCCGCAGGGCAGGTCGGAGCGCATGACGAATTCCTGCAGCGGGACCCCGGCCTCGCCGGCAAAGCGTTTGAGGATCGAGGCACTGACGCAGTTCGTGGCATACCGCTGGTTGGCGTTGATCTTGATCACCGGGCCGCCGTTGAGCACGACCTCGTGCTGCGGCTCAGAGAGGTCCTTGAAATTGGGGTGGACCGCATGGGCGTTGTCGATCGACAGCAAAAACGAGCGGGCAAGGGCGATCCGTCGGGACTGCGGATTCGGAATGAGCCGTTCCAGGGTGGCATCGAGAAACGCCCCCCGTGCCCCGGATGACGAGACCGAGCCGTTTTCCTCGTGGTTGGCGCAGAACAGCAGGCTGTTGTGGGCAAGATCGGCGGCGGTGAGGGCCATGGTCGCCACGTGGCAGCTGAGGAGGTTGTCAAGCCGGCCGGCGCTGATGAACTCGCCTTTCACTCCGGTACAGGCCGGCCCCTGGGTGTCGCAGCAGAACAGGTCGAAGCCGGAAACATCGGCGATCGGCAGGTCGGGGTGCTGGCGGCAGAGCTGGTCGAGCAGGATGTCGCGGAAGGCGGGGAGCTGATCGGTCAGGCTCTGAGCGATGATCGGAGCCATGTGCATCTGGGCGTTGATGCTCCTGTTGTCGTTGGCAGACCGGTCGAAATGCAGCGCCAGACTGGGGATGACCAGCAGCGGGCGGGCAAAATTCACCAGCAGGGTCTGGAGCCCGCCGTCCGTCATGGTGCAGCAGGCCCGGCCGGCCAGCGTCAGGTCCCGGTCGAACCAGGGATTGAGGAGCGGGCCGCCATAAATCTCCACCCCCAGTTGCAGGTATTTCCCGGTCTGCCTGTCGGCCCGCGGCTTGATCTGCAGGCCGGGACTGTCGCTGTGGGTCGCCAGCATTCTGAAACCGTCTTCGGGGGTATTGCCTTCCCCAAGCCTGAAGGCGATCAGACCGGCATCATCGCGTACCGTAAAATAGGAATGACCGGCCGCCACGGACCAGTACTGATCTTCCCGCAACCTGATGAACCCGGCCTTCTCCAGCAGGCCGGCGATTGCGGCGACGGCATGGTACGACGAGGTTGCGGCGCCCAGGAATTGAAACAGGGAAGTGTTCAGCAGGTTTTCGTTCATCGGATCAGGTGTGTTGATTGAGGATGGCAAGTGGCGGCAACCCGGGAATACCGCGAGAATCGGCATCGTTGGACATTTGGATCCCGGCGGATGTCCAGCCTCGGCGTGTCGCCCCGGCTGCCCGAAAAAATAAATGATCGGTTCCGATCAGCGCTCGAAAAGATTGCCCAGCCCCCCGAGAATCGAGCCCTCGCCGCTGGTCGAAAAACCGGCGTTGTTTTGCGGCGCCGTTTCGTGGATGCGCCCGGCGAGTCTCGAGAAGGGCAGAGACTGCAGCCACACGTGCCCCGGTCCCTGCAGGGTGGCGAAAAAGAAACCCTCGCCGCCGAACAGCGCCGACTTGACCCCACCGACGAATTCGATGTCGTAGTGCACCGTCTGGGTCAGGGCGACGAGGCAGCCGGTGTCGACCCGCAGGGTCTCTCCCGCCTGCAGTTCTTTCTCGACGATGGTTCCTCCGGCATGGATGAACACCATCCCGGCGCCTTCGAGTTTCTGCATGATGAAACCTTCACCGCCGAACAGGGCAACGCCGATCTTTTTCTGAAATTCAACGCCGATGGCCACCCCTTTGGCGGCGCAGAGGAACGCATCTTTCTGACACACGAGTTTTCGGCCGCACTGGTTCAAGTCGAGAGGGATGATCTTGCCGGGATAGGGTGAGGCGAAGGCCACCTTGCCTTTGTCGCTGCCGACGTTGGTAAAAACAGTCGTGAACAGGCTTTCCCCGGTGATCAGGCGCTTGCCGGCCCCGAGCATCTTGTCCAGCAATCCCCCCGTCGCGTCGGAGGAACTGCCGTCACCGAAGATCGTCTCCATTCTGATGAAGTTCGACATGTACATCATCGAACCGGCCTCGGCCACCGCACTTTCCTGACTGTCAAGTTCGATCTCGACAAACTGCATTTCATTGCCGAAGATCTGGTAATCGATATCGTGAGCCATGGCGCCGGCGGCGTAAGGGAGCGGTGGTGTGAGTGATGTCGCGGGTGCGAGCAGCTCCGGGACCTGGGCTATCGGTCGCCAGGCATCAAAACCCTGGCGCCAGACCAGGGTGTCCGGCGAGCAGGAACCGACCGCCAGTGACTGCCGCAGATGTTCCCGGGAAAACGGACCTTGCTGCTGGCCGTTGATCGCCACATACCAGATGTCCATAGGGATACCCTTATAATCGTATGGATGAAGTGAGGTTTACTGAACCGGTTCCGGATACTTTTCCTTCAGGGCATACAGCTGGTCCAGATAAGTTTCCCGCAGTTTGAGCTGGGCGCCGCCGCTCTCGATGTCAGAGATCAACGACGATATGGCCGGCCTGATGTCTATGCCATGGCTGTTGGTGCCGTTTTGATTGGCACGGTCGACAACAAGAATGGCATAGTAGTTGACGATCATCCGCGATTTCGAATCGCGCCGGAAGAGATACAGCCTCCCTCCCATGGTGTTGAGAAAGAACCCGGAATAATCGTAATAGACCGACTCCGGAATCTGCAGGCCCAATCGGCTCTGCAGGCAGTCCGGATGGCCTGTCAGGCGATAGAGGGAGGCGACAATGTCCTCATAGGATTCCTTCTCCTGATCGAGTATCCCCTTGATCAGGAGGATGTTATCCTTGCCGATGACTCTGAAGAAGTGGGCGGTGTTCTTGAGGATCGTATACAGGTCGTCGGTTTCGCGGCTGACGATCGGCGGTTGGGCGGCCAGTTTCCGGAACAGGCCGGAGAAATGCTCCCTGCTCGGTTGCGTGAGCTTGAATGATTTGATGTACGGCTGCTGATCGAGATGGGTGTAGAAGGCCTCGAGCTTCGCGCTTTCCCGGGAACACAGCTCTTCCTCGGTCAACCCGCTGTCTTCGCCGGCGCCATCGTCGGCTTCGGCGACAGCCGGCTTGTTGTCCTCGCCTGGTGCCGTGCCAGGTTCGGCGGTGGCCGGCTCGTCCTGTGCCGGCGGCGTCTGTCCCGGCATGACGACGGTTTTCGCTGTATCGGCAGATGGCGGCTGAACGGTCGGCGATGCGGTGTGCCGGTCTGATCTGTCGATCAATCGATTAAGGGAAAAACGCGGATCGTTGCGGGTCACGAAGGCGAAGGCGCCGACCAGGAGGGCAAGGATCAGGAGGAGGAGAAGGAAAAATTTCCACGGTGATCGCTTTCTGCGACGAGGGCGGGGGGCGGGATCATTTTCGCTATAATCCATAGTCTTTGCCTTGGGGTAAATGAGGGCGGCGGCACGGATGGAGATCGATCGAACTGTAGATTGTCGAAATATACCGCAGGGTCAGCGTATTGTCACGGTTGAAGTACCTTGGAGGAAGACGGCGCGATTCCCCGGGATCGGAGCCGGATAGGGAGAACAGCTTTTTCTGCTTGACGCGGAGTAGTGAAGACACTATGCTACCTCGTTAATTTTCGAACGAAAAAGATGAGCGGGACAAACTGGTTTTCCAGGAGTTAACCATTTTACATCATACACTTTTTTAATGGAGGATTTACGATGACAATTTGTGTGGTTGGACATTCAAACCCGGATACCGATTCTGTAATGTCGTCAATCGCTCTGGCCGCTCTGCTGAAAGCCCAGGGCAAGGATGCCAAAGCCTGCATGCAGACCACCGCCGATGCGCTGAACCCGGAATCCAAGATGTTGCTGGGCCAGTTCGATCTCGCCGCCCCCGAACTGCTGAACGACGCCGCCGGCAAGGACATCGCGCTCGTCGATTTCAGCGATCTCGCCCAGGGTCCTGCCAACCTGGCCTCCGCCAATGTGGTCATGATCGTCGACCACCACAAGATCGGTGATGTCACCACCAACAACCCGATCCTGTTCCGCGCCGAGCCTGTCGGCTGCACCGGCACCGTTCTCAACAAGATGTTCAAGGACGCCGGAGTCGCCATCCCGAAAAATATCGCCTGCGGCATGCTGGCAGCGATCCTCAGCGACACCGTCAACTTCAAGTCGCCGACCTGCACCGATGAGGACAAGGCCGCTGTCGCCGATCTCAAGGGTGTTGCCGGCGTTGCCAACACCGACGATCTGTTCATGGAAATGCTGAAGGCCAAATCCTCCGTGGCCGGCATTCCGGCCAAGGACCTGCTGTTCCGTGATTACAAGGATTTCGATATGAAGGGCAACAAGGTTGGCGTTGGTCAGCTCGAACTTGCCACCCTCGATCAGGTCGCCGCTATCCGTGACGATCTCCTCAAGGCTATGGCCGAGGTCAAGGCCGATGGACGGCACTCCGTCCTGCTCATGCTGACCGATGTCGTCAAGGAAGGGACCGACCTGGTGGTTCTCTCCGACGACCCGGCCCTGATCGAGAACGCCTTCAACGGCAAGCTCCAGGGTTCTTCCATGTGGGTTGACGGCATGATGAGCCGTAAAAAACAGACCATTCCCAATCTGCAGAAGGCTTTCGGCTGTTGAGACGAAGAAGGTAGAGAGGTGCTGCGGTTGATTGCCGCAGCACCAGGCATGTGGCGGGTCCAGGATTTGGACCCGCTTTTTTTTATCAATTGCGCAGCGTCTTTATTTGCAGACCGGGGATTCCCCGGTTTGACGGCGGAGATGGCTTGCTGCAATACTCGCCTTGACCCGGTTGATTTTGTCAGTGACCCGTGGCTCATTCTGCAGGTTGCTGCTCAATCCGATAAACGAATGGGTATACCGGTTGAGCGGGCTCTCGCCTGTTTTCATTTTCTCCTGTTGTGCAACAATCCCGTCGAGTTGTTTCGTGATCTCCTCCTTCTCCCGCTCCAGGCGTCGAATATATTCGGGATCGATATTGGTTGACGTGTTTTTTCGTCGTTCCACCCGCAACAGACGGCGCTCGATGATCCCCAGCTGTTGCTGCAAGCGGGCCTGATCCTGAGACAGGTCATGGCCCCAGGGATATCCGGGCTGCCAGTTTATGATCAGTTGCCCGAGATACCTGCCCTGGCTCTGGGTCTGGGTCATCAGGGTCCCGCCGGTGATCGTCGGCGGGATGTTGCCCTGGCTGCGGTCAGCGGTAATGAGGATATCGATTTCCGGATACAGTCTGATCATCTCGAGATTTTCGGATGACGAGAGGGAGGACAGGATGATGACCATAGCGCTCGAGCGCTTGAGATCCTGCAGCTGCCGGGGCAGAATCTCCCTCCAATCGGCGAGGTGTGTTCCCTGCGGCAGAGGGGCGTTCGAGCCGGTAAGGCCGAGGATGCCGATATCGATTCCGGATCTGGTGATCGTCAGCGAGGGAGCGAAGAGCGGAGCGCGGTTGCGGTCGACAATATTGGCCGATAGCCAGGGAAATCCTTTGCTGCCGGCGGCAAGGAGAAAATCGATCCCCGCCGTCAGGTCGTACGGGCCAACGGCGACCGCATCGACGGCCATCAGTTGTTGGATGTCCATGATCCCGTTGGCGGTGATCTTTTCGTCGATTGTGGCGGGGGCAGCCTTCGGCTTGAAGAGAAGATTACCGGCGTCGACGATGACGGCCGGCGCATCGATTTGCGTTGAAAGAGCTGAAATCTGAAACGCTTTTCTGGACAGACCGCCCAGCCGGTTTGCTCCTCAACCGCCGCGCGGTTCCATCTCACCGAGTACATTGGCGGAATAGAAGAGCAGCAGCGTATGCTGCAGAGGCGTTGCGGCGGCAGACACCGAAGTGATCAGCATGACCTGCGCCATCAAAGCAAGAAGTATCGATCTGAAAAGAAAAGCGGTGTACGTCATCGTGACCTCTACGAATGAGACTGATAAAATTGCCGAATCATGCGTTGGGGAACAGCTGCATACCGACGATCCCGTCATCGGGGAGGCGCATGTCGGCAGTCGGCTGGCCCGGCGGCAACTGCAATCGCTATTCCTGCTGCAGACTCACCCTGCAGGCAAGGCCGTTGACCTCGACCACATCGTTCATCGCCAGCTGCCGGCCGCGTCGTGTTTCCTTCATGCCGTTGACCTGGACTTCCCCGTGTTGAATACGGATCTTGGCTTCGACTCCATCCTGAACCAGGTTGGCGAGTTTGAGAAACTGGCCGAGGCGGATCGGTGTCCGCACAACGGGTACGTTGGTAATTTCGCGTTGCATTCTACCCCTGAGGGAAAAAGTTTGATCAAACCCGGGTATTGTTTTTCTGACATTCGGTAAAGAATTCGAGTATAGTACCTGCGTATCTGGATGCAAGGCTGAAAAGAGAGCTCGCGTTGTGTGCTGCATGCACAACAGGGCTTTTTTTATTCTGTGAGGGAATACGTGATTATTCAGGATTCGGATCTGTTCAGGCAGCAGTGCTATATCGATGGGAAATGGAAAACTTCGGCGCAGAGTTTCGATGTCGTCGACCCCTCGACGCAGCAACTCGTGGGGCATGTTCCTGCGTTAGACGAAGAGGAGATACTGGCGGCAATCGCCTCTGCCGACGATGCTTTTCCGCGGTGGAAGAGCCTGACCGCCAAGGAACGATCGAACCTGCTGCGGCGCTGGCACAATCTGATTCTCGACCACCAGTCCGATCTCGCGGCGATAATGTCGCGGGAGCAGGGCAAGCCGCTGGAGGAGGCAATGCGTGAGGTCGCCTCCTGTGCCTCCTACGTCGAATGGTATGCTGAGGAAGCGAAACGGGTCTACGGCGATACAATCCCGATGTCCCAGAAGGGTAAACGTATCATTGTTCTCAAGGAGCCGGTCGGCGTGTGCGCGGCGATAACTCCCTGGAATTTCCCGCTTTCGACCATTACCAGGAAGGCGGCACCGGCGATTGCCTGCGGCTGCACGGTGCTCGTCAAGCCATCTTCGTACACTCCGTTCTCGGCCCTGGCCCTGGCGGCGCTGGCGGAGAAGGCCGGGTTGCCGCCCGGGGTGTTCAATGTCATCACCGGTGAGGCCGAACGCATCGGGAGAGTGCTGTCGCACAGTCGGCTCGTCAGGAAGATCAGCTTCACCGGATCGACGGAGGTCGGGAAAGCGCTGATGCGGGAGTGCGGTGATTCACTGAAGAAACTGTCCCTTGAATTGGGCGGTCATGCCCCGTTCATTGTCTTTGCGGACGCCGATCTCGACCTTGCGGTGGAGGAGGCGATGACCTCGAAATTCCGTAATTCCGGGCAGACGTGCGTATGCGCCAATCGTTTTCTGGTTCAGGAGCCGATCTATGATGCCTTCGCGACGCGTCTGGTCGACGAAGTCAATCGCCGGTTTGTTCTCGGACCGGGGTCGTGTGCCGGCTGCAATATGGGGCCGTTGATCGACGACAAGGCAATCGTCAAGGTGGAACGGCAGATCGAAGACGCCGTGGCCAAAGGAGCGCGCATTGCCACCGGCGGCAGGAGGAGGGGAGGACCGGGGTTTTTCTTTGAACCGACGGTCCTGCTCGATGTGACCAGTGAGATGTTGATTGCCCACGAGGAGACCTTTGGCCCGGTTGCGCCACTTTTCCGTTTCCGGTACGAGGATGAGGCTCTGCAGATTGCCAACAGCTCCGATTATGGGCTGGCGGCATATTTTTTTACAAAGAACTTGACGCGGGCCTGGAAGTTCACCGAAAATCTCGAATATGGCATGGTCGGCGTCAATACCGGCATCCTTTCCTCCGAAGCCGCTCCTTTCGGCGGCAGGAAGGATTCGGGGATTGGCAGAGAGGGCTCGAAATACGGGATGGACGAATATCTGGAGATAAAATATATGTGTCTTGGTGGACTTGACTGGTCAGTCTGTTGAGGCAGGGTGCATTTGTTCTCGACAACCATTTAAAATTAAACTAGTTTATGAATGATGGCTTGATGCTTGGCGGGATACCACAAATCGCGTTTATCTGACTGGTGATGTGCGATTACACGTATTTATGCTGAAGTGATATGGAAAACAGTATCTTGAAGGCAATAAAAGAACGGCGGAGCATCCGTGAATTTACCACCGAGGCCGTTTCTGAAAAAGATCTGGTGACCCTGGTGGAGGCGGCGATCTGGGCTCCATCCGGCAAGAATAATCAACCGTGGCGCTTTGTGATCCTGACCGACAAAAAGGTCAGGAGCCATATTGCCGATCTGACCCTGTATCGTCACATCGTCGCCAATTGCAACAGCCTGATCGTGGTGTTCCTTGACACGGAGGCCATATATGACGAAGTCAAGGACCACCAGTCGGCCGGCGCCGCCATCCAGAATATCCTGCTGGCGGCTGAATCTTTAGGCCTGGGAGCAGTCTGGCTGGGCCAGATCCTCAAAAACAAGCATGACGTCAACGTTGAATTGGGCGTCAGTGCGAGATACGATCTCATGGCGGTCATTGCGGTTGGATACCCGGCGCATCGAAATCAGAAATCGCATAGAAAAAATGTGCACGATTTCATTTTAAAAAAAATTGGAGGATGAACAATGAATACGGCTCATATCGTTAAACGAATATCGACACTCGTTGTTATTGCATCACTCGCACTGGTTGTTGGTGGCTGTTCCGGCAAGAGTCAGAATCAATCGGCCGTCGGGATCGGCGATCTTCCCCCGTTGGCGAATTCTGTCGGCAGTTTCGGTGACCTCGAACTTCCTGTCGAAATGAAACTTGATCAGAAAAAGACGATGTCGATCAATACCGAATCGTTCAAAGGCGGCATCCTTCATTACACTGGCAGGGTCGAAGTCAATTCGCTGAAGGATTTCATCGTCGCTTCGATGCGCAACAACAAGTGGAAACTGGTCGGCGAGGCCTCCTACGACTACACCCTGCTTGCCTTCACCAAACCGAACAAGACCTGCATGGTCGTCCTGGCCGAAGGCTTTGGCGGCCCCCTTGGCAAGACTCACGCCACCCTCTACGTAACGGCTGATCTCAGTTCCTCGGGCAACGTCAATCCCTTTGGCGAACCGACCATGTAGCGGATCAACCGTACAACTTCCCCGCGTAGTCTGTTCGATCCTCCTTTTCAACAGCGTGGCGGATTGTGGCCGTTCGGTCTCATCCCGCCACGCCGCCAGTTTCCTTGCAGATATCCACATCGTGTCATTTTCGTGTCCTGCGCCGTGGATCCGTCAGTGGCGCTGACCCGCGCCCCATCTCCTGCGGTTGCGATGCCGGCAGTTTCTCACCGGATGGTGATCACTATTTCTACGGCTTGCCGAACGGCGGATCGATTGCAACGGCAATCCCCGCGAAAATCACGGAATCAGGCAGTTCCTGTCAAAAATCGGTGAAAGGATCGGCTCAGATCTTCAAATGCTTTGATCGGGAGGGTCTCGGGCCGAACCTGAGGGGAAAGGCCGGCGGTGATGATGACGTCTTCGGTCAGCTTCTTGACATCGTTCCGGTCAGGCAGAGCCGGGAAAAAATTGGCCGAGGACAGGGTGTTGAGAATGGTCTTGCGCCGCTGACTGAATGCCGCCCTGACGATTTTGGTGAAAAGCTCCATCTCTTCAGGGGATAGAACGTCTGACCGGTCCTGCTGAAGGTGGAACGCGATCTGGATAACGACCGAATCGATTTTGGGCTGCGGGTGGAACTCGGCCGGGCTGAGGGTCAGCATCTTCCTGACGCGGGCGCAATGCTGCAGCAGCACGGAGGGGATGCCGTAGTCCTTGGAGCCGGGAGCGGCGAGCAGTCTGTCGGCCACCTCTTTCTGCAGCATGATCGTGGCCTTCTCGACATGACGGCGGTTTTCGATCAGTTTGAAAATAAAAGGATTGGAGATGGAGTAGGGGAGGTTGGCGATGATCTTCAGCCTTCCTCCGCACTGTTGCTCCAGTTCGTCAAAATCGGTCTTGAGGATGTCCCGATGGAGCAGGATGACGTTGTCCGGCAGGTCGTGTTCCTGTTGGTGGAACCGGATGATGCCGCTGTCGATCTCTATCCCCACGACACGGCGGGCCGTTTGCGCAAGAGGAAGGGTCAGGGCCGCCAGCCCGACGCCGACCTCGACGATGACGTCATCGGGGCCGATTTCTCCGGCCCGGACGATGGCCTCGGCGGTATGGCGGTGGACGAGGAAGTTCTGTCCGAATTTTTTCTTCGGGGCGAGATGGTGTTGCTGCAGCGCGGATCTGGTCTTGCCGTAAACTGACATTGGTATACCCGATGAATGATGGAGGGGGAGCCGGCCCTGTCTGGGGTCAGTTGAGGATGTGCTTTGCCTGCCGTTTGGCCCTGATTTTGACGAAGATGCGCAGGGCAAGGTAATAGCTGGCAACGGCAAACGGCAAGGCGAAGATGACCCCGCCGGCAAGGAGCACGACAACGGTCTCCCGGCCAAGTCCGGCCAGGAGGTTGAAGGATTCGACAAAACCCGGGGATGAGGAAAGAGCGTCGACGACAGCCTGGACCTTTTCCCAGTTCAGCTCATAAGGGGTCACGGCATTGCCGATGATTGTCGAAAAATAGTAGATCGGGATATAGGTCAAGGGATTGCAGACGATGACACTGACGAGTATGCCGGCGATCGCCGAGGTCCTGGTGAGAAAAGCGAGGAGGAGGATGACGATCGTGTGCAGTGGTATCGTCGGGGTCAAACCGACAAAAACACCGATGGCGGTGCCGAAGGCCAGTGACCGCGGGTCCCCCTTGAGGCGGATGAAGCGGAGATAATAGTATTTCCTGATCCGGTCAAGCTTCATGGAAGGCCGTATTAACCGAGGGAAGATCTCGAGTAGACATCGCTGTCGATCGCAGAAGGGCCGGATTCAATGAAACCATGATATCCGGCCAGGGCGATCATTGCGGCGTTGTCCGTGCTGAAGGCCGGTCGCGGCATGAAGCATTTCAGACCCTGTTCGCCGGCCCGGGTGGCCAGTGCCTGTCGCAGTCGCGCATTGGCGGAAACGCCGCCGCCGAGGACGACCGTTCCAATACCGTGCCGGCGGGCGGCACGCATCGTCTTTTCGACCAGGACATCGACTACCGCCTCCTGGAAGGAGGCGCAGACCTGACCGACCGCCAGTTCCGACCCCGCCTGGCTCTGCTGGCGACAATGGTTGAGAACGGCCGTCTTCAGGCCGCTGAAACTGAAATCGAGGGATTCCTCGTTGAGCCAGGCCCTGGGAAAACTGATGAGATCACCTTTCCACCCGGCTGCCTGGCGGGCGACGTGCGGCCCTCCGGGATACGGCAGGTCGAGGAGCTTGGCGACCTTGTCGAAGGCCTCACCGGCGGCATCATCCCGGGTTCTGCCGAGATGGGAAAAGCTGGTATATCCTTCGGCGAGGTACAGCGAGGTCGTCCCGCCCGAGGCGATCAGGGCGATATAGGGAAAGGTCGGCCGTTCTTCCTCCAGAAAGACGGAGAGGATGTGGCCGGCCATGTGATCGACTCCCCTGAAGGGAATGGCCGTTACCGCCGAAATCGCCTTGGCAAAGGAAAACCCGACAAGAAGCGAACCAATCAGTCCCGGCCCCTGGGTGACGGCGATAAGATCGATATCGTCAAGGGTGATCCTTGCCCTCTGCAACGCCTCGGCGACGACAGGATAGACCGATTCGAGATGCTTTCTCGAGGCAAGTTCGGGCACCACCCCGCCGAAGGGGCGATGGATGCCGTCCTGGCTGCTCAACACGCTCGCATGCAGGGTCCGGTCGTTTTCCAGGATGGCCGCGGCGGTGTCATCGCAGGAACTTTCAATTCCGAGGATTAGCATTGAAGTCTGCGGTATGGGAAAGGGGGAACGACAGATTTTCGATTGTCACGGTGTAGTGTTTTCGGTTAAAAGTGTTAGAATATATATGCTCACGGGGCTAAAGTCAATGACTGGCCCTCCTCAGTACTCTTTCCTATAACAGTAGCAGGAAGCCGTGTCGAAGACAGTCCCTTTCAGAGCCGAAAAAACGCCTCTCGTTGATAACTTCTCGAGGACCATTTCCTATCTCCGTCTCTCCGTGACCGATCGCTGCAACCTCCGTTGCATGTACTGCATGCCGGAAAATGATGGCGACAGCGGATGCCGGAGAAAAAACAGCGTCATCCTGCCGCATGTCGACCTGCTGACTTACGAGGAACTGCTGCGGGTGGTCTGCCTGGCTGTCGAACTCGGAATGAACAAGATTCGTCTGACCGGCGGCGAGCCCTTGGTGCGCAAGGATATTCTCCAGTTCATCGACAGGCTGACCAGAATCGAAGGACTGCGTGAGGTCCGGCTGACGACCAACGGCGTCCTGCTCGAAGAGTATGCGCAGTCATTGTACAATTCCGGCATCAGGCAGCTCAATGTTTCGCTCGACAGCCTGCAGGCGCAGAAATTCGCCCGGATCACCGGACGCGATTGCTTTGATCAGGTCTGGCGTGGGATCATCGCGGCCCGAGATCTCGGGTTCCGCATCAAGATCAATGTTGTGGCGATGCGGGGGATCAATGATGACGAATTCGGCGATTTCGCCGAACTGGCCCTCAATCAGCCCTTCCAGGTGCGGTTTATCGAATTCATGCCGGTTGGGGAAAAGAGCAGCTGGCAACTGGAGCAGTTCATCAGGGCCTCCGATATTCTGGCGATGCTGACCGACATGGGGGAATTCATTCCATGCGAGTCCCAAAGATTCGAAGGTCCTGCGAGGGTGTACCATCTCCATTCCCGCGACGGCAGGCAGGGGTCGGTCGGCTTTATCAGCCCGATCAGTCATCATTTCTGTGACCAGTGCAACCGCCTGCGGCTGACCGCCGAAGGGAAATTGCGTTCCTGTCTGCTCAATGACAACGAACGGGATATCAAGGCACTGCTGCGTGGTGGGGCGACAGACGAGAAACTGATGGCTGTGATCCGCGATACCGTTCTCGACAAGCCGAAAGGTCACCAGCTGCAGCAACGCCTGGAAAATGGTCAAACCATGCAGTGTCCCGGGCAGATGTCACGTATCGGAGGGTAGATAGTTGCTCTGCGGGTAGGAGCCGAGCCACTCGAAATACGAGCACAGCGGCCGCAGTCGCTCGCAGCCCCTGAAAATCTTCTCATCCTCAATGTGGCCGATCATATCAAGGAAGAACAAATATTTCCATTGTTTGCCCTTGATCGGCCGCGACTCGAGCTTGGTCAGATTGATCTCCTCTTCCGAGAGAACGGTCAGGATTTCATTGAGCGCCCCCGGGCGGTCCATGGTGCCGACCAACAGCGAAGTGCGGTCCTGGCCGCTGGCCGATGGCGATTTCTTGCCGATGACCAGGAATCGGGTAGTGTTGCCGCGATAATCCTCGATACCCTTGACGACGACCTGGAGTTCGTAGCGCTTGATCGCCAGCGACGAGGCGATGGCGCCGATATTGGGGTTGTTGGCCGCCATCTGGGCGGCGGCGCCGGTGGAGAGTACCGGCAGCGTCGGGATGTTCGGCAGGTGTTTCCGCAGCCATTCCCGACATTGCGCCAGAGGTTGGGCGTGGGACGCCACTGTCTGGATATCCTCGATATTGCCCGATCTGCAGACCAGATTGTGGCTTATTTCCAGTTGCACCTCGCCACAGATCTGCACCTTGTATTTCATGAAGGAGTCGAGTGTCGAGACGACGGAGCCTTCGATCGAATTCTCCACCGGCACGATCCCGTAAGGAGTCCGGCCTTTTTCGACCTCGGAAAAGACATCGTCAATCGCATCCTGCGGGTTGTACGTTGCCGAGTGACCGAAGTACTTGACGCCGGCAAGATGTGAAAAGGTCGCCTCGGGACCGAGATAGGCAACCTCGATATTCCGCTGCGACAGCCGGCAGGCGGTAATGATCTCGTGGAAGATCGTCCGCAGCGAGTCCTCCGGAAAAGAACAGCCGTTTTCCTTCAGCAGACGCTCGTATATCTGTCTCTCGCGCAGCGGATCCCACTTGGCGCGATTGTTTTCGTCCTTGAGCCGTCCGATTTCCCGGGCAAAACCGATCCGTCGTTTGAGCAGGGTGAGAATTTCACTGTCGAGCGCATCAATATTTTTCCGTATGTGGTGAATTTCGTTTTTCTGCTCGTCAACCATGGTCTGTCCTGTTAGATTCATGCGGAATGCAGGGAAAGACAACTGGTCCGCCTGTTCCGCAGGTGGATGATCAGCTTAGGAAAAAGAAAAAACTCTGTCAAGGCGGAAAAAAAATGCGGACAGGCGACAGCTTCCCTTATTCTGTTGCTTGCTCGAGGCCTTGTCTTCAGTTGCGACGGTTTTATCCTAACCTTTGAATAATATCAATACGTTCATGACAAAACAGAAAATAAGCAAGACCTACGAAGAAATCAACGCCCGTATCAAGGCTGGAGAGGCCGTTGTCGTTACTGCCGAGGAAATGGTGGGGATCGTCCGGGAAAAAGGTGCCGAACAGGCGGCAAGAGAAGTCGATGTGGTGACCACCGGCACTTTCGCCCCGATGTGCTCCTCCGGCATGTTCTTCAATTTCGGGCAGATGGTCCCGACCATCAAGGCCTCCCGGGTCTGGGTCAACAAGGTTCCGGCCTATGCCGGGCTTGCCGCAGTCGATGCCTATATCGGCGCAACCGAACCATGTGAGGATGATCCGCTCAACAAGATTTATCCTGGCGAATTCCGCTATGGCGGGGGCCATGTCATCGAGGACCTTCTCCGCGGCAAAAAGGTCCTGCTCGAGGCCAAGGCCTACGGCACTGATTGCTATGCCGGAAGAAAAATGAAGAAAGAGGTATGTCTCGACGACCTCTCTTTCGCCCTGCTCTGCAACCCACGCAATGGCTATCAGAATTACAACTGTGCAGTGAATCTTTCGGACAGGGCGGTCTATACCTATATGGGGATGCTGAAACCGCATTGCCGCAACGCCAACTACTGCAGCGCCGGCGAACTGAGTCCGTTGCTGAACGACCCGTTGTACAAAACCATCGGCATCGGCACCAGGATCTTTCTCGGCGGAGGCATCGGTTATGTCACCTGGCACGGCACCCAGCACAACCCAGCCGTGCCGCGGACCCCGGGCGGGGTGCCGCGCAAGGCGGCCGGGACCTTGATGGTGCAGGGCGATCTCAAACAGATGTCCCCTGACTGGCTGAGAGGGGTGTCCATCCTGGGATACGGCAACAGCCTGGCGGTCGGTCTCGGCATACCGATCCCTATTCTCAACGCTGAGATGGCGACCTTTACCGGCGTCTCGGACAAGGATATCTATACCCAGATAGTCGACTACGGCCATGACTATACCAACGGCATCGTTCGAAGTTACGGCGAGGTAAGCTACGCCCAGCTGAAATCCGGGTCCATCATCGTCAACGGCAAGGAGGTGCAGACGGCGCCGCTCTCCAGTGTCGTCAAGGCCAGGGAGATCGCCTGCATGCTGAAGGAATGGATTGCCTCCGGTCGATTCCTGCTGAACCACCCCGCCGAAACACTTCCGGATGGATCCGAATAATTCCGGGGAGACAGCAGGCAAACGTGCCTTGCTGCACGCATCGTTCAGGAAATTGGAGAGGGTCGCGGTCGCCTACTCCGGTGGGGTCGATTCGACGCTCCTGCTCCATGCTGCGGTCCAGGCGCTCGGACCGGACCAGGTCATTGCCGTTCATGCCGTATCCTGCCTCAACGGCAGGAGGCAACGGGAACAGGCGCAAGCTCTGTTCCGTTCTGTTTTTCCCACAGGAGTTGAACTGCGGCAAATCGCCGTCGAGCCGTTGGCGTGGGAAGAGTTTGTCGCCAATACCGATCAGCGGTGCTACTTCTGCAAGAAAAGATTGTACCGGCGTTTTACAGCCGAGTTTTCCGCCGATCCCGGGTGTCGACTGGTCGATGGTACCAATGCCGACGATGTGCTCCAGCACCGCCCAGGCATGCAGGCGATTCGGGAACTGCAGGTGATGACGCCGCTGCTCGATGCCGGCCTGAACAAGTCTGAGATCAGATCGCTGGCCCAACAGGCTGGACTGCCCAATCATGCCCAACCCGCCAATTCCTGCCTGGCCACGAGAATTGGGACCGGTCGGAAGATCGAGGCCGACCTGCTGCAGCGAATCGACCAGGCAGAGGATTTCCTCCAACGCGCAGGTTTTCCGGGATCACGGTTCAGGCTGGTCGAGAATGGCATTCACCTCGAACTCTGTTACAGCGACGTGGAACGTTTCCATCGCGGGGATATCCGCCGCGTTTTTCAGTCCTATGTTGCCGACCTCGGTTTCTGCTTTGATTTCATTAAGATAGCTGGACGATAAGACGATTGTTGTTCTTGCCTTTCAAATTTTATCAATGATTCCGATTTAGTGCTTGCGTCTGAAGCATGATTCAATTATCCTGCTCACCAGAAGGCGTAATACCCCGAATCTAAAGGGCTGTAGGTTGTTGAGCCGCTGTCGGGCAAAAGATAATTGTGCCGCTTTTTCTTTTGACAATTGAAATCAGTTTGATTAAAGCATCAACACAGGAGAAGGGACACAGAGTCCTGATACTACGTAACGATAGATCTGAGCAGGGAGGATTACATGAACAAGAAGGAACTTATTGAGAGCATTTCAGGTGCTGCAGATATAAGCAAGGCTGCTGCCGAAAAAGCATTGAACGGTACGTTGTCCGCAATTGCTGAGGCTTTGAAAAAAGGTGACAAGGTTACTCTCGTCGGGTTCGGAACGTTTTCAGTATCTAAACGGGAAGCACGTCAGGGGAGAAACCCCCAGACTGGTAAGGCCATCAAGATTGCGGAGAAAAAAGTAGCGAAATTCAAAGCAGGCAGCAAACTGTCTGAGGCTGTCAATTAGTTTCTTCCCATAGTTGTACGCACTGGATCTGCGTATCCGGCCGATACGTGGAGGTGCGGATGTGATTCTACTGCTGATAATAAACGATTTGACCGTGCATAACAGAGGGATGAAGGGCTTTCTTTTTACTTAAACCGGAGATATTGGAAAACCGGAGAAGATATGCCTGGGAAAATTTGTCTAAGGGCCGTTCCTTGAAAGGGGCGGCCTTTTTTTATTCATGAAACGACTCAGATCTGGATATACTACCGGTGCATGTGCGGCGGCGGCGGCCAAAGGTGCAGCCCTGATCGCCCTTACCGGCGTCCTCGTGTCACGGATCGCCATCCCCTTTCCCAATGGGAAAAGGGTCGATTTCGACCTGTGCCGTTGCCGTCTCATCGAAGGAACCTGGCGGTCGGCGGCATGCGCGGTGATCAAGGATGCGGGCGACGACCCTGATGTCACCAATGGGGCCGAAATCGTCGCCGAAGTAATGGCCATCGAAGAGCAGGCCGGAGGTGGTGGAGAATTCGTCATCACCGGCGGGCGGGGCATCGGGATGGTGACCAAACCGGGTCTCTCTCTCCCGGTCGGCAGCCATGCCATCAATCCAGTCCCTCGCGCCATGATCAGGGAGGCCATTGAAGAGGCCTTCGCCGACTCAGGGCAAAAAATCGGGAAATACAGGGTCCAGGTGAAGATCTCCATCCCGAACGGGGAGATTCTGGCCAGGCACACACTGAACAGAAGGTTGGGAATCATCGGCGGCTTATCGATACTCGGCACGACCGGCGTCGTCGTTCCGATCTCTTCCGACGCCTGGACCGCCACCATTACCGCTTCGATGGATGTGGCGAAGGAGATGGGTGTCGGGGAAATCGTACTCTCCACCGGCCGCACCTCGGAAAGGGCAATGGAGGGACGCTGTCGCTTGCCGGAAGAGGCCCATGTCATGATGGGTGACTACCTCGAGTTTTCGTTGCGGGAGGCAGCGGTCCACCATTTTCGACGGATCCATCTCGGCGGCATGTGGGCCAAGATTCTCAAGGCTGCGATGGCGATCCCCCAGACTCACGTCCGACACGGGGCCCTTGATGCCGAAAGTGCCAGGGCCTTTCTGGAAGATCTCGCCGGCAACACGGTAAATCTCGACTTTCTCCAAGGTTCGAATACCGCTCGAGAAATCCTTGAACGTCTGCAGCGCCACGGCGCCGATGCGGTCATCCGGGGAGCCTGTCTCGCCGCCCGCGATTACTGTCAGTCTGTTTCCGGGCTGCCGGTCAATGTCTATCTCGTTCTCGCCACCGGGAGAATTCTTGAGGCGGTCTAAGCAGCGATGCATGATTTCAAGATCCATATCGTAGGCGTGGCCGAGGGTGAAGTTGCTCCACACCTGGTTGCCATGGTCGCAAACTGCAGGTTGATCGTCGCCGCCGGTTCCATGCAACCGTTGCTCGAGGAACAGCTGTCGGGCTACCCCCGGGCGCAAATCGTTGCCATAACCCCTTTGTCGGCGGCGCTACAGACCATCGCGTTCCATGCCGAGAAGGGGAATATCGCCGTGCTGGCCAGCGGTGATCCGCTGTTCTTCGGGATCGGCGAGGCGCTGACACGACAATTCGGCACGGATAAAATCGTCGTCCATCCCGCCGTCTCTTCGATGCAGCTCCTCTTTGCCCGCCTCAATGTCCCCTGGCATGATGCCCGATTCATCAGTCTCCACGGCCGCAAGGCGGGACCGCAGATCCCGGATATCCTCGCGTCTCCCAAGGTGTGCCTGTTGACCGACAGGGAAAACGATCCCGCATTCATCGCCGCTGAGATACTGCACCGTATCTCACCCCGGCAGCGCTCCTGTTTTTCGCTCTTCGTCGGAGAACGGCTTGGGGGGGCGGGGGAACGGATAATCGCCGGATCGCTGGAGGAGATTGCCGACCAGCAGTTTGCGCAGCCGAACACCGTTCTTGTCCTCCAGGATTGGTCCGGGGAAATCGCCTATCCGATCTTCGGCCTCGGGGAGCAGGAAATCGAGCACAGTCGGGGGCTGATCACCAAAAACGAGATCAGGGCCGCCGTCATCCATGCCCTGAGACTGCCGGCGCACGGGATTTTCTGGGATATCGGCGCCGGTTCCGGTTCGATCAGCATCGAGTGCGGCCGTCTGGCCCGGGGGGTGCAGGTTTTTGCGGTGGAGAAAAATAGAGAACAGCTTGAGCATATTGCCGGCAACAGGGAAACTTTCCGGGCCTGGAACATCGAGATCGTCACCGGTGAAGCGCCGGCGGCGCTGCAGGAGCTTCCTGCGCCGGACCGGGTGTTCGTCGGCGGCAGCGGTGGGAGACTGGCCGATATCGTCGCCGCCGCCTGCACCAGGCTGAAGGCCGGCGGCCGGATCGTGATCAGTGCGGTCCTTGACGCGACCCGCGACTCGGCTCCCGAACTGCTCCATGCCCAGGGGCTGGCGGTCGAGATTACGACCGTAGCGGTCGAGCGCCGGTCCTACCCGGATCCGCATCCAACCCGTCTCAACCCCATCACCTTGATCACCGGCGACAAGAATATTTAAAGTAAATAATACACAATGAATCCAAATAATAGATATACCGTTTCATTTGTTGGGGCAGGGCCGGGTAATGTCGAGCTCATCACCGTCAAGGGGCGAAGACTGCTTGACGATGCCGATGTCATCATCTATGCCGGCAGTCTGGTCAATCCGGAGCTGCTCAACGGATGCACGGCGAAAATTCACGACTCCTCCGGCCTCGACCTCGATGAAATCGTCGAACTGATGGTGCGGGCCTGGCACAAAGGGTTGCGCGTCGTCCGCCTCCATACCGGCGATCCTTCGATCTACGGGGCGATCCGGGAACAGATGGTGCGGCTCGAGGCCGAGTCCATCCCCTGCGAGGTCATCCCCGGCGTCAGTTCCGCCTTTGCCGCTGCCGCCAGCCTGAAGGCCGAGCTGACCCTGCCGGAAGTCGCCCAGACGGTCATCATCACCCGCCAGGAAGGACGGACGCCGGTGCCGGCCCGGGAAAAGCTCCGCCTCCTGGCCAGTCATCAGACCACCATGCTGATATTCCTGTCGGCCAGCCTTCTCGCCACCGTCGTCGAGGAGCTTCAGGCCGGCGGCTATCCCGACGATACGCCGGTGGTCATCGTCGAGCGGGCGAGTTGGGAGAATGAAAAGATTGTCAGGGGAACGCTGGCGACCATCGGCGCCGTGGCGGCGGCCCGGCAGATCAGAAAGACGGCGATGATCTGTGTCGGCAGGGTCTTCGACCAGCACCCCCCGGAGGCGGTGTCCAAATTATATGATCGGCATTTCAGTCATGGAACGAGAGAGGCGAAAGATGACTAAAGGACTTCTGGCGGTTTTCACCGGCAACGGCAAGGGCAAGACGACATCGGCCCTTGGCCTTGCCTTCAGGGCGCTTGGGCATGGGCACAAGGTCAGTGTGATCCAGTTCATCAAGGGAAACTGGACGAGCGGCGAACACCTGTTCGCCAAGAATATCTCCCCCCTCATTGAATTTCACGTCATGGGGAAAGGGTTCACCTGGAAATCCGAAAATATCGCCGAGGACACGGCTCTTGCCCGGAAAGGCTGGGATCTCGCGGTTCAGACCATCACCGGCAACCGGCACCATCTCGTAATCCTGGATGAACTCACCTATCTGATCAGGTATAATATGGTCTCCGAAGACGAGGTGCTCCAGGCGTTGCAACGCCGTCCGCCTGAAATGCACGTGGTGGTGACGGGCAGACATGCCAGCGACAAACTGATCGAGATGGCCGATCTGGTCACCGAGATGATCGAGATCAAGCATCCCTACGCCAACGGTATCGCCGCCCAGAAGGGATTTGAGTTCTGACGACCTCCTCGCCAGGCTCGGCGCACCACCGATACAATTCACTCGAGAAACGGAAATATGAAAGATTTTGAGACATTGCTGGCCGAATCGGTCACGGTTCACGGTCACCTCTGCGCCGGTCAGGTCATCGGCGTCCGCATGTCGATGCTGGCCCTGCAGCGGATCGGAATCGATGACCCGCGCGGCGCCGATCGCAAGAAACTCTATGTGCTGGTTGAAATCGACCGCTGCGCCACCGACGCCATCCAGGCGGTCACCGGTTGCAGCCTGGGAAAACGATCGATGTATTTCCACGATTTCGGCGTCATGGCGGCCACCTATGTCAATCTCGAGACCGGCCGGGCGGTCAGGGTCACGGCCAGGGAAGAGGCCCGGGACCTTGCCGACAAGTACTGCCGGGAGGGTGGCGACAAGTACAGCCGCCAGCTCGAGGCCTACAAGGTCATGGCGGAGGATGAGCTGTTCGTGGTCCAGGACGTGACCGTCGATATTCCTGCCGTCAACCTCCCCGGGCGACCGCTGAAACGGGTGCAGTGCAGTCGGTGCCACGACTGGGTGCAGGATGCCCGGGAGATCGAACGGGATGGGGAACTGCTTTGCCGCAGTTGTGCCTTTGGCAGATATTACCGGGTGGTTGCGACCGCCGAATGATAATCCGGCGGCCTCTCCGATGTCCAGGTGATTAAAAACCTGGGGGGGTGAGGCACCGGTCCGGAACAGCAAGAGTTGAAGCGATGATAACACTTCTCGATTATGGCGCCGGCAATGTCCGCAGTGTCAGAAATGCCATTAGAAAGCTTGGCTTTACGGTCAAGGATGTCACTTGTGCCGCAGATATCGTGGCCGCCGATAAACTGGTTTTTCCCGGTGTCGGCAGCTTCGGCACCGTCATGGAACGGTTGATCAGGGACGGCTACGACAAGGCGCTGCAGGAGCGGATCCGCCTCAACCGGCCGTTGCTCGGGATCTGTGTCGCCCTCCAGGCCCTGTTCGACGGCAGTGAGGAATCCCCCGGAGTCCCGGGACTGGGGGTGATCCCGGGAATGATCCGGCGGTTTGCCACTCCGGGCCTGTCGGTGCCGCAGATCGGCTGGAACGGCATTCTCCCCAAAAAAGACTCGCCGCTTCTGGCCGATTATAAAGGCGAGAAACTGTATTTCGTCCATTCCTACCATGCGGAAGTCGACGACAACTGCGATGACTGGCTCCTGGCCACGACCTGCTACGGCAGCGAGTTTGTCTCGGCGGTGGAGAAGGGCAACGTCACCGCCTTTCAGTTCCACCCGGAAAAGAGCGGTCGGGTGGGCCTGGCCATCCTCAACAATTTCCTGTGTCGCCAGGAGGGCCTTGCCGTCTCCGGAGTCCCATCCCGGGTGGAAAAGGGCGGGACGACCAGCCTCGCCAAGAGGATCATCGCCTGTCTCGATGTCCGCAGCAACGATGCCGGCGACCTGGTCGTCACCAAGGGCGACCAGTACGATGTCAGAGAGCAGGGTGAGGTCCGCAATCTCGGCAAACCGGTCGATCTGGCGCGGCGGTATTACGAGGCAGGGGCGGACGAGATCACCTTCCTCAATATCACCGGCTTCCGCGACTTTCCCCTTGAGGATCAGCCGATGCTCGAGGTCCTGAAACGGACCTCGGAGAACGTTTTCGTTCCGCTGACGATCGGCGGCGGGATCCGTTCGTTCACCGCCGCTGATGGCCGGTATTATTCGGCCCTCGATGTTGCCTCGGAATACTTTCGATCAGGGGCCGACAAGATATCGATCGGCAGCGATGCCGTGTACGAGGTCGAGCGCTATCTGGCCGAGGGCGTCAAGTCGGGGACCAGCGCCATCGAACAGATATCGATCGTTTACGGGGCCCAGGCAGTCGTCATCTCCATCGACCCGCGAAGGGTCTATGTCGCCTCGCCCGACGACACTCCGCATGCGGCCATCGCCACCCGGTTCCCCGGTCCGGACGGGGAACGGTACTGCTGGTATCAGTGTACGGTGCAGGGGGGCCGGGAGGGGAGAGACATCGATGTGGTCCAACTGGCCCAGGTGTGTGAGCTGCTCGGCGCCGGTGAGATCCTGCTCAACTGTATTGACCGGGACGGCACCAACAGCGGCTTTGACCTCGAGTTGATCGCCCAGGTGAAGAAGGCGGTGCACATTCCGGTCATCGCCTCCAGCGGGGCCGGCAGGGCCGAGCATTTCATCGAGGTCTTCACGGCGACGAATGCCGATGCCGCCCTGGCCGCCGGCATCTTCCATCGGCACGAGGTGGGGATTGACGAGGTCAAGAAGGCTGTCGCCGATGCCGGTATCGAGGTACGGCGGTAATTCGTCGGTTTATTTGTTTTTTCTGATTGACAACAGATTGCCGTACCCTTCTTTTCTTTTCAGCGAAGAAACGCAATGGCTCAAGCTGTAACGACCGATACGAAGCCGGGGGTGAAGGGGATCAGCCCCTGGCAGTGGTCCATTGTCAAGGGAGCGGTGCTTTTCATCCTTTTTCTCGGCGGCGTGGTTTACCTGACCAGCCGATGGACCTACACGCAGGGCTTTGAAAAGCTGGTCGACCAGGGCAAGGTCAAGCTTGAACTTTATATAACCTACCTTTCAGGGGTTCTGGAAAAATACGAGAGCCTGCCGGAACTGCTGGCCACTGATCGTCTACTGGTGGCAACCTTACAGGATCCTTCCGATTATCACCGGATTGAAACCCTCAATCGCTATCTCGAGGCCATCAACAGCATCAGTGACACGGCCGATATCTATCTGATGGACAAGAACGGCCTGACGATTGCCGCCAGCAACTGGAAGGACGAGAACCCCTTTATCGGCAACAATTTCAGCTATCGCCCCTATTTTCAGGAGGCGATGCAGGGCCGCCTCGGCCGGTATTTCGCCCTCGGTACAACCTCGTCCAAGCGCGGTTATTATTTTGCCTTTCCCGTGCGGGACAAGGCCAGAATCCTTGGCGTAGTTACGGTCAAGGTCAATATCGACACGGTAGAGCGGAACTGGGCCCACCGTGATGAAAGCTACCTCATCTCCGATCCCGACGGAGTGATCTTCATCACCTCGACCCCCGAATGGCGTTATCGGACCTTCGAACCGCTGGAGCCGGAGGTGCAGAACAAGATCATTGCCAGCAAACGCTACCCGAATACCCGTTTCGAGGCGCTGAGCAGCGAACAAGGGGTGATCGCCGACAGCCGCCAGATCATCAGGTTGACGCCACCCCAGGAAAGTGAGCCCAAAACGTATCTGCGTCAATTCCACTTCATGCCGGAAGCGCAATGGAATGTCAACATTCTCACCGACATTCAAAACCTGAGACGGGACATCCTGATCAACAATATCCTCGTCTGCTCCGGACTGTTTCTGGCCTTTTTCCTGCTCCTGCTCTTCTCGCAGCGGCAGCACCGGCTCCGTGAACTGAACAGGTTCGAGGAGACGGCACGGCGAAATCTGGAGGAGGCGAACGAGCAATTGGAAACGCGGGTGCTCGATCGGACCCGGGAACTGACCGAGACCAACCTGCTGCTGCGTAAGGAAATAGCGGACAGACAGAGAACGGAAGTCGCCCTGAAGAAGACCCGTTCCGAACTGATCCATGCGGCCAAACTGGCCGCCCTCGGCCAGATGTCGGCAGGAATCAATCACGAGTTCAACCAGCCGCTTGCCGCCATCCGCAGCTATGCCGAAAACGGCTGCCGGCTGCTCGACAAGGGACGGCTGGCCGACACCCGCTGGAATCTTCAGCAGATCGGGGAACTCACCGAGCGGATGGCCCAGATCGGTGCTCAGCTCAAGCTGTTTTCCCGCAAGTCGAGCGGGCAGATGACCGTGGTGCCGGTCCACGGGGTCATTGATGGGGCGCTGGAAATTGTCGGTCCGGCGATAAAGAAATCAGGGGTTACGGTCCAGGTGAAGATCGTTCCTGAGGATCTGCGGGTGAAGGCGAACAATGTCCTGCTCCAGCAGGTGCTGGTCAATGTCATCAGCAACGGTATCCAGGCCATGGAGGGTTGCCAGGAGAAGAAAATTGCCATCGAGGTGAAGCTTCAATCGGATCTCGTTGCGATCGTGATCAATGATTGCGGGGTCGGGATCACCCCGGAACACCTCCCCCACATCTTTGAACCATTCTATACCACTAAAAAATCGGGTCAGGGATTGGGGCTGGGACTGACCATCAGCGACCGGATCCTCCTCGATATGAATGGCAAGATCACCGCCGTCAACACCCAGCGCGGCGCCCGTTTCACAATTACGCTCGAAAAGGCCTGATCTATGGAGCCATTGAACCAGGTTGTCTTTATCGATGACGAAAAACATATCCGCCAGGCCAACAAGCAGACCCTGGAATTGGCGGATCTGGTCGTAACCTGTCATGATTGCGCCGAAGAGGCCCTCCCCGTCCTCTCCACCGAATGGCCGGGGGTGGTGATCTGCGATATCCGGCTGCCGAACATGGATGGCCTGGAATTTCTCGTCAAGGCCCAGAAAATCGACCCCAACCTCCCGGTCATCCTGATCACCGGCCATGGCGATATCTCGACCGCAGTCCAGGCCATGCGCGACGGCGCCTATGATTTCATCGAAAAACCTTACTCCTCCGAACGGCTCGTCAAGACCGTCCAGCGGGCCTTGGAAAAACGCGCCCTGACCCTGGAAAACCGCAGCCTGCGCCGTGAACTCGAGGCCCACAGCGCCCTTGGTCCCCGTATCCTCGGCAAGACGCCGACCATGGAACACCTGCGGTCGATGATCGCCCAGGTCGCCGATACCGGCGCCGATGTCCTCATCATGGGCGAAACCGGGACCGGCAAGGAGTTGGTGGCTCGATCGCTGCATGAGCACAGCAAGCGGCGGACCCGCAATTTTGTCGCCGTCAACTGCGGCGCCGTGTCGGAAACGATGATCGAGAGCGAGCTCTTCGGCCATGAGGCCGGCGCCTTTACCGACGCCAAAACCCGGAGGATCGGCAAATTCGAACATGCCAACGGCGGGACGCTGCTGCTGGATGAAATCGAGTCGATGCCGCTGCGGATCCAGATCCATCTCCTCCGGGTGCTGCAGGAGCGGTCGCTGGAGCGGCTCGGCTCGAACGAACTGATCCCCCTCGACCTGCGGATCGTCGCCGCCGCCAAAGTTGATCTGCGACAGCTGGCGGAGGCGGGAGATTTCAGGAAAGATCTGTACTACCGGTTGAACGTGGTATGTCTCGAGATCCCGCCGCTGCGCGAGCGGAGGGAGGACATCCCGCTGCTCTTTCATCACTTCCTGCTCGTCGCCGGCCATCGTTATCAGCAGGAGGTGCCGCTGCCGGGAGCGGCCCAGCTCAATTCCCTGATGGCCTATTCGTGGCCCGGCAATGTCCGGGAGCTGCGGAATCTGGCTGAACGGTATGTTCTGCTTGGGAGCCAGTATGAGTGGTCGCTGGAAAAATTGCTTTCCGGGATTGAGCTCGGCCAGAAAAGGAGCCTGCCCCAACAGGTCGATTGTTTTGAACGCAGTCTCATCGAACAGGCCCTGGTGGCAAGCAACGGCAGTATCAAGGATGTCATGGAGGCCCTGGCGGTTCCGCGCAAGACCCTGTACGACAAGATGCGCAAGCACGGACTGGAGAAAAGTGACTATAAATGAGCGAAATCAATTTCTGCGCCAGAATCTTTCAAGTTTTTCACAATAGTGCTCGTCGGGCTATGGTCTTTTCGCCATTGCGGCCCTACAATATTGAATATACCCGGGCGTTGACCCGTGAACTCAATATTGCAGCCGGAAGTATCCCCATATCTTAATGAACAGGAGCGAGAAGATGAAGAACATCCCACAGATCAAGACGATTCTGTATGCGACCGACCTCGGTAAATTCACCAGGCCGGTGTTCCGCCAGGCCGTGGCCCATGCCAACGTCCACAACGCCAGGATCATCATGCTCAATGTGGTCGAGCCGTTGACCGAGACCGCCAGGGCCATCATCTCCGGGTATATGCCGGAAACGGCGATTGAAGAAGTGCAGAAGGACGGGATGAAGAACATCATCGCCACGATGAAGGAAAGGGTGAAAAAATTCTGTGACGAGGAGTGCGGCGGGGCGGGTGTCGACGAAATACCGCTGCAGGATATCGTCGTCGTCGCCGGACGGCCGAGTGAGGAGATCCTGCTGGCGGCCGAAAAATACAATGCCGACATGATTGTCATGGGCCAATCGTCGAAAAAGGTCCTGGGGAGCAAGGTCATGGGCTCTTCGGCCAGACGGGTGGCCCGGCTGACGAAGGTGCCGATCCTCATTGTCCCCAATATCTGATGGCAGCGATGTTTTTTCCAGGATCCCGGCCGGGGGCAAGCGGTCTGCCATGATTCAACCGACCACTTCGCTGGAGATCATACTCGCTCAACCCCGAGGTTTCTGTGCCGGGGTTGAGCGGGCGATCGAGACCGTCCGCCTGACCTTGATACGCTATGGGGCGCCGGTGTATGTGCTCCACGAGATCGTTCATAACCTGCATGTCCTGAATGAACTTGAGCAGCTCGGCGCTGTCTTCGTCGAGGATCTGGCCGACATCCCGACGGGGGGGATTTGTATCTTCAGCGCTCATGGGGTGTCGCGGGCGGTTGAGCTGGCAGCGAGGCAACTCGGGCTCAAGACCGTCGATGCCACCTGCCCCCTGGTCGGAAGCGTCCACCGGATGGTGGAAAAGTATCATGGCGAGGGCTGCGATGTGCTGATCATCGGCCATCATGGTCATCCCGAGGTCATCGGGGCGGCCGGACGGGTGGCCGATCGGGTCCATGTCATCTCGTCCGAGCATGAGGCACGGCAATGCCACGTCGCCGATCCAGGGAAAGTCGCCTATGTCACCCAGACCACGCTGAGCCGGGAGGATATCGTCGGCATCGTCGAGATTTTCAAGGAACGGTTTCCGGATATTCGCGGCCCGGCCTCGAATATCTGTTTCGCCACTCAGAATCGCCAGGACGCGGTGAAGCGACTGGCGCAACAGACCGATCTCATCCTCGTTGTCGGCTCAAAAAACAGTTCGAATTCCAACCGGCTGCGCGAGGTGGCGGAACGTCACGGCACCCACGGCCATTTGATCGACGACAGCAGCGACCTGGAACTCGGGTGGTTCGATGGGAAGCGAAAGATCGGTATTACCGCCGGGGCGTCGGCGCCGGAACGTCTGGTCAGGGGTGTGGTTGACTGGATTCAGGAGCGCCGGGGGGCAACCATCGCGGAGATGGGGGGAAAGAAGGAGCATGTCCATTTCGATCCCGCAGTCGTTATTGAACGGGAGTGATTGCAAGACGACAGAGTAATGCTGCTCCATCGTCTTGCCTCCAGCGGCGGAAGGGATTACGACAGTGCGTCTTTGAGTCTCTTCATCGCCTTTTCAACCTTTTCATGGCTGTTGAAGGCGGAGATGCGGATGTAGCCGTTGCCGCACCGGCCAAAACCGGCCCCCGGGGTACAGACGACCCCGGCCTTGTTCAGCAGCATGTCGAAGAAATCCCAGGAATCACGGCCACCGTTGATCCAGACGTAGGGCGAGTTTTCGCCGCCGACGAAGAAAAAGCCCAGGTCCTGCATTGCCCGACGGACACTGGCGGCGTTGTGCAGATAGTAGTCGGCGAGTTCCCTGGTCTGGGTTTTCCCCTCCTCGCTGTAGACGGCCTCGGCAGCCCGCTGGACGGGATAGGATACACCGTTGAACTTGGTGCAGTGACGGCGGTTCCACAGTGAGTGCAGGGGCTGTCGCCCGCCGTTGCGGTCGTAGGCGGTGCACTCTTTCGGGATGACCGTGTAGGCACAGCGGGTGCCGGTAAAGCCGGCGCTCTTGCTGTAGCTTCTGAACTCGATCGCCACCTCCTTCGCCCCCTCGATTTCGTAGATGGTGTGGGGCAGGCTCTGGTCACGGATAAATATCTCGTAGGCGGCATCGAACAGGATCAGGGCCTGGTGCTCTCTCGCGTAATCGACCCAGGTTTTCAACTCCGCCGTGCTGATGGTTGAACCGGTCGGGTTGTTGGGAAAACAGAGGTAGATCAGGTCGACCTTTTCCCGGGGCAGGGCAGGGACGAAGTTGTTCTCTTTGGTCGAATCGAGATAGACGATGCCCTGGTAGCGGCCGTCGACGTAAGCGCCGGTCCGTCCGGCCATGACGTTGGTATCGAGATAGACCGGGTAGACCGGATCGGGGATGGCGATTTTGATATCCTGGCTGAACAGTTCCTGGATATTGCCGGTATCGCATTTCGCCCCGTCGCTGACGAAGATCTCGTCGGCCTGGATGTCGGCCCCGCGGGCCTGAAAATCGTTGGCGGCGATGGCCTCCCGCAGGAAGGCATAGCCCTGTTCGGGGCCATAGCCCCTGAAACTGGCCTCGGATGCCATCTCCTCGACAGCCTTGTGGAAGGCGTCGATGCATGCCCTCGGCAGCGGTCTGGTGACATCGCCGATGCCGAGCTTGATGATCTCGATTTCAGGGTTCTGTTCCTGGAACGCCGCTACCCGTTTGGCGATATCGGAGAAAAGGTAGGAGGCCTGCAGTTTCAAATAATGTTCGTTGATTGTAATCATCTGCCACTTCTCGTTCGGACGAGGGATAGTATATTGAATTTGATTTCATTCAGGGGGCTTTGTATAAACTTTTTTGAATATAATGAAATGCTGGTCACTGTCAACCATCAATGTCGGCAGTGCGGGTGTCGCACTTCCGTCGCCATGACCGCTGTGTGTTTGATGCAGGACCGCCATACAACCATCTGCGCAAGGATAAGAATTCATGAGTACTGAGCAACATGCCACCAGACGCCGGGAAGACTACCGGGTCCCGGAATATCTGGTTGAAGAGATCCGTCTGACCTTCCAACTGTATGCGGAATCCACCGTGGTGACCGCCGATACGGTCTATGCCGTCAACCAGCAGAGCACTGATTGTACCGGGCGGCTGCAACTCTCTGGCGAGAACATGGAACTGGTCGAAGTCCGGCTCGACGGCAGAAGACTGGAGGCAGATGAATTCGAGGTCAGCGCCATGGATCTGATCCTTGTTCCGGGAAAAGACCGCTTCGAACTGCAGGTCGTGACCAGGATCGATCCTGTCGCCAACACCGCCCTCGAAGGCCTGTACTGTTCGAACGGCAACTATTGCACCCAGTGCGAGCCGGAAGGGTTCCGCCGCATCACCTATTTCCCCGACCGTCCCGATGTCCTGGCCCGTTTCACCACGCGGATCGAAGGTGACCGGCAGACTTGTCCGGTGCTGCTGTCGAACGGTAACCTGATCGAGTCGGGCGAGCTGGGCAACGGCCGCCATTACGCCGTCTGGCAGGATCCGTTCCCCAAACCCTGCTATCTCTTCGCCCTCGTTGCCGGCCGGCTGGTGGCGATCGACGACACCTTCACCACCCGCTCCGGCCGCGATATCGCCCTGCGGATCTTCGTCGAGGCGCGCAATCGCGATCTGTGCGATCATGCCATGCGTTCACTGAAGAAGGCGATGCAGTGGGACGAGGATGTCTATGGACTCGAATACGACCTCGACGTCTTCATGATCGTCGCCGTCGATGATTTCAATATGGGGGCGATGGAGAACAAGGGGTTGAACATCTTCAACTCGCGCTGCGTTCTCGCCTCGCCGCAATCGGCGACCGATCAGGATTTTCTCGGCATCGAAGGAGTCGTCGCCCATGAGTATTTCCACAACTGGACCGGCAACCGGGTGACCTGCCGCGACTGGTTTCAACTCAGTCTGAAGGAGGGGCTGACCGTTTTCCGTGACCAGGAGTTTTCGTCCGACATGAACTCGCGGGCGGTGCAGCGGATCGACGATGTCCAGCTCATCCGCAACTTCCAGTTTCGCGAGGATTCCGGGCCGATGGCGCATCCGGTGCGGCCCGACGCCTATGTCGAGATCAACAATTTCTATACGGTGACCGTCTACAACAAGGGGGCGGAGGTCATCCGGATGATGCACACCCTCCTCGGGGCCGCCGATTTCAGGAAGGGGATGGACCTTTATTTCGCCCGGCATGACGGCCAGGCGGTGACCTGCGATGATTTCGTCGCGGCGATGGCCGATGCCTCCGGCGTCGATCTTGGCCAGTTCAAGCGGTGGTACAGCCAGGCCGGGACCCCGGTGGTGAAGGTCAGCGGTCAGTGGCTGGCCGAGAAGCGGCGCTATGTCCTCAGACTCCGGCAGTCGTGTCCCGCCACCCCCGGCCAGGACGGCAAGGAGCCGTTCCATATTCCCATCGCCGTCGGCCTGCTCGACAGCCGGGGCCGGGATATGCTGAACGGAGACAGGGACGGAACCCGGGTCCTCGAACTCCGCGAGCGGGAGCAGAGTTTCAGTTTTCCGGACATTGGAGAAAAACCGGTCCTGTCCTTTCTGCGCGGGTTTTCCGCCCCGGTGAAGGTGGAATTGGACCAGAGTCGGGAGGAGCTGGCCTTCCTCCTCGCCCATGATACCGACCTCTTCAATCGCTGGTACGCCGCCAGCAAGTTGTCCGAAATCGTGGTTATGGAGACGGTGGCGCGGCTGCAGGCCAATGCCCAGCCGGTGCTCGATTCGGACTTTGTCGCGGCGGTCAGGGCCAACCTGCAGCGGCCGGCGAGCGACAAGGCCCTGCTCGCCCTGGCCCTGCAGTTGCCGGCCGAGACCTACCTGGCCCAGCAGATGGATACGGTCGATCCCGTCAATCTCCATCGCGGCCGTGAGTTTGTCAGATCACAGTTATCGTCGCTGCTGGCCGATGAGTTCAGACGAATCTACGATGACAACAATGAGGAGGGAGAATACCGGATCACCCCCGAGGCGATGGGCCGGAGGAGTTTGAAGAACGTGGCGCTTGCCTATCTGATGGCGCGGGTGCCGACCGATGAGGAGATCTACGCCCTGTGCTGCGGGCAGTATGCCGAGGCCGGCAACATGACCGACGCGATTGCCGCCCTGTCCTGTGTCACCCGGATCGAGGGCCGGCGCCGGCAGGAGATCCTTCACCATTTCTACACCAGGTGGCAGGCCGACCCGCTGGTGCTCGACAAGTGGTTCACCCTCCAGGCCGTCTCGCCACTTGCCGATACCCTCGCCGAGGTCACCCGGCTACTGGCCAACCCATCATTTTCAATGAAGAATCCCAATAAGGTGCGAGCGTTGATCGGCGCCTTCTGCTCCGGTAACCATTACCGCTTCCATGACGTCTCGGGGGCGGGCTATGCCTTCCTGACCGACCGGATCATCGAGCTCAACGCGACCAATCCCCAGATCGCGGCCCGGATGCTGTCGCCGCTGACGGTCTGGAAGCGCTACGATCCGGTCCGGCAGGATCTGATCCGTCGTCAGCTGGAACGGATCCTCGCCGTCGACAATCTCTCCGGCGATGTCTACGAGATCGCCAGGAAGAGCCTGCAGGCCGGCTGAGGCCCGGTTGCTCTCCCTCTCCTCCCTTAGATCTGCCGTTTGTGACAGAACAGGCAGCGATAGGGGGGAGGGTGGTCCGGCGGCAGTTGGGCTTCGCCCCCAGGTCCGTGGCATTGACCGCACTGTTTCTCCGCCGCCTTCTTGCTGATGCCCGACTGGAATTTGCGGTGGGTGTCATCCATCGGCAACCGCGAGGTCGTCTCTTCCGGGGCCTTCAGCAGGAACAGGAGGATGGCGGCGCCGACCAGGAGAAAGAGGATGTTGAGGATCGTCGTTTTTGCAGTGAATTTCATATACCGCCCTCAGGGCTATCGAGATGGCTGATGGGACATCTCGAGTTGTGTGAAGTAGAGAAGACCCAGGCGCAGGGCCAGCACGACGGTCTCGGCGGTGAGCGCCGTCAGCAGCCTGTTCCTGGCTGTCAGCAGGACTGCACGCCGGTGCAGGTTGTGGCTTTGGATCAGCCGCTGCAGATCCGTTAGATCACAGCCCTGATGCAGGATGTAACGGGCGATCGCCTCGCCGGAGATCATCGCCGGGAGGATTCCTTCGCCGGTAAGGCCCGAGGCCAGACCGGCGGCATCTCCGGCGAGGAAGACCTTGCCGAAGTTCCATCCCCGGTAGTCGAAATTGACGAATCCGGCACGCTGCCTGGTGCCGTCGAGAACGATGCCCCTGCCGGTGGCCCAGGTCCGCAGCCCGCGGTGCAGGTCGCCGGCCTTCATGACCGTCGCTGCCGCGTAGGCGCCGATCGAGGTCGTGTCGCGGTGGGGGAAGATCCAGCCATAGCCGTTGCCGAACAGCGAGGGCGCGAGATGCCATTCCATCTCTGTAAGCGTACCGGGAATCTGATAATTGATGCCGATGCCGAGGTGCTTCGTCGGCAACCGCAGATGCCGCCGGACCAGCGAGGCGGAGCCGTCCGCTCCAACCAGGCGGCGAAAATGGGCGTGGTGTTTTTTGCTGCCGGGCCGCGCGGTGAAGATCACCTTGTCGTCGTCGATCCTTTCGATCTGGGCCGAGGCGACGATCTCGGCCCCTGCCGCCGCCGCTGCCTCTGCCATGTGCCGGCCGAGATTTTCCCGGTTGACCGTGGCGATCATCGGCGCGGTCGAGGCCAGGCGGACCTTCTGCCACGGGGTGAAAATGTACTGCCGGTGGAAACGCCTTTCCTCGAGGCAGCCGGGGATCCGGTTGATCAACCCGCTCCCGGTGATGCCGCCGGCACAGACCTTCGGCCCCGGATGCGGTTTTCTTTCGAGGACCAGGACCTTGAGACCGCCGCGAGCAAGAATCCCGGCGCAGGCAAGCCCGGCCGGACCTGCCCCGACGATGACGACTTCATGGGTCATGAGGATTGGTCAGCGAGTGGAAGGGGACAAGGGAACCTGCCTAAGAGAACCGGATATACCGGAACCTTGTCCCCAAATGGGTAACATTAGCCTTCAAGTAGACTGGCGGCAAGAAATTCCTGATTGAGACGGGCGATATTGCGGATGGATATGCCTTTCGGGCAGACCGCCTCACACTCCCTGGCGTTGGTGCAGTTGCCGAACCCCTCCCGGTCCATCGTCTCGACCATCGCCAGGGCCCGTTGCCGCCGTTCTGGCTGGCCCTGGGGGAGGAGGCAGAGCTGAGATATCTTGGCCCCGGTGAACAGCATTGCCGCCCCGTTCGGACAGCTGGCGACACAGGCCCCGCAGCCGATGCAGGCTGCGGCGTCCATCGCCAGTTCGGCGACCTGGGACGGGATGGGGATGGTGTTGGCATCGGGAGTGCCGCCGGTGTTGACCGAAACGTAGCCGCCTGACTGGATGATGCGGTCAAAGGCGGAGCGGTCGACCATCAGATCCTTGCGGATCGGAAAGGCACGGGAGCGAAACGGTTCGATCACCAGGGTGTCGCCGGAGCGGAAGTTGCGCATATGCAGCTGACAGAGGGTGGTCTCCCGCTCCGGGCCATGGGCGATGCCGTTGACGACCGCCCCGCACATGCCGCAGATCCCTTCCCGGCAATCATGATCGAAGGCCACCGGTTCCTTGCCGGCCCTCGTCAGCTGCTCGTTGAGGACATCGAGCATTTCGAGAAACGACATATCGGTGTTGATGCCGCTCAAGGGATAGGTCTCGAGATGACCGAGGGAATCGTTATTCTTCTGGCGCCAGATCTGCAAAGTCAGGTCAATGCTGCTCATCGTCATATTCCATGGAGATTGTTCTCGTAAAGGGCGGCCGGAGACCCGGTTTATTTGTAGCTGCGCTGGCTCGGAGTGACGTTGTCGAAGACCAGCGGCTCCCTGTGCATGACCGGAGGCTCGCCTTCCCCCTGGTATTCCCACACCGAAACGTGGGAATAGTTGGCATCGTCGCGTTGCGCCTCGTTTTCCGCGGTCTGGCTCTCCTCCCGCAGGTGACAGCCGCACGATTCCTCCCGGGCCAGGGCGTCACGGATCATGATCTCGGCGAATTCGAGGAAATCGGCGACCCGACCGGCCCGTTCGAGGGACTGGTTGATATCGGTGGCATTGCCGGGAATGTAGACATCGTTCCAGAATTGATCGCGTATCGCGGGCAGCTGTTCCAGGGCCGCTTCGAGACCGGCCTTGTTCCGCGCCATGCCGCAGTTATCCCAGAGCAGCCGCCCGAGCTGTTTGTGGACCTCGTCGACGGTGACCTTGCCGGCCGGTCCCCGCATGCTGTTGCGCAGCAGCCGGTGGATCCGGTCGGCGACGTTCTTGCGCGACTCGTCGAAGGCCGGATCGGTTGCCGCCACCGGTTGGAGCGACGAGGCGCCGATATAACCGGCGATCGAGGTGGCGATGATGAAATAGCCGTCGGCCAGCCCCTGCATCAGGGCGCTGGCCCCGAGCCGGTTGGCGCCGTGGTCGGAGAAGTTGCACTCGCCGAGGGCGAAGAGGCCGGGGATGGTGGTCATCAGGTTGTAATCGACCCACAGCCCGCCCATCGTGTAATGGACCGCCGGATAGATCATCATCGGCTCGTGGAGCGGATTGGCGGCGGTGATCTTCTCGTACATCTGGAACAGGTTGCCGTATTTTTTCAGGATCGTCGCCTCGCCGTCGCGTTTGATGGCCTCGGCGAAATCGAGATAGACGGCGAGGCCGGTGCTGCCGACCCCCTTGCCGCCATCGCACTGCTCCTTGGCGTTGCGCGAGGCGACATCACGGGGGACGAGGTTGCCGAAACTGGGGTATTTCTTTTCGAGATAGTAGTCGCGTTCGGCCTCCGGGATCGCCGCCGCCGGTCGCTGGTCGCCTTTCTGGATCGGGACCCAGACCCGGCCGTCGTTGCGCAGACTCTCGCTCATCAGGGTCAGCTTCGACTGGTAATCGCCATGGACGGGAATGCAGGTGGGGTGGATCTGGACGAAGCAGGGGTTGGCGAAGCCGGCACCATGTTTGCAGGCCCGCCAGGCGGCGGTGACATTGGAGGCCATGGCGTTGGTCGAGAGGAAATAGACGTTGCCGTAGCCGCCGGTGGCGAGGACCACGGCATCGGCGGCGTGGCTCTCAAGTTCGCCGTTCATCAGATTGCGCGCCGTTATGCCGCGGGCCCGGCCGTCGATGACGACGAGATCCATCATCTCGCGGCGGTTGTACATTGTCACCCTGCCGCTGTGGATCTGTCGCGACAGGGCGCCGTAGGCCCCGAGCAGCAACTGCTGACCGGTCTGGCCCCGGGCGTAGAAGGTTCGCGACACCTGGGCCCCGCCGAAGGAGCGGTTGGCGAGGGTGCCGCCGTACTCGCGGGCAAAGGGCACCCCCTGGGCAACGCACTGATCGATGATGTTGCCGCTGACCTGGGCCAGACGGTAGACATTGGCCTCACGGGCCCGGAAATCCCCGCCCTTGATCGTATCGTAGAACAACCGCAGCACCGAATCGCCGTCGTTCTGGTAGTTCTTGGCGGCGTTGATCCCGCCCTGGGCGGCGATCGAATGGGCCCGGCGCGGACTGTCCTGGATGCAGAAGGTCTTGACGTTGTAGCCCTGTTCGGCGAGGGTGGCCGAGGCCGAGGCGCCGGCCAGACCGGTGCCGACGACAATGATCGTGAACTTCCGGCGGTTCGCCGGGTTTACCAGTTTGCTGGCAAAGCGGTAGTTATCCCATTTCTGCGCCAGATCTCCGGAAGGAATGCGGGCATCGAGTTTCATCGTCTGATCCTATTTTACCGATTTTGCGGCGACGGGCGCCGGGGGAGATCGCTAACGTGCTGCTTTTAGAACGAAGCGCCTGCACCGGACATGAAGTACAGGGGAATACCTCCGAAGAGCAGGAGGAAAAAAGCCGGGATAATATAGGTCAACCGGGCGATCAGGATGTTGTATCGCGGGTGATTGACACCGAACGTCTGCAGCATGCTCCAGAAGCCGTGGCTGAGATGGACCGCCAGAACGGCGAAGGAGAAGAGGTAGAACATCCCGTAGAATATGCCGCTGAGGGCCGACTTGACCGTCACGCTGATCGGGATCTCCTCCGGCGAGAAGGTGAAACCGAAGACATGGACCAGGACGAACAACAGGATGAGAAGCCCGGTATAGGGCATGGTGTTGGCGGCAAACGCATTCTTCGCCTGTTTTTTGTCCACCGCATACCGTGAAGGGGTGACGAGACGGTTTTCAAAGAAGAGGTAGAGCCCGAAAGCGATATGAATGACGAAGAGCAACAACACGATGGTGCTGAAAACGAGGACAATCAGCGGGTGGCTGTGCAGCTCGTCGGCATAGCTCTGAAAGACCTCGCTGCCCATGTAGATCGTGGCATTGCCGGCGGCGTGAGAGCAGAGAAAGAGCAGCAGCAGCAGCCCCGTCGATCCCATGATCAATTTTTTGCCAATCGATGACGACACAAACCTGACAAACCACATAGCGCACCTCTACGGGAAAAGACCTGGTTGAAATGCCACGTTGACCTCATCAATTGTATATGATCGCTTTAAAAAAGAAAGGACTATTTCCTCAGGTTTCCGTTATATTGGAGCAGTTTTGCATATGCGAAACCACAGACGGAATGAACTGCCCGGGCATGGGTGTCCGGGAATTTCCTTCAACTGGGGAGATTTATCCATGGTATATCGAACCGCAGTTTTCGACCTGGACGGCACCCTGGTCGACTCCCTGCAGGATCTGGCCGATACCGCCAACGAGATGCTCGCAGCTTGCGGCTATCCGCAGCATCCCGTCGCGGCCTACCGGTATTTTGTCGGCGACGGCATGGCGACCCTGATCCGCAGGATCGTTCCGCCTTCACTTCCGGAAACCGAGAGTGCGCGATGTCTTGCCGATTTCACCCAGACCTATGCCGCCAGATGGCAGAGAAACAGTTGCCCTTATCCCGGAATCCATGCTATGTTGTCCGGCCTGCAAAATGCCGGTCTGAAGCTCGCCGTACTGTCCAACAAGCCCCATGAATTCACCCGCGAGTTTATTCGATTTTTCTTCCCGGCGCAGCAGTTCGATGCCGTATTCGGCCAGCGTCCCGGAATCGAGAAGAAACCCAGTCCCGCCGGAGCCCTGGAAATCGCCGCACTGCTGAACGTTGAGCCTGCCGAATGCCTGTATGTCGGCGATACCGCCGTCGACATGGAGACCGGCAGGTCGGCGGGAATGTTCACCATCGGGGTCCTGTGGGGATTCCGCGATCGTCGGGAACTGCAGGAACATCATGCTGACTTGATCGTCAGCGATCCAATGGAGATTGTCGAACATGCCCTTGCCTGCCGTTGACTTGCCGCCCTACCTTCAATACGTTGCCCCGCCGCTGCTGGGGGCCTTTATCGGTTATGTCACCAACAAGGTCGCGATCAAGATGCTGTTCAGGCCGCTGAGGCCCTGGCGTATTCTCGGTATCCGGGTGCCGATGACTCCCGGCGTCATTCCGGCGAAACGGCGTGAGCTCGCCGCCAATATGGGGGAGATGGTCGGCGACCATCTCCTGACCAGCCGGGAGATCGGTCATGCCCTGACCCAGCCGTCCTTCCAGCGCCACCTCCAGACCCTGATCGAGGATCGGGTCGGCAGCCTGCTGCACCGCGATCTCGGCCCCGTTGCATCGATCATCCCGCGGAAATTCCAGGTGTATTTCGACATCGCCGTCAAGACCATCAGATTCCAGGTCAAGGATCATGTCCATGTCTTCGTTCAATCGCCGGAGTTCGCCGCTAGGGTCGCCGCTTCGCTCGACAAACGGATGGAGCACTTTCTTGGCCGCGACATAGGGGATGTCTTCGCAGGAAAAGAGCGTGAAACGACGTACCGCTTCGTCGAGGAAAGCCTGGCCAGGATGCTGTCGGGTTCGGCGATGGAGCAGTGGCTCGAGGAGTTTCTGCAGCATAAAATCTACGGGATTATCAGCCAGGACAAGCTCCTGCGGGATGTCCTGCCGCCGCCGTTGCAGGAGACGATTGTCACGCTGGTCAGACAGGAAACCCCGGGGCTGCTGTTACGTCTTGCAACCATGCTGCAGGAACCGGATCTTCGTGACCGCGTCGTTCAGGGGGCAAGAGAGGGGGTGGAAAGCTTCATCGCCTCGCTGGGGCCGATGGCGGCCATGGCCCGCGGCTTTCTGAAGATGGAAACGGTGGAGCAGAAGATCCGTGAGTATCTCATTGCCAAGGAAGACGATATTGCCGCCTGGCTCCAGAGTGAAGATCTTCGCACCAGAGTGGCCGAGGTCCTCGCCGACCGTTGCTGGGCGCTGTTCGACAAGCCGGTCCGTTCCTTCGTCACCCTCGAGGACGATGAAAAGATCGAACGCTTCTGCCACGGTCTGGCTGAACGGATGATGCCCTTGCTGCGGGAAAAAGAGTTCCACATTGCCTTGTCATCGATGCTGAAGACCAATATCGAGACCGCGATCGATAGCGGCCAGCTCTCGGTCCGGGGGGCGATTGTCGACTTCGTCGGCCAAGCGGGACTCGAGACTGGAAAATCGTGGCTCAAGGAGGAGGGGACGGCCTTGCTGCGCAGCAAGGAAACCCTCGCCACCCTGGATTCGATGATCGAAATCATGCTCACCGCCCTCCTCAACCGACCGATCGGTAGACTTTCGAGCCTGTTGCCGGTCGATGTCCGTGACGGGATCTGCAACTCGATCCGGACCATGCTGTCCGACATGCTGGCGATGGAGGTCCCGGGACTGGTCGGTTCTCTCAAGATCAGGCAGATCGTCGCCGAGAAGATCAACTCTCTCGACCTGCTGCGCCTGGAACGCCTGCTGCTCTCGATCATGGAGGAGCAGTTCAAGTATATCAACCTGTTCGGGGCAATCCTGGGCTTTCTGATCGGCTGCATCAATATCGTAGTCACCCTCTGACGTTTCCTGACGGTGACCAGGGCCGGACCGGCCGGCGGCATGCCGCCGCAATATCCAATGTTGCCGCGGTTCCGGACGAAACGGGAACTCGACCATCAGATGATATATGCGGTGGATCGTCTTGAAAATCCGGGTTTATTTTCTGCCGATGCTGGCGGCGTACAGCAACCGCTCGTTGCGGTCGTCGAGTCCGAGCAGGCGATTGGCCTCCTGATCGTAAAAGGCGGCGATCGGACAGCCGCCGCACCCGATCGCTTCCGCCGCCAGCAGCAGGTTCTGGCAGATATGGCCGGCATCGAGAAAGAGGTATCGGAAACCGCGTTCCCCGTATTTGGCCATCGAGCGCCGGAAGATCGCCGTCCATAAAAAGGTCAGGTTGGCCTCGGCGATGAAGTCCTGGTTGAGGCAGACACGGGCGGCATCCTTGCCGCGCACCTCAGGGACAAGCCGTTCCAGCTGAAACCGCCCGACATCGAAATGATAGAGGCCGGGGCTCAGGTCGGCAACTTTTTCGATCACCAGGTAGGTCTCGATTGGATACAGGGCCCCGGCCGACGGCGCGGTCCGCAGCAGATGCCCGCCCATCTTCGCGGTGATCCCCTGAGAGGCCCACAGCAGAAACGAAACCTCGTTCAAATTCAGCCCGTTGGACGCGTGGTAGCGACGCAGTGAGCGCCGTTGCTGCAGCAGCGATTGCAGTCGTGCTCCCTGGAGCGACCAGTCCAGCGGCAGTTCGATCTTGACCGCCTCGGGATAGTTTTTGTAGGAGGCGGTTTCAGCGATCTGCACCCGACGGCGATGCCTGATGGTCGCCCTGTCGTGGCTGCTTTTCTCCAGATACTCCCAGGCAAGGGTATCGTTCAGTTCCGGCATCATGCGCTCCTCTGGTTCGGGTTGCGCTCGCCGGCAAGCTGGCCGCAGGCGGCGAGAATATCGGCACCGCGACTACTGCGGATGAAAACCGAATAATTGGCATCCATCAGGGTCTTCTGAAAGGCCAGGATCTTTTCCATCGGGGAACTGCGATAGGGGAGGTCGGGACAATTGTTGTACGGGAGAAGGTTGATCTTGCAGGGGATCAGGCGCAGCCGCCGCGCCAGTTCCCGGGCCTCGGCGGCGGAATCGTTGATCCCGTCGAGCATCAGGTATTCAAACATGATCCGGCGCCGTTTCGGCATCGGATAGGTGCGGCAGGCCTCGAACAGATCATCGAGGGGATAGATCCGGTTCACCGGCATCAGCCTGTTCCGGGTCTCGTCATCGACGGCATGGAGCGACACCGCCAGATTGGCGGTGGAACGCTCGCCGAGCGCGTGCATCTTCGGGACGATGCCGCAGGTCGAGACGGTGATGCGACGGCCGGTCAGGTCGAGCCCCTTCTGCTCGGTCAGGATGGAGAGGGAGGTCAGGACATTTTCGAGGTTGTTGAGCGGTTCGCCCATCCCCATGTACACCAGGTTGGTCACCGCCCGGGGGCTCATCAGGGTCGCCGCCGGTTCGGCGAGCAGATGATCGCGGGCGGCACAGACCTGGTTGACGATCTCGGCCGGGGAGAGGTTCCTGATAATGCCCATGGTCCCGGTCAGGCAGAAGGCGCAGTGCATCGCGCAGCCGACCTGGGAGGAGATGCAGAGGGTGTTGCGGTCCGGCTCGGGGATCAGCACCGACTCGATGATGTTGTTGTCGTGAAGGCGGAAGCCGAACTTCACCGTGCCATCCATCGCCCTTTCGACAATCGGGTCATCGAACCGCGAGATGTAGGCATGCTCGGCGACAATCCGCCGGAAGTCCTTGGCGAGGTCGGTCATCTCCTCGATGTCGGTGATCCCAGGGCGATAGAGCCAGGGCATCATCTGCCGGCCGCGAAAGGCCGGTTGTCCGAGCTCCTCGACAAATCTGATCAGCCCCTGCTGGTCGAGATTGCGCAGATCGGTTCGCATTTCCATTACAGCGCCCTCATGTTGTCTGGTACCAGTGGGGTCTGTCCGGCGAGGGCGAATTCGATGGCAGTGAGGATCTTCCGCTTGTCCTTGCGCAGCACCCCTTCAATCGGCAGGTAATTCGAGGCGTGGTTGGCGTGGAACATCGACCGCGACAATTCCAGCCCGGCGACGAGGGTCTGCAGTTCCCTGAGGATCCCCAGCTGGTCGGGGAGACGGAACAGGCCGCTCTGATGTTGACGGCCGATCAGCGTATTCGGCAGCGGCATCAGGGTGAGGGCGGCAACCTGGCGCGGCGCCATGCGGTTGAGGACGGCGGCGGATTGACGGGCATGGACCTCCGACAACTCGATACCGCCCAGGCCCAGGATGGTGGTGACGGAGAGGAACAGACCGCTGTCGTTGACCCGCCGTGCCGCCTTTATCATGGTGGCGGCGGTCTCCCCCTTGCGGACGCGCTCAAGTACCGCGTCACAACCGCTCTCGAGCCCCATGTAGATCCGGTCGAGTCCCTGGTCTTTGAGGGTGGCGAGATCGGCGGCGGTTTTCGAGCGGATGGAGCGGGCGTTGCCGTACAGTGATATTTTCTTCACCCACGGCAGGAACGATCGAATCCTGGCAAACAGTGCCGACAGACGACGTTTGGGAAGGAAGAGGGCATCGCCGTCGGCGAGGAAGACGCGGTTCTGGCACCGGCAGTGTTGCGCCGCGAAGCGGAGATCGTCGTCGATCTCCGCTTCGGTCTTGACCCTGAACGGTTTGTCTTTGAAGGCTCCGCAAAAGGTGCACTTGTTATAGGAACATCCGACCGTCACCTGGAGGATGATCGACATGGCCTCGCTGGGCGGCCGGATGATGGTTCCCTCATAGTGCATCAGCGAAGAATGGGTCAGGCCGGATTGGCGAGTTCGAATTGGCGCATGAACTCTACCAGTTTGACGACCCCTTCAATGGGGAAGGCGTTGTAGATCGAGGCCCGACAACCGCCGACCGAACGATGGCCCTTCAGGCCGTTCAATCCGATGGCGGTGGCCTCGGCGATGAATTTGGCCTCGAGTTCCGGGGTGGCAAGGTTGAAGGTGACGTTCATCAGCGACCGCGAGGCCGGTTCGGCATGGCCGCGGTAGTAGCCGCTCTCGTCGATCTTGGCGTAGAGCATGGCCGCCTTTTCGCGGTTGATCTTCTCGATCGCCGGCACGCCGCCGATTTTTTTCAGCCACTTCAACACCAGGCCGACGACATAGACCGCGAAGCAGGGCGGGGTGTTGAACATCGATCCTTTTTCGGCGTGGGTCTTGTAGTTCAGCATGGTCGGGGTGGTGGCCGGGGCGCGATCGAGCAGGTCTTCCCTGATGACGACGACCGTGACCCCGGCTGGTCCGAGGTTCTTCTGGGCGCCGGCAAAGATCAGGCCGAAGCGACTGACGTCGAACTGGCGGGAAAGAATGTCCGAGGACATATCGCTGATCAGCATTGTGTCGACCACCGGAAACTCAGGAAAGGCGGTGCCATAGATGGTGTTGTTGGAGACAAGGTAGAGGTATTCCGAGTCCGCGCTGACCGTATACTCGTTCTGCGCCGGCACCCGGACGAACTTGCTGTCCTCGCTCGAATAGGCGACATCGACCTCGCCGAACAGCTTGGCCTCCTTGATCGCCTTCTTCGACCAGGTTCCGGTATTGAGGTAGGTGGCCTTCTTGCCGGGGCCGAGAAGATTCATCGGCACCATGAAAAACTGGCTCGAGGCGCCGCCCTGGAGGAACAGCACCTTGTAGTTCTCAGGAATCCCCATCAGTTCACGCAACAGGGCCTCGGCCTCATCCATAACCGCGATAAACGGCTTCGATCGATGGCTTACTTCGATAAGCCCCATGCCCAGGCCCTGAAAGTTGACAACGTCACGGGAGGCCTGCTCCAGCACCTCGTAGGGAAGGACGGCAGGACCGGGACTGAAATTAAAAGCACGCTCGACCATGGATATATCTCCTTTGATAAATAATGGTGAAGGGGGATGATGTTGCACTGCTGACGGAAACAGTGTACTCAGAGGCACTCTCCGTGCAGGCCTATCTGACGGATCGCCTCATATAAGACAATGCCGGCGGTCATTGCAAGGTTGAGGCTGCGAATATTTGAGTTTCTCATCGGCACGGTGTAGCAACGGTCATTGTACAACGAGAGAATTTCCTCCGGCAAGCCCTTGGTCTCCCTGCCGAATATGAGATAATCCCCAGGTTGGAATGAGGCTTCAATATACGACCTTTTGACCTTGGTCGTAAAGAAAAAGAGTCGGCGCTCATCCTGGGCCCGGAGAAACGCGTCCAGGTTGTCCCAATGGACGATATTGACATGTTCCCAGTAATCAAGGCCGGCCCGCTTGAGATGTTTGTCGGAGGTGGAAAAGCCGAGTGGGTGCACGAGGTGCAGGACGGAGTCCGTGGCTCCGCACAGACGGGCGATCGAGCCGGTGTTGGGTGGGATTTCCGGTTCGACGAGCACGATGTGAAAACGATCCTGTTGTTGCATGTTCTTTCCTGGCAGTTGGCGAGACGTTATTCGTAAGGCACAGGAGCTATACTGAATGCAGGCCATGAAAACAAGGGAAAACTGGCCGACGCCAGGGAGTCCGGCTATTGCTAGCCTTGCATTTTGATTCCCTGCGGCTACATTCACGGTTGGAACGACCGGACGGATCAGGTTCCCAGGGGAGAAAAACCAACAAATCCGATGCCAGCAACTGAACTCGACAGACGCATAGTGATGCTTTTGGTCTTGGCGGCGCTGCTCCATATTGCCGTGGCCGGCAGGATGCTGTGGCCGGCCAAGCCGCCCAAGGCTGCCGCCGACCCGGAAACCGTGCAGTTGCGCTGGGACGGGGGTGTGCTTGCGGTCTGCAGCGGCCGGGACTGCCGGGTTCGTTCGGATATTGACCACGTCGAACCGCGCTTGGCGCCATTTTTCTTTCAACCGATCCCCGTCAATGATGCTGATGCCAAATTGCTGGAGACCATCGATGGCATTGGGCCGCATCTGGCCTCCGAGATTATCCGGGTCCGTGAGCAAGGCGTCGTTTTCCGGAGCCGTGAAGATCTGTTGCAGGTTCCCGGCATCGGTCACAAACGGGTCCGTCAACTCGAATCGCAATTTTCCTTCGCTGGATCGCAATGAAAACCATTCCCCAGTCAATGTCGCCGGTACTGGTTCTCGTCGGTCCCACGGCGATCGGCAAGACGGCACTTTCCTTGCAGATCGCGGAACGCTTTGATTGCGAGATCGTCAGCGTCGATTCGATGCAGGTCTACAGATATATGGACATCGGTACGGCCAAAGCCAGCGTCGCCGAGCGCTCCAGGGTGCGGCATCATCTGATCGACATCGCCGATCCTGACGAACAGTACGATGCGGCCAGATTTGTCCGGGATGCCACCGCTGCAATCATCGACATTCACCTGCGAAAAAAACTGCCGCTGCTGACCGGCGGCACCGGATTGTACCTGAAGGCCCTGGTTGACGGCATCTTCGAATGCCTGCCGGTGAATCACCAGATACGGACGAGACTGCAGCAGAGATTGGCCGTGGAAGGGCCTGCACGGTTATACCGGGAGCTTGCCTCCTGCGACCCGCCGTCGGCGGCACGAATTCATGTCAACGACAGCCAGCGGCTGCTCCGGGCCCTGGAGATTTATCAGGCCACCGGCATTCCCTGGTCTTCACACCTGCGCGAACAACGAGGCCGGACCGGCCCGGCGGTCTGGGGCAGCATCCTGCTGCTCGGCCTCAGGTGCGATCGGCAAACGCTGTATGCCCGGATAAACGAACGTTGCCGGCAGATGATCGCCGATGGCCTGGAGGAGGAGGTACGGGGATTGCTGGCGCGTGGGTACCGTCAAGATCTGCCGTCCCTTCAATCCATCGGTTACAAACATATGATCAAATATATCGATAGTACATGGACATCGGAACAGATGCTAACCTATTTGTCGAGGGATACACGGCGGTACGCCAAGCGGCAGTTCACCTGGTTCAACGGTATGGATCAGATCGAGTGGTACGAGGTTGCAACTGGCGCACCAATAATCGAGAGGATCGCCTCCTGGCGCGATGAACTTTCACCACGCGCAACAACGTATCGCTGAGCACCGATGGCCGGAAATAATTCCATCCGTTACGAAGATATCCCCGAGGCCCTGGTTAACATCCTGGAGAGAAGGGGGCTCGAAGGCAAAAACCAGGTTGAGGGCTTTCTCTACCCGCATCTCAGTGATCTTCCATCCCCGTTTTTGATGAAGGGAATGGAGGAAGCGGTCAAATGCATCGTCGCCGCCCTCGATACCAACCGCAACATCGTCCTGTGGGGCGATTACGATGTCGACGGGACGACCGGCATCGCCCTGCTGATTTCGTTCTTCCGTTGCCTTGGGAAGGAAGTGTATTGGCATGTCCCCGATCGCCTGACGGAAGGGTACGGCCTGAATATTCAAAATCTGCGAAAAATTGGCGAGACAATCAATGATTTCAGTTACCTATTGATAACAGTCGATTGCGGGATAGCGAATAGCAGCGAAATTGTCGAACTGCAACGATGGGGTGCTGCGGCGATCATAACGGATCATCACCGGATTTCATCCGACAGCCTGCCGCCCTGTATCGTCATCAACCCCAATCAACCAGACTGTGGTTTTTGTGGTGAGCATCTCGCCGGAGTCGGCGTCGCTTTCTATCTGGCAGCAGGCTTGCGCTCCTTCCTGAGAGAGCATGGCTACTTCGAGAATCAAGCAGTGCCGAATCTGAAACATTTTCTCTCTTTTGCCGCATTGGGATCGATTGCCGATATGGTGCCGTTACGGAGATCGAACAGGGTACTGGTTAGAGCCGGTCTAGAAGTACTGGGAAAAACAGAGTTTCCAGGTTTGCGATCACTGCTCGAGACCTCGGGTATTGCCGATGGAAAAATATTTGCCGATGATGTCGGATTTCAGCTTGGACCCAAGCTCAACGCGGCGGGCCGAATGGCGAACGCAAAACTTGCGGTTGAGCTTCTTACCTGCAGAGGGGAGCTTGAAGCAAAAAAAATGGCAAGAAAACTGGATCAATTAAATACGTTGAGAAAATCAACATGCGAAAAAGATCTAGAAAAAGCTTTAGCTTTGATCGATCAATTTGAAGTTGAATCAACGCGTTGTTGCATCGTCAATGGTGATTTTCATCATGGTATTCTCGGTATCCTGGCGTCAAGATTGATGGAATTGTTCAAGACGCCGACTATCGTTCTTTCGGCGATTGACATTGACGGTGGTGACTGCGGTGATAACAAGGTCTTGAAGGGATCCTGTAGAAGTCCTGAACATATCGATATCACGAATATTTTGCATTTTTGCAAGGATCTTTTGGAGTCCTACGGAGGTCACAAGGCGGCTGCCGGACTGTCCTTAAAGGAAGGTAATTTAAAGGAATTTAAGAACAAAGTTTATTTGGCTGTGAAGTCCTCGCCAGTTGAAAAATCGATCACCGAAGTCGTTCCTGAAGACGAAATTTCAATCCAGGAAATCTTCAGCCCAAGCTATCTGAATATCCTCTCTCTTTGTGAACCGTTCGGTCAGGGAAATGAACGACCCATTTTTGTCGACAAAGAAGCTGTCATAATAGACGTACGACAGGTCGGCAGTAGAAAGGAACATCTGCAGATTTCCTTCAGGACAAATGGCAGGCCATGCAAGGGTATCGGTTTTCACCTCGGCGACAAGATCAAGATCGCCAGAGAGGGCAGGGGGTGTGAGGTGGTGTATTCGCTTGCCCCGAACAGATTCAACGGCAATCTGCGATGGCAGGTGCTGGTTCTTGATTTAAAAATTCCAAATCACTGAGAGGAAAAGAGATTTGAATGGAAATCAGTATGAAAAACAGCATATTACATTGGTAAACATAATATACATTATGCGACATTTAAAATATCGTGAAAATTAGTGGAAGGTTTTTCTTTGGCAGGAAAAATGGTATAAGCATATTTCTCTTCGAGGACATCGGTTGGGTCTTTATGGCGATTGATGAATAACGCATTTTCAGTAAGATAGACAAAACAAATCATCCGTTTTGGCATACTTCAAGGAGTCGTACATGAACAGGGATATCTACCAGGAACCCCTTGTAAGCAGATACACCAGCAAGGCCATGCAGCAGCTCTTCTCTGAAAAAAAGAAGTTCACAACCTGGCGTAAATGCTGGATAGCCTTGGCGGAATCCCAATATGAGTACGGCCTGACTGATATCATCACTGCCGAAATGCTTCACGAAATGCGTGCCAATTGCGAAAACATCGACTATGACATCGCCGCTGCCAAGGAACGTGAGATCCGTCACGACGTTATGGCCCATGTCTACGAGTACGGACTTAAATGCCCCAAGGCCAGTGGCATCATCCACCTTGGGGCCACGTCGCAATTTGTTGTCTGTAATACCGATCTGATCATCCAGCGGGAAGCGTTTGCGCTCATCAGGAGCGCCCTGCTCCAAGTTATCAAAAACCTGGCCGATTTTGCCTACAAGTATCGTCAATTACCGACTCTTGGCTACACCCACTACCAACCGGCTCAACCGGTCACGATCGGCAAAAGAATGACCTTGTATATTCAAGATTTGATCATGGATCTTGACTATATCGAGATGTTTCTGTCCCAGTTGAAGGCCAGGGGCGCGAAAGGGACTGTTGGCACTCAGGCGACCTTTCTTGAACTTTTCAAGGGAGATCACGAAAAAGTTCGCCTCATGGATCAGAGAGTGGCGGAAAAGCTCGGATTCAGCGATACTTTTGCCGTCACCAGCCAGACCTATACCCGCAAACTGGACATGAAGATGGCGGAGACATTGGCCGGGATCGGCGCATCGGCCCATAAATTTGCCGTCGATCTCCGTTTGCTTTCAAATCTCAAAGTTCTGGAGGAACCGTTTGAAAAGAATCAGACCGGTTCTTCGGCCATGGCCTACAAGAGAAACCCGATGCGGGCGGAACGGATGACCGGATTGGCCCGAAAGCTTATGGGACTGGCGCCGAATTTTGGAGTTACCTTCAGCAATCAGTGGTTTGAACGGACCCTCGACGATTCCGCGATCCGCCGAATGGACATCCCCCAGTGTTTTCTGCTGACTGATGCAATACTTAAGCTGTATATGAATATAACTTCGGATATGGTTGTTTTTCCGAAACAAGCCAGTCGTCATATTTTGGCTGAACTTCCGTTTATGGCCACTGAGAAAATCCTGATGGAGGCAGTGAGCCGAGGTATGAGCCGACAGGATATTCATGAGATCGTCAAAGAACATTCCATTGCTGCTGGAAGAACAGTGAAGGAACAAGGCAGGGACAATGACTTGATGCAGCGGTTGGCAGATGACGATCGGGTTCCATTTTCCATCGACGAACTCGAAGATATCATTGCTGATCAGAGTGGCTTTATCGGGCGCGCTCCCGAGCAGACCGAAGAATATCTCAGAGAAGCGGTCTACCCTCTTCTTGACAGGTACGAGGGGCAATTCGGGACGCAGGATTCAATAATTACCGTATAACGATGAAGCCAAATCTTAACACATTGGACCAGCTGTTTCTCCGTATCTCTGAGGAAAAATTTCATTATTTAAAAAGCATCCTCGAGGGCTACGACAATTTCGGTGTTCTCACGAGTTGCCCTGAAAAGCATGGAGTGGTTGTACTGCGATTCAGCCCCGGTTTGAAAAAGGAGATCCTGGAATTGCTTGGAAGTCTCTCTGAAGTATTGAAAAAGCATTAATACCTTTAATTATGTGTCTAGTATAATGGTGAAAAAAGTTTTCATAAAGACATTTGGCTGCCAGATGAACGAGCGGGATTCGGAGATCATGAGCCAGATTCTCTCGACCCATGGCTATGCTGAAAGCCATGACATGGAATCGGCTGATCTCGTAATTCTCAACACTTGCACGATTCGAGCCAAGGCTGAGCAGAAAGTAATGAGCATGCTCGGCGCCTTGAGGAAGATCAAGGTACAGCGACCAGGGATGAAGATCTGTGTAGCCGGTTGTGTCGCCCAGCAGGAGGGCGATCACCTCCTGCAGCGTATGCCTCATGTCGATCTGGTTCTGGGGACTCAGAACATCTATGATCTGGGCACATATATCGACCGTGTTGCCGGGACCGATCGACCGGTGGTTGCGACCACCATGAGCAAGGCATTCCGGATACCTGCGTTTCTTCCCGCTGACAGGAAGAACAGCGAGCCGGCGGACGAGCTGTATTCCTTCAAGCGCTTTGTCACGATTATGCAGGGTTGTGACAACTACTGTTCATACTGCGTTGTGCCATACACCAGGGGACGGGAGATTTCCCGTCGTGCGCAGGATGTTGTTGAGGAGGTCAGAAAACTCGTCGCTCAGGGGGTGAGGGAGGTCACCCTGCTTGGCCAAAACGTCAACTCCTATGGCCGGAAGCTCAACGGAACCGCCCTCCCCTGCACGTTCCCCGAGCTTCTTCATCAAGTTGCCGAAATCAGAGGGTTGCAACGGTTGCGCTTCACGACCTCCCATCCCAAGGATCTGTCAGATGAACTGATCGGATGTTTCCGTGATATCGCCATCCTTTGTCCGCAGTTTCATCTTCCCGTCCAATCCGGTTCAGACGCGGTGTTGAAGCGGATGAACCGGCATTATACGATCGCCAATTATCTCGAAAGGGTCGAGGCTCTATTTTCCTGCCGGCCGGATCTCGCTTTGACGACCGATATCATTGTTGGATTCCCAGGTGAAACCGATGATGATTTTGCCTTGACCATGGACTTGCTGGAACGTGTCCGCTTTCACGGATCATTTTCCTTTAAGTATTCGGATCGTCCAGGTGTTCGCTCATGTGATTTCGATGGAAAAATCAGCGAAGAAGTGAAATCTGAACGCCTCGCCATCTTCCAGAGGAGGCAGGATGAAATCAGCCTGGCGCGCAACAGCGCCTATGTGGGATCACTTCTGGAAATAATGATTGAAAGGACGAGCGAAAACGCTTTTCAGGGCAGGACCGGAACCAACCACATTGTCCATGTCGACGAGAAAACAGATCTCGCCCCCGGAGATCTGTTAGAGGTTGAGATAGTTCATGCGGGGCAGCATTCCCTTAAGGGAAAAGTTGATTCAATGCATTAAGTGTTGGCAACAACCTATCGTTTTAATGATCACAATTTATCTGCTAATGATTTGCTGCCGCATGTCGACCAGCGGATTGATCGCAGCGAATCAGATGATATCCTCCCCGTCCCTGTCGCCCACGAACTCATCGTCCGTCTGGTCAGCGTCCTCGGGCGGTTCAATGGCGAATCCAGGCAGTGTGGGCATCTGCCTCTTCACCTCATCGATTCGTTGGTCGGGTGCTCCTTCGACAACCTTTCTGACAACTCTGTTTGATATCCTCTTTCCCCGGGCGGAAGGATTTTTGACGAGGTAATCATCAAAACAGACATCGAGGACGTTGCTTTTCGCACGTGGTGACGACATCAGGCTGATATGGGCGTTTTTCCCTTCGCCGAACGTCAGCAGCAGGATCTTCGATCGTTTATGCTCGGGAAATATCCGGTATTCTTTCTCTAGAATAAAGCTTGGAGTTTTGAATCGTTTCGCATAAACGAGATTTTCCTGGCCATCTCTATATATTACATTAAAAATGAGATCCTTTTCAACCTTGCCGAACCATTGCAATTCATGGCCGACAAAGAGTTTGTCCGTCACCGGAATAACCTTGTACACGCCGTTGCTGAATAAAAGAAGCAGGCGATCGTATTCGGAACAGGCAATCGCCTGGTCCTGGCTTTCCTCCTCGTTCTTGATCTGATGGCCCATGAAGCCGGATTCACGGTTGTAGCTGACCAGCAGATTGGCAGGCGCCACCTTGCGCACACTGACCTCGGAAAAGGCACGGATTTCGGTATTGCGGGGGTAGAGAGGGCCATATTTTTCCAGTAGTCGGTCGAGATAGGAGATCGTATACGCCACCATATCCTTGAGGCTTTTCTCGATCGATGCAATTTCCTTGCGAATATCCCGGATCTCTTTCTGTTGCCGATTGATATCGTATCGCGAGATGCGCTTGATTCTGATTTCCAGCAGTTTCTCAACATCCTCCCTCGTTACTGCCCGCACCAGTTCCCCGGCGAACGGCGTCAGAGATTTTTCCACAGACTTTATAACCGCCGCATAACTCGTCTCTTCTTCGATATTCTTGTAAAGACGCTCTTCAATGAAGATCTGCTCGAGCAGCCGGGCATGCAATTTTTCCTGCAGGCGCCCCAGGTCTATTGTCAACTCCCGGGTCAGATCGGTCTGAAGTTTTTCCGTGTTGTACCTGAGAACTTCACTGACAGTCGATGTTTCAGGAGTATTGCCGCGGATCAGCGTCAGATTTGGTGAAATCGGGATTTCACAGTCGGTAAAGGCGTACAATGCCTTGATGGTGTCTTTGGCGTAAACACCACGCGCCAGTTTGATCTCGATCTCGACATTTTCGGCGGTATAGTCGTTGATCGAGACAATTTTGATCTTCCCGGCCTTGGCCGCCCGTTCGATCGAATCGGTCAGAGACTGGGTGGTCGTGGAGTACGGGATATCGCGGATGACGATGGTCTTGTCATTGACCTCTTCGATTTTCGCCCGACAACGGACCCGGCCATTGCCGTCGTCGTAGTCGGTGACATCGATGAATCCTTTCTGTTGAAAGTCCGGATAGATAACGAAATCCTGGTGGCGCAGGATTTTTTTCTGGGCCTCGAGCAGTTCGCAGAAATTATGGGGCAGGATCTTGGTCGCCATGCCGACGGCGATTCCATCGGCTCCCTGCAGCAGGAGGAGCGGAATTTTTGCCGGCAGGGTCACCGGTTCGACCGTTCTCCCATCGTAGGAATCGATAAATTCGGTGAGATCTTTATTGAAGATGACCTCTTTGGCCAACGGCGACAACCGGCATTCGATATACCGGGCCGCCGAGGCCTGGTCGCCGGTAAAGATGTTGCCGAAATTCCCTTGGCGATCAATGAGATAGCCCTTGTTGGCAAGATTGACCAGGGCGGCGAAGATGGAGGCGTCGCCATGCGGGTGCAGCTTCATCGTTTCGCCGACGACGTTGGCGACCTTGTGATAACGGCCGTCCTCCATATTGATCAAGGTCTGGAGGAGGCGGCGCTGAACCGGCTTCAGCCCGTCCTCGATCGATGGGATCGCCCTTTCCCTGATAACATACGATGTATATTCAAGAAAATTGTATTCGAAGAGCTTCTGCAGTTTTCCCGGACTGAATTCCATGGCTGAGTTTGCACACTGATTGAACGATGGGCCTCGTTGGGACAAGGCAAGGCATGGCCAGTCTGATCAGAGCAGGTTGTCCATGATATATTGTTTTCTGTCCGGTGTATTCTTGCCCATATAAAAGGAAAGCACCTTGTTGACCTCGCTGATGGAATCGAGGGTGACATTTTTCAGGCGAATATCCGGACCGATGAACTGTTTGAATTCCTTCGGCGAGATCTCGCCCAAACCCTTGAACCTGGTGGTCTCGACCGCCAATTGCCGGCTCCCCTGCCCTTTCAGCAGTCTGGTCGCCTCGATTTTTTCCTTTTCCGAATAACAGTAGATCGTCTGCTGCTGATTGCGGACCCTGAAGATCGGGGTTTCGAGGATATAGACGTACCCCAGTTTGACCAGCGGTTCGAAATAATGCAGGAAATAGGTCAGCAGCAGGTTGCGGATATGGAGGCCGTCAACATCGGCATCGGTGGCCAGAATGACCTGGTCAAAGCGGAGATTGGAGATCGATTCCTCTATATCGAGGGCCCGCATCAGCGAATACAACTCTTCGTTTTTGTAGAGCATCGCCATCTTCTGGCCGACGACGTTCATCGGCTTGCCCCTGAGGGAAAAGACGGCCTGGGTCATCGGATCGCGGGCCGAGACGATCGAGCCGGAGGCCGACTGGCCCTCGGTGATGAACATCATGTTCCGGCGCCCTTCCGGCGACGGCTTGCCCCTCGCTGGGTGATGCTTGCAGTCCTTGAGCTGCGGGATTTTCAGCGCCACCTTCTTGGCCTTGGCCCTCGCCTCCAGCCTGACGCTGTGCAGTTCCTTGCGGACTTTTTCGTTGCGATGGATCTTGTCGATCAGGATTTCCGCCGCCTCGGTATCCTTGTACAGCGAACTGCAGACGGCGTCCTTGACCTTGGCGACGATCCACGACCGCACCTCGGTGTTGCCCAGTTTGTTCTTCGTCTGCGATTCGAACACCGGTTCCTTGACCTTGATCGCCAGGGTGCCGACGAGACCGTCGCGGACATCGGTATTGACGAACACCTTCTTGGCGTACTCGTTGATCCCTTTCAACACCCCTTCGCGGAAGGCGGAGAGGTGCGTTCCGCCTTCACTGGTGAAGGTGCCGTTGACGAAGGTGAAGTAGTTGTCGCTGTAGGAATCGGTATGGGAGAAGGCGAACTCGAGGGTCTCGTCCTTGTAGTAGATCGGGGTGTACAGGTTCTCCTCCGCCAGTTCTTTTGCCAGCAGATCGAGGAGGCCGTTGGCGGAGTGATAGAGATTCTTGCCGACGTACATCTTCAATCCGGCGTTGAGGTAGGCGTAGCGCCACATTCTCTTGTCGATGAAAGAAGGATCGAAGACAAATCCAGGGAAGATCTGCCGATCCGGCAGGAACTCGATCATGGTGCCGTTCTTCTCCGCGGTCTCCCCTTCAGATTGTCCGGCAAGAATTCCGCGGCAAAACCGTGCCGACGCAAACTGGCCTTCCCGATAGGCCGTTACCTGAAAATGTTCGGACAGGGCATTGACCGCCTTGGTTCCGACCCCGTTCAGGCCGACGGAAAACTGGAAGACGTCGGTATTGTATTTGGCCCCGGTATTGATGACCGACACGCAGTCGATGATCTTGCCGAGCGGGATGCCGCGGCCGAAATCGCGCACCTTGACCAGTCCATCCTCGGCGATGGTGATGTTGACCCGTTTGCCGAACCCCATGATGAACTCATCGACGGCGTTATCGACGATCTCTTTCAGCAGGATATAGACCCCATCGTCCTGATTCGAGCCGTCGCCGAGGCGACCGATATACATCCCCGGACGCTTGCGGATATGCTCCAAAGAACTCAGGGTCTTGATTTTGCTTTCGTCGTAATTATGCGTAGATACGTTCATATTTTGCTGTTGGCGCAGGGCTTGGTTGAGATGTGGAAGCCATACTATTTCATTTCAACCGGTTTGGCAACCGCGATAAATCCGCTCTATCCGGCGGGTCCGGTTCCAGGCTTTCAGCTCGATTTCAGCGGCATCGACTGCTATGAATGGCCCAATCCGGGGCGAGATCGTTTGTCAACGACAGGGACCGGCGAGGGGTGTTGCGAGGTCGTTACGGATCAGGTCATCCGGATGCGCTCGCAGTCGGGACAGATCCAGGTGGGACCGTTGCTGATCCCCCATTTGTTCTCCTGAAAGCATGCGTCGCAGATCTGAAAACCGCAGGGACAGCTCCAACAGAACGGTTTTTTTTCCTTGCAGCAATGGCACCGGTATTCGCCGAGCTTGCGTTTGCGGTAGCCGGCCGGGCGTGGGCCTTGAGGCTTGTCGGTCATCGCCGCAGTTCCTCCTCCAGCCAGGCCAGATAGGCGGCACTGCCGGCAACAAAGGCGGTGGCGACGATCTCCGGCGTCTCGTAAGGGTGTTCAGTGCGAATCAGGGCCTCGATCTCCGGATACAGGTCCCGGGTGCTTTTCAGCCCAAGCTCGTACTCCTTCGTCTCGCTGATCTGTCCCTGCCACCAGTACATACTTTTGCCGACAACTGAAATCCGGGCACAGGCGACCAGTCGCTGTTCCAAGAGCATCCTGGCGAGCCTCTCGGCGTCAGGTTCGTTTTCGAAGGTTGTCGTGATCAGGATCGGGGTCGCCATTGTATTATAAACATTTGATTTGATGTAAGTAGCACACGGCATCAGCGTGACCGCCGGAATCCCGTATCATTTGGCCCGGAGGTACAGAACCTTCTGGGTGGCGCCGCTGACCTTCCGCTCTTCCGTCTCAAACAGATCGCTTCTGGCCTTGACCAGGTCGGAGAGCTTTTTGTATCCGTAGAGCCGGGAATCGAAGTCAGGCTGGAGTTTGGTGAGATAGCTGCCGAAGGTGCCGAGCTGGGCCCAGCCGGCATCGTCGGTTGACTGCTCCAGCGCCGCCAGGACAAAATCCCTCGGGAATTCACTTGTCGGACCGGCCCCATCACTCGTGGGCTCGCTGGGGGCGGCCGCTTTGGCGGTCGTTCCTGACTTTTTATCGTGGTCGGCAGGGTGTTGCTTTTCGCCATGGACCGCCGCATCACGGCGGAGCACCTCGGTAAAGACGAATTTGTGGCAGGCGTTGCGGAATGCTTCCGGGGTTTTCTTCTCCCCGAATCCAAGCACCGTAAGACCCTCTTCGCGCAGGCGCATCGCCAGGCCGGTAAAGTCACTGTCACTGGTGATCAGGCAGAAGCCATCAAATTTCCGGGTATAGAGGAGATCCATCGCATCGATGATCAGCGTGCTGTCGGTGGCGTTTTTGCCGGTCGTGTAGGCAAACTGCTGCACCGGTTTGATGGCGTAGCGCTGCAGCACTTTTTTCCAGGAAGCGCTCGTCGGGGCGGTGAAGTCGCCGTAGATCCGTTTGACGGTCGCCTCCCCATAACGGGCGATCTCGGCGAGGAGGTTTTCAATGACCGCGGCCTGGGCGTTGTCGGCATCGATCAGCACCGCCAGTCGCAGGGTCGGCTCCTCTGACTCAATTTTGGCGACCAGCCTCGGCACTGTCATGATGACTCCCTCCTTCTGATATGATGCCGCTTTCCGGATTTGTCACGAAAACCGTGACATGCCGACATATTATAATATCCTTGGGGCATTGACAATCAAATACGGTGCGGTTTTCTCCCGCCGACGATGTGCCGCAGTAGAGGGGTGGTGAAGACTTTTTCGCTCCACCAATCGCTGTATCTTTTCTTTTTCACCGCCTTGGTCTATTGTGGCGAAACGGAATGATCGCATGAACCATCCTCAATCCATCAGCACAGGAATCCCATGCTCTTTGTAATCGATATCGGCAACTCACATACGGTGGCCGGTCTGTACGAAGATGATCGGCTCGTCGGTCAATGGCGGCTCAAATCGGACCGGAACAACACCGCCGACGAACTGGCGATCAGCTACAGCACGCTCTTTGCCATGGCCGGCATCGATGCCCGCCGTATCACCGACATCGTCATCGCCAGCGTCGTCCCCAAACTCGAAACCGCCTGGGTCAATTGCTGTCGTGAACATCTGGCGGCAAACCTTCGTCAGTCGCCGTTGATCATTTCAGCGGCAACGGTTGGCGGTCTGATCACCATCCGGACCGACAACCCCGGTGAAGTCGGGGCCGACCGGCTCGTCAACGGCATCGCCGCCTGGGACCATTACCGCAGCGACCTGATCGTCATCGACTTCGGCACGGCCATCACCTTTGACTGTGTCACCGCCCGCTGTGAATACATCGGCGGCATCATCTTCCCGGGGATCGGCATCTCGCTCGAAGCGTTGGCCACCAGGACCGCCAAACTGCCGCACATCGACGTGGCGGCGAGATCGGAGAAACTCATCGGCACCACGACCGTCGAGGCGATGCGGAGCGGCATTCTCTTCGGCTATGGGGCGATGATCGACGGCCTGGTCAAAGGGATCGGCCGGGAAATGGCCGGGGAGGGAAACACGGTCGAGGTGATCGCCACCGGCGGCATGGCCGAGCTCATCTCACCCTACGCCGAATTGATCACCCATATCGAGCCCAATCTCACCCTGGAAGGACTACGCATCATCTATGAAAAGATAAGAAACCGATGAGGGCCCGGATCATCCCACCCGCTCTGCACAAGGGCGATGTGATTCAGGTCGTCGCCCCCGCCGGTCGACCTTCGGCAGTCGAGCCGTTCCGGTCAGGACTCGCCGTCCTCGAGCAGATGGGTTTCGTGGTCCGTTATCCCGAGCGGCTGTGGCCCGGCAGCGGATTCCTCGCCGACAGTGATACCGCCCGGGCGGAGGAACTGAACCGGGCCTTTGCCGATGATCGATCCGCCGCCATCATGACCGTGCGCGGAGGTTACGGCAGCCTGCGAATCCTGGGCGGTATCGATCTCGACCTGGTGCGGGCCCATCCGAAGATCATCGTCGGCTTTTCCGATATCACGGTCATCCACAACCATCTCCTGGCTTCGCTCGGCCTGGTCGGTCTGCACGGCCCGGTCCTGACCTCCCTCGCCGCCTCGACCCCGGACTCCGTGATGCGCCTCTATCGCTGCCTGACCGGTTCATGGCGCAATGCCTTCGCCCTTCCCGGTATCGAAATCCTCCGGGGAGGGGCGAAGGTCGAGGGAATCCTGGCCGGCGGCAATCTCACCAGTCTGGCGTCCCTTCTCGGTACCCCGTACGACTTTTCCTGGCAGGGGCTGGTCGTTGTCCTCGAGGATGTCAATGAACCCCCGTACCGTCTTGACCGGATGCTGACCCAACTCGCCATCGCCGGCAAATTCAATCAAGCGGCGGCGATCCTTCTCGGCGATTTTTCCCTTGCCGACGCCAGGCTGTACGATACCGGCCCGGTCGATCAGGAATGGCTATGGCAAAGGGTCCTCGATCTGACCGCGGCATCGGGGATACCCGTCTGGGCCGGTCTGCCGGCAGGACACGGACCCGAAAACCTGACCCTGCCGATCGGCGCCGACGTTGTCGTCAACAGCAATCGCAGGAGCCTCTTCTTTTGTTAAATTTTCTTGTCGTATCGGGTAATAGGGATGGGAAAGCGATGGATTTTGGGGTGCGAAGCCTTTGACTTCAACCGCCAATAGTGCTATAGATGAGAGTCGAAACCGTTGAGAAGACACCACGCTCCACCTCTCTCTTATCAATTCAACCATAAAATATTGCTATGACTTTTATACAAAACCTGAAAAAATTTTCTCGTACGATCATCGTTGCCGGTTCCCTCTGCACCATGCTTGCAGCTCCGGCCATCGCCGCCGAATATGTCAGTGTTGTCAAAGATGGGGTCAATGTCAGGACGGCTCCGACCACCGATTCTCCGATCCTGATGGAACTGTTCCAGGGCTACCCGCTGCAGGTGCAGGGAAAGGAAGGTGTCTGGCTGAAGGTAACCGACTATGAGAATGATACCGGATTCATTCATTCGTCCCTGGTGAAAAAGGGCGATACGGTCATCGTCAATGCCAAGAAAAGTGCCAATATGCGCTCCGAACCGAACACCACGGCCCCGATAGTCGCCGATGTCGAACGGGGGGTCGTGCTGACCAAACTGTCGGCCGAGGGCCAATGGGTCAAGGTCAAACACAGCGGCGGCACCGTCGGCTGGATCTTTCAGCCGCTGATCTGGCCCTGATCGCCTTTGGCGCTTTCCGCACCGATAATCTTTTCCAGAGCAAGCGGCAACCGGACGGTCTTTGCCGCCTTGTTCTGGAAAAGCAGATAGCCCTTCTCCAGGGCGAAGTGCAACAGATCCCGCGTAATCTCCACATCTTTTCTGCAGTACTGCGCGATCAGATCGATCCTGCCCTCCCGGTACCATTTGAGCGCTTGCAGACCGTCGGCACTCTTCTTTTCTCCCAGGGTATGTTCGGCCAGCCGGTCGAGGCTGAGACGATATCCGAGATGGTTGGAGACTTCCTCCAGCAGGTCGAGGGTCGGCAGACGGCTGAAGTCCCGGGGGCTATACCCGTTCAGGACGCGGTAATCGAACCGGCGCGAGTTGAAGCCGACCACCAGGTCGAGAGCAAACAGATGCTCGACCAGGCCGTCAATCTCATGTTCGAGATAGGTGACGCACTCGCCGAGCACTGAATCCCAGACCACCGCCACCGAGATCCCCATCCGCTCACACCTGTTCCAGCCGCCGACCTCCGCCGCCGACCGGATCGTTTCAAGGTCGAACACGCCGTAATGGCGCGGCAACGCCCCGATCCCCAAGCGCTCCCCGGAAGAACGGCCGACTGCGCCGACGTTTTCTGCTGCCACAGGCTCGTCCCCTGCCCTTGCTTCCGGTGCTGCCAGGCTCTTGACCGATGCCTGCAACTGGTTCCCGGCGAGGATCATTTCAAGGAGGGCGCGACAGGCCCCCTTGTCGATCGGCCGGTTGCCGGAACCGCATTTCGGGGAATGAACGCAGGAAGGGCAGCCGTTGTCGCAGGAGCAAAGCCTGATCGTCCGCTCGGTCTGGGTCAGCAGTTCATCGATGTTGCGATAGGCCTCCGCCGCCAGGCCAATACCGCCATCGTGGCCGTCGTAGATGAAAACGGCCGCCCACGGGGTCTGGGGATGGCGGGGGCAGGAGATCCCGCCGATATCGTTGCGGTCGCACAGGACCAGGAGGGGAAAGAGCGAGATCATCGCGTGTTCGAGGGCGTGGATTGCGCCCATGAAGTGGAGTTGCCGGGTCTCCAGCCGGCGCTGGAGGTCCTCTGCTATCTCCAGCCACAGCCCTTCCGTTTCGATGATCTGCTCCGGCAGGTCCAGGGGCATGGTGGCGATGACTCGGCGCGTGGCGTTATTCAGCCGCTGGTAACCGGTGACCTTTTCGGTGACCTTAAGCCGGCCGAACGACACCCGGCAGCCGAAGGCGGTTTTTTGGTCCAGGACCTGGAGAATCTCCGTCTCCTTGCCGGAGATGGGGCGGGTATAGTACGGCGGGGTCTGGCGCCGGCAGGTGACCTCCCGGGCCACCAGGTCGAGATCTTCGACCAGCCAGGAGGTGGCCCGGTGGATATACACCGCCCCGGGGTGGCACTCCTTCAGCGCCCTGCCGCTGTCGACCTCGCCGAAGATCTCGCCGCTGTCGCAGTTTATCAGGGCCAGCTGCAGCCCGCCGCCCCGCAGGTTGACGTGCCGTTGCGGATACTTGCGGCTGGCATGCCAGAACCGGCCGTCGGCGTCCTGGAGCAGAGTCGCCGAGCGAACCAGGGCATCGACGGCGGCGGTCACATCCGGGTTTTGCAGCAGCGGTTCCGCCGCCGCCAGCGGCAGTTCGGCGGCGGCGCAATGGAGATGGCGGTGGAGGATGGACTCGTTGAGTGGATTGACGACCGCCGACTCCGGCGCCCGGCTGAAGAAATCTTCGGGTTGGCGCATGAAGTGCTGATCGAGGGCATCTTCCTGAGCGATCATGATGATCGCCGAGGTCCGCTGCTGCCGGCCGACCCGGCCGCCGCGCTGCCACGAGGCCATGATCGAGCCGGGGTAGCCGACGAGGATGCAGAGATCGAGATCGCCGATGTCGATACCCAGTTCCAGGGCCGAGGTCGAGACCACTCCGAGCAGGCTGCCGCAGTTGAGCCGCTGTTCGATCTCCCGCCGCTCTTCCGGCAGAAAACCGGCCCGATAGGAACTGAGCTTGCCCTGCAGCGGACCGAGACGGGGGGCGGTCCAGAGATGGATCAGTTCGGTCATCCGCCGCGATTTGGTGTAGACGATGGTGCGCAGCCCCCGTTTGAGCGCCGCCTCAAGGAGCTGGCTGGCGATCGTCGCCGCATTGTCCCAGGGGTTGAGGAAGAGAAAGTGTTTTTCCGCCTGGGGCGCCCCGGAGACGGAGACGGCCTCGACCTCGGCGTCGATCAGTTGCCGGGCGAATGCTCCGGCATTGCCGATCGTGGCGGAGAGCAGGACGAATCGGGGGGCAGCGCCGTAATTTTCGGCGATCCGCTTCAGCCGCCGAATGACCCAGGCCATGTGCGATCCGAACACCCCGCGGTAGGTATGGATCTCGTCGATCACGACATACCTCAGCCCCTTGAACAGGGTCGACCAGTTGCCGTGATAGGGCAGGATCGACAGGTGCAGCATATCGGGATTGGTCATCAGGATCGGCGGCAGGTGGTCCCTGATCCGTCGCCGTTGATAGCTGCTGCTGTCGCCGTCGTAGATCGCCGCAATCTCTCCGCCGCTGTCCGCCGGCCCAACTCGCAACTGCCCTGCCAGATCCTCGACAACCCGCAACTGGTCCTGGGCCAGGGCTTTGAGCGGATAGAGATAAAGGGCGTGGTCGCCGGAGCCTGCGCCTATGCCGTCGAGGACCGGAAGATTGAAGATCATGCTCTTGCCGGAGGCGGTGGGCGTGGCGACAACGACATGGTTGCCGGCCAGGAGGTGGCCGATCGCTTCGGCCTGGTGGGTGTAGAGACGATCTATGCCCCTGGTGCGCAATAGTTCGAGCGTTGCCGGGCTCAGTGCCGGATCAGCGGCGGCAAGACGTTGCGCCGTGGCGGGAAAGACACGATGGCATACGACCTGAGGGCCGAATTTCCTCGAACTCTCCAGGGCGGCGAGATATTCAACGATACTGCCCGTTCCTGCGACAGGATCATGGGATGCAGACATGATCTCCGATTTAATTTCTTGCTTTCACACAAAAAAATGTATAATAAAAACCTTTGTTGCCCTTTTGGCGCCGGCACTTGCGAGATCTTCTCCGCAGCCGGCGAAATTGATTGCAGACATGCAGTCGATACACAGATAGTACCGGTTTTTCCCCGGGACAGCCGCAGAAAAAAATGATCAGCATCGCCACCCAGGGGCCCGCCGGTTCCGACAGTTGCCAGGCCGCACGACAGTATGCTCCCGATGCCCGCCTCCTTCTGTTCAACCGGATCGCCGACATCCTTGAAGCCTTCCTCAGCGGCCAGGCCGACCAGGCCCTGGTCCCGGTCTACAATACCCGCGAAGGAGAGATCAAGGAGTCCTTCAGGCTCGTTTCACAATTGGAACAGGGGTACTGGATCGACAACGTCGTCCTGCCGATTCATCTCTCGCTGGGAGCGGTTTCCGGCGGCGGTCTCGATCTGTCGACGATAAAGACCATCGTCGGCAGGAGTTCGGTGTTGCGGCAGTGTGACGAATACCTTGACCGCCATTTTCCCCTGGCCACCATGATGGCGGTGCAGGATATCGAAGCCGCGCTGGCCGATATCCGGAGCAGCAACCGGACCAGCCATGCGGTCATAGAATCTGAAGAACTGCTGAAGAAGCACGGCATTCCGTTGATCGCCAGGGAGGTCGTACCCCATAACCGTACCCGGTTCGCCGTCCTGGGCAAGGATCTCGCCAAGTCCTCCGGATACGATGCGACGGCGATCATCACCAGGCCGCTGCGTGACCGGGTCGGGATGCTCGCCGATATCCTCGGCGAATTCACCCGCCGGGGGATCAACATCCTCGATCTGCAGACCGAAAACGATATCAAGACCCAGAAGCTCAGGATCTATATCGAGGCGGAGGGGCACATCGACGACACCCTGCTGCGCGAGGCCCTGACCCGACTGGAAAAGCGCGTCATCCAGGAGGACAATGCGATCAAGCTGCTTGGCTCTTTCCCCCGGGTCGACATGCGGGTCAAGCAGATCAAGGCCTTCGGTTTCATCGGCTCCGGCGCGATGAGCCGGTGGTTTGCCAGTCGCCTTGAAAACGAGGGCTACACGACCTACCTGACCGGGAGAACCTCAGCCCTTCGCCCCGAGGCGATGATCGAGATGGTCGATGTGGTGGTGATCTGCGTCCCGATCTCGGTCACCGCCGATACCATCAGGCAATACGGCCGGCACCTGCATGACGGCCAGGCCCTGATCCTGCTTGCCGGGGAATCGGAAAACACCATCAACACCGCCTTTGCCGCCACCAGCCCGGGCGTCGAGCTGATGCTGGTCCACAACCTCTGGGGCCCCCAGGCTCTGACCATGAAAGACAAGAACGCCTCCGTTGTACGGACTGCCAGAAGCGGAGCCTTCTGCAGCGAGTTCGAGGCGTTTCTCTATAAGCATGGGGCCGATATCTTTCATGACAGTCCGTCCAAACATGACCTGCTGATGGGGGTGGGGCAGAAACTGCCGACGACGATCTCGGTGGCTCTGGCGATGACCCTCACCCGGCACGAGATCGACTGCCTCGACATCAGCAGTCATTCGACCCTGACCTCGCTCTACGGCATCCTGGCGATGGCCAGGGTCCACAACCAGAATCCCAGGACCTATGCCGAGATCATGGCGACCTCCGGCGACGGCCGCAAGATCGTGCGCAGTTTCGCCGAGAATCTTCTTCACCTGATCGACCTCGCCGAATCAGGTGATATCGATCAGCTGTGTCGGATTATGGAGGCCAACAGGAATTTCATGCCGCCGGCCTTCCTCCAGAAGCGGATGAAACAGGCCAAGGCGGTCGACGAAATGCTCTCCCTCTCCGCTCTCAAGGGAGATTGGGACAGTTGAGGTCATGGCAACCGGTACATCTTTACCTTCTTTCCCATCAGGTGTATTGTTAGCTGCAGAAACAACGTCATCCCCTGGCGGTACGCCAGAGGCAATTAATGTGCAGTAAGGAGCTGTGAATATATGCATCCACAAGTAGAGAAATTCATCGAAGAGGAACATACCTGTCCGCACTGTTCGCAGCGGATGTCCTGTTGCGAATCGCCACCGATCCATGTCGGCGATGGACTTGGCTGGGGGTCGGAAATCCTCTTCATCTGTCTCAATGACGAGTGCCCGCTGTTTTTGAACGGCTGGGCGCAGATTGAAAACCAGTACGGCCATCATGCCTCGTATCGCTACATGGAACTGCCGGGCAGCAAGGAACGCAATGTCATGATGGTCGGCAATGTCGACGCGTTCAAGGCCGCGGTCATCAATCCGGAGGTTTTGAGAAGCCAGAACCTCCGTTACCAGAAGGAAAAAGAGGCCGTCCAGGCGCTCGACACCTGCGTTGCCGACAAGAATCTGGAACCGGTCATGGTGCTGCTGCTCGACGAGGCGGCCGACCGGGCGAATCGCACCCGGGCTCTGGAATTCATGGTCAAGCTCAACGACCTTCAGTGTATCGACCCGCTCCGCAACCATGCGTTCCGGGACATCGCCTTCGAAAACGAGTGCAATCTCGCAATAAACAGTATTCTCAAGGCGAACTTCAAAAAGGAATGCCCTTCCTGCTTCGAGATCGTCAAGGCCCAGGCGGTAAAATGCATGCACTGCGGTGAGATCCTGAAATAACTTTGCGCTTGCAAAACCGGAGGCGAGTGGGTATAAGGAGGGCGTTTTTTCAAGGTGATACAGGTGGTGGACGTAGCTCAGTCGGTTAGAGCACCTGGTTGTGGCCCAGGAGGCCGTGGGTTCGAGTCCCATTGTCCACCCCATTCATTTCGAGGTTGCAGGCGTAGGTCTGCAACCTTTTTTATTGTCTGCCAGGTCCCCCGTGCCGGCGGGTCCATTCCGCTGCAGTCTTCCCAGTGCCTTGTCCGGCTGCGTTCCCGGTGCTGGCGTTTTTCATCGACATCAATTACACTGCCCGTCTCGATCACCAACACCAACAACCGGTACGACAGCGATCACCATGACAGAACACAGCCTTCTCGACCGTCCCGAATACCTCGCCCATATATTTTCTCCGATGCCGGCCGCCAGGTCCCCCCTGCCGGAAAACGCCGAGGACGTGTTCATCACGATGACCGATGGAGTCCGGCTCGGTTGCCGGTTGTATGCGGTTGAACCGGACAGTCCGACCATTCTCTATTTTCACGGCAACGGTGAGGCGGTCAGCGATTATGACGAGATAGCCGACGACTATCGCCGCCAGGGGCTCAACCTGTTCGTCGCCACCTACCGCGGCTATGGCTGGAGCGATGGGACTCCGACCGTGGCGGCGATGTTCGGCGATGCCCTCGCCATCAGCAGCTTTGTCACGGGATGGCTGGCGGAAAAGAAGTTCGGCGGCCCCCTCATTGTCATGGGAAGGTCGCTCGGTTCGGCCAGCGCCATCGAAATCGCCCTTCACCATGGGCAACACTACAAGGGGATGATCCTCGAAAGTGGTTTCGCCGACACCCTGCCCCTCGCCGCGGCGCTGGGGATCGGCCTTGACGGACTCGACGTGCGGGAAGAAGATTGTTTCAACAACGGTGGCAAGATCGCCGATATCAAACTGCCGACCCTGATCCTTCACGGGGCACAGGATCAACTGATTCCACCTTATCAGGCGGAAAAACTGCAGATGCAGAGCGGGGCGAAAAACAAGCAGTTTCTGCTGATCCCCGGCGCCGATCACAATTCCCTGATCGCCATGGCCGGCGTCCAGTATTTTCAATGCATCAGGAAGTTTATCGACGAGATCTGCGGCCTCAACACCTGGAGAAAGCGGCGCAGGCAATTCAAGGAAAACCAAAACAATCGAGACTGATGAAGCGGCAAAACTATCTTTCCTGGGATGAGTATTTCATGGCTGTGGCCCTTCTCTCGGCCCAGCGCAGCAAGGACCCCAACACCCAGGTCGGGGCCTGCGTCGCCAACGACCAGAACAAGATCGTCGGGGTCGGCTACAACGGTTTCCCCTGGGGCTGTTCGGACGATGAACTTCCCTGGGACCGCGAAGGGGCCTATCTCGACACCAAGTATCCCTATGTCTGTCACGCCGAGTTGAATGCGGTCCTGAACGCAATCACCACCGACCTGCGCCGCTGTCGGATCTATGTCGGCCTTTTTCCCTGCAATGAATGCACGAAGGTCATCATCCAGTCGGGGATTTCGGAGATCATCTACCTCTCCGACAAGTACCGGGAGACCGATCAGGTCAAAGCCGCCAGGATCATGCTCGACAAATCACCGAATATCACCTATCGGCAGATGCAGACTTCGCTGGAATTTCTTACTGTTCATTTCGTCCCGCCCGGGGAAAAATAACCCTATTTTATCCGCTTCAGACCTCCGGGCCGCGGCACCGTTATCGATGCGACCGGCTTGAGCTGCGGTCCGCCCATATTGACGGCTTTGACGAAGCGCTCCTTGCCGTCCATGGTGAAGATTTCCATGCCGCTCATCTGCGGCGTCCGCAGGGTCCAGGTCATTTTCTGGATCGGGATCGACAGTACCGAAAAATAAAGATGCCACCATTCGTCCTTGCGGCTCGAATCCCTCTCGATATCGGTCACCACGGCGAAAACGACGAATTGCGGATCTTTTGCGGCAATAAGAACGATATCGCCGATATCGGTCGTATCTTTGAAATCCACCAGTTTTTTCAATTCGTTGACGATTTTTTCCATAATTTCACCGCCCCGCTGCTGCGAGCTGGTCCGGTCTGACTTCAATCGTTGATTCCACCGTGACCCTGTCCTCGGCAAAGAAGGTTCTGGTCGCAACCGACGAGATCGTGGTCATACCGTTGAGCAGCGGTTTGATGACCTCTTCGATCGCCACCTGCGATCGCAGCGCCAGATTGCGGTCCTGAAGCGCCAGTATCGCCCCGGTCCAGGTCGCCAGTTCGATAACCCCATCGGCGATATCGGCGACCTTGATGAAAAACACCGAATTGCTGCCATGCTCCAGATCCATGCCGAGGGCGGCATACTTCTCGCTCTGCCTGAATCCGCTGTGGTCTTCGGCGGCATCAATAATCTGTTCTAACATCTTCCGGCTGTTGCCGACCAGGAGATAGTGGTCGTAAAAACCGTAGAGGGCCTCGATATCGCCGGGAAGGCCCGGATTGTAGGACCTGTAGCCAATGTTCCGGTACTGCTGGTCCTCCATCCGGATACCGAGACCGGTCACTCCCTGTTCGAGAACCTTCTCCAGTGACACCCTGTCCTTCACCTTGAACATGAGCGTGATCCGCGGCAGCGGAATGAGGCCATTGACGCTGCCCTTCTGGATCTGCAGACTGATCCCCGGTTCGAACAGGGTGAGGACCTGTTCGATATCGCTGCCGGTCAATTCTCTGAATTTACGGGTGAACGGCTCGGTTGAGACCGCCTCTTCACCGCCCTCCCTGTTGATACTCTCCCAGATGGCGTCGAGGGCAAGGGCATTCGTCCAGGTATAGATCTGAACATCGGGAGAGACAAAGGCGAGGGAATCATTGTCCTCAGATGGCACTGCCAGAACCCTGCCGAGCAGTGGATCGAGTCTGTTCCGATCGATCAGGGTGATCGTCCGGTCCTTGAATCCCGAGCCCTCGTGCCAGATTCCATAGATGCTGTAGCGCAGTCCCGCGAGTTTTGCAGCGGTCTGCTGCTCCCCTAGTGTTGCCGCCATTGCGGCGCCCAGTTTTTCCGGAGCGGAAAAGGCAAAAAAATCTACCATCGGCAATTGCTGTTTCAGTTCGGCAAACTCCTCCAGCGCCGCCAGGGACCCCTGTGAGGTTCTCTGAAGATCGAGGGCGGTCTCAATGGTCTTTTGGTTCAGGCTGAAGACGAACAGCCCGTCGGACACCGCCGCGAAAAAGGTCGTTCCATCGAGGTCGAACTGGATGATCTCGATGTCGCCATGGGATATCACACTCTGTTTGATCTTGCCGGTAAAGGCGCGGGACAGCACTTCCAGCAGTTCGGCCTTGTGTTCGGGAATGGCGACCAGCAGCAGCTGAACAGGAGGAACCTGTCTGGCGTCGGCCACGACGATTTCGCCCTCTCCGGGCAGGAGTGCCACAGACAACGATCTCCCGCACAGCTCTCTGAAGACCGGATCATTGCCGAGTTTGGCAACGGATTCGACCGCCTGTTCAATTGTCCGGGTCTGATCCGCATTCAATTCCAGGCCGGCCGCAATCTTCCCGATGTCCATCGCGGCCACGGTCTTGCCGAAATGCGAGGCCTTGATGGTATCGATCAGCCTGCCGACATCGTCCTGCTCGACATACAGCAGGGCCTTGTCAGAAACGAGTGCCGCGGGGTCGACTTGTTTCTCGAACCGCCCGCTGCCCCAGATGTACCAAAGGACAACGAGCAGCAGACAGCCGGTGAGGCCGACGAGATATTTGATTTTCATAGATGCATCCTTCGAACGGATATCTGGGCGGAAGTGGAGGTGGCGAACAACCATATTTATCATGAACGATTCAGAGCGGCAAGGAATTCCCCCTGCACCGGGGTCGATCGCAGGCTGGGAACCGGTTCCGGATTCAGTGGCACTGGGGAGAAAAAGATCAGGAGGCGGGCGGCTTTCGGTCGAAACGCCGATATTGGATAGCCTCGGCGATATTGGCGCTCGATATCTTCTCCGCGCCGTCCATGTCCGCTATCGTCCTGGCGATTTTGAGAATGCGGTGATAGGCCCGGGCCGAGAGGCCGAGCTTCTTTACTCCTCTTTCCAGCAGCGACAAACTGGGGGGATCGAGGCTGCAGTGGCGTTCGATCTCCTTCGGCCCCATCTGGCTGTTGAAATAGATCCGGTTGTGGGCCGTGAAGCGGCTTTTCTGGATCTCCCTGGCCCGGTCGACCCGTTCCTTGATGACGACCGATGGTTCCCCGGTTCGGGTCCCGCGCATATCCTCGATGGGGACGACCGGGACCTCGAGATGCATGTCGATCCTGTCGAGGAGCGGCCCGGAAATTCGACTTTCGTATCGTTGGATCTGGGCCGGGTTGCAGCTGCAGCTGTTACGGGTGTCGCCGAGAAAACCGCAGGGACAGGGATTCATCGCCACCACGAGCACAAAACGGGCCGGGAAGGTCAGGGTCATATTGGCCCGGGCAATGGTGACGGACTCGTCTTCGAGCGGCTGACGCAGGACTTCGAGCACATGCTTTTTGAATTCAGGCAGTTCGTCGAGAAAAAGAACCCCGTTATGGGCCATCGACACCTCGCCCGGACGCGGGGTGTTGCCGCCGCCGATCAGGCCGGCATCGGAGATGGTGTGGTGCGGGGCGCGGAACGGCCGGAAGACCTGGACGCCATGGTGCCGACCGGAAATGCTGTAGATCTTGGTTGTCTCGATGATCTCGTCGAAACTCATCGCCGGCAGAATCGTCGCCAGACGCCGCGCCAGCATGGTCTTGCCCGATCCCGGCGGCCCTTTCATAAGTATATTGTGGCCGCCGCAGGCAGCGATTTCCAGTGCCCTCTTGACATGGGCCTGACCTCGGACATCGGAGAAATCGACTTCACACTGCCGGGACTGGCGCAGGTCATCGAGGCGATAGGGCTCGAGCGGCGCAATCTCCGCCATTCCCAGCAGAAATTCCACGACCTCCGGCAGGTAGGCGGCGGGGTAAACCTTGATTCCGGCGGCGGCGATAGAGGCCTCGGCGGCATTCTCTGCGGGAATGATGATCGCCTTGATGCCGGCCTCGGCGGCGGCGAGGACCATCGGCAGCACCCCGTTGACCCTGCGGATCCGGCCATCCAGCGACAGCTCCCCCACCACACAGAACGATGACAGTTCGCGATTGTTGAATAGTCCGGCCGCGGCGAGGATACCGATGGCGATCGGCAGATCGAACCCGGTGCCCTCTTTCCTGATGTCGGCCGGGGCGAGGTTGACGGTGATTTTCTCCTGGGGGAAATCATATCCGCAGTTCTTGATCGCCGCCCGGACCCGCTCGCGGCTCTCCCGGACGGCCCCATCGGGAAGACCGACGGTGGAAAATATCGGCAGACCGTGGACCACATCGACCTCCACCTCGACCAGCATGCCATCGATGCCGAAGACCGTGCAACTCCTGATAAAGGAGAGCATTGCTATTTTTTCCCCGTCGCAGGCCTTGGGTTCAGGCCCGGATCGTTGTCACGGTCCTGATACAGTTGTCGCATTTCCTCGCTATAACCGCCATGTTTTTGCGTATAGATATACCATGGCGCCAGGATCCGTCCTCCCTTGCCGGCCCTTTTGACCGCCTGGATCAGAACCAGCCGCGCCGGCGCTTCCGGATCGGGATAACTGTAGACGCATTGCAGCCGTTTGATCTCAAGCTTACTCGTGGCAAGGGCGACCGTCAGTTCGGCCAGGCCCTCCGCCGGATAGATCAGCACCAGGCTGCCTCCGGTTTTCAGGGCGAACGCGGCGGCGCCGATAATCTGGTCGAGTCCACACAGGATCTGATGCCTGGCGGCGAGGGTTTCCTGGTTGACGCTTCTTCTCCCCGACCCGTGCCGGTAGAAAGGTGGGTTGCAGACCACCTGGGAGCAGGATTCCGGCGCAAGAATGGCGGTGATCTGCCGCAGGTCGCCTTCGACGACGCGGCATTTGTCCTGGAAGGCGTTTGCCTCAAAGTTGCGTCGGGCAAGGTCGGCCAGACGTGATTGGATTTCGAGGGCCGTCAACTCCTTGATCCGTTCGCCCCAACGATACATCATGATGAGGCCGATGATGCCGCAACCGGCGCCGAGATCGAGGATGGCGGCTCCCCGCGCCGGCGGAAGGAAATGGGCGACGAGCACGGCATCGACCGAGAACCGGTACCCCTGTCGGTGCTGGAGACATGACAGACGGCCGTCGAAGAGGCTGTCACGGGTGACGGCATCGGTTGCCAGCCGGCGTTCCTGCTCAATCAAGACGGTTGATCACCTCGTTGTCGACAAGCTGGTAAAAGAGCAGCCCGGTCATTATTTTTGGGTAGAAATACGTGGATTTATGCGGCATGATGTGATTGGCGTCGGCCACCTTCTTGACCTGTTCGACCCGGGTCGGATTCATCAGAAACAGCAGCGGCGTGATGTCATCATCTTCGGCACTGTCTTTGACGGCCGTATCGAGAGCTTCATCAGGATCACTGTAAAAGTGGATGAGATTCTCGTTTTCACATCGTTTGTGGTCAAGGCCAAAGTACTTCTTAACGATGAGTTCTGACAAAACGACGACATCGAGATCCTTCAGACACGGGTCGTCGATCTCGAATTGGTCATATCCCTGATCTTTCATCGTCATGACGAAACAGCGATCTTCTCCGGGATGGTACACGCCGAAACTCGTTGATGACTTTTCCTTCGTCCGCCGCTCTATCTCATCCATCCGCGACAGGGCCTCCTCGATCAGGCTCTCGCGGCTGCCGGCATGGATCTCCTGAAGATCAAATCCCGGCTGCAGCCGCGTGGTCAATTCGTCCACATTCAGCACGCCGGGCCAGTACAGCAGGCGGTGGGTCGGCAGCACCGAGAGTCCCGGGTCCTCCATCGGGCAGAGATACATCATGATATGGTTGGCCGGGTGGGTCTCCGGCAACTGCCCCTTCTGCTCGCGCAGGTAGCGGCGATACCCGAGGGCGGTGGCATAGCGATGATGACCGTCAGCGATATACAGCGATTGATCCCTGAAAAAAAGCTGAACCTGGCGGATGACCGTCGGATCGGTGACCCGGCGGATGCTGTGCACGCAGCCGTCTGCATCGGTGACCGATCCGGCGGGCTCCGAGTCGGCGCTTTCGAGCAGGGTGATGACCGTGTTGTCGCGGTCGGAGTAGAGCGAAAAGATCTGGCTGAACTGGGCGCTGCAGTGCTGGAGCAGCTGCAGCCGATCGGCAATGACCGTGTCGAAGGTATGTTCGTGAGGCTTGACGACTCCTTCCGAAAATTCGGCCAGGCCGACGAGGCACAGCAGGCCCCGCCGCACCAGGTTTTTCCCCGAATGCAGGGTGTACCTGGTTTCATAGAGGTAGAGGGCCTCCTCCTGGTCACGGATCAGGATTCCCTCCTCCCGCCACTGCTTGAAGAGGTCTGCCGCCGCCACATATCTGTTGCGCTCGGCAGCCCCGGTCCCGGGGGATTTGGTGATATCGAGACGAACCATGCTGTAGGGCGTTTTGGACAGGAACGCCTCGACCGATTGTTCTCTGATCACGTCATAGGGTGGAGTGACGATGTCGTCCAGCCTCCCGGCCTTGTCGGTGTTGAAACGGACCCCCTTCAACGGTGCAATAAAAGCCATGCTCTTTTACTCCTTTCCTGCTAGACTAAAGCGAATCAAATACCTATATTCTTTTTGAACTACGCAACACGGCTGCGATGCTTGAAAAGCAATCGGTGTGCCGCGTTCAATCTATGAAATAAAGCTCAATCATTCATCTGTCCATAACATTTTACCGGTCACCACCCCCTTCATAAATCTCTTTAGAATCCCCAGGAGTTCATAATGTTCGACATATTCGTCAAGACCCATTTTGCCGGAGCCCATCATCTGCGCGATTATCCCGGAGAATGCGAAAATCCGCACGGTCATAACTGGAAGGTCGAAGTTGCGGTCCGCGCCACCGAACTCGACGAGCTCGGCATGGGAATTGACTTCAAGATATTGAAAAATATCGTTAAAGTGGCAATCGATAAACTCGATCACCGGGATCTCAACAACATGGCGATCTTCAAGGACGTCAACCCCTCGTCCGAGAATATCGCCAAATTTCTGTTCAGCGAGCTCAAGGGACCGCTCACCCATGACCGCTACTCACTGTACAGCGTCACCGTCCTCGAAACGGATTCCTCGGGCCTGACCTACTATGGTCCGTGATGGACAGCTCCTGGTGTCGGAGCTGTTCTACTCGATCCAGGGAGAATCGACCTTCGCCGGGATGCCCTGTGTGTTCATCCGCCTTGCCGGCTGCAACCTGCGCTGCAGCTACTGTGACGCCGCCTACAGCTACGAGGAACCCGGACGCAAGGTGTCCATCGACAGTCTCCTTGACTTTGTTGATGAATACCCGGCCACCATGGTCGAACTGACCGGCGGCGAGCCTTTATTGCAGGCCGGCAGCCTGCAGTTGCTCGACAGGTTGGTGGCCAGGAACCGCACCGTTCTTCTGGAGACCAACGGTTCCCTGCCGATCGCCGATCTTCCCGCCGGTGTTCACGTCATCCTCGATGTCAAGTGTCCGGACAGCGGCATGGCCGCCTCCTGGCTCCCGGACAATCTGACCGCGATTCGCCGTCGGGCTGCCCAGAGACCGAATGGTACGGAGGTGAAGTTTGTTGTCAGCAGCCTGCTTGATTATCGGTTTGCGAGGGACTTTATACGCGAACATGATCTGTCGACCCATGCTCCCGTGCTTTTTTCCCCGGTTCGCAGCCGGATAACGCCGGCAGCCCTGGCCGCAGCCGTTCTTCAGGACCGCCTGCCCGTCCGGCTGCAGCTGCAGCTGCATACCCTCATCTGGCCCGAGCAGACACGAGGGGTTTGACTTTTTCTGAAGTGCCGGCTAGACCATTGAACATCATCTCGGTATTTTGCTGATTTTTTGCCGTTACCGTCATCCCTTTACCGGAAATTACCATGCTTTCACGCGAACAGACACGGATTGCCGTCATCGGCCTCGGTTATGTCGGGCTGCCGCTGGCCGTTGAATTTGGAAAATACTTCGACACAATGGGTTTCGATCTCAACACCGCCCGCATCGCCGAACTGGCGGAGGGGCGGGACTCGACACTGGAGGTCGGCGAGGACGAGCTTCGCGCCTGTCCGTACCTGCGCTACACGACCGATCCGGCGGCGATCGCCGGCTGCAATGTCTTTATCGTGGCGGTGCCGACACCGATCGATGCCTCGAAACGCCCCAATCTCCAACCGCTGGTCGGCGCCTCGAGAACCGTCGGCTCGGTGCTGAAAAAAGGTGATGTCGTCGTTTATGAATCGACCGTGTATCCCGGGGCGACGGAGGAGGTCTGCGTGCCGGTGCTGGAGCAGATCTCCGGTTTGGTCTTCAATACGGATTTTTACTGCGGTTACAGCCCGGAGAGGATCAATCCGGGGGACAAAAAACACCGGCTCCCCAATATCGTCAAAATCACCTCCGGATCGACGCCGGCAATCGCCGACTTCGTTGACCGACTGTACGGAACGATTGTCACCGCCGGCACCTTCCCTGCCAGTTCGATCAAGGTCGCCGAGGCGGCCAAGGTCATCGAAAACACCCAGCGCGACGTCAATATCGCCCTGGTCAATGAGCTCGCCCTCATTTTCGATCGTCTGAACATCAACACCCGTGAAGTGCTGCAGGCAGCAGGAACCAAATGGAATTTTCTGCCGTTCCAGCCGGGGCTGGTCGGCGGCCACTGCATCGGCGTCGACCCCTACTATCTCACCCACAAGGCCCAGGAGGTCGGCTTCCACCCGGATATGATCCTTGCCGGACGACGAGTCAACGACAATATGGGGCACCATATCGCGGCGTCGATGATCAAGTTGATGTCGCGCAAGGGGATCGACACCTCGAAGGCCAGGGTTCTGGTGCTCGGCCTGTCCTTCAAGGAGAACTGCCCGGACCTGCGCAACACCAGGGTCATCGACATTATCGGCGAACTGGAGGAGTACGGCATGGCCGTCGACGTCCATGACCCGTGGGTCAATGGCACGGAGGCCCTGCGGGAATATCGGATCAGACTGACAGACACGCTGTCAGAGCAGAGCTATGACGGCATTGTCGTCGCCGTCGCCCATCGGCAGTTCGTGGCCATGCAGGCCGCCGATTTCCGCCGACTCTGCCGCGGCAATGCCGTCATCTACGATGTCAAGAACATCCTGCCCGTCGGCCTGGCCGACGGCTGTCTCTGATCGATTCAGGTAAGGCGGTTGCTGAAATGATGAAAACAGTCCCCGTTGAGGATTCCGTCGGCATGGTCCTGCCTCATGACATCACTGAAATAGTCCGGGACAGCCACAAGAAAAGCGCCTTCAAGAAAGGCCATATCATCCGTGCCGAGGACATTCCCCACCTCAAAAGGTTGGGCAAGGATCATATCTATATTCTGTCGCTTACAGCCGACGAAATCCACGAGAACGAGGCGGCCGCCATCCTTGCCCAGGCCCTGGCCGGCCGGGGGGTGCGGTTGAATGCCGCCCCCGACGAGGGTAAAATCACCCTCGCTGCGGCCCGGGACGGACTGCTGCGGGTCAACATCGAAACCCTGTTCCAGTTCAACCTCCTCGGTGAGGTCATGTGTGCGACTCTGCATGACAACACCCCGGTCAAAGAGGGGGATATCATTGCCGGAACCCGCCTCATTCCACTCGTCGGTCTGCGCGCCGTCGTCGACCAGGCGGCGGCGATCGCCGGCCGGGACGGCCATGTGCTCCAGGTCCTGCCGCTGCGGCAGGCTCGCTGTGGGCTGGTGATCACCGGCAGCGAGATCTACTACGGCCGGATCAAGGACCGCTTCGAGGAGGTGCTGCGCCGGAAACTCGACCAGTTCGGTTCGACCGTTCAGTCGGTGGAGTTCGCCCCCGACGATCCGGCTGCCATTACCGCGGCGATCAACCGGGCGCTGGCAGGCGGCGCCGACCTCATCGTCACCAGCGGCGGCATGTCGGTCGACCCCGACGATGTCACCCGGACCGGCATACTCGCCGCCGGGGCTGTCGACACCGCCTACGGCAGCCCGGTGCTGCCGGGGGCGATGTTCTTCACCGGCCGGATCGGTGACGTGCCGGTTCTCGGCGTTCCCGCCTGCGGCATGTATCACAAGATCACCGTCCTCGATCTCGTGCTGCCGCGGATCCTGACCGGCGAACCGATCGGGCGGCGGGAACTGGCGGCCCTCGGTCACGGCGGCCTGTGCCGCAACTGTCCGACCTGTCATTACCCTGCCTGCAGCTTTGGCAAATAATCCGGCGCCCATTATTGCACGGCTGACGGTCGCCGAGACGACCGCCACCGCTCCTGACCTGTTGGCGGCGGCGACAGGTCTGTCGAAGACCGCGGTCAAGGAGGCGATGGCCAAGGGGGCCGTGTGGCTGCAGCGCTCCGGCAGCAAAGAACGGCGTATCCGTAAGGCCGCCGTTGCCCTGCGTGCTGGTGACCACCTCGCCCTGTACTACGATCCGGCGATTCTCGCCCTCGCTCCGCCCCCACCGCTCCTGCTGGCCGCCGAACGGTACTACAGCGTCTGGTACAAGCCGGCAGGCCTTCTCAGTCAGGGCAGCCGTTTCGGCGACCACTGTTCCCTGCTCCGTCATGCGGAAAAACTCAAGGAGATCGGGGCGGCCGCCCGTCTTCTCCACCGCCTTGACCGGGAGGCGCGCGGCCTGGTGTTGCTGGCCCATGGCCGGTCGGCCGCCGCTGCCCTTTCGCGTATGTTTCAGACGCGGGAGATCGAAAAGAGATACCGGGCCGAGATTCACGGCATCCTCGGTCCTGTCGGAGAGGTCATGGTCTGTGACGCCCCGCTCGACGGCAAGACCTCCCGCACCGTGGTGACGGTGCAGGAGATCTGCGCGGAGCGGGGGACGAGCCGGGTCGATATCGTCCTCGAGACCGGCAGGTATCACCAGATCCGCCGTCATCTGAGCTCGCTCGGCCACCCCCTGGTCGGCGACCGCCGCTATGGCGCCGGCAATGACAGCGCCGAACTGCAGCTGGTCGCCTGGTCGCTGGCCTTCATCTGCCCCTTCACCGGCCGGCAGCGCCGCTACTCCCTCGACAATGACGGGTCGGCAAATGTGCTCAGCTGCGATCCAGCAGATCGACCAGGGTCGCTCCCCAGGACCCGGCCTCGGCACCTGCCAACCGGTAGCTTTTGACCAGTGGGTGGGCGGCGAGGATGGCATGCACCGTCCGCCTGAGGTTGCCGATCCCCTTGCCGTGGATGATCCGCACCTGGAGTATTCCGGCGGCATGGCACAGCTCGAGATAGTCGGGAACCAGGTGCTTGATATCCCTGGGAGAGAAGGCGTGCAGATCGAGGACCCCGTTGATCTCCACCTCGACGGGTTCGCCGTCGTCGAACAGTTCATCATCCATTTTGCATTCCTTCCTGCAGCATGGTCAGGGCCAGCCGGGCGGCCCGCTCCGATGCCCCGTGCTCGCCGAGACTCCTCCTGACGTCCGCCAGACCGCACATCATACCCTGCCGGTAGCCGTCATCGTCGAGCAACCGCTGCAGCAGCCCGGCAATGGGTTCCGGTTCCACCTGATCCTGCAGCAGTTCCGGCACGACCTCATGGCCGGCGATGAGATTGACGAGTGAAAAATGGTGAAGCCTGACCAGCAGGCGACCGAGACGATAGGTCAGCGGTGAAAATCGGTAGGCGACGACCATCGGCACGTCGAGCAGCGCCAGTTCGAGCGTCACCGTGCCGGAGGCGGCCATTGCCATGTCACTGGCGGCCATGACCTCGTAGCGTTCATCGGCAATGATCCTGACATCGAGATCGCCGGCCTCCGCCAGGCCGTTGGCGTACAGATCCCGGGCGCTGACGGTCGAGGCGAGCGGCAACAGGAACACCAGATCGTCGGCCACGGCCTGCTGCAGCAGCCGTGCCGCCCCGAGAAAGCGCGGCAGCAGACAGGTGATCTCCCGCTTTCTGCTGCCGGGAAGAATGCATATCCGTCGGCTTGTCGGGGCAATGCCGTGTTTGGCACAGAATTGTTCCGGCGTCATCCTGACGCTGACGGAATCAAGCAGGGGGTGGCCGACATAGTGGGCATTAACTCCCCGCTGTCGGAAGAACTGCTCTTCGAACGGCAGGATCACCCCGACCTTGTCGACCCGGTCGCCGATAGTCTTGACCCGGCCGCTGCGCCAGGCCCAGACCTGCGGGGTGATGTAGTAAAAAACCGGGATGCCGAGGACTTTGGCTTTTTTTGCCAGCCACAGGTTGAAATCGGGCAGGTCGACGATGATCAGCAGGGCCGGCGGCCGCCGTTGCAGCCGGCGGCGCAGGGTGCTCTGGGCGGCGATGATATCGCCGAGATGGGAAAAGACCTCGGTAAGGCCGACGACGGAAACCTTCGCCGCGTCGAAGAGGATCTCCATGCCGGCGGCCGCCAGTTCATTGCCACCCATGCCACAGAAGGCGAGACTGGAATCCTGCCGCTGCATGGCCCGCAGCAGATTGGCGGCATGAAGATCGCCGGAGGCCTCGCCGGCGACGATCATTACCTCCATCGTCATTGTTTCCCAAAGACTTCAGAGACTTTGCGGAAGACCTCGAGATCCTTGTGTTCCCGGATCTGCGCCATGACCTGCAGGGCCACTTCGAGGGCCCGGCGCCCTTCATGTCCCGACACCAGCGGCCGGGTGCGGTTGCGGACATGGCCGATGAAGTGTTCGATCTCGCTGCGCAACGCATCGCCGGCCGCAAACGAATGCACATGGATATCCTGGCGCGGCATTCCCGATTCGAGCAGTTCATCGGTCAGGGTGATGGTCATGAATTTTCTCTGGGCGAAATCAACGTTGATATAGGATCCCGGCTGGAATATCCGCATCTTGCGGACGTTGGTGCGCGAAATCCGGCTGGCGGTGACGTTGGCGGTCGCCCCGTTTTCAAAGATCAGCCTGGCGTTGGCGATGTCGGTGGTGGCGGTCACCACCGGCGCCCCGGCGGTGTGGATCGACTGCAGCGGCGACTGGATGATGTTGAGGATGATGTCGATATCATGGATCATCAGGTCGAGGACGACGTCGACGTCGACGCCACGGTTCTTGAAGGTCGAGAGCCGGTTGCTCTCGATGAAGACCGGCAGGCTGAGATACGGCTCCAGCGCCACAATCGCCGGATTGAAGCGCTCGAGGTGCCCGACCTGGAGTACCAGGTTTTTCTCGGCACAGCGGGCAATCAGGTCGTCGGCCTCGGCGAGGGTGACGGTCATCGGCTTTTCGAGCAGGATATCGACCCCGGCGACGATACAGTCCGAGGCGATCCGGTGATGGAGGCTGGTGGGCACGACAATCGATACCGCATCGACCTCCTGCAACAGGGCCTGATGGTCGTCGTAGTATGTACACCTGCATTCTTCGGCGACCCGCTGTCCCTGCCGGGGATCGATATCGGCGACGCCGACGAGTTCGACCCCGTCCATCGCCGCATATTTCTGGGCGTGGAATCGACCGAGATAGCCGACCCCGATCACACCTGCTCTGATATTCTTCATTGCGTTGTTCACTTATATATAATCTCAGTTTTCGACCGGCAAAGTCTTGCCGTCAGTTACCGGCAATTGGCCGGAGAACACGTCATTCAGGGGATGCTGCCAAGGGACTCAGATGCCGAGATAGGCCTTCTGGATATCGGTGTTTTTCAGGAGTTCTTCAGCCTTTCCGGAAAATACGATCCGGCCGTTTTCGATGACATAGCCCCGGTGGGCAATATGCAGCGCCTGGTTGGCATTCTGTTCGACCAGGAAAATGGTGGTCCGGTTTTCGGCATTGATCTGTTTGATGATCTCGAAGATCTGTCTGATCACGAGCGGGGCCAGACCCATCGAAGGCTCATCGAGAAGGAGCAGCCGCGGCCGGGCCATCAAGGCCCGCGACATCGCCAGCATCTGCTGCTCACCGCCGCTCAACGTCCCCCCATCCTGCCCCCGCCGCTCGGCAAGGATCGGAAAGAGAGAAAAGACGTAGTCGATGTCGCGTTTGATCTCCTTTTTATCGCGGCGCAGAAAGGCCCCCATGTCGAGATTTTCCTGCACCGTCAGTTCCGGGAAGATGTGGCGGCCCTCGGGTACCTGGCAGATCCCCAGTCGCACGATTTCATCAGGTTCTTTCCGCTGGATCTCCCGATCGTCGAAAAGAATTCTGCCGGAGCGGCTCGGCACGATGCCGGAAATGGTCATCAGGGTCGTGCTCTTCCCTGCCCCATTGGCGCCGATCAGGGTGATGATCTCCCCTTCGTTGATCTCGAGATCGATATCCTTGATGGCCAGGATATTCCCATACCCGGCCTGGATGTTTTCGAGTTTAAGCATCGACATCTTCACCTAAATACGCCTTGATAACGGCTGGATTTGAACGAATTTCTGAAGGTTTTCCCTGGGCGATCTTCTTGCCGTAGTCCATCACGAAGATCCGGTCGGACAGGCTCATGACCAGCTTCATGTCATGTTCGATGAGGAGGATGGAGTGGCCATCGGTGGAGATTTCCTTGATTAACCGATCAAGTTCCTGTGTCTCCTGGGGGTTCATGCCGGCCGCCGGTTCGTCAAGGAGGAGGAGGAACGGCTCGGTCGCGAGAGCGCGGGCGATTTCGAGCCGCCGCTGGGCCCCGTACGGCAGATTCCTGGCGAATTCATTGGCCAGATGGGCAAGGCCGACCTTGTCGAGAATGGCGTAGCTCATCTCGACAATCTGCCGTTCTTCCCGCCGGGTCGCGGCATTGCGGAGTATCGCCCCGAGGATGAAGGCCTTGGTGCGGCAATGGCGGCCGATCATGACATTTTCCAGCACCGTCATCTGGGAAAAGAGACGGATATTCTGAAACGTTCTGGCCAGACCCTTTTCCGTCACATGGTTTGGCTTCAGCCCCTTGAGACTGACGTTTTTCGTGCTGCCGGGGGGAGTAAGAAGAATTTCTCCCGCCGTCGGCGTATAAATTCCGGTCAGACAATTGAAAAAGGTCGTTTTTCCCGCCCCGTTCGGCCCGATGAGGGCGACGATCTCGCCGGCATGGACCTCGAGATCGAGCCGGTTGAGGGCGCGAATCCCGCCGAAATCCATCGTCAAACCGCTGATCTGGAGAATTGGAGTAGCCATCATTGCTGTGTCGGAGAAGGAAACTTTTTATCGGAATGATAGGTTCGGCGGATATTCGAGATCAGTCCCTGCGGCCGGAATACCATCATCGCCACGAGGATGGCGCCGAAGGCGAGCATCCGGTATTCGGACAGGGCGCGCAGGTATTCGGGGAGGAGAATCAGGATCAGGGCGCCGAAGATGACCCCGACGATCGAGCCCATGCCGCCGAGAACGACGATGGCCAGGATGATGGCGGATTCGAGGAAGGTAAAACTGGCCGGGTTGATGAAGGTCGTCTTGGCGGCGAAGACCACGCCGATGATTCCGGCCCAGAAGGCGCCCAGAGAGAAGGCGACCAGTTTGGTCTTGCGCTTGTCGATCCCCATCGCCTGGCAGGCGATTTCATCTTCCCGCAGGGCGATCCAGGCCCGGCCCAGTCGTGAATCCTGGAGGCGGTTGACAATGAAGATCGTCACGATCATGAAGACGATCATCAGGTAATAAATATAAATGATTGCTCCGTCCAGACCGAACTCGATGCCGAACAGGCCCGGGCGGGAGATATTGGAGATGCCGCTCGGCCCCTTTGAAAATTCACTCCAGTTTTCCAGGACCAGGCGGATAATCTCGCCGAAACCGAGAGTGACGATGGCCAGGTAATCGCCGCGCAGGCGCAATACCGGAAAACCGAGAAGGATGCCGAAGATCGCCGCCAGTCCGCCGCCGATCGGCAACACCGCCCAGAAGCCGAGATCGAAATGATGATTGAGCAGCGCATAGGAATAGGCGCCGACGGCGTAGAAGGCGACATAGCCGAGATCGAGCAGACCGGCCATGCCGACGACAATGTTCAAGCCAAGGCCGAGAACGACATACATCAGGGCGGTGGTCATGACATTGGTCTGATAGGACGAGGAGAACAGCGGAAAGACGATGGCCACGGCCAGCAGGAGCGCGATCAGCGTAAATTTCTGCCGTGGCGATGCCAGGACACGGTGGATGAACGATTCCTTTTTCTGTTCGGCCTCTTTGTCGACGGCAGCGTTTCTGCTCCGGCGCTGAATGATGATCTTGACCAGAAGAAAGACGGCAAAGGTCCCGATCGCGACGTAGAGCGAATTTTCCCAGCGCCACCTGACGATACGCTCAACCGGATCGACCTTGACGACCATCAGCGGGAAGGTCAGGAAGACGAACCACAGCGAGACGAGCAGGCCGTTTTTTATCTCTTTGAAACCCAACATGAGTGCCACCGTCTCAGACTTTCTTGGTTTCCGCCTTGCCGAGCAGGCCGGACGGCTTGAAGATCAGGATGAGGACCAGCAGGGAAAAGGCGAAGACGTCTTCATAGTCACTCGAAACATAGCCGGTGGCGAAACTTTCCGTCAGCCCCAGCACCAGGCCGCCAAGGACCGCCCCGGGGATCGAGCCGATGCCGCCGAGGACGGCGGCGGTGAAGGCCTTGATCCCGGCCAGAAAGCCGATGTAGAAATTGATCTGGCCGATATGGGAGGCGATCAGCAGTCCGCCGACCGCCGCCAGGGCCGAGCCGATGATAAAGGTGGCGGAGATGATCCGGTTGACGTTGATGCCGACGAGCATTGCCATCGTCCGGTCCTGTGAAGTCGCCCGCATGGCCTTGCCGACCTTGGTTCCCTTGATGACGATCGTGAGGATCAGCATAATGACGGCGGTGGTGATCAGGATAACGATATCGGTGGAGCCGACGATGTGGGCTATCGGTTCCATGAAGGCGAACTCGGGGATCAATTCGGGAAACGGCAGAAAATTGGAGGTCTGCGCCAGGAGCACGTAGTTCTGCAGGAAGATCGACATGCCGATGGCACTGATCAGGGGGGAGAGCCGAGGGGCGTGGCGCAGCGGCCGGTAGGCGATCTTCTCGACGGTGTAGCCGTAGGCGCTCGACCAGATGACTGCGGCAAAGCCCGCCAGTATGACGATCGCCAGCAGCGGGAAGCCATAGATCGACAGCACCGTGGCGACAATGAACGCAGTGAAGGCCCCGATCATATAGATCTCGCCGTGAGCGAAGTTGATCAGCCCGATGATGCCGTAGACCATCGTATAGCCCAGGGCGATAAGGGCGTAGATCGCGCCGCGGGTCAGCCCGCTGCAGAACAGTTCGATGAAATAATCCATACCGGGATCACGAAAAAAGAACCTGAAGCAGGCGGCCACAAAGGCCGTTTCTCCTGCTCCAGGTGTTCTGAATCAAAAAGAAAGAAATCTATTTCATCTCGACGAAAGCGCCGTTCTGGACCTGATAGACGGAGAAGCCGATACCAACGGCATCGCCCTTGTCATCAAAATAGATGTTTCCCAACGGGGTGTCGACTTTTTCGGTCTGCAGGGCCTTCTTCAGCGCCGCCAGATCGGTCGACCCGGCCTTCTCGATGGCATTGACCATCGCCAAGGTTGCGGTATAGGCATTTTCAAAGAAGGCGCCGGCATCGGCGTTGAAGACCTTCTTGTGTTCGGCGAAGGCGGCCTTGGACAGGGGGTTGCCGGTCGTATCTTTCGGTCCCGAGGCGTAGACACCCTCGGCATCGGCGCCGGCGACCTTGATGAAGGTGTCGTCCTTGACGCCGTCATCGGAGAGGAAGTCGACCTTCAGTCTTTTCTTTTTGATCATGCCGACAATCTTTGCCGCCTCAGGATGATATCCGCCGAATATGACGGCCTGGGCCCCGGATTTCTTGATTTTCTGGACGATGGCCGAGTAGTCGACCGCCCCCGGGGTGACGCCTTCGAACAGAACGACTTCGGCCTTGCCGGATTTCTCGACGAACGACTTGGCGAACTCGGCGAAACCCTTGCCATAATCACCCTTGTCGTGGATAACCGCGATCTTGGTGTGGCCGAGCTTGTCGAGAGCATAGTCGACATCGACCTTGGCCTGCATGTCATCCGGGGCGATGGTACGGAAGAAATTGGGATACTCGCCGCTGTAGGTCAGATCGGGATTGGTGGCCGATGGCGACATGACGAGAATATTGGCGTTGGTGTAAATCGGCAGGGCTGATTTGGTGGCGCCGGAGCAGATATGTCCGAGCACGACTTCGGCCCCCTGCGACACCAGCTTGGTAGCGGTATTGGTGGCGACTTCGGGCTTGCAGACATCGTCTTCGATCAGCAGTTCGATCTTCTTGCCGTTGATGCCGCCCTTGGCGTTGACCTGGTCGATCACCAGTTTGGCGGCGTTGACTGTCGGCAGGCCGTAAGAGGCCAGGTCGCCGCTGTGGGCTCCGGCGACCCCGAATTTGATGGTGTCGGCCGCCATGCCGGCTACAGGAGCCGAGAAAGCCAGCATCATGATTGCTGCTGCCGCAAGGATTTTTTTGCTTCTCATCAGTTTCATTTTTCCTCCATCGGAAAGATTGAATGGTGCCTCCGCCCGCTCGAGATCTTCTGTCGAAAACGTGAAAAAACGGGCTGAAACCAGTTAAAAATGATAGTAGTCTTTTATTACGCAGCATTGCGTAAAATTGGAAGTGAAAAATCTTCCTCATCATGCTTATCGTCAATCATTTCGACATTCGATGACACCATCGCCCTCCACCCTCTTTGCCATCGGCCGACCATTCAGCCCGCTGTACAGCCTGGCGATGTCGATACGGCAGAATCTGTATCGCAAAAATATCCTCACCGTCCATCGTCTCGCCGTTCCGGTGATCTCGGTCGGCAACCTGACCCTCGGTGGTACCGGTAAAACCCCGACCGTCGCCTGGATCGCCAGGTTCCTGCATTCAGCAGGGCACCGGCCGGCGATCATCAGCCGGGGGTACGGCGGGACAGCCAGGGACGCCGTCAATCTCGTGTCCGACGGCAACCAGGTGCTGCTGAACGCCGAACAGGCCGGTGACGAGCCGGCGATGCTCGCCCGGCAGCTCCCGGAAATCCCGGTCCTGACAGGAAAAACCCGTCTGCATCCATGCCGGCATGCGATTGAACGCCTGCGCAGCACGATCCTGATCCTCGATGACGGCTTTCAGCATCTCGCCATCGCCCGTGATATCAACCTGGTCCTGTTCAACGCCACCACCCTGGCCGGCAACAGCCGCGTATTTCCAGGCGGTGAGTTGCGGGAACCGGTCGCCGCCCTGCACCGCTGCACCGCCTTCCTGCTCACCGGCGTCGACGACGGCAACCGGGGGCGGGCGGAACGATTCGCCGCACTACTTTCCAATCGTTTTCAAGGAAAATCGGTATATTATTCGACCATCGCGGCTGATCTCCCAGCCCCACCCAATCTGAAGCCGACGGCCGATTCATTGCCGCCCCTCTTCGCCTTCTGCGCCATCGCCCATCCGGATCGGTTTTTCACCACCCTGTACGGCATGAACCTGCATGTCACCGGCAAGACCTGGTTCCGGGATCATCATCGCTACAGTCAGAACGATGTCGATGCCATCTGCCGGCGGGCGGAGGCATCCGGAGCACGGGCATTGATCACGACCGAAAAGGATATGATCAAGCTCGAACGGCTGCAGGCGGCGCTGCCGCTGCTGCCATTGAAAACTCGATTCGACACCGATGACGGCTTACCTGTTTATCTCCGGCAGACCTTGGGGATCGCTCCTGGCCGCGAGGAGCATCGATCGATTTGAAATGAGATGAGCCGAGCGACGGGTTGCCTGCACCCGCCGCAACCCTTGCGGCCCGGGGATTGGGACAATGCCCCCTCGTCGCTATTCGCCGATGATCTTGACCAGGACTCGTTTTTTCCTCCGGCCATCGAACTCACCGTAGAAGATCTGCTCCCAGGTCCCGAAATCGAGTTTGCCGCCGGTGATCGCCACGACGACCTCACGGCCCATGATCTGGCGCTTCATGTGGGCGTCGGCATTGTCTTCATAGCCGTTATGGCGGTATTGCGCGACCGGGGCATGGGGAGCGAGCTTTTCGAGCCATACCTCGTAATCGTGGTGCAGGCCGGATTCGTCGTCATTGATGAACACCGAGGCCGTGATGTGCATGGCGTTGCACAGCAGCAGGCCCTCTCTGATTCCGCTTTCCCGCAGGCACTCCTCCACCTGGCCGGTGATATTTCTGAACCCGCGGCGGGCGGGGATCTCGAACCACAACTCCTTGCGGTAGCTTTTCATCGGGTCTCCGACTGTATTCGCCTCGGTTCCATCGTCGCTATCGGCCGGTAACCCGATCCGCCCCGACGAATTCAACCATTGCAACACAAACCCCGCATCGACCCTTGACCGTTGCGAGGTTTTGCCGGCCGGTCAGACAGCTGCCGCCTTGGTCAAGGCGTCGCAGATGGCGGTCAACCGCTCTTCCGGCATTTTGATCGAGACGGGATATACCAGGTTGCGGTTCATCAGGGCGGCCGAGGCCGGCAGGGCGGCGGAATCGTAGACGACCCGTCGCCGACCGTCGGGCCCGGTGAACGGCCAGCCGCCGGCCGCCACCGACCGGCCGTGCAACAGATGCTCCCATTGCGGATAGTAATGCCAGGTATTGTCGGCAAAACAGATCGCCCCGCAGCCTTTCTCCTGCAGCAGGGCATTGACCCGGCGGCAGTGCTCCTGATCCTGGAGGAAGAAACTGAAGTGGGTGGCCGTATCGCCTTCCGGATCGACCAGCTGCCGGAAGCTGACCCCGGGGATCGCGGCGGCCGCCTCCCTGAGACGGGCCTTGTTCTTCCGCTGTTCGGCGAGCATCATATCGAGCTTGGCCAACTGGGCAATACCGATCGCCCCCTGGATCTCCATCATCCGGTAGTTGGAGCCGATGAATCGGCGCCCCTCGCCGCCCCTGCCTCCGGGATTGACGACATGGTCATGGCCATGGTCATGGTACTCCGACATCGTTCGCCACAGCCCCTCGTCGGCGGTAATGACCATGCCGCCCTCGCCGGTCGTCAGGGTCTTCACCGGATCGAAAGAGAAGGTGCCGCATCTGCCGAAGGTGCCGAGATGGCGGCCCTTGATCCGGCCGCCTGCCGCCTGGGCCGTATCCTCAAGGACCGGGATGGAATGGCTGTCGGCAATCTCGACGATCTCGGCGATCCGCGCCTGGGCCCCGAGCATATGGACCGGGACGATGCAGCGGGTCTTCGGGTTGATTTTTTTCCGCAGATCTTCGGGGTCCATATTCATTGTCGCATCGACCTCGGTGAATACCGGGATGGCCCCCAGTTCCAATATCGCTTCCCAGGTGGCGACGAAGGTGAATCCCTGGGTGATGACCTCATCGCCGGGGCCGATACCAAGGGCGGCAAGGGCGACCTTCAGGGCCGCGGTCCCCGAGGTCACCGCCTGGGCATAGCTGGCGCCGCAATAGCCGGCAAATTTTTCCTCGAACTCCCTGACCTTGTAGACACCCTGGCGCTGCTCGGCGAACTCATAGCGAAACAGCACCCCGGTATCGAGCACATCCTGAATCTCTCGTTTTTCCTCTTCACCGAAGACCTCGAATCCTGGCATATCACCCTCTCAAAATTGGCTGTATCTGAAAAATATCGTGATCCCGGCGGGAACGAAAACCTTGGCCGTGTCTTACAGCAGCAGGCCGTTGTCGATCAGGCGCACCCTGCCGTTGATCTTCACTGCCAGCGCCATGACGCTGTCCTGGTCGATTGCCGTGCCGGGGAGAAGGGTCCACCGGTCGACGATGCTGACGTAGTCGACCTGACAGCCTTCATGGGCCTCGATGTAGGCAGTGGCGGCGGCAATCAGGTCGACGACGGAGGCTGTGTTGCTCGAGTCTCGGATGGTGTCACGGGCCTGGCCGATCGCCTGCGACAGACACAGGGCCGTCTGCCGCTCCACCTCCGTCAGATAGCTGTTTCTGGAACTCAGGGCCAGACCGTCGTGCTCCCGGACGATTGGATGGCCGACAATCTCTATCTGGAAATTGAGGTCGCGGACCATCCGCCGAATCAGTGCCAGCTGCTGCAGATCCTTCTCGCCGAAAACGGCGACATGGGGAACCATCAGATGAAACAGCTTGGTGACGATCGTCGCCACCCCATCGAAATGCCCGGGCCGACCGGCGCCGCACAGCCCCTGGGACACCTTGCTCAGCACCACCCTGGTCTGGAATTCCGGTTCGAACATCTCCTCCACCGCCGGGGCGAACAGGGCATCGACCCCTTCCTGTTCGGCCAGTCGGCGATCCCGGTCAAGGTCGCGCGGATAGGCGGCGAGGTCCTCGCGCGGCCCGAACTGGATCGGATTGACAAAGAGACTGACAATGATTTTCGTGCCGAGCGATCGCGCCAACCGCATCAGCGACAGATGCCCTTCGTGGAACCATCCCATGGTGGGCACGAGAACGATGCGCTGCCCCTCTTCTCTCCAGCCGCCGGTGACCTGGACGACCTCCTCACTCTTCTTTATCAGTTTCACTGTTTGACCTTCAGACGGGCGATTCTATCTTCGATAATCCGTTTTCCAGGATCGGTCGGGGCCTTGTCGGCCAGGGTCGAGAGATAGGTTGTGAGGGTCTCGATGGCCTTGTCGGTTTTTCCCTGAGATTCGAGAATTCTCGCGATCCCGGTGTAGCCGATGGCCTGATAGCCGTCGATGTCCTTTAATTCCTGATAGGCGGCCGAGGCCTCGTCATATTCATGGCCGGCCTCTTTGGCCTGAGCGAAGCCGAAGGATGTCAAGGCATAGAGCGGATCGGACCTGTCAAGATCGTTGCGGATACGGCGATACTGTTCAGCCGCCTCCTTGAACTTGGATCCGGCCATGGTGAGATGGGCCAGTTCGACTTCCGCCCAGCGGGCCGAGGCTGTTCCGGCAAATTCCGCCGCTACTGCGCCAAGGGCCTTTTCCTTGTCGTCACCGGCCTTCTGCATGGCCGTGGTGAGGGCCGATGTCGCCTCTTCGATCCGTTTCTGGCGATAGGAGTCATACAGGGCCAGGGCAACGACGGTGATCAGGATCGCGGCGACAGTCACCTGGATCACCCTTTTGTTTCTGCGGATATAGCTGATGACGGCCGGCGGCAGATTGAAATGTTCCAACAGCCCTTCCACATCACCCATGGCGCTGGGTTCCACATGTTTTTTGTCGAAAACGCTCTCTCCGCCCATTCAATATCTCCTTGCTCTTTTCATTTCCCGGTGCGGTAAACTTTCCAAATCAAGCCGTAAAGTATAATATATGCCAAGGCTGCTGTCCATCCACAATCCCCCTTTCTCAGCGTCCAGCCGCTGATCGGCGATCACTCCATGTCCATCCCCCATCCCGATGAAGTTCTGACCGTCACCCAGATTACCCAATCGATCAGGGACCTGCTCGAGGGGAATTATCGCTTTGTCCATATCCGGGGAGAAATCTCGAACCTCCGCATCCCCTATTCCGGCCACCGCTATTTTGTTCTCAAGGACAGCACCGCCCAACTCCGGGCGGTGCTGTTCAAGCAGCAGGAGCGCTACCTCGACCGGCCGATCAAGGACGGACAGCAGGTCATCTGCCACGGGCGGATCTCGGTCTACGAACAGCGCGGCGAGTATCAGCTGATCGTCGACACCGTCGAACAGGCCGGTTCAGGGGCGCTGCAGCTTGCCTTCGAGAAGTTGAAAAACCGGCTCGCCGCCGAAGGGCTCTTCGATCCGGGGCGCAAACGACCGGTTCCGGCCTTCCCGGAGTCGATCGTGATGATCTCGTCGCCGACCGGGGCGGCAATCCATGATTTCCTGACGGTCTGGCGCCGGCGCCGTTCGGTCGCCGCGATCCGTCTGCTGCCGGTCCGGGTTCAGGGCAAGGGCGCCGGCGAGGAGATCGCCCGGGCCATCGATACCGCGAACCGTCTCGCCGCCGCCGACCTCATCGTCCTCTGCCGCGGCGGCGGATCGATCGAGGACCTGTGGGCCTTCAACGAAGAATGCGTCGCCCGGGCGATTGTCCGCTCTTCGATCCCGATAGTCACCGGCATCGGTCACGAAATTGATTTTACCATTGCCGATTTCTGTGCCGACCTGCGCGCCCCGACACCGACCGGCGCCGCCGAACGGATCATACCCGACTGCACCCTCCTGCTCGAAAGAATCGATGCCCTGCACAGTCGGCTGCGGCACTTGCTGATCCGCCATCTCGCCGTCGAAGAACAGCGTCTGGCCGCATGCCGCAAGACACTGAAAGCATTTCCCGACAACCTCGAACGTTTGGCCCTCCAACTCGACCTCACCGTCCATCGCTTCAGCCGGGCCGCCGTTGCCTTTCTCCGTTTCCGGGAGCGGCGGCTGGCCCAGCTTCTCGCCCGTCTCGAGACCCAGACGCCATTGCACCAGCTGCAGCTCAAGAGCCTGCGCCTCGAACATCTGCGGCAACGGTTGACGCGCGGCATCGCCGCCATCCTCGACACCTTGGAGTCCCGCCTTGCCGCGGCGGCGGCCTTGCTCCATTCCGTCAGCCCGCTGGCGACCCTCGCCAGAGGCTACGCGATTGTCAGGAAAAAGGACAGCGAGACCTTGCGCTGGACCGTCGTTACGGAAAGCGGCGAGGTGGCTCGGGGCGACCGGTTGGACATCCTGCTCGGCAAGGGCGGCCTGATCTGCGAGGTGGTCGCGGCCACCGCCGGATTGCCTCCACCCGGGGCGGATATCCCGCCTGAAGCGGACAGGGCAACCGATGAACGGCAAAGTTTTCCCCCCGGCGAGCGGTCAGACCCGGAAACACCCGAGTGAGCAGACGATGGTCGCCGTCATCCTGAGATCCCAAGCGGTGCCGCCTGCTCCACCGTCAGGGTGATCGCCCCGTAATCCTGGTCGACGGCGCCGGCCAGGACATAGGCCCGGCCGCTCTGCAGCAGGTGGGCGTAGCGGCGGTAGACGAGTGGAAAGAAGGTGGCCTCGACGATCCCGGTTTCATCCTCGAAGGTCAGGAACTCCATGGCCTCGCCGCTTCTGGTGGAGACCAGTTTGCCGGTCAGCAGCCAGACGGCGCAGCGCACCCGCCGGCCGACATGATCGCCGAGCCGGGCGACCTTGACCAGGCCCGACGGCAAGCGGCCGATCAGGGTCACCGGGTGTTCGCTGCAGAGAAAACCGAGCACCGCGAACTCGCGGCGCAACAGGGTCAATCGGTCCGGTGGCGGCAGGATCGGCGGCTCTGGCAGCACCGGCGGGAAGAGCGAAGCGGCTGCCGCCATCTCCCGCCGGCGCATGAACACCGCCCATTGCCAGAGCAGGGTGGTACGGTTGCCGCCGGCGTCGAGGCTGTCCAGCGCCCCGGCATGGATCAGGGCCCGGGCCTCGTCGTCGGCCGGCCGGGTCCGGTGCCAGCAGTCGGCGGCAGTGGTGAACCGCCCCTGCCGCCGGGCCGCCAGCAGCCGGTCGAGACAGGCGGCGGAGAACCCGGCGACCGACTGCAGGCCGACCCGCACCCACCCGCCCTGTCCCCGCCACCGCCAGTCGCTGGCGTTGACGTCGGGCGGCAGGACCGCAAGCCCCAGCCGTTTCGCCTCGGAGACATAGGCAAAGGTCGAATAGTAGCCGCCCTGGTTGGAGATCACCGCCGCCATGAACTCGGCCGGGTGGTGGCGCTTGAGATAGGCGGCCTGGAACGAGACCCGGGCGTAGGAGGCGGAGTGGGGTTTGCAGAAGGAGTAGCCGTCGAAACTCAGCATCATTTCCCAGACCCGGTCGATATCGGCCGCCTCGACGCCCCGCCGCCGGCAGCCGTCCCGGAAACGCTGTTCGTAGTCCCTCAGTTGCAGCGCCTTGTCTTTCTTCGCCATGACCTTGCGCAGGCCGTCGGCATCGGCATGGCTGAAACCGGCCAGGGCCACCGCCACCCGCGACACGTCCTCCTGATAGACCATCAGGCCGTAGGTTTCGTCGAGGATGTCGCCGACCGCCGGATGCAGCGGCTGCCAGCTGCCGCCATGCAGGCGCCGGACGTATTCACGGACGAACTCGTTGGCGGCCGGGCGGATGATCGACGACTGGATCACCAGCTGCTCGAAGTCGCCGCTGCCGGCCTTCTGCTCCAGGAGGCGCATGGCCGGGCTCTCGATATAGAAACAGCCCATGGTCCGGCCGCAGGCGATGGTCTCCCGGGTCGGCGGATCGTCTTCCGGGTTCCAGCCGGACTCGGGGGGCGGCGCCCCGTTTTGCCGCACTGCCGCAATGCAGTCACGGATGACGCCGAGGCTGCGGTTGCCGAGGATGTCGATCTTGACCAGTCCTGCCTCCTCGGCGCCGTCCTTGTCCCACTGGATGATCGGCACCCCCTTGGCGGCGTATTCGACCGGGACATAGTCGGTGATCGGCCCGGGGGTGATGATTACCCCGCCGGAATGGACCGACAGATGGCGCGGCAGGCCGATCAGCCGCGTCGCCAGACGGAGGATCGTCGGCCAAGGCTCTGAGAAATCCTGGCCGGCCAGCGACGGCAGACCCTGCAGCCGTTGCTGCAACCCTTCGCCGTCGCCGCGAGAGATCCAGGGCAGGCGGCGGGTCAGCCGTGCGATCTCGCCCTCCGGCAGGCCGAAGACCTTGGCGGTCTCGCGGATCGCCATCCGCGGCTGGAAGCGGATATGGTTGCAGACCATCGCCGCCTGGCCGCCGTGGTCACTCAGGATGTCGGCCAGGACCTCATCACGCTCGTCCCAGGCGAAATCGATATCGATATCCGGGGGATCGCGGCGACCGGGGTTGAGAAAGCGCTCGAAGTAGAGGTTGTAGCGGATCGGGCAGACGTTGGTGATGTCGAGACAGTAGGCGACCAGCGAGGCGGCGGCCGAACCGCGGCCGCAGATCCGTCGCTTGTGGCGGCGGCCGTCCGCCCCCTTGCGGTGGACGATGTCGCGGACGACCAGGAAGTAGGCGGAATAGCCCATCGCCGCGATGATCCGCAGCTCATGCTCGAGCCGATCGACCACCGTTTCGCCGAGGTCGTCGCCGTAGCGGCGGCGGGCCCCCGCGTAGGCCTTCTGCCGCAGTACTCGGCCCGCCTCGTTATCCCCCCCTCCTCGCCAGGGCGGCATGACGATGCCGAAGGCCGGCCCGGTGAAGGTGCAGCGCTCGGCCACCGCCATCGTCGCCGTCACGACCTCCGGCCACACGGCGAAGCGGCGACGGTACACCTCCGGCCCCCACAGCGGCTGGACCCCGACCGGTGACTCCAGCGTTTCCAGGCGACTGAGAGTGGTATTGCGGGCGATCGCCCGCAGCAGGCGATACAGTTCGCGCTGATCGTCGCCGGCGAGCCGGCTGACCGGGGTGGCGACGGCCGTCACGCCCCGGCTGCGGGCCCAGTTTCTGAGCCGGCGGCCGATTGCGGTCGGCTGCGGGCCGAGATCGACGACCGGTTGCAGCCCGCCTTCCCGCAATTCGTCGAGCAGCGGCAGATCCTCGCCAAGGATGGTCAACCCCTGGCTCCCGGCGACCAGGGCGGCGGCGAGATCAAAACCGGCAGGAGCGTGGCGCCGGCTCAGCAGCCGGCAGAGACTGCGGTAACCTGCCTCGTCTTCGACCAGGCAGGTGACCCGGCGCGTGGTGCCGGGCTCGGAGATCTCGGCCCCGACCACCGGCCGCAGGCCCTCCCCCCGACAGGCGGCGAGAAAAGGCCACAGGCCGTAGAGATTGTCGCCGTCGGTCAGTGCCAGACCCGGATAGCCGTGCTGCCGTGCCAGACGACAGAGGGTTGCCGGCGGCGCAGTACCTTCGAGCAGGGAGTAGGAAGAACGGACACGGAGAGGAAACATGGGGCGGTCTCGGGGCGGCGGTTGCCGGTCTCAGGCGGCCTCCCCGGCCGGCGCCGGGGACAACCGCTGCCGACCGGTGGCGATCAGGGCATGGCCGTAACGGTTGCGAATGGTGTCCATCGCCGCCAGCAATCCGGCCTGCCGCCGTTCCTGGTGATGCGTTTCGGCAAAGAGCGGCAGCTGCGGTGATTGCCGGCACAGATCGTCGCAGACCAGGCGGCAGGAGCGCAGTCGCCCCCGCCGCAGCCAGGCCCGGGACAGGGCCTGGTCGGCCAGGTGCTGCAGTTGGAAATCACTGGCCGTGCGCCGCCGGGCCGTAGCCGAACGGACCACCTGAAGACCGTCGGCATAGCGGATCCAGATTCCGACCCGGCGTGCCTCCTGCCGTCGCTGTCGCAGCTCCATGCCGACCCGGCTGGTCATGTCGGCGATCGCCGCCGTGACCTCCTGCCGGTCGTTGGTGTCGCCGGCAAAGACATGCTCGACCGCGACTGTTGCCGTCCCGATTCCGGCCGACACCGGGGCGGTGTCGATGCCGCGACTGGCCTCGTACAGATAGTCGCCGCGACGGCCGAACGGTACCAGCAGCTGGCCCCGGCTGAGGCCGGCTAGTTGGCCGACCGTGACAATCCGAAACTCGCCCAGCCGCCGCATCTCCCCTGGCGCCAGTCCCGGCAGCAGAGAAACCGGCAGGGGGGCGAGGAAATCGATCTCGTCACCGGCACTGACGATATACTCGCCGATCGGCTTGACCAGCCGCGAGGCGACCTTGGCCACCAGCTTGCTGGTCGCCAGGGTCCAGATCGGATTGAAGCCGAGCTGCCGTCGCACTTCCCGCCGCAGCCGCAGACCGACATCCATCGCCGGCCCGAACAGGCGATGGGTGCCGGTGAGGTCGACGAAGACATGGCCATCCTCGCTGCCATGCTCCAGCCGTGGCGAATAGCTCCGCACCTGCCGCAGGAAGTTCTCCATCGCCCGGCGGTACAGCTCCGGCCGCGGCGGCCGGAGCTCGGCACCACGGCAGACACGGGTCGCCTGCGACAGCGCCATCCCCTTGCGGACCCCGGCCCGATAGGCCTCCTCGCTCATATCGTAGACCACCGCCCTGGAGGTGCCGGCCGGGGCGATGATCAGCGGCCGCCCCCGCCGCGGCGCCGCGGCCGCCTGCTCGACGGCGACGGCGAAATCGGTGATGTTGAGGTGGAGGATCGAACGTTCCCTGAACATGACAGCCTCGTCTCAGGCGGCTGCCCCGCCCAGGATCTCGACCAGCAGTCGGGCGTTGCGCGGCGCCTGGGCCCGGACATGGTTGTTGAAGAAAACGACTCCCCGCGCTGCCCGGGTCGCCATCGGCCGCAGGATCGCGTCGCTCCACTGCCGCAGCTCGGCGGGGCTGTAGTCGTAATCGAATTTTCTCTGCATGTTGCCGGAGCGCCAGCCGGCGCCGTTGCGCCCATGCAGGCGGACATAGAGCAATTGCGGATTGGTGACCACATCGAGGGGCGGAAACAGGCCGGGCAGCGACGGGGCGTCGACCGTCACCAGGCTCACCGCCCGCCGTTGAAGCTCGGCAAAGACCCGATCGACGGCCCAGGAACCGTGACGGAACTCCACCGCCACCGGCAGGCCCTGCAGGCCGTCGAGGAGGACGGCGAGATGGCGGCGGTTGTCGGGGCTGCGCTCGAAATCCGGCGGCAGCTGGATCAGCACGGCGAGCAGACGGTTCCCGAGCGGGGCGATGCCGCGGCGGAACTGCTGCAGCTGGTCGCGCCAGTCCTGATCCCGCTCATGGGTGATCGTCCGGGTCAGTTTGGCGGCAAAGCGCAGGTGCGGCGGGGCCTTGTCGATCATCCGGGCGATCGCCTCGGCCCGGGCCATCTGGTACCAGGTGTAGTTGAGCTCGACCACCGAGAACGAACGGCCATAGAGCGGCAGCATCGTCGCGGTCCTGGTGCCGGGCGGATAAAAGCCGCTGTCGACCCATTCGGTATAGGAATAGCCGCAGGTGCCGACGGCGAGGCGGCAGTCCCTGCCCCGGCCGGCATCGTCGGTTTCGCCTACGGTCAGTATCGCCGGCAGCCGGTTCATGCCACTCGCTGCCCCGTCGCGAGGATGCCGCCGGACCCTCGGATCACCCCGATGACCTTGCCCTGCACCAGCACCTCGCCGAAGGGGTAGCGCATGACCGGGAACCCGGGATTCTCCGGCCGCAGTTCGATATGGTCGGGCTGGAGGAAGAAACGCTTGACCGTCGCCTCCTCACCCTGGATCAGCACCGCCACGATCTCACCGTTGGCGGCGTACTGGCGGGGCTCGCAGATCGCCAGGTCGCCGTGGAGGATGCCGGCGCCCTGCATCGACTCGCCCCTGACCCGGAGACAGAAGAGGTTGTCGCCGGGGAACAGGCGGCGATCGACGACCACCGAGCCGTCCCATTCCTGCTGGGCGTACATCGGCAGGCCGGCGGCAATCTGACCGATGATCGGCAGTTCCCGGCTGCGGTCGCCTTGTTGCCGGCGATCGTTGCCGGTAACGAGGCGGAGCGACCGGCTGTAGCGGCCGTCGCGCTCGACCGCCCCCTTCTTCTCCAGTTGCCCGAGCAGCTGGGCTATCGCCGTGTGGCTGACCCCCAGGTCGGCGGCGGTCTGCCGCAGGCTCGGGGCCTTGCCGTTCCGGGCAAGGCGCTCGGCGAGATAATCGTACAGCCGTTTCTGGGTTCCGCTCAGCTCCATCGCTCCTCCAATGTATATGGACATTTGCTGTAAATGTACATGTACAACAGGATTTGTCAATATACATTTTTGCATCCGGCATGGATCGCCCGGACGAAATGCCGGTGTCGCACCGGGCACAAGGGGGAAGAGATGGGGCGGGAGAAACGGGAGCCGCCGTTCCGCCCCCATCACGGGACGGAACGACAGGGTACAGGGAGGATTACAGCAGTTCGAGGCCGGAGAAGAAGTAGCCGATCTCGAAGGCGGCGGTCTCGGGGGCGTCCGAGCCGTGGGTGGCGTTCTCGCCGACGGAGGAACCGAACTGGCGGCGCAGCGTCCCTTCGGCGGCCTCGGCCGGATTGGTGGCGCCCATCAGGTCCCGCCACTTCTTGATCGCGCCCTCGGCCTGGAGGACCATGACGATGCAGGGGCCGCTGCTCATGAAATCGGTCAGCTCGCCGAAGAACGGCCGGTTCCTGTGGACGTCATAGAAGCCCTCGGCCTCGATCTTGCTCAGGTAGAGCTTCTTCAGGCCGACGACGGTGAAGCCTTCCTCATAGATCCGGCTCAGAATCTTTCCGGCATGACCGGCGGCGAAGGCGTCCGGTTTGATGATCGCAAATGTTCGTTCCATACGGGTATCCTCTCGGCAATGGGTGAGTAGTGAAAAACCGGCTCATCAGTAGCATCACGCCGGCAAAAAGTCAAGGACCGGCGCGGCCGTTCGTCAGGCCATCTTCAACAGGGCGTTGACGATGGCGGCGGCGATCGGGCTGCCGCCCCGCCGGCCGAGGACGGTGATCGCCGGGATGCCGGCGGCCACCAGCAGCTCCTTCGATTCGGCGGCGTTGACGAAACCGACCGGGACGCCGACGATCAGGTCGGGGGCGAAGGTCCCTTGCCGCACCAGGTCGATGGCGGCCAGCAGGGCCGTCGGGGCGTTGCCGACGGCGACGATGCCGACGTTGTCGCCGCTTGCCATCTCCAGGGCGGTCTCGGACCGGGTCCGGCCGGTCTCGCGGGCCCGTCGTGCCACCTCCGCGTCGCCGACACGGCAGAGCACCCGGCCGCAGAAGGCGCTCTGCAGTTTGCTGCCGATCCCCGCCGCCACCATTCCGACATCGGCGTAGAGGTTGCGGCCGCCACGGATGGCGGCGAGACCCCGGTCGATCGCCTGCGGGTGGAAGCGGATGCTGTCGGTCAGGGAAAAATCACCGGTGGCGTGGATCACCCGCTGGAGAATGGCGAATTCCCGGGCGTCGAAGTCCACGGGGTGGCGGCCGGTGCGGGCGAAAAACTCCTCTTCGATGATGCGGAAGCTCTCCCGCTCGATGTCTTCCGGTCGTATATCCTGAATCATTCCCTTTCCTCCCTTCTGGTCTGCATGCTGAGCGCATGGCGAAAAAAATGGTCCACACTGCCTGTCGTTCTGCCGAAGTGGAGGTGGACGTAACTGCCGATGGCGTTGTGCCGGGTGTACCCCTCCTGCCGGCCGTCGTCGAGATCGTAGAGGCATTCGATTGCCGGGGCCTTCCCGGCCGGTTCCGAATAGTGGAATTCGTGGCCGTAGAGCTCATCGCCCTGCCGGCCGAGAAAACAGTCGCGCCGCAAACGCACCCGGCGGTAGCCGAGCCGGCTGAAGCGTGGCCGCATGGCCATCTGCAGCGCAAAGACCCCGACCATCGGATGCACCCGACCCTCGGTGTCGGTCAACTCTTCGGCCATGTACATCAGACCGCCGCACTCGCAGTAAAGTAGACCGCCCTTCTCTGCCCACTGCCGAAGCGCCGTCCGCATCGACTCGTTGGCTGTCAACGCCGCCGCGTGCAGCTCGGGATAGCCGCCGCCGATATAGACGGCGGCTATAGCCGGCGGCAGTGTCAGGTCGGACAGCGGGCTGAAGGGCACGATATCGAAGCCGGCGGCGGCCAGCAGCGCCAGATTTTCCTGGTAGTAAAAGCAGAAGGCGGCATCGCGGGCGACCGCCAGGCGCAGCCGCGGCTGGACGGGGCGGACCGGGGGCGGAACCTGGCTGGGTGGCTGCAGCGGACGGACGGTCGCGGCCAGCAGCGCCGGGATGTCGATATGGTTCTCGACCGCCGCCGCCAGCCGAGCAAGCTGCCCCGCCGACAACGGATTCTCCTCGCCCATGTGCAGGCCGAGATGACGCTCCGGCATCGCGAACTGCTGCTCGCGCGGAAAGGCGCCGAGCAACGGGGTGGCGCAGGATTGGGCCAGGGCCCCGCGGATCAGCTCGACATGCCGCGCTGACCCGGTCTGGTTGAGCACGACCCCGCACAGACGGATCTGCGGATCGTAGACCTCGAAGCCCTTGACCACGGCGGCCACGCTCTCGGCCGCCGAGCGGGCGTCGACGACCAGCAGCACCGGCAGGTCGAGGACCCGGGCCAGGGCGGCGGTACTGGCCACGCCGCCGTCGAACAGCCCCATGACCCCTTCGACGATGCGGACGTCGGCCTCAGCCTCGGCCCGGGCGAAGATCCGGCGGCAGCATTCCTCCCCCATCATGAACAGATCGAGATTGTGCGACATCCGGTTCGCCACCATCTTGTGCAGGGTCGGATCGATGAAGTCCGGGCCGCACTTGAACGGTTGAACCGCCAGCCCGCGTCGGACCAGGGCGGCCAGCAGCCCGAGCGCCAGCAGGGTCTTGCCGGAGCCGCTCTTGGTGGCGGCGATGACAAAGGCCGATCGCTCTTTCATTTACCCCTCCATCACAACTGCCCTGCATCCCAGCAGGAAAATGACAAACAGCAGGGCGCCGAGGTACATCAGCCGGTTGGTGCGGAGGATGTCTTCGGCGTCGATGGCCCGCCGCTCGTCGCCGAGCCAGGGCTTGTCGATGATCGTGCCGAAGTAGACCGACGGCCCACCGAGGCGGACGCCGAGCGCCCCGGCCACTGTCGCCTCGGGATGGCCGGAGTTGGGACTGGCATGGCGCAGCCGGTCACGGCGGCAGATCCGGGCCGCCGCCCGCCAGTCCAGCCGCTGGATGGCGGCGGCGAAGATCAGAAAGACCGGGGTCAGCCGGGCCGGCAGAAAATTGGCGAGATCGTCGAGCCGGGCCGCGGTCCGGCCGAACTCAAGGTACCTCTCGTTTTTGTAGCCGAACATCGAGTCCATGGTGTTGATCGCCTTATACAGCATCGCCCCGAGCGCGGTCAGGGCGATGGGATCGGCGCCGATCGGTAGCGCCAGCAGGCTGAAGCCGATTCCCCAGAACAACGGCGCGGTGACCCCGTCGACCGTATTCTCCGCTACCGTCTCGATCGCCGCCCGGCAGATTCCCTGGCGGTCGAGCCGGGTCGTGTCGCGACCGACGATCATCGCCACCGCCTGCCGCGCCCCGTCGAGATCGTCGACGATCAGGCGGCGATAAACAGCGCGGCTGTGGCTCGCCAGGTCATGGGCGGCGACCGTGGTGTAGAGCAGGATGACCGCGACGATATCGGCCAGCAGCGGCGAGACAGCGGCGCAGGCCCACAGCGCCAGCATCAGCGTCAGTCCGGTGGCCAGCAGGACCGCGGCAGTCGTCAGGGTCCCGGCGGTGGCTGGACTAGTAATTGACGAGCGGGTTTGCTTTTCAGAAAAAGTGCACAACCGGCCGATCAACCGCACCGGGTGGGGCAGGAAGCGCGGATCGCCGAACAGAAAATCGGCGGCAATGGCGGTCAGAACCTGGAGGGTATACATCGTGATTGAAATCGCATTGGTTGAGGGGCTACAAGCGCAACAGGGCGTAGATCCGGTCCATGTCGAGACTGGCGCGGACCCGGGCCGCCAGCCGGTCAAAGGCCGCCTCGAGATTGTAGGGGGCAAGGATGATCTGCTTCGCCGGCAGTCCTTTGTGAGTCAGCAGGCCGTCGATGAAATGGCGGCGGAAACGGTCCTCGTCGAAGATCCCGTGCAGGTAGCAGCCCCAGATCCGGCCGGCACCGGCCGTCGCCCCGCAGCCGCTGCCGTCGGCAAACCGCAGCGCCGGCGGCAGCGGTCCGGTCGAGATGCCGTGATGGATCTCGTAGCCGGCAACCGGCAGCGTCGAGGCGATATGGATCCCGGTCCGCCGCAGCAGGGTCTTGTCCCCCTTCAATTCGGTGGCGATATCGAGGAGGCCGAGGCCGGCCGCCGTCTTCCCGGCCGGCGATTCCAGCCCCAGCGGGTCGGCGATCTCGCGGCCGAGGAGTTGGTAGCCGCCGCAGATGCCGACAATGGTGCAGCCTCGGCCGGCCAACCCGGCGATCCTGGCGGCAAAGCCGGAATCGTGCAGGAAGCGGAGATCACTCATGACGTTCTTCGATCCCGGCAGGATCAGGGCGTCGGGGGTGCCGAGGTCATCGACCCGGGACACGACCCGCAGGTGGACATCGGGCTCGGCCAGGAATGGTTCGACATCGGTGAAATTGGAGATATGCGGCAGACTGACGACGGCGATGTCGACATGCGGCTGTCCCGGTTGCGGCCGCCGGTAGATCCCCTCCTTGAACGACACCGAGTCCTCCTCGGGCAGATCGAGATCGTGAAAATAAGGCACGACGCCGAAGACCTCGCGGCCGGTGTGGGCGGCGACATAGTCGTGGGCCGCGGCCAGCAGCGAGGACTGGCCGCGGAAGCGGTTGACGACGAAACCGGCGACCAGCCGCCGCTCCCACTCCGCCAGGACTTCCATGGTGCCGACGAAGGAGGCGTAAATCCCGCCGCGATCGATGTCGCCGACCAGCAGCACCGGGCTGCCGGCATACCGGGCCATCCGCATGTTGACGATATCGTGGCGCTTGAGGTTGACCTCGCCCGGCGAGCCGGCGCCCTCGAGGATGATGACCTGGTACTCAGCAGCCAGGCTGTCGTAGCAGGCGGTGGCCGCCGCCCAGGCCTGGTCCTTGTAGGCGTGGTACTGCCCGACCGACATGTTGCGCACCGGCTTCCCGCGGACGATGACCTGGCTGCCGGTGTCGGAACTGGGCTTGAGCAGGATCGGATTCATCCGCACATCGGGATCGAGGCGGGCGGCCTGGGCCTGCACCACCTGGGCCCGGCCCATTTCCTCGCCCTGCAGGGTGACGAAGGAGTTGAGCGACATGTTCTGGGCCTTGAACGGCGCCACCCGCACCCCGTCCTGCAGCAGGATCCGGCACAGGGCGGCGGTCAGCACCGATTTGCCGGCGTTCGACGAGGTTCCCTGGAACATCAGGGCGGCGGTCTTCCGCTGTGGCCGCGGCCGGGCGGTCCCGGGTTCCAGGATCTCGCCGATGGCGGCGACAAGCCGGGCGTTTTCCTCTTCGGTCCGGACGGCGACCCGGGCGTAGCTCGAATCGAGGCCGGCATAGTTGTCGCAGCGACGGATCAGGATGCCCTTGTCCGCCAGCGCCCCGGCGAGCTGAACCGCAGTGGTCGATCCAGTCAGACGGAGGAAGAGATAGTTGGCGGCGCCGGCAAAGACCTGGATCTGGTTGAAGCCGGCAAGACCCCGGGCCAGACTCTCCCGCAAGGCGAGGCAGGCGGTCCGCGAGTGTTCCTGGTACTCCCGGTCCCGCAGGGCCCGGGCGCCGACGGCCTGGGCCAGGGTGTTGACGGTCCAGGGCGGCAGGAGTTCGCGCAGCGCATCCGCCACCGTCTCGTGAAACACCCCGAAGCCGAGGCGGAGGCCGGGAATGGCATAAAACTTGGTCAATGAATTGAGGGTAGAGATGTTGTCGCGCGAGCCGCCCACCGATATGCCGTCCGGGACGAAGTCGAGGAAGGCCTCGTCGACCAGGAAATCGGAGTCCGGGAATTCATCGGCCAGGTCGAGGATGGCGGCGGCCGGCAGCATCGCCCCGGTCGGGTTGTTGGGGCTGCCGATGATCACCAGGTCTTCCGGCTGGATCCGCGCGGCGATGAGGTCCGGATCGAGGCGGAAGCCGCCCTCCTCGCGCATCGCCACGGTCTCGACCGGCTTACCGGCGAGTCGGGCCGCCCGGGCATAGTCGATGTAGGCCGGAACCGGGATCAGCACCCGGCTGTTGAGCAGGATGCGGCTCAGCAGATAGAGCAGTTCGGTCGAGCCGTTGGCGACCACGATCGACGAGAGCGGATAGCCGCCGCGATCGGCAATGGCGGCGACGAGATCGTGGCATTCGGGATCGGGATAGTGGCCCAGGTCCTCGACGCTGCGGCTGATCACCCCGCGCAGCCATTCCGGCGGCCCCAGCGGATTGATATTGGCGCTGAAGTCGATGATCCCGGCGGCCTGCACCCGGCGGCGGAAGGCATGGACGTTGCCGCCGTGTCCTGATCCGGTCAATAGGCAGTTATCGGCGACGTTGCTCATCCTCACCCTCCTCTCCGACATATTTCAGCCGTTGTATCTTGCGTTCCGGGCGAGTCACCGGAGCGCTCAACTGCCGACGGTCAACGCCACGGCAGCCATCAGTTCGCTTAATTCACACACCGCCCCGAGCGTGTCGCCGGTGGCGCCGCCAAGGCTGCGGCGGCACCAGGCCGCAAACAGCAGCACAGTTCCGGCCGGAACCACGAGCGTCGCCAGCAGCGCCGGTAAACCGAGTCCCGCCAGCGGAACCACGACGATCACCACCACCAGCCACAGCGCCGCCGCCAGCAGCGCCGCCTGGCGGGTGTCGGGCGAATAGAACAGGGTGCCCAGTCCCCCTTCCGGCCGGGCATAGGGCAACTGCGCCATCGTCAGGACAATGGCGCAGCGGCCGGCCAGCGGCATCAGCAGCAACAGCACGCCCAGCTGCGCCGGGGGTGCGGTGCTGAGGGCGGCATATTTGCCGAGCAGGATGATGACGATGGCGATCACTCCCATCGCCCCGGTCCGGCTGTCGCGCATGATGACCAGTTTTTCCGCCCGGGCCCGGCTGCTGAGCATGCCGTCGGCGCTGTCGGCCAGGCCGTCGAGATGGAGGCAGCCGGAAATCGCCGCCAGCACGACCATCCCGGTCAGGGCGGTCAGTGACGGCGGCAGGATCCAACCGAGCAGCGCAGCCACCATCAGCGCGACACCACCGATCCCCAGGCCGATCAGTGGGAAGAAAAATAACCCGGCCTGGAAATGCAGGCCGTCGAATTCGGCGCCCCGGCGGATCGGCAACACCGTCAGAAATCGCAGTGCCGCCAGCAGCGGGGCCAGCAGAGGAGGAGTTGTCAGCATCGGAGGATTTCCCGATTACGGTTTACTTGTCGGCGGCGGCGACGGCCGCTTCGGCGAAGGTCGCCACCTCGGTGAGGATGGCGACGGCGCCCTCGACCAGATTCATCGCCACCGCCGCCCCGGTTCCCTCGCCGAGACGGAAGTTGAGATCGAGCAGCGGCTGTTTGCAGCCGAGCATCTCCTGCATGTAGCGATGGCCGCGCTCGACCGAACGATGGGCGAAGATCAGATAATCGCGGACAAACGGTTCGATCTTGTAGGCGATGAGGGCCCCGGCGGTGGAGATGAAACCGTCGATGAGGACCGGCTTGCGTCGAGCGGCGGCGCCGATGATCAGGCCGGCGATGCCGCCGATCTCGAATCCGCCGACCTTGGCGAGGATATCGAGGCCGTCTTTGGGATCAGGCTGGTTGACCGCGAGGATCCGCTCGATGATCTTGACCTTTTGCTGCAACTGGCCGTCGTCGAGCCCGGTTCCCCGGCCGGTCAGTTCCTCGGCCGAGCGGCCGGTGCAGACGGCGGCGATGGCGGTGGACGGCGTCGTGTTGCCGATCCCCATATCGCCGGTGCCGAAGATATCGTAGTCGTCGGCCAGCATCTCGGCCACATCGATGCCCGATTCGACCGCCCGCCGGGCCATCGCCGGGCTCATCGCCGGACCGGCGGCGATATTGGCGGTTCCCATGCCGACCTTCTTGTTGATAATCTTGCCGGCATCGGCAAGGTTACGCAGATCGGCATCGACCCCCATGTCGACGACGAAGACGCTGGCCCCGGCCTGGCGGGCGAGGGCGTTGATGCCGGCCCCGCCGTTGACGAAGTTGACGACCATCTGCGGCGTCACCTCCCTGGGAAACTTGCTCACCCCCTCGACCGTCACCCCGTGGTCGCCGGCCATCGTCACGATCGCCTTGCGGCCGACCGGCGGCGTCAGCGACCGGGTCATGCCAGCAAGGTCGATCGCCAGGTCCATCAGATCGCCCAGGGCCCAGTGCGGCAAGGCCAGCTGGTCGAGGCGGGCCTTGGCCTTTACCCGGTAATCGGTATCCTGCGGAAAAATATCCTTCAGCGTTCTCTCCAGAGCTCCCATCGTTGTTTCCTGTTGTCTTTAATATATTTAAATCCCGCCCGGTCGCGCCGTTTTCAGAAACAGCGGCAGACCGCAGCTGACCAGCACGACCTCGTCGGCGGCGGCGGCGATCAGCCGGTTGCAGGTGCCGACGAGATCCCGGTAGTGGCGGGCGAGTTGATTGTCGGGGACGATCCCCATGCCGACTTCGTTGCTGACGACGATGACCGTTCCCGGATATCCGCTGATCGCTGCCAGCAACTGGCCGATCTCCCGTCGCAGCGCCTGTTCGTCGAAAACCTCGTCGTGGCGGTCGGCCTGGAACAGCAGATTGTTGACCCACAGGGTCAGGCAGTCGACGAGGACGACCCCCGGGCCTTGGAGGGCGGCGATGCGGGAAACGAGGGCGATTTCCTCCTCGCAGCTGGTCCAGCCGCGCCCTTCCCTCTCCCGGCGGTGGCGGTCGATACGTTGTCCCATCTCGGTGTCGGTAACCGGGCAGGTGGCCAGAAAGTGCCGGATTGTCGACACCGCCTCGGCCCGCGCCAGGGCATAGGAACTCTTGCCGCTCCTTGCCCCGCCGGTGACCAGAATCAAGGTCCCCATCAGCGCTCTCCCAGGTTCATTCCGGCAAGTACGCCGCCGGCCGAGTGGAGGTCGATGACGGTGCAGCGGCCGGGCTTAACCGCGAACAGCAGCGATTTTTCCGGCTCGATGCCGAGACAGGCACAGACCAGATGGCGGATGATGCCGCCGTGGGTCACCAGCAGCGGCCGCCGGGCCGGCATTGTCGTCAGCATCAAGCGGATCCTGTCGATCCGGAGGAGAAAACCCCGGAGCGATTCTCCCTCCGGAAAGGCGAAATCCTTTTCTCCTTGCGCCCAGCGATCGACCAGATCGCCGTCCGTGGCGCAGATCTCGGCAAAGCTCAGGCCCTCCCAGCGGCCGAAATCGATCTCGCGCAGGTCGTCGACGATTTCCGGCCGGAGGTGAAGACCGAGGCGGTCAAGAGTCTGCCGGCACCGCCGCATCGGGCTGCAGAACACGGCATCGAGTTCCTGCCGCTGCAGCAGGTCAGCCGCGCCTTCCAGGTCGGCCACCCCTTCCGGGCTCAGCGGCAGGTCGGTCGAGCCGATATAACGGTTGCCGGCGCCGGTGCTGCCATGACGCAGCAGATAGAGCCGTTGCCTCATCGTCATTCTGATTTCGGCTGTTCTTCGCCCAACCTGTACTTTCCTCTGTAGCCCCGCGGCGTGATCATCTTGCCGTGCCAGGTGAAGGTCAGGCTGTTGCCGACGATAATCGTCGTCTGCATCGTGATCTCGGCGTCAAGCATATGCCCAAGGTCAGAGAGAATGATCCGTTCGTCGCTGCGGGTGGCGGCCTTGACGATGCCGACCGGCGTTTCGGGATTCCTGTATTGGAGCAGGATGTCCCGCGCCAGGGCGATATGTTCGGCCCGCTTTTTCGATTTCGGGTTGTAGATGGCGATGACGAAATCGGCGGCCGCCACGGCATGCAGCCGTCGTTCGATGGTCTCCCAGGGAGTCAGCAGATCGGAAAGGCTGACGGTGGCGAAATCATGCATCAGCGGCGCCCCGAGACGGGCGGCGCAACTGTTGACGGCGGCGATGCCGGGAACGACTTCGATTTCGATCGAAGAATTTCTTTCGGCGGCAATCTCGAAAATCAGCCCGGCCATGGCATAGATTCCCGGATCACCGCCGGAGACCATGACCACCCGGCGGCCCTTTTCGGCCTCATCGAAGGCCGCCCTGCAGCGGTTGACCTCCTGCATCATCGACGAGGAGATAACCTCCTTGCCGACGAGGAGATCGGGCAGCAGATCGAGGTAGGTGCTGTAGCCGATGACGACATCCGCTTCACAGATGCTCCTGAGTGCCGCCGGTGTAATATGATCGGTACTGCCGGGGCCGGTGCCGACGACAGTTATCATCCCATGCATTCTATCTTTCTGACCGCTACGGCCGTCGTGACATTGCTCCATTTCATCTTCCCCACGATCAATTGTCCGGGAACTTCCCCGCTTGCCGCGGCGAGCATCGCCGCCGGTTCAGCCACCCCTTTCGCCCCGACTGCGGCCAGGGCATGGACGGATTCGCTGATTCCCGGAATCCGGTTGAGCCGCTCCTTGGAAAAACAGTGTAAAGGCAGCCCGTTACGCGCTGCAAAGCGCACCAATCCCTCTTCCCCGATCTTGGCGTCGATGGTCGCTACCCCTCCGATCGATCCCTCGTGCAGGTCGTGCTGCCGGCAGGTCTGAGTCACCGCCGCACCGATCTCCTCCACCGACGTTCCCCGGTTGCAACCAATGCCGACGACGAGATTGCGAGGGGAGAAACAGAGGGCGCCGGCGGGGAGGTGTTCGTTGCAGGTCAGCACAATATCGGCCTCGGCCGGATTGTCGACGACATGGAAATCTTTCGGCACCTCTGTGCACCGGCAATTGGAGAAAAAATTGATCACGCCATGGTTGACCAGCCGGGCGGCGACCGTCGTCAATTTTTTCCGCTGTGAACGAACCAGGAGGCCGTTGCGTTCCGCCCACAGATCGACCGCCGTCCGGCCGAGGACGTCGGAGGCAGTCGTAATCACCGCCTGGCCGCCGGTGATCGCGGCGATCCGCCTTGCCAGGTCGTTGCCGCCGCCATGATGGCCCGAGAGCAGGCTGATGACGTACTCCCCGCGCTCGTCGACTACGATGACACAGGGGTCAACCCATTTGTCCCGGCAGATCGGGCCGATGGCCCGCACCACGATGCCGGCGGCCATGATGCAGACCAGGGCATCGGCACAAACAAAGGCCTGGCGCAGGATCTCCAGCGTCGCTTTTTCGGGATGGCGGCAGGCCTCGTCACCAAGGGCGGCGGTGAGATGCGCCGCCAGCATCCCGCCTCCGGAAGATACCGAAAAAATTGATATTTTCATTCTGTCACAGTATGGATACGACTGAAAACCGGTTGACAACCACACCAGAACGACGAGGATAGCACAGAGCGGAATTGAAGGCAAACGTCAATTAACGGCATCGCCACTTGTTGTCCTGCGTCGATCGGCTCAAAGCGATGGCGGGTCGTTACGATGGTCGACCACTTCACGGCTTGCTATTTTCAGGAATACATGCTCAATAAAACCAGGCAGGATAGTCGTATGCGGTCTCTGTCCCGGTTCGATCGCGTCTCAAATCATCCGTGATGGTCTTTTCCACGGCATGATATCGTCTCTGCACGGGATGGAGGCAAACGCACCAGGGAAGCGAAGGACAGTGCATGACAGTATGGCGATGAACTGCACACAGCGTTGCCGATTCGATTCAATCCCCTTCGGTGGGATCATGATACAGCTTGAAGTGGAAGGAGAACAATCGGAGATTTGTTGTTCAGAAACAAGGGGGGGAAATGGCCGAGATCAAAATCAGCAATGGAAGAGTATGTATTGTCAAAGTGGTGAAACTCGAGGCTATCAAGGACGGCCTCGAGACAATGAAGAGCACCCTGATCGATTTCATCGCCAGCAGCAGACGGCAGGAGAGCGATCTTGACACCTATCTTTTTGTCGATCTTGCCCGGTTCAACAGAATCAACTCCACTCTCATCGGCATATTCGGGTCGATCATCATGGACCGGAATATCCGCCTCCTCTGCCTCTGCAATCTGCAACCGGCCGTCGAGGATATCCTCAAACGCTTCGGAGTAATCAACGAATCAGGCGGCGGCAAGGAATTCCCGGGAGAACCTGATCAGGAACACGTCAACAAGGTTCTCGTCTTTGACAGCCTCGAGGCAGGGCTGGCCTGCCTGATTCCGGCCTGACAGCAGGGCGTTGACCGGCATCCCGGCCCGGGAATCCTGGCAACGGGCGCGACAGACCATCCCTCCCGCCACTGCAATCGGAGACGGGGACAGTTGACAACGATTTCCCCAGGTCGTCCGAGGGCGGACGGTCACTGTCCATCGCTTTCCAGCAACCCGGCCAGCTGTTCCTGAGCGAAATGAAGCGAGGGGTCGATGGTCAAGGCGATGGTAAAGAAATGGATCGCCTGCTCCCGCTCTCCCAGCCGGTTGTAGTTGACCCCGATATTGGCATAATCAATGCCGGAGGCGGGGTTGAGGGCAACGGCGCGCTTGAAATGGCCGATGGCCTCGTCGTATCGCTCCTGCTTGAACATGCAGACCCCGATCAGGTTGTGGATATCCGGTCGTTCCTCGTCCTCGGCCAGTCCCTGGCCCAGGACGGCGATCGCCTCTTCGTATTTTCCCAATTCCTTCAGGCAACTGCCCTTGTAGGAAAAGATATACGGCAGATCCTCCGCTTCCGGTTCGAGGGCCAGGGCGCGATCGAAATAGCTGATCGCCGCCTCAAAATTTCCGGCATCAACGGCGTTTTTTCCCCGGTAAAATGAAAGATAATAGGCGCCGGGCAGCTGTTCCTCCATCTGCCGGAACTTCATTTCCTTGCGGGAGGGATCGCTGATCAGTTCTTCGACCAGTTTGGCCGAGAACAGTCCGGCATCCCGAATCATCGATCGTTCGCGGAAATGGGCGCCGGGAACGATCGTGTACAATGCCGGGATATCCAGCTGTTCATGGCGGACATCGATCATATAGACCTCCATGCCGATATTTTTGAGGGCGGCGACGCAACGCTCAACCTCGACCCGGATATTGTCGTCGGAAAGATCGACCATCTCTTCGATGCTGATCTTTGCGGTCGATTGCGTCAGGTATGCCACCTCTTTCATGTCGAGCGGTTTCGGAAGGCCGGAGGCGACGTAGTTCGAGCCGCTGTTGAAGTCGCCGGCCAGCTGGGCGATCTCGGTCACCGCCCGAATCAGCGATTTTTCCGGATTCGGGGTGGTCCCGGCGGTATAGACGATCTCGCTTTTTTCCGGGAAGGTCGAGCGGTCGATCGCCAGCGCCCCGACCGTACAGATACCGGTATCAAGGGAAAAATCGTGGAGGTAGAGCTCGATGCCGTTGCGGGCGAATTTTGCCAGCAGTTCCCTGGCGACCGGATCCTGCACCGAATCGGGATCGATGGCCGGCGTCGCTATCTGTTCACGATTTATACGGGAACAGACGTGACGCTCGACAATCTCGCAGACCCCTTGCAGGGCAGCCTCCTCGCAGGTGTTGCCGGCCGATGGTCCGTTGAACTCGTTGATCGCGAAAAACCAGGAAAACGGGACCAGCACCTCCTCTCCCCTGGTCATGTTGGTGGCCCAGGTCCATTGCATCGGGATATTTTCCAGCAGCGACTCCAGTTGCGCCGTCGTCGTTTTCTCGTCATGGACCGATTTCAGCAGCAGCCGGATATCCAGCAGTGGATAGCCCTGCTCCCGCATCGTCTTGTAATCACCGGTGATGAAATGTTCGGCGTTGTTTTTGAACGCGAAGAACGAAAAACGCTCGGCCAGTTCCATGCAGGCCGAAGCCTCGGCCTGCACCGGATGCGCACCTTTGCCCATCTGTTTCCTGGTTCCGGTGAGCCTGCTTGCCGCCTCGCCGCAGATGCTGAAATAGACGGGGATGTCGAGCCGGCCGTTGTCGATCCTCTTCACTTCGTTGACGATGACGCAGTCAAGTTTGTTGACCTGGGCATAAAATCTGGCGAGCGTATCCTCAGGCCGGATCGCCTTGTCCTGATCGACCGTGAAGGTCTTTGGACAATCCTTGAGAACTATGTTTGATTTTTTCATTTATCTATATGAATTATGATGTTTATCGGCAAGAAAACGGTGGTCTGATTGGTGGCACGCGCGGCCCTGCAGCATAGCAGTTTCCTTGCCGGCGTCAAGCGAAAACGAGGAGGGAAGCGACCGTCGGGGGCAGCCGTTCCAACGTCAGTGCTCCGGAGTTGATGCAGGCAGAAGACCGGGATGTTGGCTGAACAGCACGGCAAGTCGCGCTTCCCATTCGGGCGGGCAGGTGCAGCGGATGATCCGGCTGTCGTCGCCCGGATTTTCAAGCGTCAGGTCCAGACGATGGGCCGGCAGAATCCCGGCCGCCCGGATCGGCCATTCGATCACCGTCAACCCAGACAGGGAAAAGTACTCATCGAGGCCGAGATCGAGTATCTCCGCGGCATCGTGCAGGCGGTAAAAGTCCATATGGTAGAGGGGAATGCGGCCTGGATATTGATGCAGAACGGCGAAGGAGGGACTGGTCACGTACTCGGAATCCGGCACCTGCAGGCCCTGGGCGATAGCCTGGGTCAAGGTCGTTTTCCCCGCCCCGAGGTCGCCGTCGAGACAGATCACGTCGCCTGGGAGTGCCAATTTCCCCAATTCACAGCCGAATAATCGTGTTTCTTCCAGGTTCTTCAAATAGATGCTGATCTGTCCGCCCATGTCGCTCACGCCATCACCCTTGTCCATCCCGGGCAGTTGACAGCCTGTTTCCGATTCCATAAAAAAACCCGACCAACAGCTGACTGTCGGTCGGGTTGTGACAATTCACGTTCCTGCGGTCAGCTCAGCTTGACCACATTCTCGGCTTGCAGTCCCTTGTCCGTTTTGGTCACGGAAAACTCTACGGCCTGACCTTCTTCAAGACTCCTGAACCCTTCTCCCTGGATGGCGCTGAAGTGGACGAAAACATCGGCCTCTCCATCAGGTCTTTCCAAAAATCCGTATCCCTTGCTCGCGTTGAACCATTTGACCTTTCCTTGAACACGTTCAGACATACCAACCAACCTCCAGCGTAGCGACAAGAAACATGCTCCTGTCAATGAAAAAACGTGCACCTCCCCGCAGTACATCTCTCCCGGCTTCGGAGAACCTGTTTCATTTTTATCAGATTGAATTTCCGGTAGTCAAGGGAAAAGAACAATTTCTCACCAAGAAACAGTTATTTAGCCCCCATGCAGAACCCGGCCAGTCCCCGAGCGAGACAATGTCGCGTAATCATAAACAGTATCGGTCATTTATCGGTCTTGCTCCACCACGTCATCAGGAGTTGAAGATAATTGTAATACAAGGGATGTTTCTCAGGTTGTGAAAATTTTTGATAATAACTGAGCCGATGGCCGGCCATGTACCAGTTCGGAACGAGATAGTAGCCGTACCACAGAACCCGGTCAAGAGCCTTGCAGGCGACGGTCAGCTCTTCCTGGGATTGAGCGTAGATGATCTTGTCCACCAGGAAATCGACGACTGGCGAGGAGATACCGGCATAGTTGCTCGATCCGGGGCGATTGGCGGATTCTGAATGCCAGAAATTGCGCTGCTCGTTTCCCGGCGATTGCGATTGCCCATAGACATGAACGATCATGTCGAAATCGAACTTCTGCATCCGCTGTTCATAAAGGGCGGGATCGATCGTCCGATATCGCACATCCATCCCGAGTTTCTGAAGATTTTTCACATACGGGGCCATGACCCGTTCGAATGTCGCCGACGACAGCAGGATCTCGAAACTGAACGCCTTGCCCTCGCCGTTGACCAGCTTGCCGTCACGGATGGTCCAGCCGGCCTCCGTCAGCAGGTCTTTGGCCCGGCGCAGGTTGTCGCGCAGCCCGGCCTTGCCCTGCACGACCGGCGCCTGCAGCGGGGTCGTGAACACCTCCGGCGGTACATCGTTGCGAAACGTGTCGAGCAGCGCCAGTTCGGCTGTGGACGGTAAACCCGTCGCGGCCAGATAGGAGTTGCTGAAGTACGAAGTGCTGCGGGTGTACTGGCCGAAAAACAGCGAGGCGTTGGTCCATTCAAAATCAAAGGCCAGCCCCATCGCCTGTCGGACCCTGTAGTCGGCAAAAAAAGGCCGGCGGGTATTCATCAGAAAACCCTGCATTCCGGCGTTGTTCGAGTGCGGATAGATCTTTTTGACTATCCCCTCGGGGCCGAATTTTTCCCCCTGCATGTCGCGCACCCACTGTTTGGCGATATTGACCATCATGAAATCGAATTCCCCGGCCTTGAAGGCCTCGAGCGCCACGACCGGGTCTTTGTAGTACTTGACGGTGATCTCGTCGAAGTTGAACATCCCTTTACGCATCGGGTGATCCTGGCCCCAGTACCGGGGATTGCGCTTGTAGGTGATCGATTTGCCCGGATTGACGGCGGCGATGGTATAGGGTCCGGTGGCTACCGGCGGTCGGAGCATATCCCCGCTCCCGGTCTCGTCACCGAAACCGTAGGTCGTGTAGTATGCCTTGGAAAGCACCGGGATCTGGGTGGCGATCATCAGCAGTTCCCGGTTTTTCTGGGCGAACCGGAACCTGATACGCTGCTTGTCAACGATATCGGCGCCGACGATGTCTTTGTAATAATACGAATAGAAGGGGTGGACCTTGTCGCTCTTCAGTGTTTCGAGCGAGAAGGCGATGTCGTCGACGGTGACCGGACTGCCGTCGGAAAATTCAGCCTTGTCGTTGAGAGTGAAGATCACCGAAAGATTGTCGGCGGCCTTCTCGATATCCTTGACGATCAGGCCGTACTGGGCAAACGGTTCATCGAGGCTGCCCTCGGCGAGCGGTTCGAAGACCAGACTGTCGATGGCGAGCGGCGCCGTTCCCTTGAGGATGAAAGGGTTCATCTGATCGAAACTGCCGATGCTGTGGAGGATGAGCCTGCCGCCTTTCGGCGCGTCCGGATCGACATAGTCGACATGGGTGAAGCCCGGCGGGTATTTGAGGGTCTCGGAGAGGGAGATGCCATGCGCCGCCTGACCGGTATGCGGCAGGAGGAGGAGAAGAAGCGCGGACAGGAGGATGCGGCGAAGCGCGGTCATGGTGGTGGCTCCTCAACGAAGGAAGATTGAAGGCGGCGAAGATCCATGGCGGCCGGAACAATTAAGGACTCGCAACCATGCTGTTTTTCGAGTAGAATATATAGTCTTTGGCGATGCCGGCAGCGCTGGCACACTGCCGGGGCAGCAGCCATTCTACCATGTTCGTCACGAGAAGCAAATCCAACCTATCCTGCATACATTTCTATCATTTTCATTCTGGAGCTGATCAATGGGAAAGACCATTGCTGAAAAAATTTTCGCGGCCCACCTTCGAGACACCCCCTCCGCCGAAAACATGGTGCTCGATCTCGATGTCGTGATGTGCCATGAGATCACCACCCCGATCGCCATCATGGACCTGATGGCCAAGGGCATGGACAAGGTCTTTGACCCTGACAGGATCAAGGCGGTCATCGATCACGTCACCCCGGCCAAGGACTCCAAGACCGCGACCCAGGGCAAGATCATGCGCGACTGGGCCAGGCGGCACGGCATCAAGGACTTTTTCGACGTCGGCGCCAACGGCGTCTGTCACGCCCTCTTTCCGGAAAAGGGTTTTGTCCGCCCCGGCTACACTGTCATCATGGGCGATTCCCATACCTGCACCCATGGCGCCTTCGGCGCCTTCGCCGCCGGGGTCGGCACCACTGATCTTCAGGTCGGCATATACAAGGGCGTCTGCTCCTTCCGCCTGCCGCAGACGCTGAAGATTGCCATCGACGGCAAACTCCAGCCCGGCGTCACCGCCAAGGACGTCATCCTCGCGATCATCAAGCGACTGACCGTCAACGGCGCCACCGACAAGGTCATCGAGTTTGTCGGTCCGGTGATCGACGCGATGGGCATGGCGGCACGCATGACGATCTGCAACATGGCGGTCGAGGCCGGCGCCACCTGCGGCATCTGCCTGCCCGACCGGGTGACGGCCGAATACCTGTGGCCCTTCATCAAAGACCAGTATGCCGATATCGATGCCGCGGTTGCCGATTTCACCAGATGGCATTCCGATGCTGATGCCGTCTATGCCGGGACGATACAGGTCGACGTCACCGATCTTCCCCCCCAGGTCACCTTCGGCTACAAGCCCGATCAGGTCAAGGATATCGGTGAGATGGCCGGAACCCCGATCGACCAGGTCTATATCGGTTCCTGCACCAACGGCCGGATCGAAGACCTGCGCGATGCCGCGGCGCTGCTCAAGGACCGCCGGCTGGCGGCGGGGGTCAGGGGCATCGTCACCCCGGCAACGCCGAAGATCTTCAATGAGGCGCTACAGGAGGGCATCATCAAGATTTTCATGGATGCCGGGTTCTGTGTCCTCAACCCCACCTGCGGGGCCTGTCTCGGCATGAGTTCAGGTGTTCTGGCCGAGGGCGAGGTCTGCGCCTCGACGACCAACCGCAACTTCAACGGGCGGATGGGCAAGGGTGGCATGGTCCACCTGATGAGCCCCTACTCCGCCGCCGCCGCCGCCGTCACTGGGGCGATCACCGATCCGCGGACATTCCTTTGATACTGCAAGAGAGGCGAAAACAATGAAAGAATTCGGCGGTCCAGCAATTTTTCTGGACAGAAACGATATCAATACCGACGAAATAATTCCGGCGAAATACCTTACCGAAATAACCAAATCGGCACTCAAGCCGCATCTCCTCGAAGACCTGCTGCTCGACGGCGTGTCCTTTGACAACCGATCGCCGGCGATGCAGAGCGCCAGGGTCGTGATCACCCGCGACAACTTCGGCTGCGGTTCATCGCGGGAACATGCGGTCTGGGCCTTCGAGGTCAACGATATCAACCTCATCATCGCCGGCAGCTTTGCCCGGATCTTCAGGCAGAACATGTTCAACTGCGGCATCCTCGCCATCGAATTGGGCAAGAACGATCTGGACCGGCTGTTCGCGATGGAAGGCAATATCGAGGTCAGGGTCGATCTGCGGCAGAACTCAATGACAGCCGTCTCCGACGCGGCGGACCAGTCCCCGGTGTCCTGCACCTTCACACTGAACAGCCTCGATCGCGACCTCGTCGCCGCCGGCGGCTGGCTCAATTTTGCCGATCAGCGATATTGACAGATTGACAGATCTGTCCGTACCAACAAAAAAGGCCTTTACCCAATCCCGGCGAGTGGATTAGGTAAAGGCCTTTCGTTTTTGCCGCTATCAGCCTACAGTCCGACCTTCTGGAGATCGCGGATGAGGTCTTCCTGTTCCTGGTTCAATTCCTTCGGCACCGCCACTCCCAGCTTGACATAGAGGTCGCCGCGATCGCCGATCGGTCCCACGGGAAGCCCGTGTCCCTTCAACCGCAGGCGCGACTCATTGACCGAACCCGGCGGGATCGTCACGACGAAGTTCTTGCCTTCGATCGTTTCGACCTCGACCTTGGTTCCAAGGCAAGCCTCGCTGAACGAGACCAGCTTCTCGATCACCAGATCGTCGCCCTCGCGGACGAAGCGCTCGTGCGGGGCGATCTCCACCTTCAGGAACAGGTCGCCCGAAGGTCCTCCGGTCGGCGAGGCCGCACCCTTGTCCTTGAGCCGCAGTTTCTTGCCGGCCTCGATTCCCTTCGGGATTTTGACGCTGACGTTCTGGGGGGTGCCGTTGGTCCGCAGGGTGATATTGCGCTCAGCCCCGTGCATGACATCCTCGAGGGTGACGGTGATCTGATAGGTCAGGTCCTGTCCTTTGACCTGCTGACCGCAACCGCCCGATCCACATCCTCCTCGCATGTCATTGCCGAAAAAAGAAAACGTCCCGTGCCCGCCGCCCATGTTGGAGTGTGACTGAAAATTCTGCGAGCCGCGACCGAAGTTGAACTGCCGCAGTATTTCATTGATGTCGAAATTGCGGAAAATATCCTCCTGCGAGTACCGCTGATGGAACTGGGTCGACCCGAAGGTGTCATACTGCCGTTTCTTCTCGGGGTCGGAGAGCACGGCGTAGGCCTCGCTGATCTGCTTGAACCGCTCTTCAGCGGACTTGTCGCCGTTGTTCCGGTCAGGATGGTACTTCAAGGCCAGCTTCCGATACACTTTCTTTATTTCGTCAGGACTAGCCGTTTTGGAGACACCGAGTGTTTCGTAATAATCCATTGCAATTCAACAATCAGACATGATGATTAAGGGGATCCTGCCCGCTGCAGGAGGGCGGCCCCCGAAGGCCGGTCTTATCCAATGACAATAGGAATGACCGGGCCTCCGGTCAAGAGGCCGCCTTCAAGCAACGTCCCCGTCCTCATTCATTTCAACCCATCTTTTTTCGACAGAGCCCTTGCCGCATCTCAGAACGGGACATCCTCACCGGTTCCCATCATGCCGGGAGGGGAATCAGGAAAAGGCGGTTCCTGGTAGCCGCCGCCATACGAATCCTGGTCGGTGCCGCCGCGCGGACTCAGCATTTTCATCTCCCTGGCGACGATCTCGGTCGTGTATTTGTCGTTGCCGTTCTGGTCGGTCCATTTTCTCGTCTGCAATCGCCCCTCGATATAGACCTTCGATCCTTTGTGGAGGTATTCGCCGCAGATCTCGGCCAGACGGGCCCAGGCAACGACTCGGTGCCACTCGGTCTGGTCCTGCGTCTGTCCATCTTTGCCCTTGAACCGCTCGGTCGTGGCGACGTTGAAGGTGGCGACAGCTGTCCCCGCCTGGGTGTAGCGGATCTCAGGATCCTTGCCGAGATTGCCGATGAGCATGACTTTATTCAACATGGTGTATTCTCCTTAACTGATGATGTTGTGACATATATTCCGAGGTGCAGTATACGATGGAATTCCGAAAGGACAAGTGATTATCGGTTTTCCGTCGGTCGGCGAAAAACAACGGCTATCACTGCGGCCGGTCGTGATTTTCAAAAACCGTCCGGTCGAGCATGGCGGCAATGCCGCCGAACTCCTCGGGATCGAAGCCCATGACCTCGCGCCATATTTCCCTGCTCTCCATGCAGAAATAGATACAGGTCCGAGGATCGGCATAGAGCCTGAGCTGATTATAAATATAGCGGTACAATCGGACTCTGTGCTTACGGTAATAGCGGCATTTGCCGTCGAGTCCATCGATGAACTCCTGAAAATACATTCTTGATTGGGGAAATCGGCCGATCCCGATCTCCTTCAGCTTCGGCAGAAACCGCAGGGCGCCGAGGGAAATCCAGGCGATCGATTGCGCCGGCACCCGGGAGAACAGGAGCCGGATCGTCTCGGCGTAGCCTTCCTCCCAGCCGGGATGATCGATGATCGGATCGAAATGGAAGGCCAGTTTGTATCCCCAGCCGGCGCAGCGGCAGGCGGCATCGATCCGCTCCTCCAGGGTCGCCGAGCGCAACTCCTCCCGCTGCATGACCCGGGGGCTGTTCAAAGACCAGGCAATGACCGTATGGCCGTGATGATGCAGCGCCGCCAGGTTGTCAACGACGGCGCTCTTGGTCTTCAATTCAAGGACGGCATTCGGTTTGCCGGCGAAATATCGGACCAGGGTCCCGCTCAGCCCGGTCAGGCGGTCGAGGGCAAGAGAATCGGTGAACTCGCCGGTGCCGATGCGATGCAGTCGCCCGGGATCGGCGTCGAGGACCTGGTCCAGTTCCGCCAGCAGGTCATCGGTATTGACATAATGGGTAATCCAAGGAGTGTTCAGATAGGCTTGGAGAATGCAGTAGACGCAGTCCATCGGGCAGTTCATGCCGGTACCGAGGACCTCGTATTTGCAGCAGAGGTATTCCTTCGTCCCCGGGCACGGTTTGAAAAACTGCCCGCGGTTGCGGCAGAGGTAGAGATGCTGCTTGCCCTGATGCAGGCTGAACGGATAATCGCCGGCTAGATCAACGCCGAGTTGACGCCCGGTGACAACCGACCATGGCAGCTGTGCCCGTTCGAGAATCTCCCGGGTCACCGGCAGATCGACACAGTCCGCCTCCACGTGGATATGCCGAATGTAACGGGATGGATCCTGCCAGGATCGGCTTGCAGTCATAGCGTCCATCCTTTATCGTCCGCTGCGGAAATCATGGCGGCAAGGGCGAGGTACCGCCGGCCTTCCTGTTCTTTACCGTGCTTGCGGCAGCCCTTGCCGTAGATTTCGCATTTTTGCCGCAACTGCTGCAGGGTCTGCCTCTGCTGTTCGCCGTTGAGGGCACCGGATTGCAGAAGCCGAAGCAGGGAGTGTATGCGCAGACGGTCCATCCCAACCCGGTGCTGATGGGAAAGCTGGTCTTCCCTCCCGCCTTCCTTGATGGTCAACTCCTCATCGACGAGAAGGAAGGGGTATCGACAGCTGACCCGCAGCCAGAAATCATAATCCTCACAGCAGCGCATTCCTTCATCGAGCAGACCAATCGCGGCGAAGATCCCGCGGCGGACCATGACCGTCGACATCCCGACTGCGCAGAGCTCGAGACAATGGGAAAAGATATCTCCGTGACGAGGAATATGCCTGTATTTCTGGTTGATACGATGCCCCCGCCGCAGCCACCTTTCCCTGGTGTGGCTGATCAGATATTCTGGAAAACGTTCCATCGTTCCCGCCTGACGTTCGAGTTTCTGCGGTTGCCAGTGATCATCGGAGTCGAGAAAGGCGATGGTCTCGCACCGGGCCTGCCGTATCCCGAAATTCCGCGCTGCGGCCGGGCCCCGGTTTGACGGGAGTCGGAACCAGCGGATGGCGGGGGTCGCACCCCGGTCGAAGCAGGACTCGACGAGCTCTCTGCTGCCATCGGTCGATGCGTCGTCGACCACAACAACCTCTTCACATCGTACCGATTGACGGCTGACCGAGCGCAGCGCTCGTAAAAGCAAGTCCCGACGATTGTAGGTCGGGACAATGACCGAGACGGGGAGAATACGGGATTGCATCGATTATCAGTTTTAATAATATATTATATCTTCAATATTTATGGCGATTCAGATATGAGATGCTGTATACTGAGAAGTTCAAAATTATAACCTTTCTTCTCAAGAAGTTTAAATAAAAGATGCTTTACCCAGCCAATGAGCATTGATATTCTCATAAATTCAAGGAGCTATGAAGTTCGTCTGGCCCTTGTCGAAAATGGTGTCCTGACCGAGTTCCACATGCAGCGACCGATGGAAAAAGGTCTCAAGGGCAATATCTACCGCGGCCGTGTCGTCCGCGTCCTGCCGGGAATGCAGGCGGCCTTCGTCGACATTGGCCTCGAACGCACTGGATTTCTCTACGTCGATGATGTGCACATCACCGAAAAGGATATCGAGAATCGGATGCTCGACCGGGACTCGTTCCCGGTCATTGACGAATTGTCGCCCGTGCCCGGTGAAATCAGCAGCAGAGTGCACGGCTCCAATATCGAGGATCTTCTCACCGAAGGCCAAGACGTACTGGTCCAGGTCAGCAAGGATCCGATCGGCACCAAGGGCGCCCGACTGACATGCCATATCACCCTGCCCTGCCGCAACCTGGTGTTCATCCCCCTGACCGATCACATCGGGGTGTCGCGGAAAATCGAAAATGAGGAAATCCGCACCATCCTCAAGGAACAGATCGAGGAGATCAGGCCGCAGGGCACTGGGTTCATCGTCAGAACGGTCGCCGAGCACGCCAAAGTGGAGGAACTCGAGGCCGACATGGAATTCCTGATGCTTCTCTGGGACGAGATCAGGGATCTCGCCAGGAGCTCGAAGTCCCCTGCCCTTGTCTACGAAGACCTCGACATCACCCTCCGCTCCGTCCGCGACCTGTTCACCAACGATGTCGACCGGCTGATCATCGACGACAAGGCCGCTCATGAAAAGCTGCTCCATTTCGTCCGCGCCTTCGCCCCCCAACTGCAGGACAGGATATCACTCTACCAGGGCGACAGCCCCCTGTTCGAGGCCCACGGCATCGAGGTCGAAATCAACCGGGCCATAGAGAAAAAGGTCTGGCTCCGTTCCGGCGGGTATATCATCATCGAGAGCACCGAGGCCCTCTCCGTCATCGACGTCAACACCGGTCGGTTTGTCGGCAAGAACGACCTCAACGAGACGATTTTCAAGACCAACATCGAGGCCGCCAAGGAAATCGCCTACCAACTGCGCTTGCGCAACATCGGCGGGATTATCATCATCGACTTCATCGACATGGAGGATGAGTTCCATCGCGAGGAACTGTTCACCACCTTCAAGGAGGCGGTCAAGAAGGACAAGAGCAGGATCAATATCCTCAAGCTCTCCGAGTTCGGCCTGGTCCAGATGACCAGGAAGAGAAACAGTGAAAACCTTCACCAGATGATGTGCGAGCCCTGTCATTATTGCGCCGGCGAAGGGATGTTGAAGTCGCGGCGGACGATCTGCTACGATATTTTTCGGAAGCTCAGCCGCAACGCGGCCAAGGCCTCCGGCAACACCGTGACCATCAGGGTCCATCCACGCATCGCCGATATGCTGCTGAAGGAAGAGGAATTGACCATCCTCCAGTTGGAGCAGGAAATCTCCAAGCGGTTGGTCATCACCCCGGCGAAGGACCTCCATATCGAAAAATACGAGATCATCTGGCAGCGCTGATCGTGTTTCGATTTCCCATTAGATCTGTTTCAAGGAAATTCCCAGATTATGAAAACCAGAAGACTGAAAAAGAAGACCAGCGGTTCCCACAACATCGTAAAATTTATTGTCGTTTTTTTCTCTGTCGTCCTGCTCGTTGCCGGCGCCGCCGCCTTCTTTCTCTTTTTTGAGGGAGAGAAGCCCGTCGCCTCGTTCAGCGACGAACCCAACTACATAGGAAAGCAGGCAAAAATAGGTTATACGGTCACCGATGGCAAAAGCGGTATCCGCAAGGTGACCCTCACCGCCGTTCAGGGCGAGACGACGAAACAACTGTCGCTGAAAGAAAATCCCCGAGTCGGCTATCTCGGCAGGATCGGTCCCGCCGAAGAAAAGGAGGAGGTCACCTTCGAACCCCAGAAACTCGGATTCAAGGAAGGAAAGATCGAGGTTACCCTCGAAGCGCGGGACTTCTCGTTCCGTGGGTTGCTGGCCGGCAACGGCACGAAGGTGACCAGGGACATCACCCTCGATCTCAAACCGCCGGCGGTCGAACTGCTCCACGGTGAGCGCTACATCTCTCCCGGCGGCACCGGTATCGCCATCTATAAAGTCTCCGAACCCGACTGTTCCCATGGCGTCACCATCAACGGTCAGGCCAATCCCGGCTATCCTGTCGGCCCCGAGCGCCCGAACACCTACATCGCCTACTTCGCCCTGCCCTATGACGCCGAGGGAATCACCGAAGCCAGGGTCAGCGCCACCGACAAGGCAGGCAACACCGCGGTCATGGGATTTTCCCCGGTTTTCCAGAAGGTCGTGCAGCGGTCTGACCGCATCAATATCAGCGATGGCTTCCTCAACGCCAAGATTCCCGAGTTCGAACAGCATTATCCGGAAATGCAGGGCACCCCGATCGAGAAATATCTCTACATCAACAATGCGATCCGGGACGCCAACAACAGGATCATCTCCGAGACCTGTATCAAATCGACGCCGGATCGTCTGTGGAAAGGGAGATTCCTGCGCATGCTGGGCAGCCCGAAGGCCGGTTTCGCCGACCACCGCACCTACTATTATCAGAACAGTGAGATCGACAAGCAGGTCCACCTCGGCGTCGATATCGCCTCGACCGAGCGCGTCGGCGTTCAGGCCGCCAACACCGGCAGGGTCGTCTACGCCGACTACCTCGGCATCTACGGCAACATGGTAATCCTCGACCATGGCCAGGGGGTATTCAGTCTCTATTCGCACCTGAGCCAGATCAACGTCGCCGTCGGCGACACCCTGGAGAAGGGCAAAATCCTCGGTCTGACCGGCACCTCAGGAATGGCCGGCGGCGATCACCTGCACTTCTCGATGCTGATCAACGGGGTCTTCTCCATGCCGAAGGAATGGTGGGACGAGCACTGGCTCGATGTCACCATCGAATCCCCGCTGTCGGGAACAAAAGGTTGATGCCGGCAATGTACCGTCGTGACCGCGGGAAACCGTGGCCATGACGGTACGTCTACCGCAAGTGACCGATCAATCATCGAAATCGTAATCAGGGTGCCCGCAGAGGAAGCAGCGCAGGACCATGTCGTCCCGATCGAGGATCCATTCCCAGCCATTCTCCTCGATGATCTCTTTTTTCTCTTCCGCACAGGTGATGCACACCCAGCGATCTCCATCCTTCGTCTCAAACAGGTGCATGTTGACTCCTTGTCCTCGATAATTAATGTTCCGACAGCAGGTTGGGGCCACAACCATCGGTCGCCCCTTCCCTGATCCCGGTCCTGAGCGTTATCTCCCGTCCCGCATCGATACCTTGGGAAAACAGTGTTGGATTGACCCGGGTTTTTCGGCCGCCCTGCTTCTGCAGACGCGGGTGCCTTCTGGCCACCAGGGCCTCCACCTCGCGATCGCCGACGACGAGATGCGATTGAACCTCGTCGAGATCCCTGCTGCCGGCCTTCCCCCCTTCTCCCCCCTTTTCTTCTTTTCGATTCCGGGTCAGGTTCTGTTCGAATCCTTGCAGGACGCCGCAATAATAGCTGTTTTTAAGCCCTCGCGCCATCCCGGAAAGGCCCTTGCGGTGGGCACTCCACAGCGCCGCCAGCCTGTTTTCAAGAAAATGGTAGCAGTACTCGGCAATTTCCACATTGTCGCGCCGACCTAAAATTTCAAACGACCTGTAGACCACGTCGACTTCAGGATCATAGATTCGGGAATGGATGAGCCGCACATTGAAATGGCGGGAGAGCAGCGATGCGATCAGCCGCTGGTAGAGATGGACCCGCTGCCGGGCCAGCGAGACAATCCTGTAGGTGACCTCGTTGAGGGGGCTTTCAATCTCGTCCCTCTCCAGGTCGTGCCGGTTCATGAGCCGCACCGCGGTCTCCAGGGCCAACCGGGCCTCATGTTCATTGGCCGATTGAGACAGCGCCAGGACCTTGCGGACCCGCTCGATCAGCTTTCTCCGGCGGTCATCGCCACTCGTGGCGGCCGCCATCGGGGCATGGAAACAGGCGGGATCAAGGCGGGCCCGGCTGAATCCCTCCGGCAGCCCGAGCATGACGCATGCCTGGCGAAACCGGTCGTCGTGCGGCGCCCCCTGACAGCCGAAGACCTCATCGCAGATCTGATGCGCCATCTCGTGTTTCAGGGCGTTGATGGTTACATCCCAGCCATGGTTGACGACGATATGACGGCTGATACCGATGGTCCTGGTATGCCGTTGCCAGCGTCCAAGGATTTCGGTTGATTCAATGATCTCGATGACCGGGTGAACCAGATGAAGGGAATACTGGAAACAGATCTGACCGAACTCGTCCTGCAACTGTCTGGCCCAGGCCTGAAGCAGAGCGGCTTCTACGCCTCTTGCATCCATAGTTGTTCCATCTCTGTTATGCCGGAGTACAAAAACTCGACCCCCGACAACTTACTGCTTGTTTGTGAAAGCACTTTTCAGTAATGTCCTCCAGATACTTCCCCGTCCGATCCAGTGGCAGCCTGTTTCCTGGCCACCGTGATCAAGCAAGCCTGATATTCCCTGGATATGAAATCACCTTCACTGCGCCTTCCGTTCCTTCTCTACAGTTATCTTGCGACCGAAATGCTGGCCCCGTTTTTTGCCAGCTTTCTGATCATGAACTGCGTGTTTTTCCTGGTCAAGCTCATCCCCTTCCTCAATTTTGTTCTTGACCTGAAGATTGGATTCACCGACTTCGTCCGTCTCTTTTCCTACCTCTTTCCCAACATGTTCCTCTACTCCATTCCGATGGCGGCGATGATGGGAATCACCATCGGATTTTCGCGGCTCGCCAACGATTCGGAGATCCTCGCCTTCAAGGCCGGCGGGATCAGCATATACCAGATCCTGCCGCCGGTCATCGTGGTCGCCTTCCTTATCGCCCTGCTGACCAGCTACTTCTCCATCGTTCTGATCCCGGTGAGCGAAGTTGCCATGAAACAACTTACCTATCAACTCCTCAAGGAAAAAATCGACAAGGGGATTCAGGAACACCAGTTTACCGAGGCCCTGGGCGACTTGGTGGTCTACGTCGGCAAAATCGACCAGGAGACCGGAGAATGGCAGGATGTCTGGGTATCCGATATGCGCGGCCAGGTCATTCCGACCATAACCATGGCCTCCTCCGGCAAGATGAATAGCGATGTCGAGCGGATGAAGGTCACCATCATCCTCCGCAACGGCAGCCTCCACCGGCCGGACACCCCCAATTCCCAGGTCGTCCAGTTTGACCGGTACCAGCTCAACATCCCCCTCCAGCCCCCCGCTGCGGCGGCCAACTCCTTCAGCCGGGGAACCCTGACGATGCCCGAACTGCTCGCCAAGGCCAGAGAGTTCGGGGGGAGTTCGACCGAGAAAGGGAGAGTGCTGATAATTGAATACCATAAACGTCTGGTCCTGCCCACCGGCTGTCTCATCCTCTGCCTGCTCGGCCTGCCGCTCGGGTTGCAGGCCGGTCCCGGTCGCCGGGCCATCGGCATCCCGATGGGGCTGGCAGTATTTATTCTCTATTATGTCCTCTTCACATTTGCCAAAATGGTGGCCAAGGATCAGACTCTGCCGATCGGACCGGCGATGTGGGGCCCAAACACCGTCATTCTACTGATGGCCCTCTTCTTTATCCGCCAGGTTTCGAATGAACAGCCGCTGATTCCGGAAAAAATCACCAGTTTCATCGTGATCAACCTGAAAAAGGTCTTCTCCCCTCTGTTCAATCGCCTGCAGTCGGCGATCATTGCCTTTATCGAGAGAATAAAACCGATCAGGACCGCGACGCCGACCGGCGCCGCCCCCTCGACGGCCCAGCCGCTTCCGCTTCATGGTGACGCCAGGAACCGGATCTTTCACCTGGCCGGCTGCAAGGACTATAACGACGACCATTGCACCCTTGAGTTCAGGGATATCGAGGTGGCGATCGCTGCCGGCTTCAAGCCATGCGAGTCGTGCCGCAAGCGTATTGAACTTGCCCGGAGTGCCAAGTCTGGGCAATAAACTGAAGTCAACCTTGCCCCGGAACCGATTTGCCTGTTTCAAGCGTTGACACACCCGTTGAGCAGCCTATATACATCATAAAGGGTGATGATTTTTTCACCTGCGACCTGCCCAACTTCAGGAAATTATCATGAAATTGCCAACAGCCGTTGAAATGCGGGCTCTCGATCGCAGCGCCATCGAAGATTTCGGGATTCCCGGGATCGTCCTGATGGAAAATGCCGGGCTCGGAACCGTCCATGAGATGATCAGGGATCTCGGCCCCTGCGAAAACTCCTTCGCCCTGATCTTTATCGGTCCCGGCAATAACGGCGGCGACGGTTTTGTCATTGGTCGTCACCTCCACCAGCGTGGCTGCCAACCGATCTTTTTCATCATGGTCAACCCTGATGCTCTCACCGGCGATGCCGCGGTCAACTTCCAGATCGTCGAAAAACTCAAACTGCCCTTCCATATCATCGACAGCACGGTGCGGGTCAGCACCATCCCGGTCCTCCTCAAGCAGATCGAATCCCGAGGTCTACCCTGTTTTGCCGTTGTCGACGCCCTCTTCGGGACCGGTCTCGGCCGCGACATCGACGGCCGTTTCGCCGACGTCATCGACCTCATCAATCAGCCCGGGTTCGCCCGATCCGTTCCGGTCGTATCGGTGGATATTCCATCCGGGCTTGATTCGGACAGCGGTCGAATCCTCGGCAAATGCATCAGGGCCGACTACACCATAACCTTCGGCTGCCCCAAGCCCGGCCACTTTATCCACGGCAGTTCGGACATGAGCGGTGCCCTGCGGATCGTCGATATCGGCATCCCCCCGGAAGCGGTAAAGAAGGCGGATATCGCTACGGAGCTCATCACCGAATCGACATGCCGGCAGTGGTCGCAACCTCTGCGCCGCGACAAGGCGTCACACAAGGGAAGTCATGGTCATCTCCTCATCCTTGCCGGATCACCCGGTAAGACCGGGGCGGCGCTGCTGGCCGCCAGGGGGGCACTCCGCAGCGGGTGTGGTCTGGTCAGCCTCTGTGTGCCGCACCTGCTGAACGCCATCTTCGAGACCGCCCTGCTCGAGGCGATGACGATCCCGCTTCGCAACAGCCCATCTTTTATTGGTATCGCCGACCGTGACCATATTCTCGAGGCGGCTATAAACAAAAAAGCGATCGTGCTCGGACCGGGCCTCGGCACCAATCCTGCGACCGCCGAACTGGTTCTGTTCCTGTACCAGCAACTCCGCCAGCCGCTGATCATCGATGCCGATGCGCTCAACATCCTGGCCAGCCATCCCCACCAGGTCGGCGAGCCTGCCGGACCACGGATATTCACCCCCCATCCCGGGGAACTCGGCCGTCTGGCCAATGTCACGGTCCGGGAAATCCAGGATAACCGTCTCGCCGCGACCCGCAAGGCCTGCACGCTGTTCAAGCGCAACGATCATCAGATCATCGTCGTCCTGAAGGGAGCCGGAACGATCGTTGCCGTTGATAATGGCATGGCCATGATCAATACAACCGGCAATCCCGGCATGGCAACCGGCGGCATGGGAGATGTATTGAGCGGGATCATCGGCGCCCTGATCTGCCAGGGCATTGAGCCGCTGCAGGCAGCGGCTATGGCGGTCTACCTGCATGGAGCGGCAGGCGATGAGCTTTTGCAGCAGCAAGGGGTAGGGTACAGTGCCAGTGAACTTGCCGACACCCTGCCCTCAACCATCCACACTCATATCCGCCAGAGGAAAAGCAATGAAGAGTGCTTCTGATATCATGACCAGAGAAGTTATCACCGTGACGCTGGAAACCACCGTTCAGCAACTGGCGCAACTTCTGTCCGCCCACGGGATCAGCGGTGCGCCGGTTATCGACCAGGACGGCAAGGTTCTCGGGGTTGTGACGGAAAGCGATCTGATCGACCAGAACAAGAAGGTTCACATCCCGACGGTCGTCACGATCCTCGACTCCTTTTTCTTCCTTGAAAATCCGGACAAGATGGAACAGGAAATGCGGAAAATAGCCGGGGCGACCGTTGCCGATATTTATAGCTCGCCGGCGGTCACCGTTTCAGTTGAAACCCCCGTCGATGAGATCGCAACCATCATGTCGGAAAAAAACGTTCACACCCTCCCCGTCGTCGATGATGGGCAAATAAAAGGGATCATAGGAAAAAAAGATATCATCAAAACTATCGCCGGTTAATCCGGGACAGGCTGGGACGGTTACTGTCGGCCCTACCAGATGACAGGTTGCCGGCCGTGCCGGATCAGATATTCATTGCAGCGAACGAATACACCCGACCCCAGAAAGCCCCTGTGGGCCGAAAGGGGTGAGGGGTGGCTGGTCTTCAGCACCAGATGTTTTCCGCGATCGATCAGCGGCTCCTTCTTCTGGGCGAAGGAGCCCCAGAGCATGAAGACGACGTGCTCCTTGAGTCGTGACACCGTCCGGATGATATCGTCGGTAAGTTCATGCCAGCCGAGATTGGCATGGGAGTTGGGCTTTTTGGCGATGACGGTCAGGCTGGCATTGAGAAGCAGCACCCCTTGTCGGGCCAGTCTGGTCAAATCACTATCGACACTGACGGCTTTCCCCTGGTACATGCTGGCATTGATCTCCTTGAGGATATTGCGCAGCGACGGCGGCTGGGGAACGTCGTTTCTCACCGAAAAGCAGAGACCGTGGGCCTCCGGCCCTTTCCCGGGATGGGCATTGATATACGGATCCTGACCGATTATAACCACCTTGACACTCTCGAGACTGGTGACCCGCATCGCATCGAACACGTGTTGACGCGGAGGATACACCGGCTCTCCAGAGGCCGCCGGTCCATAGGCCTTCTGGACCAGTTCCTTGTGCACACCCTGCCGCATCAGCGGGACCTGTTCTTCCCAAAGCAATTTACTCACCAGCCTCTACCAAATAACGGCCCCGATCGCCGCAGCGCCGCCCGGGTCGTATCGATCACTTGAGAAGGGGCATGATCAGACTGCTGTAACCGTTGTCTTTGAGCCATAGTGAAGTGCTTGGATCTGCGCCACCAGATCATTTTCCCCCAACGATATGATTGACGGACAACTGTCGCGGATCATGGTACCCAAACCTTTATAATAGCATTCGGCAGGATCAAGCATCAACGCCGTGCCTTGGGCCTCGAGAATCGCCTGCACGCCCGCGACGCCGCCATGGGCATCACCGGAAAGGATCACTGCCGCAGTCCGGTTTCTGAAGACAGTCGCGGTCGACGACAGTAGCAGATCGAGGGGGTCTTTGCCATCATCGCTCGACAACTGCTGAAAACTGACATTGGCGCTATAGGGTTTGAGGCCAAACGACTCCGTTCCCGAAACGATATAGCAATTTCCACCATCGATTCGCATGTTTTCCCGGGCCCGAACCACCCTCATTGTACTTATCGAGTTCAGGTATTCGGTAAAGGAGTTAACCGCCTCATCCTCGTCCATGATGACAACGATCAACGCTCCCCCCATATCCGCATCCAGCCTCGAAACAATGCCGAGCAGGTTGCGAAAGCAGCCTGGACCACCGGCAAGAATCGAAATAAAATTGTTTCTCCTGAATTTTTTAAGATGATTGCCAATTTCGATGGTATCGCCGCAGTTTCGACAACTGATCTCCCGCATGAACAGATACCTGTCGCCGTCAATACTCTGCCGGGTCCCGCATTCCTCGCAGAAAACAATCCGCTTTTCCAGCGACAGCCTGGCCTGAAGACCTTTCTGCAGGGTAAAAACCGGCTCGATTGATCGTACCGTGTTGGCGGCGGCGTTGATCACCTTCTGGATGAGTGTCTGTTCATAGATCTCCACATTTTTTTCCTTGAACAGGCAATCTTTGCAGATAAAATCGACGGCGCCGTTTTTCAGGGTGTCGAAGCACCGGGCTGTCCCTTCAATGGTAAGACTGGAGAACATGATGGTGGGGGTTGGGCAATGGACCATCAGATGCTGGAGGGCCGTCATCCCATCCATTACCGGCATTTCCAGGTCCATGAGTATGACATCAGGCGACAGTTTCAGCACGAGTTCGAGTGCCTCGATCCCATTCCTCGCTTCACCGATGATCTCGATACCGATTGAATTTTCAAATATGGCTCTGAGATAACGCCGGAAAACGAGAGAATCATCAGCGATCAGAACCGATATCTTTCTCGACAGTTGCATAGTATTTCACTTTTCCATAGCTCAACCACTTTGATGATACCAAGGAAAACCCTTCTCCACCCCGATCCGGAACCGTCTGCACGACCGGTTGTTGCCGCATGCTACGGTTTCAACCTTTCCAATCTCCACCAAATTCCCGCGTCCAACTGCAACTTCGACTGTTGATTATCGCCCAGCTTCTCCTCGATAGAGCTGATGCTCCAGAATATACCGGCGGATGACCTCTGGAACCATATCATCAATCGGTTCTCCCTGGCGAATTTTTTCCCTGATTGTCGATGAGGATACTGTGAGCGGGGCCTGGGTCAGGAAGTGGACCGGCAACCTGCCATCATTGCTCTTCCATATAGTGCCTGCCGTCGAATATCCCAGTTCGCCGGCGAGTTGTGCCTTGAACGGGGAGAGTTGTTCTCTCTGCCGTTCCGAGACGATAAAAGTAGCCATGGCCAGCAGTTGATTGTATTCCTTCCAGGTTTGTATCTCTAAAAAAGCGTCCAGGCCGGTGAGAAAGAAGAAATCAGTATCCGCGGCATACTGTCGGCACAAATGCCGCAAGGTTTCGATGGTGTAGGTCGGAGTCGGAAGGTGTGCTTCCACCGACGAACATTCGAATTCGGGCCGATGTCGCAGGGCCAGCCTGAGCATCTCGACCCGATGGTGAAACGAAGTCAGTTCAGATGCCAGCTTATGCGGAGGCATCGCGGCCGGGATGAAGACTATCCTGTCGAGACTGCATTCGATCAATGCTGTTTCGGCAAGGCGAAGATGTCCGTAATGCACCGGGTCAAAGGTCCCGCCGAACAGGCCGATCCTTGCTCTCAACTTCGAACCTGGCCCTGGCCGAAAACGACAAATTTCCGGGTGGTCAGTTCCTCCAGTCCCATCGGACCATAGGCATGGAGTTTGGTCGTACTGATGCCGATCTCCGCGCCCAGCCCCAGTTGTCCGCCATCGTTGAACCGCGTCGAGGCGTTGACCATGACGGCCGAGGCGTCGATGGTGGTGATGAACTCCTGCGCCGTCGAGTAGTTCTCGGTGATAATCGCCTCGGTGTGCTGCGACCCGTACTGCTGGATATATGTTCGTGCCTCATCGAGACTGTCGACGATCCGCACCACGAGTTTCAGATCCAGATACTCTCGCCCCCAGTCGTCATCCCCGGCGGCGGTCAGCTGCGGCAGGATCCGCAGGCATCGGGGGCATCCGCGCAACTCAACACCATTTTTACCTAATTCATCGGCGATGACCGGGAGATATGATTCGGCGACAGCCTGATGCAGCAGGAGACCTTCCAGGGCATTACAAACCCCTGGTCTCTGTACCTTGGCATTGAGAATGATCGGGGTCGCCTTGTGAAGATCGGCATCCTTGTCGACAAAGATATGACAAACGCCTTTGTAGTGCTTGAGCACCGGAATTTTTGATGTTTCGGTAACGAACCGAATCAGCCCCTCCCCTCCTCGCGGGATGACAAGATCGATATACTGCTCCTGCTGAAGCATGATATTGACAGCCTTGCGCTCGGTTATCGGGATGACCTGGGCAGCGTTTTCATCGACCCCCTCCTCGGCAAAGGCCCGCTGGAGAATTCTCGCCAGGGCGATATTGCTGTGCAGGGCCTCCGATCCCCCGCGCAGGATGACGGCATTGCCGGCCTTGAGGCACAGGGCCGCGGCGTCAATCGTGACATTTGGCCGTGATTCGTAGATCATGGCGATGACCCCCAGCGGCACCTGCATCCGGCCAACCAGCAGGCCGTTCGGCCGCTTGACCATGTCTCTGATCGCACCGACAGGGTCCGGCAGGGCGCAGACTTCGCGTAACCCAACTATCATCGAGGCGATGACCGCCTCGGAAAGCTCAAGCCGATTGAGCATCGCCGTCGACAGGCCTTTCTCCTTTCCCAGCCGGAGATCCTTGTCGTTCTCCGTCTGGATGTATTCTTTTTCAGCCTCGAGGAGAGCGGCGATCCGCAGCAGCACGGCGTTCTTTTTCGCGGTAGAGAGAGACATCAGCGAAAACGAGGCCTGACGGGCCTGACGGGCAATTGTGTCGATAATCGGTACGAGAGAGGAGCTGTCCATTTTTTTTTATCCTCAATAATGGCGAAACCGGTTCACAGGATAACGAGGTTGTCGCGATGGATGACCTCGTCACTGTCCTTGAAACCAAGGACTCCAATGATCTGGTCTGATTTCAGACCCTTGATTTTTTCAACATCCCGCGAAGAATAGTTGATCAGCCCGACTGCGACGGCAGTCCTGTCGGCGGCGAGACAGCGGACAGAATCACCGACGCCGAATTCGCCCTCCACCGCCTGAATTCCGGACGGGAGAAGGCTCTTCCCCTTGCCGGCAATGGCCTGGACTGCCCCGTCGTCGAGGACCAGGGCGCCTTTCGGCTTCAACACAAAGCTGATCCAGTGTTTGCGGCTATGCATCTTTTCCCGGCGAGGAAGAAAAAAGGTCCCGACCATTTCCCCGCCGAACAACCCCTGGAGGATATCCTGCCGTCTGCCGGGACCGATAAAGGCGCTTCCCCCTCGAATCGTCACCATCTTCGCGGCCTTCAGTTTGGTCGTCATGCCTCCCGTCCCGACATCGCTCCTGCTGCCACCGACCATCTGTTCGATTTCCGGGGTGATCTCGGCGACGGTATATATCGGTGCGACGTCTTTATCGACAGTGGGATCGCCGTTGTACAGGCCGTCGACATCGGTCAGACAGATGAACATATCGGCCTCGATGATATTGGTCACCAGGGCGCCGAGGGTGTCGTTGTCGCCGAACCGCAGTTCCTTGACGGAAACGGTGTCATTTTCGTTGATGATCGGGATGACGCCGAAGCGGAACAGGGTCATGATGGTGTTGCGGACGTTGAGAAACCTGTCGCGATCGGCGAGGTCAGAGTAGGTCAGGAGAATCTGGGCGATATTTTTGCCGTGACGGGCAAAGGCATCTTCGTAGGTCTGCATCAGACACGACTGTCCGATCGCAGCAAATGCCTGTTTTTCCGGAAGACTTATATAGCCATGGGGAACAAAGGAGATTTTTTTCTTGCCGGCGGCCACCGCCCCGGAGGTAACGAGTATGACCTCTCGCCCGCTGCCATGGAGAAAGCTGATCTCCCTGGCGAGGTTCTGAACGACTGCCCGGTTGATGCCATTTTTGTCGGTGAGGATGGCGCTGCCAACTTTGATGACGACTCTTCTGGCCTTATCAAACAATGTCTGACGAAAATAAAGCCCATCATCGCGTTGCATCTGAATAGTCATGATTTCAGAGCAGAGTAGAGATTCTTCGTGTAGCTGTTGACTCAGGGAGCGTCCTTGACCTCCGCAGCCAACAGGTCGGCGCGTGAGACCGCATCAAGATAGTCCTCCAGCACCTGCTTGAGTTCTTCAATACCGTGGCCCGTCAAGCACGAGAGCAGCAAAGGCGCAAGACCTTTTTCGCGAAACCATTTCGCTCGACGTTGCACATTTGCCGGATCGAGCAGATCGATCTTATTCAACACCAGGAAGCGCGTGCGTTCAAAGAGTTCTTCCTTGTACGCCTGTAATTCTTTCTCAATGGTATAAAAGTTTTTTTTGAAATTGTCATCAGACAGATCAATGACATGAAGGAGAATCCTGGTCCTCTCGATATGCCTCAGGAAATTGTGCCCCAACCCGACCCCGGTGTGGGCCCCTTCAATCAGACCCGGGATATCGGCGATAATCACCGGCTCGCTGAACTTGAAATGGAGAACGCCCAACTGCGGCTCCAGGGTTGTGAAGGGATAATCGGCTATTTTTGGATCAGCGGCCGAGAGCTTTGACAACAAGCTCGATTTGCCGGCGTTCGGAATTCCTACCAGGCCGATATCGGCGATCAGTTTGAGTTCGATTCTGAGCCAGCGCTCCTCGCCGGGAACGCCTTTCGATGCAAATCGCGGCGTCCGATTGGTCCCAGTGGCAAAACGGGTGTTGCCCAATCCGCCATCACCGCCATGGGCGGCAATATAGGTATCTCCATCATGGAGAAGATCGGCGACAGTCTCTCCACTCTCGTCATCCTTGATCACCGACCCGGCAGGGACCTCGATGATGCAATCCTCACCTTTTTTGCCGTGCATGTCTTTACCTTGACCGCCACGGCCTCGATCCGCCTTGAAATGTGAGCGGAAGCGGAAATCGATGAGGGATTGTATCCTTTTGCTGGCCTTGACGATTACATCGCCGCCCTTTCCTCCATCGCCGCCATTGGGCCCACCCTTGGCAACGTATTTTTCACGGCGAAAACTGACACATCCATCACCGCCATCACCGGCTTTGACAAAAAATTTCGCTTCATCGATGAAGGCCATGGTCAATCACAGTCAGAAGATATGGTGTTTATTATTGTTTCAGTAGAAAAGAAAAAACTCGAATACCTCTGGACGGTATTCGAGTTTTTGAACCTCTGCTGCTGTCGAAAGAAGAGTCTGACCACTATCAGACTGCAGGATATACACTTACTCTCTTCTTATCCTTTCCAAATTCTTCGTATGTAACAATCCCGTCAACCGTGGCGAACAGAGTGTAATCACGGCCACAGCCGACATTGGTGCCAGGATGAATTTTGGTGCCGAGCTGGCGGACAAGAATATTGCCAGCCTTGACTTCCTGTCCACCGAAGCGCTTGATTCCTCGTCTTTGACCGGAACTGTCACGACCATTTCGTGAACTGCCGCCCGCTTTCTTATGCGCCATTTCCTGCTCCTTGTCTTCCAGGATGAACTTTATCCTGATTCTATGAAAATATTATGCCGAAATTTCTTCTATCATCAGAGCAGTGAAAGACTGCCGATGACCTCGCTTGACCTGGTAGCCCTTGCGCCGTTTTTTCTTGAACACGATGATCTTCTTGGCCCGACCCTGTTCGGCTATTTTAGCCACGACCTTGGCCGACTCAAGTACTGGCTGGCCGATCTTGACATCATCGCCATCGACAACCATCAGGACCTCGTTCAGATTGACGACGTCTCCGACATTCCCATCCAGCTTTTCGACACGCAATTGATCTCCACAGGCAACCTGATATTGTTTCCCGCCGGTTCGTACTATTGCATACATTGATATAAACCTCTTTTTATAAAGATCTTTTCGATTTCAGCAAAGAACTGAATATACTTTTGAATCTGGAATTAGACATTCTTTCTCGTGAGATGTCAAGCAGTTTTACAAACGTCTATTGAAATGAATGCCTATGAAATGGTGTGAAAATCGCGAGGTCGATTGCGTCGCGTTCAAGCCGACCCTTCCAGACGTGCTTTTTCTTTCTCCTGGCGAATGGCGCATGCTTTGGCGAACGCCGCTTTTTTTCCATGTTTGCTGATAGAAACTGATGTTTTCCCTTGTTTCCCCTGATGCGTCACCCAACTTACCTCGTACCTGTTGAGTTTTTCGTTCAACCGCACGCCAACAACACCGGTGCCGGAGTTGCTGACGGTAACCATGTGCTTGTTGGTTCGTACCTTGCCCAGTTTCTTCTCCATTTTGTCACGCCATGAAATGGCTGAGAGAAGACTTGAATAGCGCCCACCGCATTTTCTGTCCGAGAAAAATTTTGAATGGGTCTTGCCAACGAATCGAACACGCACGTACCATCCGTGGGTTCTTTTTGATTCCTGGTCAATTCTTGCGATATCCTTATGTTTTTCCAACAGCAACTTCTGCTTTTTCTCATCTTCCATATACAACCTCGTCTTCGGCCTCTCCGGCCTACATCCAACAAAAGTATCCAGATGACAACAGTGTAAGAAAAAAGTAAGCTTTGACTGCTATCATAAAAAGGGCAGATTTTTTAGCCACCACAGCGTCATAGACGCTGGGCACGCTACTTAGCTTAGTCAGGTATTCATGTCAACCTTTTTTTGAGCGCCAAAGCCGGCACAAAGATTCACGCCAGAAGTACGCGCTTTCAATCAACTCGCCAATAATCGTTATTGTACGTCTCAAGACCTATGTCATCAACATCGAGCCACTTCGCCCAGCTCCTCGGCACAGTCAGGAAACTGCTTGGCGAGCAAGGCTGTCCATGGGACAAACGCCAGACGAATACTTCCCTGAAAAAATATCTCACTTCCGAACTCGACGAACTCATCGCCGCGATAGACAATGGCGATCATGAGAATATCTGCGAAGAGCTTGGCGACCTTCTGTATCTCATCCTGCTGGTATCCGAAATCAACTGCAGGAATGGTCTTTTTTCCATCGACGATGTCATCCATGCCGTCGACTCCAAACTTGTGCGTCGCCACCCCCATGTATTCGAAAAATTTTCGATATTGAGCGATGACGAATTGCGACAACAATGGCTGGCCATCAAATCGCAAGAGAAATTATCAAAATAAAATTGACACTATATCGTTCAAAGAATATACTGCTTGTTTTCGTTGTAGCGGCTTTGTTTCGTAATCAGTTTCCATACTGACTATGAACGGAGCCGGTGATCCTGCTTGCAGGATCATCTACCTTCTCGCCCCTGACGCGATGACGGGGCCAACAGGGCATGAGCCCAAACACCATGAGTCCACGAGGAGGAACCATGCGCAGGTATGAAACGGTCTTTATTCTTCGCCCCAGTCAGAGCGAGGATGAGATCAACGCAATCATTGAAAACACAAAAAATATCATTCTCAACGAACAAGGCAGCATCATCGATCTTGATAGATGGGGAATGAAAAAGCTGGCCTATACGATCAAAAAAGAGATTCAGGGACAGTATGTCTTCTGTGATTTTGCCGGCACACCGGCATCTGTTGCGGAGTTCGAACGCAAGTTCCGGATTGACGATGCCGTCCTCAAGTATCTGACGATCAAGACCGCAGATACCATCTCTGAAGAAGAAATCGCCAAGGCGATTGCCGACGCCGACGCCAAACAGGCAGCACTGGCCCAAGAGACCTCGGAAGATGAGAATCCTGCTGTGGTCGAAGAAAATGAGACTACAGAAGAAACTACCGATGAAGAATAAGCGCGTCGCCGCGTTTTCCTGAAACTGGAGATTCAATCATGGCACAAAAACCACAGAGAAAATTGTTTTCCCGTAAAAAAGTTTGTCGATTCTGCGCCGACAAGGAAGCAGTGATCGATTATAAAGATGTAAAAACACTTCGTAACTTTGTTTCAGAACGTGGGAAAATCATTCCGCGGCGCATTGTTGGCACCTGTGCGACACATCAACGTCAGCTCTGCGAGGCAATCAAACTTGCGAGGCATATTGCCTTGTTGCCCTATTCCGGTGCAGCCCAAGGATAAACTTGCAAGAGGGCAAGAGGGTGGCAAGTGAGGAACAAGCCGGTCCAGAGTTGGGAAAAGTGTTTCGAAACATTTTCCTGCTCTTCCTTGCCGCTTTTCTTCCAGCACTTAATTTTTCAGTTTTCGGCTGGTTGAATGGGGTTCTTCCCCTGCTCGCGTTTATGCTGCTGTATATTTTCGGCCTGAACGTTGGCAACAAGATGATTCTGACGGGAGGGTTACTGGCGGTAGTTGCGGGACTCGCATTGGCACGCATGGAACCGCTGCTGATATCGTTTTCGATGATTCCATCCGGATACGCAATCACCTGGTCTGCACGCCGACAGGACTCACCGGCACGTGCCGGTCTTAAAGGGATAGCGGTACTGGGTGGTTGCTGGCTTCTCCTTATCGCTGTTTTCGCGGCGATATATGGGATGAATCCATATGTCGAATTTCTGCAGGCTCTTGATCAGGGGATCGCTGAGGCTTTGGTATACTACCGACAAAGTGACACCGTCCCTGCTGATACGCTCCTCATTCTCGAAACGAGCCTCTATCAGATAAAAAGAATTCTGCCTTTGATCATGCCGTCAATATTGACCGGCATTGTACTGTTGACCATATGGTTCACTCTGGCTGCCGGCAACCGGATGGCGTATCAATTCACCGGAAATTCTCCGTGGCCACGGTATAGATTGTGGAAGATCCCGGACAGGCTGATCTGGTTGATGATCGTTGCGGCCCTGGCAGCTCTCGTTCCGAGCGGTCGGTTACAGATTGTCGGCATCAATGCCTTGATCATTGGGGGAATACTGTATTGTCTTCAAGGGCTGGCGGTGTTCTCCTTTTTCCTGCACAGATGGAATCTGCCGATGCTTCTGCGCTCATTCCTCTATGTGATGGTAGTTTTTCAGTCGTTTGGAACAATACTTCTTGTTGGGACCGGGCTTGCCGATGTCTGGCTCGATCTCAGAAAGATCAGAAAACCGGCCGATACTGAATCGGCAGATACGTAAAATATATTGCTGCAGCAGGACTTTCCTGCAGAATGATAAGAAAGAGTTATCAACAAGGAGTCACACATGGAACTCATACTCAAGCAAACCATCAGCACTCTGGGGCAAGAGGGCGATATTGTCACCGTCAAGTCGGGATATGGACGCAATTATCTCCTTCCACAGAGAAAAGCGGTTCTGGCCACCCCGGCTAACAAGGCTCTTCTTGAGCAAAACAAGGCGGAGATCGAAGCCAGAAGAGAAGCGGAGCGCAAGATTGCCGAAGAATTGTCGAAAAAGATTTCCGGTCTTGAGATCGTGATCGAACAACTTGCCGGGGATGACGGACGACTGTTCGGTTCGGTCACCAGTGCCGATATCGCCGCCAAACTGGCCGAAAACAATATCGACATCGACCGGAAGCAGATCCTCCTCGTCGATCCGATCAAGACTCTCGGGACAACCGCCATTGCCGTCAAGGTCGGATTCCAGATGACGACCGACATTACGGTCAATGTCGTTCCCACCACCAAGGGGTAGTTGTATCTGATATAAGAAATCAGTTGGCGGCATGTTCGGCGGAGAGTGCGCCGGCTGAGCTGGTCTCTTCACCGACACACCAGGATGGGCCTTGCCTTCCTGGTGTGTTTTTGTTTACACTGCGGCCACTATCCGTACACCATCTCCAATCGGACATATCATCGATGAACATCCTGGCCCAGAACGGAATCGGCATACGCGTCCCTCCCCAGAATATCGAAGCCGAGCAGGCCGTTCTCGGTTCCATCCTCTTAAAGGACAAGGCGTTCACGACGGTTCTTGAAATCATCGAAGGGAACGATTTTTATAAATCTGCCCACCGGATCATCTTCGAAGCTCTTGTCGATCTGTTTGAGAAAAACGAACCGCAGGACCTTCTGACCCTCTCCAACCTTCTCAATGACCAGAACAAACTCGAAGAAATCGGCGGAATCGCCTATCTGACGAGCCTGACCTCCATCGTCCCGGTAACGGCAAATATTGCCAGCTATGCCAAAATCATCCGCCAGAAATCGATCCTGCGCCAACTGATCCAGGTAAACTCCGATATCGCCTCGAGATGCTATGAGGAACAGGGTGACATCGATACCCTCGTCGATGAGGCGGAGCAGGCTATTTTCGACATTGCCGGCGCCAAGAGCAACCAGCACTTCATCGCTGTCAAACACATTGTTCCCAAGGCATTTGAAACGGTTGAAAATCTGTTTAAACGTAAGGAACTGATCACCGGAGTTCCAACCGGTTATTATGATATCGACCGCATCACCGCCGGTCTCCAGCCTTCTGACCTCATTATCCTCGCTGCCCGCCCGTCGATGGGCAAGACCGCCTTCGCGATGAACATCGCCCAGCACGCGGCAATGATCGAGAAGATCGGCGTCGCCATCTTCAGCCTCGAGATGTCGAAGGAACAACTGGTCATGCGCCTTCTCAGCTCCGTCGGCAAGATCGATTCGCAGCGGATCCGTACCGGCAGGCTGCAGAACGATGATTGGCCGAAATTGACCAGAGCCGTTGGCATGCTCTCGGAGGCCCCGATTTACATCGACGACACCCCGGCCGTTTCCGTGCTCGAGATGCGCGCCAAGGTCAGGCGTCTTGCCGCCCAGTTCGATATCGGCCTGGTGGTCGTCGACTATCTCCAGTTGATGCAGGGACGCAGCAACTCTGAAAACAGGACCCAGGAGATCAGCGATATCTCGAGATCACTGAAGGCCCTGGCCAAGGAGCACCACATCCCCGTCCTCGCCCTCTCCCAGCTCAACCGGGGACTGGAGAGCAGGACCGACAAGCGGCCGATGATGGCCGATCTTCGCGAATCCGGGGCCATCGAACAGGATGCCGATGTCATCTGTTTCATTTACCGTGACGAGGTCTACAACAAAGGTGAGGACAACCCCAACAAGGGGAGTGCCGAGGTCATCATAGGCAAACAGAGAAACGGTCCGACAGGCATGGTAAAATTGACATTCCTTAAAGAATTCACTATGTTTGAAAACATGAGTGCAAAAAGTGAATACGAAACAATATAATGCAAACGATCTTCTGTTCGCACATGCCTAACCAGGCACAGGCAAACGCATAGGGGCAACACCATGACCACCAGCCAGAGCGGCAAGAAATACGAGTTCAAGACAATCGAAGACAAATGGCAGCGTTTTTGGAGCGAAAACGCTACCTATCGAACTACAGAAGACGCCACAAAAGAGAAATATTATGTCCTGGAAATGTTTCCTTATCCTTCAGGAAAAATTCACATGGGACATGTCCGGAATTACTCCATTGGCGACGTGGTCGCCAGGTACAAGCGAATGCGGGGCTATAACGTCCTCCACCCGATGGGATGGGATGCCTTCGGCCTGCCCGCAGAAAATGCCGCCCAGAAAAACAACAGCCACCCTGCCACCTGGACCTACGCCAATATTGATTACATGCGCGAGCAGCTGCGGCAGCTTGGTCTTTCCTACGATTGGCAGCGTGAGATCGCCACCTGTAATCCCGGCTATTTCCGCTGGGAGCAGCTTTTTTTCATCGAGATGTGGGAAAAAGGCATCATCTACCAGAAGGTCACGACCGTCAACTGGTGTGAATCCTGCCAGACCGTCCTTGCCAACGAACAGGTCATAGAGGGCTGCTGCTGGCGTTGCGACCAACCGGTCATGCCACGGAAGATGAACGGCTGGTTCTTCAAGATCACCGATTATGCGGAGGAACTGCTCGCCGATCTCGAGAAGTTGACAGGATGGCCGGAAAAAGTGGTGACGATGCAGCGCAACTGGATCGGCAAATCGACCGGTCTCACCTGCGATTTCCCGGTCGACGGACGCGACGAGAAAATCTCCATCTTCACGACCCGTCCCGACACCATTTTCGGGGTCACCTTCATGTCGATCGCCGCTGAGCATCCCCTCCTCGACGCCCTTCTGCCGGGCGGTGAAAATGAGGACGAGATCCGGAAATTCATTGATCAGATCATCACCGAGAAACAGCGCAAGAGCAACGAAGAAGAACCGGAGAAAAAGGGCATCTTCACCGGCAGATACTGTATCAATCCATTCAATGGCAAAAAGATACCGCTGTATATCGCCAATTTTGTCCTGATGGAATACGGCACCGGCGCCGTCATGGCCGTACCGGCCCATGATGAACGTGATTTTGAATTCGCCAGGAAATACGGGCTCGACATCATTCCGGTCATCATGCCGGAAGGGATGACGCTGATCGGTGAATCACTGGATCAGGCCTACACCGGCCCCGGAACCCTTGCCAATTCGGGAGATTTTACCGGTCTGCCGTCGGAGGAGGCCAAAGGGAGGATCATCGCCCATGCCGTCGATCACGGTTTCGGCGCCCCCCACGTAACATACCGGCTCCGCGACTGGGGCATCTCCAGGCAGCGGTACTGGGGCGCCCCGATTCCGATGATCCATTGCGACAGCTGCGGTGTGCAGCCGGTCCCCCGCGAACAGCTGCCGGTCGTACTCCCGGAAGATGTCGATTCCGGCAACAGCAGATGCGATCCCCTGCATCAGCGACCATCCTTCTATACCACCACCTGCCCGGTCTGTAACGGCCCGGCCCGCCGGGAAACGGACACGATGGACACCTTCGTCGAATCATCGTGGTACTTTGCCCGCTACACCTGCCCGCGGCTCACCGAGGCGCCGATTGATCGGGACAAGGCCTCACATTGGCTCCCGGTCGATCAGTACATCGGCGGAGTCGAGCATGCCATCCTCCATCTCCTCTATTCCCGATTTTTCACCAAGGTGCTGCGGGATCTCGGTTATCTCACCATCGATGAACCGTTCACCAATCTCCTGACCCAGGGAATGGTCATCAAAGACGGATCCAAGATGTCGAAATCAAAAGGAAATGTCGTTGATCCCCATGATCTCGTCGCTGAATACGGCGCCGATACCGTCCGGTTGTTCAGCCTTTTTGCCGCCCCTCCGGAAAAGGATCTGGAATGGAATGCACAGGGGGTTGAAGGGGCATCCCGATTCATCAACAGGATTTACCGGTTCGTTGAAAACAACAGCCAGAGCCTGACCAACACCCCTTCCCCAGGTCAGGTCTTGAGCGAGGCGGACCGCAATCTCCACCGCCGGACCCACCAGACCATACGGCGGGTGACGGAGAATATCGAAAACAACTTCCATTTCAACACCGCTATCAGCGCCGTCATGGAACTGTTCAATGTCCTGTCGAACGCCACCGAGAAGGAAAAAAGGAATACGGTTGATCCATACTATGTCAAAGAGGCGATGAACACCGTGCTGCTGCTGCTCTCGCCGATGATCCCCCATTTCTGCTCTGAAATGTGGGAACGGCTGGAAAGAGGGTCGATCGAAACCGTTTCATGGCCGCAATGGGATGCGGAGGCTGCGGCCGAAGAACGGCTCACGATCGTGGTTCAGGTCAACGGCAAGGTGCGCAGCCGCCTTGAAGCTCCTGCAGATATCGAGGACAGGCCGCTTATCGATATGGCTCTTACTGATGATAATGTCGCCAGATTCATCAGCGGCAAAGAGGTGAAAAAGACCATTGTCGTCAAGAAGAAACTTGTTAATATCGTTATATAACACTATACTCTGTATCCTGATAGTGCCAGTGCGGCCGCAGATTGGACATCTGGAAAGCCTCATCATTTCTTGTCAAGGAGAACTTCGTTGAAGAAACCTCGGCTCATACCTTCGCTCGTCACAGCGTTTCTGCTGCTGTTCCTGACCTCATGCGGTTATCACAACCCCTACGTCTATTCAGGTCCTGAGAAATCGATCTACATCGCTGAATGGAAGAATCGCACCAGCGAGCTGGGGCTTGACTCACAGATCTATCGCTCACTGGCCCGCTGGTACCAGAAATCCGGATCGCTGCACGTCACGAAAAAGAAAGAAGGATCTGATCTGATACTTGCTGGCGAGATTGTTTCGATATCTCTGCCGAGTCTGAGTTACCGGTCGAACCGCGATGCGGCCGAGGTCAAGCTCACTCTCCGTGTACGATATATCCTCAAGGATATCGCTACCGGCAAGGTGCTGGTCGAAGCCCCGAGCGAGTATTACACCGAATCGTTTCTGACCTCGTCCTCTTCTGCGGTTGAGGAGGAAAACAAAAAGCAGGCGTTGGAAATAATAATCAAAGATCTCTCCCAGAAGATTTACCAGAGAACGCTGGTGCAGATTCCCAAACTGTAATCGGCTTATCTCCTCTTTTTTTCCCAGGCCGGTATCGTCGATGATATCGGCCTGTTTTTTATCTCCATGCTGACAATCGGTTCGCTCGCCTTCCCCTCACCTCTTGTCCTCGCTCCACTTGCCGGATACAGCGATTTGCCATTTCGACTTCTCTGTCGGGAGTATGGCGCCGGTTTCTGTGTCTCGGAGATGATCAGCTGTCATGGCCTGTGCTATCGGCAGCAAAAGACCATAGATATGCTTCTGTCAACACCTGCGGAGCGCCCCGTCGCCTTTCAGCTTTTCGGCGCCGACCCCGACCGGATGGCGGAAGCCGCGGCGATCATCTCGACCTTTGGTCCGGACATGATCGACATCAACATGGGATGTCCTGTCAAAAAAGTCACAAAACGCGGGGCCGGGGCCGCCCTGATGGCCTCGCCCGAACTCGCCGAGAAAATAATCCTGCGGGTCGTGGCCAATACGTCTCTGCCGGTGACGGTCAAGATCAGGGCCGGGATCAAGGCCTCCGAAGTCAACGGAACGGAATTCGCCAGAATGGCTCAGGGTTCGGGGGCATCCGCGGTCATCGTCCATGGCCGCACCTGGGCCCAGGGGTTTTCGGGCCAGGCGGATAGAACCATCATTGCCGCGATCAAGCAGGCCCTGACGATCCCGGTCATCGGCAACGGCGACATCCAAACCTATCAGGAAGCGATGGAGATGCTGGAGGAAACAGGGTGCGACGGGGTCATGATCGGCCGGGCCGCCCTGGGCAACCCCTGGGTATTCTCCGCTGCCGGACGGCCGGGTGATCTCGGGGCGATCGTCGATGGGGCTCTCCGCCACCTCAACCTGGTTGAACAGTTTCTCGGCGCCAACCGGCCGATTAGTGTCATCAGGAACCACATCGGCAAGTATTTTAAAAACCTGCCGGGCAGCAGTGATATCCGCCGGGCAGTCTACAACTGCCCGGCACTGACGGATTTGAAAAACCTGCTCCTTGCCTTCAGAGATATCAATGAAGAGATCGGCACAACAGCAATCACCGGTGGTGCAGCTTAGCCCAGACCCCGGTAAGCGTTGCGCTGTTTCTCCCCTCTGTTATTTTTCCGGCGAAAATGCCGACCAGTTCCTGATCAGTTCGATCAGGGATCGCGTACCGATACCTGACGGACCTTTCGGAATATACGATTTTTCGGTGAATTCCCAGGCCGTTCCGGCGATATCAAGGTGAACCCAAGGGACATCCTGAACGAATTTCTGCAGATAGGCGGCGGCAGTGATAGTTCCCGCCGGCTTGCCGCCGGTATTCTTGATATCCGCCACCTCGGATTCGATCTGCTTGCTGTACTCCGGTCCCAAGGGCAACCGCCACATCGGTTCACCGCTGCAGCGACCGGCCTCCCTGACCCTCTCCGTCAGTTCGTCATTGTTCCCTAGGATCCCGGTATAATGATGGCCGAGGGCGATGATGACCGCTCCGGTCAAGGTCGCCAGGTCGATGACGCAGCAGGGGGAGAACTTTTCAATCCCGTAGGCCAGCGCATCGGCCAGGATCAGCCTGCCTTCGGCGTCGGTATTGACGATCTCCGATGTAACGCCGCCATAGTGAGCGATGATATCGCCGGGCTTGACTGCCGCCCCCCCGCCCATGTTCTCCGTGGCCGGGATGATCGCCACCACTCCGACATCCGGCCGTTCTTCGCCGATAACCTGCATGGCAGACAGGACTGCGGCGCCGCCGCACATGTCGTATTTCATGTCCTGCATCCCCGTCGCCGGCTTCAGCGACACCCCACCGGAGTCGAAGGTCAGCCCTTTTCCGACCAGGAGGATCGTCTCCGCCGGCTGGTCCGGCCGGTATTGAAGGATGACCATTTTCGGCGGTTCGGCCGACCCTCGGCTGACGGCAAGGATGCCCCCCATCCCAAGGCGCTGCATATCCTCTTTCTCCAGGATCGTCACCTGCATCGCCATACGGTCGGCGAGCCCCTGGGCGTATTCGCCAAACCGTGACGGCGTCCAACCGCTGCCGGGTTCATTGGCCATATCCCGCGCTGCATTTGCGGCCCTGGCAGCCCGCTCCCCGCGTTCAACCCCCTTGCGCACCTCTCCCGTCCTGGATGAGGTGTGGAACACAACCTTTTTCAACCCCGGATACGGCTGCTCATTTTTATCTTCGGTCTTGTATTTGCGGAAACGATAATCGCCAAGCACCACCCCTTCCGCCAGACTTTCGGCGACGCCGCCAGGTTCGAGGGGAAAGAGAGTGGGAAGGCTGATCATTATCGATCCAGCCTGTATCCTGGCACAGTGACGGGCGATATTACCGCCGACGATCCGGCAGGTCTCCTTCAAATCGCCGGGGTCTGCAGATGTGGCAATTTTACCCATGCCAGCCAGCATGATACGTCTGGCACTGAACGCTATCGCCATCGCCGGATCCGGATACAAGACCAGGGTCTCTTCCATTTTGCCTTTGAAATCTCCAAGTTCCAATGCGTTGATCACCAGGGGGCGCAACCGTTCGTCACAGGAAGGCAGACCTTGTTCCGGCTGTACCATACAGATCACCAGCAGGTCGCCGCTATAGACGGCAATATCCTTGCCACTCACCGAAAATTTTGTTGTATCCATCTGATCCTCTCGCAACACACTCTATTGTGTACAATTATCTGGTTATTCACCAGACAGGTACGGTATGATTTTTCACCACAGGAAAGTCGCCCAATCGATTGCCCGGGATGGGGAACCGATTGCGCTCTCGCCAATAAATACATTTCCATGATACAACGGAGATTTTTTCGTGCTGCAATCATTTATTACCGCCACCGTCTCAGCGGTCCTTGTTTCTGCTTTGTGCTCCCTCTGTGAAGCCGTCCTCTATTCCGTGACCACAAGCCAACTTGAGCTGCTCAAAAATTCCGGTCATCCATCTGCCAGAACCCTTCTGGATCTGCGTGCGGACATCAATGAGCCGATCACCGCCATCCTGACGCTGAACACCATCGCCAACACCGTCGGCGCCGCGATTGCCGGTGCGGCAGCGGCCAGGCTCTTTGGCGATGAAAATCTGATATTGTTCTCCGGCATTTTCACCCTGACCATTCTTATCTTCTCTGAAATCATACCCAAAACTCTGGGCGTGAGCTTCGCCTACCGACTCGCCCCGATCATCGCCCACCCCATCCGCTGGATGGTATTGATCCTCAAACCCATCGTCTGGTTCTGCCGTCTGATCACCCGGCTCCTGCCATCCAATGCCCGGGATGGCAACATCAGCGCTGAGGAACTGCAGACCATTGCCACACTCTCCCTTGAATCCGGGGCGATCGAAAAGGCCGAGGAGAAGGTTATTATCAACATCCTCAACCTGAAAGGAAAGATTGTCCGCGAGGTCATGACCCCCCGCACCGTGACCTTTTCCCTTGACGAACAGCTGACCGTTGACGAGGCGATGAAGAAGGTGACCCTCATTGGCAGCCACAGCCGTCTCCCGGTCTTCAATCATGATCCTGACAATATCACCGGAATGGTCCTCCGCCGCGATGTCCTGCAGGCGGCAGCCGAGGGAAAAACAGGGAACACTCTTTCCAGCATGCTCCATCCGGTCCATTTCGTGCCGGAAACCGCACCGCTCAACCGCGTCCTGGTCGAATTTTTCGATCGGCGCCAGCATCTCTTCGTCGTCGTCGATGAATACGGATCGGTGACCGGAGTAGTCTCACTGGAGGACATCATCGAGGAGATCGTCGGCAGGGAGATCGTCGACGAGACCGATCGAGCCAAAGACATGAGAGAATTCGCTCGGGCCAAAAATCTTCAATCGGCGTCCAGGAGAAAAAGCTGCTCCTGATTATTCCACCGCCCCGAGCCGTACCGGCACATCGACCGGAGACCCGTCCCGCACCACCGTCACCGTGACCTCGTCTCCGACCTTGAACCGTTCGAGTTCGGTGCGTATGGCATCATAGGAATCGACCTTGCTGCCGGCGATCGCGACGATGATGTCGCCGAGGATGATTTCCCCCATGTACTGGGTGGTGGCTCGCAACCCTGCCTTGTCGGCCGGGCCGTTTTTCTCCAGACCGAGAATCAGCACCCCGTCGACGCCGAGGTTGGCGTTGAGATTTTCGTCGGCCAGCGTTGCCCCGAGGCCTGGTCGGATAATCCGTCCGAATTTGATCAGTTCGGGGACAACCCGATTGACTTCGGAAACCGGGACGGCGAAACCGATACCGGCGTAGGCCCCGGAAGGGCTGTAGATGGCGGTATTGACTCCGATCAGCCGGCCGGCACTGTCAAGCAGCGGTCCCCCGGAATTTCCGGGATTGATCGCCGCATCGGTCTGGATCATGCCATGGATCATGCGGCCGCTGACAGACTTGATCTGGCGGCCGAGGGCGGAAATGATTCCGGAGGTGATGGTCCGGTCGAGACCGAAGGGATTGCCGATCGCATACACCTTCTGACCGACGAGAAGATTGGCCGATTCGCCGACCGTGATCGGCTGCAGCAGTTTTTTCGGAGCGTTGATCTGGAGGACGGCGATATCCTTGTCGGGAGAGGCGCCAACCAGCACCGCCTTCCATGTCGAATTATCGGCCATGGTGATCTGGACGCTGTTGGCATCGCTGATCACATGGTAATTGGTGACGATCCTTCCCTCGTTGTCCCAGACGAAACCGGATCCGGTGCCCTGCGGAATCTCGACCGCATTGAGTGAAAACAACCCTCGCCGCAACGCGGTACTGGTGACATAGACAACCGAACTGGAATTTTTCTTGAAGATCTCGATCGTGTTCTGTTCGTCGGCGGCAAGATCGCCGCGGGCGGTCACGCTTCGCGGTATCGCCTCCGGATTCAGAGGTGAACGCACCGGCTGGCCGAATATCAGCCACAACCCGAACAACAGGAGAAAAAGGACGAGAAAGGGGGAGAGTTTTTTCATGGCAGTTCGATCAATGCCTCCGATCCGGGCCGACATCACCGGCGACGATCCGGATCGCTATCGAGGCAATCTATAATTGCAGCAGCAGTTTGGCCACCGACAGATACACCAATACACCGAGGACGTCGATCAAGGTCGTGACCACCGGACCGGTAGCGATAGCGGCGTCGACATCAAACCGCTTCAGGATCAATGGGACAAGGGAGCCGACCGTCGCCGCCATGACCATTGAAAAAAAGATCGACAGACCGACGACGAGGCCGAGCAACCTGGGCTCGGCATACCCGAAATAGGACACCACCCCGAGCAGTATCCCATAAAGGCCGCCCAGGATCAGGCCGACGCGCATCTCCTTGAACACGATACGGAACAACTCGTTGATATTGACCCGGCCGGTGGCGATCCCCCTGACGATAATGGTCGACGACTGGGTGGCGATGTTGCCGCCCATGCCGGCAATAATCGGCATGAACGAGGCCAGGGCGATAATCTGGCTCAATTCGTGGGAAAAAAAACCGACGATCAGCATCGACATGACCCCGCCGATGAATGTCGCCAGCAGCCATGGGGCCCGGATGATGGAATTTTCCTTGATCGATTTGAGCAGGATCTCACGGTCCTTGCCGGCACCGGCCATCTGCAGGAACTCCTCGGTCGCCTCCTCGCGGATGACATCGATGATATCGTCGACGGTGACGATCCCCAGCAGTTTATAGTTGGAATCGACGACCGGTACGGCCAGAATGTTGTACTGGGAGACGACATGGGCGACGTCATTCTGGGGAGTATCGGTCGTTACCGAGATGACGTTGGGGTTCATGATGTTTTTCAACTGCCGGTGCGGCGGATGCATCAGCAGTTCGCGCAGCGACACCACTCCGGCGAGTTTGCCGTCGCCGTGAGTGATATAGAGATAGAATACCATCTCCTTTTCTTCGCTTCGTTTCTGGATGCTGGTAATCGCCTCCCCGGCGGTCTGCTCTCCGTCAAGGCTCATGAAATCAGGGGACATCAGTCCACCGGCAGTCTCGGGATGATACTGGAGCAGTTCCTCCATCTCTTCCCGATCCTGTTTTTCCATGTGCTTGCGGATATCGTTGACAATCTCCTCCGGCAGGGCCTCGAGCAGGTCGACGGCATCATCGGACGGCATGTTGGCAAGGATATCGGCCATGTTCTGTGGCGGCATCTCCTTGACCAGATCGACAACCAGCGAATCATCGAGTTCGCTCAGAAATTCCCCGACACGTTCAGTCTGGGCGATGATAGTGAAGATCTTGGAGCGCTCCTCCTCGGTTAGATGACGAAACACCCAAGCGATATCGGCAGGATGGGTTTTTGAAACGAGCTTCATCAAATGCTCGTTGGCCCCCCTCCTGGCAAGGCGGCGGACCATATCGAAAAGGACCATCCCCTCGTTACCGACGAGTTCTTTTTTTCCCTTTTCTTCCATAACCATTCCCGACGATTGATGATTTACGGCATCTCACCTGGTTCAAGGCAAAGTCACGTCATTATACTGCTATAGCAAAGCGATGCTACAATCATTTTCCCTCATGGAAGAAAGCCGCGCGATTTTCCCGCTCAGCCGGAACTTTTCCGTCGGAACTATTTCCAACGGTCCAAAACCAAACCGCACAGCTAATGAATAGCAAGATAATTCAGATGGATATAAATGACGATGGCAACAATGACGCCATTCATGCAGACCTTGGCTCACCCTCGTGATGCGGTTGATCAAATCTCAAAATAAACCGGCGCCGAGGCGTTGACGCGATACTCTTCAGAAATGCCGATAATGCACAAATTCGGCAATGGGGCGGCGTGGAGGCGGTGAAGGGGCATGGGCGGGATAGCCGATCGGAATCAACGCGACAATATCATAGGAATCAGGGAGGCCAAGCAATCCGGCAACGCGGGCATGGTCGAAGGAACCGACAATCACCGATCCCAGGCCAAGGATATGGGCGGCAAGGCAGACATTCTGGGTCGCAAGACCAAGGTCGTACATCAGCCAGTCCTCAAACTTGGTCTTGCGTTCGCCATTGTAGTACCCGGCCTTATGCTTCTGTCCGCAAATCCCGAGCACCACCGGAGCCTGGGAAATGGCCCGAGTGGCCGGATTTTTCGGGGTCAGCAGTTCGACCAGCCCATCCTTGTCGGCCTGGGCCTCGATGACGACAATCTCCCAACACTGGGTGTTGCCCCAGGATGGCGCCCAGCGCACCGCTTCGAAGAGTTCCTGAAGTTTCTCGGGCTCGATGGCCTGTTCCTGAAAACGGCGGATACTCCTTCTCTCTTTGATTGCCCGCAGCAGCTCCTGTTGTAGCATCATCGGTCCTCAATCGTTGCGGTGGATGAAATTGCAGCTGACTTCCATGTGCATCTGACGCACAATCTTTCTATCACGAGAGCTCGCGCAGAATTTCCCTGGAGATGATCAGGCGCTGGATCTCGCTGGTTCCCTCGTAGATCGTGGTAATACGGGCATCGCGGGCGTAGCGCTCAATCGGGAAATCCTGGGTGTAGCCGTAGCCGCCGAGAATCTGCATCGCCTGGTAGCAGGCCTGGTTGGCGGTCTCGGTTGCAAACACCTTCGCCATCGACGCCTCCTTGGCGAAGGAGCGTCCCTGCTCCTTGCGGAAGGCGGCGTTCATCAGCAGCAACCGCGCGGCCTCGAGGGCGGTATAGATATCGGCGATCTTCCATTGGATCGCCTGGAACTCAGAGATCTTGCGGCCGAACTGGACCCGCTCAAGGGAATAGCGGGTCGCAAAATCCATCGCCGCCAGGCCGACCCCGAGCCCGAGGGAACCGATGCCGATGCGCCCGCCGCCAAGTTCGGCGACCGCGACCCGAAAACCATCGTTGATCTTACCCATCAACGCGCTCTTCGGGATCCGGCAATCTTCAAACAGGATCTCATTGGTCGATGAGGCATGCTGCCCCATCTTCGCCTCCCGTTTGCCGATCGTCAGCCCCTTGGTCCCCGCCTCGACCAGGAACAGGCTGATACCCTTGCCCTTCGGCGCCTTCTGATCTGTCACTGCCCACACCACGAACACCCCGGCGTAGGGGGCGCTGGTGATGAAGATCTTCGACCCGTTCAACACCCACTGGTCGCCATCAAGGACCGCCGTCGTCGTCATCCCCGCCGGGTCCGAACCAGCTCCGGTCTCGGTCAGGCCGAAGGCCCCGGCGAGGCTGTCACCGCTGCAGATCATCGGGATATATCGCTTTTTCTGCTCTTCGGTGCCAAGGGCCTGGATGACCTCGTTGACCATGTTGTTGACCGACACCGTCACCGCCGTCGAGGCGCAGGCGCGGGCGATTTCAGTGACGGCGACACTGAAGGCAACCGCACCGGCCTCAGCCCCACCGTATTGATCGTGAATATTGAGTCCCATGAAACCAAGTTCCGCCAATTTTTTCAAATTGGAGAAAAAAGCTTCATTGTTTTCACCACGGTCCAGATCGGCGGCAATGGGCGCCAGTTCAGCGGCGGCAAATTCTCGAGCTGTATCCTGGATAAGCTTCTGTTCCGCTGTCAGATCAAGATTCATGTTTTCAATCCTTGTCGCTGTCAAAGAGTGGCGGTCGTTTTTCAGTAAAGGCCTTCATGCCTTCCTGTTGCTGGGGACTGGAAAAACACATGGCAAAGAGATCGGCTTCGTACCGGCAGGCCCGGCCGAGATCCATCTCGATGCCGTTATTGACCGCATCCTTGCATAACCTGACGGCGATCGGGCCACGCGCGGCAATTCGGCCAGCCATTTCCCGACACGAGCTCATCAATTGCTCTCGCGGCACAGTCCGGTTGACGAGACCGATCCGGGCGGCCTCGCCGGCATCGATGATATCGCCGGAAAACAGCAATTCGCAGGCGTATCCCTTGCCGATCAGACGCGGCAGTCGCTGGGTTCCGGCAAAACCCGGGATAACCCCGAGACCGACTTCCGGCTGACCGAAGCGGGCGTTTTCGCCGGCAATACGGATGTCACAGGCGAGGGCCAGCTCACAACCGCCGCCCAGGGCAAACCCGTTGACGGCGGCAATGACCGGCCGATCGAGCTGTTCGATCGCATTCATCACCTTTTGGCCCAGGGTGGCAAATTCACGGGCCTGCAATGGATTGAGATGCTGCATATAGGCAATATCGGCACCGGCGACAAAGGATTTTTCCCCCGCACCGGTGAGAATCACCACCCGTATCGCCGGGTCATCGGCAATCGCCTGGAAGCAACGATCCAGATCCTCAAGGGTGGCACGATTCAGGGCGTTAAGGACCTTCGGACGGTTGATCGTCACCGTGGCAATGGCCCCATCTTTTTCAAACAGAATTGTTTCGTAGTCCATAAACTCCTCGTTTCTTCTTCAACTGCAGCGAAAAGGATTCGATAGCTCTCTCCAGGGCGCGATCACTTGCCAAGCGTGAATTTCCAGGCGCAGAACCAATCGTCGGGATGCGGATCGGGTGGACAGCCGATGCACTCGGTCGTGATCCTTTTGTCGACGGCCCTGGCAAAATAACTGTATTCGACGAGACCGGCCGACTTGCAGGGATAATCCTGCAATCCCTTTCGTTTTCTGGCGCTCTGGACTCGACAATCGTTCATCTGGAAGACAAAGCTGTCAGGGGTTTCATCGTTAAACGACTGCTCGTTGACGAAACCATACACCCTGAAGGCCAGGGCCTTTTTCAATCCTTCCAAGCCCGGGCTTTCCGGCAGATCAAGCAGCTTTTTGATCGACGAGGCCTCAAACGGAGAAAACTGGGCCCAGCAGGAATCATTGCAGCGTTTAGCCTCGTTGAGCCCTTCAGCCGACTCGATGGTCTGGAACCAGATACCGTCTCCTGCCAACCAGTTTTTGGCCGCCCGGTCCCGAAGCGCGATCAAGTCCTTGTCCTCCATGGCGAGAAGTGGTCCCGGAATTCCATCATCCATAGAAAACCCGAGCAGCTTCGACAGATGATGCATCTGCACGTCATAACTCTTCTTCGTCGCCGCATGGAGAAATTCCAGGGCCCTGTCCATCCCCATCTGATGTTTGACCTCTGCAAACCACAAGGCATGATGGACTATCGTCCGATGGAAAAGGTCGACAACCAGGCGCGCTGTTTCTTTTTTATCAAGTTCATCCGGACTGTTGGCATTCTTGAGCATGTGTTTCTCCCGAGCTCTACCGGCTCAACCGGCCAGTATCACAATTTCGTCCTCCATTTTTGTCAGCGGTTCAAGGCCGCTGGCTGTGACAAGATGGGTATTCTCAATCCCCACCACCCCTTTACCGGGGAGAATGACCTTGGGTTCGAGGGCGATGATCATGCCCTCGGTCAAAGGCAGCTGCTGCCCTTTGGCCAGGAAGGGAAACTCATCCAACTCCAGACCGACTCCATGGCCGGTAAATCGTATCCTTCTCTCCCCTGCCCCCATGAACCATTCACCATAACCTTTCTCTTCAGCCGACGCCACCATCTGCTCGTAGATCTCGCCGGAGATCGCTCCCGGCACGGCGAACCGTTTGACCTCTTCCTGGATCTCCAGCATCGCCGCATGCGCCCGCATCAGTTCGTCCGGCAGGGCGCCGATGGCAAATATCCGTGAATGATCGGAGAGGTATCCGTTCAAGGCGAAGACGTAGTCGACCAGGACCGGTTCGTTCTTTTGAATCTTCCTGAAACCGGGACCCTGGCCGATCATAGGATTGACACCGGCGCCTCCGGTCGGTGAGGCGAGGTAGCTCGGTACCGCCGCCGCTGGCCCGGCCATCAGATGGCCATAGAACAACTCACTCCCCCACAACCGCATCCGGACTATCCCCTGATGGCCGAGACTGCGGGCATAGGCCTCGAGTTCCCCGGCAAGTTCGATCTCCGTCCTGCCCTCCCGCAGCAGTTCGGGAACCTTGCCCGCCACGGCATCGGAACAGGCCGCGGCGTTGCGGAGAAGTTGGATCTCGTAAGGGGATTTGACCGCCCGGATCAACCGTATCGCCGTCGACACATCGACGATCGTGCTGTCTGTGAAGATGCTGTCAAACTGGCGATACAGGTTGACCGGCAGGACATCGAGTTCCATTCCCAGCCGCGCCGGCAGTTGATGCCCCCGCTCTCTGATAATGTCGGGGATTTTCTTCGGACTACCCAGCGAGACGATGTCCTCCAGGGTCGATTCCGCCTGCGCCCGTTCGAATTCCTTGAAGATCATCAGGATCGGTGCCCCGGCAGCCGGAACATACAGCCATCCCTGCTGGGCGGTGGCGGCGAAATAGAAGAGATCGGTCTTCTGGACGATGAGGGCGCCATCTACGCCGTCTTGCCGCAGCGATTCCTGGAATGCGGTGACCCGGTCCTGCAGTTCGACCGCCGGTGTTATCTGCTCATAGCTGTCCATGATGTCCCTTCATCGCCATGATTCTCAGTGACAACGGAAATTCAATAGGAATAGAAGCCTTTGCCGGTTTTCCTTCCCATCCAGCCGGCCTCGACATACTTTCTCAGCAGTGGACATGGACGGTATTTCGAATCCTTGAACCCGTCATAGAGTGTCTCCATGATGGCCAGGCAGGTATCGAGTCCGATCAGGTCGGCCAGGGCCAGAGGACCTAGCGGATGGTTCATCCCCAGACGCATGACGGTGTCGATATCCTCGGCCCTGCCAACCCCCTGGTACAGGCAGAACACCGCCTCGTTGATCATCGGCATCAGGATCCGGTTGGCGATGAAACCGGGATAATCGTTGGCCTCGGCCGGGGTCTTGCCGAACTTGAGACTGAGCTCCCAGGTCACGTCGAAGGTTTCCTGCGACGTCGCCAGCCCCCGGATGACCTCCACCAGCTTCATGACCGGCACCGGGTTCATGAAGTGCATGCCGATAACCTTTTCCGGCCGTCTCGTCTGGGCGGCGATCCTGCCGATCGGGATCGACGAGGTATTCGAGCCCAGAATAACATGGGCAGGGCAGATCGCATCGAGATCCCGGAAGATTTTGAACTTCAAATCCTCACGTTCGACCGCCGCTTCGACGACATAATCGACCGTCTGCATGTCCTGGAGATCGGTCGTGGTCCTGATCCGGGCCATGATGGCGTCGCGGCCGGCATCATCGAGCTTCCCCTTCTCGACACTGCGAGCGAGATTGCGGGCGATATTGGCCAGCCCTTTGGCGGTGAACTCCTCCTTGATATCGCTCATGACAACCTGCAGTCCGCTTGCCGCCGCCACCTGGGCGATGCCGTTGCCCATCTGGCCGGCACCGATTACCCCGAATGTCTTGATCTCCATCGCATATCCCCTGTCGGTTATAAAATTACCAGCAATACCACTCTGTGCGGGTCGATTTCAACGTTTGACTACGAGGGCCACCGCCTCGCCGCCGCCGAGACAGAGCGACACCAGACCCGTCCGGGCATCCTGACGCCGCATCTGGTATAGCAGGGTCGTCAGGAGCCGGGCGCCGCTGGCCCCGATCGGATGACCGAGGGCGACGCTGCCGCCGTTGACGTCAACCCTGGCATCATCGAGGCCCAGTACCCGGTTGATGGCGACGGAGGAGCCGCTGAAGGCCTCGTTGATTTCGAAAATGTCCACGTCATTGATCGTTATCCCCTCTTTTTTCAGTACTTTAGGAATCGCAAGGATCGGGGCCATCAACACGTACTGCAGCTCGATGCCGGCCGAGGCCTGGGCACCGATCTCGGCCATGATCGGGCATCCGAGTTCTTCCGCCTTTTCCCGGCTCATGACAACTACTGCCGCCGCGCCGTCACTGATGATCGAGGCATTACCGGCAGTCCCCATGCCATCCTTTCTGAACACCGGCCGCATCTTCTCCAGGGTCTGATAAGGAGTATCGACCGGGCATTCGTCACGGGCAAAAATTTTTACACTTCCCTTCTTGCCGGGAACCGGAACCGGGGCGATTTCCTCGTCGAACAGCCCGCTTGTCGATGCCGCCAGCGCCCGACGGTATGACTCGGCGGCGAAGCGGTCCTGGTCTTCCCGGCTGACCTGCCATTTATCGCTGATCAGTTCATTCGACATACCCATGTGGAAATCGTTGACGATATCCCACAGGCCGTCATGCACCATGTGATCCTCGATTTTCCCCGGTCCCATACGGAGACCCCATCTGGCCTTGTCAATATAATATGGGGCCATGCTCATGTTTTCCATGCCGCCGGCGACGACAACCTCGGCATCGCCGCACTGGATTGCCTGGGCGGCCAGCATCACTGCCTTGAGCGAGGAACCGCAGACCTTGTTGACGGTGATGGCCTCGACCTCCTGCGGCAAATCGGCCTTGATCGCGGCCTGTTTTGCCGGGTTCTGGCCATAGCCGCAGGGAAGGACCATGCCCATGATGCATTCGTTGACGACTTTTCCGTCAATCCCGGCCCGATTCAACGCTTCTCGGATAACATGGGCCCCGAGATCGGTGGCGCCGAAGGTGCTCAGGGCGCCGCCGAAACTGGCCAGGGGACTGCGCACCGCACTGACGATGACCGCTGTTCTCATACCACTCCTCTTCTCTGTTATATCCAGCCAGCGCTGCCGACTGATTTTCATCTACACCAACAGGCCCCGGGGGGATGGATCTCATCGATCGACATCCATCCCCCCGAGTTTTGTCGCTACTGCTCTATTTCAATGTTCATGGCTGTAGAACGGCCATTTATGGAAGAACCACTCATTCCACAACAACGGGATGATCCACCAGAAATTCCAGATCAACGATTCGCCGTGGATCAACCTGTCGGCGATATCGTGCTCCATGTGGTGATTGCCGAGTCCCCAGTGACCGAAGTTGATGTAATAGTAGAAAATGTAGAGAACTATAGCGGCGATGCCGACGCCGACGGTGCGGAACCAGAAGGCGGCCCAGGAATCCTTGTCATCCATCGGCACCATGTCGTCGAAATAGTGATGCCAGATCAGGAAGGGAGTCAGGGTCATGCCGGCGATCTCGGCGGCATGGTACCACAGGAACCGCATCAGGCTGTCCTTATTGTTGTGCTCGAGGGCAGCGGTCATATCGGGGATCCAGGCCGGAATGAGTTTGACCAGGGTCAGGGCGATGGCATAACCGAGAACAAAAATGATGAAGAACGATACCAGACCTTTCCAAGGCTGCGGCAGGTTGATTGCCGACCAGGGTTTCATCCGCCAGACGTTGGCGGTCATGAACAGGAGAACGATCATCCATTCCCACCAGCCGAATACCCAGTGGACATGGGGTGTTCCGCCAAGGTTGGCCCACCAGGGGAAATTCAGGCCGATGGAGGTGCCGAACATTTTGCCGTAGAGCAGGCCCCAGAAAGGAACGATCAGTACGGTATAGAAGATCATGGTCCACAGCGAGGCCCAGGCGAATTCGGCCAGCCCGGCTGCCGGCTGCTTTAGATCACTGGGACGGACCGGCCATTTGCCGAAAATAATCGTGATGAACGGGTAGCTGAAAAAGCCGATCAGAACAAAACAGACCACCGCGCGTTCAGCGTAACGGGCGGAGCCGGCGACCAGTTTTTCGAGGACGATTTCCTTGCCGCAGGTGACGGCGGCACCTGCCGCATCCGTAAACTGGGCGATATAGGAACCGCCGGCGGCCAGCGCTTCCAGGTTGCTCTGGCTCAGGAAATTAAAACCAAGCCCGAGTATCCTGTAGAAGACGACGTGGATGACGAACCAGACAAGCGCAAGATTGACGATCGTTTCGATTATCCCTCTAGCCGGCTGGGGAATGTTCTCGAACGGCCAGTCGCCCAGGAACATGTGCTGCCATAGACCGACAAGGATCATCATGGCAAGATACATGACGAAGGGATAGGGAAAACTATGGATCGGGCCTCGTGGATCGCTTAACAGATACCAGAGGACCCAGGCAATGCCGGTAAACACACAAAACGAAATAATACCGGTCAGGGGTTGTCCCCATTTCGCTTTCAATTCTCCTGCGGCCATACACTCCTCCTTTCGTAAAACGTGAGTAGATGTTTCACTTCTGGTCCAGGGATATCCGGATACTCTCCTCCATATTTCCCCGTGATGATCATACTTTTGTAACTCAGTTTTCTGGGGGTCATGCCGTTGTGTCCGAGCGCTCAGTCAATTTTTAATTACTTTTTAATTCCTCCTGTTTAAGAGATATTGAATGAGTAAAACTGTCTTTAATGATTGCCGAACAAGCGCTCAATCATTTCTGCGATGTTTAACCGTTGACCGGATTTTGTCAATCATTTTTCTTTTCCTGGTCTTTTTTCCTACCAAACGGCAAACAACCTCAATAAACCGCAACAAAACCATACCTTCCGGGGTTGCCGTTCTTTTTCTACAAACAGCAGTATCGATAAAGAGATGGTGATGATACCGAAAATTTCTTCACGCAGAAGTGAAAAATACTTTGACAAACAGAAAAAAAGAGACTTAAGCTGTGACTGTCCGAGCGAGCGCTCGCTAGAAGATGTCGACAAAAAACCGACCGAGCGCTCAGTAGCAAAAGTCAACGGCAGGGAAGACGTAAATCGGCGCTGTTAAAACAAAAAGCAAAAATTAAGGAGTCATTTTATGGGTATGGAAAGTCTATACAAAGAAGTAATGGTCCTTAACATGATGGAAGACAACGAGCAGAAAGCCGCTGCCGCCAAGGCTTTCTTCGACAAATTGAACGCCATGGCGATGCCCGAGTATTTCAACTGGGCGGAAGAAATATTCGAAGGGCTCCACATCAAGGAACGTGGTGATAAGACCGCCCTGATCTGGTCCGACATCCACACCAAGGAAAGAAAAAGTTATACCTACAAAGAATTCGCAGGCCGCGGCAACCAATGTCTGAACAGCATGCGGCAGGCCGGAGTCGACAAGGGCAACAACCTCTACATGATGCTCCCGATCATCCCCGAGACCTGGTTTACCAGCTACGCCTGCGTCAAAGGCGGACTTGTCATTGTACCGACAGCGACAACGATGACGATGCGTGAACTCGAGTTCAGGTTCCAGACCTACGCCCCGGATAGTATCGTTGCCGACGAAGTTTTCACCGATCTGATCGATGAGGCGCTCGCCTTGACCGGGGCCAAACCGAAAATCAAGCTGGTGGTTGGCGCCAAGAAAGGCTGGACCAGTTTCAGTGAACTGGAGAAGGAGGCCACCACGGCCGACGCCGCCCAGACAAAATCCTCAGACCTGTTGTTCTGTTTCTTTACCTCCGGAACGACCGGTCTACCGAAACGCGTCGGTCACACGGCGACATCTTACCCCGTTGGTCATCTTTCCACCTCGGTGATTGCCGGTGTCCGTACGGACGATATCCATCACAACCTCGGCGCCCCCGGTTGGGCCAAGTGGGCATGGAGCAGTTTTTTCGCCCCCCTCAACATCGGGGCCACCGCCACCGGTTTCAACTTCAAGGTTCTCGACGGCAACAGTTATCTCGAGGCCATCGCCACCAACAAGATTTCGGTATTCTGCGCCCCGCCGACCGCCTGGCGTATGTTTATCGGACTGGATGTGTCGAAGCATGACCTTTCCTCGCTGCGCCAGTCGATCGGCGCCGGTGAACCGCTGAATCCGGAAGTCATCTCCCAGTGGAAAAAACTGACCGGCACCGAGATAAGAGATTTCTACGGCCAGACCGAATCGACCGCGATGATCGGCAACCCGCCATGGATCAAAGGCAAGATGCGCAGCGGTTCGTTCGGCTATCCCTCTTATATGTACGACGTCGTCCTCCTCGATGATGAAGGCAAGGAAATCTCTACCGCCGACGAGCCCGGCCACATCGCCGTCCGCCTCACCAATTGGAGAAGCATCGGCCTGTTCACCGAGTATATCGGCAGCCCGGAAAAGATGGCCGGCGTGTTCAGGGACGGCTATTATTATACCGGCGACCGCGCTTCGTTCGACGGTGATGGATACTGGTGGTTCGTCGGTCGTGCCGACGACGTCATCAAATCCTCCGATTTCCGGGTCGGCCCCTTCGAGGTCGAAAGCGCCCTGATCGAGCATGAATCCGTCCGCGAGGCCGCCGTCATTGGTGTCCCCGATCCCAAACGGCACCAGTTGGTCAAGGCCTGCGTCATTCTCAAGGAAGGGTATGAGCCTTCCCGCGAACTTGCCCTCTCCATTTTCAAACATACGATCGAAATTCTCGCCAAATTCAAGATTCCACGGATCATCGAGTTCACCCCGGAACTGCCGAAGACCATCAGCGGCAAGATCAGAAGGGTCGAACTGCGGGAAATGGAAGTCGCCAAGAAGGAACAACACCAGGAGCAGAATAAAAACGAGTATTTCTATTGGGATTTCCCCGAACTGAGCTCGAAGAAGAAATAATCTTCCACATGCCGGCTGTATCGCAGCCCACCTCAACCGCCAGACCGGACTGAGGATGGGCTGCGATCCTGACGATTCGGTTGTATCACGGCCTCCGGACAGCAGGATGCCATATTCTCGCAGCGTAGTTACGGAGGCCGGTTTCTGCACAACATGTAGTTGAATTACAGCAGCAACGTACTGCTGCTCTCTTTCCTTATCTCAACGCTATTCTCTTTTGGAGCCATCATCATGCAATTTGCCCTGACCGAAGAACAGAACCTGATCCGGGACATGGTCCGTGATTTCGCCGAGAAGGAAATCGCCCCATCGGCACGCATTCGAGACGAGGAAGAACATTTCGACCGCGATCTGATGTTCGGCCGACTCGGAGAACTCGGCCTTACCGGCATCATCTTTCCCGAACAATACGGTGGCGGCGGCAGTGATTACATCAGTTACGCCATTGCCGTCGAAGAGCTGTCGCGGGTCTGCGCTTCGACCGGGGTAACTCTCTCGGCCCATATATCCCTTGGCTCGAACCCTATCTACCTGTTCGGCTCCGAAGATCAAAAACAGCAGTTCCTGCGCCCCATGGCCGAGGGGGAAAAACTCGGGGCCTTCGGGCTCACCGAGCCTTCGGCAGGGTCCGATGCCGGAGGCACCAGGACGACCGCCGTCCGTGACGGCGACAGCTGGATCCTCAACGGGACGAAGATCTTCATCACCAACGCCGGCGAGGCCGATACGTATGTCGTCTTCGCCCGAACCGACAAGGAAGCCCAGAAACATCACGGCATCAGCGCCTTCATCGTTGAAAAGGGGGCGCCCGGCTTTTCTTTCGGCAAGAAAGAACAGAAGATGGGTATCCGTTCCTCCCCCACCTTCGAACTGGTCTTTGAAAACTGCCGTATTCCCGCCGAAAATCTTCTCGGTGAGATCGGCAACGGTTTCAAGGTCGCGATGAAGACACTTGACGGCGGGCGCATCGGCATCGCCTCCCAGGCCCTCGGCATCGCCCAGGGAGCCCTTGACGCCTCGGTCGCCTATGCCAAGGAGCGCCAGCAGTTCGATCTGCCGATCGCCAGATTCCAGGGGGTGCAGTTCCAGTTGGCCGACATGGCAACCCAGGTCGAGGCCGCCAGAATACTGATCTACAAAGCGGCATGGCGGGCCAGCGCCGGCCTCTCCTACTCTACCGAATCGGCGATGGCCAAGCTCTTCGCCAGCGAGACGGCGATGAAGGTCACCACCCAGGCCGTGCAGATCCATGGCGGTTACGGCTATACCCGCGAGTTCCCTGTTGAGCGGATGATGCGGGACGCCAAGATAACTGAAATCTACGAGGGGACAAGCGAGATTCAGCGCCTTGTGATCGGTACGGCTCTCTGCCGGTAAGTTCCTGTTGTATTAGCCGGTTACGGCTGTATTACAATCGCAGCCGAACCGCGAATTTCCGGCGGGTCCGGGAAGACGGCCCTGAAGGAGAGGTCTGCTCTTTCATAATTTTCTTTTGTTCATCAAGAATTTTGTTACTTTGTTCACTTCTATTTTTTTGAATACATCGAGGCAAATTACCCCTGTACGGAGCGATTGGTAATGGCAATTGAAAAAGATTATTCGCGTGAAGTCGAGACCCAGATCAAGAACAAGGAACTCGTCAAAGAACGCCGAAGGCAGATTGTCGATGCCGCAGTCCAATTGTTCATTCAGCGTGGTTACCACAAGACCACGACCAGGGCGCTGGCCAAGGCGACTGGCCTTTCGATCGGTTCGTTGTATGAGTATGTCACGACCAAGGACGACGTTCTTTATCTCGTCTGCATTGCCATTCACTCTGAGGTCGAACAGGGTCTGAAAGAGGTCCTGGCCCGATCACTGCATGGACGTGAGGCCTTGGCCAACATCATTCGCGAGCATTTCCTGGTTTGCGACCGGATGAGCGACCACGTGCTGCTGATGTATCAGGTGACCCATTTTCTTCCGAAGAAATGGCAGAAGAAAGTCACCGAAGCGGAGATGCGGATCACCGGCCTGTTCGTCGAAGCCCTCACCGAACTCAAAAGCAGTGGCAAACTCCCGCACCTTGACGATGCGACGATCAACCTGATGAGTCACAATATCTCCGTCCTCGGCCACACCTGGGCATTCCGGCGATGGTATTTCGCAAAACATTTCACGATAGATCAGTATATCGAACAACAGACTGAATTCATAATGTGTTATCTCGACAAAAAGAAAAGCTGACGCGGGCCGGAATGGAACGGACAATGTCGGCCCCCGTGGGGTCGTCATCAAGCGTCACGCTATGCCTTCTAACTTGCACAAGCCCAGCAACAGGTTCCGTGAACCCAGTCGTTTCCACGAATTTCTCTTGCATCAAGGAGAGCATATGAGCACCGAAGTCACAACCTCCAGACCAAAAAACAGTATCCGGGTCATCACCGCCACCTCGCTCTTTGACGGCCACGACGTCTCCACCAATATCATCCGCAGGATCCTGCAAGACAGCGGCGTTGAGGTGATCCATCTCGCCCACAACCGTTCGGTGCAGGAACTCGTCGATACCGCGATCGAAGAGGATGCCCAGGGAATTGCCATGTCCAGCTACCAGGGTGGGCATATGGAGTCGTTCAAATATATGATCGATCTCCTGCGCGAAAAGAAAGCATCCCATATCAAGGTGTTCGGAGGGGGAGGCGGGGTCATCGTCGCCGACGAGATCAAGGAGCTCGAGGCCTATGGTGTGACCAAGATCTATTCTCCCGAGGACGGCGCGGCCATGGGCCTGCAGGGGATGGCCGACCACATGATCAGTCTGCTCGACTTTTCGACCCTGCCCTACCATAACTTTGATGTCAACAACCTCCACACTGCCAACGAGATGGTCATCGCCGGCTTCATCACCGCCGTCCAGCAGATCAAGGCCGGCCAGGTTATCGGTATCGACGGCCTGATCGAATCGATCAGGCCCCTGGCCGACAAACACAATCCCCCGGTCATCGGCATCACCGGCACCGGCGGGGCCGGCAAATCGTCGCTGACCGACGAGATCATCCTCCGCTTTCTCCACGACATGCAGGACCTCACCATCGCCGTCATCTGCTGCGACCCGTCGCGGCGCAAGACCGGCGGCGCCCTCCTCGGCGACCGGATCCGCATGAATTCGATCTCCACCTCGTCCCGGGTCTATATGCGCAGCCTGGCCACCCGGGAATCATCGACCGAAATCTCCGAGGCCCTGCCGGAGGCGATCATGGTCGCCAAGGCCGCCGATTTCGACCTGATCATCGTCGAGACCGCCGGCATCGGCCAGGGGGATTCGAAGATCACCGAGCTCGCCGACCTCTCGATCTACGTAATGACCAGCGAGTTCGGCGCCCCTTCGCAGCTCGAGAAGATCGACATGCTCGACTACGCCGACATCATCGTCGTCAACAAATTCGAGAAAAAGGGCAGCGACGATGCAATCCGCGATATCCGTAAACAGGTGCAGCGCAACCGCAAGGCCTTCGGCATCAAGCCTGAAGAATTCCCGGTGTACGGCACCATAGCCTCGAAATTCAACGATGATGGGGTCACCGCTCTCTATCATGGCATCGTCGAGCAGCTGAACAGCAAAAAAGGCTGCGACCTGAAACCGCATATCGCCAAACCGCCCCTGAAAACTTCGTCGTCGAAGGCCATTGTCATCCCGCCGGACCGGTCCCGCTACCTGTCCGAGATCACCGAGGCGATCAGGAAATACCATCGCCAGACCGCAGAGCAGGCGAACAAGGTCCGCAGACGCTGGCATCTGCTTGAAAGCGCAGATATTTTAGATCAAGAAGAGAGAGAGAACGGGAGTGAGCTGACAACCATTCTGAAACAGAAGGCCGATTCGATTGCCGAAGAGCTTGACAAAGAAACCACCAGCCTCGTGCAATCATGGCCAAAGGTGCAGGAGGCCTACTCCGGCGACGACTACATCTATACCGTGCGTGGGAACGAACTGCGGGTGCCGCTCTTCACCGAGTCGCTCTCGCACATCCGTATTCCCAAGATCTCTCTGCCGAAATTCAAGGATCCGGGGGATATCTTCACCTGGATGCGCAACGAAAATCTCCCCGGATATTTTCCCTTCACCGGCGGGGTCTTCCCGCTGAAAAGGACCAACGAGGACCCGACCCGGATGTTCGCCGGAGAGGGGGGACCGCTGCAGACCAACCAGCGCTTCAAACTGCTCTCCGCAAACTATCCGGCCAAACGATTGTCGACCGCCTTCGATTCTGTGACCCTGTACGGTTGGGACCCCGATATCCGCCCCGATATCTACGGCAAAATCGGGACATCCGGAGTCAGCATCTGCAGCCTCGACGACGTCAAGCAGCTCTATGACGGCTTCGATCTCTGTTCCCCCACCACCTCGGTATCGATGACGATCAACGGCCCGGCCCCGATCATCCTGGCAATGTTCATGAACACCGCCATCGACCAGCAGGTCGATCGCTTTGTCCACGAAAGAGGCCGCCGCCCCGACGACGACGAACTGCAGCAGATCCGCGCCACCGTGCTCTCCAATGTCCGTGGGACGGTGCAGGCCGATATCCTCAAGGAAGACCAGGGGCAGAACACCTGCATCTTCTCGATCGATTTCGCGTTGCGGATGATGGGCGATATTCAGGAGTTCTTCATCAGGAACAATGTCCGCAATTTCTATTCGGTCTCGGTCTCCGGCTACCATATTGCCGAGGCCGGCGCCAATCCGATCACCCAACTGGCCCTGACCCTCTCCAACGGGTTCACCTACGTCGAGTACTATCTCGCCCGGGGCATGGACATCAACCAGATCGCCCCCAACCTGTCGTTCTTCTTCTCGAACGGCATGGAACCGGAGTATACCGTCATCGGCCGGGTGGCACGACGGATCTGGGCCGTCGCCATGCGGGAAAAATACGGCGCCGATGAAGGCGGCCAACGGCTCAAGTACCATATCCAGACCTCCGGTCGATCGCTGCACAGCCAGGAGATCCAGTTCAACGACATCCGCACGACCCTCCAGGCCCTCTGCGCGATCTACGACAACTGCAACAGTCTCCATACCAACGCCTACGATGAGGCCATCACCACCCCTAGTGCGGAATCGGTGCGCCGGGCCCTGGCGATCCAGCTGATCATCAACCGGGAATGGGGCCTGGCCAAAAACGAAAACATGAACCAGGGAAGTTTCATCGTCGAGGAACTGACCGACCTGGTCGAGGAGGCCGTCCTCGCCGAATTCGACCGGATCACCGAACGCGGCGGCGTGCTGGGGGCGATGGAGACAGGCTACCAGCGCAGCAAGATCCAGGAGGAATCGCTGTATTACGAGGCCCTGAAACACTCGGGCGAGTATCCGATCATCGGTGTCAACACCTTCCGTAATCCGGACGCCAACTTTGATGAGGAAAACGCCAAACTGGAACTCGCCCGCTCTTCAGACGAGGAAAAGGACGAACAGCTGCGGCGGCTGGCCCAATTCCACGAACGGCATCGGGATCAGGCGCCGGGTGAGTTGCGGCAACTGCAGAGAACGGCCCTTGAGGGCGGCAATATCTTCGCCCAGATGATGCAGACCGTACGGCACTGCAGCCTCGGCCAGATTACCGGCGCCCTCTACGAGGTGGGCGGCCGCTATCGCAGGAATATGTAACAGCGGAAATTACCGGCAGTCCGGCCTTTCCTCGAGCGGGAAAGGCCGGTTTCGGCCGGCTGGGGATCAGACAATTCCTCGTGTCATAAAATCATCGATTTCCCCGTCGGTATATCCCAGTTCGCCCAGGACCTCCCGGGTATGCTCCCCGAAATCGACAGGCGGCGTTCGCAACGAGCCGGGGGTCTCACTCATTTTGACCGGGATGCCGAGCGACTTGCTGAGGGTACCGTCACGCTGCAGCACCGGAACGATCATCTCCCGCTCGAGGAACAACGGATCGCGCAGCACCTCCTCATACCCCTGGATCCGTGAGTGACAGACCTCCACCTCGAGAAACTCTTCCTCCCACTCCTCCAGACTCTTTTCGGCAAAGGTTTTGCGCATGAAGGCGATGAGCTCCTGCCGCCTGTCCTCGTCATACTGGAGGCTGGTATATTCCGGAACCCCCAGATGTTCACAGAGATTGCGCCAGAACCGCTCTTCCACCGCTCCGATGGCGATGTACTTGTGGTCTGAGGTTTCGTAGGTATTGTAGCAGGCGAAGCGATGCGAGAGCTTGGTCTCCGATCGTTCGTAACGCTGCCCGGTCAGCTTGGTGAAAAACGAGGGCAGGGTCAGATAGCCGATCATCCCGTCGGTCATCGAAATATCTATATACTGGCCCTTGCCGTTTTTTTCTCGGGCGAACAGGGCCAGCAGAATGCCGATCACCGCGTTCATGCTGCCGCCGGCGATATCGGCGAACTGGACCCCGGGGATGGAAGGGGGATGTCCTTTTTCGCCGATCAGATCGAGGACCCCGGAAATGCTCAGATAGTTGACATCATGACCGACCCGGTCCCACATCGGCCCGGTCTGGCCGTAGCCGGTGATCGAACAGTAGATAACGCCTGGATTCACGGCCTTGACGGTCTCGTAATCGACCCCGAGAGTCTTGACGACCCCCGGACGGAATCCTTCGAGGATGACATCGGTCTTGCTCGCCAGGGCCAGAAAAATGGCTTTTCCCTCCCGGGTCTTGAGATTGAGCGAGACATGCCGTTTGTTGCGGCTGATCTCTTTGAAGAACATCCCGTCGGACTGGAATTTTTTTCCTTCGACGGCAATGACATCGGCTCCATGATCGGCCAGAATCATCGAACAGTACGGACCAGGCAGCAATCTCGACAGATCGAGCACCCGGATACCGGTCAAGGCCCCTTTTGTTAGCATATCCTTCCCCTTCTGCGACAAAATTTGTTTATCTGTAGAGTGGTTACGTAACCTTTGGTTTATTTTTATTGTATGACGAAACCGGCGGGAGACAAAGCTGATTCGACGAGGTCGATGAAGATGGCCAGAAAACGGTGCCAGGGTTTTACTCTACAAACAGGTCGGTTCTCTGGACCACCCAGCACAGTAAAAATCCCACGACCATGACGACCAGGCCGACAACCCGGAGTTGGCCGGCCGGGGTCTGGCTGAGTTTGGCAAGCCAGCCACGCATTGCCTCGGGAAAGGCGACATAGGGCAGTCCCTCTAGGATAAAGACCATGCCGACAAGGAGAAGAAACAGTTTCATGGCCGCTTTCTACCAGAGCCGGAAAGGGAATTCAAGAGAGAGGGGGGCTTGTCCCCGTCTTTTCGCGACCCGGTGCAATTGCATTGCATTTTCGCCAAAGGGCTAATACTATGTTGCAAAACTTCAATAATCTGTTCCATATTCCGTGGGTTTCAATTTTACTTTCAAGACGCACATCATGACCGAAACACATCCGTCCAGATACAGTGAAGCCGGCGTCGATATCGACAAGGGCAATGCCTTTGTCAAAGGGATCAAAGAGATCGTCGCCTCCACTCACCAGACCGGGGTCCTGAACGACATCGGCGGATTCTCCGCCCATTACGCCATCGACCTCAACAAATATCGACAGCCGGTCCTCGTCACCTCGACAGACGGAGTTGGGACCAAACTGGCCATTGCCCATCTCTGCAACAAACACAACACCATCGGTATCGACCTGGTGGCGATGTGCGTCAACGATATCATCGTCGGTGGTGCGACTCCCTTGTGTTTCCTCGACTATTTTGCCATCGGCCGCCTTGATGTGGCAATGGCCACGGAGGTTGTCAAAGGGATCGCCGAGGGATGCCGCCAGGCCAAATGTTCGCTGGTCGGCGGGGAGACTGCCGAAATGCCGGGCCTTTACCGCGGCAATGATTATGATCTTGCCGGCTTCGTTACCGGAATCGTCGATCGCGACTCCATCATCGACGGGTCCGATATTCGTGTCGGCAACGCCATCATCGGCCTTGCCTCCAGCGGCCTCCACTCCAACGGCTATTCACTGGTGCGCAAGATCTGTTTCGACGAGGTCGGTCTCACCGTCGACCACTACCTGGAAGAATTGGGCTGCACCCTCGGCGAGGAACTGTTGAAGCCGACCAGGATCTATGTCCAGTCCGTCCTCAAGGTTCTCCGAAATTACAAGATCAACGGGATGGTCCATAACACCGGCGGTGGATTCATCGACAATGTCCCGAGGATTCTCCCCCCCGGCTGCAAGGCCGTCATCCATACAACCCGCTGGCCGCAACCACCGATCTTCACGTTTCTGGCCGAGAAGGGGAATGTGCCGGTCGCGGAAATGTACCGCACCTTCAATATGGGCATCGGCCTGATGGCGATGGTCGACGAGAGTCAGGCGACCGACATCTGTCACCATTTCAACGCCGTCGGTGAACAGGCCTTTATCATCGGAGAGATTGTGCAGAGAGACCCCAACGAGACCATCGACGTCGATTTGGTCGACTAAAAAACGGGTTGTCGCAACAGTGTCAAGGCCTTTCATCGATGATGAAAGGCCTTGTTTTTTCAGCTGGCGCAGTCGGCGGTGCCGCCGCCAATCTTTTCCAGGGCATGCGGCAGGACAGGCAGGACCACCTCGATGTTCTCCCTCGCCGCCTTCAGGCTGCCGGGTAGGTTGACAATCAGGGTCTGGCCGCGGATTCCGACCTTCCCTCGCGACAGCATGGCATGCGGGGTTTTCCGAAGACTTTCGGCCCGCATTGCCTCGGCCATCCCCGGCACTTCCTTGTCGATAATCTGGAGCATCGCCTCGGGAGTCACATCGGTCGGCGCCACCCCGGTGCCGCCGGTCGTGACGATGAGATCTACCGCCTGACGGTCGACCAGGGCGATCAGGGCATCGACAATGACCGGCAACTGATCGGGAATGATCGCATAAGACTGCAGCACATACCCTTCCCGTGTCAGGCGTTCCACCAGATAGGGACCGCTGGTATCCTCCCGCTCGCCACGGGATCCCTTGTCGCTCAAGGTCAGCACCGCGAAGGAGTACGCCGGAGCGGGGACCGGCCCCGCCAGTTGCCGGTCGTTGCCGTTATTCTTCATTCTTGCGCTCGGCGATGATCTTTTCAGCGATCTGCGCCGGTACTTCTTCGTAGTGGGAGAAAGATACCGTGAAGCTGCCGAGCCCACCTGTCATCGAGGTCAGGTCGGTGGCGTAGGTCTGGATCTCCGCCATAGGCACCTGTGCATTGATGATCTCGGATTTGGCATCCGAATCCATCCCCATGACCTTGCCCCTTCGCGAATTCAGGTCGCCCATGACATCACCGACATGGTCTTTACCGACCTTGATCACCATGTTCATATAAGGTTCGAGCAGGACCAGCCCAGCTTCCTGGGCCCCCTTCTTGAATGCCAGCGAACCGGCGATCTTGAAGGCCATTTCCGAAGAGTCGACGTTGTGATAAGAACCGTCGACGAGGGCGATCTTGACGTCGATCACCGGGTAACCGGCGAGAACCCCTCTCTCCATAGCCTCCTGAATCCCCTTGTCAACGGCAGGCCGATACTGCTGCGGGATGACGCCGCCGACAATCTGGTCGACGAATTCATAGCCACCGCCGGGCAACGGAGAAATCTCGACCCAGCAGTCGCCATACTGGCCGCGGCCGCCACTCTGTTTCTTGTGCTTGCCCTGAACCCTGGCGGAACCGCGAATCGTCTCCATATAGGGGATTTTCGGCAGGGCCAGTTCCATTTCGACGCCGAATTTCTTTTTGATCCGCGAGCCGACGACCTCGAGATGAACTTTGCCGATCCCGGAGATCAGGACCTGTTTGGTCTGCTGTTCTCTGGTCAGCCTGAGCGTCAGGTCCTCGTCAAGCATCTTCGTGATCGTCGAGAACAGCTTTTCCTCATCCCCTTTTTTGGCGCTGACGGCAAAGGAAATCACCGGCTGCAACGCCTCCGGGGCCTCGTAGACGATGGGGGCGTTGGCGGCGCAGAGGGTGTCGCCGGTCGTCGTTTCCTTCAGTTTGGCAACAGCGACGATCATGCCCGGACCGGCACTTTCGACCGGTTTCTGTTCTTTCCCCTCGAGGACATACAGCTGGCCGAACCGCTCCGCCGTATTCTTCGTGGCGTTGAAAAAGCTGTCCCCCTTCAGTTCCCCGGACCAGACCTTGAAAATCGTCAGACGGCCGGCATAGGGGTCGGCCATGGTCTTGAAGACCAGGGCCGAAAATGGTGCATCGACCGACGGTTTTCTCTCAGCCTCTTCGTTGCTGCCGGGAACGGTGCCGATCTGCGCCGGACGATCAGCCGGGGACGGGAGATACAGGTTGATGGTGTCGAGAAATGCCGCCGTCCCCTTGTTGAGCAGAGCCGAACAGACGCAGACCGGTGTGATCAGGGCCTTGGCAATACCTGCCCGAAGCCCGTCGAGGATTTCCTCGTCGGTCAGCTCCCCTTCCTCGAGGAATTTTTCGATCAGATCGTCATCGGTCTCGGCGACGCTCTCCATCAGATTCTCGCGGTACAATGTCAGCTCGTCGGCCAGATCGTCCGGCACCGCCGTCTCTTTCAGCGTCCCCTTGCTCCCATCTTCGAAGTGATAGGCCTTGCCGGATAAGACATCGACGATCCCGCGAAAGTTTTCTTCCGCACCAATCGGAATCTGCATGACGACAGGCTTGAACGGCAGCGATTCCCTGATCTCCCCAAGCGTTCGGGAAAAATCGGCACGTTCCCGATCCATCTTATTGATGAGGATCATGCTGGGCAGGTTACGCTCGGCGACCATGGTAGCGAATTTTATCGTCTGTCCCTTGACGCCGAGGATGGCATCGGTGACAAAAACGGCGGCATCACAGACATGGGTGGCAAAAAGGGTTTCGTTGAGGAAGTTGTCGTCACCGGGGGTGTCGATCAGATAGATATCGTGTTTTTTCCAGGAATAGTTGTGGAAGGAGGAGTTGATGGAGATCTTTCTGCTGATTTCCTCGTCGTCATAATCCATTGCCGAATTGCCGTCATCAACCTTGCCGAGCCGGCTGATCTTGCCGGCAGTATACAGCATGGCCTCGGCTAGCGATGTCTTACCACAGTTTCCGTGCCCTACTATTGCGATATTCCTGACTAAATTTGTATCCTGCATCTGTATCTCCTCAAAATCGACGGTTATTCAATAGCCTCTCCAAATCTCCGAAACACACTATCAAAGGATCTCCTGACTCCGAACGAAACACATCAGATATATTCAATTCCAAAAGACAAAGTCAAGGATGAACGACATCGGCCGGAAGCCGGGAAAATAAATAACCCCATAAGGAAATTGCTGCAGTTCGAATTCAGATGAATGACTGGAAAAAAAGGTGTGGAAAAGGTATTGTTGCCGTGCATTTTTCCTGTTCCAGACTTCCACTTCCGACAATATTCATTGAAAAACACAGAAACAACCAGCGGGGGTATTGCCCGATCGGCAGCGACAGTCGGAGTGGCGGTGCTGTGCAGCCGCATCCTCGGCCTGATCAGAGAGCAGGTGTTCGCCGCGATGTTCGGCGCCGGGCTTGCCTACGATTCCTTCGTCGTCGCCTTCCGCATTCCCAACCTGCTGCGGGACCTCTTCGGCGAAGGAGCTCTTTCGGCGGCCTTCGTCACGGTCTTCGCCGATTACGACACCAACAGGGGGAAAAAGGACACCTGGCGGCTGGCCTCGAACGTGCTGACCTTCTTCGCCATCGCCCTCAGCCTGATCTCGCTGATCGGCATCTATCTGGCCGAACCCGTGGTCGCGCTGCTCGCTCCCGATTTCAGCCTGGTGGCTGGCAAAACGGCGTTGACGGTCCAGCTCACCCGGATCATGCTCCCCTTCCTGGTCTTTATCTCGCTGGCGGCGGTCGTGATGGGGATGCTCAACACCCAGGGGCGGTTTTTTGTTCCGGCCATGGCATCGAGCTTTTTCAATCTCGGCTCGATCATCGGCGGCGTCGGCCTGGCCTGGCTGATGCCACGCTTCGGTCAGCCGGCGATTGTCGGCATGGCCTGCGGGACCCTGATCGGCGGGATCATGCAGTTGGCGGTCCAGCTGCCCGCATTGGCCGCCACCGGTTTCCGCTTTCGTCCCGCCCTGCGCCTGACCGACCCCGGTCTGGTCCGGATCCTGCTGCTGATGGCGCCGGCGACCATCGGCCTCTCCGCGACCCAGATCAACATCTTCATCAACACCAATTTCGCCTCGTCCTGCGCCGAGGGGTCGGTCTCCTGGCTCAACTACGCCTTCCGCCTGGTGCAGCTGCCGATCGGCCTGTTCGGGGTCGCCCTGTCGATCGCGATGATGCCTGTCCTGGCCCGGCATGCCGCCAACAAGGACATTGGAGCGATGCGGGGCACCCTCGCCTCCTCGCTCAACATCGTCTTCTGCCTCACCCTGCCGGCGACCGCCGGGCTGATCCTGCTGGCAGATCCGATCATCCGCCTGATCTTCGAGCACGGGGCCTTCACCGCCGCCGACACCGTGGCGACGGCGAGCACCCTGTCTCTCTATGCCATCGGCCTGTTTGCCTACTCCGCCAACAAGGTCCTGGTCCCGGCCTTCTACGCCATCAACAGGACGAGATATCCGGTCATCGCCAGCTTTCTCGCCATTCTCTTCAACATCGTCATCATCACCGTGACCATCGATCGTTTCCAGCACCTGGCGATCGCCTTTTCGACCTCGTGCACGATGCTGCTCAATTTCGTCTTTCTGACGACCGTGCTGTACTGGAAAATGGGAGGGTTCAACCTTGGCCGGCTGGCTACCGGCCTGATCAAGATTCTCATCGCCACCGCCATCATGTCGCTCTGGCTCTATCTGGGAAGGATGCCCGTGACCGCCTGGCTGGTGGGCAACGTCTTCCAGCAGCTTGTCGCCACCTTTTCCCTGATCCTCAGCGGAACCCTGATCTACGGGGTGATGTTGTTCAAGCTCGGCATGCCCGAGCTCGACGACGCCGTGGCCAGAATCAGGTCAAGGCTCAGCCCTCAGAACTGATCGGCGCCAGAGGCGTTCTGCAGTTTTTCGACAGCCTGCCGAAGCTGCATGATCTCTTCCCGCAGTTCGTCGATCTGGCCCCTGCGCGCCACCTCCATCTTTTCCAAGGTCGAGCAGACGATTTCGTCCAGCTGTTTTTTGAACTCGGTCTGGGATTCCTCCGATTTTTTCATCAGCTCGTCGACAAGCTTTCGCCCCTCCTGTTCCGAGAGGTTCCCTTTCTTGATAAAATCGGCGGCCAGTTCCTCGACCTTGTCCTTGGTCATCGCTGCCATGCCGATGCCGGTAAACATCGCTTTCTTGATCAATTCAAACATGCCACCCCTCCTGTTTTTTCGATTGTCATACCGTAGAATGGAGAAAAAATTCCTCAGCCTGCCGCTTCGCCTCATCCATCGTCAGACTGTTCTGGACTGATGTCGCCAGAATGTGCCCGAACTGAAAATTTTGGGCAAAATAGTGACTGAACTGCTTCAACCGCCCGAGCCGGCGTTCCAGCGGGAAGCGCTCCTCGAGCAGCGTTGCAAAACGATTGAACACCTCCTGCGCCGTCCTGCCGGTAGGGGCAATCTGCTGTCCGTAAACCCTCCGCGCAATCTCGGCGCACAGCCACGGCCGGCATGCCGCCCCCCGGCCCAGCATCAGGCCGTCAGCCCCTGATACCTGCAGGCATTGCCGCGCATCTTCGACCGAAAAGATTCCGCCGTTGGCCAGAACCGGGATGGTGACGGCCCCCTTCACCATACCGATCCAATCCCAGCGCGGACGCCGACAGAATTTCTCTTTGTCCAGCCTGCCGTGAACGGTCAGCAGATCGACCCCCTCTCCCTCGAGCATCCGGCAGAACGCCAACAGCCTGCCCTCGTCGAGACATTCTCCGAGGCGGATCTTGGCGCTGACCGGCAGGTTGGTCGCCGCCCGCAAGGTCTGAATCAGGATCCGAACCCGTTGTGGATCGCCGGTCAGGAAAACCCCGGCGCCATGACGCCGCAATTGTGGAGCCGGACAGCCAAGATTGAGATCGATCCCCTGGGCATGAAGCTGATGCAGCCGGTCAACGGCCGGGGCGATATCCTCCTTTTCCGTCAAGAAAAGCTGATAGAACAGCGGCCGTTCTTCTTTCCCGCGGATGAGATAGGGCGAGGTCTGGTCGCTTTCCTGCGGCAGTTTCCGTGCCGCCAGCATCTCGGTAAAGAGCAACCCTGCCCCGCCTTCCTCCACCACCAGCGTCCGCAAGGCCGAGTGCGAAAGACCGACCATCGGGGCAAGCGCGAGCGGCGGAGCTATCGTCAGACCACGCAGGGCCAAGCTGTTTGTGATTGCCACCCCGATCCCCCCTTCTGCCATACCCATCATCTCCTTTTTGAAGATATTTTCCTGGGATGAATGCCGCAGTGAAGCGGCATCGCCTCGATGATCATCGACAGCGAATAATAGAGAAATTCGCGCCGATCAGCAGACGACCTCTCCACCACAGTCACTCAATGTCCGCGCTTCCGACTCGCTTCTGAACATCCACCCGAGGCACGGTGCCCCGACAGGTTCATTATACCCTTGACCTGCCACCACGCACAAATCATTTCCCAATTATTGTAAACGGATACCAGTGGAAGAGGATTCCAGCGGAATTTTCCGAAGCCAATTCGACCCGGGTTTTATTACCGGTCCTTACCAGTCCATGTCGGGACGACATCAGGCTCATCTCGCAGCTCAAACGACAAGCGGGAAACAGCAGGAGACCTGCACCAGGTTCACCGGACGCTATCACGATATCCGGCAATTTATTGACATAACATGCTCATGTTGTATAGATTGGTCAGCGATCTCCCCCCGGCAGCAAAGGTTTCTTCAAGGTAAAGACGATTCGAGCACACATCGGAGCAGGATATGGTTCCTTTTCAGTATACCGGAAAGTATTTTCGAAAATGCATTGCCCTTCCTGTGCTGTTTTTCCTCTTTCTCCTGCCTGCAACCAACTCACCTGCGGAAACACGATATGTCTCCGATCAGCTGACCATCAACGTCAAGGACAATCTCGAACAACCCTACACGGTGGTAGCCAAGGTGCGATCAAACGAGGCGGTCAACGTCCTGGAAGAAAACGATGGCTACGCCCGGATACAAACGGCAGACAGGCAGATTGGGTGGATTGCCAGGCAGTATCTGACCACGACGGTGCCGAAGACGGTGGTGATCGAACGGCTGCAGAGAGAGATCGCTGCGCTGCGGACCCAGATCCCGCAGTCCGGCAGTACCGCCACTCCACCAGCGGTGGATTCGGAACTGCGCAAAGAACGTGACCGACTCCAGCTTGAACTGGAGACCGCCCGGACCCGTATTACCGAGCTGCAGGCACAGGCAGCGCAACCGGCAGAGGCCCCCGCTCCGCCTGATCCTGAAGCTCTATCCTCGGAAATTATGGTCCTGGTTGAAAAAAGGACCCAACTGGAAACGGAAATTACCGCTCTCAGGGCCCAGATTGAAAGCCTCAATGACGGCCGGATCGATATCGACGCCCTGGTTCAGGAAAAAGAAAGACTGGTTGCGGATAATCGAGCGAAGGATCAACGGATAACCGTGCTTACCGCAGAAAACGATAAACTTGCTGAAAAAACGATTATTTACTGGTTCATGGCAGGCGCACTGGTCTTTCTTGGCGGCATGTTTTCGGGAAAGCTGTTCAGCAGGAAGAAGGCGAAATACTCCTATTGAAAACCAGTCAACAGGTATATTGGCTTTCTCCTCAAGGGAGCCTTTCGGACGACAGGATCATGCTTCATTTTGCCCAGGCGACCACTTCCCGGTTCAAGATAAAAGCCGGATTCAATAGCGCCGCAACCTCAAATCCGGAAGAGTATAACACCTTTTTCCCATCATTATCCTCACATTCGAGATCCAACTCATGAATAATCCCCTCGATCGCAGAATCGTAATCACCGGTGTCGGCCTAGTCTCCCCGAATGCCGACAATCCTGTCGAGTTTCGCCGTAAACTGCTGCACGGGATCAGCGAGATCCAGGAAATCGATCTCCGCTACTTCGGCAAGGCGGCGGCAGGTTTATGCACCTTTCCAGAGACCAAACATCGGAAAAACAAGGAAAACAAACGTGGGACCCGCGCCGGCTGTATCGGTGTCTATTGTGCCCACGAGGCCCTGGTGAACGCCGGAATTGAGATTTCGTCCTGTGATCCCGCCCGTATCGGCGTCTATATCGGCCTGACCGAGCATGGCACCGTCGAGACCGAAAACGAAGTGTTCAACATCAGCAGATACAACTACGACACCAACTACTGGACCCACCACCACAACCCGCGAACCGTCCTCAACAACCCCGCCGGCGAGATCACGATGAGCCTCGGCATCACCGGTCCCCACTACTCGATCGGGGCCGCCTGCGCCGCCGGCAACGCCGCCCTGATCCAGGCGGCACAGATGATTCGACTCGGCGAGGTGGATATGGCGCTTGCCGGTGGTGTCTCCGAATCAGTCGGATCCTTCGGTATCTTCGCCAGCTTCAAGGCCCAGAACGCCCTCGCCGAGGCCACCGATCCCCGACGGGCGTCACGACCCTTCGATCTCGGCCGCAACGGTATTGTCATCTCCGAGGGAGGCTGCATCTACGTCATCGAATCCATGGACCGGGCACTTGCCAGGAACGCCAGGATACTTGGGGAAATCGTCGGCTACGCGATGAACTCCGATGCCCGGGACTTTGTGCTGCCCTACGGACCGAGGCAGGCCGAGTGCATGCGGCTTGCCCTCAGGCGGGCCGGACTGCGACCGGAAGATGTGGATCTGATCAATACCCACGCCACCGGCACCAGGCAGGGCGATATCGAAGAGTGCAAGGCGATCCGCGAGGTCTTCAGAGATTCGGCATCGACATACGTCAACAACACCAAGAGCAACATCGGCCACGCGATGGGTGCAGCCGGGGTCCTCGAACTGGCCGGCAATCTCCCCTCCTTCGACGATCACCTGGTCCATCCGACCATCAACATCGACGAACTCGATCCGGAGTGCAGTCTCCCCAATCTTGTCGTCAATACCCCGGTCGATGCCGGCTCGATTTCAGTTATCCTCAACAACTCCTTCGGTATGGTCGGCATCAACTCGGCCCTCATCGTCAAGAAATTTGAGCCGTGAGCACTGGCGCTGAAAATCGATCGTGACAAAAAAAGAATGAAAAAGTTCTAGCATCTATGGTATACAGATACCTTTGCCGATTGTATTTTCCGCAAAAGCGGCAGCACTTCCGACCCTGCAAACACACGCTACTGATCAATATATTATCTGGAGACACTCATGACGCGAGAAGATATCAAAACTCTTATCCTGGAGATTATTCACGACATAGATGACGAGGCGGATTTTGACGATCTGGATCCCGACAAACCGCTCCGCGATCAACTCGACCTTGATTCCATGGATTTTCTCGACATCGTCATGGAACTCCGCAAGCGTCACCAGTTGCAGATCCCCGAATCCGACTACCCCCGTCTCGCCACCCTCAACAGCTGCGCGGACTACCTGGAACCCCTGTTGCAAGACGCCTGAGGGGTGAAGGTTCCGTTCCTCGTCATCGGCGGCGGGCTCTCCGGGCTTGCCGCCGCCATCAGATTTGCCCGATTCAACCCCGAAGTTCTCCTCCTCGAAAAACACAGCCGCATCGGCGGTCTCAACTCGTATTTCTACAGAAACAACAGAATCTTCGAAACCGGGCTGCACGCGATTACCAACTATGCCGATGCAGGCAACAGGAGGGCGCCGCTCAATCGCCTGTTGCGACAACTCAAGTTCAATCGCGATCATCTCGATATCCATCAGCAGATCTGCAGTGAAATCGTCTTCAAAGGAGTTGAGAGTCTTTTATTCTCCAATGATTTCATGTTGATCAAGGACGAAATCGCCTCGAAATTCCCCCGTTCCAGCGATGGGTTCGACCGGCTCGTGTCCTTGCTCGACAGCTTCGATCCCTTCACGATCGCCCCGTTTCGCTCCGCCCGGCTGTTCCTTCTCGACATTCTCCCCGATCGCCTGCTGGTCGACATGCTGCTCTGCCCCCTGATGTATTACGGCTCGAGTGTCGAAGACGATATGGACCTCAGCCAGTTCGCCATCATGTTCCGGTCGATTTTTCAAGAGGGGATGTTCAGGCCGGGCGGATCGATCAAGACCCTGCTCGACCGCCTGCTCGACCATTACCGAGGTCTCGGTGGTTCGATCCGCACGAGCGCCGGAGTGCGGGAGATCCTCCACGACGGCCGCAAGGTCCAAGGCGTCGTTCTGACCACGGGAGAGACAATCCACTGCGGATCGATCCTTTCGACCATCGGCCTTGACGAGACCCTCGCCCTGCTCCACCGCCCGCCATTGTCCAGCGACTCGACGCGTCTCGGCTTCGTCGAGACCATCTATCAGATCCAGACCTGCCGCGGTCCGACCCTCCCCACCGACCGGACCATCATCTTCTTCAACAATAGCGAGTCGTTCCGATATCGACGCCCCGATCAGGCGGTCGACTTCTCCAGTGGAGTCATCTGCCTGCCGTCAAATTTCGCAGGGCTCCAGGCCACGACCACAAAAGAAGTCCGATCCACCCATCTCGCCAGTTACGAGCAATGGCAGACGATCGCCGCCGACCGCCAGGCCTATGAGTCCCTGAAGACGCAAACAGCCGAACGATCGAGGTTGGTGCTCGAGGACATCGTCGGCAATTTCGGCCAGGCGATCGTCTTTCAGGACACCTTCACCCCGTTGACAATCGAACGCTACACTGCTAAGAAAGAAGGCGCAATTTATGGAAATCCGCAAAAAATAAAGGATGGGGACCTTGGCTATGACAACCTCTTCCTTGCCGGAACCGATCAGGGATTCCTGGGCATCGTCGGCTCGATGCTCAGTGGTGTATCCATGGTAAATCAGCATATTCTCAACAAATTTTGATTCGTTCCGGCATTCAACCTCAAGCAAGCAATCAGATTATTTCAATGCCTGTGCCATTTTCTGAAGCATCCGATGCCTATGATGCGATCATCATTGGCTCGGGACTGGGGGGACTGACGACCGCCAATCGCCTTGCCTATTGCGGCCACAAAGTCCTGCTGCTCGAATACCACCACAAGCTCGGCGGGCTCGCCGCCTGGTTCAAGCGCCGCGGCCATATCTTCGATGTGTCACTGCACGGTTTTCCTTATGGGATGGTCAAGACCTGCAAGAAGTACTGGAACCGCGAGATCATGAACTCCATCGTCCAGCTCAAAAAAATCGTTTTTGACAATCCCCAGTTTTCCCTGGAGACGACCTTTGACCGGCAGGATTTCACCTCGATTCTCGAAAACCGTTTCCGCATCCCCCGGCAGACGATAGAGGCGTTCTTCTCCGCAGTCTCGTCGATGAATTTCTACGACGACCAGACGATGACCACCCGGGAGCTGTTCGAACAGTTCTTCCCCGGCCGGACCGATATCCACAGGCTGCTGATGGAACCCATCACCTACGCCAACGGTTCGACCCTGGACGACCCGGCGATCACCTACGGCATTGTTTTCTCCAATTTCATGAGTCGAGGCGTTTTCACCTTCGAAGGCGGGACGGACAGGTTGATCGACATGATGACTGCCGAGCTCGAAAAAAACGGGGTGACGATCTGCACCAGGTCGAAGGTCGAAAGGATTGTCGTCGAAAAAGGCAGGGTCAAGGGGGTCGAGGCCAACGGCAGGGTCATTGCGGCAAAGGCGGTGGTCTCCAATAGCGGCATCACCAATACCATCAACAACCTCACCGACAGGCGCGCTTTTTCCGAGGCCTTTCTCGAGAAGGCGGCGGCCATCCGGGTCAACAACTCCAGCTGCCAGGTCTATATCGGCATCAGGAAGGGTGAGCAGGTTAACGATATCGGCGATTTGCTGTTCACCTCGTCCGCGCCGGAATTCGATTCCCGGGAACTGCTCGATCTGCACACGAGGTCAAAGACCTTTTCCCTCTACTACCCAAAAACCCGGCCCGGCCATGACCGTTATACCATTGTTGCCTCGATGAACAGTCGCTTCGAAGACTGGCAAAACATGGATGACGAACAGTACGTCGGCGAAAAGGAGCTGCTGATAGAACGGACGCTCGATGACCTCACACGCTATCTCCCCGACATCCGGACCAAGGTCGACTGGGTCGAGGCGGCCACCCCGCGCACGTTCAACCACTACACCCTGCATACCTGCGGGACTTCGTTCGGAACCAAATTCGAAGGTCTCGACATTTCCCGAACGATCTTCAAGGAGATCGGCGGACTGTTTCACGTCGGCTCCGTCGGGATCATCATGTCCGGCTGGCTGGGGGCCATCAACTACGGGGTCATCGTCGCCAATGACGCCGATGGCTACCTGCGTTCATTGCGAGGATAATTGCATGGATACTTTTCTGCACCAGGTCGCCGTGGTCACCGGTGCAACCCGCGGCATAGGGAAGGCGGTTACCCTTGCCCTGCTGCAGCAGGGGGCAACGGTGGCCGGCATTTACCACAGCAACCATCAGGCGGTGAAGCAGTTGCGGCAGGAAAGCGGCGGGACGAACAAGCTCCATCTCTTTCAATGCGATGTCGCCGACGAGACCCAGGTCAATTCCTTCTTCGCTGCCGTCGAACGGCAATTCTCAGCCATCGACATCCTCGTCAACTGCGCCGGAATCCGCCGCGATGCCGTGCTGGCGATGATGAAGAGCGAGGACTGGCGATCCGTCATCGACATCAACCTTACCGGTTCCTTCCTGATGGCGAAGCAGGCGGTCCTGCTGATGATGAAGAAAAAATACGGCCGCATCATCAACATCACCTCCCCGATATCGTATCTCGGCTTTGCCGGTCAGGCCAACTACGCCGCCTCCAAGGCCGGGCAAATCGGCATGACCAGGTCGCTGGCGAAGGAAACGGCGAAAAAAAAGATTACCGTCAACTGCGTCTCCCCCGGTTTCATCGAGACCGATTTCCTCCACGGCCTGCCGAAGGAGCAACTCGACGGCTACAAGGCCCTGGTACCGATGCGCCGCTTCGGCACCACCGCCGAGGTCGCCGATGCCGTTCTCTTTCTCGCCGGCAGGAACGCCGGCTATATCACCGGCGCAGTGCTGGAAATCAACGGAGGCCTGTGATGCTTTCTCCCGATCCGGAAATACATGCCCTTATCCCTCATCGTCCGCCGTTTCTCTGGGTCGACCGGATCGTCGACTATCAGGATGATACCATCGTCACCGAAAAAATGATCCCTACCGATCTGGACATCTTCTTGGGACATTATCCCGGCCATCCGATCATGCCCGGGGTCCTGCTCTGCGAGGCGGTATTCCAGTCAGGGGCCCTGCTGCTGGCGAAAATGCAGGAACGCGGGAAAGCGGGAATCGAAGCCTGCGTCCCGGTTCTCGCCCGAATCGGCGGCGCCAGATTCAAGAGATCGGTGTATCCGGGAGATACCATTGTCATGACGGTCAAACTCACCGAAATGCTCTCCTCAGCCTGGTTTTTTTCAGCGAGACTCCATGTCCGGGAGAAACTCGCCCTCCAGATCGATTTTTCCTGCACCCTCCAGAAAACAGTCTGAGCCGCACCTCAACCTTCTCGTCCCGCCTGAACAGGAAAGTGCACGGCGCCAACACTCAAATATTGATCTTTTCATCGAGAAGAAGTAAATTGATCGGTTTAATATAACCATTGATTTATTTTCATTTTTTTAACTCATGGAACATCGGATCCTGCGACATCCCTCACAGGATTCCAGGCACTGACTTCACAAGGCAAGGTATCACCCGTGCAGCTTTCAATCACCGACATGATTTTTCACGCAGGACCGGTAGGACAACTGGTTATGCTGACATTACTTATATTTTCAGTAGCTTCATGGACCATTGTGTTCATGAAGACTCGACTGTTCCGCAAGGTCCGCATTGACAGCGAGGACTTTCTCGAAACTTTCTGGGCCTCAACGAACCTGAACGAGGCCCATAAGGCAGCGACCGAGTACGAGTACAGCCCAGAGGCGTCGGTCTTCACCGCCGGGTTTGCGGAATTGCAGAAGATCAACAAGATCCGCAGCAGGAAAGACGAGAATGCCGCTGCCGAAACCCTGGAGATGCAGCTTGCAACCATGGACAACCTGAAGAGAGCGGTCAGGAAGGCCGAGGCCCAGCAACTGACCAAACTCGGGAGTGCGCTCGCCTTTCTGGCAACAACCGGCAGCGCCACACCGTTCATCGGTCTTTTCGGTACCGTTTGGGGGATCATGGCTTCTTTCCACGATATCGGCCAGCGTGGTTCCGCCTCCCTGGCGGTCGTCGCCCCCGGCATTTCCGAAGCTCTGGTCGCCACCGCCGCCGGCTTGGCCGTGGCCATTCCGGCAGTTATTTTCTTTAATTATTTCTCGAACAGAGTAAACGATATCGATGGGAACATGCAGAATTTCACGACCGATTTCCTCAACCTGGTCGAACGTGATTTTATAAGCCGGGTGTAATTCTGTTTCAAATCATATCACACCAATATTGCAGATAATTCTATGGGTCCATTGAACGGTAGAGGCCGAAAAGGGTTGGTCGCAGACATCAACGTCACGCCACTGGTTGATGTCATGCTGGTGCTGTTGATCATCTTCATGGTGACGGCGCCGATGATGACCCAGGGACTTGACGTCAACCTGCCTGAGACCACGTCAAAGGCCCTGCGGCAGGACGATGAGCCACTCATCGTCACCGTCGACAAGGAGGGGAAGATCACTTTAGGGAAGTTGGAGATGGCCCCGGCAAAGCTTAAAGAGCAACTTGATGGCATGTCCGAAGAAAAAAAGAAAGAACCTATCTACCTGAAGGCCGACAAGGATGCAGCCTACGGGAGCGTGGTTACGGTCATGGCGGATATCAAAGCGGCCGGCTTCGACAAGCTCGGCATGATCACCAAGCCATCAGAAAAACTTGAATAGGCATGACATACCAGGAATACCGAGTAACATACATGAGCAGCAACAACGACTGGAAACTGCCGCTCAATCTGGCGATCGGTTTCCATATTCTGGTGGCCCTGTCGACGATCCTGTTTCCGATGGTCTTCAAAAGCAAACCGGAATTTGTTGATATCTATTCGGTCAATCTTGTAAATATGGAAGAGCCGGCAGCGCCAGCGGCTCCAGCTCCAGCGCCAGCGCCGGCGCCGGCCAAGACGCAGTCTCAACCGCCGCCGGCAGCGCCGCCCAAGGTCATTGAAAAAACCGCGGCCCCGGTCAAGATTCCGCCGAAAGCGGCGGTCCCAGTTGCCGCCGAAAAGCCGGCAGAAGTCGTGCAGCCGGCAGAAGTCGCTCCGCCGGCACCGCCGAAAGCGGTATCGCTGACACCGATCAAGCGAAAGGTAAAGAAAGAGGTGCCGCCGGATGATACGGTGCAACGGGAAGCGGAAAGGCGCGAACAAGAGATCGAGAAACAGAAACGCAATCGGGAGATCGAAAAACAGACGCGTCAGCAGCTGGCCGAAAGTCTGAGGGCCGAGCAGATTGCCGCCGAAGAGGCGCAGCTGGCAGCCGAAGCGGCCGAAGCCGAACGCAATCGGATGGAACAGACGAGGCAACGGCTGTCGCAGATCCGCTCATCGGTTCAGGGCAGCGCCTCCTCGACCACGTCAAGCACCTCGACCTCGTCAAGCCCCGCGGCAACCCAGGGCGGCGGGTCGACCAGCGCCCTTGACGCCCAGTACTATGCTGCTGTGGCCGCCCGGATTCAGCCGTTCTTCCAGCTGCCGGAGATCAAAACGTTCGATCCGGCCCTGCTCACGGTCGTCATTATTACCATCAGCAAGAGCGGGGAAGTCGCCGATACCCAGATCGAATCCAGTTCCGGCGACGCATTGTACGACCAGTTCGTGATCAAGAGTATAGAAGCGGCCAATCCATTACCGCCGATCCCGCCTGCTTTGCGGAAGCAACGCATTGAAATGGGGCTCAAATTCAGCCCCGGCGGAATCCATTAGCCGATCAACCCAGACCTCAGCCCTACAGCGTGTACCCATGACAATGAACAAATCAGCATTTGCGCTCATATTTCTGCTTCTGTCGTGCTTCAGCCTGCCATCTCCATCTCAGGCCGCCGACCGGGTATATGTCGATATCACCGCTTCCAGCACCCGCAAGATCAACTTTGCCGTCCCGTGGTTCGCCAACGCCCAGGCTGGTCAGGACCAGAGCAAGGGCAAGGAACTGGCCGACACCCTGGCCAAGGCCCTCGAATTTCACGGTGTCATCGGTATTTCCCCCACTGCCGAGTACGGCGGTACCCAGTCGGCAAACTGGCGGCAACTCGGCGTTGATTATGCCGTTCTCGGTCAGTTCGCTCTGTCCGGCAAGAACCTCTCTTTAGAGATCCGTGTCCTCGACATCGCAACCAATCAGATTCTCCTCGGCAAATCCTACACCGGGACGGTCCAGCAGCAGGACGAAATGTTGTTCAAATTCTGCGACAGCGTGATTGAAGCCCTGACCGGCAAGCCAGGCATCGCCTCCACCAAGATCGCCTTCGTTTCCTATACGCGTAACGCCAAGGAAGTGTATCTCACCGACATCCTGGGCCACAAACTGCGGCAGGTGACCCGTCACCGGAATCTCGCCGTTTCCCCACGTTTTACGCCCGACGGCAAGAAGCTCAGCTACACCTCATACCATTCCGGCAACCAGAACCTCTATATTACCGATCTCAGCCAGAGCAAGACGACCCGTTTGATTTCAAAAAGAAAGGGACTGAACCTCGCACCCGCCTGGTCGCCGGACGGACGGTACATGATTCTGACATTGTCGATCAATGGCAATCCCGACCTGTATCTCTGTGACAGCAATGCCAAAATCATTGAACAGCTGACCGACCGCTCCGGAATCAACGTATCCGCGTCGTGGTCGCCGGACGGCAGCCAGATTGTCTTCGTCTCCGATCGTACCGGCAAGCCTCATATATATATGATGAATCTTTCTACTCGTCAGGTTCAGCGCCTCACCTTCGAGGGATCTGAAAACTCCGAACCATCCTGGTCCCCTACGGAGAATCTCATCGTTTACACCAGCCTGCGTAATGGCGTGTATCAGATCTGCACGATCAAACCCGACGGCAGTGCAGCCCAGCAGCTCACTACCGATCTCAGTCATCATGAAATGCCGAGCTGGTCCCCGGACGGGAACCAGATTATCTTTGCAAAACGTGGCGGCAACAGGCACCAGATCCATGCCATCATGAAAAACGGCAGTTTCCAGCGGCCTATCTTCTCTTTCCCGGGCAGCAACACCTATCCCCGGTGGTCGCGGTAACGACCTTCAACCCTAATTCAGCCTGGCAATGCTATGAAAAAAACCATCCTCCATTTCGCACTGATGATCGCCGTTTCCCCGTTCCTTCTGCAGTGCGCGACCCAGAACGAGGTTCAGAACCTGCAGTACCAGCTGCGCATCATGAACAAGAAACTGGAGGACATGAAGGTCAATACCGTCAGCGATCTCCAGAAACGGCAGGCCGATTCGTCAGGCCAGATGAGCCAGCTCGAGCAGGAGATTATGACCCTCAAAAGTCAGCTCGATGAGACGCAACAGCTCAATTCCCAGCTGAAGGAAAAAAACACCCAGCTCGAGAATACTTTTTCTAATTACACCCAACAGGAATCCGCCAAACGTGACGAGGCGATACGGCGGATGGAGGAGGAGCAGAAAGCCAAGGAAGCCAAGTTGGCCGAACTCTCCGAAAAACTGAAGGTGCAGCAGGAAAGTGTCCAGGCGATGCAGGAGGCGAGGGTACAGGAGGCTGAACGCCGTGCCCGGGAAGCGAAACTTGCGGCAGAAAAGGCCAAGGCACGGACACAGGCAGCCGGCAGCGCCCTGGCGACCGGTGGCGCCGGAGTCGTCAAGATCGGGGCGGCGCAGCAGAAAAAAATCCTCTCCTCTTCAACGCTGCCGGAAACCACCGCCGTGGCGCCGAAACCGACCTTGACGGCATCAGTCGCACCGCCGACGCCACCGGCCGCTGTCCAGACCGAGGTCCAGCAGCGCATTGCGCCTGAACCACCTCCGCAACAGCCAGTTGCACCGCCGCCTCCTCCTTCGCCCGCCCCTGCCGCCGTCAAGACGGGTGGCAGTCTGGCCGAGGCCAAAAATCTCTACGACAGCGGCAAATACCAACAAGCCTACGCACTGTACGAACAGGTTGTCAGGGACAACGGCACCGGCAACGATGCCATCGATGCCCGCTACATGATGGGAGAGTGTCTGTTCCAGCAGAAAGAATTCGATCAGGCAATTCTACAATATCAAAAGATTATCGCCCAACAGGCCAAACATCCGAAGGCAGCGTCGGCGATGCTGCGTCAGGCCATGGCCTTCGAAAAGCTTTCCGACAACGAAACCGCCAAAATCATCTACCAGAAAATCCTGTCCAGTTATGGCTCATCGCCGGAGGCGGCGCAGGCTCAGGAAAAACTCAACAAAATGTAGGGAGAGGTTGATCTCGTCGTGAAAATCCGCCTCGATGCGCTCTTGATCGAGAGAAACCTCGTTCAGCAGAAGGACAAGGCCAGGGCGTTGATCGGTGCCGGTGAAGTTCTGGTAAACGAGAGGGTGGTTGACAAGGTTGGGCACCTCTGCGACCCCGGAGCAACTATCCGGCTTCGAACACATTGCCCCTACGTCTCCCGAGGAGGCTTGAAACTGGCGGCGGGGCTCGATCACTTCAGAGCAGATCCAAGCGGCCTGACGTGTATCGACATCGGGGCATCGAGTGGCGGATTTACCGACTGCCTGCTCCAGCACGGTGCCGACAAGATCTATGCCGTCGATGTCGCTTATGGACAGCTGAGCTGGAAAATCCGCCAGGATCCCCGTGTGGTCGTTCTTGAACGGTGCAACGCCCGCCTTTTGACACCGGCACAGATCCCCGAGCCGATCGATTTGGCGGTAATGGACGTCTCCTTTATCTCCATCACCAAGATCATCCCCGTCCTGCTACCTTTATTCACCAGGCCATTTTCCCTGTTGGCGCTGATTAAACCGCAATTCGAACTGCCGAAGGAGGATATCCCGCACGGGGGAGTCGTCCTTCTGAAGGAAATGCACCAGAAGGCCATTGAGCTTGTCACCGATTATGCTCTGGGCCTGGGTCTGAAGACTGAGGGCACCGTCCCCTCCCCTGTTTTGGGTCCCAAGGGAAACAGGGAATTTCTCATTTATCTGCATTCCTGACAAACCGGGCTTGCCTCTTTCATTGCCAGCGATCGGCCCTTCTTTCATGCACTGCCCAGCCAGCGGTCGAATCGCAATCAGCAACTGACCTTGGCTGTGTCGGCCATGATCCGGCGAAGAATGCGACAGAATTCCTCGTAGCCGATCTCTGCCCGTATCCCGGGACAGGATTCGGCGATAATGTGAAAATTCATTTCATCATCAAGAATCGAAGGATGGAGGGGCCATTGACGGCATCGCCAGGGACGTCCGGCATGGACGAGACATCCCTGGCTGTAAAAAATGCAATGGCCTTCAACCGTCTGCATCTGCACGATCGTCCCGGTGATCCGCCAGTATTTCGACGTGACTTCTTCGCGATCAAGGTTGAGACACTGAACCATCTGCCGCTGGTCATTTTCGTCCAGTGACACGGTGGTCTCCCCGTGGCAGCAGAACCCGCAGCGTTGGCAGATAAAAATATTTTCAATTTCCGACATGAATATCTCGCAAAAATACTGGTATCAGTCACACCGTAAATTGACGCAACTTCGTTGAGCTATGGACCTGTGGTGAAACGAGGGAATGAGAAGAGGATCGGCCCCGTCACTAGGCGTAGCCGATATAATCTCCAAAGGTCGAAATGTCGATACCGAATTGCATCGCCGCCGCCTTCCATTTGAACTCATCAGGGGTGTCGAAGATGATATGATCACTGGCAGGAACAGTCAGCCAACCGTCACTGACCAGTTCCTGTTCGAGTTGACCGGGACCCCAGCCGGTATATCCAAGCAGAAAGAGAAACTTCTCGGGTCCCCTGCCCTGCGCTATGTCCTCAAGGACCCTGGATTCTCGTGACAACGAAATGGTAGGGCTGATCTCCAGCCGATAATCAGTCTGATAATCTGATTGGTAGAGGATAAAAGCCGATTCCAGTTCAACCGGCCCCCCAACATAGACCGGAGGGAGTTTTTTTTCAGGAATCGGCAGGTGCGCCCCGTTGAGGATTTCCGACAGACTGAAGGCGGGGTTGGGTTTATTGACCGCGACTCCCATTGCCCCCTCATTGTTATGAGCACAGACCAGAATCACCTGCTCTTCGAAACGGGGATCGGGCATCCTTGGCGTCGAAACCAGGAAGGAACCGGTGAGCGTATCAATGATCGGGGCCCTGTGCGTTGACATTGTGTTCCCCTCTTCGTGAAAATGGGTTCGCAGAACTTTGCAGCCATTCCTGTCGTCAACATCCTTCCCTGCATAGTATCAGACCAACTTCCCACTCGTCAAGTCAACCGGTCCTGCCCTCCGTTTCACCAGGGTTTTGCCTTGCCTGTTGTTCTCGATTCTTGGAGGGGAACGGGAAAATGACCATGACAAATGGACGCCAATGCCATACACTTCTAAAAAGCGAACAACACTCCGGTAATATTCCCTCCTCAGCGCAGGCCGCAACCAACATGGATATTGATCAACACATAGAACGTATCATCCATTCCGCCCATTACGATCCTTTTCAGGTCCTTGGGGTTCACTTTTCCGGCGAGAATGAAGAGACGGCAACAATCCGGACCTTTCAGCCCCATGCCCGAAAGGTGGAACTGCTGATCGGCAACGGGAGCACCGAGATGACCAGGACCCGGGAGGAAGGGATGTTCGAGGCCGTTATTGATCGGTCCACCCTTGCCGATACCAATCTCGATCCCTATACTTATCGATTTACCATTCATTATCACAGCGGGTTCGTGGAGACCATCAACGATCCCTATCGATTTCTCCCTCAACTTGACGCGGACGACCAGTATCTTTTCAACTTCGGAACCAATTATCGACTGTACGATCACCTCGGCAGTCATTGCGCGGTTATACGGCATGTCGCCGGAGTCATCTTCCGTGTCTGGGCCCCGAACGCCGAAGCAGTCGCCGTCATCTGCAATTTCAATGGCTGGGACGGCAGAATCCACCCCATGCGTTCACTTGGCAGTTCGGGCATCTGGGAATTGTTCATTCCGGGTCTGCAGGAGAATGAAGTCTATAAATTCCGAATCAGGACCAGCGACGGGAATTTTATAGACAAATCCGATCCTTTTCAATTTTATGGTGAAATCCGGCCGAAAACCGCATCGATCGTCCGCGATCTCAACCGTTACCAATGGCAGGATGACAAATGGCAGGAGAATAAACGAACCGTGGCGCCCTATGATCGACCGCTGTCGATCTATGAGGTCCATCCAGGGTCGTGGCAGCGCGATCCCGATGATCCGGACCGTTTTTTCACCTTCAGAGAACTGGCGGAAAAGCTGATTCCCTACGTCAAGAAACTCGGCTTCACCCATATCGAATTGATGCCGGTGATGGAACATCCACTCGATGAATCCTGGGGCTATCAGGTGACCGGACCGTTCAGCATCACCAGCCGTTACGGGCTTCCGGAAGATTTCATGTACTTTGTCGACCAGGCCCACCTGAACGGGATCGGGGTCATCCTCGACTGGGTTCCGGCCCATTTTCCCAAAGACGACCACAGCCTCGGACATTTCGACGGCACATCCCTCTACGAGCACGAGGATCCCCGGCTCGGATCCCATCCCGAATGGGGGACCTTCATCTACAATTACGGGCGTAAGGAAGTCAGCAACTATTTGATTGCCAACGCCTTGTTCTGGATGGACAAATATCATATCGACGGTCTTCGGGTCGATGCTGTCGCTTCGATGCTCTATCGCGACTACGCTCGGCGCGAGGGTGAATGGCTGCCGAACTGTTATGGCGGCAAAGAGAACCTTGAAGCGATTGAATTTCTCCGCCACACCAACTCCGTGGTCTTCAACCATTATCCCAACACGCTGATGATCGCCGAGGAATCGACCAGTTTCTATGGTGTTTCGAAGCCTGCCGACGTCGGCGGACTCGGCTTCGGTTTCAAATGGAACATGGGGTGGATGAACGATATCCTCAGCTATTTCTCAAAGGATCCGCTGTTCAGGAAATTTCATCATAACGCCCTGACATTCTCGATCATGTACGCCTTCACAGAGAATTTCATTCTGCCGATGTCGCACGACGAGGTCGTGCATGGGAAACGATCGCTCATTGATAAGATGCCGGGCGATCTGTGGCAGAAATTTGCCAACCTCCGTCTTCTCCTGCTGACCATGTGGATGCACCCGGGCAAGAAACTCCTGTTCATGGGTGGGGAATTCGGGCAATGGTCGGAATGGTACTGCAAACGGAGTCTCGACTGGCACCTTCTCGAAGAAAACGACCTGCATCGGCAGACCATGGACTTTGTCGAAGCGTTGAATACGATGTATCTGGGAAATCCTTCACTCTGGCAACAGGACTTTTCGCCCCATGGCTTTCGCTGGATCGATCTCGATGACCGGAACAACTCGATCATCTCGTTCGTCCGCTATGCCCGCAATCGTGAAGACCACCTGGTCGGGGTTTTCAACTTCACCCCACAGACGTTTTTCAAGTACACCATCGGCCTGCCGAGCGACAGGCCGTACCGGCAGATTTTCTGCTCGGACGATGTCGTCTATGGCGGCAGCGGGGCTAATGAAGATGTGATTTATACCCCTGTCGCCGATCCGTATGCCCAGGCCGAGTATCGTACCACCTTGAAGATTCCGCCACTTGCCGGCGTCATCCTCAAACCATGCTGATTGATGCCCCTCCATCACCATTATCCGGAGCAAGACAGATGACCGCACTCCCGACACAACTTCCCGGAGAAAGAGTAAAAAAGGCGCTCGTGGCCTATTGCGAGATGAAGCAAAATCACCCGGAACGTGATCGACGCAGTCTTCTGGAAATGGTTGAAACCAGATTCGATCTGACCCCGCTCGAATGCGAGTTTCTCAACCGTCAGATCCTGGAGGAAGGAAAATAGGTTTTTGTGGGCCAGCTTTCAGTTGCGCTCATTCGGCCAGGATGGCAACAGCGCGGACAACGAGGTTTCCGTCGCGACCTGCCGTTGGTTGATATGGAAGACCAAAATCTGACCATGAGAAATTGCCGATGGACGCGTACAGCCAGATAATCGCCACTATCGCGCTAATGATGGGCACGGCCTGGGCAAGCGGCATCAATCTCTATGCCACGATCGCCATGCTCGGCATCCTGGGGAGCACCGGTAATATCGTTCTGCCTTCATCCCTCGTCATCCTCCAGGATCCTCTCATCATAGGGGCCGCCTCCCTGATGTACTGTGTCGAGTTTTTCGCCGACAAGACCCCGGGGGTGGATACCGGCTGGGATGCGATTCATTCATTTATCAGAATCCCGGCCGGGATCATGCTTGCAGCCGGCGCCGTCGGCGAGGTGAATCCGGCCCTGGCAATTGCGGCCGGCATCATCGGCGGATCCGTCGCCGCCACCAGTCACATGATCAAGGCCGGTACCCGGGTCCTGATCAACACCTCCCCCGAACCATTCTCGAACTGGGGGGCCTCGTTCACCGAAGATGTGGCGGTAATCGGTGGACTCTGGCTGGCACTCCATTCCCCCATGCTCTTTCTTGCCCTCTTTGTCCTGTTTATCATGCTGGCGATCTGGCTCATTCCTCAACTCTGGAAGGCCATCGTCACCGTCTTCAGGAAGATTTTCCGCCTCTTCGGCAAACAAAGTGTAACAGATCCAAGCGGACAGCCCGGAGCCCTCTCCGTCGGCGGCCCAGGCTTGGCGCAGCAACGCGGTCAATCACCCGCAGTCATGCTCCCGCCGCCGGAACCGCCGGTTCCCTGAGTTCATGCCGGCGCCAGGGCTCTCCTCTCGCCAAGCAGCTGTCGATACAGGGTCTCCGTCTGCTCACACATGGACTCGGTGGTGAAATGCTCCCGAACACGACGTTTTCCCTTTTCACCAAATGCTGCAAGCCGGGGTGATTCCATCGACAGCGCCTCATCAAGGGCGCGAGCCATATCAACTGGATCGGATGGCTGCACCAGCCAACCGGTCTCCTGATCGACAACGGTTTCGAGGCTGCCGCCATGCGCGGTGGCGATGACCGGTTTACCCATCGCCATTGCCTCGATACTCGTCCGGCCAAAGGCCTCCGGCTCGCTGGAAGAAGCTGAAATAACGACATCCGCGAGAGCATAGGCTGCCGGCATGTCCGAACAATGCCCCACCATCATGACCTTGCCGGCCAGACCGGATTTGGTCGCCAACTGCTTGAGTTCCTCTACAAATCCCGGATTTTCGTCGGTGTCCCCGACCAGTACCGCCTGGAAATCCTGATGGCGCAGCATAGCGAGACACTTGATGAACACGTCCTGCCCTTTCAGCCGGGTGAGCCGTCCCGGCAGCATGACGAGGGGTTGTCCGGCAGCTATCCCCCATTGCTGGCGCAGGCTTTCGACGCGCATGGGATCAACGTGTTCGGCGGCAAACTGCTGGATGTCGACCCCCCGAAAGATTAGGGTCACCCCCTCTTTCCGGCCATAACGTTCCCGTATATGCTTTTTTATGCTTTCCGATACGGCGATGACTTCCATGCCTCTGGTCATGATGGCGCTGTAGGCGTTCACCGAATAAAAACCATGGAAGGTCGTCACCAGAATCGGCCGCCGGTGTGGCGGCAGCGATTTCCAGGCCAGGTAGCCGACCCAGGCCGGCATGCGGGAGCGCAGGTGCAGGATATCCACCTTCTCCTTCTGCAACAGACGGCGCAGGGGAAGGACATATCGCAGGGACAACGGGCTCTTGCTGCCGACACTCCAGGTGACATGACGGCTTCCCTCTCTTTCGAGTTGAACGACGAGCCGTCCACCACCAGAGACGACGATCGAGCGATGCCCCTTGCCGGCCAGATAGCGGCCAACCTCGAGGGTCCCCCGTTCGACGCCGCCACCCTCGAGTTCAGGCAGCATCTGCACGACAGTGAAACGACGCCCTGTCCTTTTTGCCTCTTTTTCCTCGAGCAGGCGGGTATACAGATCGACTGTCTTGCTGCACATCAGCGCCGCGGTAAAATGTCGGGTGGCCCATTCCTTCCCCTCCGCACCCATTCGCCGCAACCGAGCCTGATCGGCCAGTGCCTGCCGTATGGCCTCGGCCATTGCCTGCGGGTCGGAAGGCGGCACCAGCCATCCGGTGGTCCCGTCGACGACGGTCTCCAGGCTGCCGCCATGGGCCGTGGCAATGACCGGCCGTCCCATCGCCATCGCCTCGATGGCCACCTTGCCGAAGGCCTCCGGCTGGCTGGATGAGGCGGAAACCACGACGTCTGCCACCAGCATGGCCGCCGGCATATCGGCGCAGTGACCGACCAGTCGTATCTTGTCGTCAAGACCGTAGCTGGCGATCTTGTCCCGCAGTCTTCTGGTGAATGACTGATTTTCATCAATATCTCCGACACACAGGGCAATAAACGGCAGATCTCTTATCAGGTTGAGGCTGTCGATGAAAACCTCCTGGCCTTTCCATTGGGTGAGCCGCCCTGGAAGAACGATCACCGGGAAATGATTGCCAACGAGCTGCCATTGTTGTCGCAGGGCGTCAACCCGATCCGGTTCAACCAGGTCGGGATCGAAGCATTGGACCTCAAACCCACCGTGAATCAACTCGATTCTATCAGGCTCGACATGATAATTCTGGAGGATGTGGTCACGAATCGTTTTCGAGACGGCGATAACCTTCTCGCCTTTGGTCATGATCGTCGAATACTGGTTGACCGAGTAAAAACCATGGAAACTGGTAACAAGGGCGGGACGGGAGTCATCCGGAAGCATGTTCCAGGCCAGATATCCTATCCAGCCCGGTAACCTTGAGCGGAGATGGACGACATCAATTTTTTCCTCGACAAACAGATGACGAAGTTTCTTGATGTATTTCAAGCATCTCGCACTTTTTTCACCGATGCAGGGCCAGAGCAGGTGCTCGCAGCCATTGCGTTCCAACAGCGGAACCAATCGTCCCCCTCCGGAAATGACAATCGACCGATGACCGCATCGGGCGAGATGGATGGCGAGTTCCACCGTTTCTCCCTCGACCCCGCCTTCTTCCAGTTCGGGAACAATCTGTACGACATTCAGTTTTTTGGAGGCCATCTCTTCACGATCTCTTCAGCACAGCGCCTGGCTTCATGTAAAGGCTCGTCATTTTCAGACCCCACCGCCTCTCGCCCTGAGAGCCAGTCCGCATAAACGACGGCCATGCCGTGTGCTGTCAGGTAGTCCGCACTTTTTTTGAATTTATTGACAGAGTTCAACCATTCCACCGGCAACATCCCAACCTTGCATCCGGCGCTCAGCGCCTCGTACACCATCGACATCGAATCGGCGGTAACCCAGACATGCAGGCTCCGGGCGTATTGTTGTTCAATCCATCCTGCAGATGTCGCCTCATATCTGACGAATTCGATGTTGGCGGACGCACGTGCCGCCGCAATCAGCATTTCGACCGTATCCATGGGAGTTCGCGGCGATGAACCGACGGTCCAATAAACATCCTGTCGCCGCCGTGCAATCTCCCGGACCTGCCCGACCGTCTCTGCCGAATGCCAGCGATGACTTTTTTTGTCAACGCCGCCGATAAGGATCAGTCCGCGGGACGGATCCTTGTCACCGCACGGTCGCGAGCAGTTGGGAGGACCGATGGTGGTCACGATGTTGCCGCCGTCTCTGGCTCCATCATGGAGTGGGACAAAGCAGAGATCAAAACAAGGTCGCAGGTAGGAGGCCGGAGTCATACAGGTCACGGCTGGAACACCCGCGATCTTCTTTTTCCTGAGCATCGGTACATGGGTCGAAGAACCGGTGCCGATAAGCAGGTCGATACCATGATGGTCCTTCGTTTCTTTCGCCGCCCGTGCCACAAGAAGTCCGGCGAGTTCGGCAATATTGCCCGGCACCCCCTTGCGCTTGATCTTGATCTCGATGATTTCCAGGTCGACAAGCCTGCCAAGTTCATACAGGATGCCCCTGGTCTGTTTCTCATGCCCCGGCCGACCATCAAAGTAGGCGAGGACTTTCATCGGCTGTTTATTTTCAGTCATGGAATGCAGCTTACACTCTCACGTTGTGCGTGCAAGCTCGATTTTTACGGCAATCGGCGGCAACAGGTGGTGTAGATTTGGCGATGAAACTGTAGAAAAATATCCTCGGACTACCGCGATTGAGGGGGAGGGCCGGAGGACGGCTTACGTGCCCCACCACCGGCAAGCTTGACAATGATCTGGCTGGTTTTCTGTAACCTGTTCGTCATCGTCTTGAAAAGATGACTGGAAATATGCGGGTATTTTTCGATTATTTCATCGATCTTGTTCCCAGGATAGCGTTTGATGGTACTCCGTCCCTGGGAAACGACCGTTGCCGTCCGCTGTTCGCCGGAGATGGACGCCATTTCCCCGAAGTATTCGCCCGGTTCGGTCAACTCGGCAATCTTTTTTCCTCCCTTGATGACCGCCAGGGCACCGCGGATAAGTTTGAAAAAATCAATATCGGTGTTCCCTTCCCGAATAATGATATCCCCGTCTTCATAATTTTCGACATCCGGATTGATCAGATAGGCTGGCAGGCTCTCCTTATGGGCGACCGTGCGGCGCAACGCCTCATCGATACTGGTGATTCCCTGCCGAACCTTGGCGAGCGCAGCTTCCCGCAGCGGCGTCATTCCTTCCTGGATGGCGACCTTGCGCAGTTGATCCTCAGGGACTTCGGCACTGACCGCCTTGCAGACCTCATCGGTCATTTCCATCAACTCGAAAAATCCGACCCGTCCCTTGTAGCCGAGCCCGTTGCATTCCGAACAACCGGTCGGTCCGTAGGTGACGACTGTATCCACTTCTTCCTCGCGAAAGCCGGCCCGCAGCAATTCTTCTCTCGAATGTTTGACGACTTTTTTACAATTCGCACAGAGTCTCCGGCCCAATCGCTGCGAAAGTACCATGGTCACCGATGAGGCCAGCATGTAAGGAGGGATGCCGATATCCACCAGACGAGCGATCGTGGCGGCGCTGTCGTTGGTGTGCAGGGTGGAGAACACCAGATGGCCGGTCATGGCCGCCTTGATCGCGATCTCGGCTGTCTCCATGTCCCGGATCTCACCGACCATGATGATATCCGGATCCTGGCGGAGAAAGGCCTTGAGAGCAGCGGCGAAGGTCATTCCAACCTCGTTGTGGACATTGACCTGATTGATGCCCTTGAAATTGAATTCAACCGGATCTTCCGCCGTCAGAATTTTGATATCCTCGCTGTTCAACGAGTTCAAGGCCGAATACAGGGTCACCGTCTTGCCTGAACCCGTCGGCCCGGTAACCAGCAGCAATCCCTGTGGTCTTGCCAGACAGCGTTTGAGCATCTCGAAGGTTTTGTCTTCGAACCCCAGTTTGGTCAGATCGACATTGAGTGAGCTTTTGTCCAGGATACGAAGGACGACGGATTCACCGTAAAGGGTAGGCAGGGAAGAGACTCGAAAATCGACCGATCGGTTGCGCCCGACCCGCATCTTGATACGCCCGTCCTGCGGCACCCGCCGTTCGGTGATATCGAGACCGGAGAGAATCTTGAGTCTGGCGACGAGGGCATTTTTGATGGTCAGCGGCAGATTCATGGCCTTGAAAAGGGAGCCGTCCTTGCGATACCGAACCTGCATGTTCTTTTCATAGGGCTCGACATGGACATCCGAGACCCCATCCTGTACCGCTTTGATCAGGATGCCGTTAACCAGTTTGATAATAGGGGCATCGGAAGCGGCAAACTGATCGAAATTTTCTTCGTTGCCACTGGAATCAATCTCAAAATCATCCGCCGCTTCGGCCAGGATCGAGCCGAAATCATCAACCTCGGTGACCTTGTCATCCTCGTGCGACTCTTCCTTCGCCAGGAAGAAACTCTTCGCCTCTTCGTCACTGATACCGTAGTGCTTCCTGTAGGCCTCGACGATATCTTTTTCTGTCGAGACACAGACCGACAGTTCCTTGTTCAAGGCATTCTGCAGTTCCTCCACGGCCATGGCATCGGTCGGTTCGGACATGGTGATCTGCAATGTATTTCCGGCCATCCGTAAGGGAAAGGCCATATACTGCTTGGCGGTCTCGTAAGAAAGGAGTTTCAGCGCGTCCTTGGAAGGTGGTTCGTTCTGAATGACAACCGGAGGGTAATTATGCTGTCGACTGAGAAAATTGAAAACCGTATTCTCATCGATGTAGTCGAGTTGACGAAGAATAGTGCTCAACCGTCCACCGGTTTTCTGCATTTCCTTCTTGGCGTTTTCCAACTGTGATGGCGTTATATACCCGGCCTTGCTCAACAGCTCGCCGATCTTCAGTTTACCCGCACCAGACTGATCTTTGACGGTTTTTTTCATCGAAGTTCCGGTACGACCTGCCGTACTCGCTAACGCAGCCATATTCGCATTCATCCTGAATGGGTATATTCTTCTCTTCTTCCGATCTATGTTCCGGAAAGCCTTAAACCTGTAAAATACCTTTTATCCATGGAAAATGAAATTGATTATTACATTTAATGAGTCCGTATGCCCATTGCTTTCAGGGGTCAGGCAAGGCAAAAAAGGTCCTTTCATCTCATTTCGAGATAAAAGGACCTCTGGTATCCCGCTCAATCTACAACAACGGGTATCTTTTTCTGAACTCTGCGGCAAGCGGGATCATGATCTCCCGCATAGACGGCTCTGCTGCCTGGGTGGTTCGCAAAGAGAAAATATGCTTCCATTCCGAAATATTACAATACATAATGATCTCGGTCTTACAGGAATTGGGGAGAACGGTACGCGCCGCCTGAGGCGTCGATGTCTCGAGGAGCTGAAGATACAGCCGTTCGGTCTCCTCCATTGCCTGCTGCCAGAGGCTGTACTCGGCTGTGCCCTTCTCAAAAAACACCGGTTTGATAAAGGTCACCTGATTGCCGAACTTGTCCTGGCTGTAGCGGCAGTAGCGCTGACTTTCCTGCAGGAAGGAACAGGGGCGGTGCCGAACCAGCTCATGGGTAACCGCCCTGTTGACGATGAACCTGACCCCGACATGGCGATGCCGACGCAGGAGAGGCATCGGCATGTTTTCGACCTCGGAGAGACTCATTTTGCGGATATCCAGCCCCGGTTCCCGTGGCAGGACCTTGTCGGCCGAGAAAACACCTTCAAAAAGATAGGAGGTCTTGCCGTGAAGAACGGCCAAGATACCGTTGACGATCGGATTGTCGCAATGCTGCAGGGAAATTTCGCGATAGGCCCTGATGGAGCCGGTGACGATGCAGCCGGCCGGTGTCGGGTCGATTATCAGGAACCTGGGCTGACAGGCAAAGAGCTGCGCCAGCAGGGCCGGACGACAGGTAACGTCAAACGTCGCCACGGCCATCTCGAGCACCGAATTATGTCCATGGGCCGAGACCTTCGTGACAAAGGGAATTGCCGAATCCTCCGTGATCTTGTCCTCGCTCTTGTAACAGACCCTGCCGCAGGCCTCGAGGCGTACGGCCAGGGAGGATCGATCGAGATCATCCTGGATTTCAAACGAAGGTTCGACAATTTTCATAGGCTCAGTTTCCTTTCCAGAAGGGCGACATCTGCCGGAGGGATTCGATGATGCCCGGCATCTTTGCCAGAACGAAATCGATTTCAGCCTCGGTGTTGTACGAGCTCAACGAAAAGCGGATCGACCCATGGGCAGCGGTGAAGGGGACGCCCATGGCGCGCAGGACATGGGAAGGCTCAAGGGACCCCGAAGTGCAGGCCGAACCGGATGAAGCGCAGATGTTATAGCGATTCATGTGCAGCAGGATCGCCTCCCCTTCCACGAACTCGAAGCTGATATTGCTGGTGTTCGGCAGTCGTTCGGTCTGGTGCCCGTTGCGCATCGATCTCGGCACGGCGGCGAGCAGTCCCTCTTCGAGTTTGTCCCTGAGGGCTCTGACCCTGGTGTTTTCATCATCCATCCTCTCCGCCGCCAGATCGCAGGCCTTTCCCAGAGCGATGATCGAGGCGACGTTCTCGGTGCCGCCACGGCGCCCCTTCTCCTGATGCCCGCCGGTCAAAAAAGGCACGAACATCGTTCCCCGGCGTACGTACAGCACCCCGACCCCCTTCGGCGCATGGAGCTTGTGACCGGACAGGGAGAGGAAATCGACCTCCAGATCCTTGAGATTGATCGGCACCTTGCCAACCGCCTGGACGGCATCGGTATGGAAGAGAATCCCCCGCTCCTTGGCCATCTTCGCCATTTCGGCAACCGGGAAAATGACACCTGTCTCATTGTTGGCCCACATGACGCTGACGATAGCCGTATCATCGGTCAGCGCCTCCTCATACTCGCCCAGGTCAAGCATGCCGTCCGCATCGACCTTCAGTCGGGTCACCCTGTGCTTGTGCCCGGTCAGGCGATCAAGGTTTTCGCAGAGGTTCTTGACCGCCGGATGCTCGACCCGGGTCGTGACGATATGGCGTTTTTCAGGGTAGGTCTGGAGAGCGGACAGAATCGCGGTCGAATCGCTCTCGGTGCCGCAACTGGTAAAGGTGATCTCCTCCGGTTCGGCACCAATCAGATTCGCCACCTGGTCACGGGCCTTTGCCAGCGCGTGACCGACCTGGCCGCCGAAGGTATGCATGCTCGACGGATTGCCATAATAATCAGCCAGGAAAGGCATCATCGTCTCGAGGACCTCGGGAGCAATCCTGGTTGTCGCGTTGTTATCCATGTAGATAACCGCATCGTTATGCAGTTCCATCAGTTTTCCTCCACGATCAGGGTATCCAGGACGAGCTCGCGCAATTTCTTCTCCACGTATTCCTTGATCGTGGTCTGCGATTTCGCGCAGCTTTTGCAGGCCCCGCGCAGCGAAACGCTGACGAAATCGCCATCGACGTCGATCAACTCGATATCGCCGCCATCCTTGCGCAGGCCCGGTCTGATCTCCCGCTCGAGAACATCCTCGATCTTCTTGATCTTCTGCAGCGTCGTCATCTTTTTCGGTTTTTCCATCGGTTTGATCCATTCCAGCTTGCCCTCCACCGTCCGCTGCAGGATCTCCCGGAGCTTGTCCTCGCATTTTCCGCAACCGCCGCCGGCCTTGGTGAAGTTGGTGATCTCTTCGACGGACCGGAGGTTGGACTCGTTGATCGCCCGGATGATCTCGAGGTCGGTGACCCCGAAACATTCACAGACGATCTCTCCTTCCGCCATCGGCAGCGTCAGACCGCGATAATCGGCGATCGCCGCCTCGAGAGCCTCCCGCCCCATGACCGAACAGTGCATCTTCTCCTTCGGCAGGCCGCCGAGATAGTCGGCGATGTCCTCGTTGGTGATCTTGCTCGCCTCGTCGAGACTCATCCCCTTGACCATCTCCGTCAGCGCCGATGAAGAGGCGATGGCGCTGGCACAGCCGAACGTCTTGAATTTGGCGTCGGTGATGATCCCCTTGTCATCGACCTTGATCGTCAGTTTCAGAGCGTCGCCGCAAGCCAGAGAACCGACATCGCCTGTCCCGTCGGCCTGCTCCACCTCGCCGACGTTGCGTGGATTCAAAAAATGTTCTTTTACCAGATCCGTATATTCCCACATAATAGAGTAACTCCTGAATATTGTTTATCAGAAAAGCCTTTTCAGAGTGACAATAATACCTGGGGCGCAAAAAGCAACCGGGTTTTATCCGTTGCCGACGGCCCTGGCAGCAAGCGAAGGACGGGTCTCGGCATTTACAGCAACCCGATCTCGGCCAGCATCGCCCGGGCAGTGGCCACCAGGTCGGCGGTGCCGTCGGCCGTCCTCGATTCGACGTAGAAACGGATCTTCGGTTCGGTCCCCGAGGGGCGGATCATCAGCCAGGAACCGTCGTCGAGGATCATCTTGCGGCCATCGAGGGTGATGACTTCGGTAATCCTCTTCGGCTCCCCGCCAACGTTGATGGTCACGCCGGGAGCGTATTTTTCGAGGCGGGCGAGGGTATCGAGCAGTTCCTTTCCCTTGATCCGCACGGCCACCCCGTCACGGTCGGGATGGTAGGCGCCGTAGAGATCTTCAATATCCTGCAGGTACTCGCTCAGATTTTTGCCGGTTGCGGTCACCATGTCGAGGGCCAGAAGGAGGCCGATATATGCGTCCTTTTCCGGGGTGTGGCCGACTATCGAGATGCCGTCCGACTCCTCGAAGATGACCAGAGCACGACCGATGACCGGTTTGAACTCCTTGAATCCGACCTTCGGTTCGAACAGTTCCTCGCCGAAGGCCTCAGCCAGCCGGTTGGCCATATTCGAGGTGGCCACCGTTTTTGCGACCATCCCCCTCTTGCCCCGATATTCATGGAGAAAATGGTAGGCCATGGCGCCAAACTGATTCATGCCGATTTCTTTGCGGCCATCGGTAAATCGTATCCTGTCCCCATCCGGATCGATGATCGCCCCCAGCTTCAACCGTTGCGGACGGGCGTTGATCGCCGCTACCACCCCTCTCATATTGGCGCTGGAGGGCTCCGGAGCGATGCCGCCGAAGGTCACATCAGCAGTGTCCCGCAGGGTTATGAGGCGATCGCTCGTCGTGTCGGCAAACAGCCTGCGGATGTGGAGACGGCTGGCGCCATGGACCGAATCGACGGCAACGACGATATCGTCGCGGCGGTGAAATTCTTCGATGATCCGGTCGAGGTCAAGACCATGCGTACCCTTATTCCGGCGGACCAGGCTTTTCCAGGCGGCCAGCGAATCGAACGGTCGCAGCCCGGCGGACTCCTTCACCTGCCAGGAAAAATCGCCGCCGGCAGTGGCGCAGATATCGGTGGCCATCAGCCGCCTGGCATTGACGGTGATCCGTTCCGTTAACATCGTCGCCGCCGGTCCGGCATCGGCAGCATTGTATTTGTATCCGCCGTACTCGAGGGGATTGTGCGAAGGGGTCAGGTTGACCGAGAAGGCGGCACCCAGTTCGAGGACCGCCGCCGACAGGACACCGGTGGTCGATTCGCCGGCGTAGTGGACCGTAAACCCCGCCGCCAGCAGGACATTGGCGGCTGCCGCCGCCAAGACCCCGCCATCGAAGCGGTTGTCGAAACCGAGGACACAGCCACGCAGCTGAGCCTCGTCGAAACTGTTGACGCCGAGATACAGACCGCTTTCGCTGTCACGTTCGAGATCCCGATAGAGTTCAACGATCGCCGCGGTCACCACCATGACCGACCTGACGAATATGTCCTTGCCGAGACGGCCGCGCCAGCCGGAGGTCCCAAAGGTCACCGGTTCTGTCGGCTGCCCCTGGTTTTCGAGGATCTCCCGATGCACCAGGGCATAGACTCTGTCGATCTCCTGCTGCCAGGAGAGGCCTTCGCTGTTTCTTCGGGCAACCAGTTCCTTGAGCAGTGCAAAGTAGTCGCTGGCGCCATGATCTCCTGCAACCAGATATCGGGCGAACAGCTGCCCGGTCGTGTCCATCGCCGCCATCCTCAGTCCTCCGTTGAATTGACGTTGCCGCGGTTGACACATCGGGCTCCAAGCCAACCCCGCCAGCCAGCCGCTCTCAGTACAGTATCTTAACGGCAGAAACATCCAGTTGTACAGATTTTTCCCTTGTTTTTCGTTTTGTTGCCATCCTTTTCCAGTCCCCCTGGTGCTTGACAGATATCAATGTCTCTTCTATATTTTAACAGCAATACTGATCGTAACGCCAACCTCATACGGCCGCAGCGAAAATTCAGCTGCATGACCTTTCAGGCCCGTTATCGACACGTCAACATTTCCCCCAATCCCACCTCACCCAACAGCCAGGAGCAATACATGGCCCATAATCATGAAAAGGAACTGATCCTGTGGTTCGACGACATCGGCATCGATGATGTAGCCCTTGTCGGCGGCAAAAACGCATCACTCGGCGAGATGTATCAGTACCTGACCTCCCGCGGCGTCCAGGTGCCGCACGGATTTGCGATCACCGCTTCCGCCTACCGCCATCTCATCGAGACCAGCGGGGTGCAGAACGCGGTCACAGAGGCGCTGGCGGGGCTCGACACCCACAACCTCCGGAATCTGCAGGAACGGGGCAAAAAGGTCCGGGGCATCATCAGGAACGCCCCTATTCCAACCGATCTGCGAGAGGCCATCACCACCGCCTATAAAAAGATGGAGGACGAATACGGTGTCAATGTCGATGTCGCCATCCGTTCCTCGGCCACCGCCGAAGACCTGCCGGACGCCTCCTTCGCCGGTCAGCAGGACACCTACCTCAACGTCCGGGGGGCGGAGGCGGTAATCGACTATTGCAGCCAGTGCTTCGCCAGTCTGTTCACTGACCGGGCGATCTCCTACCGTCACGACAAGGGCTTTGGCCAGTTCGACGTCTACCTGTCGATTGTGGTCCAGAAAATGGTCCGCTCCGACAGCGCCTGTTCCGGGGTGCTCTTCACCCTCGACACCGAATCGGGTTTCCAGAACGCGGTGTATATCACCGGCTCGTGGGGGCTCGGGGAGAATATCGTCCAGGGAGCCGTCACCCCCGACGAGTACTACGTCTTCAAGCCGACCCTGGTAGAAGGCAAGCGGCCTATCGTCTCCAAGCGCCTCGGCAGCAAGGAGATCAAGATGATCTATGACAACCGCCCCGACGCCAGGCATCCGGTGATCAATATCCCGACGACCGATAGCGAGCGCAACTCCTATATTCTCAGCGACGACGAACTGCTGCAGCTCGCCCGCTGGGCGATGATCATCGAGGAGCACTACGGCTGCAACATGGATGTGGAATGGGCCAAGGACGGCGACGGGGTCACCAAAGGCAACGGTCAGCTCTACATCGTCCAGGCCCGGCCCGAGACCGTCCATTCCCAGACGTCGAAAAATATCACCGAAACTTACCTGCTCAAGAACCATGGCAAGATCCTGGTCAAGGGGCAGGCCGTCGGCGCCAAGATCGGCCAAGGCCCGGCCCGAGTAATAGGTACGGTGGGCGGCATCAATGATTTCCAGCCCGGCGAGGTCCTGGTCACCGATATGACCGACCCGGACTGGGAACCGATCATGAAGAGGGCCGGAGCAATCGTCACCAACCGCGGCGGGCGGACCTGCCATGCGGCGATCATCTCCCGCGAACTCGGCATTCCCTGCCTGATCGGCACTGTTGACGGAACCGAGCGCATCGCCCCGGGGATGGAGGTCACCGTCTCCTGCGCCGAGGGTGAGACCGGTTATGTCTTTGCCGGCAGGCTCGAATACACGATAGAGCGACTCAATCTCGACGAAGTCCCGGAAACCAGGACCAGGATCATGCTCAACGTCGGCATCCCGGAGAAGGCCTTCTTCGAATGCCAGGTCCCCAATGACGGCGTCGGGTTGGCCCGGGAGGAGTTCATCATCAACGCCCACATCGGCATCCATCCGCTCGCCCTTTATAACTATGATGACCTGCGGAAAAAAGCCGCAGACGGTGATGACGATCTCGCCGAGATCGTCGCCGAGATCGACAAACGGACCACCGCCTACCCCCACGACAAACGGCAGTTTTTCATCGACAAACTGGCGGAGGGGGTCGGCCGCATCGCCGCCGGCTTTTACCCCAAGGACGTTATCGTCCGTCTTTCCGATTTCAAGTCGAATGAATACGCCAACCTCGTCGGCGGCAAACTCTACGAGCCGGTGGAATCGAACCCGATGATCGGCTGGCGCGGGGCCTCGCGTTACTACGACCCGAAGTACAAGGCGGCCTTCGAACTGGAGTGTAAGGGACTGCTCAAGGCCCGCAACGACATGGGACTGACCAACATCAAGCTGATGGTCCCGTTCTGCCGGACTCCTGAGGAAGGGAAAAAAGTTATCGAAACGATGAAGGAATTCGGCCTAGTCCAAGGCGAGAACGGTCTCGAAGTCTACGTCATGTGCGAAATCCCGTCGAATGTCATTTCCGCCGACGCCTTCTGCGACATCTTCGACGGCTTCTCGATCGGGTCGAACGATCTGACCCAGCTGACCCTCGGCCTCGATCGCGACTCCGATCTGGTCGCCCACATTTTCGACGAGCGCAATCCGGCGATCAAAACCCTGGTCAAGATGGCCATCGACACCGCCAAAAGGCGGGGCCGCAAGATCGGAATCTGCGGCCAGGCCCCCTCCGATTTCCCGGAATTCGCCACATTTCTCGTCGAATGCGGCATCGATTCGATCAGCCTGATTCCGGATTCGGCGGTCAAGACCAGACTACGGGTTCTAAAGAAGGAACAGGAACTCGGCATCACTCCATGACTGACAGGCGGGGACGGCCGGCACATCGGTCTGTCCCCGCCTGCCCGCATTTACTGTGTCACTTTCCGCGCCTCGCTGACCAGCATCACCGGAATGCCGTCCTTTATCTCATAGAGCAGACCGCACTTTTCACAGAGCAGCCCCTTTTCTTCGTTCACCAGTTTCACCGGCCCCTTGCACTGAGGGCAGGCAAGAATCTCGGCGAGTTCTTTCATATCCATGCCGTGTACCTTGTTCTTATATCATCGATTTACTTACAGTTGAGTGTATGGACTGCGTCAAAGATACATGGTACAGTGCAATAATCAATTGAATTTGATCATCCTCCTGCTGGAGACGGAAATCAAGAGGATGTCTCATCCGCTTCGGGCAGGCAGCCCATAAAATTCTCGGAAATCAGCCAATGACCAACAAGCTCGGTTGTATCGGTGGAGGACAGATGGGAGAGGCCCTGATCAAGGGCATCCTCCAGTCAGGTCTCTATCCGAAGGAACAGATCGTCGTCGCCGACCCCGATGCCGATCGGCGGCAGTTCCTGGAGCAGACTTACTCCGTCGCAACCAGCGGCAACAGCGCCGACGTATGGTTGACAAGCGATACGGTGATCCTTGCCGTCAAGCCCCAGGTCATGGGCCGTTTGCTCCGCCGGGACAAAGACCATGTGAGCGAAAGGCACCTGATCATCACGATCGCCGCCGGTCTGCCCCTGTCTTTTTACAACGATTGTCTCAACGCACGGGCATACCGGATTATCAGGGTTATGCCGAACACCCCTGCCCTCGTTCTCGAAGGGGCATCGGCCCTCAGCGGTAACGAAAACGTCACCGCAACCGATCTGCAACAGGCAATTGGGATCTTCAACTCCGTCGGCAAGGCGATCGTCGTCGCCGAGGAGTATCTTGACGCCGTAACAGGCCTCAGCGGCTCGGGACCGGCCTATGTCTTCACTTTCACCGAGGCGATGATCGACGCCGGAGTCAAGTGCGGCCTGCCTCGCAATGTCGCCGAAGCCCTCACTCTTCAAACAATTCTTGGATCAGTCAATCTATTGCGGCAGAGCGGGGAACATCCGGCAGTTCAGCGCGCCAGGGTGACTTCGCCGGGAGGAACGACCATTGCCGGACTGCATGTCCTGGAACGAGCCGGTTTTTCAGGTATCATCATCGATGCGGTCGAGGCCGCGACCCGGCGGTCGCTGGAGTTGGGCGGCAAAAGATGAGCGACTTCTACCCCCCTGTTCGCATCCTGCCGTCGATAACCATCCGCAGGGCCGGGATCATAACCAAACCGGACGACCAGGAATCGGCTGAATATGCGGGACGTCTCGGCGAATGGTTCGGGAAACGGCAGATAGAGACAACCGTTGACTGCATAACGTCCGATCTCGACATCCTGATCGTGCTCGGCGGCGATGGAACTTTGCTCCATATCGCTGAGAATGCAGCTCTCCATGCAATTCCGGTAGTCGGTATCAACCTTGGCTACCTCGGTTTCCTTACAGAATTCACGGCTACGGAAACGGAAAACGTCCTGCATTCACTCCTTGCCGGGCCTGTAACCATCGAAAACCGGCAGATGCTGCGGGTTCGGCTGTTATCGGGTGGCGTCAGCAGCGGCAACCGATATGCCCTCAATGAAGTCGTCATCAACAAGAAAGCTGAGGATCGCCTCCTTAATCTGGCCTCCAGGGCCGACAACAACACCATTACTACCTACAAAGCCGACGGCCTGATCTTTTCCACCCCGACCGGGTCCACGGCCTACAACCTCTCAGCTGGCGGGCCACTCGTCCATCCGGGGTTGGCGGCAATCCTCGTTACCCCTATCTGTCCCTTCATGCTCGGCAGCCGTCCAATCATCCTGCCTGCCGACCGGATCATCACCACCAGCTTCGACAGCCGCTCAGACAGCGCCAGGGCCAAAATTATCGTTGATGGGCAGCCGACCTGGGATATGCGCCAGGGTGACATCCTCGAAATCAAATCCGCCTCTCTTCCCCTCCGCCTGGTCACCTCCGCCAGACGCGATTATTTCTCCATCCTGCGCACTAAGCTCCATTGGGGTTTTCAAGGAACACCTAACCGAGACTAACCCCGTATTTACGTTTTTATCTACAAAATCATATGAATGAGTTTGGAGCGTTCTTTTTCTGGTTATTATTGAGCCTCGTGCAAAATGAACAGCGGACCAAGTTGGATGCAAGCTGCTCTCTTTGATCTTTGACATTCTATCCGGCCGCCAGCCGAAGTCTTCTTTTAACCGACTGTTCGCCCGCTCCGCACACGATCGAATCTTGTAGCGCTCTGCTTCGTGAGGCGCCATGGGGACAACCTCCTTGCCTCGTCCATTTCTATCGGCAATCGGGACATGACCAAATTTCCGGCTGGTCTTTTCAATCAAGTGGGCGTCATAGGCGGCATCCATCAGGTCGTATAGGTAGGTTACCTTTTCGCTGGTCATTTTGATCAGCGGAATAGCCACTTGGCTATCATGCAACGAGACTGAGGTGACAAGGACGCTGATCGGCAGGCCGATATCATTGGTATCCAGATGCAGCTTATAGCCGTTCCATGATGTTTTGTAGCCCTTAGCATTCTGCTTGGTCCCACGGTCACAGATCGTCGGCTGTTCGCCAATAGCCTCCTCAGCAGTCTGGTGCACCTGGCGATCCAGTCGTTTCAAAGTCGCCGTCTCCCGTTGTTTGCCCTTGGCGGGCCGGCCTCGTTTGCGAGGAGGCTTGGGCTCTTTGGCGGCCTTCTTTGCCGGCTTCTCGCGGCCAACAATCGCCGTAGAATACCGACTTATGTGACCGACAAGCTCCTGCGACAGGTATTCTGCCACCAATGCATGCACCACGTTGCCCAGATTGCCGGCGGCAAATGTGGCAAAAAGCCCGCGAAAAGGTGGCCTCCGATGGCAAGGAACCTGCAGTTCCAAATCCACATATCCTGCGCAGGTTGGCTGTCGATTGCAGGGCTCGATGCAGGTCGCTGGTCGTCGGGTAACGATAGAGTGCCTTGGCCACGAACGCACGGGCCAACGCCTGCCGGTCACGAGGTTTACGACCGGGATATCGATACCGGGTAACGATTCTGGGGACATGTCTCTCAACCTCGACGATCTCTAGAATCGACACCAACCGCTGTTCCTGCTCAGTGAGCGGCGTTGGCAAACAATTGTTGAGATGCGCAAACGGACTTCTTTGGACACGCCCCATCAACCATGATATCTTTTCCGTGAGCTTCATGGCGTCTCCTTCGGTTCTTTTTTGCTGGATACAGGATTTTACCAGAAAATGCCATGAAGCTCAATTATTTCAAGTTGTTAAAATAGAAAAACTGCAGCAGATTGACCTGTCGGTTGTTGCTTGTTCTCGTCATTTTGCTAAAGGCTCTATTTTCTTTTTATCAAACATCATCCATAATTATCTCTGATCATCTTGTTCAAACGAATGAATAAAAACAAAAGATTGTAATATTTTATCGATACTCCGTTATTTTTTGAAATTTGGGATTATTTCTCAAATCTCTATCTAACGTAAACCTCATATCCTGATTTGATAACAATGAAGTTCATGTTGTGCATGCAATGCATATCACTTACCCATAAACTACAATCGGCTTTCCTGTTTTCTGAGGAATGAATCAGTCCTCATTGTCATATTTATATATATTAATTTAATTACTTAGTTAATTTCTGACATGCATGTATGACGAAAAATTATTATTGTGAACACCTGCTGACAACACCTCCCCCTAAGCACACTATGCACAAAATTATCTTTCGATTATCCTCTTTGAATTGCTAACAATATCTGCCGCAACCGATAAAATTCTTTTCTTGACACAAAGCTCCCCAACCTGCTATCGATGGACAATCTTGTAGCATTTCTTGACTGATACACGTACCCAAGGTCAAGATCACACCATACACGGTATCAAAGAGGAGGGGAGGATGGATCTAGAACTTGTTCTTTCAGCGGCGGCGCTCATTGGCCTTGCTGTTCTTATCCCAGCCTTGATGCTCGTTACTGCCATATTCGGGCCAAGAGCCAAGGGCAAAATAAAAGACGAGGCCTATGAGAGCGGTATCGGTGCGACCATCGGTGTGGTCGACCAGAAGTTCAGTGTCAAATTCTACCTCCTCGCCATTCTTTTTCTGATCTTCGACATCGAGGCCGTCTTCATGTATCCGTGGGCTGTCAGTGTCCGTGAACTCGGATGGTTCGGCTTTATCGAAATGGTCGTTTTCATGCTGTTCCTCTTCACCGGCCTCATCTATATTCTCCAGAAGGGGGTACTCAATTGGCGCTAGGAATCGAATCCCAACTCGGGGAATCTGTCATTACCACCAAGCTTGATGCAATCATCAACTGGGGACGGCAATACTCACTCTGGCCATATGTCTTCGGCACCGCCTGTTGTGCGATCGAGTTTATGAGCACCGCCGCCGCCCAGTACGACATCTCGCGTTTCGGCGCCGAGGTTATCCGCTATTCACCACGTCAGGCGGACCTGCTCCTTGTCTGCGGTACGGTCAGTTACAAACAGGCCCCGACGCTGAAACGGATCTACGAACAGATGGCTGAACCGAAATGGGTTGTCGCTGTCGGTGCATGCGCCTCATCCGGCGGTATTTACGACAATTACTGCACTGTGCAGGGTATCGACACCATCATCCCGGTCGATGTCTATATTTCCGGTTGCCCGCCGCGACCCGAAGCAATACTCGATGCCCTGATGAAAATTCAGGAGAAAATTGCGAGCGAGACGATACTGCATGATCGTCATAAAGATTTCAAGGGGATACTCGGTTAAGATGAAGGCTCACGTACTGGAAAAAATTGGCACCGCCTTTGCCGGGACGACTTGCTCAGAATCACTCGGCAATCTGGTTGTTGACGTGCCCCAGGAACAGATGCTCGATGTCCTGGGATTGATGAGGACCGATCCAGACCTCCAATTCGATCTCCTGCTGGATGTCACCGTCGTTGACTATCTCCACTACGCTGTTGCCCAAGCCAAGCGCTTTGTGGTCGTTTATACGTTGCGGAGCCTGCCGCATAACATGGTGGCGCAGGTCCGGGTGGCAGTTAGTGATCCTGAGGCGGGAATTCCCAGTGCCACTGGGATCTGGGCTTCAGCCAACTGGGGAGAGCGCGAGGCCTACGATCAATACGGTATCCCATTCAAAGGCCATCCCGACCTGCGGCGGATTCTCAACCATTGGCAGTTCGAAGGACATCCGTTACGCAAGGACTACCCTGTCGGCCGCAGTCATATCTGCTACGAGAACGACAGCCTGGAAAAAGAGATCAGAGCCAGACTGAAGGTAAATGGCATTGATACAGCTGTCCTCAAGGATTTCAATACCGAGATCATGTTTCTCAACATCGGTCCCGCTCACCCTGTAACCCATGGGGCGATCCGCATCCTGACGGCACTCGACGGCGAAACCGTTCTCGCTAACGTCAACGAAATCGGCTACCTCCACCGAGGGTTCGAGAAAACCGCCGAGAACCTGACCTATAACCAGGTGATCCCGCTTACCGACCGTCTCAATTATTGCTCATCGCTGATCAATAACATTGCCTATGTCAAGGCGGTCGAAAAATGGCTCGGAGTTGAGATCACCGAGCGGACCAAGTTTATGCGGGTCATTCTCACGGAATTCTACCGTGTCCTCGATCATCTCGTCTGCCTTGCCGCCAATCTGGTCGACATGGGTGGACTCACCAACTACTTTTATCTTTACGACGAGAAAGAAGCCTCCTATGATTTCATCAGCCGCCTCACAGGCGCCCGTCTAACCAGCACTTTCACCCGTATAGGAGGAATGTACCGCGATTTTTACGAGGGGTGGGAAACCGACCTGGAGAACCAGCTCAAGGACATCGAGCGCGGCGTCGCCGATTCCCTCAAACTTGTGTTGAAAAACCGCATTGTCCACGACCGAAGCCAGGGCATCTGCATCATGCCCAAGGAAAAAGCCCTGTCGTACGGGTATACCGGACCCTGCCTGCGCGCAAGTGGCGTTCCCTACGATCTGCGCAAGGATGCTCCATACTATCACTACGATCTCTTCGATTTTGAGGTACCCATCGGATCGACCGGCGATCTGTACGACCGGCTGATGATCCGTTTCGAGGAGATCTTTCAGAGCATCAAGATCATCCGGCAGGCAGTCAAGATGATTCCGGAAGGCCCTGTCTTCGTCGACAACCCTTTGGTCTGCCTGCCGCCTAAGTCAAATGTCTACAATAATATCGAAGGATTGGCCAATCACTTCAAGCTGATCTTTGATGGGGTGAAGGCGCCGGCTGGTGAATGGTACGACTCCTTCGAGGCCGCCAACGGCGAACTCGGCTTCCATATCGTCTCTGACGGTTCCGGTCGACCGTATAAGGTCAAGGTACGCCCACCATGCTTTTATATCATGAGTGGGTTTCATGAAATGGTTGAGGGGTCGATGATCGCCGACGTCGTCATCAATCTCGGCAGCATCAACATTATCGGAGGGGAACTCGACCGATGAGTGATCGTTCACACCTGATCTTTACCGGAAAACCCTTTCAATTCGACGCCGAGCGCGATGCCGAATTTGAATACCTCGTCAAACGATATCCGAGCAGAGAATCGATGATTCTGCCGGCGCTCTGGCTGACCCAGGAACAGGAAGGATGGGTTCCGGGAGAGGCTATCGCCTATATCGCCGACCGGATTGGCACCTTCGCCAGCCAGGTCTACGAGGCAGCGACCTTCTACACCATGTACAATCTCCATCCGGTCGGCAGAAATCACATCTGTATATGCCGGACACTGTCCTGCTGGCTGCGGGGCAAACAGGAAATTGTTGATTATCTGGCAAATGAGATCGGCATCCGGCCTGGAGAGATAAGTGAAGACGGCCAATTCAGCCTCGAAGAGGTTGAATGTCTCGGCCATTGCGGCACTGCGCCGGTTGTCCAGATCAACGGCGAATTCCATGAAAACATGGATGTCGAAAAACTGAAACAGCTCTTGTCAGGGCTGCGGTAAAGGAGAAGCATCGATGGAAGTAAGGATTCTCAGCCGAAAATTCGACATCGCCGATGCCCACCTTCTGGAAGTGGCCAAACAGCATGGCGCCTACGCCACGCTCGACAAGGTCTTTGCGATGCCGCCAGCTGATGTCACCGACGAGGTCAAAAACAGTGGATTGCGTGGGCGTGGTGGCGCCGGGTTTCCGGCGGGCCTCAAATGGTCGTTCCTCCCGAAAGGAGTGGATAAACCGGTGTACCTTACCGTCAACTCCGATGAATCGGAACCGGCGACATTCAAGGATCGATATATCCTCACCCGCGACCCCCATCTCCTCATCGAAGGCATTATCATCTGCTGTTACGCCATCGGCTGTCATGACTGCTATATATACATTCGCGGCGAGTATACGACTCAGCGCAAGGCTCTGCAGTTCGCCATCGATGAGGCATATGCCGCCGGCTATCTCGGGGAGAAGGTCGCCGGTCATGATTTCAAGCTCGACGTCACCGTCCACCGCGGCGCCGGCGCCTATGTCTGCGGCGAGGAAACCGCCCTTCTCGAGTCGATCGAGGGGCGAAAAGGACAACCCCGCAGCAAACCGCCGTTTCCAGCCGTAGCCGGACTCTATGGCTGCCCGACAATCATCAACAACGTTCAGACCATTGCCTCACTGCCGTTCATTCTCGCCAACGGTGCTGCAGCCTATAAGGCCTATGGCACTGAAAAAAGCCCGGGAACCCATCTCTTCGGGATCTCAGGCCACGTTGAGAAACCTGGCATGTACGAACTGCCTCTCGGTCTGCCTCTTCTTGAAGTTATCGAAAAGATGGCCGGCGGTGTCTGGCGGGGAAGAAAACTGAAGGCCGTCATCCCCGGTGGCAGTTCGACTCCAGTGCTGACTCCGGAGGAGGCAGCAACGGCGACTCTTGACTACGAATCGATGGCGGCCCACAAGACGATGTTCGGATCCGGTGGTATCGTTGTCCTCGACGAAACGGTCGATGTGGTCGAACTAACAAAAAATCTCATCGACTTCTATCACCATGAATCCTGCGGCCAGTGCACTCCCTGCCGCGAGGGACTCGGCTGGATGCTGAAGATTGTCAAACAGCTGCTGCGTGGTGAAGGGACCATTGCCGACATCGAACTGCTCAGGGAACTCTGTGACAATATCGAGATGAAGACGGTCTGCGTCCTTTCGGCCGCCTGCACTATGCCGGTGCGCAGCTATCTGGACAAATTCCGGTCAGAATTTGTGGCCTACGCCACGGACCGGCCCAAGCCCGAACAAGCATGAATCACGTGAGAAGGAACCATCATGGCTGAGACGGTAAAACTCTTTGTCAACGGACAAGAGGTCGAAGTGGAATCCGGGAAGAACCTCATCGATGCCTTCAAGGTTATCGGTGTCGAGATTCCCCACTTCTGCTATCATCCGGCCCTGGGTGCGGACGGCAACTGCCGAATGTGCCTGGTCGGCATCGAAGACGGCCGACCGCCGCTCGTCCCTGCCTGCAAGACTCCGGTCGCAGAGGGACTGAAAGTTCAGCTCGACACCGAGAAGATCAAGAAAATCCAGCATGATGTCATGGAGCTGGAATTGATCAACCATCCGACCGATTGCCCGGTCTGCGATCAGGCCGGAGAATGCACCCTGCAGGACTACTATATGACCTATGATCACCAGGCCAGCCGAATGCGTGTGCCACAGGTGCTCAAAGGCAAAAAGATGGATTTCGGCTGCGGCGTCATCCATGACCAGGAGCGTTGCGTCCTCTGCGCCCGTTGCGTCCGTTTCACTCGCTTGATTACCAAAACCGGTGAACTCGGTATCGTTAATCGTTCTGATGAAGCACGGGTAACAACGTTTCCCGGCCGAAAACTCGATAACCGCTACGCCCTCAATGTCGTCGATCTCTGCCCGGTAGGGGCGATGACTAGCAAGGACTTCCGGTTCAAACAGCGGGCGTGGTTTCTGTCAAGGTCGTCCGGAATCTGCCATGGTTGCGCAAAAGGCTGCAATATTTTCATTGACCATAACCGCGAAAAAGGTGGAGATGATCGTATCTATCGTTTCCGTGCACGCCATAATGGACTGGTCAATGGCTATTTCATCTGCGACGCCGGTCGATTGAGTTATCATCAGGAGAATGAAGGTCGTCTGGGCACCACCCGACTTGCCGGCAAAGACTGCACCATCGACGAGGCTGTGGAAACTGCTCGCCGCAAGATCGAAAATGCCCGCAAACCGCTTTTCCTGATCTCACCGAATTGTACCCTCGAGCAGATGATTGCGATCAAGGGGTTAGCCACCGCCCGTAAAGGGAGGGTCTCGGGATACAGCGACAGCTATATCATGGAAGGAGACGGAGACGATTTCCTGATACGGGATGACAAGTCTGCCAATAGGGCCGGCTTCGCCGCCCTTGGAATCGATACCACACTGGAAGCATTCAGGCTGGCCTTGAACGAAGCCGATCTGCTTGTCAACTTCAACAACGATCTGCTGCGTAGCGAAGCGAGCGGTACTTTTACTGAGAAGCTTTCTGCTTTGACCGTCATCGCCGTCAGCAGCCATGACAACACACTTACCCGCAAGGCAACAGTCGCCTTCTCTGTCTCCTCATACAGCGAATATGGCGGGACGATCATAAACCAGGACCAGATACTGCAACGGTTCACGGCGGCGGTAGTTAAAAATGATCCAGTTCCGAACATGATTGAGGTAGTTCGTCTGCTTGGTGGACCGGTGACCGATGACGTCACTATCACCAAGGCGATGCAGGATGCGATCCCGGTCCTCGCCGGAATCGAGGCAACCGCTTTTCCCACTGCTGGATTGAATCTGAAGGAGAAGGAGACTGATCATGTCACAGCTTGATATCCTCATGGTCGTCCTCCGGGTCGCCTTCGGCGCCTTCATCCCGATCTGCTTCATCGCGATCGGGGTATGGATGGAGCGTCGAGGTGCCGGATTTATTCAGGACCGCCTAGGCCCAAACCGTTGCAATATTTTTGGTTTCCGAGCCGGCGGACTGGTGCAGAATCTCGCCGATGGAGTGAAGCTGATCTTCAAGGAGGATATGATCGCTGGGCATATACAGCATAAGTTCTACTTTGTCCTTGCGCCGGTACTGGTCTTCTTCACCGCCCTGGTCTCATTCGCAGTGATTCCCTTTGCTGATACGCTGATTTTGGGCGGCAAAAGCTACATTATGCAGACCGTCCCCCTCGACATCGGCATACTTTGGTTCTTGGCTTGCACTGGTTTTGCAGTCTACGGAATTATCCTCGCCGGCTGGTCGTCGCATAATAAATACGGCATCCTCGGTGGATTACGATCCGCTGCACAGGTTATCGCCTACGAAATCCCGATGGGTCTGGCCATTGTCAGCCTGCTGGTGGTCTACGGCACGGTCAATCTCAGTGAGATCGCAAGATTTCAGGGACAACTGCTGTTCGGCTTCATTCCAATGTGGGGGGTGATTCTCCAACCACTCGGCGTTGTCATTTTCATTGTTGCTGCCTTTGCCGAGACCAATCGCACCCCCTTCGACTTCGCCGAGGGTGAAAGCGAAATCGTCGCCGGTTTCCATATAGAGTACAGTTCAATGAAATTCGGCATGTTTTTCCTTGGTGAGTATGTCGCGATGTTCGTCTCGAGTGCGATCATCGTCACTCTCTTTTTCGGCGGCTACCAGATCCCCTGGCTCGCCACCGAGACCATGGTCGCGTACGCCCAGCCCATTGCCATCGTGCTGATGCTGCTGCTGCCGGTCATAACTTATTATTTCACCAACTGGATCCGGAAAAACAACGTCAGCCACTACAATCGGCAAAACGATCCCCTTGTCCGTGAAGCGAATGTCTATATCAAGATCTGTTGGATCCTCGCCGCTGCCGTCGAACTCATTCTTCTTACCTTGGTGGTAATCAACCCCAGTGCAGACGGAGTTCGGATTTTTGTAGTGCTGCTGCAGATGGCCTCCTTCCTGTTGAAAGCCACAATAATGTGTTTTGTTTATGTCTGGGTACGCTGGACGCTGCCGCGGTTCCGTTATGATCAGCTGCAGAAACTCGGTTGGCAGATTCTCCTGCCGATGTCCCTCGTGAACATCTTTATCACCAGCGCCGTTGTCGTTGCTCTGAGTTGAAGAGGAATTCCATGACTGTAAAAATCAAGACCTTGGAACGCCAAGGTTCCACTTTCATCGAGAAGCTCTATCTGGTCGAAGTGTTCAGAGGGATGCGCACGACCTTTGGCCATTTTTGGCGGATCCTGCTCGACAACTCGAAATCCTATGTCCGCCACTACCCTGAGGTCAAACCGGAAATCACACCGCGCTGGCGGGGACGGCATCGGCTGACAACCCATGAGGACGGGACGATGAAATGCGTCGCATGCTTCATGTGCCAGACCAATTGCCCTTCCCACTGCATCTCGATCGAAGCGGGAGAACGGGTTGACGGCAAATCGGAAAAGATGCCCATTCGTTTTGAAATAGATCTGCTCGAATGCATTTACTGCGGATATTGTGTCGAAGCTTGTCCGATGGATGCCATCCGTATGGACACCGGCATCTACTCAGTCATTTCCTCTGAGCGTAGTTCCGTCGTCAAAGGAATGGACGAACTGCTGGCCACGCCAGGGGCGTTCAGCGAAGAAGACTACAAAAAAAGGGGGCTGTGATACCATGCTCAGTCAATGGCTGTTCTACGCATTCGCCACCGTGTCGGTGCTCGGCGCCCTTGGTTTGATCCTCAGCCGGCATCCGATGAACGGGGCATTGTGGTTCGTGGTAACCCTGGTGTCGCTGGCGGGGCTCTACTCTCTGCTCTCGGCATCGCTGCTCTTTGCCCTGCAGCTTATCGTCTATGCTGGGGCGATCATGTCCCTGATCATATTTATTATTATGTTTCTCAATATCCAGCCTGCCGACATCCCGGACGAAAAAGGCAAGTGGGCCTATCTCCTCGGCGGGTGTCTGGCGGTCATTCCGATCGGCCTGCTCCTGCTGAAAATCGTCAGCTCGTTGCCGGAAGGAGATGTCGACATCGTCGGCAACGGCTTTGGACAAGTCAAGTCGGTCGGTCTGGTACTGTTCCGCGACTGGCTGCTGCCGTTCGAGATCGTCTCGATCCTGCTACTCGTCGCCCTGGTCGGTGCCGTTGTTCTTGCCGGGAAAAAGGAGATGACCCAATGATTCATGACTACCTGTCCCTCAGTATCCTGCTCTTCTGCCTCGGCATCCTTGGCGTCATCTCGAGGCGCAACGTCTTTACCGTCTTTATGTCGGTCGAACTGATGCTGAATGCCGCCAATCTTGCTTTCATCGCCCTCGCCCGGCTGCATGAGAACATGGATGGACACGTTCTCGCCATGCTGGTAATGGCGGTTGCTGCCGCGGAGGCGGCCCTCGCCCTTGCCGTTGTCATACTGCTGCACAAGCATACCGGCAAGGTCGACACAAATGTCTTCAGCTTGTTGAAGGGGTGACCAGATGGCCCAGAATGTATCATATCTCGGCATGATCCCGCTGTTGCCCCTCATCGGCGCGGCAGTAGTCGGAATCCTGCACCTTGCTACCTGCAAGAAAAAGCGTTTACCGGATCAACTCTACGCCGTTCTAGCCTGTTCCACACCGATCCTGACCTTCGTCCTGGCTGTGAAGGTCTTTTTCGACCTGAACGGTTTGCCCGTCGATGGCCGCGCCCTCACACACGAGGTCTTTACCTGGTTCGAGGTCGGTGAAATGAATATCAGCATGGGATTTCTCGCTGATCCTCTCAGTTCCCTGATGCTGCTCTTCGTCACCTTCACCGCTTCACTGATCCATATTTATTCAATCGGGTATATGGCCGGAGATGAAAGCTTCGCCAAATTTTTCGCCTACCTGAACCTGTTTCTCGGCAGCATGCTGATACTCGTCCTCGGTAACGGACCGGTAGTCATGTTCGTCGGCTGGGAAGGTGTCGGGCTCTGCTCCTATCTTCTGATCAGCTACTATAGCGAGGACCGAAGCAACGTCCTCGCCGGGAACAAGGCTTTCATCGTCAACCGTATCGGTGATTTCGGTTTTGTCCTCGGCATGGCCTTCCTGTTCTGGGCAATCGGAGATTCCGGATTTGACTATATTTCACTAAAAACCAATGCGCACATGCTGGCCCCGGCCACCGTTACCCTGGTGTGCCTGCTGCTCTTTGTCGGCGCCACAGGAAAATCGGCCCAGATACCGCTTTACGTCTGGCTGCCGGACGCAATGGCCGGTCCGACCCCAGTCTCAGCTTTGATCCATGCCGCCACAATGGTTACTGCCGGTGTCTACATGGTGGCCCGTTTCAGCTTTCTCTATGTTCACGTCCCGACTGTCGGGTTGATCGTAGCCTGGACCGGCATCCTCACCGCCCTGGTCTCGGCTATCTACGGCATGTTCCAGAATGATATCAAGAAGGTGTTGGCCTATTCGACCGTCAGCCAGCTCGGTTACATGTTTGCCGGCGTCGGTCTTGCCGCCTATTCGGCCGGGATTTTTCATGTCTTCACTCACGCCTTTTTCAAGGCCCTACTGTTTCTCGGCGCCGGTTCGGTCATATATGCCCTGCACCACGAACAGAACATCTGGAAAATGGGTGGACTTAAGACCAAACTGCCACTGACTTACAAGACGATGCTGATCGGGTCATTAGCCCTTGCCGGCTGCCCTCCTTTCTCGGGATTTTTCAGCAAGGACGAGATCCTCTACTCGGCACTGGCATCAGGCCATACCGGAATCTGGGTGGTCGGTGTCCTGGTTGCCGGCATGACTGCCTACTATACCTTCCGTATGATCTTTGTCGTTTTTCATGGCAGTCCTCGTGATGCCCATGCCTATGAGCACGCCCACGAACCACCAGCAGTCATGACTGTACCGCTGGTAATACTCGCTATCGGCGCTTTGTTTGCCGGTTTCCTCAACCTTCCTTCCTTGTTCGGCGGTTCACAGCAGGTTACCCACTGGCTGGCACCCAGTCTTGCCGAGCATGCTCACGAGGCTTCGCACAGCATTGAGATCATAGCCATAGCCGCCAGTGTCGCCGCCTTCGCGATCGGCATATTCATCGCTTATCGAAAATTCGGCAAGGGGGCTGAGGAACCGGTATACAGTGGTTTCTCCAGTTTCGCCTATCATACCTTCCGGATCAACGAGCTTTATGATGTACTGTTTGTACGGCCCTACAAGGCTATAGGTTCAGCGATCGGCAACTTAATCGATGCTCACGTCACCGACGGGCCGGTGCAGTTGATCGTCTGGTTCTACCGGCAGTTCGGCTCCACTTTCAAACTGCTGCAGGTTGGCTATGTTCGTGTCTACGCAATTTACATGATCATTGGCCTGAGCGTGATGAGCTATTTGCTCACCCAATCATTCAAGTAGGAAAGAGGTCCGCATGTTTGAAAACGTCCTCTCCACCATGATTTTTCTGCCGATCGTCATCGGTCTGGCAGCAATGCTGATACCGTTCAGCTCCACGACCGCACGAAGGATCGGACTCATTGTGTCTTTGGTCGTCCTGTTCTTCGGGATCAAGGTCTACCTTGGATTCACTGGCAATGGACAGCTCGAATTCACTGAAACTCGATCCCTGATTGAATCCGTAGGTATCTTTTACCGGATCGGTGTCGATGGGATCAGCCTTTTCGTTCTGTTGACCGGGGCTGCCCTGATTCCAATCGTCTTTGTAGTCGTCAAGGACAGGCCACGGGCCTTTTACGGGAGCTTGCTGGTCACTCAGGGAGCGATGGCTGGAGCAATATGTGCGGCCGACCTGGTGCTCTTCTATGCCTTCTGGGAGGTTATGCTCCTGCCGATTTTTTTCATGATCGGTATTTACGGTGGTCCAAACCGTAAGGCTGCGACTATCAAGATCATGCTCTATACCGTATCTGGCTCGTTGTTGATGCTGGCCGCAATCATCTATCTCGGCGTCGCGTTTCATGGTCAGTACGGAGTTTGGTCGTTCGATACAGCCGGTCTTGCCGGACTTCAACTCAGCGACAAGGCTGCGGCATTATCATTCTTTGCCTTCATGATCGCCTTCGCCATCAAGATCCCGATCTTTCCTCTCCACACCTGGCTTCCCGATGCGTACACGGAAGCACCAGCCGCAGCCACCTTTCTGCTGTCTGCAATTATGGCTAAAATCGGTATCTACGCCGTCATTCGTTTCATCATGCCGATATTTGGTCCGGAGCTTGTTCGTTATGCCATGCCGCTAGCCTGGGCTGCCGTTATCGGCCTGATATATTGCGGCATTGCCGCCATCGGCCAAAAAGACATCAAACGCCTGCTCGCCTTTTCCTCAGCGTCTCATATGGGCATCCTCGCCCTCGGCCTCTTTTGCCTTAATATCCAAGCGCTCACCGGCTCGATATATCAGATCATGGCCCACGCAACGAGCACAGGCCTACTCTTCCTCCTCATCGGCATCATTGAAGACCGATTGCAGACAAGAGAAATCTCTGACCTCGGCGGCATCGCCCGCCAGGCGCCAATCTTCGCCTGTTTTTTTGCAATCGCCCTGCTGGCTTCGGTCGGCCTTCCCGGCACCAGCGGTTTTATCGGCGAGTTCCTGATCATAATGGGAGCGATCAAATTTGATACCACTCTAGGTGTCCTCGCCGCCACCACACTGATCATTGGAGTCTGTTACATGCTGTGGATGTTCCAGCGTGTTTTCTTTGAAAAAGGTAACGATAGGACCAATGGTTTTGCAGATCTGAGCATCTGCGAGACCCTGGCCTTTCTGCCGGTCATCCTGCTGATCCTGTTTATGGGGGTATTCCCGCAACCCTTCATTGCCAGAATTACACCGGCAGCTCAATCTCAAATCGCCACGGTCCAGGGGACCGGCCAGATCTCCGGCCAAGTCGCTCTTGATCATATTCAGCCACAGAAATGAGGATGGACAGACCATGAACTGTGATATCGTATTCCTGCTCCCCCTCTTCATCGTCACCATCGGCGCCATCCTGTTGATGCTGCTGTCGGCCTTTGAATCTATCCGTCTCGAGGTGGCATCAGCCTTGTCGGTTGGCATCTTCGCCTTGGCATTCTTGGTCCAACTGGTACCGATCGGACTGACCGACGTTCTACCGTTCGTCTCGATTTTTAACGGCATGCTGGCAGTCAGTGATTTTACCCGCATTGCATCAATGATCATCATCGCCTGCGGTTTGTTCACAGCGATGAGCGCTATCAGCTACTTTCGCCAGAACAACTTCGGGTCGCTCGAGTTTTTCAGTCTAATGACTTTCGCCGTAAGCGGCATGCTGCTGCTCACCATGGCCCAGGAACTTATAACCGTTTTCATCGCCCTTGAAACCGTTTCACTTTCGATATATGTCCTGGTCGGCTACAACCGCCGCAACGTTTTGAGCTCAGAAGCTGTCCTTAAGTATCTGATTCTCGGGGCTTTTGCTGGAGGGTTTTTCGCGATGGGAATAGCTCTTGTTTACGGTGCGCTTGGTGATACTGGTTTTGCCGCAATCGCCGCATCCGTCAGCAGAGACGGTTTGTTGCACAACCCAGCCCTGGCAGGCGGTCTGCTCTTCATTCTCTTCGCCCTGTTCTTTAAAGTCACCGTGTTCCCCTTCCATTCATGGGTTGTTGACGTTTATGACGGAGCACCGATTCCCGTCACCGGTTTCATGGCGACGGCACTGAAGACAGCCATTATCGCCGTGCTTGCCAATGTCTTGCTGCTTGCTGGCGACATCCGCGAGTCCTGGCTCGACATGCTCTTCTATCTGACCGTTCTGACCCTGTTTGCAGGGAACCTTATCGCCATCGGCCAGAACAGTCTTAAGCGAATGCTTGCCGCATCCGGCATCGTCCATACTGGTTATCTGTTGATCGCATTGATTGCCGTTTCCGGCGACCAGTTCAGCGGATCTGTGATCCTCTACTATCTTGCTGCCTATGCTGCCAGCACCCTCGGAATCTTTGCTTCACTGTCCTATCTTTCAGGTACCGACGAAAAGCGAAAGGAATTTAACGATTTCAGTGGATTGGCTAAAGTACGTCCCTATTCGGCTGCGGCCATCACCATCTTCCTCCTGTCAATGGCCGGGATTCCGCCAACCGCAGGATTTATGGGCAAGCTCTACATAATCGTTACTGCCTACCAGGGAGGTCATGTCATCCTGGCCGTCCTCGGTATTGTCAGCAGCATCCTCTCGATGTGGTATTACCTTCGTCTTATCATCGCCATGTATTTCCATGAGGCAGATGACCTGTTTGAAACCAGCGGCTCGCGATCAGCCCCAGTCTGCGCCTTTATACTCGCCATTTGCGTATTGGCATTGAGCCTCTATCCGGTAGCGATTTAACGACAAGAAATGACATTGATCATACGAGTCCAATCCAGATAAGGAGAAAAGCACAATGAAGGCGAAGGATATTCTGGCAGTCAAAGGAAGCAGGGTAATTACAATCCATCAGGACAACAGGATCATGGATGCCGTTGGTATGTTCTTTGCCAATCGTGTTGGATCCTTGATCGTTGTCGATCATAATGACGATATCAAAGGGATTTTTGCCCCCAATGATGTCCTGAAGGCCGTCAGCACAGATCCGGACAATATCCGTCACGCCAGCGTCAAGCAGTTTATGAGCACAAACATGATTGTCGCCAAACTGGATGACAATATCGATTATATTCAGGCCGTAATGACGGAAAACCGGATCCGGCATATCCCGATCATTGAAAAGGGCAAATTGCAGGGCATTGTCTCCATCGGCGACGTGGTCAACGCGCAACTGAAGGTAAGGGACGTTGAAAACCAGTATCTGAAGGAGTACATGGAAGGGAAGTACCCGGCCTGAAAGCGCGAAGAGCAAACGCGATACTGGGAGTTTGAGCTACGTCTTGGTGGGGCGAGACATTTTTCACTGCAGGTTCTATCGATTATTCCGCATCCAAAGATCGTCATTGCCTCTGGGTAATAGTCCATAAGAGCGGTTATGCATCAGTAAAGGGTTGCGGCAACAGGAGAAACACGGCTGAGGTCGTGACCGAAGCAGACTGGGCTTTTCGACTCAACCCCGGTTGAGCCCGGAGACAATCTGGATCTCTTGAAGAGGTTACGATCTTTTCGAGGACAAATTCTCCTTATCACGACATCACGAGTCGTCGGCCTTGGCGGAGTGTCACCTGCTGGTTGAGACTTCGAGCCAGGGTGGTAGCTGACCACACCTTGGCCCCTCCCTTGACACAGAGCTGTCGCCCCGTACCGCTTAAACTTCTTGGCCCCTGTTGCCAAACGACGACAGAAGCACAACAACTCCAGTTCGCTGCCATACATGCATCGTTGCCATGCCGGAAGCAATCATTTCTTTTTCTTGATTCCGTACTTTTTCATCTTATACTGGAGCAGACTCTTGGTTATCCCAAGACGGTCGGCCGCCCTGGCCTGAACAAAATTCGCCTCTTCAAGCGCTTCCACCAACATCTTTTCCTCGACGGCATAAAGAACGTCATTGAGACTGGCTGACTCAGGGATGATCTGATGCAGATCCAATTCCCGACTCCAGGCCGCCTGGTTGTCCAGGTTGACCGATTCCGGTTGAACATCCTCGGCCTCGATACAGTTGCCGTTGCAGAGAATCGCCGCCCTTTCGATGGTATTTTCGAGTTCGCGGACATTGCCTTCCCACGGCAGGGTCATAAGCAGCCGCAACGCCTCCTTCGTGATCGCGAGATCTTTCTTCTGCAGTTTTTGCGAAAATTTATCGATAAAAAAATCGACCAGTAACGGCATATCATCCATGCGCTCGCGCAGGGCCGGGAGGGTAACGTGAATGACATTGAGACGATAGAAGAGGTCCTCACGGAAACGGCCCTGCATGACCTCTTCCTTCAGATCGCGGTTCGAAGCACTGATAATCCGAACGTCGACAGTCAGGGTTTTGGTCCCACCCACCCGTTCGAAACTTCTTTCCTGCAGAGCTCTGAGGAGTTTCGCCTGCAGGGCCAACGGTATCTCACCAACCTCATCGAGGAAGATCGTGCCGCCGTCGGCCAGTTCGAACCTTCCCTTGCGCATCGCCACCGCCCCGGTGAAGGCCCCCTTCTCATGGCCGAAAAGCTCGCTCTCGAGCAGGTTCTCGGCCAGTGCGGCACAGTTGACTGTGATAAAGGCCTTGTCCTCTCGCGGGCTGTTCATATGAATGGCTTTAGCCACCAATTCCTTGCCGGTGCCACTCTCGCCGGAGATCAATACGGAGGCCGGAGTCGGCGCCACCTTTTCGATCAGCTCGTAGACCTGGAGCATGCGCGGATTCTTACCGACCATGCCACTGAACCCTGATTTGCCACGGATTTCACTGCGCAGGCGGGTGTTTTCCCGAACCAGCGAGTAGTGCTGTCCCGCCTTCTGGATAGTGACAATCAGTTCATCATTGGAAAACGGTTTGGCGAGATAGCTGAAAGCGCCGGCCTGCATCGCCGCCACGGCCTTCTCCACCTGGGCGTAAGCGGTGATCATTATGACCGGCAATTCGCGGTTGAGCGCCTTGACATGATTGAGCAGCTGCATCCCATCCATCTCCGGCATCTGCATGTCGGTAATAACGAGATCGAGATCGACATCCTTGACCACCTGCAACCCTTCCCGGCCGTTTGCAGCGGTGAAGACCTCGAAGCCTTCGTCCCGTAGTAACTCCGACAGGACAATCAGATAATTGGGTTCATCATCGACGATCAGGATTGAATACATATGAAACGCCCACCCTTATGCGCAAAAAAGTTGTTAAGGCTAAAAATTACTTGAATTCCTTCGGACAATCAATGTCGAACAAAATTTTCCGAATCGAGAAAGACAGACCATTCGCCACCATATCGCGCAGACATCCTGCCGGACCACAACATTGTCGGGATGGTTGAAGTTCGACATCCCGATCCGGCCTGCTGTGGTCACCGGGATGCCGCTCGATCTTTCAGGATGCTCAACAATTCATCAGGAACGTAGACATTGCGGCCGCCGGCAAGCGTCGTTCCCGGTCGGATATCGCCGTGGAAATCGCTGCCGCCCGTCAGCACCAGCCCATAGTGTTCGGCCGCGGCGATAATCTTGCGACGTGTTCTGGACGAATGGGTCGGATAATAGGCTTCGAGACCATCGAGCCCCATCGGCACCAGTTCATCGAGCAACGCCGGCAATTGTTTGAGGTCCGGATCCATCTGCTGCGGATGGGCAAGGACGCAGAGACCGCCAGCGGCGCGCAGGACAGCGATGGCGTCCTCCGCAGTCGGTACCGGTCGCGACACATATGCCAACCCCTTGCGACCAAGATACTGCTCGAAGGCCTGGAGCATGCTGCCGACCGCACCCTTCGCCAACAGCAGTCGGGCAATATGCGGTCGTCCGGTCTGGCCGGTTACCGATACCTGCCGCAATTCGTCAGGTTCAATTGATATTCCAAGCCCCTGAAGCTTATCGAGGATTTTCGCATTGCGCTCTATTCGCCCCTTCTGCAGATCAGCCAGCATCCGGTTGAGATCGGCATGAGCGATATCCATCAGGTACCCAAGAATATGCATCGAGGTTCCTTGGTGGAGGACACTGAACTCCAGACCGGCAATGACTTCTAGCGACATGCCGGCAGCGGCCTGCTGCGCCGGGATAAATCCGTCGACCGTATCATGGTCGGTGAGGGCGATGGCAACCAGCCGCTTGACCCGCGCCAACTCAACCAACTCGGCAGGTGACATCGTGCCGTCCGAAAATGTGCTGTGGACATGGAGATCAAGGGCCATCGCGTGGTTGCTTCCTTTAACAGAATGAAATGATTTCACCGTGGATTCGGCTCTGACACTACCTGCAGACCGATTCCTGAGCAAGTGAATAGTGACAACCGCCGGTCCTGCTCACCTCCTCCACCGTCGACCTTGGTCACGATTTTCTCCATGATACCGGTTGAACTTCAATTGATTCCACGACAACCCAAGATATGAACCAGCTCCAGATGTCTTCCGCATTTGGAAAGTGATGCATATAAGGCTGCCGACCTGTACGGATCCATGATGAAAAGATCTTCGGTGACATAGGTAGATTCTGTCGCTCAGCCTCTTCCTGCTGGACTTTCACGTAATTTTTTGCTCTATTAAGAACCTGTTAGCTGTTTTCTCCGCCTCTCCACGCGATTTTTCCGTACAGTTTTCACCAGGTGAAGAGCAGAACCGATGAAACCTTCGATTTGCTGCGGCGTCCTGATCTTGACGATAATCATCAACACCCGCATCTGCCACTCCGACACCATTGTCGAGACTCCGGCAAGCGAGACCTCTCTGGAAGTGGTGACGCGGATGGCCCCGGAAATCGCTCAAGCCATGGCAAAAAAAGCCCTTCATCTCGGGGCACCGATCTTCATGCGAATCTTCAAGGAATCCGATGAGCTCGAGATCTGGGTCCTGCGGGACAACGGTTTTGTGCACTTCAAGACCTACACGATCTGCGACTATTCGGGAGGCCTCGGTCCCAAGGAGAAGGAGGGGGACAAACAGAGTCCGGAGGGATTCTACCGGGTCGGACCGGCCCAGCTCAATCCCTGGAGCAGATTTCACCTGGCGTTCAACCTCGGCTACCCCAACGACTATGACCGGTGCAACGGCCGGACCGGGAACGCGTTGATGGTGCACGGCCGCTGCTCATCGATCGGCTGCTTCGCGATGACCGACTACCGGATGGAGGAGATCTACACAATCGCCGACGCCGCCTTGGCCAACGGCCAGGAATCCTTTGCAGTCCATATCTTCCCCTTCCGGATGACGGCGGAAAACATGCGTCGACACCATGACGGCAGGTGGCAGCGCTTCTGGGGCAACCTGAAGGAAGGCTACGACATTTTTGAACGCACAGCGACGCCGCCGGAAGTGACCGTGAACCGGGATCGGTATATCTTCAAAGCGACAACCATCGAACTTGCCCGACAGCCTTAGAAGGCGATAATACCATGGAACGACCAGACCAGCGCACCAAGACCCGGGTCAAACTGGAGACCTCGGCCAACCTGCAGATCAGTGACCGCAGCCTGGCCGGCAATACCCTGTCCCGGGATATCAGTCTCGACGGGATCTTTATCCGGACCAGCGAACCGGTGCCGATCAACGTCCCCTGCCGGGTCACCATCACCATCTCCGGAACCTCCAGCACCCTGTCGATGCAGATCAAGGGCAGAACGGTCAGGCAGGACCAGGCCGGAGTCGCCGTTCGTTTCACCGAACTCGAGCTCGATAGCTACCTCCACCTGAGAAACATCGTCCTCAACAACCAGGTCCCCGATTCAGCGGCGTAGTTCCATCGCTATTTTGCCTCGAGCCCCCGGCGGTCGAGAATATTGATCCTCCGGCCCACCACCTCGATCAGCCCCTCCTCAGTCATTTTGGCAAAGATACGCGACAGGGTTTCCGGGATGGTGCCAAGCAGGCTGGCCAACTGCCCTTTCGAGATCTCCAGTTCAACGCTGTCTTCCCGTCCCTGTTCCTTCAGCAGATAAAGGATATAGCCGGCGAGGCGGGCCGGCACCTCCTTGAGCGACAGGTTTTCGATCTGCACGGTGAAGCGCCGCAGCCGCAACGACAGGACGGCAAGCATATTCAGGGCAATGGATGGGTTCCTGGAGACCAGGGCGACAAACTTGTCGCGGGGAAAGTACAACACTTTTGTGGGCGAAAGAGCCTCCGCCGATGCCGGGAACGGATGACCGTGAAAGACCGAGACCTCGCCGAAAGGTTCGCCCTCGCCGAAAATGTGGAGGATCTGCTCCTTGCCGCCAAGCGACATTTTGAAGATCTTGACCTTGCCCTCCCCGACCATGTAGAAGCCGTGTCCGGGATCGCCTTCGAAGAATATCGACTCCCCTTTGCCGTACGTCCGTTCAATAATGATGTCGACAATTTCTTTGATTTGATGCTCAGGCAGTCCCTGAAAAAGTACACTGGCGCCGATCACCTGATTTGCTTTCATCTCTTCTCCTTTAGCATGTCACTTTATGACCGTCACCGGCCTATTTTCAGCGATATATACCAGATAATCCGATTTCTCAGCACCATATTGAAGTGATGAGAAAAAATGCCGTGTGTCGTATAGTGGAGGCAAACATTCAGGCCATAACTCACCAGCACCTCCGAATCGTATAATGGTGAACGAGACAGCAACCCGCCACCGCAAGATTATCCACATCGATATGGATGCCTTCTACGCCTCGGTAGAGCAGCTCGACAATCCCGAACTGCGGGGTGAGGCAGTCATTGTCGGCGGTTCTCCCGACCGGCGTGGGGTCGTCGCCGCCTGTTCCTATGAGGCCCGCCGCCACGGCATCCACTCGGCGATGCCGAGCGCCAGGGCGATGCAACTGTGTCCCGAGGCCGTCTTCCTCAGACCGAGGATGGCCCGCTACAAGGAAATCTCCCGGCAGGTGATGGCAATCTTCAGAGACTATACCGACCTGGTGGAGCCGCTCTCCCTCGACGAGGCATTTCTCGACGTCTCGCTGTGCCAACGGTGCCAGGGTTCGGCAACCTTGATCGCCCGCGAGATCTGCCGCCGCATCCATAATGAAACCGGACTCACCGCCTCGGCCGGCGTCTCCTGCAACAAGTTTCTGGCCAAGGTGGCAAGCGGATACGAGAAACCGCGGGGGCTGACGGTCGTTCTGCCGCATCAGGCCCAGGACTTTCTCGACGCCCTGCCGATCGGCACGTTCTACGGGGTCGGCCAGGTCACCGAGAACAGGATGCGGCGGCTCGGAATCCAGAGCGGATATGACCTGCGGCAGATAAGCCGGGAGGAACTGATCAGGCATTTCGGCAAGGCTGGGGAGTTTTTCTACGATATCGTCCGTTGCCGCGACAATCGCCCGGTCCAGCCGTCACGGCTCCGCAAGTCGATCGGCAGCGAGGTCACCCTCGATCGCGACACCGCCGATCTGACGGAAATATTCGCCATCCTTCACTCCCTGGCGACAAGCATCGAAACCGCCCTGTCCCGTCACCGGCAGGGCGCATCGACCATCACCCTGAAGGTCCGCTACCATGATTTTGTCACCGTTACCCGTTCCCTGACCTTGTCCGCCCCGATCTATGACCGGCAGGCAATCGTCGACCATATCCCGCGCCTGCTCCATGCCACCGAGGCCGGAAAGCGGAAGATCCGGCTTCTCGGGGTCTCCCTTTCAAAGCTGACGCCAAGAGACAGACGACTTCCGCGCCAGCTGCCGCTTCCCTTTCTCCCGCCGTCGCCGGCATCGCCGACAAGAGCGGGATCGGCAACCGTTGCCCTTGCATCTGCCGGCGGATGACTTACAGTCTGACGGCAAACCACTCCATTCACCCTGTACCAGCTTTCGACTACGCTCATGAGAGACCTTCTCCGTTCCATTTTCGGCATCTTCCGGTTCGCCGGACGTCTGCTGACGTTTGTCCGCAATACCGCCTTCAATCTCCTCTTCCTCCTGGTTATCCTTATCGCCGGCATCGCCATATTCACCGGCGGCAGCCCCGGGCTGGAGGACAACAGCATCCTCGTGCTCTCCCTGACCGGAGATATTGTCGAGGAAAAACAACCTGTTTCATCCGCCGGAAAACTGTTTCAGGAAATGCAGGGAGAACCGGCGAAAGATGCGGAAACACTGCTTCAGGATATCCTCCACATCCTCGACCAGGCGACGGAAGACCACCGCATCACCGCTATCCTGCTTGACCTGAAGGATCTCGGTGACGCCGGCATCGATCAGCTCCAGGCCATCGGCGCTGCCCTGAAGCGCTTCCGGGCCACCGGCCGACAGGTCATTGCCGCCGAGGACCTCTACACCCAGAAACAGTACTACCTCGCCGCCTATGCCGACCTTGTCGCCGTCAACCCGATGGGAGGAGTCGACCTCCACGGTTTCGGCACCTATCCCCTCTATTTCCGCGAAGCCCTCGATAAACTGAAGATCAATTACCATGTCTTCCGGGTCGGAACCTACAAGTCGGCGATCGAACCGATCACCCGCGACTCGATGTCCCCCGAGGCCCGCCGCCAGAACGCTCTCTGGCTCTCTTCGCTGTGGGACAGCTACGTCGCCGACGTCACCAAAGAACGGAAGATTCCACGGGCCAGTATCGACACCTACACCAACTTCATCGACCGTCTTCTCGCCGCCGCCGACGGCGATACGGCACAGCTGGCGCTGAAGACGGGGCTGGTCGACCGGATCTGGACCCGGCCGCAGGTTCAGTCCCACCTCGCCCATATCGCCGGCACCAGTTCCGAACGCGATTACACCTCGATTTCGTCCGCCGACTATCTCCGCCTGATCGGTCCGACGGCACAAAAAGGCAGCCCGGCATTGAACAAGATCGGCATCCTGGTCGCCCAGGGCAATATCCTGCCCGGCAAGCAGCCGGCGGGGGTCATCGGCGGCGATACGCTGGCCGCACTGATCAAGGTGGCAAGGGAGGACGCAACGGTCAAGGCGGTGGTGCTGCGGATCAACTCCGGCGGCGGATCGGCCTTCGCCTCGGAGGTCATCCGCCAGGAACTGCTCGAACTGAAGAAAAGCGGCAAGCCCCTGGTCGTCTCGATGGGGACGATGGCCGCTTCGGGCGGGTACTGGATTGCCGCCGATGCCGATCAGATCTGGGCGGCCCCGACCACCCTCACCGGTTCGATCGGCATCTTCGGTGCCATCCCGACCTTTGAGAACACCCTTGCCGAACTCGGCATCCACAGCGACGGCATCGGCACGACTCCGCTGGCCTCCGGCCTCAATCTCTCCCGGCCCCTCAGCCCGCAGGTAAAGGCGACGATCCAGTTGTCGGTCGATCATGGCTACCGCCAGTTTCTTGCCATCGTTCAACAGGGACGAAAGATTGACCGGCAGCAGCTGGAGAGTATCGCCGAGGGCCGGGTCTTCGACGGCCGGACAGCCCGGGAAATCGGTCTTGTCGACGAGCTCGGCGGTCTCGACGAGGCGGTCGCCGCCGCCGCCGGACTGGCCGGCATCGCCGATGATTTCGAGCCCTACCCCATCCGCAGAACGCCTTCCTTCGGCGAATGGATACTGGAGAAACTCGCCGCCGAGCAGCAGGCCTGGACCAGCCTCTCCCCCCTCATCCCCGAAGTGGTGAAGGATCTGCATCGCCGATTCAGTGCGACCATCGGCCCCCTTTCTCTGTTGACCGACCCCAGCGGCCTCTATGCGTACTGTTTTCTCACCGGCAGTCTGTGATGATCAACCAGCCTGCGCATCGGCAATCACCAGCCCCTGGACATGACCCTCTCCGCTGACACTTTCCTGACCCTCTGGGATCGGCTCATCTGGCCGTTGCTCCGGCTGATCGCCTCAATCTCGGTCGGTCTGATGATCGCCAATTTCATCGAGTCGCTGAACTGGACCCGCCGGATCGCCTTTCTCGCCCGGCCGCTGATCAGGTTCGGCCATCTCTCCGACACCACCGGCGCCTCGTTCTCGTTGGCCGTTTTCTCCGGCGTTTCCGCCAACACCCTGCTGGCGGAGGCCTACGATCAGGAGAAGATCGGCAAGGCCGAACTGGTGCTGGCCAATCTCTTCAACAGCCTGCCCACCTTTTTCGTGCACCTGCCGACCATGTTCTTCATCACCGTGCCGCTGATCAAGGGCGCCGCCTTCGTCTATGTCGGCCTGACCCTGATGGCAGCTCTGCTCAGGACATTCTCCATCGTCATCGTCAGCCGCTTCCTGCTGTCGAAGCCGGACACTCACGAAGGGCCGGCACCCGCTGGCGCCGGGACTGCCGTCGACTGGCGCCAGGCGATGCGCAAAAGCTGGTTGAGATTCAAAAAGCGAATCCGCAAAATCCTCTTCGTGACGGTTCCGATCTACATCATCGTCTACATCATGAATCGCATCGGCTTCTTCACCGAACTCGAGCAGGCGTCAGCCGCCTATCTCTCCTTCATCCCCGGACTGACTCCCCATGCGATGGGCATCATCACCCTGCAGATGGCCTCCGAACTTACCGCCGGCGTCGCCGCCGCCGGTGCCCTGCTGCAGGACGGCAAAATGGAATACCGCGAGATCATCCTGGCCTTGCTGGTCGGCAACATCCTCTCTTCTCCGCTGCGGGCGGTGCGGCATCAGTTTCCCTATTACGCAGGCATCTTCAAGCCGAAGGTCGCCACCGAACTGATCGTCTGCAACCAGGCCTTCCGGGTCTTCAGCCTTGTTCTGGTGGCGGCGGCCTATTTCATCTACGCGTTTTGAGCAGAAAACGGCAGCCGGACAAGGATTAAGGACGTCAATCATCTTCATCCGCTGTATCAGGAAGATGCGGGCTCGACGGATGGAGGTTCACGACCGACGCCGGTCTGCGGAGCGTTTCCTGCTTGACAACAGCAGGAGGGAAAGGTATCGAATAGGGAGAAAACGATTCAGGTACCTGCAGTTTCTGCCAGAAAATGCAGGTGAAAGAGGGAACTTCGTGTAATTCGAAGACGGGCCCGCCGCTGTGACCGGGGACTGCCCCTGAACGATCGCCACTGTCAGCTCATGATGGGAAGGCTCGGGGAAGGAGTGATCCGGAAGTCAGAAGACCTGCCTGAATTGAAGGGTCATGCCTCGTGGACAGATGGCATGGCGATGATACGGATAACCAGGGAATCCCGGATCAATGACTCGATTGGTCCGGGATCTGTTTTTTCCGGACCGGAAACGATGAGGTTGATTATGCATAGTTTCATCCACTCCGTCTGCGCCCTTTTTCTCCTGTTCCTTCTCTGCCAACCGGCCCAGGCCGGCGACAATCCTGATGCCGACCGCCAGGCCGTCGTGCTCGCCGCCTTCGGCACCACCGTTCCCAAGGCCCTGCCCGGGATCCTCAACATCCGTGACCGCCTCCAGCGGCAATACCCGCAGACGCCGGTGAAGATCGCCTTCACCTCGAACATCATCCGCAGGATCTGGCAGGGGCGACGCGGCGATGCCGCCTTCATCACGGCGAACCCATCGGTGCCTGCGGACGTGTATACTGTCCAGGGGCCGCTGGCGACCATCGCCAACCTGCAGGACCAGGGATACCGGACGATCATCGTCCAACCTGGCCATATCAGCGCCGGCGAGGAATACCTGGATCTGGTCGCCGCTATCGACGGCCTCAATTCGATCAGGACCATCAAGCCGAAGTTCCGGCCGTTTGAAAAACTGGCGGTCGGCAGGCCGGCAATGGGCACGGCAGGCGAGCAGCACCCTTACAGTGAGGATCTCGCCCTCATCGCCAGAGCCCTGGCCGACGATGCCGTCCAGGCCGAAAAAGCCAATGCGGCCCTTCTGTACATGGCCCATGGCAACACCTACATGCCCTCCGGCAGCGCCTATCTTGAATTCGCATCGATCATGAACCGCCTCTATCCGCAGGTCAAGACCTACATCGCCCTGGTCGAGGGCTACCCCTCACTCGACGACACCCTGCCGCTGCTCGAACATGCCGGGGTCAGTAAACTGCTGCTCAAACCCTTCATGACCGTCGCCGGCGATCACACCGTCAACGACATGGCCGGGGATGAGCCGGAGGCATGGAAATCGATCCTCAGCGCCAAGGGATACGAGGTCATGACCGTTGCGAAGGGGCTGGGTGAGATCGACGCCTTTGCCGATGTCTACCTCCACCACCTGCAGCAGACCGCGACGGACCATGGCATCGTGCTGCACTGACATGACCAGGCAACTCACCATTCTGTTACTGCTCCTGCTGCTGCTTGCCGGCCTCGTCACCATTGCCACCGGACTCGGATACATCCACATCCCGGTCGGCCAGGTCATCGAGATCGGCTTTGCCCGTCTGACCGGCAATCCACCGCCGTCCGGCATCGACAGCCGGTTCCCGGTGATCATCACCGACATCCGCCTGCCGCGGATCGTCGCCGCCACCCTGGTCGGCGGCGGTCTGGCCGTCGCCGGCGGGGTCTTCCAGGCCCTGCTCCTCAACCCGCTGGCCGACCCCTACACCCTCGGAGTCTCCTCCGGCGCCGCCTTCGGCGCCTCCCTCGCCATCATCCTGTCCCTATTCGGCATCGCCCTGCCGCTGAGTTGGACCGTGCCGTTCTTCGCCTTTGCCGGGGCGCTCGCCACCCTGGTTGTCGTCTTCAGTCTGGCAGCGACCGACTCCCGTCTTTCCTCGAACACCCTGATCCTGGCCGGGGTCATCGTCGCCGCCATCCTCTCCGCCGGGATCGGTTTCATCAAGTACATGGCCGACGAGGAGGTCAGCATCATCATCTTCTGGCTGATGGGCAGCCTGGTCGGCAAGACCTGGCAGGAGGTGCTGCTGGTCCTGACCATCACCCTGCCCTGCCTTCTCGTCATCTTTTATTTTGCCCGCGACCTCAACATCATGGCGCTGGGAGAGAAGACCGCCGACTCCCTCGGCGTCGAGAGCATCAAGGTCCGAAAGCTGCTGCTGACCGTCGCCACCCTGATGACCGCCGGCTGTGTCGCCATCTCCGGGATCATCGGTTTCATCGGTCTGATCGTCCCGCATCTGCTGCGCCTCTTGCTCGGCGCCGACAACCGCCTGCTGCTGCCCGCCTGTTTCCTCGCCGGCTCGATCCTGCTCCTGGCCGCCGACACCGTCACCCGGGCCCTGCTGCCGCACGAGATCCCGATCGGGGTCCTCACCGCGCTGATCGGCGGCCCGTTCTTCTGCTACATCTTCAGGAAACGGCAACTGGGGAGGGGAAGATGACCTCCGGAGACGGCCCGCTGTTCGTTGTCGACCGCTGCAGCTTCGGCTACACCGCGACCCCGGTCCTCGCCGGGATCAGTATGGAGCTGCATCCCGGCCGGTTTTACGGCCTCCTCGGCCCGAACGGCAGCGGCAAGACGACCCTGCTCGACCTGCTCACCGGTGCCGCGAAGCCCGTCGACGGCCGGATCACCCTGCACGGCAGGGAGGTCGCCGGCTACGACAAGGCCGCCCTGGCCCGGCTGGTCGCCGTCGTCCCCCAGGACCTCCATATCAGTTTCGACTTCACGGTCTACGATGTGGTGATGATGGGCCGTCATCCCTTTATCCCGAGATTCTCGCAACCGGCGCAGGAAGACATCGACCTGGTGCAGGCGGCGCTGGCCGAGATGGACATCGGTACCCTGCAGCACCGCTCGGTCCTGCACTTGTCCGGCGGGGAACGGCAGCGGGTTCTGGTGGCCCGGGCCCTGGCTCAGAACACCCCGGTCCTCTTGCTCGATGAACCGACGGCAAGCCTCGACATCCGTCATACCCTCGATATCATGAAAATCCTGCGGCGGAAGGTGACCGAGACCGGCATCACCGTCATCGCCACCATCCATGACCTCGACCTCGCCTCGGTCTTCTGCGACGAGCTGATCGTCCTCCATGACGGCTCGCTCTACTGCCACGGACCGGTGGGTTCGGTGATGACCGCGCCGCTGATCCGCGAGGTCTTCGCCGCCGAAGCGCTGGTCTTCACTGATGAACTGCTCGGAAAACCACGGGTGCAATACCGTTATGCCTGACTCGACTCTCCCTCATCATCGTTTGCCGCCGACCGTGACGTTGCGTCGCCGATCCACCCTGGGGAACGTCGTGGTGCTGCTGCTGTTCATTCTCCTCCTGCCGCAGACCACTGCCGCGGCAGAGTTCGTCGACCAGGACGGGACGGCGATCGTTTTCAATCGCCCCTTTTCCCGGATCATTTCCCTCTATCCCGCCCACACCGAAAACCTGGTCGAACTCGGGGCGACGGCGCAGATCATCGGGGTCAACCGCGGCGACAATCCCGATGCCGTTCACCACAAGCAGACCTTCAGCGATAGCGACAGCGCCGAAAAATTCCTCGCCGCTCAACCGGACCTGGTCCTCGTCCGGCCGATGATTTCGCGCGCCCACCCGGCCCTGCTCGCCCGGTTGCGAGCCAGCGGCATCACCGTCGTCTCGCTCCAGCCGACCGAAGTGGAGGGGATGTTCGCCTACTGGCGGACCCTCGGTGATCTGACCGGCCGCGCCGCCGCCGCGCGTTCGATGCAAACCCGTTTCCTCGCCGGGGTTGCGGCGATCAAGCGGAAGATCCCCATCGCCGACCACGACAGGCGCCCCGGGGTCTATGTCGAGGCGATCCATGCCAAGATGAAGACCTTTTCCCCGACCTCGATCACGGTCTATGCCGTCGAAACGGCCGGCGGCCGAAACATCGCCACCGACGCCAGACCGAGAAACAAGAGCAATATCGCCGAATACGGCAAGGAACATATCATCGCCCGGGCCGACGAGATCGATATCTTCCTCAGCCAGACCGGGCGGATGAACCCTATCGATATCGACACCCTGAAGGTCGAACCCGGCTTTGAGCTGATCAAGGCCTTCAAGGACGGCAGGGTCTACCTGATCGAAGAGACCCTGGTATCCCGGCCGACGCCGAGACTGCTCGTCGGCATCGAACGACTGCACCGGCTGTTCTACCCTCAGCCACAGACCACTGACAACCGCCAATGACAATCATCAATTCCCTTTCAACCCGAGAAGAAAACATGCGTGACGCGACCCTCCATATCATCGGCACCGGCCCCGGAGATCCGGATCTCCTGACCCTCAAAGCCTTGAAAACCCTTACGGCCTGCCCGATCATCGCTGCCCCCAAGGCCACACCGGGCGGCAGTTCAACGGCGCTCGCGATCGTCAGCCAGGTCGTCGATCTCGCCGGCAAGGATATCTTTGAACTGTACTTTCCAATGAAGAAAATCAGGGCCGGCAAGGCCCCTGAGAGAGATGTCAGCCTGGCGTGGCAAACGGCGGCGGCAAAGATCATCGCCTGCCTCGATCGGGGACTCGATGTCGCCTTCCCGACCCTTGGCGACCCGGCGATCTATTCGACCGGCTATTATCTCTACGACACCCTGCTGTCGATGCGGCCGGATGTCCGGGTCAAGTTTCACGCCGGGATTCCGGCGATGAGCTGCTGTTCGGCGGAAACAGCGATGCCGATCTGCCTCGGCAATGAGATGCTGGCGGTGGTGCCGGCAACCTTCAGCGACGAACGGTTGCGATCGACGCTCGAGAAGTTCGACACCATCGTCCTGATGAAGGTCCATCGGGTTCTGCCCCGAATCTGCCGATTGCTTCAGGAAACCGGTCTTCTCAACAGGGCCGTGCTGATCGAGCGGGCGGGCATGAAAGGCGAACGGATCATCCGCGATCTCTCACGCATTCCCGAGAACCCGCATTATTTTTCAACGATGATCATCCGCCGCAATGGCGGTTTCCAGACACATTGGGTTCGAAAGGAGTTGGAAGCGGAAGCCCTTCTCGCCGAGGTATCCGTCATCTAGGGCGGCACCGCCTTGCTGTATGCCGCTGGTCAGTTCGCCTCGACATCGGGTTGTTCGGCCTGGACGACGGCATTCTGAACTCTCCGGCCCTTGCCGAAGTGGGTATAGATATTGAACAGGACATACCATTCGAGTCTGGCGGCAAAGCGGATCCCCAATCCCTGTTCATCCTGACGGACGACTTGGCCCTGAAGGTCGTCCAGGATCAGGCGGCTGTTCTCGGCGGTGATGACAATGCGAATGGAGCAGACGCTTGCGATCGCCACCTGGCGCCTGGTCCCGACATACATCCCGAAAAGGCTGATATCCTGGAGGTCCCCTTCCAGTTGCTCCTGCTCTTCCGGCAAGGTCAGAAATACTCTGGTGACAAACCGCGTCCGCATCCCCTTGCGCCGCTCGTGGAACTGTTCAGGTTGTTGTCCGCTCATGCATCTTCCCCAGGTTCTTCGTGATGTTCTTGTACCGATGACTGCTGTTCTCTCGTTACTTAAGCAAATGAAATCAGAACTTCAACTGAATTTGCCGCAATTCTCCACATCCTGGAATATCAGGTTTTGCCGTTGACTTCGCCTCATGTTCAACTATATACTTCATTTATTTTAAAAAAACAGTGTTACCACAAGGTGGTTCCATGGAAAAAAAGCTTCTTCTCGCCGTCGATGGCTCGACCTTCAGCGCCCAGGCCCTAGACTATGTCGCTGCACTCTTTACCGACCGCCATGACGTCAACTTTCATGTCCTGCACTGTACCAACGTCGGCTGTCCTGTCCTCCCCGAGGCTGAAGACCCGGCAAACAGCCTGTTGCCGTCTAACGGCAGGTTCGATCGCAACCATGCTGCCGGCCTCCGTCATCTGAAAAAGGCCGAAGACAGACTGACCTCCCTCGGGATTCCCGCCGATCGCATCACCTCCTCGACCGTTCCCCACTCCACCAGTATCGCCGCATCGCTGAAGGGGTATGCGGAGAAACACCTGGTCGACAGCATCGTCGTCGCCAGGCGAGGAATAGGCGTGGTCGGGGAGATGCTCCTCGGCTCGGTATCGGCGGAACTGTTCAGAAAATGCCGCAAAATACCGTTATGGATCATCGATGGCGAAGTCAAAAACAATCGTTTTTTCGTCCCCGTCGACGGATCGGTCAACTCGCTGATGGCCGTTGATCACCTGGCCCATATCTTCGCCGGCAGAAACGACGTCGCCTTTCTGTTCTTTCATGCCCGCGGCCTCCTGTCATCGAGGATCCAGTGTGTTCCCGAGGATTTTTACAGCAGGTGGGGAAAGGAATGGTGCGACACGCACCTGCAGGGCAAAAACTGCCTGTTCACCGGCCCGATTCAACTGCTCATCGATGCCGGCATCGACAAGGAGATGATCCACACCCTGCCGGAACCAACGACCCTGGAAGAAAGCACCAGTATCATCAGTCACGCGAAAATACACGGTTGCGGCACGATCGTCATCGGCCGCCGCCAGGAGGGAACGGCAAAGGGTGTTCTGGGCAGCATCTCGAGCCGGACCGTGATGCAGACCCAGAATATGGCGCTGTGGATCATCGGCTGATTGCCTGCGCCATGGCAGCAGACCACAGGAGCATCTCGCGACCGATCTCTCCCCCCGATTGAGCCTCGTTACTGACGGCCGTTGGTCCCGGGGACCGGGACGACCCAGGCCGTGGCCGCCTTATCGTTGACCAGATATTTATCAGCCAGGGCCGCCAGATCAGCTGATGTCACCGCCTTGAAATCGCTGAGGATCGACAGCGGCCAAGTCAGCTGCTGCGGGTGAGCGGTCGACTGGGTCAACACCGATGACAGCCAGTAACCGTTGGAGCGCACCGCATCTTTGAGCGAGGTCATCATCGGCGCCTTCGCCCGTTCCAATTCCTCTTCCGTCACGCCGCCGCGACGCAGATCATCGGCAATCCGCAGCACCTCGTCGCCGACCTTCTTCTCCTGGCCCGGTTGCACGACCATCTGGACCATCAACATGCCGTAATGCGGGTAGACGCGGCTGGCTGAACTGAAAACCTGGGGGGAGTACGTCGCCCCGAGCTTCTCACGGATAACCTTGCGCAACCGGTCATCAAGGACCGAGGCAAGCATGTGCAGCCGGCGATTGCGGTGGATATCCCAGAAGTCGTCAGTCGGCCAGGCGATCAGCAGGATCGACTTGTCTATCGATGAATCCACTGTGGCGGTCAACATCTTCCCGACGGGAAAATCGATGCGATCGGCCTCCACACCCTTGCCCTGCCGCGGCGGCAGACCCCCGAAATATGTGGACGTCAGGCGCACGACCTCATCGCGCTCGACATCGCCGACGATCGATATCTCGAGCGGTCCGCCGACCATCTCGGGCAGCAGCCATCGCCTGATATCTTCAATACCGACCTTGTCGACGACTGACCAGGGCGGCATCCCGAATTTCGGATTGTCGCCGGCGAGAAAGGGCAGGATCCGGAACTGCATGGCCCCGTCGACGTCGCGCTCCATCCCCTGGTAAGTCTGACGCAGATCGCGCTTGACGCGATCAAAGATATCCGGACGCAAGCCCGGATCGACAGTCAAGGTATGGAGCAGTTGGAACAGCAGTTCGGTTTCCTTGCTGATCGCCTTGCCGGACCAGATGAAACTCGATTCGCCGACCTTGAACTTCGCCCCGACCGTACTGCCGGCCAGCACCTCGTCCAACTCGGTCCGCGACAGGGTGCCGGTACCGGAGCCGTTGACAACGCCTTCGGTCAACAGAGCCAGGCCCGGCTTCGGTTCGCCGAGTCTCCCGCTGCCGCTGTGGATCTCGACGAGCACCTCGTTCTTTTTGAATTCGGTGCGTTTGAGGTTGACCGTCACCCCGTTGGCAAAGACCAGTCGTTCGGCCGCGATCTCCTTGAACGGGATGACCTCTTTGGGAGCTGCGCCCTCCGGCTTGTCCAGGTACGGAAAGGAAATCTCGGCAGTACCGGCGGCCGCATCGAGGTGCTCCTGCGCCGCCTGCCGGAAGGCGGCAAGAATCTCGGCGGTGGCGGTCTTGTCGTCCAGCCTGGTGTTGCCGGTCAGGGCGATCAAGCGGCTGTCATTGGCCCAGGACGCCCGCAGCGCATCATTGACGGCCTCGACATCCATTGCCGCCAGTATCGGCCCGTACAGTTCCAATTCCTGCTGCGGCGACATGAATACCCTGTTTTGATTGAGATGGCGGATGATGTCATTGGCGATATTCTTGGAATCCCTGGTGGCCGCAGTCAACACCGACTTCTCGAGGTTGGCCTTGATCTCCTTCTTCACCCGGTCGAGTTCCGCCTCACTGACTCCGTAGATCAGGGCCTGGCGCAGGGTGTGCTCGAGCAGACGCAGGGCCTCCCGCCATTTGCCCGTCCTTGCCTCGGCCGAAAGCACGGCATAGCCGATCCGCTCAAACATCTCGCCCGCACTGTAGAAGGCCTGGGAGAACGGGGTGTCCGGACGTTCCTGCAACCGCTGCAGCCGATGCCGGACAATCAGCGCGGCCGCGTGTTTGCGCAGCTCCTCTTCCTGGAGAGCCCGGGAGTCGTTTTTTTCGCTGGTATTCCACAGGGATTCGATCGACACCTCGCTCTTGCCCAGCTCCTCCTCGTAATGGTAGAAGGCCTCCACCCCCTGATGCTGCAGGCTGCCGAAATCCGGACACGCCGGGACAGTTGCGGCAGCGGCGAGGCCGCCGAAAATCCTCTGCACCAACGGTTCGACTTCGGTACTGCGGAAATCGCCGACAACCACCAGGATCATGTTTTCCGGCCGGTACCACTGATCGTAATATTGTTTGAGCAGCTTACGATCGGCCTTCTGCAGCGTCTCCTCGACGCCGATCGGCATCCTCTCCGGCATCCTCGTGCCGCGCAGGGCGAACTCGCTGCCGGCGACGTAGGTCCGATATTCGGCCGAATCCCGGGCCCGCCGTTCGGAGAGGATCACGCCACGCTCCCGTTCGACTTCCCTCTCCAGCAGCAGGGCGCCGCGGCCATAGTCGGCAAGGACGGCAAACCCTTTTTCCAATTGCGCTCGGTCGGCATCGGGGAGGATCAGGTGGTAGACCGTGTCGTCGAAGGACGTTCGGGCATTGATATCGCCGCCGAAACTCATGCCGATCGACTGGAAGTACTCGACCAGTTCTCCAGGCTTGAAATTGGTCGTACCGTTGAACAGCATGTGCTCGAGGAAATGGGCATAGCCGCGCTGCTCATCGGTTTCGTGCAGCGATCCGGCCTGGATATCGAGATAGGCCGCGACCCGGTTGCGCGGCTCCTTGTTTTCCTTCAGCACATAGCGGAGACCGTTGGGCAGCGTCCCCCGGACAAGACTCGGGTCCGGCTGCAGATCGCTGCGCGACGACGGCCAGCCGACCGAGAGGCATTCGATGGCGGCGGTTCTGGCCTCCGCCGGACCGACGAACGGCGGCAGGAGCGCCACCGTGCAGAGAACGACTACGAAAACAAATCGTTGGATGTATCCAGGTAGTTTCATATGCATGACAAAGTCTCAACGGTGTGTTGCTGGCGCTTGGCGATCATTGCTTGACCGGGTTTCGATGTTTTGAAAAATGTAGAGCATCTTGAGGATATTACAAGGTTGCAGCTTGCCGGTTCCCGGAGAATACTGCGGTACCGTGACAACGATTCCCGCAGATTGGCCGGAAAAATGACAGGGGAAAAAATGATGTGCAGACAAAGACGGAACGTTGCGGGGGGGCTGATCAGTGTGTCAACACGGCGAGTGATCCTATCCCGCCTGCGGATCCGGGACTGCCTGCAGGAGCGCAGGCAGTCCCGGCGGAGGTGGCGGCAGGTGGGGCAAGCGGCTCACTCCACCGTCACGCTCTTTGCCAGATTGCGGGGCTGATCGACGTCGCAGCCGCGGCGAGTGGCGATCTCATACGCCAGCAGCTGGGCCGGAATGGTGTAGAGGATGGGGTTCATATCCTCGTGGATTTTCGGCAGCCACACGACATCGTCGGTGATTGTCAACAGGTGGCTGTCGCCTTCGCTGCCGATGAGGATCAGCCGCCCCTGGCGGGCCTTGATCTCCTCGATGTTGGAAATCGTCTTGTGGTACACCTTGTCCTGCGGCACCATCGCCACGATCGGCATCTCCTTGTCGATCAGGGCGATCGGCCCGTGCTTGAGTTCGCCGGAGGCGTACCCCTCGGCATGGATATAGGAGATTTCCTTCAGTTTCAGCGCGCCTTCGAGGGCGATCGGGTACGACAGTCCACGGCCGACAAAGAGGAAATCACGGCAATCGTAGTAACCTTCGATCAAGGCGCCGACCTGCTCCTGAATCTTTGGCAGATGGTGTTCGATGATCGCCGGGATACCGATCAGGGCCTGGGCCAGTTCCTGCTGCTTCGCCAGGTCAATCGTTCCTCTGTGTCGGCCGAGAAAAATGGTGAACAGGAAGAGGGCCGCCAGCTGGGAGGTGAAGGCCTTGGTCGAAGCCACCCCGATCTCCGGCCCGGCGTGGGTGTAGACGGTCCCGTCGGCCTCCCGGGTCATCGTCGAACCGACGACGTTGCAGATCGTGATCGCCTTCGATCCCATCTTCCTGGCGATCCGCATCCCGGCCAGCGTGTCGGCGGTCTCGCCGGATTGGGAGATCGTGATCGTCAACACCCGTTCGTCGATGAGCAGATGACGATAGCGGAATTCCGAGGCGATATCGACCTCCACCGGGATCTTCGCATGCCGCTCGATCCAGTATTTGGCAACCAGGGCGGCGTGCCAGGAGGTGCCGCAGGCGACGAGGAAGATGCGGTCGATGTTGCGGCACTCCTGTGCCGACAGATTGATCTCGGCAAGGCTGACCTCCCCGGTCTCCGGGTTCACCCGGCCACTGACGGTGTTGGTGATCGCCTGCGGCTGTTCGAAGATCTCCTTCAGCATGAAGTGTTTGAACCCGGCCTTCTCGGCCATCGCCGCATTCCAGAGAATGGTCTGGGGCAGGCGGGTGACAGGCTCCCCGGTGGTCAGCGAGTAGATATCCCGGCCCCCGCTGGTGAGCACCGCCATCTCCATGTCCTCCAGGAACACGACCTGGTTGGTGAAGGGCAGCAGCGCCGGGATATCGGAGGCGAGAAAAGACCCCTCCTCCGCGCTGATGCCGAGCACCAGCGGACTCTGGTTGCGGGCGGCAACAAGCTGGTCGGGTTGGTTGGCCCACAGCACCCCCAGGGCATACGACCCCTCGACCCGCGGCAGGGCCGTGCGGACGGCGGTGGGGAGATCATCCTCCAGACAGTCCTCGATAAGATGGGCCAGGACCTCGGTATCGGTCTCGGAGCTGAACCGGTGCCCCTTGGCCTTCAGTTCCTCGCGCAGCGAATGGTAATTTTCGATGATGCCGTTATGGACCACGACCAGCCTGCCGGTGCAATCACTGTGCGGATGGGCGTTGGCCGTCGTCGGCGCCCCGTGCGTCGCCCAGCGGGTGTGACCGAGACCGATATGGGAAGGAGCCACGATCGCATCGTCGATCAGCGTTTCGAGATTGAAAAGTTTGCCCTGACAGCGGTACTTGGTCAATTCTCCGTTTTCAAGATAGACCACGCCGGCGGAATCATAGCCCCGGTACTCAAGACGCCTGAGGCCTTCCAGAAGCACCGGCACCACCCGCCGGGGCCCGATATAACCAACGATGCCGCACATAGACTCTCCTCACCAAAGGATGGAAACGATGAACAAAGGGACGCTCTGCCATCAGTCCGATAACTGACAGGTAAAAATTGAGAATACCATGCTATTTTCCGGCAACGCGAGTTTTTTCTTTTCTCTCCGGTCCTATTTAAGTAAAATCAAAGACCGTTGATTTTGCGATGACCGCAACAAAATCCTCCCCTCAGGTTGACATCCCCATGAATGAACGACAGCGACTGAAAGCGATCCTGCTGGAAAAATCCTACCGTCAGGGGACCTTCACCCTGACCTCCGGCAAGACCTCCGACTTCTATATCGACGGCAAGCAGACGACCCTGTCGGCAGAGGGGGCCTATCTCTGCGGCAAGCTCCTCTTCGCCCTGATCAAAGAGGAGAAAACACCGATCCAGGCCGTCGGCGGGATGACGCTGGGCGCCGATCCCCTGGTGACCGCCGTCTCGATCGTCAGTTATCTGGAGCAGGCGCCGATTCCCGCCTTCATCGTCCGCAAGGAGGCCAAGGGCCATGGCACCGGCAACTACATCGAGGGGCTGAAGAACATGGCGGCAGGCTGCACCGTCGCCCTGATCGAAGACGTGGTCACGACCGGCGGCACCCTGCTCAAGGTCATCGAGCGCGTCGAGGCCCAGGGATTCAAGGTCGGTCTGGTCGCCACCGTCGTCGAGCGTGAGGAAGGCGGAGTCAAAGAGCTGGCCAGGGCCGGCTACCGGCTCAAATCGATATTCACCCGCACGGAACTGCTGGCGCCATGACGATGAAATGCAAGAAGTGTTCGGCAAAACTGGAGGTGCATCGGATGTGCCGGCGGGTGCGGATGCGCTGCACCGGCTGCAAGCAGGAATACCAGATCCATGAGGTGGCCGGCGACCTGGACCGGGAGACCGAAGAGATTCTGGAGAAATACACGGCCATCATCTACGACTGAAGGCCATCCCCATCACCCCTGCCCCACCGCTGCCGCAGAAAGCTGATCCTTGCAGATCTGTGTCAGCGGCGACGAGGCGGCGAATTCCCCTACGAACCGGGCCGTTGTCAAAGGCCCGCCGTTCCATGCCGGTCTTTCTTCACATCGGCGCAAGGGCCTTGCCCATCATCCGCTCCGCCCGCTCGAGAAACGGCGCCAGGGTTCCAGGATCGATGGCGCTGATCACCACCCCCTCCTTTTCCGCCTCGGCCCGCGCCTGCACCGGATACGGGGCCTTGTCGATCTTGTTGAACACCCGCAGGCAGGGGATGTCGCCGAGCTCGAGTTCATTGAGCAGCTTGTCGACCACGGCCATCTGCTCCCGGTAGGCTGGGTTCGACAGATCGATGACATGGACCAGCAGGTCGGCCTCCTGCAGTTCCTCGAGGGTCGCCTTGAAGGCCTGGAGGAGGGTATCCGGGAGGTGGCGGATGAAACCGACCGTATCGGTGATGATGACCTCCATCTCGGTCGGAAACCGCAGCCGGCGGCTGGTCGGATCGAGGGTGGCGAACAGTTTGTCCTCGGCGACGATGTCGCTGTGCGTCAGGGTGTTGAGCAGGGTCGACTTGCCGGCGTTGGTGTAGCCGACGAGCGAGATCACCGGCAGATCCTTCTTCCGCCGTTTGGAGCGGCGGCGATAGCGTTCGCTGGCGATCGCCTTCAGCTCACCGCTTAGCCGGGCCAGGCGGTCGCTGATGCGGCGGCGGTCGATCTCGAGCCGCGTCTCCCCCGGCCCCCTGGCGCCGATACCGCCGGTCAGCCGCGACAGGGCATCGTCGCGGGTGGAGAGGCGCGGCAGCATGTACTTCAGCTGGGCCATCTCCACCTGCAGTTTTCCTTCCCGGCTCATAGCCCGATGGGCGAAGATGTCGAGGATCAACTGGGTGCGGTCGATGACCCGGAGATCGGTGAAATCGGTGATCGACCGGATCTGCGAGGGGTTCAGTTCCTGGTCGAAGATCAGGAGGTTGGCGTCGAGCTGCAGGGCCCGGATCATGATCTCGGCCAGTTTGCCTTTGCCGACGATCAGCCGCGGGTTGAGATGGCGCTGCCGCTGGAGCACGGTATGCAGGACCTCGATGTTGTCGGACCGGGCCAGCTCTACCAGCTCGCCCAGCGACTCCTCGGCGACGATCTTCGCTTCGGCGCTAACGCTGACCAGGATCGCCCGATCCTCCCGCCGTTCGATCGTGCGCGCCCGTTGCAGCCGGGTGAATTCACCCTCGAGGGCGTTGATCAGGTCTTCGAACGACTCTTTCTGGTTGGCCGGATGGACCGGCGGCAGGAAGGTCCAGCCTCGACCGGCGGTGTCCGCCGGCAGCAGATGCACCGAATACAGCCGCTCCGGCAGCCCGTCGGCGGTGATCTTGAGGACCGACAGCAGATCGAGGCGGAGGAAGAGCAGGTCCATCAAGTCGTCGTCGCTGATGTCCTCGCCGCCCGGATGGGTGTGGACCAGACGCAGCCCCCGCAGGCGCCCGCCGGCGGTGCGGATCGCGTTGAGCTGGGGGATCATCAGGCCGGAAAAGGTGCCGACGATCACCATCTCGATCTGTCCCGAGCGATGAATCAGCAACCCGATCTGGCGATTGATCTGGAACGACAGTTCGCACAGGGTCCTGGCGATCTCCGGGGAGATTATCAGGTCACGGTGGCTCTTCTTCCCCGCCAGCCGTTCGAGCAGCCGGAGCTGGTTCTTCTTCAACCCATCAAGGTTTCCGGTGAGATTGGCTATGGCGTTACCTCCTGTTCTAGCACTGATGGTCCGGGCAGCTGCAGGTCCGTTTCGGCCCCCGGCCGCCGGCAGACCGTCTTCGCCGAGTAATTGTTCCAGACCCTGGTATCAGTTTCGTCATGGCAGCCGACACAGAAGCCGACCCTCAGGATGCGGCGCAGTTCCTCTCCGTTGAAGGGTCGCAGATCCGGCCGCGACCCCAGTTGCAGCGGCGTCCCGTCGATCCGGACATAGGCGTCGAACGGCACGGTGCGACCGGCCGCCGTGTCCACCCCCTGATCGATGCCGGCAAAGACGAGCCGGCCGTCCTTCACCGAGACCGTCCCCTCGCCAAGACCGACGGCTTTCGGTGAGGCGTGGCAGTCGGCGCAACCCCGCCCCTTCGCCTGGGTGGTGTGGGGATTGATCGCCGCCATCGTGAAGCGGTTGAAGGCCTCATCGATCTTGCCCTCCTTGCCGATCACGGTGACGATGTCCTGGCAGCCGGGGGTGACGATCACGACCTCGTCCTTCCACACCGCCAGCATCGGCCGTTCATAGCGGATATAGGACCGCCCCTCTTCCCACAACCCCTCGGTCTCCTCCAGCGTCAGCTTGTCGAGATGCCTGCCCCGCGCATCGCGTTTGGCATGGCAGCCGTAGCACTGCGGCACCCAGGTCGAATGGCAGGCCTCACAGCCGACCCGCCTGTGGCCACTGTAGTTGCAGACTCCCTCGCGCAGCGGTTTGAGCGGCCGCAGCCGGCCATCGACCTTACCCTTGAGTCGCCACCCCTCCTCGGTCTTTTCAATATTGTTGAGCGGTTCGCCTTTCCTCGTCGGCAACGGCTGGGACCCATGGCAGATTTGGCAGGAGATTTCCAGTTGCTCCTCGTAATGGGCATAGCTGGTGCCGTCGCCCATGATCTCATTGCGGGTGTGGCAATCGATGCACTCCATGCCCCGGGCGTGATGGATGTCATCGGCGATCTCGAGATAGAATCGCGCCCCCGGCAGCTGCTTCTTCGTCATTCCCCCCTGCTCGTACGGGGTGCCGTAGCCCTCCGATTCGAACAGGCCGATATAGGACAGGCCGATCCGCCCAGAGCGGTTGTGGCAGCGGATGCAGGTGTCGCTGGCGATCGTCTTCTGTATCAGGGGGTGGGGTTTCTTCTTGTCGCCGGCCGGGGGCGGCGCCATGTCGTCACCGGAATAGCGGATATCGACAACGGGGACCTCCGGCGGGTTCTGGAAATGGCAGGCGGAACAGCCGCCGCCCTTGTCGTTGAAAAAGGCCGCCTCGCCGGGCAGGTCGTTCTTCTGCTTCCACAGATGGCAGGTCGCGCACAGTTTGCGGAAGTAGTCGAGGGCGAGCGAGGTCTGGCCGGACTGCAGCAGCTGTTCGACGGTCAGATCGGTATCCTGGCTCGAGGCTTCCCCCCAGTAGTAGAGCAGGGTGCCGAGGATGCCGCGGTTGGTGGCCATCAGCGAGTTCTTGACCTTGTGGGCATCCGTCGGGTGGCAGCCTTCGACCGCGCAGGTCTGTTCGACGACGCGGAGGTCGCCGGGGTTGATCACCATGCCCTTGTGGGCCGCTTTTTCGGTCACCGCCAGCGGATTGCCGAGATGACAGGGAGCGCAGCCGATGACCATCGGATCGTGAGCGGGATCGAGCTTGACGTCCTGGTGGCAGGACAGGCACATATCGATATTGCCGGCCAGGGTCGTCATCAGCTGCGGCGGGCGTTTGAGCCGGGTTTCGCGCACGATCAGCCAGGTGCTGGCGATGACGACCAGGACCAGGCTCACGGCCGGCACCAGGATCCTGCGTCTGCTCCTCCTCCCCTCTTCCATCGCCTCTCACCTACTCGCGGTAATTCTGGACGTTGGGATAGCGCCGGCCGTAGCCGAAGGCCTTGCTCGTCACCTTGAGCCCCATCGGCGCCTGTTTGCGTTTGTACTCGTTGATCCGGATCCGGCGCAGGATGTCCCGCACCATGGCCTCGTCGAAGCCCTGCGCGACGATGTCGGCCAGGGAAAGTCCTTTCTCCAGGTGCATTTCCAGGATCTGATCAAGGATCTCGTAGGGCGGCAGGTCATCCTGGTCACGCTGGTCGGCCTTCAGCTCCGCGGTCGGCGCCCGGACGATCGTCCGGGTGGGGATGATCTCCCGCTCCCGGTTGACATATCCGGCCAACTCGTACACCAGCTGTTTCGGCACGTCGGAGATCACCGCCAGGCCGCCGCTCATGTCGCCGTACAGGGTGCAGTAGCCGACCGCCATCTCGCTCTTGTTGCCGGTGGTCAGCAGCAGCCGGCCGAACTTGTTGGACAGGGCCATCAGCAGGTTGCCGCGGATCCTGGCCTGCAGATTCTGTTCGGTCAGATCCTCGGGCCGCCCGGCAAACAACGGTGCCAGCGTCTGTTGGAAGGTATCGAACAGGCCCTTGATCGGGATCACTTCGAAGCGGCAGCCGAGATGCTGCGAGAGCAGACGGGCGTCGGCCAGGGACTCTTCGGCACTGTAGACCGACGGCATCGCCACCCCGAGGACATTTTCCGGACCCAGGGCGGCAGCGGCGATCGCGGCGGTCAGGGCCGAATCGATGCCCCCGGACAGACCGAGGACGACAGCGGAAAAACCACACTTGCGGACATAATCCCTGACCCCCATGACCAGACCGTCATAAACCGAGGCCAGTTCCTCGACTGCGGCCGGGGCATGCTTTTCTCCCCGCCAGTCGGCGCTGTCGACGACTACCAGGTCTTCGGACCAGCCCAGGGCCTGGCAGATCGTGCGGCCGTCGCGATCCAGCGCATGGCTGCGGCCGTCGAACAGCAGGGAATCCTGGCCGCCGACCTGGTTGGCATACAGGAAGGGGACCTGGCAGGTGCGGCAGATCTCGGCGAAGATGGCCTTCCGCGTCTGTTCCTTGTTGCGTTGGAACGGCGAGGCCGAGATGTTGATGACCGCATCGATTGTTTCGCCGCGGGCAGCGGCGGCGGCGAACAGTTCGTCGACCGGCTGGGTCCGGTATTCGCCGATCTCGTGCTGCCACACGTCCTCACACACCGTGACGGCGAAACAGAGATCGTCGACCCGGTACAGTCCGGGCATGGCGCCGGACGCGAAATAGCGGGTCTCATCGAAGACATCATAGGACGGCAGCAACCGTTTGTCGGCACGAAAGACGATCCTGCCGCCACGCACCGCAACGGCGGAGTTGTACAACCGTTTCCCCTTTCCCCCCTCCCGCCGGACGATGGAGCCGAACAGTACGTCGATATCGGGTAGTTCGGCCATCAGCCGGGCCAGGGCCTGGTCATGATCGGCGAGGAAGGAGTCGCGTTCGAGAAGGTCCTGCGGCGGATAGCCCGGCAGAACCAGTTCCGGCAGGATTGCCAGGCGGCATCCCCGGTCGCGGGCCTCGTCGACGCGTTCCACGATTTTCCGGCTGTTGGCCGGGAAATCGCCGATGACCGGGTTGATCTGTATCAGGGCTATTTTCACCTTTGGTTCTTCTCCTGACCTGAAAGCTGTGAATGCACTATGATCCAGGCCGACAATAGTATGTATCGCCTTGACGAGGCGGGTTCCCTTTCAACCTTTACCGTTTTTTTCCGGCTTTTTCCGCTGGTATTTGCGCACGGCCTGGTTATGCTCTTCCAGGGTCCGCGAAAACTGGTGGGTTCCGTCGTTTCTGCCGACGAAATAGAGATAGTCGGTGGCGGCCGGATGCAGCGCCGCCTCGAGCGCCGACCGGCCCGGATTGCTGATCGGTCCCGCCGGCAGGCCGGTCAGGGTGTAGGTATTGTACCGTGAAGGTGTCTGCAGGTGTTTTTTGGTGATATTGCCGGAGAAACCGGCGATCCCGTAGATCACCGTGGGATCGGACTGGAGCCGCATCCCGCTCTTCAACCGATTGTGAAAGACGCCGGCGATGACTGCCCGCTCTTCGCCCCGCCCTGTTTCCTTCTCGACGATCGAGGCCAGGATCACGACCTCATGCTGCCTGGCTGTGGCGGCAGGCGCCGGGGCTACCTCAGTCCAGACCTCCCGGAACCGTCGGGTCATCATGATGATCAGTTCCTCGGCCCCATGAATATCCCGGGTGAGATGATAGGTGTCGGGGAAGAGGTAGCCCTCGAGGCTGTCGAGGTCGCCGAAGCCGAGACCCGTCACGAAGGCCTTGTCATGGGCCAGCTGCCGGAACTGCTCCTCGTCGCACCACCCCCCATGGGCGAAAATACGGCCGATCTCGTGCACCCGCAGGCCTTCCGGGATCGTCACCGAGTGCTGGACGGGTCGGGCCGCAACCAACTGCCTGAGAACCTGCAGCGGATTCATCCCGGTTGCCAGCTTGAACTCTCCGGCCCTGATCCGGCCGGAGTAGCCGAGGAGCCTGGCGAGGACCGCGAAGCGGACATCTTCCTCCACCAAACCCGCCCCGGCGAGGACCTTCGACATCTCCTTCAGCGGCGTGCCCCGGGCGATCGTCACGACCGCCGATCCTTCCACAGTGGAAGGACCGGGAGAGAACGCATAGACGGCAAGCCAACCGGCGGCCAGCAGACAGCAGCCGCAAAGGAAAAGGGCAGCCTTTAAGACTGCCCTTGATGGCGATGATGACGATGATGGCGACGGGTTCGGTGCGGATTCGACCACTGCGGAAACTACCCTTTATTGTTCTTTGCGGCCGCCGGCCTTTGCCGTTTTGCCCAGGGCGATGCGGACGACTTCATCCATGTCCTTGACCGGATAGAAGTGCATCTTGTCCCTGATGTTCTGCGGGATTTCCACCAGGTCCTTCTTGTTGAGCTCGGGGATGATGACCTTGTCGAAATCGGCCCGCAGGGCGGCCAGGGCCTTCTCCTTCAATCCGCCGATCGGCAGGACGCGGCCGCGCAGGGTCACTTCCCCGGTCATCGCCAGCCGCTTGATGACCTTCTTGCCGGTAATCGCCGAATAGAGGGCGGTGGCCATCGAGATCCCGGCCGACGGACCGTCTTTCGGGATGGCGCCGGCGGGCACATGGATATGGATATCGTTCTTTTCGAAAAATCCCGCGTCGACTCCGAGTTCTTCCGACCGGCTGCGGCAGTAGGTCAGCGCCGCCTGCGCCGATTCCTTCATGACATCGCCGAGCTGGCCGGTGAGTGTCAGCTTGCCCTTGCCCGGCATCAGGTTGACCTCGATCTGCAGCAATTCGCCGCCGACCTCGGTCCAGGCCAGACCGGTGACCAGTCCGGGCTGATCGAGCTGCTCGCGTTCGGCCTCGGGCAGGCTCTTGGGCGGCCCGAGATACCGGTCGAGGGTCGTCGCATTGATCGTATAGGGACCCTTCCCGCCTTCGGCGATTTTGAGGGCGATCTTGCGGCAGACCTTGCCGATCTCCCGCTCGAGATTCCGCAGTCCCGCCTCGTGGGTGTAATGACTGATAATGTACTCGATGGTCTCGTCCGTCAGCCGGAGATGGGCGGGCTTGATGCCGTTTTCCTTGATCTGCCGCGGCAGCAGGTACTTGCGGGCGATGACGATCTTTTCCTCCAGGGCGTAGCCGGACAGGCGAATGACCTCCATCCGGTCCTTCAGCGGCCCGGGGATGGTGTCGGTCATGTTGGCGGTGGTGATGAACATGACCTTCGACAGGTCAAGCGGCAGGTTGAGATAATGATCGGAAAACTCGAAGTTCTGTTCCGGATCGAGGACCTCGAGCAGGGCCGAGGAGGGATCGCCGCGGTAATCGGAGCCGATCTTGTCGATCTCGTCCATCATGAACACCGGATTGTTCGACGCCACCGTCTTCAGGCCCTGGACGATGCGGCCGGGCATCGCCCCGATATAGGTGCGGCGATGGCCGCGGATCTCGGCCTCGTCACGCATGCCGCCCAGCGAAATACGGTGGAACTTGCGGCCCATTGCCCGGGCGATAGACTGCCCCAGCGAGGTCTTGCCGACACCGGGGGGGCCGACAAAACAGAGGATCGGTCCCTTGGTGGAGGCGTTGAGCTTGCGCACCGCCAGGTATTCAAGGATCCGCTCCTTGACCTTGTCGAGGCCGTAATGGTCGTTGTCGAGGACCTCCTTCGCCTCCTTGAGGTCAAGCCGGTCGGTCGTCCCTTTCAGCCACGGAACGTCGAGGATCCAGTCGATATAGGTCCTGATGATCGTCGCCTCGGATGAATCGGGGTGCATCATCTCCATGCGGCTGAGCTGCTTTTTGGCCTCCTTGCGGACATCTTTCGGCATCTTGGTCCGCCGCAGCTTGCGTTCGAGGTCCTCGATCTCCTGGATCCTGTCGTCGGTGTCGCCCAGTTCCTTCTGCAGGGCATGGAGCTGCTCGCGCAGGAAATACTCGCGCTGCGACTTGCTCATCTCCTCCTTGGCGTCATTCTGGATCTTCGCCTGGACGGTCGAGACCTCGAGCTCCTTGGACAGCAGGTCGTTGACCAGCCTGAGCCGCTTGACCGGGTCAGTCTCCTCGAGGATCGACTGGGACTCGACGATCTTCAGCCGCAGGTTCGAACCGACAAGGTCGGCGAGGCGGCCGGGGTCTTCTATGTTGTTGATGATCATCATCAGGTCGGCGGAGAGGATGCCGCGCAGCGACATGATCTTCTCGGTCTGCTCGCGCACGGTCCGCATCAGCGCCTCGATCTCGACGGTGATCTCCTGGACCTCGGGTTCCTCGATGACTTCGACCGTCACCTGGTAGAAAGGATCGGTCCGCACGTAGTCCTTGATCCTCGCCTTGGACATCGCCTGAACCAGGACCTTCAGCCTGCCGTCCGGCAGTTTCAAGGTCCGCATCACCATGCAGACCATACCGACGGAATAGAGGTCCTCCTTGCCCGGGTTGTCCTTCGTCGCATCCTTCTGGGTCACCAGCATCAAGAGCTTGTTGGATCCGAGGGCCTCGTTGACCGCCTCGACCGATCCCGGACGGCCGACAAACAACGGGATGATCATATAATTGAAGACCACCACGTCCCGCACCGCCATCATCGGCAGCACTTCGGGGATCTCCATCTCCTCGTTGTTGGAGAAATCGTCCATTCCAATGCTCAGCGCATCATTAAATTCCACACATACCTCCGACAGGACTGTGGGGCGGATTACGCCCTGCCCCTTCTGTTGCAGGGAAGGCCATGCGGAGGCCTGCCCTGACCATTCACGCTCATAAAGTACACTATAAACATCATTAATCCAGAAACCTGTGAAAGACTAAACATGACTTCGCCGAAGTCAAGTCTTGGCCTGCCGAATGCCCCGGAAAATCACCGGATTTTTCATTATGCCGAAGCCCCGGCCATCCGACCGCCACGAGAATGCGCTCTGCCGGCGTTTCCTCCCGGCCTGACCGCGACGAGCCGATTTCCGTTGAACTGTTGCCATTTATCCACCATAGTGACAGTATCCTCCAGGCCTTGTTCTGCAATGACATACCAACCGATGGAAATACAATGCTGACCGCCGCAACCTTCTTTGACCTGTCGTCATTCGGGCACCCGCAACTGTTCGTCGATGGCGCCTATGTCTGGACCGCGCTCAACGGTCTCAAACGGTACATGAACGATTTTCCATACACTCTGCCCGAAGATCCGCTGCTGCCGCAGGGCGTGCCTCTCGCGGCGACGGTCGTCCTGCATGGCGGCAGGGTCCTTGCCGCCGACGGGCTGCAGATCCATTACGGCGATACGACCAAGGGCGGTTTGATCGTCAGGGACAGCGGGGAAATTCTCGCAGGGGCGACGGTGATCATGGCCGGAGCGGTACTGCTCGGGCGGGAAATCGAGTTCGGAGGGGGAGTTCTGGTGGAGAGCGGGGCGATGATCAAGGCGCCGGCGATCATCGGCGAGATGAGCGAGGTCCGGCAGGGGGCCTACCTCAGGGGCTATTGTCTCGCCGGACGCCGCTGCATACTCGGCCATGCGACGGAGGTCAAGCACAGCATCTTCCTCGACGACGCCAAGGCCGGCCATTTCGCCTACCTCGGCGACTCGATCCTCGGCGCCGGCGCCAACCTCGGCGCCGGCACCAAATTCGCCAACCTCCGGTTCCTGACCGGCAACGTGACCCTCCGAATCAACGGCGAGCGGATCGACACCGGGCGACGCAAGCTCGGCGCCATCCTCGGCGACAACACCCAGACCGGCTGCAACTCGGTCACCAACCCCGGCACGATCCTCGGCAGGAACTGCGTGCTGATGCCGAACACCACCGCGCCCTCCGGCTACCATAGCGAAGGGACCCTGATTTCCCCCAAATCTTACAGAAGATCGGGGTGACAGGCCGGCAGGATCACAGGGTCAGTCTTCGAAGCGATCGATCTTGAAGATCCTGTCGCCCGCCTGCAGCATCGTACCGATCTTGGCCGAAACGGCATTGACGACTCCGGCGACCTCGCTGAGAATCGGCGTCTGCATCTTCATCGCCTCGATCACCGCCAGCTGATCGCCGACGCCCACCTCGTCGCCGATCTCGACGCTGACGTCACAGATGGTGCCGGCAAAGGGAGCCCGTACATCCCCTTCAGTCGCCAGGGCGGCAATCTCCTCTTTCGTCAGCTTGACCTCGGCCTGGATTCCGGCCTGGAGTTCCGGTTCAAAGAGATAGAGCCGCTGGTCGTGGTCGACGTTGAGGTAGACGTTGGTCTCACCCAGTTCGGTCTTCTGGGTCGGGCCGATCTCGACGACGTGCTCTTTGCCGAAATGATCCTTGAACGTCAATTTTTCACCGAGCGCGAAGCTTCCTTCCCGGAAAAAGATTGCCGGCGGCAGGACATAGGCCTTACCGAAATTCTCCTCGAACTTGAAGAAATCGACGGCGTCGTTGGGGTGCTGGAGATAGAGGACGAGCTGCTGCTCGGTCGGTTCCATTCCCAGTTTTTCCGTCAACGCCGCCCGCTCCTGATCGAGATCGACATCCTCGATGCCCGGCATCCCCTCCTCGGCCTCGAGTATTTTTTTCCAGTCGGGACCGAAGGCCTTCTTGTAGATCCAGTCGGCCGGCTTGTAGAACGGGAAGGGGCCGTACTTGCCGAGCAGGAGGTTCTTCAGATCGCCGGAAGGGTTGGCGTAGCGTTCCCCGTCGAGGACATTGGAGACCGCCGTCGTCCACAGGATCTGCGAGCCGGGGGTGACACTCCAGTAGTTGCCGAGATCCTTCTGCACCCGCGGCAGTTCCTTGTGGAGGATATCGGGCATCCGGTCGAGAAAGCCGCCCTTGTCCGCCTGCTCGAGGCTTGAGCCCATCGCCCCGCCAGGGAGTTTATGGATCTGCACGGTCGGCTGGAAGCCCTTGATCTGAGCCTCGAACTGGGCATAGTAGCGGCGTTGGTCACGGATGGTGTCGGAGGTCTCGATCACCGCCTCCTCGCTCATACCGACGGCGGTCTTGCCGTACCCGTTCAGGGTCTGGATGACGGTAAGCACCGGCGGCGGACCGTAGAATCCTGTCAAGGCATGGTCGGAGGCATCGACGATTTTGGCGCCGTGCAGCACCGCCTCGACGATCCGGCCGATCTCGTTGCCGTCGGTATTGTGGCCGTGATAGTGGATCACCAGGTCGGGGTAGGTCTGTTTCAGGGCATCGACCAGTTCGCCGATCCGCTGCGGCGTCCCCAGGCCGCCATGATTCTTGATGCAGAGGATGACATCGCTGCCGGTGACGGCCAGGATCTCGCCGACCTTGCCGACATAGTAGGCGTTCGTGTGCTCGGGGCCGGTGGAAAAGCAGATGCTGGGTTCGTTGATCTTGCCGGCCAGCGCCACCTCTTCAAACACCGCCTGCATGTTCGGAACGTGGTTGAGAAAATCGAAGGTCCGCCAGACGTCGACGTATTTGGCGAACTCCCGCACGGTCAGGCGGATGACGTTTTGCGGGTAGGGGCGGTAGCCGAAGAGATTGGTGCCGCGGCACAGGGTCTGAAACATCGTCTTCGGCATCGCCTTGCGCAGCAGTTCGAGCTTGAGAAAGGGGTCGACCTGCTTGCGCAGCATGTCGACATGGACCGAGGCCCCACCGGTGATCTCGAGCGAAAAATAGCCGGCCGCCTCCCGTCCCTTGGCCGCCATCAGGTCGGTATGGAGCAGGATACGGTTCTTGAAGTCGGCCTGGGACAGATCCCGGGCCGTATTGGTGACATAATAGCCGTCGGCCTGACGCAGGGTGGCGATGACGGTGGCAGCATCGGTGTTCTGAACGATTCGGGTCATAATGGTGTCCGTAGAATTCTTTGCGGAAAAACGATGATTCAAGAGAATCGCCGCCTCATTTGGCGTAACGGTTCTCGCCCCGGTTATGGATCTCGGCAATCAGCCGCGCCAGCTTGTTGATCTCGGAGTTGTCTTCCTTGTACTCGAACAGGTGTTCATGGGTCTCCAGGTACGAGGTATCGAAAACACCCTGCTGGAAATCGGGATCGTTGACCAGATTCAGGTAGAACGGAATCGTTGTCTTCGGCCCGGTGATGACGTAGTTGGTGAGACAGCGGCGCAGGCGGTCGACCGTTTCCTCCCATGACCAGCCGAAAACGGTGAGCTTGACCAGCAGCGAGTCATAGACCTCGGGAATGGTGAACCCCTGGTAGCAGAAGCCGTCGAGACGGACCCCGTAGCCGCCGGGCGAGCGATAGACGCTGATGGTCTTGCCGCCTTCCGGCATAAAGTTGTTCTGCGGATCTTCGGCATTGATCCGCATCTCGATGGCGTGGCCGCGGGTCCTGATTTCCTCCTGCCGGACGTGGAGGTTATGGCCCATGGCCAGTCTGATCTGGCTGCGGACGATATCGATGCCGGTGACCATCTCGGTGACGGTATGCTCGACCTGCAGGCGGGTGTTGATCTCCATGAAATAATAGTTGTTGTCGCTGTCGAGCAGAAATTCGACGGTGCCGGCGTTGAAATAGCCCGAGGCCTTGGCGGCCTTGACCGCCGTCTGGCTGATCTCCTCCCGCAGTTCCTCGCTGATCTGGAAGGCCGGGGCGATCTCAACCAGTTTCTGGTTGCGCCGCTGGATCGAGCAGTCACGGGTGCCGAGATGGACGGTATTGCCGGCGCGGTCGGCCAGGATCTGGACCTCGACATGGCGCGGATTGACCACAACCTTTTCGAGATACACCGAATCGTCGTTGAAGGCTGCCTTGGCCTCGGCCCGGGCGATCGGGTACTGCTCCCGCAGTTCGTGCTCATTCTCGATCCGGCGGATGCCGCGGCCGCCGCCGCCCGAAGTCGCCTTGAGCATGATCGGGAAGCCATACCTGGCGACAAATTCCATCGCCACCTGCAGACCTTGCTCGCCAGACGGGAGATTTTCGGTGCCCGGCACCATGGCGATACCGGCCTCAGCCATGATCCGGCGGGCCATGACCTTGCTGCCGAGGTTTTCGATGACTTTGGAGGGGGGACCGATGAAGATCAGCCCGGCATTCTCGCAGGCCCGGGCGAGATCGGGATTCTCGGCCAGAAAACCGTAGCCGGGATGGATGGCGCAGACATTCGAGCGCAGGGCGGTGCCGATGATCTTTTCGACATCGAGATAATCTTTTCGCGGTCCGTCGCCGATCCAGATCGCCTCGTCGGCTATCCGCAGATGCCGCGAGTTTCTGTCCGGTGTTTCATAAACGGCGATGGCCTCGTAATCAAGTTCCTGAATAGCCCGAATGAGCCGGATGGCAATTTCGCCCCTGTTGGCGACAAGGATTCGTTTTTTCAAGGTTGCGACTCTTTCTGTTCGAGGGAAGAGAGACGGTATCCCGGAGGAATACCGCAGAGTGACTCAACGCGAGGCCTCTCTCTGTTCAGCCGAGGCCTGAGCAACTTATCGTTTTAGAATAAACATAATTAATGGACAAGGCAAGCAATACTGATCCTGAAAAACGAGAACCGAGAATCAAATCACCAGTTCACCGGCATGGGCAAATATGATCGGAGAGTCGTGGCGGTCTGGTGGCAGTGGGTGGACCAGGCGGCGCCGGCGGTAACAGCGACATCGGCCCACTGAGCAAGGGCGGCGCCGAGCAGAAATAAGGGGCGGCCAGGATGTAACAAGCATGGCCTGTAATGTCACCACAGCATAACAACAGCATTGCTCCAGAAAGTGACAGAGCAAATCCTTACCATTCCGGCTTGTCAATTGCCGGAATTTATACTAAGGTAACTGATAATTTGTGATATTTATATGACATGGAATCAATCAGTAAGCGTCAAATAATACACTTTAAAAGATGGTTAAATTGTCAAATAGACAGCAATGGAATCGGCATCGCCCAGGTTTGTTCAAACATTAACCAGAAGAGTCAGCACTGCGTGTTAAACGTTATTTTCGAGGAGATTTAATCGACTGTCTATGCTGCACAGAAAAATTACTGAAAACAGACCGAAGAAATGTCCTCTCTGTGAACATATATTTAAAGGAAATGGTTGGGATGAAATTGACGCCCATTGAAGATTTAAACACGGGGATGCCGTGAGTTATGAGGTAATTTGGAAAAATCTGTGTGATAATCATAAGAAATAAGCACAGACTTCACTCTAACCAAAAGTACATTTATTAAATAAAAGCAAAAAGCATAATTACTTAACAAGTCACTTCACCGGACCAGAACAAAGCTCGTTGTATCAAAAAATCAATGTGCTGAGCTGTTAGCGCGAACTTCGTGATAAAAACCCTCGTGGTGACGAATGCCTGATAATTACGCAATCTTAGTCCAGGACAATCTTGATCGGCTGTACCGTAATCTGCCTGATGGCCTCGCCAACAACCTTCCAGGCGAGCAGAATGGAGATCGATTTGTCTTTACTGCCTTTGGGGAAAGGTGCGTTATCGAGCCGAAGAGAATTACCCTTGGCAAGACCGAGCACTCCTCGGTATTCGGCATTTTAATCTCGCTTTATGCCTTGAATGCCTGTTCCGATATCTGTGTTCCTGCACCTTTCAGGTCTTTCAAAGAGTTCCCCGACAGCATGCCCTATGTGGGGGCTTTCACGACCCACACGGAACAGGTGCTTGTGCCGTATGTTGCGAGGATCAAGGAGTCGGTGCCAAGTATTCTCGAAGCACTGAATGGGGAGAAAGCTCCCCCCGGAACAGGAGGCGATTTCTCCTTTACCGTCTATCCACTGCCGAAGATCGCCCTCTGCTACATCTTTTATGAAGCAGACGATGATTTTCCTGCTTCGGCAACCTGCCTCTATTCAAGCAACGCCAACATATTCATGCCGATGGATGGACTTGCCGATGTGGGAGAATATACCTCAAAAAAAATCATAAATTTAAAGGAGTGATGATTAAAAAATAAAAAATAACCTGACCACTGACCCGCTCCCTTTTCTTAAAAGGAGACGAGAAACGCGTTGGCGCTGGACTGCCGATAGATTCGAAACGGTCAAAGAAGCCACGACGGATGACCGCGAAGTTTTGGCGGAACCGATGTTCGCTCTCTTCAACGTCTCTCAATCCTTCCTGAAATGTGCCGCCGGAATTTTGGAACCAGGCTTGTTCAGCATGCGTTGGAACATGCCGCGTCAAGAGGAATCCGCAAGGTCAGCATCGCATCATCGATCAACAGACTGATTTGAAAGAGTGGTACGAACAACTTCCCACATCTCCGCTTTACAGTCTGTTTCCCGGAAATTGAAATACAACAATCTGCCAGCAACACCATTATCTCGAACTGCACCTCAGTTGCGCTCCATTGCCGCCGGGGAGCTTCACGTTGTCGAACAGGAATCACAGAAAGGAGGAAGGAGATGGAACAGGTAATGTTTAAACTTCAAGAATTGATCGCCTTGTATGGACTGAAGGTCATAGCCGCCATAGCCATACTGGTGATCGGTCGGATTGCCGCGAAAGGTATTCGTGAAATCATCCGCCGAACGATGCGACGGGCACGTGTTGACGAAACACTGATATCGTTTGTATCAAGTATGTGCTACATCGGCATCCTGGCATTTGTCATTATCGCCGCACTGAGCCAGCTTGGGGTGGAGACGGCATCGTTCGTCGTCGTCCTCGGTTCGGCAGGTCTGGCGGTTGGCCTGGCCCTCCAGGGCTCGCTGGCCAATTTTGCCGCCGGAGTCCTGATGATCATCTTCAAACCGTTCAAGGTAGGTGATTACGTAGAGGGAGGCGGTGTCGCCGGCGTCGTCGAGGAGATCGGGATATTCACGACGGATTTGAAGTCGCCGGACAACAAGAAGATCATTGTGCCGAACGGCAAGATGGCTGGTGACAATATCGTCAACCACACGACAAAGGAAATCCGGCGGGTCGATATTGTTGCCGGCGTGAGCTACAAAGACGATCTCGACAAGGTGAAGAACGTTCTGGCGGACATTCTCGCCAAAGACGATCGCGTCCTGAAGGATCCCGCCCCGACGATCGGCGTACTGGAGCTGGCGGACAGCAGTGTCAACTTTGCCGTACGTCCCTGGGTCAAGACTGGGGATTACTGGGATGTTTTCTTTGCGACGCAGGAAAGCATCAAAAAACGGTTCGATGCCGAAGGCATATCCATTCCGTTCCCGCAACAGGATGTACATATGCACCAGGCCGACTGACCGGCCTTCACATCGTCTGCCATCCGGTTTTTTCTGCCATTACTGCCTTGGCTTGTTGACAGGTGACGGCCCGGCGTCACCTGTCGCCACCACACGCCTCGGCATCGGTGCAACCGACCGGGCATTGATCGCCGCTGCCGGAGCTCGAGGCTTTTTCTTTGAAAAATATCATGGATACGAATACAATTAGCTCACACCGGTCAGTCATGGCCGGATGACGTAATGCTCAACACCCAGGGGCAGGACGGCAGACACATCACTTTATTTCTTTCTATGACAGCCACGGAGCAGCAGGTATGCGACCCGGATTATCACCCGATCAGACAAACAAGACAAGCCCGATTATCGACAGGCAGGTCATGGTGGGAGAGATCGACCGGCTTGCCCATCAGCTCCTGAAGCTGGAAAACCGGCTCAACTCCAATATCCCGACCACCCTGTGGATCAGCGATCTGCACGGTGAAGGCGACCGGTTCAAATCGATCCTCCGCGGCCGCTTCGGCATGCTCTACCAGACCTGCCGCGAGGCCCTGCCCAACACCTTCAGCCCCGACAAGATCCAGTACCTCGTCCGCATCATCCGCAAACAGCAGTACCTCCGCGACGAGGAGATCGCCATGGACATGCAGGACGTCATCTTCTGCCTGGTCCAGATCCTGCAGTACAAGCTGACCAACATCGGCTACCAGGTCAGCGAGATCTTCCCGCCGGAGTTCAGCGACACCATCAGCCGGCTGCTCTCCGGCCTGCCGGTGCCCAACCCGATCTTCGAGGAGGAGATCATCTCGCTGCGCCTGATCGCCCACCTCGCCCACATCATCCGCCAGGTGCTGCTCGACCGGATCCAGGTCCTGGGCGATATCTTCGACCGCGGGCCGCAGCCGGACAAGATCATCCGCATCCTGTCGTCGAGCGCCTATCGCGACATGGTCGATTATGTCTACGGCAATCACGACATCCTGTGGATGGGGGCCGCCTCCGGCAACCGCTCGCTGATCGCCGAAACGATGCGGATCACCTGCCGCTACGATCACTTCGCTTTGATCGAACGGCTGCGTTTCGACACGACCCATCTGGCCGAATTCGCCGAACGCACCTATCCGGTCGACACCATCACCGGCAACTTCAAGGCCAAGACCAGCAAGGGACGGGCGATGGAGAAGGCGCTGGCGATCATCCAGTTCAAGCTCGAGGAGCAGACCATCCGCGACTACCCCGAGTACGATATGAAGGCGCGGCTGTGGCTCGACCGCCTGGCACTGATGCTGAAAAGCGGCAACACCGAGGGGCTCAACGACACCAGCTTTCCGACCATCGATCTCGAAGATCCCGGCCGTCTGTTGCCGGAGGAACAGGAGATTATCGATGATCTCGCCCGTCAATTCGCCACCAACCGCCGCCTCAAACGGCTGCTCAAGTTCTTCTTCACCAAGGGCCAGACATACCTGATCCATAATAATTTCCTTAACATCCACGCCCTGGTGCCGTCGACCGCCGACGGTGATTTCGAGGAGTTCCTCGGTCGCAAGGGCAAACAGCTCCTCGATTTCGTCCAGGAGACGATCAGACGGGTCGGCGCCAACTACCTTCAGGACAAACCGCAGCGCCCTCAGGATCAGGCCCTCTTCTTCTACCTGTGGTGCGGCCCCAGGTCGCCGTTTTTCGGCAAGCACGCGATGAAGACCTTCGAGCGCTACTTCCTGAGCGACAAGCAGACCCACAAGGAACGATCGCTGTACTGGAAAGACAACTTGCAGAGTGAGGCCTTCAAGGAGAAGATGCAGCAGGAGTTCGGCATCCAGCGGGTCATCTACGGCCACACCCCGATCGATTACCGCAAGGGGGCGCAGATGGCGAGCACGGACGGGGTGGCGATCAACATCGACGGCGGCTTCGCCGAGGCCTACTACAACCGCGGCCACTCGCTGGTCCACACCCCGCACCAGTTGTACGGGATCATCCTGCCGACGCCGACCGAGATCATCGAGGCCGAACGCCGGCTCGAATCGGCGCCGCTCGATATCGAACTGATCGACGAATTCCGCCAGCCGATGAAAATCAAAGACACGATCGAAGGCCGCGCCCTGAAGAAACAGCGCGACGAGATCATGGCGCAGATCAGGAAGCTGGCGCAACAGAACGGGCACGCCGCCGCCTTTCCTCCCTATGCACAGAACTGATTTCATGGACACCAACTACGGAATGGAGATCGTCAGGGCGACGGAGATCGCCGCCCTGACCGCCGCACGGCTGCAGGGACTTGGCGACCATGCCGGCATTCTCAACGAAACCCGCCAGGCCATTGCCAAGACCCTCAACCGGCTGGCGATCGAGGGCTGCCTCGTCAACGACCGCTTCGTCGACCGCCAGGGCATCTTTCAACTGCCGGCAGCCATCGGGCGCGGCGGTCAGAAGGCGGACCTGATGGCGGTGGCCCTCGAGGCCTACCACTCCGCCGCCGACGGCCGCAACAACTCCACCTCCTTTGCCGTCATCGCCAAGGAGGGGTCGATCCAGTCGGTGCCGAACCTCAACATGTACAAACTCGTCGTCGGCCCCGAGGCCGGCCAGGTCATCGACATCAACCAGCCGCCGATCGTCAATGTCAAACGGGTCGCCCGGGCATTGAAAAAATATACCGAAAGCGTCACCGTGCTGATCCTCAACCAGACCCGCCACCAGCAGCTGATCAACGAGGTCCGCAGCTGCGGCGCCAGGATCAAGCTGATCGACGAAGGCGAGATCTCCGGCTGCCTGGCGGCGATCACCGGCGAGCGGGCCGATATCTACATGGGCTACGGTTTCGCCCCCGAGGGGGCCCTGGTCGCGGCGGCGATCAGCTGCCTCGGCGGTTATTTCGAGGGCAAGATCTTCTACGAGAACGATCGCGACCGGGCCCAGGCCGAGGCGCACGGGATCAGCGATCTCGACAAGATCTTCCGGGTCGAGGATCTGGTGCGGAGCAAGGAGGTGGCGATCGCCGCCACCGGCGTCACCGACAGCGAGTTCCTCGAAGGCGTCCGCTTCACATCCAACGGCGCCATCACCTCCTCGTTTATCGCCCGGGGGGAGACACGGACCTACCGCAAGCTGGAGACGCGGCATTTCTTCGACTACAAACCGGTCTATTAGCGCCGCCGCATCGGGCTCCCCATCGCGGAGCACCTGGAGAGATATGAGACCAAACCTGTACTGGCTGCAGTGCGGCGGATGCAGCGGCGACACGATGTCGATGCTGAACGCCGATTCGCCCAACATCGCCGAGGCCACCAATTCCATCGGCCTCGATGTCCTGTTCCACCCCTCGTTCTCGACCCTGACGCCGGCACGGCACCTGCGGCTCCTCGACGAGCTGGTTGGCGGCGCCCTGCCCCTCGACATCCTCTGCGTCGAAGGCTCCGTCATCACCGGCCCCAATGGCACCGGAATGTTCGAGACCTTCGCCGGCCGCCCCAAGAAAGACCTGATCGCCGAACTGGCGGCACAGGCCGGACTGATCGTCGCCGTCGGCACCTGCGCCGCCTTCGGCGGCGTCACCCGGGCCGGCGACGTCGGCGGCCTCGGCCTGCAGTTCGCCGGCAAGGATGCCGGCGGCTTTCTCGGCCCGGACTTTCTCAGCCGCGAAGGATCGCCGGTCATCAACCTCCCCGGTTGTCCGGTCCATCCCCAGGTCCTGATCGGCACCCTCAGCGCCCTGGTGGTCGGCAAGCGGCTCAAGCTCAACGAGCGCAACGCCCCTCTCGAGTACTACAACATGCTGGTCCACCAGGGCTGCACTCGCAACGAGTACCACGAGTACCAGATCGAGGAGACCGATTTCGGCCAGATGGGCTGCCTCTTCTTCCACATGGGCTGCCACGGGCCGCTGGCCCATGGCCCCTGCAACAAGTTCCTGTGGAACAACCGCAGCTGCAAGACGCGCTCCGGCATCCCCTGTTTCGGCTGCACCGAACCCGATTTCCCGCAGGACACCCCGTTCTTCGAAACCCCGAACATCGTCGGCCTGCCGATCAATCTGCCCGACGGCGTCGACCGCCCCCACTATCTCGCCTACAAGGGCATGGCCGCGGCGGCGGCGCCCGAACGGCTGAAACACCGCCAACCCAAGGTCTGACATGACCGAGAACGGGAAAAAGACGATCGACCTGGCCCTCAACCGGGTCGAAGGCGATCTCGAACTGAAGATCGAACACGAAGACGGCGTGGTCACCAATGCCTGGAGCAAAGGCATCATGTACCGCGGTTTCGAAAACATGCTGAAGGGACGGGGAGCGCGGGACGGCCTGGTCCTGACCCCCAGGGTCTGCGGCATCTGCGGCACCGCCCACCTGCTGACCGCGGCCAAGGCCCTCGACATGATCAGCGGCGTCCATCTGCCGACCAACGCCATGCTGGTCCGCAACGTGGCAATGATGGCCGAGCACATCCAGAGCGATCTCCGTCACGGCATCCTGATGTTCATGCAGGATTGCCTCAACCCGGCCTACGTCGGCCTGCCCCTCTACGAAGAGGCGATCCACCGCTACCAGACCTTCAAGGGCCGCTCGGTTGTCAGGACCATCAGGATGACCAAGAAGATCCTCGAAATCGTCGCCATCCTCGGCGGCCAGTGGCCCAACTCGTCGTTCATCGTCCCCGGCGGCGTCGCCAGCGTCCCGACCTTCAACGATATCGTCAACTGCACCTATATCATCAACAACTTCACGACCTGGTACGAAGAGCAGATCCTCGGCTGCCCGCTCGATCGCTGGCAGCAGGTGCGAAGCGAACAGGAGCTGCAGGCGTGGCTGGACGAAAGCGACTCGCACCGCGACAGCGATCTCGGGTTCTTCATCCGCTTCGCCCGGCTGGTCGACCTTCACCGCCTCGGCCGCGGCCATGGCAACTTCCTCAGTTTCGGTCAGCTCGAACTGCCGGAAGGAAGCGCCGTCCACGGTCACAGGGATGGCGCGCTGCTGTTATCTCCCGGATTCATCGGCCAGGGGCAGGCGGCCACGGACTGTGATCAGGAACTGGTCACCGAGCATGTCACCTACTCCCATTTCGTCGACTATCCCGGCGGCCTCCATCCCTTCGACGGTCAGACCCAGCCCTATGTCTCGCCCTACGAGATCATCAAGTACTCGTTCTGCAAGGCCCCGCGGTACGACGGCCGACCGGCCGAGACCGGGCCGCTGGCGCAGATGCTGATCTCCGGCCATCCGCTGTTCACCGACATGATCGCCGGCGGCGGCCCCAACGCCTATATCCGGGAACTGGCGCGCCTGACCCGACCGGCCGAGCTCCTGCCGGCAATGAAGATCTGGGCCGGAGAAATCGACCCCGAAGCCCCCTTCTACCAATCGGTGCGCGAGATCCCCGACGGCCGCGGCTACGGCCTCATCGACGCCAGTCGCGGCGCCCTCGGCCACTGGGTGGAGATCAGCCGGCAGAAAATCGCCCATTACCAGATCATCACCCCCACCGCCTGGAACGGTTCACCGCGCGATCATGACGGGGTCCGCGGGCCGTGGGAGGAGGCCCTGATCGGCACACCGATCGCCGACCCGGACAATCCGGTCGAAATCGGCCATGTCATCCGCTCCTTCGATGCCTGCCAGGTCTGCGCGGTCCACCTGCTGACCACCGACGATCACACAGCCGGTCATTCGCGATGCTTGCGCGTATAATCTGCATCGGCAACCCGTTCATCGCTGCCGATGCGGCAGGACCGATGGTCTACGGCATTCTTGCCGGCTGCCCGCTGCCGGCGTCGGTAAACCTGGTCGATGGCGGTCTCGCCGGCCTCCGCCTGCTGCCGCTGTTCGAGGGTTGCAACCAGGTCATCGTCGTCGACGCGGTCGAGGGCTTCAGGGCGGACCCCGGCGTCATCATCCTTGATCCGGCGACGATGCCATCCGCACCGGTGGACTACGGCCATCAGGCCGGCCTGGCCTATCTGCTCCAGGCAATCCCCCACATCCTCGACCCGCCGGTGCCGGAGGTCGTCGTCGTCGGCATCGAAGGTCCGGCGACTGTGCCTGTCTGCCGGCAGGCGGCCAGGCTCTGCCTGGACCTGGTCGGCTCCGAAAACGGCTGCCCCTGCCGTCCGGAATCCGTCTCCGCCGGATGAGTCAGCGATGAGCGACAACGACAACGACCAGATCATCCAACGGCTGCACGAGGAAAACCGGGCCCTGTTCAACGAGCTGAAAGTGGCGCGGCAGGCGGCGGCGATCACTGCCGAACTGGTCGCCAAGCAGTTCGAAAACCTCGACACTATCCTCGGCGAACTTGATCAGCGGGTCAAAAACGAGCAGAAACTCAGGGAAGAGATGTCGATCGCCCGTCGCGAGGCGGAAATGGCCAACTCCGCCAAGAGTGATTTTCTCGCCAACATGAGTCATGAGATCCGCACCCCGATGAACGGCATCATCGGCATGACCGACCTGATGCTGACCACCGACCTCACCCCCGACCAGAGGCATTATCTCGAACTTGTCCAGCAATCGGCGGCCAGGCTGCTCAAGGTCATCAACGACATCCTCGACTTTTCCAAAATCGAATCCGGCAAGCTCCAGCTCGATCCAGTCGATTTCAACCTCCATGAGACCCTGGAGGAGTGCCTTCACATGCTCGATCTGCCGGCCCTTCAGAAGGATCTCGTCCTCTCCCGCCACATCGATGAAACGGTGCCCCAGTGGGTCCACGGCGATCCGAACCGCCTGAGCCAGATACTCATCAACCTGCTCAATAACGCCATCAAGTTCACCGACAGGGGCGAGGTGCGGCTCGAGGTCGTACCGATGACCGCCACGACCGAGGACGAGGTCTGCCTGCGGTTCAACGTCGTCGACACCGGGATCGGCATTCCGGTCAATAAGCAGCACCTGATCTTCGAATCGTTCAACCAGGCCGACACCTCGACGACGCGCAAATACGGGGGGACCGGCCTCGGACTGGCGATCTCGTCGCAGCTGGCATCGCTGATGGGAAGCAAGATCTACGTCGACAGCACCCCGGGCCACGGCTCCACCTTCTGGTTCATCTGCGCCCTGAAAAAGACCGCCGCCAGAATCGATCCGAAACGCCAGACCGAGACGGCCGCTGCGGCAGCGGAGAGCACGAGTCTGTCCGGCAGAAGGGTCCTCCTCGCCGAAGACGAGCCGATCAACCAGATGCTGGCGACCACCCTGCTCAACCAGTTCGGAATCGAGGTCACCTCTGTCGCCAACGGTGCCGCCGCCCTCGCCGCGATCTACGACTCCGGTCCCTTCGACCTGGTGTTGATGGACTTGCAGATGCCGGAACTCGACGGATTTCAGGCGACCCGCAGGATCCGGATGCTTCCCGACAAACAGTCCGAGGTACCGATTGTCGCCCTGACCGCCCATGCCCGGCCGCAGGACCGCGACAAATGCCTCCGCTCCGGGATGGATGACTATCTCAGCAAGCCGATCAACCGCGACGAACTGGAAGGCATCCTCACCCGACTGCTGCGGCGCAAAGCCGCCGGTGGCCGGGCGGTCACGAAGAACCGGTCGTAGGCCCGCAGTCGCCGCCGCCAGGCGACGGATTGAACCACCCGAGCCCCCCATCGCCACGGATCCCGGACCAACCACTCGCTCGTCCGGGGATCTGCCGATCAGTCGACAAGATCACCATCGCTTCAAATCGGCGGTGCATTGAGAAGAAAATCTGGTAATATATGCCGATTGATGCATATGCACATTGATTCCCAAACCCTGTTTTCACTACCATCACGATGAAGAGGAGAGATAATCATGTCGACGGAAGAAGCCCCCAAAGGTGCGATCCTGCAGCGCGATAAAGAAACCTACGCCATTGTTCCCCGCATCCCCTGCGGTCTGCTGACCAAAGAAAAACTTCGGAACCTGGCGACGGTCGTGGAAAAATACGACATCCCGATCGTCAAGCTGACCTCCGGTCACCGCATCGCCCTGGTCGGCATGAAGGCCGAGCAGATCAACGACATCTATGCCGACCTGGGAATGGACCCCGGCAAGGCCACCGAGCTCTGCCTCCATTACGTCCAGGCCTGCCCCGGCACAGCAGTCTGCAAGTTCGGGGCCCAGGATTCGCTCGGCTTCGGCATCAAGCTCGAAAACATGCTGGCCGGCCGGGAAATGCCCGCCAAGCTCAAGGTCGGGGTCTCCGGCTGCCCCTTTACCTGTGCCGAAGGCCTGGTCCGCGATATCGGCGTGACCGGCAGGAAAAAGGGCTGGACGATCTCGTTCGGCGGCAATTCCGGCAAGGCGGCCCGGGTCGGCGATATCATCGCCGAGGAGATCAGCGAGGATGAGGCCATCACCCTGATCAACCGTTGCATCGATTACTACGTCGAACACGGGAAGACAAAGGAACGGGCATGCCGCTTCATCGAACGGATCGGCATCGACACCTTCAAGGAGGCGGTTCTGTCCCGTCCCCTCGCGGCAGGCTGAACCGATGCCGCCGCGATCGAACGTGCTTCAGGGCTGTTTCGTCAACGCCCCCTGGTACGACCTCAAAGGCAGGCTGCTGGACCTCGTTCTCGAATACCGCCTGCAACCCGAGATCGGCCTCGAGGGGACCTGTCTGTACGATGAGGATATCGGCGAGTTCACACGGATCAAGAAACTGCTCGACGACCGGGGCCTGCAGTGTACGCTGCACGCCCCCTTCATCGACCTCGCCCCCGGGTCACTTGATCCGTATATCCTTGCCAAAAGCCAGGATAAACTGCGGCGGGCGATAAAGCTGGCGGCGATCTTCCAACCGCGATCGATTGTCTGCCACCTCCAGTACGAGGAGAACAAGCACGGTTATTTCTTCGATCGCTGGCTGGCCCAGTCTCTCGCCACCTGGCGAATGCTGGCGGATCAGGCGGCAGCTGTCGGGGCACGGATCATGCTCGAAAATACCTACGAGACCACCCCCGACATACACAGGATGGTTTTAACGGAACTGCAGCACCCGGCGATCGGGTTCTGCCTCGATGTCGGCCATGTGACCGCCTTTGCCCGCGGCTCCTGGCAGGACTGGCTGCCCGCCATGCTGCCCTGGCTCGGCCAGCTGCATCTCCACGACAACTCGGGGCAAAAGGATCAGCACCTCGCCCCGGGACTGGGCAGCTTCGATTTTCCCGGTCTCTTCCATTTCCTGAAACAGCAGGACTGTCACCCGATCATCACGCTCGAACCGCATTCCCAGGAAGATCTGTGGCAGGCGATCGCTTATTTCGAACGGACCGGCCTGCTGACCGGTTTCTGATTTCGTCTTTCGCCGCCGAAGGCCGATGCCCGTCCGTCACCGCCCGCCTCCTGTCATCGCCGCCTGCACCCGCTGCGATCAGGCCCTGAAAAACTTGACAAACCGACCTTGATCACGGTAAGAATTTGTAACACGATTATTTTTTTAATCGTGTTAGCAAAACTTCCCTATCGCCCTGCCGTCGGGATCCGTGCACTCCTGCTATGGATGCCCGTCGGTTCCGGATACAGCAGGACATGCGGGGCCGGAAACAGCCCGTGCCGAGGAGTGACCAATGACCACGAACCCAGACAAACAGCCGGATCTGCAGCCGGAGCAGTCCGGCCGGGATCATTCCCCGGACCAGTCCTCCACCGAGACAGCCGCCCTGCGATTCGACCGGGTCGAACTTTCCGGCGCCTTCGGCGACCTGGGGACCCTGCTGCCCATCGTCGTGGCTATGATCCTGATCAACAATCTGAGCCCATCGACGGTGTTTCTCGCCTTCGGCCTGTTTTACCTGCTGGCGGGCTTCTACTACCGTCTGCCGATTCCGGTGCAGCCGTTGAAGGCCGTGGGCGCCATCGCCATCGCCTACCCGGCGGTCATCACCGAATCGGTCATCGGCGCCGCCGGCATCATCTTCGGGGTCATCCTCCTCGCCCTCTCCCTGACCGGCATGGTCGACCAGCTGGCCAAACTTTTCTCCCAGGCGGTGGTCCGGGGCATCCAGCTGACCCTGGGACTGATCTTCCTCAAAAAAGGCATCGAACTGATCATACACAAGGATCTGTTCATGTCCGGAGTTTCCGGCCGTTTGAGCGGGCTTCCGGTCAACATGGTCATCGGCATCGCGGTCTTCTGCCTGGTGCTGCTGCTGCTCGACAACAAACGGTTCCCGGCCGCCCTTGCCGCCCTCGCCGTCGGCATCGTCTCGGGGATCGCCCTGGGCGGACTTGCCGGCCGCCCCCTGACGCTCGGCCCCACGGACATGCACCTCATCCACCCGACGCCGGCCGATTTCTGGACCGCCTTCATCATGCTGATCCTGCCCCAGATTCCGCTGACGATCGGCAATGCCTGCGTCGGCACAGCCGATACCTGCACCAGCCTGTTCAGCGGCAATTCGCAACTGCGCAAGGCCAAGGCGGGGATGTTCGCCTTCTCGATGGGTATCATCAACCTGCCGGCCGGATTGTTCGGGGCGGTGCCGATGTGCCACGGCACCGGCGGGCTGGCGGCCCACTTCCGCTTCGGCGCCCGGACCGGCGGCGCCCCGATCATGATCGGCATATTTTTCATTGTCGTCGCCCTGGTGCTCGGTGAGTTCGGCTTCACCCTGCTGGCTCTCATTCCCCAGTCGGTCCTCGGGGTGCTGCTGGTCTTCGCCGGCCTCGAACTCTGCCCGCTGCTGCGCAGCCTGAAAACCAACGAGGAATATTTCGTCGCCCTGCTGATCGCCGGCATCGCCCTGGTCGTCCCGAACATGGGCTGGGCCTTCGCGATCGGCATCGGCGCCGATTTTTTTATCAGAAAAATGAAGATCAAGATTTAAGCTGCCGTTGCACCGCGCAAATATTGAAATCGCTCAAACGGTCGGGGACCTCGCCTCGACCGTTTTTTGACTGCAGCATTTCAACAGTATCGAATGTTTCGAACCTCCGCTCTCACATTGGCCGACACTGCCGATCGACCACTGCCTGACGCTCGAATTTCCCCTCCCTCGAAAAATTAAACGCAAAACCTCGTAAGTTTCCGAGTTGTTCCCAGGGCCGGTTTTTTATTTAATCACACCATGAACATGACGAGCGTTCAACCGGCGCCGGGAATGACCTGCAACGAAATGGATGGCAGTCCCTGCTGAAAAATTCCCTTGTCGGTTTCATGGCGCTCGAGTCGATCGCTCCTGCGATTGCAGCGGCTCGTTTCAGTTTCATCATATTTTGACCGCGATCACGGTCAGGGAGGCATACCATGGAGAATACCTACGATATCGTCATCGTCGGCGCAGGCCCGGCCGGCATGACCGCCGCCATCTACGCCATCCGGGCCAACATGAAGGTCCTGATGCTCGACCGGCTCGCCCCCGGCGGGGCGATCATCAACACCAACGAGATCGAGAACTACACCGGCGCCGGCAAGCTGACAGGCGCCGAGCTGGCCATCAAGATGTTCGAGCACACCCAGGAACTGGGCGTGGAGTTCGACTACCGCACGGTCATCGACCTGAAGGACGAGGGCGAGTGGAAGACCGTGGTCTGCGAGGAGGACGACGCTGTGTACAAGGCCAGGGCCGTGATCCTGGCCACCGGCACCGTGCCCCGGCGGCTCGGCGTGCCCGGCGAGGACCAGTGGGCCGGCTCCGGCATCAGCTGGTGCGCGATCTGCGACGGCGCCCAGTACCGCGACAAGGAGGTGGTGGTCATCGGTGGCGGCAACTCGGCGGTGGAAGAGTCCATCTACCTGGCCGGCATCTGCACCAGGCTGACCATCGTCACCATGTTCGACCTGACCGCCGACCCCAAGGCCTGCGACCAGCTGCGCAAGATGCCCAACGTCACGGTCTACCCCTACCAGGAGGTGCTCGAGTTCACCGGCGAGGACCGCCTCACCGGCGTGCGCTTCAAGTCCACCAAGGAAGACGCCACCGAACGCTACGTCACCTGCGACGGCGTGTTCGAATACATCGGTTTTGCGGCCTCGTCCGAGGCCTTTGCCAAGCTCGGCATCGTCGACCGCACCGGCTGCATCGAGGCCGACGCGCGCATGCGCACCAAGGTCCCGGGCATCTTCGGCGCCGGCGACATCACCGTCAAACACCTGCGCCAGATCGTCACCGCCTGTGGCGACGGCGCCGTGGCCGCCAACAGCGCCGCCTCCTACGTCGAATCCCTCAAACAGTGAGTTGTTTTAAACATTAAGGAGCCCACCATGATCACCGAAGTCAACGAAAAAGAGTACGAGTCGCTCGACCACAGCGTGCCCATGCTGATCGAGTTCTATTCCAAGACCTGCGGGCCGTGCAAGATGCTGGCCTTTGTCCTCAAGGACATCGCCAAGCAGAAGCCGGACTTCCCCATCTACATCATCGATTTCGACGAAAACCGGGAACTGAAGGAGCGCCTCGGCGTCAAGGGCTTCCCCACCATGCTGTTCTTCAAGGACGGCAAGGAGGTCAGCCGGTTGGAAGGCCTGAAACAGAAACCCGCCATCATCAAAGCGATCGAAGCGATCGCCTGAAAAGGAGCCTACCATGAGCACAAAAGTCCGTTACATCAGTGAGGATCATCTCATCACCCGCCAAAACCGCGCCGAGCGGGAGTTCCTCGCCGCCTTCAAGGCCGAGAAGCCGACCTTTGCCGCGCCCAAGGTGGTGGTCAACCCCTACCTGATCAACCCCCTCTGCGCCCTGGTGATGTTCACCACCCCGACCGCCGTGGCCCCGACCCTGACCGTGCACGGCAAACGCTTCGAGCGCGAGAACCTCACCCACGCCTTCAAGGCCGCCACCGAGCACTTCCTGCCCGTACTCGGCCTCTACGAGGACTTCGCCAACACCGTGACCGTCAGCCTGCCGGGCGGCGAGACCACCACCCTGACCATCCAGACCGGCAAACTGCCCGAGGATGTGTGCCGCTGCCAGAACATCCAGGCCACGCTCGACTACCTGGGCGACAACATCATGTTCCTCACCCCGGCCGGCAAGAACCTGCCCACCGCCTACGACTACAAGGGCGACATCCGCTGGATGCTCACCGAGAACACCATGTTCGACATCAAGCGGATGAAGAACGGCAACATCGTCACCGGTTCCAGCCGCTTCTGCCACATGCCTTACAACAGCACCGGCATGATCGAGATCAACCTCTTGGGCAAGATCTACAAGGAATACCGCATGCCGGGCAACTACCATCACGACCACTTCGAGATGGAGGACGGCAACCTCCTCGCCCTCACCCAGGACTTCTTCCGGGAGACGGTGGAGGACATGTGCGTGCTCATCGACCGCAACACCGGCGATATCCTCAAGACCTGGGACTACCGCAAGGTGCTGCCCATGGACGTGGGCGGCTCCGGTTCGCAGGACGCCCATGACTGGTTCCACAACAACGCCGTCTGGTACGACAAGAAGACCCACAGCCTGACGCTGTCCGGTCGGCACCAGGACGCGGTGATCAACATCGACTACGAGACCGGCGACCTCAACTGGGTCATCGGCGACCCGGAAGGCTGGCCCCAGGAATTGGTCGACAAGTACTTCTTCAAGCCGGTTGGGGATCTGTCCAGGTTCGACTGGCAGTACGAGCAGCACGCCTGCGTCATCTGCCCGAACGGCGACGTGATGTGCTTCGACAACGGCCAGTACCGTGCCAAGTCGAAAGAAAAATACATCGACAACCGCGACAACTTCAGCCGCGGCGTGCGCTACTGCATCGACACCGAGAAGATGGAGATCGAGCAGGTCTGGCAGTACGGCAAGGAGCGCGGCCAGGAGTTCTTCAGCCCCTACATCTGCAACGTCGAGTTCTACGCCGAGGGCCACTACATGATCCACTCCGGCGGCATCGGCCGCGAGAGCGGCTACGCCGCCAAGGGCCTGGGCGCCTTCCTCGATGCGGACGACCCGAACGTGGAACTGCGTTCGATCACGGTCGAGGAGAAGGACGGCGTGGTCCTCTACCAGCTGGAGACCGAGGGCAACTTTTACCGGGCCGAAAAGCTGCCGCTCTACCATGACGGCGACAACCTGGTGCTCGGCGACGGCCAGCTGCTCGGCAGCCTCGAGGTCACCGAGGAGTTCGACACCGTGCCCGAGGCGGAAGAGGTGTTCGCCCTGCCGCCCTCCTTCCACAACCTGCTCATCGAGGAGGACGAGGACCGTTTCGTGTTCCACGGCCGGTTCGAGAAGGGCACCCTGGCCATGCTCTGCCTGGAAAACGAGCAGGAGAGCCACCACTACTTCATCAACACCGCTGCAGTGGTGCACCTGGCCATGTGTTCCGGCGCCTTCCTCGAGAAGGACGACCGCGACGTCAAGATGCACGTGAGCAAGCTCGGCCTGAACGGCGTGTTCAAGCTCAAGCTGATCATCAACGACAAGAAGTACCAGACCGGCGTGACCATCTGCTGTTCGTGATCGCAGGGTAATCTCGGCATAGCTGCCAATCGGCAGTACATCACACCCTGGCGTTGTCAGAGGGGAAAGGAGAAGCGTATTCGTCGCCCTCCATCCAACCCCGACAACACGTCAGGGTGTTTGCGTTCTGATCGCAGCACTCGCCCGTCGCTCGGCGACACCTGTCACCACCGCCTTTCTTGACATCCCGCGTCGCCAAGCCCTCTGTCCCTCACCCGACCCCTTCAGGCTTCCATCCCCATCCCCAGCACCAGTCCACCACGTCCTCTACCTCGTAACATTAAGTAAAAAACCTCGTAAGTTTGCGAGTTGTTGGAGGAGCCGCTTTTTCTTTAAATGACGTGCATGAGCAGGGAACGCTCATCTGCCGGAGGGCGGGAAAATATCTCAAAGAAATGCGGCATGCAACCGATGGTACCGAGGCAACTGTAATCTCACAACACGACGGAAAGAGGAATCTATGGAACCAACGCCAAAAGCTAAAGCCAACTGCGCCCCCGGCCTGGGATTCGAACTGAATGACCAGACCCCCTGCGTCCTCGACGTGGGAAAAACCGAAGGCCGGTTTGTCAACAACTACTTCGACGGCATCCCCGTCCGCGGCATCCATGCGCTGCTGTTCTTCATCATCATGGCCGCGTATTTCTTCGAGCAGTTCGACAACTGGAACTTCGGCTTTGCCGCCCCGGCCATCGCCCAGTCCTGGGGCCTCAAACCCACCGACATCGCCACGATCCTGTTCTGGTACTTTATCGGCATGACCTCGGGCGGCTTCCTCGGCGGCGTCATCTCCGACTTCATCGGCCGGCGCAAGACCTTCCTCATCTCCATTGTCATCTTCTCGGTGAGTTCGGTGATCACCGGCTTCACCGACAATTTTGTTATCTTCACCATCTTCCGGGCCCTCACCGGCTTCGGCGTGTTCTGCATGATGGTCACCTCCCAGGCCTATATCGCCGAAATGGCGCCGTGCCAGACCCGCGGCATGTGGCAGGGCCGGGTCGCCGCCATCGGCTTCTGCGCCGTACCGGTGGTCGCCCTAGTCTGCCGGATGGTCATCCCCATGGCTGACGAGGCCTGGCGGTTGATCTTTTACGCCGGTGGCCTGGGCGTCATTCCCTTTCTCCTTGGTCTCAAGTATCTCAAGGAATCGCCACGCTGGCTGGTGGCCCACGGCCGCGTCAAGGAGGCCGAGGAAATCGTCACCTACCTGACCGGTAAGGACATCGACCTCTCCGAGGCCGCCAAATCGGTGCAGCCGAAAATTTCGGTCATGGAAGTGCTGACCGGCATGTTCACGAAGAAATACATCGGCCGGACCCTGCTGATCATGCTGCTGTTCATCTGCATCACCCCGGCCGGCTTCCTGCTGACAACCTGGACCACCCAGCTCCTGAAGATGCTTGGCTTCTCGGTCAAGGAAAGCCTCACCGCAATGACCATCATCAGCATCGGCGTGCCGGTCGGCTGCTTCCTCAACTCGCTCGTTTCCGATATGGGCGGCAGGAAGACACCCCTCGCCATCCTCGGCGTCCTGGCAGCAGTCGCCGCCCTGGTCTTCGGCGGCATGAAGAGCCTGGTGATGCTGACCCTCCTCGGCTTCACCGTCACGGTCTTCAACATGGCCTTGAACTTCATCCTGTTCTCCTATACCGCCGAATCCTACCCGACGCGGATGCGCAACACCGCCACCGGTTTCCACAACGGCCTGGCTCGGCTGTCGGTCTCCGCTTCGCAGCCGCTGATCCCGATAATCCATCAGGCGTATGGGTTTGCCGGTATCTTCACCTCGGTGGCTGTCCTCTTCTTCCTGCCGATCATCCCGCTGCTGCTCTGGGGCCAGCGCACCGGCGGCAAGAGCCTGGAAGAGATCGAATAATCATCATCCTGACGTACGGGCCATCGGAGAGGGAAACCGGACCTGCAATCCGGCTTCCCTCTCCTGCTTTTTTCGACTCCGAGTAGGCCCGGTCGGAAATTCCTTCCGCCGTTGGAGCATTTTTCCATTTTTCCCCCTTATCCTGTAGAATACAGTTTCAAATTCAAAAAAGCGGCACTCCCGCACCGGCCGGAGCGAAACAAGCATGTCTGGAAAACAATCACCAGGGTCACTTTCCCCCAACGTTGTTCACATCGTCGTGGTCCTGATGGCGATACTCCTCATCGGCCGTCCCGCTCCGCTCACCGCCGAGCCCCAACCGAATGGCACCAGGGAGAAGCAGGTGGTTGTCCTCTATTCGCAGCCACGTGATTTCCCGGCTACCGAGATGGTGGAACAGGGCCTGATGGAAGGGTTGGGCAAGGAAAACCGGAGATCGGTCCAGCTGTATTCCGAATATCTCGATCTCTCCCGTTTTCGCGATATGCCGCAGCGCACGGCGCTGGCCAACCTCCTCCACAACCGCTACGTTGGCGGCAATATCGACCTGGTGGTCTGCGTTGATGTGCCGGCGGCATATTTTCTGATGGAGTACGGCGACAAGCTCTTTTCCGGCATCCCGATCGTCATGTGCTCCATTCCCGAGTCGCTCAGCGAGCCTCTTCTCACCTCACCCCTGAAAGAGAGAGTCAGCGGGGTGCTGGAACCGGCTGCCGTGTCGCAGTATCTGGTCGAATCGGCCCTCCGTTTCAAGCCGGACACGGCACACGCCGTCCTGATTGCCGGATCCTTCGAAAACGATCGTGCCCGATCCGCCGCCCTCCGTAAAGCCCTCGCGGCAGTGACGCCAAAGGTGGAATTTACCGACCTCACCGGTCTGGGGCTGGGTGATATCCTTGAACGGGTAGAAAAACTTTCTCCCGATTCGATCATTTTCTATTCGACCCTGTTCGTCGACGGCAAAGGTCATAGTTACGTACCGCGCAATGTACTGCGCTCGATTGCCGCCCATACCGATCTGCCCATCTTCGGCCCCTATGAATCCTACCTGGGCGACGGCATCATCGGCGGGCCGCTGATTTCCCTGCGCCTCGAAGGCAGGAAGGCAGGAGAAATGGCCCTGCGCATCCTGCGCGCCCAGCCTCCCGGCGATTCGCCCTTCATCACCCCCGACGACATCGCCCTCACCCAGTATGACTGGCGACAACTCCAGCGCCACAACATCGCCGAGAGACTGCTGCCCAAGGACAGCACCATCCTCTTTCGCGAGGCATCGCTCTGGGATCTGTACAAACGGTATATCATCGGCGTCGTCGTTCTGCTGGCCCTGCAGACGCTGCTGATCGTCGGCCTGGTGTTCAACCTGCGGCAGCGCAAAAAGGCCGAGGCCGCCCTGCAGGACAGCCGGAGTGAACTGCAGACACTGGCCGGCCGTCTGATCTCCTCTCAGGAAGAAGAGCTGAGCCGTCTGTCGCGCGAGTTTCACGACGATTACGCCCAGCGACTCGCGGCACTGGCGATCGAAACCGGCACCCTCGAGCTCCACTCGGCGCAGCTCGAACCAGCCCCGCTGCGGGACAGGATCGGCCACATCAAGAAGCAGGTGATCAATCTTTCCGACGATATCCACGCCCTCTCCAGAGAACTGCACCCGGCGATCCTCAAGGATCTCGGCCTGGAACGGGCGATCAACTCGCTCTGCACCAACTTTTCCGACCGGGAGGACATCCCGGTGACCTGCCACTACGAGGCTCTGCCGGAAAACCTGTCGCCGGACGCTGCCCTGTGTATCTATCGCGTCATCCAGGAAGGCCTGCGCAACATTGCCAAGCATGCCCACGCCCGGCACGTCGACGTCTTCCTCAAAGGCTCGGCCAACCGGCTGCTGGCGACCATCGAGGACGACGGCGCCGGTTTTGAACCAAAATGCGCCCGCCATACGCCCGGTATCGGCCTGGCCAGCATGCGGGAGCGGGTACAGTATGTCAAAGGGGAATTCACCGTCAGTTCCGAACCGGGGAATGGAACGGTGATCACGCTGTCGGTTCCTGTACACAGGGGGGAGGATGAAAAAGCCGAGAATACTGCTTGCTGACGACCATCGCATGGTGGCCGAGGGGCTGCGCGGTCTGCTGGAATCGGACTATCAACTGGTGGGGATCGTCGAAGACGGCCGGGCTCTGCTGGAGGCGGCGGACAGGCTGATGCCGGACGTGGTGGTGGCGGATGTGTCGATGCCGCTCTTGAACGGGATCGAGGCGGTCCGGCAATTGAAGAAGAAAAACAAGGATGTCGCCGTCGTCTTTCTGACCATGCACCTCGATGTCGCCTACTCCGCGAGCGCCTTCGAGGCCGGGGCGTCCGGTTATGTGCTCAAACATTCGGCCCCGTCAGAACTGCTGACCGCCATCAGCAGCGCCCTCAAGGGGAGAACCTACATCACCCCGCTGCTGGCCGGTGAACTGCTCAATTATCAACGCAATCGCCCCAGTGGCGAGGAGCCGGGAGCGGAGCTGGCCCGGCTGACCACGCGCCAGCGCGAGGTCCTGCAGCTGATCGCCGAGGGCCTTTCGGTGAAGGAGGCCGCCACTCTCCTCGGGATCTCGGCCAGGACGGTCGAATTTCACAAGTACAGCATGATGGAGACCCTGGGGCTCAAGAGTTCGGCGGAGTTGATGCGTTTTGCCGTCAAGCACGGCATTAAATGATCCGGTTGTCCGCCGGGCGGGATCTCGCTGGTCAAACGACCATTCTTCCTGCCCAAACGGATTTGAGCAGGAAGATCATGCCGTGTTGTCTTACCAGCTCCAGACCTTGCCGAGCTTGACTTCTACCTGGATATCATCGGTTGCCGTCGGGATGTCGTACTCCCTGACGACGGGGAAGAACAGGCCGGCGCCCAGCCACATATTCCATTTCGGGATGACATAGTTCGCCGTCGGCCCGGCATAGACCTCGATGCCGCCGTTGTTCAGGTCAGCGCCGTAGCGCTCCCAGTCATTGGTGTTCTCGACGGTGAATTCCAGGCCCAGATCGAACCTGGGGTTGAAGACGTAGTGATAGCTGCCGGTCGTCGACCAGACGGTGTCCTTCTTGAACCCCTGATTGCCGGTTTCCGTCGGCTGGACGATGCCCAGGTCCCAGTCGACGCGGTGGTTGGGATGCCAGACCTTCGTTATCCCGATTTTCCCGTTAAACGACCAGACATCGCTGCCGGGGGGATGATCGACCCCCTCCTGACCGGTAGGCATGTTGACACCCAGGATAACGGCGGCGCTGAGAGGATCGCCGAGCCGTTGCGAAAAAAAGGCATAGCTGCCGGCAAGGGCAAAATCCGTTGACCCATCGATACTATCCGACCCATTGGGACCAAAGGCATCACGATCGATGTTGACGTACCCCGGTACGAAGGCGATCTCGAAACGATCGGTCGGGCTGTACCGCAATTTCAGCAGGAACAATTCATTCTCAGACGTTCTCGCCCCGTTGCCGTTATTGTCGACGATATCATCCTTGTCGCGGTAGGAAAAATTCAAGGCACTCGACAGCATTCCCTTCGGCACGATCGCTCCGCCGGCGATGGCGGAGTTGACCGGCGTACCACTGGCCCCTCGCATTTTTTTGACCTTCTCAGGTTCAACCGCCGCCCCCGGCACGGTTTCTGCCGCGGCCACCGCCTCGACGCCTGCCAGGCCGGAAATCAGCACCCCGCAGAGCAAAATTTTCTTACATGTCATCTGTTCCTCCTTGGTTTCATGTTCAGTTGCACTATATCCTCAGGATGCTTGCGCTTCCCTGGCCACAGTGAACCAGAACAGTGAACAACCAACAGCTCGGAAATTTACGAGGTTTCTCATTTTTTCCTGCCGGGATTCGGTGAGATGTATTCGATGGCAGCACAGCGGCGGAAAGCAGCTTGCCAATGATCAGCGAAACGCATGGAACACCACGTTACCGGCAGGACTTGGGCTCCGGGCAATCCTCCAGACCGATATCATCGGCCGTCAGAATGGTGTGCCTGGCCGGAGGTGTTCCACGTGCCTCCGCGAACGCCTCCCGGATCCAGCTCATCGGGCGGGTTTGCACGAATGGACCGAGGACAATCTTCCCCGAGCTCACCATGTCCAGAACCAGGGGAAAAACGTCCGGCGGGCATCCATCGATACCGATGATTTCGGCATCCAGTGCGGGGAATGGGCTCATCGCATATTCACCGGTGGCCGTGTCGGAGGCAACGAGGATGAGTCTTTCACCCTCGCCGACAAGGGCCAGTGCCGTTTCCCGGCCGGAACTGGTTCCGGTGGCCTCGAAAATCTTCCACCCGGAGGTCGGCAGTCCGTGCGTCTCCCGAAGATGCCGCACCTCGGCGGCCACCTCCTCCGGCGCTTTGCCGACGGCGGTGATGACAGCATCGGCGCCACAGGTCAGCATCCTGTGGAGACGGCTGTCCACGACATCGACGACCATCACGGTTGCCGCCCCGAAGGCCTTGGCCATCTGCACGATGAACGGCCCCCTCCCCCCCGCACCTATCACGACCACATTGTCCCCGCCCGTTACCGCCGCTCTTCTGCCAGCCTGAAAAGATGCGGCGACGGTATCGGCAACCGCCGCCATGTGCTCCAGGGGGATGTTTCCACGATGTGTAATTTCGCACAGATTACCGGCCGGCACCGCAATGTGGCTGGCAAATCCCCCATGGATTCCGGTGCCGTAACCGGTAATGACGACCTCCTTGTCGAGCCAGGAAGTCTCGCCGGCCACCACGATTCCGGAAATTTCATGTCCCAGCGTCACCGGCGGAATTCCGGCGGTGGGGATGCCATCGTAGAAGAACCCGAGATCCGATTCGCAGACGCCGCAGCCGGCGATTTCCACCAGCACCTCTCCGGCGGCCAATTCGGGCGCCGGTATCTCCACCAGTTCAAACCGGCCTGGAATGATCTCGCCCGTCGCCCTGTCACGGGTTTCCGGTTGCATCATCCGCCAGGTGGCGATCGTATCGGGTATGAAAGCCATGTTTTCCTTGTATCAGCAGGTTCAGGGGGCGCACAAGGCAGGTCAGGAGCGCCGTTGCAGACTATCCAGGTGCTGCAACCGGGGAATAATCTCCCGGTGCAGGTCACAGGCAACCGATCTGCCCGCACTGTTTCCGGTCACCAGTAACTTGTCATTCGGACATCCACCCTGGCAGACATCTCTACTGGGGCATTCCCGGCAATCTTCCGGCAGGTCCGATCTTGTCCCGTCATAGTGAAACATCGCGCACTGCAGGCGGCGCAGCGGATCCGGATCAAGTATGGTTCCGGTCGTAAAGCCGTGGTTACGGATGCAGGGGCCGATCGTTCCATCGGGAAAGACCACGGCCAATCTCCTGCCGCAGGGATAAGGGCTGGAGGGAAGGTCCCAGGAGGGGATGAGAATATCAATGAGAAACGTCGTATGGACATTGAAGCCGCGAGCGATGTATTTTTCCAGCAGATCAACGACTTCGTGATATTTCTTCAACAATTTTCGATGATATTCACCACCAGGTGCTGCAAACAGATTCTTGTAGAACCGCAACCGGTAGCCGTTTTCCATCCCGAAACGGGTGATGTCCACAACCCGTTCGAGATTGACCTCATCGAGGGTGGCGGCGATGGTCTGATTGATGACATTCGACCTTTGCCGGATGACGTTCATCCGTCGCGCCAGCTCTTCCAGGCTCGTGTCGGCAATGTTGACCGTCATCCACTGGATCGATTCAAGATCGTCCCAATTGACCGTATCGACCAGATCGGCGTTGGTGTTGACCAGCCCCTGCATCCCATCGGTATGGCTGTAGACGACATCCATGACCTTTCTGATCCGATCGGTCCGCAGCAGGGGCTCGCCGCCCAGAAAGTTGACGATGTTGACCTTGACGTTGTTCCGTCTCCAGACATCCGGAATCCAATCGAGCAGCACCGCAAATGTATCCTCATCCATTTCCAGCCGCTGTCTGCCGACCCCGGCCTGGTTGAGGGCATAACAGTACCTGCATTTCCGGGTGCATTGGTACGACAGGAACAGGATGAACCAGAAGAGGGGAAATTTCTCCCACCCGGCTTCTCCCTGCAATCTGCCGTTGTCAAGGGAATACATCTTCTGCAACTGCTGAACGTGTGCCGTAGACTTTCTCACAACTCAAGTCACCTTGTTCCCCGAGGAGCGGCTCGACCTCAACACCAGATCGCTCGCCCCCAGGGATGTGGTCGCTCCGGAAATCCCCTTCACGGTTCCAAGCCGGAACAGCGCCGCCGATGGCCGGCCGGCGACGGGGCGAGCGGACGATTTCCCCTCAATCCTTCCGCGACAGACGGGTCAGAGAACCGGTGAGCTTGTCCAGCCCGAATCTGGCGACCAGGGACTCCAGTCCCTTCTCGAGATCTCCCATCATAACCGGTTCTTCGACCTCCTCTTCCCGCTCCTGATAGGTCAGGACGTCGTTGAGACACCACTCGACGCACAGCGGTGTTGCTTCGCCCTCGCACATATCGCATTTGAGGGGCAGTCCGGAATCCGGTTCCTTGAACAGATCCCGTGAGGGGCAGGCCGCCCGGCAGAAGCTGCATTCACTGTATTCCTTGCCGTCAAGCAGATACTTATCGCGGCAACCGCATTCCGCCGGGACATAGTCCCCCGCGAAAACCGGCAGCCAGATGTTTTTCAGACGGTGGGTCGTCACGTGAATCCGTGCCCTGGCCGTGTTGATGGTGCTGTACTTCGGCGTGGAATGGAAGGCGGAGCAGATCACCTCGCAGCTCCGGCAGCCGTTGCACTTATCCGCATCGACCGTGATTGTCTTAATTATCTTCTTTATTTTGGCCATCTTTCAAAATTCCTCTCTTTTCCAGGTCATCGGCGACATAGCCCAAATCCAGTTCCATCAATTTCTCCCGTGTCGGGACACCGTCATGATTCCAGCCTTTATAGGTGTAGTACGTGCTGAGGAGTTGCTCTTCATACTCGGGGAAGCGATGTTTCCAATGATCCTCGGGCGGTTTTTCATCCGCCCGGGTCATGCCCCGGCGGTTGTTGAAGGCCCGGTGCAGGTTGCGGCTGCGGCTGACGATCTTCTTCAGGCCCTCTTCATCGAGATCCATTCCGGTCGCGGCCGAAATCAGTTTCGGATAGTTGTGGATGTGATACGGCGGTTTCAGGCAGAACGATCCCATCCCCGCACACAGGCCGATGGCATCGTCGACATTGTGCAGCATCTCCATCCAGTCCACTATTTCACTGCACATCTGCGGCGTCGGGTAATAGGGATTGGAATTTTCGCCGCGCGGGTTCCAGTCGAGGAAATACTGTTTGAACTTGTCGTCGGGGAGCTGGGGCCAGTCGGCCACGAACGCCTCCCGATCCTCCCGCGAGGGGAACGCGCCCTGGGGCCAGTTACCCTCGATCTGGGTGATGCTGATCTTCTCGTTGGTGGCGTACATCAGGTAATACAGGGGGTCGAGCATGCCGAGTTTGATGTTCATCTGCTCGTGCTTCTTGACGGTATTGTGATCGTAGGCCTCGGCGCCGTTGCCGATCTTGCGGGCGGCCCAGTAGGTGCCGTCGGCCAGGACATCACCGATTCCCTCTCTCCGCACCAGCCGGTCGAGGAGCCAGACGAACCGGCCCTCCTTGTCGGTCGGACACCCCTCGAAATCCTTGTCGGTCAGGATGCCGGCCTCATACAGCTCGACGGCGAAGGCCAGGATCTGCGGCGTCGAGAAGGAGTCGACGCCGTACTCGAAGGCCCGTTTGGCGATCCTGAAACCGAAGTCCAGATCATCGACATAGGCGCCCATCAGGTAGGTCAGTTTCGAGAAACATTTCATCATGTAACTCGATACGTCGCCATGGGTGATCAAGCCGCCGCATTGCTGCGGGCAGTTGAAGCAACTGACAAAGCGCTTGATCGCATTGTCCTGCGTTTCTTTCCAGCTTTTCTCGATGTCCTTGGTCCAGAAGTCTTTTCGTCGTTTGCGGGCGTTGCCCCAGGCAAAACTCTCCGTGTGCCACTTTTCATCGGTGTGCTTCATCTCCTGGGGCGAGCCGATGCCGGAGAGGATGGTCATGACACCCGGCAGGGGATTGTTATTCCTGTAATGAATGTATTTTGTTATGTCCTTCATGTGGGCCATGAACTCGGCCCCGCGGGCGAGATTGACGTCTTTTGTGCCCCGAACGGCGACCGCCTTGATGTTTTTATCGCCCATGACGGCGCCGCCGCCGAGGCGGCTGGCACTCGACCGGCCCTGCTCGATCGAGGCGGTAAAGACCCGATTCTCCCCGGCCAGGCCGATGGCGGCGACCTGAGCCCTCGGCTCCTTCAACTCCTCCCGGATCAGTTCCTGCGTTTCGACCGCCCCTTTGCCCTTGAGGTGGGCGGCATCCCGTATTTCCACCTTGTCATTGTTGATGTAGATGTAGACCAGCTTCGGTGACTTGTTACGGAAGATGACCTTGTCATAGCCGGCGAACTTCAGCTCCGTCGCCCAGAAACCGCCCATCATGGGGTAGGCCAGCAGATCGGATTGCGGCGAAACAAAGGACAGCACGGTCCGGTTCATGCTGAAGGCGGGGGTGCCACACAACAGGCCGTTACTGAAGATCAGGAGATTTTCAGGGTCGAAGGCCTTGGTCTCGGGGGGCACCCGGTCCCACATCAGCTTGACGTTGGTCCCCAGCCCCCCGAGATGCTGCCCCAGCAGATTCGGGTCGGTTTCCACCCGTTCGATCTTGCCGGTGGCCAAGTCAATTTCCAAGTTATATCCTGTCTCTGCGTATCTCATCTGTGCTCATCTCCATCTATGGCGCATTTGCTTTTCAACGCTCCGGAACCGGTAGCCGGGCTTATCCCAATGCCACCTACGGATAGCGAATCTGGTCAGGGCGAGGACATTCTCAACGGGATCGGCGAGGGTCCGTTTTCCGCCGGCATCGCCGCCCGCCCCTGTTTGAACAGTTGGTACAAAGAAAACAGGCCGTCGCCGGTTCCTTCCTGGCGGTCATCGGCTGCCGACCGAGAGGGCACCCGGGCGTGGCCCATCATTCTGAGGATCGCCGGTCGGATGAACTGCTCAAACGAGATCATCGCCGCCGGTGGGCTACCCGGCAGCCCGAAGACGAGACTGGCGCCGATCTTGCCGAAGATCGCAGGCTTGCCGGGTTTGCCGAGCAGGGTCGAGAGCTTCATGTCCATCCCCAGCGCGGCAAAGGACTCCCGGACCAGATCATACCGGCCCTTGGACATGCCGCCCGAGGTGATGATGACATCGGCATGGAGGGCCTCGCGGAGATGGGTCTGCAGAGTCTCCAGTTCGTCCCCGACGATCCCGATGCACAGCGGCACCGCCCCGGCTTCCAGCACCTGGGCCGCCAGGGCATAGAGGTTGGAACTCATGGTTTTCGACGGCGAGGCCGGCTCATGAAAGTCCGCCAGTTCATCGCCGGTAGTGGCAATCGCCACCAGGGGACGCCGATGCACCGGGACATAGGCCCGCCGCAGCGACGCCAATACCCCCACCTCCGCCGGACCGACCACCATGCCGGCGCGAAAGACGGTCTCGCCGTTTTTGAGCAACGCCCCCCGCAGACGGACACTGCCCCCCCGCCTCGGCGCGCTGGTGCAGACGACATAGCCGTGGTCCTCGGTGACAATCTCGAGGCCGACGACCGTATCCGCCCCATCCGGCACCATACCGCCGGCCATGATCCGCACCGCTTCGCCGGCCTTGACTGCGGCCCCGCACGGCCGGCCGGCGGCCGATTCGCCGATGATCTTGAGGAAGACCGGGGATTGCGGCGACGCCCCGGTGAGCGACTTATGATGGAGGGTGAAACCGTCTTTGGTCGAAATATCGGTGCCCGGGGAATCTTCGGTGGCGACAATATCCCGGGCCAACACCCGTCCCAGGGACTCGAGCAGGGGCACGCTTTCGCTTCCCAGAACCGGGATTGCCGCCTGAATAATCTGTTGTGCCTTGTGAACATCTATCATACCAACCTCTTACACGACACACTCCTGCCGGCCCGGCGGTTTTTGGCCTTCCTCCCCTGTTATTCCTGCCGCGGGAAGTAATCGCCAGCATCGATTGATCGGTGTTCACCCGCCGACTAACCGCCACCCAAACACAGCAATGCATAAATATTTAACGAACAACTATATAATGTGTAACCTTACCTAAGGTGTAATTTTTGTCAAAGCAAAAGAAATAATCGACGAAAAAAGAGAGATACTGACAGTAATCGCCGCCACCAGACCAAACCGCGGCAATGCAGGCAGGGCAGATAATCTCGTTTCCGCCGATGGAGATTTCTTCCTTACGGCCGGGATGACAAGGAGGGGGGAAGGTCGAGAAGAGGGAGAAGGAATGGATGGAATGACGGTTTTATTGTTGTTTTTTCAAGCACCAGCGAGAAAACTCGGCTTTGTCGCTGGAGATCTCTCCCTGGCGGTCGAGATGACATTGGGGGTGGTCGGGACGACAGCGGGAGAAGTCGAGATCTCAGTTCTTGAGGCCCAACAACCGTTCGGCATTGCCGTAAAGGATGCTCGCCTTGGTGTCGACTGAATAGGGCAGCGCCAGCACCCTGTCGACAAGCCCCTCGACATCCAGCGGTACCGCCGGCCAGTCGCTCCCGAACAGGAAGCGGTCGGCATACTTTTCGAGATTGGGAAAATAGCGGGGAAGATGGCGCGTGGCGATCCCGGCGATGCCGATGTGGACGTTGCGATGTCTGGTGAGCAGCCATGCTGCCCGGTCATACCAGAATGGCCGCCCGCCGTGCTCCATGATGATGGTCAGCTCCGGGAATTCATCGGCCACATCGTCGAGCAGCAGCGGATCGGCATACTTGATCCGCGTCCCCTGGAAAATCGAGGAACCGGTGTGAAACATGACCGGCAACCGCTGTGATTGGACGTAATCGAAAAACGGGAAGAATGCCGGATCGTTGGGATAAAAATGCTGATAGGAGGGAAGGAGTTTGAAACCCTTCATGCCCAGTTCCTCCACGGCATGCCGGGCCTGATCCACATAGGAGGCATCGGTCTCGAGCGAGATGGAGGCGAAAGGGATCAGTTCCTGGTGATCGCGGCAAAACCCGGCGATGGCTTCATTTGACACCACCCCGGTGGCCTTCGGTGCGTACTCGGCGAGCATAACCGCCCGAGTCACCCCTTGCGCTGCGAAATAGGCTACGATCCCTTCGGGATGAGGCCCGCCGCCGAAGTGCCGGCAGTAACCGGGATTGTTCTCCCGCATGAACGCCATGATCTCCGGCTTCAAGTACCGGGCGTCGGCCAGATGGACATGGAAATCGATGACTGTCATTGTTCTTCTCCCCGTTCGGCGACCTGGAGGGCGATCTGGCTGTGGATCACGCGGCCGGTGCCGGGAAAGGTCGTTGTCCCGGCACTCTGCCGATGATCCTACCATCATTGCCTGGAGGTTGCCATCATCTGTTGTGACGACTCAGACGTCGGCCATCGCCTTGCGCGCCTCTTCCCTGCTTTCATAAATGTGGGGAGCAACGCCCCGCTTCTGCATTTCATCACCGAGTTTCATCCGCAGGAAGGTGCTGGTCGTATAGCGGGTGACGCTCTCGTAGAATTGTGCCGCGTACTTCACCAGTTCGACGTATTCGTCGACCAGATGCGGCGAGACGTTGAAGTTGTCGTAGTTGACGACGGTGTGCACCTTCCGGCCGAGAGGCTCCAGTATCGCCCCCACGACCCTTTTCAGCTCTTGAATATCTTCACTCGATTTCATGTAGTAGTTTTCGAGGTTGATGTAGATGGTGTTCTGTTCCGGATGGTAGGTGAAACGATCCTCGACGGGGATGTTCAGCAGGTCGTCCTTGATCCCCATGCGGCGGAGCCGGAATAGTCGTTCGTCCATCAGCTTCGGCGGCCGGCGCATGACCGGTTTGAAATCCATCAGTGCCAGAATCTGGGACTCCAGGTCTATCCCCGGAGCGATCTCAATCAGTTCCAGCCCTTCCTCGCATAAGGTGAAGACACAGCGCTCGGTGATATACAGTACCTGCTGCCGGATGCTTGCGGCGTACCTGCCGCTGAACGTTTTCTGTTCCACCTGGCGGACGAACTTTTTCTCCTGCCCTTCCTGGTCGATGAACAGCTTGCCGTCCTCAACCGAAGTCTTGAGCCCACCGGCGGTGAACGTCCCGACGAAGCGACTTTCTTGGCATTCTGGCTGATGTTGATGAACCCTCCAGGACCTGTCACCCGAGGCCCGAACTTGCTGACGTTGACGTTCCCTTCCGCGTCCGTCTCCGCCATGCCGAGGAAGGCAATGTCGAGCCCGCCGCCATCGTAGAAGTCAAACATATAATTGCCGGTAATCAGGGCATCGACGTTGATGCCGGCGCCGAAATCCAGTCCTCCCATCGGCAGGCCGCCGATGATCCCCGATTCGGCGGTCAGGGTGGCATATTCCAGCACCCGTTCTTCGTTGGCCACCCGGGAGACCCCTTCCGGAATACCGACGCCGAGGTTGACGATGCTGTTGGGCTTCAACTCGCATACAGCTCGTCTGGCAATGATCTTGCGAGAACCCATTTCCAGCGGCGGGATCGCCTGCATCGGCACCCTCTGCTCGCAACTGAATGCCGCACTATAGGACGTACCATACGTTTGAAGATGGTTTTCCGGTTTGCCTACCACGACGCAGTCGACCAGGATGCCGGGGATGATGACATCACGGGCATTGAGCGTGCCGCTGTCGGCAATCCTTTTAACCTGGACGATGACGACCCCGCCGGAGTTCCTGACAGCCTGGGCCATCGACAGCGCATCGAGGACCATGGCTTCCTTCTCCATGGTGATGTTGCCGTCAGGGTCGGCCGACGTCCCACGCAGGAAGGCGACATGGATGGGGAAAGCGTGGTAGAACAGATAGTCCCTGCCTTTGACATTCATCACCGTGACAATATCTTCACCCTGGGTCTTGGTCAGTTCGTTGATCTTGCCGCCATCGACCCGGGGATCGATAAAGGTGCCGAGGCCGACATGGGTCAGATTGCCCGGCTTGCCGGCGGCGATATCGCGATACAGTTGGGATGCAACCCCCAGGGGAACGTTGTAGGCGAGGATCTTGTTCTCGAAGACCAGTTTCCCCAGTTCCGGGCAAACACCGGTATGACCGCAGATGAGTTTTCCCACCAGGCCTTCCTGGGCCAGGTGATTCAGCCCTTTGGTTTTCCCGTCCCCCTGGCCTGCCGCATACGTCAGCGTCAGATTTCTCGGCCGGCCGGTCTCCAGGAACCGCTCCTTGAGGGCGATGGCAAGTTCCTCGGCAAATCCGGCCCCGATAAAGCCTGCCGTGACAATCGTGTCATTATCGCGGATAAGATCGATGGCCTCTTCAGCGGTGACGATTTTTCCTCTCTTGATCCGCATGGCCGATATCGGGTCGACCATCGGATGCCGGATCTCTTTCAAATGCATTTTGCCGATCAACGGATTGAACTCTTTCATAACGCAACTCCCTTTTTGGGTTTCTCGATAGTAACGTCTTGTTCATATTGTCTGCGGTTGAAAAAGGGACACGTATCGCCCATTCTCACAACCGTTTCAAAAAAAAGGTGGTATTCCGAAAAATTGCAGGTAGCTGAAAAACGAAAAATATGACGGATCGTCGAGGTGAAAAAGCGAGCGGGAAAGGAGGAGCTTGTCCAGTACCGGGCTGGTGTTCAATGGACGTGAGAATCGATGACGTTCATTCTTTTCTGGGCTGATGTCATCCATGATGGTGGCAATTTCACCATTTGAAAGTCGGAATTTGATCGGGCAGTTTGTTGCGCCGAGCTTGTGTGGCACCAGATACATCAGCACCCACTCGACGCAAGTGTACGGCTGATACATGACGGCATCGGCTTTACCGATGCCGCCACTTCTGAGCGCAGGGGCGAGACTCGACGGTCTCTTGAAACACGTATCTGTTCGTATCGGCCTGTCCCCGGGTTACGTGAACAGCAGGGCCCGGCCGGTGACCATCCGGGTGATCTGATTGGTGCCGGTATAGATCT